>NZ_JBYEIQ010000009.1:0-14978 GCF_058386955.1 Fodinibius sp. GM21 | reverse complement strand
CATCGGCTCCGATAACTCGGAGCTGACAAGGGCTCGACGTGCGATCGTCTGTATGTTCTCAGTCTGTCAAAGAACGAGTCCTCTTTAAATTTTTCAGCCTTCAGAGGTTGTTTTAGCGACTTTTGTTACTGTCGCTAACTTTTGTTTCAAGGCGGTGCAATGATAAGAACTTATACCCTATAAAACAAATTTTATTTCAATTAATTTCACTTTATATGAGGCATAAGCTACCTAACTATTACCGTAGAAATTCAGGTATGTTATTCTTCTTCAGAAGCTAATTCTTGTTTTTTCTGAGCTTCTGAAGAAGTAGTACTCTTGGATTTTCCGGCTCGGCGTGTACCCTTTTTCTTTTGAGTGTCTATTGGTTTTATATCGTTATAGTCAACCAATTCAATAACACCCATCTGGGCATTGTCGCCAGATCTATATCCAAGTTTTACAACCCGAGTATATCCACCAGGGCGATCCATAGCCTCTTTTGCAACTTCATCGAAAAGATGTGTAACCGCAGCTTTGTCCTTCAGTTTAGAAAATACCTGTTGTCGATTATGGGAGGTATCTTCTTTGGCCTTAGTTATTAGAGGCTCAACAAATGTTCGGAGCTCTTTGGCCTTAGGTACTGTCGTTACTATTCTATGTTCTTTAATTAAAGCTACAGAAAGCGCACTTAGTGTTGCTTTACGATGCGATGGTGTTCTACCGAGTTTTCTACCTTTATTTAAATGACGCATTTCTTTTTATAATACCTTTATGAGTTATCTAAATACTTTGTTACATCCATTCCGAAATGCAGATCTTTACCTTCAATTACTTCAACCAATTCTGCCAATGACTTCTTGCCAAAGTTTCGGAATTTTAACAAGTCTTGTTCATCTCTGGCTACCAATTCACCGATAGTGTTAATGTTAGCCGATTTCAAGCAGTTATAAGAACGTACACTTAAGTTCAAGTCTTCTATACTTGTTTTCAACAAGTTTTTAATACGCTGCTTTTCTGCATCAACCTCTTCTTCTTCTTGTGTAAATGGTTCATCAATTTCCTCAGTAATGAACTTTTCAATGTGCTCTTTTAAAATTTTACCTGCTATAGTAAGAGCTTCTTTTGAGTTTATTGAACCATCAGTCGTGATATCCATAACTAACTTTTCGTAGTCGGTACGCTGACCAACACGAACATTATCCACATCAAATTGTACCTGTTTGATCGGTGTGTAAATGGCATCAATAGGAATAAGACTTACATCCTCTTCGGTATCTACATTCTGTTCCTCTGCTGGTACGTACCCACGACCTCTGCCAACATGCAGTTCCATTTCAATATCTGCATCTTCAGCCATTGTAGCAATAAGCTGATCAGGATTGAGTACCTCATAATCAGCCGTTGCCTCTGAAATATCTTTGGCCGTAAGTGCTCCTTCTCCAGACTTTGAGATATGAACAATACCACTGCTTTGTTCAATCTGCTTAAATCGAACCTCTTTAAGGTTGAGGATGATTTCATAAACATCCTCTTTTACACCATCAATACTGGAATATTCATGCTCAACCCCATTAATTTTAACAGCATTGATAGCAATTCCCGGTAGAGAAGAAAGCAATATTCTTCGAAAGGAGTTACCGATCGTAACTCCAAAACCTCGTTCCAATGGTTGCAAAATAAAAGTACCAAAGGTATCAGTTGCTTCTTCAACCTCAAGCGGTTCGGGCATCTGTATACTATAATTACTCATATTAATCGCGTTATAAACTAATTAATTTAAATTACTTAGAGTAGAGCTCAACGATAAGCTGTACATTAATATTTTCTGGAATTTCTTCCATCTCGGGCACATTTAAAAATTTGCCCTGCATATCTTTCTTATCGATTTCTATCCACTTGTATTTACTGGAAGGAGCGTGTTGTAGAGACTCATTGATAACTTCCAAAGTCTTAGATTTTGGCCGTACACTTACCACATCACCAGGCTTAAGCTGGAAGGATGGGATATTCACAACCTCACCATTAACAACTATATGCTTATGGCTCACCAATTGCCTAGCCTGCCGACGCGTTCTTGCAAAGCCTAAACGGTAAACAGTGTTATCAAGACGGCTTTCAAGAAGTTGCAACAGAATTTCACCTGTTACACCATCTTTCGCATTTGCTTTGTCAAACAGATTTGAAAACTGCTTTTCAAGCAAACCGTAAGTATATTTTGCTTTCTGCTTTTCCTCAAGCTGAATAGCATATTCTGATTTTCTCGAATATCTGGATCGACCGTGCTGGCCAGGTCCATATGGTTTTCGCTCCAGCGCCTTGCTGGGACCAAAAATTGGTTCTCGAAAACGTCTTGCTTTCTTTTGTTTTGGGCCTCTGTATCTTGCCATGATAAACTAATAATTTACTTCGTTATACTCTTCGTCGTTTAGGTGGTCTGCAGCCGTTGTGAGGAATAGGAGTACGATCTTTAATTGCCGTAACTTCCAATCCACTTGATGCTAAAGCACGAACTGCGGCTTCACGTCCAGATCCGGGACCTTTAACAAAAACCTCAACTCTTCTCAATCCCATTTCATAGGCTGCAGTTGCTGCCGTTTCAGCACTCAATTGTGCTGCATACGGTGTATTCTTTCGAGATCCTTTAAAACCTTCTTTACCAGCTGATGACCAAGAAAGTGCATTCCCATCAGCATCGGTAACCGTTACCAGGACATTATTAAAAGTTGCCTTGATAAAAGCCATTCCATTGGGATCTGAAAGCTGCTTTCGTCGTTTCTTCTTTGCAGATTTTCGTTGTCGCTTTGCCATTTAATTATCTCGTTTAATTATTTTCGAGGTGCTGATTTCTTACCTGCAACGGTGCGTCGTTTCCCTTTCCGGGTACGTGCATTAGTTTGAGTACGCTGTCCTCGTACGGGTAATCCTTTACGATGACGATTACCACGATAAGAACCAATCTCAATTAACCGTCGTATATTGGCTTTCACCTCACTTCGTAATGCTCCTTCTACTTTATACTCATTGTCAATCTTTTGACGGAGCTTCGATACTTCTTCATCGGTCCAATCTACAACTTTGGTGTCGCGGTCAATTTCAAGCTCATCAAGAATGTCTTGAGCAGTTGACCGGCCGATACCATGGATGTAGGTCAGACCTATTTCACCGCGCTTATTTTTAGGTAAGTCTATTCCAGCAATTCTAGCCATAAAAACTATCCGAATTAATTATCCTTGCCGCTGCTTGTGGCGTGGATTTTTCTTGTTAATTACATAAACACGACCATTGCGTCGTACAATTTTGTCGTCTTCGCTTCTTTTCTTTACTGAAGATCGAGTCTTCATAATACTAAACTCTTTTAAATTAGAATTTATTTGTAACGGTATGTGATACGTCCCTTCGTTAAATCGTAGGGAGACATTTCCACAGCGACTCGGTCGCCGGGAAGAATTTTAATATAGTACATTCTCATTTTTCCGGATACATGAGCTAGTATCTCGTGCCCATTATCCAGTTCTACGCGAAATTGTGCATTAGGTAATGCTTCAATAATTTCGCCATCTTGTTTAATTGGCTCTTCTTTAGCCATTGCTAAATATCTGCGTTTATTCGACTTTTCGTTATCTCTCTAATATAATCAAAAGTACTTAAAATTTCAGCTTTTCCTTCTCGTACTACAATATCATGTTCATAATGTGCAGAGACTTTTCGATCGGCTGTAACAACCGTCCAGCCATCGTCCAAAGTTTCCACTTGCCAAGAACCGAGTGTAATCATTGGTTCTATTGCTAGTGTCATGCCGGATCGGAGACGCTCTCCTCGACCCGACTTTCCGAAATTCGGAACCGAAGGATCTTCATGGAGCGACTTTCCAAGACCATGACCTACCAGATCTCTGACCACTCCAAACCCTTCCTTCTCACAATGACTTTGCACAGCTTGTGATATATCACCTATTCTGTTACCGTGCACAGCCTTCTTAATTCCTTTGTATAATGATTCCAGCGTTGCCCGTAATAAACGAATTTTCTCGTCTTCACATTCACCAACAGCGAATGTATAAGCATGGTCGCCGAAGTATCCATTTTTTTCAACACCGCAATCAATGGAAACAATATCGCCTTCCTTCAGCTCATGTTTATCACTGGGTATACCATGTACGACTTCTTCATTAATTGATATACATAGCGTTCCCGGGAATTCATTCCCTTTTGGTCCATACCCTTTAAAAGCAGGTCGACCATTATTTTTTTTAATATATTCTTCAGCAATTCTGTCAAGCTTTCCCGTTGTAACTCCAGGTTCAATATATTTTGCAACCTCACCCAGCGTACGAGAGACAATCTGAGCGCTTTCGCGCATTTTATCAATTTCAGATTCGCTTTTCAAAAAAATCATTTTACGCTCTACGCCGCCCTTTCATCTTACCAGTTTTCATAAAGCCATCATAATGACGCATCATTAAGTGGCTTTCAATCTGTTGCAAGGTATCAAGAGCTACCCCAACGATAATTAACAAGCTGGTTCCACCATAAAACAGGGCGAATCCAGGTGTAACTCCCATTCTGGCGACAATTGCCGGCATAATCGCTATAATTGCCAAGAAAATAGAACCTGGCAGTGTTACCTTTGTCAAAATATTATCAATAAACTCGACAGTTTGATTACCAGGACGAACACCCGGTATAAATCCTCCTTGACGTTTCATCGTATCTGCCATTTCACGAGGATTAACTGTTATAGCTGTATAGAAGTATGTAAAGAACACAACAATGATCCCAAAGATAATGGAATAGGTGATGCCTGTAAAATCACTCGACCAAGCAGTCAACATCTGCACCGTTTCATTATTAGGAAAAAACGTCCCAATCGTACTTGGAATAAACATAATTGATTGTGCAAAAATAATCGGCATAACACCAGCAGCATTCAACCGGAGTGGCAGGTATTGTGTCGTACCTCCATACACCTTACGACCTACAACTCTTTTCGCATATTGCACAGGAACTTTACGCACGCCTTGAGTCAACAACACACAAGCTGCAATTACAAGAACTAATGCTGCAATCTCAACGATAACAATGATGAGATTCCCCTTGGTTGTTACTTCGTTAATCAAACTTGCAGGTAAGCGGGCGATAATACCAATCATAATGATGATTGAAATACCGTTACCAATACCGCGGTCAGAAATTCGCTCACCCAACCACATCACAAAAGTAGTACCCGCTGTCAATATAATCATTGAGGTAAGTACAAAAGTAACATTACTTACCACAATAGCATTTGGCGATGTTGCCATCAGGTTTATTGCAAAACCTATAGACTGTATCAACGTAATTCCCACAGTACCATAGCGAGTAAGCCTATTGATTTTCCGCCTACCTTCCTCACCTTCGCGCTGCAATTTCTGAAAATAAGGAACTACCGCGCCCATCAACTGAATAATAATAGCGGCAGTAATGTAAGGCATGATTCCAAGTGCAAATACCCCTGCACGTGAAAAAGCACCACCCACAAACATATCAAATAGCCCCAGAAGACTTGAAGCGTTTCCAGACTGTTGGGTTAATTGAGCAGCATCAACGCCAGGAAGGGTTACGAAACTCCCTATGCGATAAACCATCAGGATACCGATGACATAGAAGATGCGATTCTTCAGCTCTTCTATCTTAAAGATGTTGCGAAAGTTTTCAACTAAACTCATTTAGAAGGTGGCTTATCTATTATTTAATTATTGACTATTCTTTACAAACGTGATGTTTCCACCGGCCTCTTCAACCTTTTCCTGAGCAGATTTACTGGCGTTATGAACTTCAATGTCTATTGATGCTTCGATATCACCATCACCAAGTAATTTTACCAGATCATTCTTCCCTGCAAGTCCAGCATTGCGAATATCTTCAAGAGTTATATTCTCTTCAAGCTTACCATGCTCGACAAAAAGTTGAATTGTGCCCGTGTTAACAGCTACATATTCCTTTCGGAATTTGTTATTAAATCCCCACTTAGGAACCTTTCGCTGTAAAGGCATTTGTCCACCTTCGAACCAAAATTTTTCTTTAAAGCCACTGCGTGAACGTTGACCGTTGTGACCCTTTCCAACAGTATGTCCACCTCGGCCCGAACCTTGACCACGACCAATACGTTTGGCCTTTTTCTTGTTGGGTTCAGGAGCGTTTAAATTACTTAAATCCATTTTCTTATCCTGGTTAAATTCCTTAGATCTATTAGCCTTCAAATACTTTATTCAAAGATACTCCTCTGCGTTCAGCAACTTCAAAAGGATCAGTCAAATTCTTTAATCCATTATAAGTAGCTTTGACCATGTTATGAGGATTTGATGATCCTACCGATTTTGTAAGAATATTTTCCAATCCGGCGATATCAAGTAACGCCTTAACAGGTCCTCCGGCAATAACACCGGTACCCTCAGATGCCGGACGCAGCAGTACTTCACCAGCTCCTTCCTTTCCGGTAATAGTATGGTAGATACTGCCGGTCTTTGTCATCGGCACTCTAATAAGATTTTTCTTAGCATTATCAAATCCTTTCTGGATGGCATCGGAAACTTCGTTGGCTTTGCCAAGACCGTGTCCTACAACACCGTCTTTATTGCCAACAACCACAATGGCATTAAAACTAAAGCGTCGGCCACCCTTTACCACCTTGGAAACCCGGTTAATATGAACCAGTTTCTCTTCTAGGTTAAGATTTGTAGGCGTTATGTTATGTCGTCTTCTTACTTTTGGCATAATTATTCTTATTTAAAAGTCTAAACCTCCTTCGCGAGCACCCTCTGCAAGGGCTTTAACAACGCCGTGGTATTTATAACCACCTCGATCAAATACAGCTTTTTCGATTCCTTTATCATCAGCAAGCTCTGCTAATCTCTTACCAACTAAATTAGCAGCTTCTTTCTTGCTTTTGTCTTTAACTTCATCTTCAATTCCTTCAGACTCAGTTGAAACTCCAGCCAAAGTATGTCCCAAACGATCATCAACAAGCTGTGCATACACATGCTTATTGCTTTTATATACCGATAATCGTGGACGCTCGGCTGTACCTTTAATTGTTGATCGAATACGGCGACGTATCCTATCGCGACGTAGTGTTTTTTTAATATTCTTATCCATCGTAAATAATTCCTATTAAGCTTTAGCAGCAGATTTACCAGCTTTTCTACGGACCCATTCGTCAACATATCGAATACCCTTACCTTTGTAAGGCTCCGGGGGACGCAATGAGCGTATTTTAGCGGCAACCTGTCCGACTAATTCTTTGTTAATTCCAGATACAATCACCATCGGATTCTTTTTTGTCTTTGTATCCACTTCAAGATCAACTCCGTCTGGTGCTACAAAGTAGATTGGGTGAGAAAAACCCAATTGCAATTCAAGAACTCCGTTACTTAAAGATGCACGGTAACCAACGCCAATGATTTCAAGCTCTTTTTTATATCCTTCTGATACACCAATCATCATATTGCTGATCAGAGATCGATAGAGCCCGTGTAGTGAGCGATCAATTTTTTGCTCACCGGTTCTATTGACGATCAACTCACCGTCTTTTTTCTCAATATTAATACTGGGGTCCATCTGCAGTGTATCACTGCCCTTTTCCCCTTTCAGGGTGACCACATTATCAGCATCAATGCTAAACTCAACATCTTCTTTTAATTCAATCGGTTGATTTCCGATACGAGACATAATTCTATTACCTTATTTTTAATAAACAGTGCACAATACTTCGCCACCCACCTTAACTTTGCGGGCTTCTTTATCAGTCATTACTCCGCGTGAAGTTGAGAGTATAACAATTCCCAGTCCATTAAGTGCTCTGGGGATGTTATCTGCTCCACAATACTCACGAAGTCCCGGTTTGGAACGACGCTTCATTTTCTTAATAACCGGTTGACCATAAGCATCGTATTTTAAAAACAGGCGAAGCATTCCCTGTTTTCCATCATCAATATTGATAAACTTATTAATGTAACCTTTATCCAAAAGGATTTTGGTCATTGCACGCTTCAACTTGGACGCGGGAATATCGACCCGCCGGTGTCCAGCTTGTTGAGCGTTACGTATTCTTGTTAAATAATCTGAAATTGGATCAAACATAGAAGTTCTTCGTTAAAATGTTACCAACTTGCTTTTCGTACGCCGGGAATCTTCCCGTCGAGTGCAAGTTCACGAAATTTAATTCGAGAGATACCATACTTGCGAATATAGCCGCGACAGCGTCCTGTTAAATTACAGCGATTGTTAACGCGTGTAGGACTTGCATCACGAGGAAGCTTTTGCAGCTCTTCCCATTTGCCTTCTTCTTTAAGCTTTTTTCGCTTTTCGGCGTATTTCTTTACCGTTCTTTTTCTTTTTTCGTTACGTGCTATCCAAGCTTTCTTAGCCATAATTGTATATGCTTGTTGATTTAATTTCGTTTCTGAAACGGCATTCCAAATTCCTTCAGCAGAGCATAAGCTTCTTCATCACTCTCAGCTGTTGTGACAAATGTAATATCCATTCCATGAATATTGTCAACATCATCGGTATTAATTTCAGGAAATATTGTATGCTCTTTTACACCGAGCGTATAATTTCCCCTGCCGTCAAAACTTTTGTCGGGTACTCCTTGAAAGTCTCGTGTTCTTGGAAGCGCAAGATTAATCAAACGATCAAGAAACTCATACATCTTCTTCTTCCGTAGAGTAACCTTGCAGCCAATAGGCATTCCGTCTCTTGTTTTAAAATTTGAGATGGATTTCTTTGCCTTAGTGGTTACCGGCTTTTGCCCGGTAATCTTAGCAAGGTTGTCGGTAACAGTATCTAATACTTTCTCATTCTCTACTGCTTCACCAACACCACTGTTGATTACAATCTTTTCGAGCTTAGGAACAGCCATTACGTTTTCGTATTCGAACTGTTCCAATAGATTTGAAATAATTTCGTCTTTGTACTGTGTATAAAGTCTTGCTTCTGACATTCTATAATTACTTCTTATTTATCAATGATCTCGCCACTTTTTTTTGCGTATCGTACCCATCGGCCACCACTGTCATCTTCAATTCGCTTTCGGCCAATACGGGTAGGTTCTCCTGTTCCGGGATCTAAGACCATCACATTTGATACATGTATTGCAACTTCTCGTTCAATACGACCTCCCTGCGGGTTTTCCTGGGTTGGCTGATCGTGATGGACCCGCATATTGATACCTTCAACCAATACGCGTTCCTTTTCGGGAAATACTGCCAAAATACGACCTTCTTTCCCTTTCTCGTTACCAGCAATTACTTGCACTTCATCGCCTTTTTTAACGTGTAATTTCTTTTTCTTGTTTTTAGTACGTGGCATAATAAAATTCTTTTTTAAAGCACTTCTGGAGCAAGTGATACAATACGCATGTAGTTGCGCTCACGAAGTTCGCGAGCTACCGGTCCAAAGATTCGTGTACCAACCGGCTCACTTTCTTTATTAATGATGACGGCTGCATTCTCATCAAAACGAATGTAACTGCCATCCTGACGACGTATCTCCTTTTTAGTTCTCACTACTACAGCATTCACCACTTCTCCCTTCTTAACATTACCACCAGGGATTGCAGTTTTTACTGAGCAGGAAATAATATCGCCTATTCTTGCGTATCGACGCTTTGAGTCTCCAAGAACTTTAATGCACTTGAGCTGACGAGCGCCGCTGTTATCAGCAACATTTAATTGTGTTTGTGCTTGTATCATTGCAGATTCCTAAAATATATCCAGTTATTTTGCTCGTTCAATTATGTCTACAAGACGCCAAGACTTCCGCTTTGAAAGCGGACGGGTTGACATGATATGTACCAAGTCACCTTCATTGGCCTCATTCTTTTCATCATGGGCCATATACTTAGTCGTCTTTGTAATATATTTTCCGTAAATCGCGTGTTTTACTTTTCGGTCTACAGCAACTGTAATGGTCTTATCCATTTTATTGCTTACCACGCGACCTTTTCGTTCTCTTCGTTGTACTCGTTCAGTTTGTGCCATTGTGTTAATTATTCAGCACTTTCTTGTTGTTTTTCAGTAATGATCGTATGAATTCGGGCAATCTCACGGCGTGTCATCGTAATACGCGCGGGATTTTCAAGCTGACCGGCAATTGCACGGTTAAATTTCATATCCTGCAACGCCTGCTTTTCATCATCCAGCCGGGCCTTCAATTCAGCAATTGATTTATCTCGTAGTTCGTGTGCTTTCATGATTTATCAAATACCTTGTTAATTAAGGTCCATCGTAATCACGACGAACAATAAATTTCGTTTTAATGGGAAGCTTGTAATCTGCTCGACGCATTGCTTCCCAGGCCAAATCCTCAGGTACACCAGCAATTTCAAATAGAATACGACCGGGTTTTACTACTGCTACATATTCCTCAACTGCTCCCTTCCCCTTACCCATACGTGTTTCTGCGGGTTGGGCAGTTTTAGGCATATCCGGAAATATTCGAATCCAGGTTTGACCATCACGCTGCAATTGACGAGCAATTGCAATACGGCACGATTCAATCTGCCGGGAAGTGATGTACTTCGGCTCCATTGCCTTTAGACCAAAATCGCCATATGCAAGCGTATGTCCACGTTGCGCAGTCCCTTTGAGGCTGCGTCGATGCTGCCTGCGGCGTCGTACATTTCTTGGTTCTAACATGACTCTTATTTATTTACAGTATTAATTCTTATTTCTTCTACGTCGACGAGATCGGCGCTTGCCACCTTTTCCTCGTCTTCCTCGCGAATCATCCTTTTGCTGGGTATGAGCATCTCCGGGTGTCAACTCAATATCACCGAGTATTTCACCTTTGAAGATCCAAACCGTAACACCAATTGATCCGTAAATAGTATTTGCTGTGGTATTATAATAGTCGATGTCGGCACGCAATGTATGTAATGGTACACGTCCTTCACGATATTGTTCGGTACGTGCCATTTCAGCTCCACCTAATCGACCGGCACAGCGAATCTTAATTCCTTCGGCGCCCATACGCATTGCAGAGGAGATGGCTGTTTTCATTGCACGTCGGAATGAGATCCGAGCCTCAAGCTGTTGTGCAATATTTTGAGCAACCAAACTTGCATCCGTTTCGGGGCGTTTTATTTCACTTACATTAATTTGAACTTCCTTGTCAGTAATTGTTTTAAGCTCTTCGCGCAGAAGTTCAATCTGTTCACCGCCTTTCCCAATTATAACACCGGGTCGACTGGTTTTAAGTGTAAGTAGTATTCGTTTTGGTGTACGTTCGATTATGACTCGAGAAAGCCCTCCATTTTCAAGACGCGTATGCAAATACTCGCGCAACTTCGTGTCTTCATACAAAATTTCAGGTTCATTCTCTTCGGAATACCAATTGGAATCCCAACCGCGAATGATACCGAGTCGTAAACCTACTGGATGTGATTTCTGTCCCAAGGTATTATCGTTTATTGATTAACTAATTCTTTGTTATTAGCCACAACAACCGTGATGTGACTTGTACGTTTGCGTATCTGATTAGCACGGCCCATTGCTCTTGGCTGTATGCGTTTCAGTGTCGCACCTTCGTTTACAAAAATTTCCGAGATGTAAATCTCTTGGTTATCAAGTCGGGCCTCCTGAAACTTATCGCGAATGTTTGCCGCCGCCGACTTTACAACCTTCGCTACTTCATCAGCAGCCCCTTTATTAGTAAATTCAAGTTTCTTTAGGGCTTTATCTACACGATCTCCTCTCACAGAATCAACAACTAAACGTACTTTACGAGGCGATCTGCGAAGATGTTTTTGTGTAGCTTTTGCCTTTAAGGTTTCTTCAGCCATAATACTTTATTGTCCTGGTTTTTTCGGTGCTTCACGCGTTGCTTTAGACTTCACTGGGTGTCCACGAAATGTTCGAGTAGGAGCAAATTCTCCCAGTTTGTGGCCCACCATTTCTTCAGTAATAAAAACGGGTATAAACTGCTTCCCGTTATGAACAGCTAATGTCAATCCAACGAAATCAGGCGTAACCATAGAGCTACGCGACCATGTTTTAATGACATTCTTTTTGCCGCTTTCATTCATTGCATCGATCTTACGCTGCAACTTATAATATACGTAAGGTCCTTTTCTTAGCGATCTTGGCATAACTAATTACTTTTTAGACTTTTTACGACTTCGAACGATGTATCGGTCCGAAAGTTTCTTTCGTTTTCTTGTCTTCAATCCTTTAGAAGATTGCCCCCAAGGTGAGCGTGGATGCCCACCGGAAGCTTTACCTTCACCACCACCCATTGGGTGATCAATCGGGTTCATGGCAACACCACGTGTATGGGGCCGCTTCCCCTTCCAGCGATTTCGTCCAGCCTTACCCATTGAGGTATTAAAGTGATCAGGGTTGCTGGTTGATCCGACTGTTGCAATACAGTTGCCTAAAATCATGCGGACTTCACTGGATGGTAACTTAACAGTTACATACCGATCTGTCTTTGCAACCATTTGTGCCGATGTTCCGGCACTTCTGCATAGTTGCGCTCCTTGTCCCGGATGCAACTCGATATTGTGAATAAATGTACCAGGTGGCATGTGCTTCATTGGCATAGCGTTACCAACATCAGGCTCAACCCCTGTTGTACCACTAATAATAGTATCCCCAACACTCAACTTATTAGGAGCAATAATATAGCGTTTTTCTCCATCAGCATAAGCTAAAAGTGCGATGCGTGCTGATCTGTTGGGATCGTATTCAATTGTTTGAACTTTAGCAGGGATGTCGTGCTTATCACGATTAAAATCAATCTGACGATAGCGACGTTTATGACCTCCACCACGATGGCGCGAAGTCATCCGTCCCTGCTTATTTCGTCCACCTGATTGACCTTTACCCTTTACAAGCCGTTTAACAGTCGGCTTGCTCACGGTCACATCATCAAACACAGGTGAAATTCTGTGCCTGGAACCAGGTGTAGATGGTTTTGATTTCTTAGTAGCCATTGAACTATTAGTTTCTAAATTTCGCTAAAGAAGTCTATTTCGCCTTCTTTAAGAGTTACAATTGCTTTCTTCCAAACTTTCTCTCGGCCAACAATATAACCACTTTGAGTATATCGACCTTTAGGCTTAGAAGGCATAATCATCGTATTAATCTTTTTAATCTTCACATCCGGATATCTATCAATCACAGCTTGTTTGATATCCGCTTTTGAAGCATGTTTATCTACTTTAAAAGCATACTTACCTTCTTCCTGAAGCCGAGTAAGTTTTTCTGTAATTAATGGTTTTTGTAATACTTGTTTCATGCTACAACCTCCTCAGCAGATTCAATTGATCCTTGTAGTACTTCTAAAGCACTTTTTTGAATTAGAATAACATCATTATCTAGAATCTGATAGGTCGTTGGTTTATCTGCTTCCAATACATTTACATTTGGAATATTTCGAGCAGATTTATAAAGCACTTTATCAGTGTTTGCAGTCAATATAAGAACCTTTTGCTCCTCTATATCCAGACTCTTAAGAATATCAGCAACCTTCCGCGTCTTGGGCTCATCGAATGTGAAATCATCTATGAGCTTAATAGCCTCATCAGCCGCCTTCGCAGACCATGCTGATTTGCGAGCCAAACGCTTGGTCTTCTTAGACATTTTTAACGAATGATCTCGGGGACTTGGTCCAAAAACCGTTCCACCACCTTTCAAAAGCGGGGATCGTATGGAACCACGGCGAGCTTGACCGGTTCCTTTCTGGCGATAAGCCTTTCGCCCACCACCACGGACCTGTCCGCGTTCTTTTGTATTGGATGTTCCCTGGCGTTGATTCGCCATATACCGGCGAACATCTTCATAGATAGCAGTTTCATTAGGCTCGATTCCAAAAATAGAATCAGCCAACTCAATCTGATCTCCGCTATCTTTACCTTCAGTTGTTAATATCGGAAGCTTCATTGCTAATTATCTCTTACTGTCTATTGTAAATTTCAACAAATCGTCCATTTGGACCGGGTATAGAACCAGTAACCATCATCAAATTTGATTCACTAAATATCTTAGCAATTGTCAAATTCTTGATCTTATTACGTTCATTACCACTTCGGCCGGCCATCTTAATTCCAGGAAATACTCGAGCCGGATCAGATGCCTGACCAATTGAACCCGGATGACGTTGCCTGTCGTGTTGGCCGTGTGTCGCTTCGCCGACACCACTAAAGTTGTGTCGCTTAACCACACCGGTAAATCCTTTCCCTTTGGATATACCAACTACATCAACATTGTCACCGATGCTGAAAACATCTTCAATATTCAACTCATCTCCGAGTTCAGCATTTTCAGGAATAAAGTCTCTAAATTCCTTGATATATTTCTTTGGTGTCGTTCCAGCCTTTTCAAAATGTCCTTGCAACGGTTTTGAGGTACTTTTCTCCTTTTTATCAAAAGCAGAAAGCTGTACAGCTTTGTACCCATTTTCCTTATTTGTTTTGATCTCCGTAATAACATTGGGATCAACTTCAATAACCGTTACGGCATAGTTCTTACCATTGTCATCAAAGACATTGGTCATGCCAATCTTTTTTCCTATTAAACCACTACTCATTGTTCAGTGATTGTAAATGTTACACTTTAATTTCTACGTCCACACCAGAGGGCAACTCCAGCTTCATTAATGCATCTACAGTTTGCGATCCTGTTGAAAGAATATCGATCAAACGTTTGTGAGAACGATATTCAAACTGCTCACGGGCAGTCTTATTAACATGAACAGATCGGTTCACTGTAATAATATTCTTCTTCGTCGGAAGCGGTATCGGACCCGATACCACAGCTCCCGTTGATTTTACTGTCTGAATTATCTTTTCAGCCGATTTGTCGATCAAATTGTGATCGTACGACTTAAGTTTAATTCTGATTTTTTGTTGAGTAGCCACTTATCAGAACTTTTTTATTCTATAATTTCAGTTACAACACCGGCGCCTACCGTGCGGCCGCCCTCGCGGATCGCAAAACGCAGACCTTCTTCCATCGC
>NZ_JBYEIQ010000008.1:0-46469 GCF_058386955.1 Fodinibius sp. GM21 | reverse complement strand
TGTTTTAGTGCTGGTCTCACCCAGGGTAACCTCTCCGTAATCAAATGACTGATCACTAACACTTATCTTTGCCTCAGGTACCTCATAATAAATAGTTAGCTCCCACCAATCCACTCGTCCCGTATTTCCAGGGCTTTCATCTCTTGCTACTAAATACCAAGTCTGATTAGGCGTTTGATTATTACTGACAGAAGGTGATAAAGTTTGTTCAAAGGTTTCATTATATCCATCCCAATCATCCCCTGTATTATGGGAAGAAAGAAAGCTCGTGCTCCAGCTATCTGTACCTAGTTTGAAAGTAACTTCACTAACATCATCATGGTCAATATTTGGTCTAAATTCTGCTTTAGTAACTATTGCATTTGACGGAGCACCAGAAATACTAATTGGCGAATATACATTAGTTCCGTCATCGGGTATACTGTAATTAGAGGAATTGCTTCCGTTTAAATTATTTAATACAAAGGAGTCTTTATGCTTGTATCGTATAGAAATAGCTAGAATCTCATATTGAACATCTAACTCCTTTAATTGATTAAGCGCTTGATCACCTATCTCAATAGCATCTTTTTGATAATTGGATTCCTCAAACTTAAACTTGTTAGTGATATTCTTTGAAAAAGGACTAATTTTAACAATGTAAGTTTTTTCCCCAATCCCGTTATTTAGAGTAAATGCTTTTGCTTTATTTTGGAAAGACAAAAAAACAGAAAGCAATAAGATACAACTCAGTAGTGCTGTAAGAACAACTTCTCTCTTCATATTAAACATATTCCCCAAAATATAATCTGCGGTTACACTTTCTTAAATAAGTATTTATTAATTATTCCTTACGTTATAGTTAGACCGCAGAAAATTAAATCTCGCTACCTAAATTACTAATCAATCGCTATAAGAAGTACTATCTTCTCTCCTTACAAACTTCTTTCCATCCCAATAGAGCAGTGAATCTTTGAAAGCCTCAAAGTAGTCACGGTTCGGTATTTGATTAATTAAACCCTCTTCATAAAATTTTTGGGCCGTTGCATCATATCCATCTGAAGTGCCGATATTTCTAACCCGAAAACTATAATCGAAAAAGTAGTTTAGATAGGCATGAGGTTTTTCCAATCTGTTTTTGAACGGAAACCTCGTATCATTTACTTGTGCATCAATCAAAAGCTTATCAGGGATGACACTAATTTCTACTACTCTATTGCTCCGAATTTTACTTTTGATTGATTTCCCCAATATGGTAGGTGGTATAGCTAAATAAATAATTGTTTTAGCAGATTCGTAGTCTTTTAGTTCATAGTTCTTATTGTGTGGTAAAACGCCTTTCATTTCGTTGTGATCTGCTGCAGCAAGAAATGCTGCTTCTAAAGAATTAGATACCCCTCCAAAAACAATTTCTTGCTCTGAATCTTCATCCAAATCAGCCAAACCAAAGTCATAAATATGACCAGGATTTACCAAATGGCCTCTTTCTGTTCCGGTCTCAGCATCAATAATGGAAAGTATTCCAGGAAAAAAAGGCGAATGATTAAATGACGCAACTATTTCGGATCCATTATTTTCCTGAAAATCCACCATTTTCATTTTACCAATCTGAAAAGAGGAGGGCAGGATATTTTCTTTATTAGGAAAGTAGAGCTCATATATAACAGGATATGACCATAGTAGAGTATCTGCCCCAAGCTCTTTTGCTTTAATAGTGCTATAAGAATCATCCTCAAACTGAGTACCCCAAAATATTTCATTTCTCCCATCTCCAGTAATATCAGCAAAACCCACATTGGCTTTGTTAGGGGTTTGTGGCTGTTTGGCGATACTAACCGTCTGTTTGTTCACCTCTATCGTTTCAAGGAGCTGACCATCAATATTTTGAATGTGTAACTTTTCACCCTTGTAAATTCCAAGAGCCGGATTTTTATCAACAGGACCATACCATAATGCTCCAATCATAAATAGCAATGCCATAATGGTACTTAACCCTGCAATGCTGAACTTATTTTCCCAAGCTCTTTTAGCATAAAATGTTGAACGACTTATCTTTTCACTGCTTACAATACGACGGTCAAAGATAAAATTGGAAAAGTTGTCGAGTCCTATAATTGAAAGATCTCTATGTGGATACTTTTGTTTTAGGTGATCATAAATCTCTTCAAATCGTTTTTTTTGGGATTCAGGAACCACTAAGTACTGTATCCAAGAGAAAAAAGCCGCATTTGTTTTTTTCTCTATGCTATCTTGATCAACACCTTCAATTTCCCCGGGGCTTCCAAACTCACCCGTCGCGGCAATATAGGATGCTGGAGTAAATCGTTTCCTGTCAGAAATATGATCGCAGATCGAACAAAAAGCAGATATAGCTGATGGGAGTTCGGAAGAGCGACCATGCTGTAATCCAAGCTTAAGATGATAAGAAAACTGAATGTGAAAATAAGTGTCCACAACTTCCGGATATTCTTCCTTCAAAAGTTCACGAACCGAAGAAACCATGTATGTTCTGTGTTGGCTCCGACCCTTTTCAGCTCCCACCACTGCATAATAGTATTCATAAAAATCTTCTTCCTCTTCACTTCCTACTACTCTGGCAGAGAGTTCCCTGATGCGACCAGATCGTATTTTACTTTGAGTGTTTTCTACAACCGGCACATAAATTACCTTTCCCTTGTTATCGTTTATTTCACTCCACCATTGCTTCACACCTGTCAACAGCTCAAGTAGTTGTTGGTCCTCGCTTGTTTTCAAGGAATCAAGAGTTTTTTGGATCTGAGCCTTAACATCCATACCAGCTGAATTTGACTCACTGGAATAGATATTATCCGAGTAAGCAATTTCTTGGATTCCTTTCTCCAGTTCTCCCAGGCAGGCAAAGAGGAAAAGTAATGACTGTTGAAGAGAGGCTTGGATTATCCTGAAATTCTCATTCTCCCGGACCTGAGGTAAGGCCTCCTGCAACTCATTGAGCTGATTATTCCAGTTTGCAAAAACCTCAGGATTTATACCTGTTACACTTAGAGGATTAGCAAATTCCGGCAAATTCTGTACAATCTGTATGCAATAGGTATCATAGGTGGAAAATTCCTCTCTTATAAGATCTAAAAAGCTTCCGGCTTCTTGCCACTGATTTCTATATGAATAAGAGCCCTCCAAAATATCAATGAGCTCTGCGTAGCGTCTCTCTACATGAATAGGATTGGGCATAGTCTGGAATTTTATTCAAAAAACCAACAGCTCACACTCTCTTGTGATCTCTCAAAACTGATTTGCAAACTGTTGTCTGAACCAAAATGATAAACCTCACAGTCGTGCTTTTCTCTTTCAACAAGCATTCTGCTAACCTCCTTTGTAGAAACGGATTTCTTAACCATTATACTATTTGATTGATCTTCTTGCTTCTGTTCAATCTGAAAACCGTTTTTCAAAAGCGGCTTACCGAATACTTCTTTATTTAATTCTTGAGAACCAAGTTTGAAAAACCCAATGGGTGAGCGCAGTGATAAGGTGATATTCTCCCAATCTATGGCATCGAGCTTGCTGCTTGAGTCAAAGGTAATATGCCTGCTTTTGTCTATCACAAAATCTGTGATTCCATCAACGCTAAGAATAAAAAGCTCATCTTCTTCAGGCTCACCTTCCCTTATCAAATGAAACTGATACTTTTCCTTGGAATGCTTATACAATACCCGAACTACTGTTCGCTCCTCTTTAGAAACAAAGGTAGCAAGGGTCTCCAGAGAATCACTTTTCCTTTTCTTAGATTTTGCGGCAAGTATAAGTGGACGATGTTTTTCACTATTAAGCGACTGGTGTTTAAATGGAACCAATGATATGACATGCTTCTTCCCTGCCTTACCTATATCATCAAGCTCTTTATAAAAAAATCTAAACCAGTTAGCCAAATCCTGCAATTCCTGTGAATCGGATATGGCTTTCCTTATCGCTTTCTTTTCAGTTTGGGAAAGCAATTTCGGAAACCGGACAAGTTTTTCGATATGGTCTTCCGTGATATTATCCAAGAGCTAAATATTCTTTATTAAATATTCCTAACAATCCTATGATACTGCAGACAATTATACCACTTTTTTTATCCGCCTAATCATCTCACTTCTAACAAGCTTTACCATGTATTCCAAATACTGCCGATGATTATCGCGATATTTTGATTTTGTTAGTTCCGGCATATGCTGTTTAAGATTATTGAAGTATCCATCACCCAGCTTACTTTCTATGATGTACTTGTGACGCAATATATTTCTGATCGCATTCATGTAGGCATCAAACTCATCTTCTGAAATCTTTCCTTTTGTTACATAGGTCTGATAGAATTGCTCATGATATCGATCAATTGCCTCCTCCAAAAACTGTTGGAGCTCGCCATTTAAAAAAAGAGGTTTCTTTGGAAAAACCTTTTCTCCCTTTTCTCCATGACTCTTTACATAAGTCCTCCGAATAATTCTGGCAAGTTCCACTAAGGGGTAAATATTTCTATAAAGATCTTGGTTATTGAAGATGAACTTTATCTCATTCATGACCTCCACCATATTCATTTTTGTACTCACCCGGTGACATAGTTTTATCTCGATAAACTCCTGTGGCATCAACGGTTTACTACCAGCTGGATCAGCTTCAAAAATAACGTGATTCGCAGTATCAATTCTATTAACGGTGAAAGCTAACTGGGAAGCAGCATTTTTAATATTTCGAATAATTTTACTGAGGGAAGAGTCGTAATTGCCAAATATCCGAAATAGTCCGTCATTTACCTTGCTGAAAACCAACCGCCTTGTTTTGATCTTCAATTCTTCTTCAGATATGGCTTGGTCATTTATATCATTGAAATAGGTTTCCAACTCCACAAAGCTGCCTTGCTCATCTCGCTCAAACAGATCAGCAATACAATCCCAGGCAAGATCCTCAAGATTATCATTCACTTCGTTCAGATAATAATTACCTGAGGCCACTTTGGATTTCAGATAGACCAAAGCAATGTTTTTACAATGACGAGCAAAGTATCCAATCCCCGCCTTATTACCAGCCAATATTTTTTCTAGCGCTTCCCTTGTATCCATTTCTCCCATTCCTAAGCCGACTCTTGAAAACAACTATCGGAATAGCCACTAACAAATGCAAATAAGGTTAATGGATTCTAATCAATACCCTTCACTGCATTTTGCAAGTCTCGCTTACCCAAATGCTCATAGATCTGCGTCATACCAGTTGGTGAGTATGCCATGATTTTCTGTACCATATGAATAGGTACACCTTTACGAAGCAAGTTCGTAGCGCATGTGTGACGGAGTCCACGCAGATGAATCGTGTTCGGTACGTCATCAGCGAGTTGAACAACTCATACTTTCTCTAACTTCATTTACATTCCCATCATTATGTAACAAAGATGCACCAAATCTATTATGCTTGATAACATGACTAAAAATGATAATAGAATACTTGAGTATATTCTTATTCAGAAACCTCAAATTCTGCATCAGCAGGCAGTAGCTCCTGCTCGAGTTCTTCCAACGTTTTATTCTTGGTTTCGGGCATCAGCTTCCAGACGAATAGAAGTTGCAATACCATCATAACGGCGAAAAAGGCAAAGATGGTCCCACCTGAAAAAGCGCTCAGGACCGTTGGTGTTATTAATGTGATAATAGCCGCGCAAATCCAGTGGGTACCCGAACCAAGCGACATCCCATAATCTCGTACCGAGTTAGGGAATATTTCTGATATGAACGTCCATATTACAGCGCCCTGACCAATGGCGTGAGAAGCAATAAAGGCACTCACAAAAAACACCACCACACCCGCTTCTGCTCCGCTATAGAATCCCCATGAGACCCCCGCAAGCGATATGATGTATCCGAATGAACCGTAGAACATCAATACTCTACGTCCCAATTTGTCAATGAGATACATACCCATCATGGTAAACAGTAAGTTTACAATACCAATGGGAACCGAAGCGCCTAGTACTTCTGTAGCAGCCAATCCTGCCTGCTCAAAAATGCGAGGAGCATAATACAGTACAAAATTAATCCCCGAGACCTGATTAAAAAAGGCAATCAAGAAAGCCAACAAAATTGGAAAGCTAAACTTCTTGGAAAAGAATACATCCTTTGATGCCTTATTCACCGAGCTTTTAATCTGTGAGAGCAGTTCCTCTATATTTTCTTTTGGATTGAGTTGCTTGAGTATTTTGCGGGCCCCTTCATCATCATTCTTTTTGAGGGCCAACCAGCGAGGACTATCCGGGATGCCCAATACCAACAGGGAATACATAGCCGCGGGGATAACTTCTACGCCCACCATCCAACGCCAGGCAGATTCATCTATGTACAACCCAATCAAATAGTTTGATATGTAGGCCACCAGTATTCCAAAGACAATATTAAACTGATAGGATGCAACAAGGCCGCCCCTTTTGTCGGCAGGAGTAATTTCAGAAATATAAATAGGTACCGCTACTGATGAAGCTCCTACTCCGAGTCCACCAATAAATCGGGCAAATGAGAAAAAATACGGATCGGTTGCTAAGGCGGAACCCAATGCTGACACCAGATAGAATAGCCCAATCCAGAACAGTGTTGTCCGCCGGCCCAGTTTATCACAGGGAATCCCCCCCAGCAGTGCCCCAACAACGGTTCCCCATAAGGCCATGGACATAATAAATGTACCATGAAATAAATCACTGGTGTTCCATAGCTCTTGTATAGGACGATCCGCGCCGGAAATGACGATCGTATCAAATCCAAACAAAAAGCCGGCAAGGGATGCCGCTAAAACCGAAAATATTATTGACTTGGGTTTTGCCATACTGTGATATAATCTATGTTAAACTTGTTAAATACGCTGCTCCTATTACCCCAGCAGCATCTCCGAGCTTGGGCTTTAATACCGGAGTATTAAAATGATCATTGAAAATATGCTCTTCTATTTGTGATCGGCCATCGGTGTAAATACGATCAATATTACTTACCCCTCCACCCAAGACAAACACGTCAGGATCAAGGACATTAACAATGACCGCCATGGCCTTAGCAAAAAAATGAACTAACCGGTCTATGGTTTTTCGAGCAATAGGGTCCTCACCATGTTCTGCCCGGCTTACAATTTCCTTTAGCGTTCGCTGTTCTCCTTTCTGCTCCTCATAAAATCTTTCCAACGCTGTTCCCGAAATGACCTTTTCCACACACCCTTTGGTCCCACAGAAACACTCGTATCCAGACTCATCCAGAAAATTATGTCCCCACTCCCCACTTATACCATGTAATCCTCTAATCAACTGATTATTGACCACAACGCCGCCACCAACACCGGTGCCCATAATTACTCCAAATACCACGGAGGCATCGGGATACTGTTTTCGTACCACTCCATGGCGCGTTTCAGCCAGTGCAAAGCAGTGGGCATCATTAGCCATTTCAACTTTAACATTTAGCCGCTGCTCCAAATCAGCCTTAATGGGCTTTCCATTTAAGCAAACAGCATTACTGCTGTTTTTAAGCTGAGCTGTTTTGGGATCAATAATTCCGGGCGTGCCAATACCGATATGCAGCGGGGTTTTGGAGAGTTCATCAGACATTTTATTGACTAGAAACACGATTTGACTCAATACGTGCTCGTACCCCTCACTTGCTCCGGTGGGAATTCGATCCCGGAAAAGTATTTCATTATTCGAAGGGTCAAGTACGACTCCTTCAATTTTGGTTCCTCCGAGATCGAGCCCCCAAAGCAATTGTTGTTGCGCAGAATTATTTTTACTGGCTTGCATCTATTACTTCTTAAAATGAGTTGGCTAATGCTCGCTTATACACCAAATAAATTGTTATCCTTTTATTTACTTTTCAGCAGGGTCCCAAGAAACGACTCCTACACGCGAGTCTGCAGTACCATAATAGATGAACCATTTATCCTGAAAATGAACCAACCCTTCCAAGAAAGTAGTCCCGTTTTTGTACTGCCCGGATTTCTCAAAATCTTCCTGGGGTTGTATAAACGGCTTATCCAAGCGATCAACCAACTTTTCAGGATTATCCAAGTCATAGAGCGCCTGGCCACCTGTATAAACACTATCGGGTATAGAGGGATCGCCGCTTTCTCCGTCATTGCCGGCATTATAGATGACCAAGATGCCATCATCCGTAATTAAGGCAGGAGGACCAGCCTCTACCAACCAAGAATCAAAGTGCCCGTCTCGAGGCGTTAGTACCGGCTTAAGTTCATCATTATCATTTTGAACTGGTTTCCAGTTAATCAGGTCGTCTGAGGTAGCCAACCAAACTTTAGGAACGCCCCAGTACATCCAATACTTACCTTTGTGTTTCTTAGCAACCAACTTGTCGCCCTGGCGCTCGGAAAGGATAGCACCTGATTTTGACTCCATATCGTTATATTTGCCATCATAGGCTTCCTCGAAAGCGGGGCCATGCTTTTCCCAGTTTTCGAGATCAGTAGAGGTAGCTACTGCAAGGCGGGGAGTGTCCCGATTCCACTGGGTATAGGTCATGACATAGTTACCACCCTCAGTCTCAACAATGCGCGGATCTTCGGTACCACCCGGCCATTCGTATTTTTTCTGATCATCATCGGCTGGATAAAAAACGGGGTCATCCCAACGATCAAAGTTAAGCCCGTCTTCAGATACAGCCATGCCCAACCGTGAGGTATGCCCTCCGATTTCCATTTGACCGGTCAGATCTTCTGCCCGATAAAGGACATGGACTTTATCATCTTTTACTACCGCCGCAGGATTAAATGTTGCCATCGATTCCCAATGCAAGACACTGTCTCGCATGGGGCATTCAAAGGTCGTTTCACTATTCGGAGTAATAATGGGATTTACACCATCCGGTCGTTCGAATGGACCAAAGGCCCAATCGTCTTGTTGCTCTACTCCCGATCCCGAACAGCCGACGATGGCTACTAATAGTACTATGAATAATTTTTTCATTGTAACATGTTTAGATTTAATAATATTATGTCCTTATAAATTCAGAATATTCCCTGATGGCATTAATAGCCATCGTTCTGCCTCATCTCTCCACCAGACTTGTCAATTTCGGTTTGCGGAATTGGGTATAGCTGATGATACGGCATAAAGCTTTTGCCCATATCCGTTAACACTTCTTCAGCAATGCCCCATCGTTTCAGATCATTAAAACGCTGCTGCTCAAAACCGAGCTCAACGCGGCGTTCGTGTTCTAACCAATCTCTTATTTGCTGTTCATCAGTAGAGTTTTCATCACGATCAGGCAAGGTGCCTTGAGGGGGTTGACCTCCATCAATAGTGGGGGTTGTACGTGCCCGTTCCCGAACCTGATTGATTTTTTGGACAGCCTGAGCATAATTGTCTGTTTCAAGATAGGCTTCAGCCTTCCAGAGCACTACATCAGCCCAACGAATAAAGATTCTATTACTGGGTGCATCTGCATTACCTTTGTATTGATCGTTCGTTGCTCCGAGCAGTTTATAAATTACCTGATCATCAACGTTAACCGTATAATCAAGGCGCGGATCATCCTGCTCAAACTCATTTACAAAATTATCCGTCGGTGCTATAAAACCCCATCCCATAAGTGCTCCGAGACCATTTCCTTGACTGGGCGTTTGATTCGCTTTGTGGTCATAAGCGAAAATGACCTCATCCTCCTGAAATTCCTGATCAACACTAAAGCTGTGGAAATAATTTTCGTTGAGGCTATAATATCCTAATCCCTCCAGCTGATTAATGATATCAATAACGTCTTGCCAGTTCTCATTAAACAGGGCCACTTTTGCCTGCATAGCTATAGCAGCACCTTTAGAAACTCTCCAAGGCTCACTATTGCTGGAATATTTTTGGTCGGGCAACAACTGCTCCGCCTCAGCTAAATCCGTCTCGATCTGACTCCAGACCTGCTCTGCTTCAACCCGCTTGGCTTGTTCAAATGCACTATCAAAATTTTCCAGAGGCTCCAAAATAAGAGGCACACCACCGAAGTTATTGACCAGATCAAAGTAGTAAAATGCTCTTAGGAAATAAGCCTCTCCCAGCAATCGATCTCTAAGATTGGAATCGATATTTATCTGGCTGATGATTTCCTCATTCGTTAAATCACTTATTGCCCTATTAGTACGTGCAATACCTTCATAATTATAACTCCATATCCCCTGAAAGGCCTGGTTTGAAGCGGTAAAGCTAAAATTACCCACACGATCCATCCAGGCTTGATCGCCATCGGGCTGCCACTTTTTATTCATATCGCCGGCAGCAATATCATGGAGAATAAAGTCATTTCGGGTAACCTTTCCCTCTGCCCAGTTCCATTGATCAATAATGTTCAGGGTGTTCGAGAGTAACTGGTATGAAGAGTTAACCGAAGATTCAACCGTTTGAACTGATGGATCCCTATCTATTTGATCCGGTGTAATCTGTCCAATCGGACTTTGGTTAAGGGATGAATCACATCCTAAACCAAGTATCAAAACGAGTACAAGTATTTTTAGATTGATAAATTTCATAATAAGATCACCTGTCATTTAAAATGATGCATTAATTCCTACCATAATAGTGCGCGACTGTGGATATGTTCCATAATCCATCAAGTCGGTAACTTCGGGATCCAGCCCCGTGTAGTCGGTTATTGTTAGTAGATTCTGTCCGGACATATACAGTCTCAAGTTTTTAACCTTTGACTGATTGCCACCGAACAATCCATCGAATGTATATCCAACCTCCACATTTTTGATCCTCATATAAGAAGCATCTTCAACATAAATGCTTGACACGCGACTGCTTCCGTTGTCTGTAAAACTGACACGAGGGATCGAGTTCGTTGAGCCTTCACCATCCCAGCTGTCGAGGACGCGGGTAGTATAGTTAAATGGACGCGTATCGTAGTCCAGAATCTTTTTGCTATCGTTATATTGATCCACTCCCTGAACCCCTTGCAAAAAGACTGAGAGATCAAAGTTTTTATATTCACCTGAGAAATTGAGTCCGTACGTAAAGTCGGGATGTGGATCACCGATAAAGGTTCGGTCATCACTATTGATGATGCCATTTCCATCCAGATCCTTAAACTTAATATCTCCCGGCTGGGCAGATGGATTCGATTCTCCACTGAGATGGGAGTCAACCTCTTGCTGATCCTGATAAATACCCTCCATTACAAAACCGTAATAGGAATTTATGGGTTGACCAACCTCAGTTCGAGTTACATTGTTAATTATACTCGGCAGGTTAGGGTGCAGTTTTTCAACCGTATTCGTCAGCGTTGAAAAATTGGCATTAACACGATACTTAAATGCATTTTCTTCCTTATTCTGATAGCTGAGGCTAAATTCAAAACCTTTATTCCGGACTTCCCCAGAGTTTACAAAGGTAGGATCAACCTCACCGACAACCTCAGGTAATGTTATTGGCAGAAGAATATCACTTGTCAGCATGTTAAAATATTCTGCTGAAAAGCTGAACCTGTCATACAACATGGCATCGATACCAAAATTAGCCTGGGTAGTCGTCTCCCATTTCAGGTCTGGATTACCATATCGAGAAACTTCATATTGGCCCGATGTATTACGTTGCAGCAGTGTCAAGTAGGCATAATTAGGAATTTCCTGATTACCAAGCTGTCCCCAACTACCGCGCAACTTCAATTGTGAAAGCCATTCTATATCATCCAAAAATGCTTCTTCTGATACCATCCATCCCGCTGAAAACGATGGGAACAATCCCCATTTGTAGTTATCAGCAAAGCGTGAGGAAGCATCTGCCCTTAAATTAGCGGTCACCATATAGCGATCAGCATAATCATAAGAGACCGATCCAAAGTAAGAGAAGAGTGCCCATTCTGAGCCGGAACCACTGTTCGTTAATCCCGTTTCGGTACTACCAAAATTGAGATAACGGAAATTATCATCGGAAAAGTCAAATCGATTGCGAGAGCCCGCAATATTTGTAGATCTGTTGGATACGAATTCTGTACCGACCAAACCATTTACGCCGTGCTTACCAAAATCTTCGGTATAGTTAAGCGTATTACTCCAAGTAATATTTATGGTTTTGTCCCGATTTTGGGATAATGAATTTGGTCGATTTTGACGACCAAGACCGGCATCCTGCGGTTGACCTCCCCCATCATCATCTCCAAAGTTTTCGTTAAATACTTTGTGATGATAGAATAGTACATCTACACCCAAGTTCGTCCGATAGGTGAGATTTTCATCTTCCAGAAAACTGTATTCCCCAAACAGGTTACCGAATGCTTTATACTGCTGAATAACATCATCCGTAAAGTAAGCCAGTGCTACGGGATTTTGTGTGAGCTCATACTTCCCGGACTCATAGTCATTAGGCCCTTCATAAAAAGGAAGATCAGTAAATGGATCTTCTTCAGAATAGTAGGGATTACTAGGGTCCTTTTTTACAGACAATATTGGGGGCCTCAACATAGCATGTCGTACAATACCAGGTTGATCACCTCGGGAGTTAAGATTGTCTTCGTTGGAATATGATAACTGTAAATTGGTTCCGAGCGTAAACCGATCGGTAATATCGGAATTCACATTCGCCCGAAAATCCATAATTTGGATCTTGTCATTATCATACACAACCACGCCATCTTCTGTAAAATATCTAGAGGAAAGGTAATAGTTGGTGTTTTCATTGCCACCGCTTGCAGATAAACTCACATTATGGGTATATCCAGGGCCAAACGTTTCTCCAAGCCAATCGGTATTGGCAAAATCGCTTCGGCCCATATCCTGCGTATATGGATTGGTACCCGAATATCCAGCATTATTCCATGCTTCCTGAACCGTATTCATGTACTGTTGCCTATTGAGCATATTGGGCAAGTTTGTAACACCACTCACTCCGCTATAATAATTTACGTTTAGTTGAGAATCGCCTTCACGTCCTTGTTTAGTCTCGATTACAATAACTCCAGCGGATGATCTCGAACCGTAAATAGCAGCTGCTGATGCATCTTTGAGAACATTCATTGATTGAATATCAGCAGGATTTAAAAACCCTATGCTTCGGGTAGGTACGCCATCAACCACAAATAGTGGGTTATTATTTCCAATGGTCCCTTCCCCTCGAATTCTAATTTCGACCTCATCACCGGGAGCCCCAGTGCTTTGTGAGACCTGCACACCAGAAACTTGTCCCTGTAAAGCTTCAGAGACCGAAGAAACCTTGCGCTGAGAAAGATCCTCCATATCAACCGTGGAGACGGCCCCGGAATATTCTTTACGTTTCATCGTATTGGTGTAACCGGTTACAACCATCTCATCGCCCATAATTGCTTCGGCAGATAACTGGATGTCCAACTGGCTGCGTCCATCAAGGGGAATTTCCTGTCGTTCATATCCCACAAATGTAGCAACCAAAGTATCCTGCAAACTGGGAACGGTGAGTTCAAAGCTACCATCGGGACCAGTTGCTGTACCGATATTTGTTCCTTTTACCATAATATTTACACCAGGTAAGGTATCACCTGACTCGGCATCGTACACCGTACCGGTTACCTCTTCCTGGCTAATGTCTATGGGTTCACCAGCGGCAGCCAGATAAAAGCTGCGATCGCCTACCTTTTTGAATTGAATATCGAATTGGCGAATCATGCTGGTCAAAATCGATTGTAAATCCTCACTTTCGATGAGAATTTTCGACATTGACTTTCCTGTCACCAACTCGCTTTTGTAGATGAAATTGACATTGTGTTCGCTTTCCAGATAGCGAAGAGACTCTTCCAGTGAAACAGTTTCTTCCTGCCCCTGCTGTTTTTCATTCAAGGTCAATGCCTGATTGACCACCTGGGCATTAGTTGCGGGTAGTGCTACCATAAACCACCCAATTATTGCGAGTATCAGTTGTTTCATAATGTTAACCCTTTGTGAGTTTTAATTTTCTTATTAGAATCTATGCTCATCACTGATCTTCTTGTTTAGAGTTCGTTGCTCCCACTCTAATTACACTTCCCTCTTTGATAACCGGTTGATCCATCAAGTTCTCCAGAGCGTTGAGAAAAACTTCAAGATTATTATTAGGAAGAGATCCTGAAATAGGGGTTTGTCCTAACTCCTGATTACCCAATTCGAATCGCACATCATATAAGTGTTCAACTCTCCTGATTACATTTTTAAATGGTGTATTTTCAAAAATAAGCTTGTCTTTAGTCCACGAGGTAAAAACTTCTGACCGTACCTTGCTAACTGTAATATCTTGGCCCACCTGGGGAATGCGACTCATTTCTCCCGGCTTCAATACCTTGTTTTCTACAGTCTGTTTTTCACTGTCCTTTTTCTCTACGCTAACACTTCCCTCTACAAGAACAACCTCTGTAGCATCTTCATAGGTATTAACGTTAAACTTGGTACCTAATACTTTGATGCTTCCTTCCGTAACATGCACAGTTAGGGTTCGCGCATCGTCAGCTTCGTGATGAACAATATCAAAAAAGGCTTCGCCCTCCAGCCAAATATCTAAATCGCCCCCATAATAATCGGCAGGATATTTGATTCTTGAGTTGGCGTTGAGAGTGATTTTCGAACCATCCGACAGCGTTAACTGTTTCTTTTGACCCTCGGTTGTCGTACTGGTCACAAATTTATTTTGTTGGGTTTTCACGGTAGTCTCAGAATATATCCCTGGATTCACATACCCGATGACTCCCATCACTGCAATAAGAAAAACGATAACAGCAGCTACACTGGAATAGTAGGTTCTGCGGGTTATTTGAAAGATTTTGGGCTTGGAGGATTTTTCCTCTTCCTTTAGGCGATGAACCAACCTTTCCAATTCAGCTTCCATTTCGGGGTGTTCACCAGAACGAAATGCAATATTGCGATGCAATGTTTTCGCCTTTTCTACTAACTTTTTTCGCGCCGGATCATTTTCAATCCATTTTTGCCAGCGCTCTCCTTCTTCATCCGTTGCCGTCCCCTCAATCCATGCCACAAAGGAATCAGAGGTCAATAGTTTTTCAATGCTCTCTTCGTATTTTGACAAAACAGAGTACTTTACAAGTTCAAAATTATCAGCAAAACCGCATTTTTGCTGCTTTCACTTGTAAAGACACATCCAAATCAGTGGAGTACTCAAATTTTTTTGAATTTTCTTAGAAAAGTCGAAGGAAGGCGAAATGAAACAAAAAAAGAGTAGCTGAATTTATTCTATGATAGGAACTGACTTCACAATTCCTTTTAAATTTTTGAATGCTCGATATAGATTATTTTTTACGCTTTGGTGATTGATCTCTAATACTTCCGCGATCTCCTTGTTGGTCAATCCATGATAGTATTTCAGGAAAAGCGTTTCTTTCTGCCTACCACTTAACTGATTAATACCTTTTACCAACTCATCTTTTTTCTGCGCGACAACCTCATCCTGAACGATTAGTTCTTCTTTGGAAAAAGAAACATCAAAAATACCATCGAGATACTCTTGATTGCGACGGTATCTATTGAATTTTTGTTCCTTTCTACGCAATAGTATCCTGCGATATGAAACGATCAAATACGCTCTAACTGAGTCTGGCACCCCGATAGAATTGCGTTTATTCCATAATTTCAGAAATAGTTTTTGTATGCCATCTTTGGCCGCTTCTTCGTTAGAAACCAATCTTTTCCCATAATCTAAAAGTGAACCGTAATGAATTCGGAATAGTTTGCTTAAAGCCTCTCTATCCCCATTACGAAAGGCTTCCCACAGTAATACTTCATCTACGTCTCCCGGAATCTTATAATCTGTGAGTTTGCTAAATAAAAACATTGCCGTCTTTCCCTATCCTTCCGGTATATTATCCCTAATAATGGCAGTTAGATATTGAATTTGCTCATACAATTCAAATTGACTATTACACTCGGTATGCAAAGATACAAATACTTGAAGCTGTAGAGGATTTAGAAAGGAAGGCTTTTTTTTATTCACCCAGTTTGTCTAACGATTTACCTAATCAATCACCTTCATTGCATTTTTGAGATATCACTCATCCAGTTACTTGTTTCAATATATCTACAAACCTCTTCCTTCAAATCTTTAACTGATACCTTAAGCTTAGACTTCATTTGCCCTCTCTTAATTAATTCTTTATTGAGTCAAGTAATAGATTAAGAGTCATTCCTTCAATATAACCCTCCTACTTATTTTTGTACATAAATAACTTTTTGTATTTTTTGTACAACTTTAATTATCTTACGTAAGGAAATAAAAAAGTGAATACGATAAATACTAGTAAAATTATCCGTTATGCCTACGAAAGAAATTAATACCAATAAGGCCCGTAAAGAGTTTGCTGATAATATTAACCGTGTAGCATATGGTCACGAAAGACTTACAGTTACCCGTCACGGCAAACCTGTTGCGGCGATTATATCTGTTGACGATTTAGAGTTTCTAGAAAAATTAGAACACCAGTTGGATAAAAAAGCCATTCAAGAAGCTTGGGAAGAACAAGGAGATAAACCTTTAAAATCCCTCAATGATGTCAAATCTCAGTTAGGGCTTCAATAATTTAACTGCAAATGGCTGACAGTTTTAAGATTTTATTTACAAATAAAGCATTTAAAGAAGTTGAAAAGTTAGATCCCGATGTAAAGTTACAAATACTTGAAGCTATAGAAGATTTAGAACGTGATCCTCGACCCCAAAATAGCAAACAGCTAAGTGGTGAACTCAGTAGCTATCGTAGGTTGCGAACAGGAAATTACAGGATTATTTATCAAATAAAGGATCAGAAGCTTGAAATTGTGGTTGTCCGGGCTGGACATCGGAAGGATATCTATGATTAATCTGAAGTAGGCAAATTTGGCTCCATTCAGACTCAACAGAACTTTGTGACAAGCTATATCAAATAGTAGACTAGTAAGAAATTAAAGGCTTACCCCTTAAGTATATCCACTAATCAATGCCCTTCACTGCATTTTTCAGATCGCGTTCGTCCAGGTGCTCATAGATCTGAGTCACATCAATAGATGAGTGTCGCATGATCTTTTGAACCATATGGATAGGTACGCCCTTACGAAGCAAATCGGTGGCACGGGGGGGGTAGTGGATTTTCTCTAATTTCAAACTGTCAACTTTCAAGGAAGGCTACGGTAGCACGCTGACTAATTTTTAAAAATCAAGCTTTTCCGGATTTCTTCGGCTATCCCAAAGATGCAAAACTCTGATATGATCTTTTACAAAAACCCGTTCTTCTCGATTTTTGACCTGACGACCTAGGAATGGAAATTCTGAAAGCAAAGTCACAGACTCTTTAAACATTTCATCAAGTTTTCGGGAGTATTCTTTTGTGCCAAGCCTTTTATACCAATAATCCAAAATTTGAATACGATCAGCTACTGCTTGAGGAGCCCAAATTATTCGTTTAGCCATTTAGCTACCATTTGGTCTGCTTGTTCATTTGTTAAGTAATCTCCCTGATCGATACTTTTTTTTGCTTTATCAATCCTCTTTTCTTGATAGGATGAAAGCGTTACTTCCTCTTTGGGTTGATATTTGCGATCTAAAATGTGCTTTACGGTCTGGAGAAAAGACTCGTCGTCAATATTTTCAATGCTTTCGTGAAGCAGACTTTTCAACTCTTTAGTTTGAGAACTCATGACAGTAATATTTTGGATTTAAGCAGTTACACAATTATAACGACGAAAAGACAAAATATTTATACAAAGTTCTAAATTTATGATCACCTAAAAGAAGCGTACCAAAGATATATTTAAGAAGAAGCCATAAAATTACGGTACAGACCAAATATATGAAGACTTATTTTGACCCGGCACAAAATAACTCACCGTTATGACAGAAAAATTGCTTGAACTGATTATCAAGATCTAACTAACTTACACTAGGGCAGCATATATTTTTTGCACTTTTTTAATTGTCACTATTGAATACGTTTTCTTGCTACATTTAAAACTTCTGATGATGAATTGGGGGGAGATTCACCAGCTTTAGTGATTCTTTTCACTTTTGAATTTCTTTAATATCGGTAATCATAGTTACGAAGGTTTAATTTACTCATATGTGAGTATAACAATAGAGAGAACTGGAAGAATAAGCCTATTATTGTTGTGGAATAATGATAATACGCATAAGCCCAGAGTAAAAAGGTTAACCTAGAATACGACAAAAATTATTCATATTGTGTCTTAAAATCTTCCTAATCAATCCCCTTCAAGGCATTTTTCAGATCTTTTTGATCCAAGTGCTCATAAATTTGGGTCACATCAATGGATGAATGCCCCATGATTTTCTGTACCATATGAATAGGTACACCCTTACGAAGCAAGTCCGTAGCGCATGTGTGTCGGAGTCCATGCAGATGAATCGTGTTTGGCACGTCATCTGCGAGTCTAACAAATTTCTTAAATGATCGTGACAAAGACCCTGACGTCATTCCATCAAACCGATCCTTTCCGGTTGAACTTGGAAACATATATCCATTCTTGGGCTCTCCCAGATCTTTGTGCCACTGGATCAACCAAGGCTTCAGGGGCTCACGAATTGGAATAATGCGCTCCAATCCAGACTTGGTCGTATTATGCTTCGTGTTATAAATACCAATATGTCCATGATCATCAGGATCATCGGGATCTCCCTCAAGATCAACGTGCTTCCATCGCACATTCACTGCCTCACTGGCCCGCATGCCACAGTAAAACATCATGTTGACCATCGGCTTAAACCAAAGACGCTTTTGATGCCCTTTACTTACATATCCTTTCTCTTCCTGCTCTTCATAAAATTTGTCGAAGGCTTCAAAAACTTGATCCAATTCTTCCCTCGAAATGATCTTTTGCGAAATCTTTTTAGGGATTTTAGGCGGTTTAATAGTCTTGGTTACGTTTTCGTCAACGATTCCTCTCTTTTCCATCCAGTTAAATAAGGCTTTTATATGACGTAGATAGCTGGCCTGCGTAGCTTTGGCTATGTCAGGTCGAAAGCAAAACTCGCGGATATCTATTTCCAAAATTTGTCTTACCGGCATGGTCGAGCCAAGCAGATCTTCAAGCATATTAAAATGACGACGATAGTTGTCTTTCGTTTGCTGATTTGCCTGGCTGCGCTGATCAATAAACATTTGGGCAGCCTCTGACAGATTCATATTGCTGAACCGTTTATCCCGTCTCCTTTTTCGTTGCTCAGCTTTAGGCGACCATCCACTAAATGGATCTATCTCTCCAGCTTGGTATTTATCTTCGTACTCCCATAACAGTTTATGTGCCTCTCTCTCATTACCGGTACCTAGACTTAACGATTTCTGTTTCCGTTTTCCATTAATGCTCCGTGAAAATCGGATGTAATACGTGCCGTTTCGCTCTTTTAAACTTGCCATAAATTATTCCTCAATTTAGTTGATATTTCCACAGTTGATGTGGACACCTCCCACATTATTTATGCCTTGACAGGCTCTAAACGGCTTGTAAAATCTACAGAAATCGACTAACAGGCCTTTAGAGGCTGATAACCCCGATTTTTTCGCTAAAATCAGCTAAAAATCAAAATTTTTACAAAATGTACCACAATGTGGTACAGAAATTTACAAAACGCGGGAAATAAAAGTAAAGGGGTTCATTAGTGAAAAGTTATGAAAGAGGGGTGGATTTTGCCTATAAATAGACCTTCACAGGCTGTTAAGGGCGATTTCGAGAAGGGAAAAGAAAAGTGGGCCCGGCAGGACTTGAACCTGCGACCAATCGATTATGAGTCGACTGCTCTGACCAACTGAGCTACGGGCCCAAATGTGTACCCGAGGCCGGACTCGAACCGGCACTGGCATTTGGATGCCAATCGGATTTTAAGTCCGACGCGTCTACCAATTCCGCCACTCGGGCAAACATTGATGAACCTTCCTGAACGGAAGATCAATTTTTGAAGAATCCAAATATAAGGGATAAACAGATACTTCTACAATGCAATTTTGATAAATTTATTTATCCTGACAAACTAATTGAAGAATGTCAGCCAGTTTCTGAAGTCACCTGATTATTAACTGTAGCAATCACATCTTCCAGAATCAGGTAGAGGCATGGAACAATCACAAGAATAATAGAAGTGGCAAACACAATACCAAAACCAAGCGAAATGGCCATAGGAATCAGGTTGGCTGCCTGCCGGGAGGTTTCTAAGATCATGGGCGTAAGTCCGCCAAAGGTCGTCAATGTTGTTAAAGCAATAGGCCGAAATCGGCGCAGACCGGCCTCATGAATAGCATCATAAATGGAGGCTCCCTCCTTGCGCTTTCGATTGGCCAGATCAATCATAATTAGGGAATCATTTAAAACAACTCCCGATAGAGCAATTACTCCCATCAAACTTACAAGCGAAAGATCATAACCGAGTAGAATATGTCCAATTACTGCCCCCACAATTCCAAAAGGAATGGCCCCCATCACAATGATCGGCTGTGAATAACTTTTAAAGGCCACAGCCAGTAAGGCATAGATCACAATCATTGCCAAGCCAAAAGTGCCCCAAAGCGCTTGCGTTGACTCCCGCATTTCTGCCTGACTGCCCTCAAAAGTCCAGGTAATACCGGGAAAGTCTTCGCGCAGTTGAGGTAACGTTTCTGTACGGATCGACTCTAGCACCCTCGATACTGCATTTGCAGGTTCAGCATCCATACTTACGGTGACTACCCGTCTCCCGTTGCGTCGGTTGATACTTGTAAATGCTTCGCCCTTGTTGAATTCCGCCACATCCAGCAGGGGCACTTCCACTCCGGCTGGTGTTTGGATCACTAAATCTTCAAGATTATAGATATCGCGACGCTGCTCCCGAGGCAACTTCACTCGAACTTCTATTTCGTTAATTCCCCTGAGCTGACGCATTGCCAATGATCCATAAAAGGCACTTCGAAGCTGACGTCCGACATCTTCGGGGGTGAGGCCAAGTCGACGTCCTTCTGGCAACAATTTAAAATCAAGCTGGGCCTTACCCCTGTTATAATTATCGCTGACATCGCGCGTAGCATTGAAACGCTCAACCCGTTCCAAAAATGCCTGACTGGCATTCTCTAACACATCGGTATCCGAATGACTCAGATCAACGCTAATATCGGGCAGGTAGCCGGCAGGTCCTCGTTCAGCTTCAAAACTAATCTGATCGACTCCTTCAATATCCCCAATTTCATCTCGCCATAACTCAATCACGTCTTGAGCCGTCATATCCCGCTGACTGGGAGGCTTCATGACAATTTCTACGTCGATAAAGCTTTGGCCCCGCACGTTAGTTTTTACGCCTTCGGCTACGCGATAAAGGTCATTTTCCTCAAACATACGCTGGGTCGACTGGGTTATCTCTTCCGCAACCTTGGAGGCTTGAAAGGAAGTGGTTCCCACTGGCAGGCGGACTCCCGATTCAATTTCATCGGCAGCAACTTCAGGCATCATCACCATTCCCATATGATCGCTATAGCCGTAACCACCAACAATAAGAAGCAGCGCTAAAGCCGAGCTGATGGTGATATAGCGGTATTTGAGACAGTAATCCAGAAAAGCCCGGTAATACGTATTTATGAAATTATTAAATCGATCTGCAAACTGCTGCTGCCAGCGATGCAGCTTCTGTCCTAACTTAAAACGGCTTTCTTTGGTCGAGCTGTGTGCCAGGTGGGCCGGCAAAATGAACAACGCTTCGAGAAGCGACACCAATAAAACTACAATAACAACGGCGGGTAGCGGCCACCAGTATTTTCCAGTTGTACCGGGAATAAACAGCAGCGGAAAAAAGGCTATAACGTTTGTCAAAATCGCAAAGGTCACCGGCTTGCTCATTTCTTTTACCCCTTTTATGGCAGCCTCAAGAAAGTCCATACCCTGCTGTCGATATTCATAGATATTTTCTCCCACCACAATTGCGTCATCAACTACAATACCCAACACCACCAGGAAACCGAACATCGAGATCATGTTGATACTCAATCCCAGCAGTGGTAAAAACAGCAGCCCTCCCACGAAAGAGATCGTCATCCCCATCATCACCCAAAAAGCCAGTCGGTATTCGAGAAATAGGGCCAAAATAAAGAGCACAATTATGATAGCAAGCACGCCATTCTCCATCAGCAGTGACAGCCGTTCCCGGTAATCATCAGCACTATTACTATCAATCCGATATTTGACCCCGGGAGGAAACTCTGACTGTGCAATTTCAAGCTCCTTTTTGACCGTTTCAGCAATACCCAACGGTGACTGATCGCCAATCCGGTATATTTGCAAGTCAACAGTGGGTTGCTGATTAAACTTTCCGTGAAACCCGGTTTCCTCAAATCCATCGGTAATTTCTGCAATATCGGCCAATCTGATATTACTTCCGATATCCGATGTTACCACTTCAATATTTCCGTATTGATCCGCCCATTGCTTACGTTCTTGCATCCGCAGCAGTATTTCACCGGCATTGGTTTCTATAGCACCTGCAGGTATGTCTTCACTGGATTGTCGAATAATATTCGCGATGTCATCCAGGGTCAGATTATACTCACGCAAAGTATTGCGCGGAATTTCAACGTGCGTCACGTAGTCCGGTACGTTCCCGATCTCTACCTGGGTAATATTTTCGTTATTTAGTAACCGGTTACGCAAACCTTCGGCCAGCTTTCGGAGCTCCCAAATATCAGAATCACCATACAACCCAATGGTCATCACCTCCCGCTGGTTCGACTGCAATCGTACTTCCGGCTCTTCAATATCATCAGGGAATGTACGGATGCGATTTACCGCTTGATCAATATCCTGGAATACCTTCATGCGTTCTGAACCGGTTATCAACTCTATCGAAATCGATCCCGATCCTTCATTTGCCGTGGAGGTTACCTCTTTAATTCCCTGCACTCCGCGAATGGCTTCTTCGACAGGGCGCAGAATACCTTGTTCTACTTCAGCGGGCGACGAGCCGGGATAAACAACACTGACCTCTACAATATCAAGCTGATATTCGGGATATACCTCTTTTTGCATATTATATGCCGACCAAATACCGCCACCAATTAATATGACCATCAATAAGTTGGCCGCAATAGAATTTTTGGCCATGTAGCTCATTAAACCCGAGCCGATACCTCCATTTGATTGCTCTGTATGTGCGTCTTCTTCAGCCATTATCTCTAATCATTTAAGTAAAATCGGGAAGAATTCCATCATATTCGGATGATAAAACACTGGATGCTAGTTCGTGGTTTGGGTTGTCATCGAATCTGCCGCAGTGCTATCCGAGTTGGTTAATCGCAGCGGCGCCCCGTCACTTACAGTCGACAAATTGGTAGTTACGATGCGGCTTTCCTCCTGTAGTCCACTTTTGATATAGGCATATTGCGCATCACGAAATACGATCTCGGCGTCTTTTATGCGCAGTTTGTTGCCCTCCATCACCCAGATTGTATCATCCTCACGCACGTAATCTCGATTCAATCGGATCACATCGGTAAGCTCGTCGGCAGAAATATGAACTTCCACAAAAGATCCAAGCATCAATCTTGGTACTTCCGGGTTATCCGTTTTGTAGGCTTGGGGATCTGGAACCGATATAAGCACACGGGCCATACGAGTTTGATTTTCAAGTGTCCCAACCAATCTGAAAAGAGAGCCATTGCGATAAGTATCGGCCGGCCATGCGGTTCGATTTCTTATTCGTACAGGTGAACCCTGCCGATCCGCCCCCTCGGGAAAACTCATCCAGCGTAATTTCGATACCGGGACTGTTGCCTCAACCCAATATTCATCCAATCCGACGAGTCGGCCCAAATTCTGTCCGGCGGATACTTGGGACCCGACATTAACGTTGCGACTCAGAATATGGGCATTGAAAGGTGCTTTTATAGTCGTACGCTGTAAGTTAAGCTGAGCTTGGTCTACTGCAGCTTGAGCAGATTCTACGCTAGATCTTGCCGACTCGAGCTGCGGCTCACGCAAAACAAGTGATTTATTTTCTTCAGATAGCGTATCCGCAAACAATTGGTAATCTTGGCGGGCTACATCTTGCCGACCCATTTCAATTTTGAGGTCGGCCCGGGCTTGACGTAGCTCACTTTTGCGCTGATCGAGTACATTTCGATAATCGGAGGAATCGATTTGTAGCATTTGTTCACCTTTTTCAACATAACCGCCGGGTGTAAAGGCTTCGGATAACGACATTACTTCTCCACTTACACGCGGACTCAAATTGATATCCTGTGAGGGACGAACTGTCCCCATCGCCTTAATCGTAGGTCGATAGGTGCCACGTTCGGCCGTCATAACATCTACAAGCATCGGTGTAGCCCGTGTGGCACCGGATTGCTGTGCCGTAGGTTCAGTGTAAAAGATAAGCAGTAAAAGAACCGCCGCGGTGGCCATTATCCCAGAACTGATAATAAGTGTTTGTTTCCAATTCATAAGCTAATGGTTCTATTTGTTAAAGCACTAACAGTGGCATTTAGTGTTTGATTAAACTTAATTAAGAGTCAATTTTTCTGTTCCCTTTCGGTTTCAAAAGAACCGGCCAGAGCGCGATATAATCCGATACGATACTCAACGAGCGTCAACTTGGCCGACAGCAAATCTCTTTGCAATTGCTGCACTTCATCAAGTGCCGTAAGTACATCCAGATAATTCGATGTTCCATTGAGATATTCCAGCCGCAGCTGATTATAGGCCTTTTCAGCTAGAGCTATCTGTTCTTCCAGACGGGCGATACTTTTGCGTTGCTTCTGTTCACGGATCAGTGCATTCTCTACTTCCTGAAAAGCCGAAAGTATCGTTTGTCCATATTCATACAGCCGTTGTCTTTTGACGGCTTCCAACCGGTCAACCTCAGCGCTTAATTCTCCCCCACGAAAAATGGGGGTCAACAGGTTACCGGCAAAAGACGTAACCCAATCCTCAAAAAGGTTGCCGGCTGTATTGCTGGAGGAAGTCAGTGAGGCTGACAACCTTAGCCGTGGGTACTGGTCGCTTATTGCAGAAGCCAGGTCACGATCGGCAGCCTTAACCAGGTTAAAAGCACTTTTCACATCGGGGCGACGCTGAACAAGATCTATTGGAACACCGGTTTCGGGCAATGGCGGCAGCTCAGGAATCTGGTCCGGAGTAAAAGCAAGTGTATCCTGTGGCGATTCCCCCAGCAACACAGACAACTCATGCTCCAATACTTTTACATTTGCTTCGGCATTGGTTTTTTGTTCGCGCGTGGACTCTAACAGCTGCTGTTGACGAAGGATATCAACCCCTCTGATCTGTCCCGTTCCAAACCTGTTTTTAAGCAGATCCAACACTTTTTGATTCGTCGTAATCTGGCTTTCAACCAACGACAACTGTTTCTGTGCTTCTGCCAGCCGTACCCAGCTTCGTACTACTTCTGCCGAAACCGTGAGTGCCGCTGTCTGATAATCGGCCAACGTGGCTTGCGCCCTATATTCCTCCGCATCTACCTGCGAGCCAATTCGTCCCCACAAATCGATTTCATAGGATGAACTTAAACCCACGCTAAAATCATCAGAGCTGCCGAACTGTGATTGCTGATTGCGTGTCGACCGTGCTTCTGCATTCGCATCCAGTGATGGGAAAAGGCCGCCGGTCTCGCGGTCGACCACTGCTTCTGATGCTTGCAAGCGCTGCCATGCCGTTCGGATATCGAAGTTGGAGCTTAAGGCCATATCAACGAGCGCATTTATCTGATCATTTTCAAATGATGTCCACCACTGTGAAGGAACTTCTGCTGTTCCACTTTGTGAAAAGGAAGCAGATTCCTGAACGGGTGACTCAACGGTCTCTTTTTGAGCTGCACATCCCAATACCAATATGGCAAGAGATCCCCATAATAAATTTTTGGTACTCATAAAGAGATCGCTGATCATCCTACGGTTTTCTTTACTGCTTTATAAATATTTTAGGGCAGATTATTTATTATAAAACCCAAATCTATAGGAAGTTTGAAGTATTTATGCCCGAGTCTTACTGAAAACTGAGTTTACAACAATACTCCTATTCAAAACGTTTAACCAAATCTGCGTCGGCTGGAAGATATTCGCATTACCCATCCGATATCAGGAAAATGAGCATTTTCAGCCATTGCAGAATGCTTCATTTTACTGCTTGAATATGACTATATTCATCTGCATGTTTGGATTTCCAATGATCGTTCATAACGATAGATATCCTCTGTTTTACACTTATTTATATTTAATCCCTTTTGAGAAAATCTGACACAAATAAATAGATTGTCTTATGCAACGATTTTGCTATTTTAAACACGTTATCAAAAAATGATTACTAGATTATATGAGTGAAGAAAAGAAGAAGGTCATCATTGTAGAAGACGATCTCATTCTCAATTTACTGTACGAAAGTTATTTAGAGAGGCTCGGATTCGAAACGGAAGGCGAGCTTGTTTACGGCAAAACGGCTATCGAAACAGCAAAACAATTCAACCCGGATTTAATTGTCATGGATATTTCTCTGGAAGGAGATATTGACGGTATCGATGCAATGCTCAAAATCCGTGAGTTCTCACAAGTTCCCGTCATTTACATCACCGGTAATTCTGATCCCTACCACGTAGAGCGAGCCAAAGATACCGATCCACTGGATTATTTGACGAAACCCATTGAGTTTGAAGATTTAAAAATGTCTATTGACAAGCACTTCTCTTCGAAATCCTGAGTTCCGTAATTACAATTACTTAAAATTACCCAAGCTATGTTCAGACCATTGCTATCATTAAAGAATGTGATATTTCCGGTGGTTTTCGCTGCATATCTATTTGTAGGATGCACCGGAACACAACAAACCACTGAGGAACCGCAAACGACCACTCAAGAAAAAGCGGTTCAAAAACCTTCGGAATTAGATCGGCTGGTTCCCAATCCTATTACCGAAGAAATTCCCAATGCATTTTTAAACGCTGTTGAAAATGATACCCGCACTATGTCCGGTGAGCCGGGCAAAAACTACTGGACACAGTGGGCTAACTATGACATTGATGTTGAACTGCTCCCCGCTGATACCCTGGTAAAGGGAAGTGCAACCATTACCTATTATAATAATTCCCCCGACACCTTGAATTCACTATATATGGAATTGGCTCAAAACCTGCATGCCAAAGGGGCAACGCGAAGCACTCCACAGGAGGTTACGGGCGGTTTTAATCTGCATAACGTTGGACTTAATGGTAACCAACTTAACCAGATGCAATCGCGCAGAGATCCATCGGGTTATGGTGTCAATGGCACCCTGCTTGTTATCCGACCTCACAACGCGGTAGCCCCCGGCGATTCTGCCAAGATTCAAGTCGCTTGGGATTTCAAAGTACCCCAGCGCGGCGCCAGCGGACGCATGGGTTATAGCAAAGACAACCTTTACTACATAGCATATTGGTATCCGAAGATGAGTGTTTACGATGATGTTGTTGGATGGATGACTGATCAGTTTACCGGCACTGCCGAATTTTACCACGGCTTTGCCGATTATAATGTTGATATTACCGTTCCCGATCAATGGATGGTTGGTTCCACAGGCCGTCTTACAAACGGGAAAGATGTTCTTGCCAATAAAATCTATCAACGACTTGATAAGGCTCATAACAGCGATACGGTAATGTCTGTCGTTACCGAAAATGATTTCGGATCGGTAACAAAATCGCCTGAGAAAGGCACGCTTACCTGGAACTTTAAAGCCCAAAAAGTGCGTGACTTTGCTTTTAGCGTCACTAAAGAATCCAAGTGGGATGCTACGCGAGCAAGTGTGGGCGACCTTGATGGCGACGGCGAAGAAGAGTACAGCAATATAAATGCCATCTATCGGAGTTCGGCTCCAAAATGGAAAGATGGGGCCAAGTTTACACAGCATGCGATCACCAACTTGTCCGAGCAGACAGATCTCAAATATCCATGGCCTCACATGACCTCAGTAGAAGGAGGCGGCATCATCGGCGGCGGTATGGAATTTCCAATGATTACGATTATTGGAGATTACAACAATCAATCATCAGAAGCTCTGTATGCAGTAATCGCACACGAGCTGGCACATATGTGGATACCGATGATTGTCAGCACGAATGAGCGCCACTACGCCTGGATGGATGAAGGGACTACTACCTATAATGAAAATCAGGCCAAGAAAATTTACTACCCGAACGGACCTGATTACGATCTGAATGATATCAACAGCTATTTGCAGATTACCAATACCGATGCCGAGGGACCCATAATGCGATGGTCAAATCATCACTACAACGGATTTGCTTACGGGGTTGCTTCCTATCCTAAACCCGCATCGATGCTTGTAAGCCTTCGCAGCCTCTTGGGTGAAGAGACATTCAATAAAGCCCTGCACGAATTTATCGACCGATGGAAATACAAGCACCCTTATCCCTGGGATATGTTTAATACCTTTGAAGATGTTGCCGGACGGGATCTGGACTGGTTCTGGAGAGCTTGGTACTACGAAACATGGACACTTGATCAAGCTGTTGGTAATGTATCAACACAAAATGGGAGTACCCGCATCGTCATTGAAGATCACGGTCAGGCCCCAATGCCGGCCAATGTTCAAATCACTAAAAGTGACGGAGCTACTATTATGCGCAAAATACCTGTTGACACATGGTTAGAAGGGGCTACACAAACTGTAATTACGGTTGATGGAGAAGTTACCAATGTTGTCATTGATCCTGACAAAAACTATCCTGATGCCAACCGACAAAATAACAGTTGGCAAAAATAATTTTACTCTCAGCATCCTCTTTCTAAAAGGGCGCTGCAAAGCGCCCTTTTGTTATTTATACAGCTGTGCATCGCTTGTATTAAATCACGTAAAAAAATACCGGGATGGAATTTGATGACCTGATAAATTTCTTACCTTGTGTGATGAATATTTTAGTAAAATCATAGGCATGAAACGATTCGGATCAAAACAATGGATCTTACTTGCTGCCGGGATTATTGCCATTTTGGGGCTTACCGGTATGAATGTATATTCATTGTATGCCCTTCACGAAAACACGCTGGAGTCATCAAGAGAAAATAAAAAGCTCCAAATTGCTGAATTTACTGATAAAATCAGATATCGCTTTTTTAAAAAGTTTATCGGCCTTGGATCTGTTGACATCAATAGATTACAGGAGCAGTATTATACTACGGAAGAGTTCACTCCAGAGGTAAAAACATTGCTGAATAAAGCTGCTAAAGATTCCATCTACAGCAACATTTATTTTATTCCCTCAGGTTCTGATGCCTGCCAACAGCAAAAACCCATCCTGCGATATGATCGCAACAACAAATTTCAACCGACATCCAACTATTCAACTGTTGTCTGTGACGGAATGGGTATTGCTCGAACCCAAATAAAAAGCCTGCTTTCCGATTACCAATACAACAATAAGGTACTGTTTGATTCACATCGCAGCATTACTATTGTACTTATTGACCCATCGAAGCAAGAGGTTTTTGGCTATCTGACCATGCCTTTCAACCAGGATTTTTTGCGTAATTCATATTTACCTAAAATCCTGGCTCAGAAATTTGGCGCTGAGCAACATCCCGGCATGAATGTCTGGCTGCGCGACTGGACGAATAATGAGATTATAGCTAGCAGTAACCCCGATGCCACTTACAATCACCAGCAGATACAATTTGTTCAAAACTTCCCCGACTTTTTTGACTACTGGAAAGTCGAAGTTTCGTTTACGGATGAATCCACAGTAGCAGCTAGTAACGCATCCCTGATTAAAAACCTTGTCGTATTGGGAGCAGCAATGCTGCTTCTGCTTGGCTCGCTGGTTTTCATGTTCAGATCCGCACAAAAGGAACGTGCTCTTGCTGAACGACAAGCTGATTTCCTGGCTAATGTTACCCATGAGCTGAAGACCCCTCTATCAGTAATGCAGGCAGCCGGAGAAAATCTTGCCGACGGGCGTGTGCAGGATCAGCAACGCCTAAAGAATTACGGGAGCCATATTTTTAGCGAAGCCGTTCGTCTTAGAAAGATGATCGACAAACTACTCGATGTAGCCAAAGCCAATGCAGGAGAATCACTTGTGGAACCCCAACCCACTAACATTGGAGAGGTCGTGACCTCTTTTCTTGAAAAACACTCGAAATTTTTCCGGGATAAAGATGTAACCCTCGATATTGCTATAGATAAAGATCTACCGGCTGTAAAGATCGATCGGAATAGTCTGGAAACGATTCTCAGTAATTTGATTGACAATGCCATTAAATACAGTACAGAAGAAAAATATCTTGGCATCCGTGTTTTTAAAGAAAATAATCATCTAAAACTCTGTATCGAGGACCATGGCGTTGGCATTGCGAATAAAGATCTGTCCAATATCTTTACTAAGTTTTTCAGAGTTGAGGATTCGTTAACTGCTAAAACCAAGGGCCATGGGTTAGGCTTATCAATTGTTAAAAACTTGGTAGAGCTCAATTCTGGCTCCATTGATGTTGAAAGCAAACCGGGCTCCGGATCTACTTTTATCATAACATTTCCTATCTTAAGCGTTTCAGGTCAAAAGGCTTCGCAAAATTCAGCGTCAGCGAAACCTGAAACAGAGTCAAGAAATAAAGAGTTTGAAGAACATGTCAGCTGATCCCAAAAAAATTGTTATTGTCGAAGACGAACCCAGCCTAGTATTTACATTACAGGATACATTAGAGAGTGAGGGCTATGATGTTTTTATCGCCGAAAACGGTGATGAAGCCGTTGAAATCGTTAAAAAAGAACAGCCCGATCTAATGATTTTAGACCTGATGCTGCCGGGAATGAGTGGCTTTGATGTTTGTCGTACCGTTCGAGATCAAAATTACACCTTTCCGATTATTATCCTAACAGCCAGAGATCAGGAAATTGACAAGGTTACCGGTCTCAATATCGGTGCAGATGATTATATCACTAAACCCTTCGGCGTTAAAGAGCTCCTTGCACGTATAAAAGCACGTTTACGGCGATCTGATACCTATTCCAAAATGAAGCCTATCAAAGAAGTTGACCTTGATCCAATCCACGTGGATTTAACAAATGCGGTTGCTGAACATCCCGAGGAAGGAGAACTCGAACTCACTACCAGAGAAGTAGAACTTATCCGGTACCTCGTAACCCATGCTAATGAACCCGTTTCGCGCGATGATCTACTGGAGAATGTATGGCGCTACGAATTCAGTACCAATACACGTACTGTTGATGTCCATATTTCAAAACTTCGATCAAAAATTGAAGAACATCCGGATGATCCAAAATACTTGGTTACCCTTCACGGCGTTGGCTATATGCTCAAAATGAGCTGATCCCCAAAATCGTCAATTTATAACAGCAAGATATAACACGAGACGGTCAATCTACCCATCGGTTATGAGCGATTCATCTCCTTGCAGATTTTTGACAAATGCAGGAAAGCCACCAATTTGGTCCTCGAGTAATTGATGCTGGAATTGATCCTTAATCCCCTCTTCATCATCAAAATTTTGGTTAACTCGTGAAATAAACACTCTTTCGGGAAACATATGCGCATTTCGGTAGCCGAACACCTGCTGCAGCTGCTCAACTGCACGCATCGCTCCAAACACACCATTAGCCTCTCCTATTAATGCAATCGGCTTTTTATTGAGACTATTCGGAAAGGGCAAATAGTCGATGAACATCTTTAAAATTCCGGGATAACCCCCATTATATTCGGGACATACGACCACTAACCCATCCGCGGTAACTGCCTGCTCAACAAAACTATCAACTTCAGGGAGGTCTTCTCCGTACATACCTCCCACTACTTGCTCGAGTGGGAAATCCTGCAAATCGATGATGTCGGTTGTAATCCCTTCTTTTCTGTATTTTCTCTGCACATATTTCGATACACGCAGGGCATTGGAATTAGGACGGTCTGTTCCACTAATAATTTTAATGCTAATCATAATATTTTCTTAACTGCAAACGTGGTCAAAAGATACTGTTTCTAATCGATAAAATGGGAGTAGTTCGCAACCTAAAACGTCCACAACTTAATATCCTGTGTTATCGTTTCTTTTTGGATGCCTTTTGATAGGCATCTTTAATTTTTTCAAGACGATCCCATAGCTTACCCTCACGACCAATATTCCCCGGTTCATACCACTGTTTGTTCTTTACATGGTCTGGCAAATAATCTTGTGGAATCCAATGATGATCGTAGGAATGCGGATAGTGGTAATCATCAGAAGCATTCTCAACGCCCAGGTATCGCGACTGTTTAGAGTTGGCTGTTTTATCTCGCAAGTGAGGAGGCACTTCCCCAATACCTTTATTCTTGATCTCCCTTCGAACCGAAAAAACTGCACCAGTGCTATTACTTTTGGGAGCTAAAGCCACATATATGCAAGCATGAGCCAAAAAATAAAGCCCCTCCGGCATTCCGCATTTGGTAAATGCTTCGTGAGCGGCATTGACCAACGATAGGGCATGCGGATCGGCCATCCCAACATCTTCTGAAGCCTGGATCAGCATACGCCGAAAAATAAAGTTGGGATCTTCTCCGCCTTCCAACATTGCTACCATCCAATATAGGGCAGCATCTACATCAGAACCACGCAATGACTTTATAAACGCTGACGCATAATGATAGTGCTCATCTCCGCCTCCATCGTAGCGAACTCCTCGACGTTGAATACATTCTTTTGCTATTTCCAGGTTGATATGAATCTTCCCTTCATCATCTGGCTCACTGGACAGAACCGCTATTTCGAGGGCATTAATCGCATTTCTAATATCACCACCGGCAAAATCTGCAAGATGCTGCTTTGCCTCATCTGTTACTTCCACATTCTTTTTTCCTAATCCACGCTCTTCATCTTTCAACGATCGGTCTATCATCTTCAAGACATGCTCTGTAGTCAAATCATACAATTCAAATAATTGGCAGCGCGACAATAGCGGGCTAACCAGAGAATAAAACGGATTTTCAGTTGTCGCCCCTATAAGGGTGATTACTCCCGATTCCAGATGAGGAAGCAGCGCATCTTGTTGCGCCTTATTCCAACGATGAATTTCATCCACAAACAGTATGGTCTTACGCTCATTCATCTGCTGAACTTTTTCCGCCTTAGTAACGACTTTTCTTAGATCCTTAATACCGTCAAGTACGGCATTGAGCTCTACATATTGAGCATTAATTTCGCGTGAAATCACATGGGCTAAAGTCGTTTTTCCGGAACTTGGCGGTCCGTAAAAAATTAGCGAACCAATAACCCCAGATTCAATCATACGATGCAGCATTTTACCTTCACCCACGATATGATTCTGCCCAACAAACTCATCAAGAGAGCGAGGGCGCATACGTGTGGCCAGCGGTTCATGGGGATTTACGAAATTCGTGCCCCCCTTTTTATTTCCGGAATCGGACTCTTCATTGAACAAATCCATTATAATGGTCCACTAATTTCCAATGTTATCTAACACTTTAAAATTTTATCCACTTTTTAATAAGAATAAAAAATGCCCGGCATGATGTGTACCGAGCATTGCTACCTATTAAATACTTGCTTACTTATTTTGCAGCTCTTCCTGCAGCGCATTCCAGTCATCAAGAAAACGCTCGAGACCACGATCAGTCAATGGATGGTGCAATAGCTGATCGATTACATTAAGTGGCATAGTAGCAACATCGGCTCCCAGTCGGGCGGACTCGAGAACATGCATTGGATGACGGATGCTGGCTGCAAGAACTTCTGTCTCAAAACCATAGTTGTCATATACTGTTACCACATCTTCGATCAGCTGCATCCCGTCGTCCGAGATATCATCCAATCGACCGATAAATGGAGAAATGTAGGTAGCACCGGCTTTCGCAGCTAACAGTGCCTGTGTTGCAGAGAAACAAAGTGTACAATTGGTTCGTATGCCCTCGTCAGACAAGGTTTTAATGGCCTTGATGCCCTCCTTAATGAGCGGAACCTTTACCACAACATTATCAGCAATCTCTGCCAAGTGACGTGCCTCAGAAACAATCTCGTCGTACTCTGTAGAAACGACCTCGGCTGAAACATCACCGTCTACAAGATTACATATTTTAGCAATATGTCCCTCAAAATCTGCGACTCCAATTTTCGCACATAAACTAGGATTTGTGGTTACCCCGTCCAATACCCCTAAATCATTCGCTTCCTTGATTTCATCAAGATCAGCTGTATCGATAAAAAACTTCATAAGAAATCTGTTCTTTGTTGGTTGTTTTTGCTGAGGTTAAGATAAAAAAAATTGGTTCTCTTTCTTAATGTGGATGTTCTCTAAAAACCGAATTCTCATAGAATAAGTGGTTGAGCAGTAATATTCTTTATTACTTTCAGTAACCTTTTTCAAACACACAATTTATAGACATTATTGTTTTTAAAAATCTATAGGAAATTGCATATTAAAGAAACAATTTTAGCGTTATTAATTAGTATTTAACTAATCTCACATATTTGACAAAACAGGTTACAGGAGGCAGGAGTCTATTATGAGCAAATCTAAAGATTTTACACTTGGTTTAATTTCAGGAGCACTTGTGGGTTCGGTAGTAGCTCTACTTTACGCCCCGGATAAAGGAAGCAATACCCGTGATGTCATTTCTTATCGTTTGAGTTCCTATCTTGACGAACTAACACACCTTATTGATCGTCTTTCGGAAGAAAAGGAAGCGATTTCAGAAGCTAAGCGTCAAGGTGATCTTGTCGTTGAAGATGCACGTCACAGAGCAGAAGATCTTATCCGTGAAGCGGAAGATCTGTTAGATACGATTGATGATTCTGATAGTGGTAAAGAAAATAATTCTACCCAGCAGAAAGCTGATAAGTCTTCCTAACTTCAGAATCTATTTTCTTTCCAAGAATATTAACTCTTCGGAAAAGTTATACTTTGCTTTTAAAAAACTAATAAAAAAAGTGCCCGTCATCACTGGCGGGCACTTTTTATTATACTATTGTTTGTAAGAGCTGATTATGATTCATCCTCTTCTACATCCGCTTCTGCTGTTGGTTTTGCTTCCTCTCCATTGCCTTCAGATCCAGCAAGCTCATCGAATACTTTAGCAACTTCTTGCTCTTCTTCGTCAAGCTCTTCTTTCTTTCCAACAATGAGATCATCATACTTACGGAGACCTGTACCAGCAGGTACTTTGTGTCCAACAATAACATTCTCCTTGAGTCCTTGAAGGGTATCCTTTTTGGCCTCAATGGATGCTTGTGTCAGTACTTTTGTAGTCTCCTGGAATGATGCCGCAGATAACCAGCTTTCCGTAGAAAGCGCAGCACGCGTAATACCGAGCAGTATCGGCTTAGAAATTGCCGGTTCTGCTTCACGTGTTTCGATCTCATCCACGCCTTCTTTAATCAGTTCATTATTTGTTTCTCGAACTTCACGGCGAGTGAGTAGTGTTCCTTGCTTAAGATCACTTCCCCCAGGATTAGTAACAACATATTTTCCGATAAGCTCATCGTTCTTATTATTAAGCTCAAATCGGTCAACTTTATCACCCTCAAGATACATTGTATCTCCGGGATCCGTTACCTCAACCTTCTGCATCATGGTGCGAACAATCGTCTCAATGTGCTTGTCATTGATCTTCACACCCTGCAGTCGATAAACCTCTTGGATCTCGTTTACAAGGTACGACTGCACTGCATAAGGTCCGAGAATATTCAGAATTTCTTCGGCCGGTATGGTTCCATCAGACAGTTGTTGACCCGCTTCCACATAATCATTTTCCTGCACAAGAATATGCTTGGACAAAGAAATGAGATATGTCTTTTCGGTCTTGCCATCTTTACTTTCAACGATAACTTCCTGCTTACCTCGCTTACGTCCACCCATCTTAACAATACCGTCAATTTCTGATACAGCAGCCGGATCGCTTGGTGAACGCGCTTCAAAAAGCTCTGTAACACGCGGGAGACCCGCTGTAATATCTTTCGATTGACCGGTAGATCGTGGAATTTTAGCGAGAACCTGTCCGGCAGCAACTTCTTGTCCGTCTTCAACAACAATGTGTGTATCAACGGGAAGCGTTTTCTCCCGAACTCTATCATCATCGCCTTTAACCAGTAATGTAGGTATCAAAGAACGATCTTTGGAGTCGATAACGACTTTCTCACGGTGACCTGTTTGAGCATCGGTCTCTTCTGAAAAGGTAATATCCTCAAGAATGTCTTTATACTCAACAACACCGTCGATCTCAGCATAGATGTTTGCATTATATGGATCCCACGTACAAAGCGGTACACCTTTGGGAACCTCATCACCTTCTTCTACCAAAAGCTCAGAACCATAAGGAATGTTGTAGGAAATGAGTTCTTTTCCTTCTTCATCCTTAATTTTGATTTCTCCGGCACGACTGAGTACGACATCGTGAATTTCTTCTCCGTCATCGTATTCCACAACGCGGATATTTTCGAACTCAACTTCACCTTCAAACTTAGCCTTGTGCATGGACTCTGACTCCATGCGAGAAGCCGTACCACCGACGTGGAAAGTTCGCAGCGTAAGCTGAGTACCTGGCTCACCAATTGATTGCGCCGCAATAACACCTACAGCTTCACCAACCTGGACCATTGTTCCACGGGCCAAGTCTCGGCCGTAGCACATAGAGCATACTCCGCGTTCGGTTTCACAAGTAAGTACCGACCGAATTTCAACTTCTTCGATAGAAGTTTCAGCAATACTTTGAGCGACTTTTTCATCGATCATCTGATTAGCTTCACAAAGAAGTTCATCAGTAATTGGATCGTAAATATCATGCAGTGAAACGCGACCGAGAATACGATCTTCCAGACTCTCGATAACATCCTCGTTATCTTTCAGAGCCTTCATTTTAATTCCACGCAGTGTTCCACAGTCTTGCTCATTGATAATAATATCCTGAGAAACATCTACCAATCGACGTGTCAGGTAACCGGCATCAGCAGTTTTTAGCGCTGTATCGGCCAGACCCTTACGGGCACCGTGTGTCGAAATAAAGTATTCAAGAACCGTTAATCCCTCTTTAAAGGAAGAGAGAATAGGATTTTCAATTACCTCGTTTCCTTCCTGTTGGGAACTCTTCTGTGGCTTGGCCATCAAACCGCGCATACCACCAAGCTGACGAATTTGCTCTTTGGAACCTCGAGCTCCAGAATCAGCCATCATGAATACCGGGTTAAATCCATCTCTGTCTTCTGTCAATGCATTAAACAGGGATTCAGAAACACGGTTAGTGGTACTTGTCCACTTATCGATAACCTGATTGTATCGCTCGTTATCAGTAATGAAACCCATCTCATAACGCTCATCAATTTCAGCCACCTCATTTTTAGCTTTTTGAAGCAGCTGATCTTTTTCGTCAGGCGTTACAATATCTTCAAGGCTAAAGGAAATTCCACCCGTTGTCGCTTCCTCAAATCCAAGACGTTTCATATCGTCAAGGAATTCAGCAGTACGGGCTGTACCTACCTCATAATGGATATCGCCAATCAAGACACGCAGCTCTTTCTTGCCTAATGTCTTGTTTACAAATTCCATTGGTTCAGGAAGGATCTTGTTGAACAACACGCGTCCGGTTGTTGTCTTGATAATCTCCTGAACTTCTTCGCCTTCTTCATTTTTTTTGTTGATACGAAGATTAATCTTGGCGTGCATATCGATGCGGTCACGATCATAAGCGATCAGCACCTCATCCATATTGGCAAACGTTTTACCTTCACCGCGCTTGTCACTGGCCATCTTGGTCATATAATAGATACCAAGAACCATATCCTGAGATGGCACTGCAATAGGTCCACCATTCGCAGGACTCAGCAGGTTATGTGAACCAAGCATAAGCACGGAGGCTTCTAACACCGCATCATGACTCAGAGGCAAGTGAACTGCCATCTGATCACCGTCAAAGTCAGCATTGTAAGCAGTACATGCGAGCGGATGCAATCGTATTGCTTTTTCCTCAATCAGTACCGGCTGAAATGCCTGTATGCCGAGCCTGTGCAATGTCGGTGCCCGGTTAAGAAGGACAGGGTGACCGTCAATTACATTCTCGAGCACTTCCCAAACAACCGAATCTCGGCGATCAACGACTTTCTTCGCCGACTTAACTGTTTTCACATATCCACGTTCAATTAAGCGGCGGATGATAAATGGTTTGTAAAGCTCAACCGCCATCTCTTTGGGGAGACCACACTGATGCATCTTCAGCTCAGGTCCTACCACAATAACAGAACGGCCAGAGTAGTCAACACGTTTTCCAAGCAAGTTTTGTCGGAATCGTCCGCTCTTACCTTTCAGCATATCGCTGAGAGATTTCAGAGGACGGTTGTTATTGCGTACTGCGTTGGATTTGCGTGAATTGTCATAAAGCGAATCAACCGCTTCCTGAAGCATACGCTTCTCATTACGCAAAATCACATCCGGCGCCTTAATATCAATCAGACGCTTGAGTCGATTATTTCGGATGATTACTCGTCGATAGAGATCATTAAGATCCGATGTTGCAAATCGACCGCCTTCCAGAGGTACCAGAGGTCGCAATTCCGGAGGGATAACAGGTATCACACTTTGAACCATCCATTCCGGACGGTTTTCGGTGTGCTGATTTGCCGCTCGGAATGATTCTATCACCTGCAGGCGCTTTAGCTTCTTCTTCTTGCGCATCTGCGACGTTTCGTTACGGGCTTCGTAACGCAGACGATAAGCCAGTTCATCCAGATCCTGGGTTGCCAACAGCTCTTCAATAGCCTCGGCCCCTTCTTTAGCTCTGAACTTATCTTCATCATCGTCATCCATCTCCCACTGATCTTCGGGGAGTTGTTCCTGAATATCATAGTACTCTTCTTCAGAAATAAGGTCTCCCTTCTTGTAACCAAGATCACGGGCAACGCCGGGGTTCATGATCACATAGGTCTCGTAATAGACAATCTTCTCAAGGTTTTTGGAAGAGTAACCGAGCAAATATGCAAGTTTGTTGGGCAGTGACTTGAAGTACCAGATATGCACGACGGGTACGGTAAGGGAAATATGCCCCATACGTTCACGTCGAACGGCTTTTCTGGTAACCTCTACACCACAACGGTCACAAATAATCCCTTTATAGCGGATCCGTTTGTATTTGCCACAGTGGCATTCATAGTCTTTAACCGGTCCAAAGATCTTTTCACAGAAAAGACCATCCATTTCCGGTTTAAATGTACGATAGTTGATTGTTTCGGGAGTTAAGACTTCGCCGTGCGACCGAGACAAGATAGTCTCAGGTGACGCAAGGGAAATACCAATTTTATCGAAGTCTTTCGAAACTGTTAATGTATTAGTAGTCGGCAAGGAAGTACCTCCGGATTGACTTTATTTAACAGTGTAAATTCTGTTGTTCTAATTAGTCGATGTGAATATCAAGGCCAAGACCCATCATTTCGCGTAGCAGTACCTTGAATGATTCTGGTACGTCACCTTCAGGCAAGTTTTCGCCTTTTACAATAGCTTCGTAAACGCGAGAACGACCTTTCACATCATCACTTTTTACAGTAAGCATCTCTTTGAGGATACTGGAAGCTCCATAGGCATACAATGCCCACACCTCCATCTCACCAAGACGCTGACCACCAAACTGTGCTTTACCACCCAGTGGCTGTTGCGTAATAAGAGAATACGGTCCAATCGAGCGGGCATGCATTTTATCCTGAATCAAGTGATTCAACTTCAGGATATACATATATCCAACCGTTGATTTCTGATCCATGGGTTCGCCGGTCCGGCCATCATATAATGTAACGCGGCCATCTTCGGGCAAGCCCGCTTCACGCATTTTTTCTTTGACCTGCTCTTCACTGGCACCATCAAAAATAGGTGATGCAAATTTAACACCCAGTTTCTTACCGGCCCATCCGAGAATCGTCTCATAAATCTGTCCGAGGTTCATACGTGATGGCACACCCAGCGGATTGAGACAAATATCAACAGGCGTTCCGTCTTTCATATACGGCATATCTTCTTCCGGTACGATCTTAGCGATCACACCCTTATTCCCGTGTCGACCGGAAAGCTTATCACCTACTTGCAGCTTACGCTTCTTGGCAACATAGACTTTTGCTTTCTGAATAATTCCGGGTGGTAGATCGTCTCCAACCTGAATCTGATATTTTCTTCGCTTAGCTTCGGTATCAATTTCTCTACGAAGCGAACGATAGTTCTTAAAGAGCAATCGCACGTGTTCTACCAATTCATCATCTGTAGCCCACTGAATATTTTCATTAATTCTAACGGGATCGAGCTCTTCAAAGTCTGATTTACGATATTTTTCACCCTTCGGGATAAGCTCAACGCCACTAAAATCATACACCCCGGGAGATGTCTTATCTCTCAATAAGGTATAAAGCTTATCCACCATTTTATTATTCAGCTCATCAACCTTTTCCTGGTGGCGCTCATTTTCGAGTTCTACCTGCTTTTTCTCCTCTTTGCGTGAAATCTGCTCATCACGCTTACGGCTAAAGAGTTTCGTATCAATGACAGTACCTGATACCCCGGGAGGAACTTTCAGTGATGCGTCTTTAACATCACCAGCTTTATCACCAAAGATTGCGCGCAGAAGTTTTTCTTCCGGTGTAGGATCGGTTTCACCCTTTGGCGTAATCTTTCCTACAAGAATATCTCCGTGGCTAATCTTGGCACCCGTTCGGACAATTCCCTGCTCGTCAAGATCTTTAGTAGCATCTTCACTAACATTGGGGATTTCGCGAGTTAATTCTTCTTCACCACGCTTGGTATCACGAACTTCCTGTTCAAATTCTTCAATATGGATAGAGGTATACATATCTTCTTGTACAACGCGCTCACTTACTACAATCGCATCCTCAAAGTTGTATCCTCTCCACGGTACAAAACCAATCAGCACATTTCGTCCCAACGCAAGTTCGCCTTGGTCAGTAGCACAGCCATCGGCCAACGTTTCACCTTTCTTAACCTTATCACCAACTTCAACAATTGGTGTCTGGTTAATGGTTGTATCCTGATTAGTCCGTTCAAACTTCGAAAGTTCGTATTTCTTGATACCTTCATCAAAGTAGCATTGCTGCTCCATATCTGTACGATCGTACTTGACATGGATCTCTTTTGCGCTTACATACACCACTTCTCCATCTTCATCAGCGGTAATGATAGCACGTGAGTCTTTTGCTGCACGGTGCTCCAATCCAGTACCAACAACCGGCGATTCAGGTCGCAACAACGGTACAGCCTGACGCTGCATGTTGGCCCCCATAAGAGCACGGTTGGCATCATTATGTTCAACAAAAGGAATTAACGATGCAGCAACAGATGCAATCTGGTTTGTAGAAACATCCATAAACTCAATTTCTTCCGGATCGGCCAAACCAACTTCCCCATCACGGAAACGAGAGAAAATATTATTATTCTTAAAAACTCCTTTCTCATCAATAGGAGCATTCGCCTGGGCAATAATAGTCTCGTCTTCCTGCTCGGCGGATAAATACTCAATATCTTTTGTTGCCCTTCCGTCCTCAATCTTGCGATATGGGGTTTCAAGGAAACCAAAGTCATTTACTTTTGAATGCACACACAGAGATGTAATAAGTCCAATATTAGGTCCCTCTGGCGTTTCAATAGGACACAAACGACCGTAGTGCGTGTAGTGGACGTCACGAACCTCAAACCCGGCTCGTTCACGCGTCAACCCACCAGGCCCAAGTGCCGACATACGACGTTTGTGCGTCAATGTCGCCATAGGATTGGTCTGATCCATAAACTGCGAAAGCTGATTGGTACCAAAGAAGGTGTTAATAACAGACGAGATTGTCCGTGCATTAACCAAATCCTGTGGTGTCAGCTGCTCCGCATCACGAGAATTCATTCGTTCTTTAATCGTTCGCGACATCCGCGCAAGACCGATAGAAAACTGCTGTGAAATTTGCTCACCGATAGTACGAACACGACGATTGCTCAAGTGGTCAATATCATCAACTTGAGCCTTCATGTTTTTGAGTCGGATAATCTCTTTAATGATGGCCAGGATATCATCCTTCGTCAAATAACGAATATCCATGTCCACGTCAATTTTCAGACGCTTGTTCAACCGATACCGGCCTACTTCGCCAAGATCATACTTTTTATCACTAAAGAACAGACGTTCAAGCACCTGTCGAGCCGTTTCAGCATCCGGCATTTCACCAGTTCTGATCTGGCGGTAGATCTCTGCAAGTGCCGATTCTTCATCGTGGGAAGGATCTTTACGCATCGTATTCATAAACACGTCACGCTCAGATTCTTCCGGCTCAAGTGTCTGAACTCGAACCTTATCTAAATCCGCTTCTTTGAGCAGCCCATAATCATCTTCCGTCAATTCATGATCAACTTCGAGGAGCACTTCACGGCTTTCCGCTTCCGTAACCTCTCCCGTTTCATCATCAATGACTTCTTCAATTTTCTCTTCTACGATATCCGTAGCAAGACGTCGACCGACAAGCTCCTTTTTATATTGCTTCTTAGATTCAATTTCAACGAGCTCAGTTCCACCAAAGAGGTTAAACAACTCCTCATCACTGGAATATCCCAATGCCCGAAGCAAGGTTGTAAAAGGAACCTTTTTCTTACGATCAATATAGGCCCAAAGCACATCTCGGATGTCAGTTGAAAACTCAATCCAAGATCCTTTAAAAGGAATTACCTTAGCGTTATACAGTTGCGTTCCATTGGGATGTACATTTTGACCGAAAAAAGCACCCGGCGATCGGTGAAGTTGACTTACAATTACTCGTTCAGATCCATTGACAATAAAGCTGCCTTTTTCCGTCATCCAAGGCAGATCACCCAAAAATACTTCCTGCTCAATAGTTTCGGTAGTCTCGTCATCATCGTCAACTGCAGAAAGACGAAGCTTTGCCTTTAGTGGTACGGCATATGAAAGACCACGCTCCTGGCATTCTTTGATACTATATTTGGGAGTATCCACGCTGTAGTGCATGAACTCCAAAATATGTGTTTCCCGAGAATCCTGAATTGGAAAATTGTTGTTAAATATTTTCTGAAGACCTTGATTCTTACGGTCTTCCGGTGCAATATCTAATTGAGTAAAGTCCGAAAATGACTCGAGCTGTATATCCAGGAAATCAGGATAGTCAAGCACATGTTCGGTACTGCCAAATGATAAGCGGTCGGTGAAAGGTATTTTCTCCATTTTACTTTGTTTATTCAAAAGGAACCTCTCCTTTAAAATTAATTAGATGATGATGAGCTGAATTTGCCGCTTCTAAGCACTTTATACAAAGTGAGTGGGTAGCATGCAAATAGACGCCAATAGCCAATACCGTATAACGATATTGGCTAATGACAAATAAGTATTTTATTGAGCGTTAATTACTTAAGCTCAACTTCAGCGCCTGCTTCTTCAAGCTTAGACTTAAGGTCCTCAGCTTCTTCTTTAGAGACAGCTTCTTTAACGGGGTTCGGTGCATTATCAACCAATTCCTTGGCTTCTTTAAGACCGAGACCAGTGATGCTGCGAACTTCTTTAATCACAGCAATCTTCTTGTCTCCGGCTCCGGTAAGAACAACATCAAATTCCGTTTGTTCTTCTTCGCCGCCACCTTCTCCGCCACCAGCAGCAACAGCTACACCAGCAGCTGCAGGCTTAATGTCGTATTCCTCTTCAAGAAAGTTTGCGAGTTCGTTTGCTTCTTTTACAGTTAAGTTGACTAATTGTTCAGCTAATTCTTTAACGTCAGCCATTGTTTATTTCTCCGATTGGTCTTTGTGAATTGAAAATTCGTAATGTTCGTATTTATTATTCGTCGCCTTCCTCGGCGATTGTTTCAAGGGCTCCGGCAATATTTCGACCGGGAGCTTGTAAAGCACCTACAACATTGGAAACAGGAGCAAGCAAGAGACCAACAATGTCTCCGATAACTTCGCTCTTAGATTTCATTGCAGCCAAGGTTTCAAGCTCATCCTCACCGTAATAATCTCCGTCGATGATTGCAGCTTTAAATTTTGGCTTTTCTGTTTCGTCAAATAGATTCTTAATCACTTTTGCGGGTGCGGCAAGCTCTTCTTCTACAAAGGCAAAGCCATTTTGTTCAACCAAGTGGGGATACAGATCTTCATATCCGCCGACTTCGTCCATAGCTCGTTTTACCAAGGTGTTCTTATACACTTTATACTTGATATCGCCTTCAAAGAATTCGCCACGCATGTTGTTGATTTCTTTTACCGACATACCTGAGTAGTTGGTTATATATACAGCACCTGAACTCTTCAGATCTTCGGTAATTTCTTCAACAGTTTGTTTCTTTTCTGCTAATGTTGGCATTATTTAGTTCCTATTTTGTCTTTATGCAGAAATTACGGATGAACGACTCAGTGGAATGCTTGGGCCCATGGTTGAACTCATAAACGCGCTTCGGATATATAATCCTTTAGCAGAAGCGGGTCTGAGTCTCATGACCGTTCGCAAAAATTCCAGAGCGTTTTCACGGATTTCGCGGGCATCAAAGCTTACTCGTCCAATTGACGCGTGCAGAATACCGTACTTGTCTACACGGAAATCAATCTTCCCAGCCTTGGCTTCTTGAACTGCCTCAGCGACATCGTTTGTAACAGTACCACTTTTCGGATTCGGCATAAGTCCACGCGGACCCAAAATGCGTCCAAGCTTACCTATCTGCCCCATAACATCCGGGGTGGCAATAATTACATCAACGTCTGTCCATCCTTCTTCAATTTTTTCGATATACTCTTCAAGACCTACATGATCTGCTCCGGCCTCTTCGGCTTCTTCTTGCTTGGCTTCATTAACTAAAGCCAATACGCTTATTTCTTTACCCGTACCGTGTGGCAAGGTAACAGAACCGCGCACCATCTGATCGGCATGTCGGGGATCAACTCCCAGACGTAAATCCAAATCGACGGATGCATCAAAGTTCACCGTAGAGGTTTTCTTCACAAGATCACAAGCTTCCTCCAGAGTATATTCCAACTCGGAGTCAATGAGCTCTGCGGCCTCTTGGTATTTCTTTCCTCGTTTAGTTGACATAAATTAATTTTACCTTCTATTTATCTCTTTGTACTCGCAGCCCCATACTTCTGGCAGTACCTGCAATCATTTCTGCAGCATTCTCAATCTCAAAAGCATTGAGATCCTGCATCTTCTGTTCTGCTATCTCTTTGCACTGGGTCCAAGTTACCTGGCCAACTTTCGTTCTGTTTGGCTCTCCGGAACCGGACTTAATCCCAGCAGCTTGTTTTAGCAGTACTGCAGCAGGTGGAGTCTTCGTTATGAAAGTGAAGGATTTATCCTGATACACAGTAATTTCAACCGGAATAATAGTCCCGGCATCTTCCTGTGTGGCAGCATTAAATGCCTTACAGAACTCCATAATATTGATTCCAGCCTGACCTAATGCAGGTCCAACAGGTGGTGCAGGGTTTGCCTGCCCGCCACGAATCTGGAGCTTAAGTACTTGATCTACTTTTTTTGCCATTTTAATTTACTGCTTGTACTAATTTTTATTTGCCGCGTAATAGCTCACTTTGCATCAAGTGATTAATTTGTGGTCAAGTTGCAGGTTCTACCTGGTTCACACCAACTTCAACCGGGGTCTTTCGACCGAAAATACTTACAAGAACACGTAGTTTGAGTTTATCAGTATTAACCTCTTGTACGGTTCCATCAAAATCTTTAAATGGACCATCAATGACTTTAACAATATCTCCTTCGTCATAGGGGATTTCAATCTTGCCCCCCTGCTCCATTGCGTCTTCATTATCCTGAACTTGCCCAAGAATTCTATTTACTTCAGACTTTCGAAGCGGTTTGGGCTTATGTTCATTCTTACTCTTTAAAAATCCTATTGTTGAAGGAGCACCTTGAATAAGGTTATTTACCTCTTCATCGTAAATTGTCTTCAACATAATATAACCGGGAAGAAAATTCTTTTCGCGCGTCTTCTTCTTCCCTGACCGTATTTCAATGACTGTTTCAGTAGGAATCAACACCTCACTGATTTTGTCCTCCAATCCCTGCATTTCAATCTCACGATCCAAGTAACGCTTTACTTTCTTCTCGTGATTTGAAAAAACACGGACTATATACCACTGATGCTGATCTTCTTGTGTCATTGATAAATGGCTTCTAATATCGTGCTATAAACTTGATCTACCGCAAAAATAAATGCAGACAAGAGTATCGTAAATACTACTACAACAATAGTATAGTCAACCAACTCGTCTTGATCCGGCCAGGAGACTTTCTTCATCTCCTTGCGCACATCGTTTAAATACTCTTTTATGCTATTCATGAATTTATATCCAATTCTAAACTTGCACGGGTGGAAGGACTTGAACCCACAACCTTCGGTTTTGGAGACCGCTGCTCTGCCAATTGAGCTACACCCGTATATGCCGAAAGAACAGGCCTCTGAAAAACCTATTCTTTCGTGCAATTTTATGTGCAGAAACGTGACTTATTACTCAATAATTTCAGTTACAACACCGGCGCCTACCGTGCGGCCGCCCTCGCGGATCGCAAAACGCAGACCTTCTTCCATCGC
>NZ_JBYEIQ010000007.1:0-118097 GCF_058386955.1 Fodinibius sp. GM21 | reverse complement strand
CCCGCTCTTTTTTTATTACCTAACGGTGATCCCACGCGGGGTCACCGTTTTTTTTGTTTTGGGTCTTAAATCTTGGTAGACAAGATCTCAGCTTTCTCTTTATACCAGTTATGGAAAGTACCATTGGCAATACGCTCTTTTACTTTATCCATCAGCCATAAGTAAAATGTGAGGTTATGGAGAGAGGCCAATTCTAATCCGAGCAATTCATTATTACGAAAAAGATGATGGATGTACGACATCTTATATTTTTGACATAAGTCGGTAGGGAATTCAGGATCTAATGGTTTCTGATGATTTTTCCATTTGGCGTTGCGGATATTTATGTATCCATTCCGAGTGAATATTTGACCATTACGGGCATTCCTTGTTGGTAATACACAATCGAACATATCGATCCCCCTAGCAATAGCATGGAGAAGGTTTTCGGGTTTTCCTACTCCCATTAAATATCGGGGTTTCTCTTCAGGCAAATAATCAGTATTTAAATTGGTCATCTCGTACATCAGCTCAGTAGGCTCCCCTACGCTTAAACCACCTATGGCAATGCCTTCAAAATCCAGATCAGTTACAAATTTTGAAGACTCTATTCTTAGATCTTCGTAGGTACCACCTTGAACGATGCCAAACTGAGCTTGTTTATGCCCGTATTTAGGCCGGGAATTTAGAAATGCTTCGCGCCCGCGTTTTTCCCAGCGATGTGTAAGTTCCATCGATTCTTTGGCATATTCATAGCTGCTTGGGTAAGGGGGACATTCATCCAAGACCATCATGATATCTGAACCGAGCGTGCGCTGTATATCTACAATATTTTCTGGAGTAAACATGTGTTTGGAGCCGTCAATGTGGCTCTTAAATTTAGCTCCTTCCTCGGTAAGTTCCCTGTTATCGGACAGGGAAAAAATTTGATATCCCCCCGAATCTGTTAAAATAGGTCGATCCCAATTGATAAAAGAGTGAAGCCCACCGGCGTTTTCAATAATATCACAGCCAGGACGCAGATAAAGGTGATAGGTATTACCCAGTATTATTTGAGCTTTTACTTTGTCGATAAGCTCGTCCTGTTTAACGGCTTTTACCGTACCTAACGTACCCACAGGCATAAAAATAGGGGTATCGATTTCCCCATGATCGGTGGTAAGGGTACCCAGACGGGCTTTAGTTGATGAAGCAGTCTTCTGTAAATTAAACAATGGTAATAAATATTAATAAGTTAGCAATTCTTTTATATTCTTAAGCGCTGAAGATAGGAAAATTATTTATGCAACATTAATAAGGTATTTCGTATCCTTAGTACATTTTATGTGAACGAAAAGTACCATTAAAAGTAGAAATAATTATTTCAACAAGGTCTATGTCTAAAGAGACATTAGTAATAGTTCCCACTTACAATGAAGCCAATAACATTTCGGAGCTTATCGATCAGGTGTTAAATCAGGATGACAATATTGATTTATTGATTGTTGATGATGGTTCACCTGATGGTACAGCTGATTTAGTCAAAGAAGCTCAAAATGCATTCGGGGAGCGGTTGCATCTGATTGAGCGATCGGGGAAGCTTGGCTTGGGAACTGCGTATGTAGAGGGATTTAAATACGGGCTCGATCATGACTATTCATACATCTGTGAGATGGATGCAGACTTTTCTCATAATCCGGAAGATCTCCCCAAATTAATTGCGGAAGTAAAGTCTGGAGCTGCGGATGTAGCTATTGGATCACGATATGCTAAAGGAATAAGTATTATTAACTGGCCTTTAAGTAGACTTATCTTGTCGTATAGTGCAAATCTCTATGCACGATTTGTTACGGGATTACCTATCTTTGATACTACAGCTGGATTCAAGTGTATTCATAGAAAAGTACTTGAAGGAATTTCAGTAGATAAAATTCGATCGAATGGTTATGCCTTTCAAATTGAACTGCATTTTAGAGCCTGGCAAGCAGGATTTTCGCTTAAAGAAGTAGCTATAATTTTTCGTGAACGCGAAGAAGGGGTCTCAAAGATGTCGAAATCTATTGTTTGGGAAGCTATTTGGCGGGTGTGGACTTTGAAAGTCCAGAGCATTTTTGGCACACTTTAGACAGTAAGATATCTTCTTATTATCTTCGTATTAGTTCTTATATTTGAAGTCATTTTTAAGTGATAAAATTCGTTTATGCAGTATTTAGATTTTGAGCAACCTATTGCCGATCTGGAAAATAAGATCAAAGAGCTGAGTGAATTGTCTGTTGCGGATGATGATGTTCTTTCGCCAGAGATAAAACGGCTCGAAAAACGTGTTGATGAACTTCGAGAATCAATATTTACTAATTTAACACGCTGGCAGCGCGTGCAGCTGGCACGTCATCCTGATCGGCCATATACCTTGGATTATATCTATAAAATCACCGAAAACTTTGTTGAAATACACGGCGACCGGTATCACAGTGATGACAAAGCCATTGTTGGTGGTTTTGCGACTATTGATGGTCAGTCTGTAGTTATTATGGGGCATCAAAAAGGCCGTGATACCAAGAGTAGAAAGTATCGTAATTTTGGAATGGCCAATCCGGAGGGATATCGTAAGGCTCATCGCTTGATGAAGCTTGGCGAAAAGTTTGATATTCCGGTTATTACGTTGCTTGACACTCCCGGTGCTTATCCCGGCTTGGAGGCCGAAGAACGTGGCCAGGCAGAAGCTATCGCAAAAAATCTTAAGATGATGGCAACACTTAAGGTTCCCATTATTACGGTCGTCATTGGAGAGGGGGCCAGCGGAGGCGCCATCGGCATTGGAATGGGCAATGAGGTTTATATGATGGAGAATACATGGTATTCCGTCATTTCTCCGGAATCCTGCTCATCCATCTTATGGAAAACATGGGATTATAAGGAACAGGCAGCAGCGGTACTAAAACTTACGGCTGAAGATCTCGAGGGAATGGATGTTATTGATGGAATTATCAAAGAGCCGCTTGGCGGGGCTCATCGTGATTCTGATCAAGCTGCTAAAGCCGTTAAGGAACAAATTCTGGAATCCCTTAAACGGTTAAAGAAAAAATCCCCTGAGAAATTGGTTGAATCCCGTATTGATAAATATGCCAATATGGGTGAATTTAAAAAAGTATCTAATAAGAAGTAGACGGGTGTTCATTGTTTCCTGATAAAGATCCTATTTATAGCTATACCCATCAGTTGCGCAGTCGATATGGCGAAACCGACCAAATGGGATACGTTTATTACGGGCGATACCTGGAATATTTCGAGGAAGCGCGTACCGAGATGATACGGTCACTTGGATTACCCTATGCCAAATTAGAGCAAGATGGTATTATACTCCCGGTCATTCACACACAAGTAGATTATAAATCACCGGTTTTTTATGATGAGCTGATGGATGTAGAAGTATTGCTATTTGACATCCCCACCGTACGGCTCGAAACGTATTATTATGTTAAAACAGAGCGAAGAGAAGACCCCCATATTCAGGGCAAAGTTGAACTTTGTTTTATGAAAGAGGATACTCGCAAGCCGTGCCGGGCTCCGTCTGATTTTGTAAATGGGTTAAAGAACGTAGTCAACGGTTAATGCTGATATGCTAATACGCCAGCCAATATTATTTGGATCGATATTATTATTGGCTTCCATAGTAGTAGTTGTTGCCATTGGGGGTGGTTTGTTTAACCAATCTACTCCATGGCTTTTACAATGGCAGCACCAGACTTTTTATAGTTTATGTCATCAAATTGCTGATCGCTCATTTTGGATTAACGGTCAACCTATGGCTGTTTGCAGTAGATGTCTGGGGATTTATTCCGGTTTTGCATTGGGATGGGGGTTGTTACCCATACTCTCGTTAATAAAAATTACAAGGCTGGTATATATAAAGAAAATTGTAGTATTTGTGCTATTAATTAATCTTATTGATGCTATCGGAAATTTCTTTGGCCTATGGCACAATACATTGATTTCGCGAACGGTTTTAGGTGGAATGCTGGGAAGTTCAGCAGCACTAATTTTTGTCGGAGATTTTTTTCATCATAACTAAAACGAAAGGGGATCATTATGGATGAAGTAGCAGAACAACAAGCAGAGCAAAACAATCAGCCGCCGTACTGGACATCGGTGGGAATAGCAGGGTTAATTTTTGGAGTTATTGTTTTTGCATTGTCATTAGTAACCAGCTATGCAATGATTAATTCTGAACCAACCGGATCTTTATTTTCTCCGGTACAGCTGTTGGGCGTTTTTGTTTGCTTGGTGGGTGCCTTTGGGGGAATGTTGGCGATTTGGCATTATGCTAATGAATATGAAATTAGCATCAAGCTCGGAAAAGGCGCACTTATCGGATTATTTACCGGTATTTGTATTACCTTGGTGACCGTGGTGTTTAATCAGATATGGCAGGTCATCGATCCCGATATGACGCAAAAATTAATTGATAGTACAATTGCTAATTTTGAGGCAGCCGATCTACCCGATGCTACCAAACAACAGATGATTGATTCTACGGTGCAAAGTATGCGGGATCAAAATAGTATTGGCACACAGCTTTTATATAATCTGCCTATGTATGGAATTTTGAATGTTCTAACAGGGATGATTGGAGCCAAGCTCTTTGGAAAAAAGGAAGGATAATTTAGGTAATTATTTAAGTTAGTGAATAATAATTCGGCTGATTCAGGTATTATTAACTCAAATTATCAATCATGGGCCGAACGCAACGGTTTTTCTGACTGGGCGCTGGCCCTGCTTTGGATTATAACGGCGTTTATCCTTTTCCAGGTCACAGCCTCGGTAGTGGCTATTGCATTGATGGTGATGGAGGGTGGATTAAATGCAGACGCAAACGAGATGATGTCGCAACTTACGCAAAACCTGGATCTGCTTTTTATTGGCAATTCAGCGGGGCAGGTGTTATTTCTGGGATTAGCAACCTGGTTTTTTGCACGCTTGCACAGCTCTAAGGAGGGACGAAAAAAGTTTCTCCGGTTTTCTATTCAGTCGGATACACTTCAAAAATCAGCCATAACAGTTGTTTTAATTATTGCGATACAACCTACAATTTGGTTTTTATCGTGGATTAATGCTCATGTGCCCGTGCCCGAAATGTTTAGTGATATGCAAAATACCCAGATGCAGATGATCGAAAATTATCTGCGTGGTGATCACTTGCTGTTGCTAACGTTATTTCATGTAGCGCTGGTACCGGCCATTTGTGAGGAAACCCTTTATCGTGGCTATGTAATGAGCGCGTTTCAAAAAAGCTGGGGTATTTGGCCGGCTATTATCGTATCAGGATTACTCTTTGGATTGTATCATATTCAGCTTAGTAATTTAATACCGCTTGCAACATTAGGTATGATCTTCGCATATATCACGTGGGTATCAGAAAGTATTATACCGGCTATTATCGCACACTTAATTAATAATGGTGGTAGCGTGTTGGTGGGGACCTATTATCCGGAATCAGCTTTTGCAGAAATTACACCAGAATCAATGCCACCATTGTGGGCCGTAATAATCAGTCTGTTAATTTCTGCTTATATTGTATATTGGATGTATAAGAGAAATGAAAATCACACCAATGTTGGAGGTTAATTATGTTAAAGGGTTCTGAACCAAACGATATTGAAAACTGGGCTTGTATTTTAGAGGGCGGTACAGAGTACGAAGTTGAAAGTGCTAAAAATTATCTTGCCAGCCTTGATATCCCCTCTAACATCTTGTCAAAACGAGATTCCTCATTCAGTGTGAATTATGGTGAAATGGGCATGGTATATTTATATGTGCCTAACGAATACGAAGAGGAGGCCAGAAAAGCATTGTCCGAATTTGAGTTGCCGGAAGAAGGGAAAAACGAAGAAGAATAATTGATCTGTGACTGAGCTTACAAAACGCATTCTATTTGCTGTGCCGGCTGCGGCTTTCTTTATCTTTATTACATGGCTTGGTGACTTTTTTTTTGTTGGATTAGTTGTTCTTGTTACTCTTTTAATTCAGCGAGAGTTGTCTATGTTGGCGGCCGGGGCCGGATTTGAGCCCGATAACCTCTTTCCGTATACCATTGGATTGTGGATATTATTGAGTCCCTACCTGCCCCATGCACTTGTCATTGGTATGGGTATCTTTTTGCTGTTTATAGCTATTCAAATTTTTAAAACTGCTGACCATGCTCTAAACCAGGTGATTGGTACGTTCTTTTGTGGTATTTATGCCCCCCTTGGATTGTTGGCTATTATTTTGATCAGAAATACAGGTGCGGCTGAAGTTGGTTTTGCACTGACGATGGGCTTGCTTTTTATGGTCTGGGGTAATGATGTGTTGGCCTATTTCGGAGGTAAGTATCTTGGAAAGTATAAATTAGCTCCTTCCATTAGTCCGAACAAAACCTGGGAAGGTTTTTTCTTTGGGATACTTGGAGCACTGGTTGGATTAACTATAGCCTATTATGCAGTACCGGTTGACCTTTCAGCCTCACTGCTTGTATTAGCTCCTGCTACACTACTGATTAGCATATTTGGTCCCATCGGTGATTTAACTGCCAGTAGAATAAAGCGGGCAGCCAATGCCAAAGATGCCTCGGACATTCTACCCGGACACGGGGGATTTTTCGACCGTTTTGATGCCCTTATTTTAGCAAGTCCTGTATTTTATATTTACATCTACGTACTTAACATTTTTGGATATGTCTCGTTTTAAACTCGATTTTGAAAAGTTAGAACTTATACCTTCTCATCCATTTACAATAGCACGTGGGACCAAAGAAACAGTTCCCAATGTGTTAGTCAAGTTAACTGCTAATGGTGTTACCGGATTGGGAGAAGCCGGTCCCAATAGTCGGTATAACGAAGATGCAGATAGCGTCATTAATTTTCTGAACCGACTTTCTTCTTCATTTTTTGATGAGGTTAATTCTGCTGCTGAACTTCGAAAAAAAATGCAACAAATCGATCAGCCCGTACAGTCGGCAAAGACAGCCATAGAAATGGCTTGGCTGGATTGGTGGGGTAAAAATAAAGGACAGCCGCTTTGGAAATTATGGGATACTCCTTCACAAACAACGCCTGCGACCTCTTTTACAATTGGCCTTGATGATATGAGTGTAATGCAGCAAAAAGTAGAAGGAGCAAAAGATTATCCCATATTAAAAGTAAAGCTCGGTACCGATCGGGATAAAGAAATTATTATAGGTATTCGCGAGGTATCTGATCAGATTATAAGGGTGGATGCTAATGAAGGATGGCAGGATTTAGCTGCAGCTAAAGAAGCCATTCGTTTTTTAGCTGATCACAATGTGGAATTTATTGAACAGCCCATGCCTGCCTCTTGTAAAGAGGAATTGGCTGAGTTAAAAGAATGGTCGCCGTTACCTATCATAGCGGATGAAAGCTTTGTGGGCAGAGAGTATCTGGATGAAATAGTCGATCAATTTGATGGGATTAATATCAAGCTCCAGAAAGTGGGTAGCTTTGTTGAGGCTTCTAAGTTAATTGAACAGGCTCGTGAGCGAAATCTAAAAGTAATGATTGGATGTATGATCGAGAGTTCGCTGGGGATATCTGCCGGAGCACTATTGGGAACATGGGCCGACTATGTGGACCTCGATGGCCATCTATTGATCAGTAATGATCCCTTTTCGGGATTGACGATTACGGAAGAAAAAAGAATCAAACTATCAAATTCGCCGGGACTGGGAGTATCTCGAAATTAATCAGAAATTATTGCCAATTTGCGAGGTCTTCGTTTTTGCATTCAGTATAAATGCAACGATGGCAAGCAGGATAAGCACAGCATTTCGAATCAGAGTAAATTCCAGTCCGGATGCAAAACCAAAGGCGCCAAAGCAGCCACAGTTTTCAACCGACATCCCCTGAAAATAAAAGTACGAAAGCACCGAAGAGAAGCCGAAAAGCATGGCTAAGGTACCTGCCAAAGCCCATTTTAGAAATTTATTCCAGATCAAAAAGGCAGCCAATATGATTTCGAGAATGGATGTTGTAATCACAATAAAATTGGCATATTCAATAAGCCAATAGTATTTAGTAGCCAACAACTCAACGAGGTATCGGGCTTCAGAACCGCTGATGAGTTTTCCTACTCCCGAAACCAAAAATAAAATCCCCAAAAACAGACGAATGGCTGTTAATGATTTATTGAGATACGATTGATTCATTACTAAACTAATTCTTTATGGAATGCTACTGAGATTCTAAATGTAATAGCTTCATACGAATAAAAAAGAAAATATTTATGAACATTTTAATTACTGGCGCTACCGGTTTTATAGGATCCTATTTGCGAACAATGTTACTTCAAGATGGGCATTTTTTAACCATTGTAAGCAGATCCCCAAGAGAATATGAGGATGAAACAGCAAAAAACCAGCAATTTGTCTCTTGGGATGATAACCTTGTGCCGAATATGGAGGAGACAGATGCAGTTATCAATTTGGCTGGATCCTCGATATTTGGAACACGATGGACGGATGAAGTGAAAGAGAAGATATATTCAAGTCGCATAGAGTGTACCGAACAACTCGTTGAGGCAATTAAAGTAGCGGATAATCCGCCCGAGGTAATGATTTCTGCTTCGGGAGCGGATTATTATGAGCCGGCTGGCGATACGGTGTTAGATGAGTCGGCTCCGGCGGGAGAGAGTTTCTTATCGAAAGTATGTGTGGATTGGGAAGAGGCCGCCCAACCAGTGACCGAGTACGGAGTTCGTCTGGTAAATCCTCGTATTGGCGTTGTACTTGAAAAAGACGGTGGAGCGCTGGAACAGATGTTACTGCCGTTCAAACTTTTTGTGGGCGGGCCTATTGGCAGTGGCGAACAATATTTTCCATGGATTCATATGCTCGATCTATGTCGCGGATTAATATATCCGTTGCAGAATAAAGAGTTTAAAGGACCCTACAATTTGAATGCTCCCAATCCGGTAACGATGAATGAATTTGCCAGTGAGTTGGCATCCCAATTACATCGTCCGTCGCTATTTAGAGTACCGGAATTTGTATTGGATATTGTATTGGGAGAAGCAGCGAATCCCGTAATAACAAGTAAACGGATGCAACCAAAAAAGCTGCAACAACATGGATTTGAGTTTAAATTTGCTTACTTGCGACAGGCATTAGGCGATATCCTGTGATAAGGCTAATATTCTTTTAAATATTCATTGTCACCTTTTATTCTCTTTCTTCATCCGTACCGAAGATGGTCCAGGTGCGCAACCCTTCCCGCGTTTGAGCAATGAGTTCGTTATATCCATCACTGTCAATATCTGTAACAATGGGGTATTGCATGCCGCTGGTAGGCACCGAATAAATACGTTTGCTCTGTATTATTTCCCAAGCATATAGACGTCCGAAGTTTGCCAATGCGACAATATCATTTTGTCCATTCTTATCAATATCCGATACAAAGGGAGAGAACATTGGTGCGGCCGGTTGTCCCATACTCTGTGTAAATCGTAATTGTCCTTTCTGATTAATTAAAAATACCGACCCATTTGAGCTCATTGTTAAAATCATCGGTTCCTGATAGGTTTGGTTCTCATCCTGTACAGTTACATTTTGAACAGAAGGTGTTCCTACAAGTGCACTGTTTGAGGCATACACCGCTTCGATGGCAGAAGATTGGGTACTTGTTTCAAATACATTTAGTGAGTCAGCAAATAGTTGGTTCGGTCCTATGGAATATAGATAGCCGTCGGCCGCATTTCCCAATATATTGCCTTCATACAATACAGGGGAGCCGTTTAACGAAGCATTGATAAATTTTGGGAAGCCGTCTCTTTCATTGCCATTTGCTCGCCATCCATGCAGTGCGTTTTCAGCAAAAGCAAATATGGTTGTTGCTCCCTGATAATTAGTAACTGTTGGGCTGGTTGTAATTTCTGCATTTGTGGTAATCGGCCAGCCGTCAATATTCTCGCCGCGACCATTCATAAGGTGCAGCTTTCTATCTGCAGTAGCTACCATAGCATTGGGTAGGCCATCTCGGTCGATATCTTCTATGACTAACGGCGAAGTAATCTTTTCGTCGAGTTCAAATGGAAACTTGGGGAGCAACTCTCCATTGTCATTCCAACCGTAGATTTTATTACCAGCCGCAAGAAGAATTACATTTTGGTTGGTAGCATACCAGTCATAGACAACGGGAGAACCAATCGGAGTATCGGAGCCGGTGTCTGTTCGCATCACAACTGTTCCATCGGCTGCCAGGGCGTATAGATTGCCGGATTGTGTAGCAAAAATGACCTCATTTCTGTCACTGCCACCAATATCAGCTAAAATGGGTTTGCCTGTCAAGTCGGACCCGGTGGGGAATAGCCATTTTTCTTGATAAGGTGCCGATCGGTCTTCTGTTTGATACGCTTTTAAACTGAACGAGAAATTTTCGTCATTGTTTGCAGTCGTTGATGCCGTTAGGATGTCATACTTTGAGGTGAGTGCATTAAGATAATTATTGGGGGATAGAAAGGGTTCCATGAATGAATGAAAATCACTATTACCAATAAAGAATCCGCTTATTTCTTCAGGAAGATCCTCTTTTATATCCCGAAATGTTTGCTCATAGTACATGGTACGACGTCGGCTACGGTCAGAGGAAACCCCCTCGACAAGTCCTTTACGTTTTGAGATTGCTACAACATCTCCGATGATTCCCAGATAAAAATTCTGGAATGTGCAAAATGAGCTTCCTATTAGTTGGGCAATGGCATTGCTATGGATTACATAGGTGCCGTCACTGCGTTGAATATGATCATTGCGGGTAAGTGAATTAAGTGCTCGTCGCAAAGCCGGGACATCTGAAATTTTTCGCAAAAAGAGGTGTTCACCGGTAGAAAGGAATCCGGACTGTGCATACATAACCAGAGAAAACTCCGGATCAAGTGTATTTGCAATATCTGAATATGTAATTTGATCCGCGATAAGAACCGAATCCAATCTCGTGGTATCAGCAAGAGAAGTTGGGGGAACCTTTCTTGGTTCAAGACGAAATAATCCTGCTGCAGCTGCATTAGACGAAATATATTGGTCCAAAACAATGGGAGCATTGATAGATGATACGGCCGCTACCAGATCGGAAGGGGCCTTTTCGTTAAGTGGAATCATACCCGTAAGCTCGATCATGTTACCTTGGTCTTCGCCTTTTTGCGTAACGGATAATAATGTTGGCTCTGTTCCTTCAAGGGCATTCTTGATCATAGGTCGATAGGTAACCATGGAAAGCTGTTCCGCCCATTTATCAAGAGAGGGAGTGTTCATGATGATATTCCCGGCTTGGGGCGTAATATCTGACAGATTTGCCCGGGGATGCGAGCCTGTGTAGGCTCGGATTGTCTCTTCAAGTGCCAGGCTGGATTCAGAAATAAACAGATCATCATGAAGTTGGGCTGCAAAAAGTCTCCGATCACCAAGATGTAAAATGTGTATCTTCACCTTGTTGAAAGAGTATTGGTTTTGCGCAAAATCCAGATAAAAATTGTTCTGCATCCGTTCTATAAATCCTCCGGGTGCCTGTGCCATCCAGACAATGGCAAGCTGATTGTCAGCATCCGGATAGAGCGTGATGGCATTTAATGGAATCGGAGACTGCGCGGTAGAATCTACTCGAGATAAAAGTTGTACGGCCGAAGATGTGATATCATCTAATAAAGGAGTTTGAGGTGCATCAAGGACGGAATTTAGGGAAGCTGCTTCATTAGGAATGATTACAAAAGGTGCTTCTTTCGGCACGGCATCCGACCAGTTGCGATTCGGTATATCTGAACATGAGATTAAGAGTAAAACAGTACATAAAAAAATACCTGCAGCTTTAAACGTATTCATGAATGGGGATAAATTTTTCTCCGTAATAATTATTAAAATATCGCTGTTTATTTAATAGCTTGTGAGTGGGCAATTTTATTTGCAGCTTTCAAAAGTAACAATTTTGATATAAATGAACTTTCTTAATCCTCTATTTTTATTGGGGCTTTTAGCCGTAGCGTTACCTGTAATCATTCATCTGATTAATCTGCAACGGCCACAAAAGGTTGCCTTTTCAACCCTGTCTTTTTTTAATGAACTTCGTAAAAGTACAATACGTCGCATACGAATCAAACAATATTTACTGCTTGCGTTGCGAACGCTGGCAGTGTTGTTTTTAGCTCTTGCGCTGGCTCGTCCTTTTTTACCTCCAACTATAACTGGTTCAGCAAGTTCCGGTGAATCCCGATCTGTCGCTATTTTGATTGATAACAGTGCCAGCATGAGTCGGGTTGGAACGGATGGCCCGCTAATTGAGCAGGCGAAAGATATTGTTGGCCGAATAATAAGAAACGGTAGTTCCGACGATAAATTTCTTATTAAAACGACCAATATCACTGACGCTACTAATATGGGTTTTGTTAGCGCTGACCGGGCAAGTACACAGCTGGAAGATATAACATCAGTTAATCGTGGACATTATACTGAGGATAAGTTTAAGGAGATGTATCAGCAGCTGGAAGAGGCGCCAAGTCGTCAGTCTGTCCTGTATATTATTTCTGATGGACAGGTTAGCCAGCTATCAAGCTTGGAAGATATTGAACTTGGAGAGTCGGAAGAAAAGTCGATATCGGTACAACTTATTCAATTGGAAGAAGCCAAACAGCAAAATGTGGCTATCAAATCAGTTTCTCTCGAGAGTCAGTTGTTAAGTCCGGGATCGCCGATATCGTTGTCGGTGGAAGTGGAAAATACGGGTGAAGCGGCAGCTGCAAATCAGTTTTTATCGTTGCAGGTAAAAGGGGAGATGACGGGTCAATATGAAACTTCATTAGAACCGGGCGCAACAAAAGAGTTTTCATTTGAGCTTGTTCCTGAAAAAGTTGGATATCTGTCCGGTCGGATTCTTTTAGAGGGAGACGAAGTGAATTTTGATAATACAAGACATTTTGTATTACACATACCCCGAGAGCGGTCAATTTTGTTGGTTAACAATAGGCAGGAGTCCTCTTCTTTCACTTCGTATATAGCTCCGGCATTAGAAGCTGCCCGACAAACTAATGCGCGCATTCTATTTGAAGAAAAACAGATGGATGAGATTGAACAAGGGATATGGAAAGACTACGATGGGTTGATATTAAATGGACTTACTAATATTCCTGCATATTGGCATCAGGGGCTGCGAAAATATGTGCAAGATGGAGGAGGAATCTTGTTTTTTCCTTCTGAACAAGGTGATATAACAAGCTATAATCAATTCTTTTCTCTTTTTAACGCCGGACAGTTTGATAATGTGATAGGTGAGTACGCTTCATTTGAATCCATTACCAAGATGGGAGAACTTGAGGAAGGACATCCTGTTTTGGATGGTATCTTCAATAAAGAAGAGAATGAAGATATTCGAGTGGACTTGCCCTCGCTGTTCTACTATTACCATTATGAGCCCGTTTTAAATTCCAATAATTTAACACTCTTGAAAGCGGTAAACGATGATGTTTTACTTGCCGAACAAAGGTTTGGTGAAGGCATGTTGCTCATTTCTACATTAGGAGCTGATCCGGGCTGGTCTAACTTTCCGGTAAATCCTCTTTTTGCCCCCCTGTATTACCGAACCATATTATATGCATCGTCACCCGAAAGAGGTGGTCTTATGCAGCATCAGCTTGGTAATCCGTTTGAATGGGTAGAATCCATTTCTGAAACGGATATAACCCTTTCTATAAATGGGACAGATTACAAGCCGGAGGTTCAGCGGCAAGCTAATGGAATGAAAATAGTGTATGAAGGAAGAGAATGGGAGCCCGGAATAGTAGAAATATCGGCCGGTGACCAAGAAATTTTGGTAGCTGCTAATCAAGATATAATGGAATCGCACTTTGATACGTTAGATGAAGAGCAATGGCAAAATATGCTGGGCGATAAGGTTTATATGTCTGAAATTATTAGTGCAAATAACCTCTCAACAGATAAATTGGATGAACAGTTACGAACTTCTGTTTTCGGAAAAGAAATTTGGAATTGGTTTATTTGGATAGCATTGTTTTTTTTAATTACAGAAACTTTGATTACACGGTTATATAAGGCCGAATCAACATCGTAATATGATAAATTTGGATGCAGATATTGTCCTTTGGTTTGTACTGGGCATTTTTACGCTGGGTGCTGCTGTATTGGCTACTATTTCTGTAGCTAATGTTATTCGGTTGCGCAATGTGCGATTGAGTTGGAAGACCGGGAAATTAGGAGGATATCCACTGTTTTCAACATTGTTTATGCTTACCGTCTTTGTAGCGGGTGGTACGGCAATATACCGTGGAGCAATGATCGAAATAGCGCTTGCCGGCATGTATAGCTGGCTTGGGTTTTGTTGGTTTACAGCCAGTTACTTAGCAACAAAACGATATATTACTGATAATGGAATTGTGAAAAATGTGAATGAACCTTCACAAACTGTAGCTTGGCATCAGATTCGTGATTTTGTGGAAACAGAACACGAATCGTATACGCGTTATATTTTTATCTACAGTGCGGATAAACGTAATAATACGGATGAATTTATTCGCTTGGAATTGGATGTACCTCATCATAAAAAAGGTACCTTCAAAAAAATAATTTCTCATAAACTCGGACGACGTATTCGTTGTTATGTTAAAGATGATATAAACATTCAGCAGTTTAAAAAGCTGTAGCAATTACAATTAAAACTCTTAGACTTTACTCATTTGTTTGAAGAGATACGAAATTCTGATATTGTTCAAGAACGGGCAATCCTCGTAGGTGTATATGGTCCGGAAACCCCGCGCATCCAAGCTGAAGAATATTTGGATGAGCTTGAATTACTCACTTATACCGCTGGGGGCAAGACGATTGATAAGGTCTTGCAAAACCGAATGCACCCCGACCCATCGTCGTATGTAGGGTCCGGCAAACTTCGTCAGCTGAAATCGATGAAGGGCGAAAAAAAAATCGACACCTTTATCTTTGATGATGATCTTTCACCGACGCAGATTCGTAATATCGAAAAGGAAACAAAGGCCAAGGTATTGGATCGCAGTGGTTTAATCCTGGATATTTTTGCCTCTCGAGCTAAAACAGCTGCTGCCAAAACACAGGTAGAGCTGGCACAGTTACAATATCTGTTGCCGCGCCTGACTCGATTTTGGACTCACCTATCGCGCCAGCAAGGTGGTATCGGTACTCGTGGTCCCGGTGAGTCACAGATCGAGATGGACCGTCGTATGATTGATAAGCGTATAGCTACACTCAAAGAAAAGCTCGACAAGATTGATCAGCAGAGGCAGACCCAGCGCAAGGGGCGGTCAGATAAGGTTCGAATATCGCTCGTTGGTTATACCAATGCCGGTAAGTCTACTTTAATGAATGCATTGACAAATACTGAAGTGTTGGCTGAAAATCGCCTTTTTGCGACGCTTGACTCCACAGTGCGACAGTATGAAATTGGCAATCATGAAGCACTTTTGTCAGATACGGTTGGATTTATCCGAAAACTGCCCCATGATCTTATTGCCAGTTTCAAATCCACACTCGACGAAGTACGGGAATGTGATATTTTATTGCACGTAGTAGATGCCTCATCACGAGTAGTACAAGATTATATTGATGTGGTAGATGATACGCTGGAGGATATGGAGGTAAATGATAAAAAGAGTCTGCTCGTGTTTAACAAGATGGATGCCATCGATCCGCATCGCATTAATGAGCTGAAGCGGGCTTATCCCAATGCTGTTTTTATTTCTGCCGAGCGGGGTATTGGCCTTGATATGTTGGAAAATAGAATTGAGGAACTTATTGAGGAGGATTTCGTTACAGAAACAATGACTATCCCCGCAGCAAAGTACGAAGGGGTCGCGTTTTTACATCGCGAAGCAAATATTATAGAAAAAAAATACGAAGGCTCAGATATAAAGCTTACGTTTCGTATAGATAAAGCAGATTTAATGCGGCTTAACGCAATACTTGACAATATTGATACTACTGAATCAGTTATGTAACAAATTGTATTATATTATCTACTGATGCTTGCAAATAAATCCATAACAAAATCCGAGTTTGAACCTCTACGAGGCACCGATACCGTTGCAGCGGTAAGGCAACGTATGGAAGAGGAGCAGGTAAATGCCTTGCCGGTAGTAGATCCCACTACCCAAAAGCTTATTGGTCAGGTTGAATTCGATCAGCTTTCGCAGGTAGAGGACGATCAGCAGATTTCAGATCTGCAGATGGATAAAGTTGTCAAAATTTTTGAAGGTCAGCACATCTTCGAAAGTGTTCGGTTGATGTTGCAATATGAATTGAATTTGCTTCCATTGGTTAATAAGGAAGCTACTTATCTGGGAGTAATTACCAAGCAGCAAATCCTGGAGGCAATCTCCAAGATGTTGAACCTCGAACAAAAGGGATCAGTGCTGACAATAGAAATTGAGCCAATAGACTTTTCGCTCTCCGAGATAGTGCAGGTTATTGAGGCAGAGGGCGCTAAAATTCTGGGAGTGGCGGTAGAAAGTCCTGATAGTAATCATCAAGCATTTGAAGTATCCGTTAAGCTTAATCTAGAAGATATATCTCGTGTAACAGCTGCGCTCAAACGCTACGGATACTCTGTTCTTATTGAATCGGAGAGTACCGTGCTTGAAAATGATCTCGAATATCGAGCTGATGAATTGATAAAATACATAGATATGTAAAATCTATGTACATATGAAATTCCCTTCTGTTATTTGCGGAACAAAAACTCAATTCTTGGTATATTCAGTAATAACTGGAACCTGAATTTTATTTGATCAATGGTAAACGTGCGTCGAATAATTCCTTTACTACTCATCGGTATACTCACTGTATTAACACAACTCCAAGCGCAAGGAATACAGGAGTCTCCTTCCCAAGACTTCGACGATGCCGTCTTGCTTTTTAATAAAGGGCTTTTCGAAGAATCTATTGATGAATTCAAGTTTTTTATTCAGACCCACAAAAACCATCAGCTTGTTGTTTCCGCTAATTATTATTTAGCAAGAGCAAGGGCTAGGACAGACTCTGTAAATAAATCAGCTCATTTTGAAGAATTTATCAATGAATTTCCGTTTTCGAACTATTCTTCAAAATTACTTTTTGAACTTGGCCAGCAGGCCGATAGTGCAGGTCAGTACCAACAAGCGGAGACCTATTATAATCGAGCCCTGCAACTAGGACTGGATAAAAAGGGAGCTGCTAAGGCTTATTACTGGATGGGGGAATCGGCTGCAGCCGACAGCAATTTTGTACAAGCGCGGAAACATTTCATGACGCTGGCTGATAAACATCCCAAAAGTGAATGGGCAGCCAAGGCATTATATGCTCGGGGACGTTTGTACCTAAGTGAAAATAAGTACGATTCCTCAAGCGTTGCCTTTGAAGTTTTAAAAGACCGCTATCCCAATAACGAAATGACCCGTCGTGTAGGTACGGCATTGGGAGAATCCTATTACCAGCAGGGGCGTTATAAAAAAGCGATCGAGGCTCTTAAAAATGCGATGCCTCATCTTGATGATGAAATGCGTTCCAAAGCAGTTTACTTGATTGCAGAAAGCAGTAATTACCTGGGTAATTATGATGAAGCTTCAAGGTATTACAAACAATATATAAATTTAAACGAAGGAACCGACAAAGTACGTGTAGCCCATTATGGATTGGGATGGCTGTATCACAAACAGGAGATTTACCATTGGGCAGCTGATGAATTTGGAAAAGCTGCTGAGGGAGAAGATGAAACAGCACGAAAGGCCCTCTACTACAAGGCTGTGAATGAAAAGTTGGGTTCACGATATGCTGATGCATTAAATACCTTTCGAACTTTTGGTGATCGTTTTCAAGAAGGACTTTGGGTAGAACAGGCCTATTACGAATGGGCGGTGACGGCGTATGAGGTTGGTCGGCATACGGAAGCAATTAATGCCTTGCTTCCGTTGGTGCGAAGTGATCGTGAGTTAGACTGGAAAGGGAAAGTCTATACCTTACTGGGCGAAGCTTATTTTGCGAATAAAGAATATACCCGTGCTTTACAGGCTTTTGAGGCAGCCGAAAAAGTCACGGATGTTGATACGGGCATTAAGCGTCAGGCCAGATTTCAAAAAGCATGGGTGCAGTATAGTAATCATGCGTATAAAGAGGCACAGCCCATTTTTAGATCGGTATACACTGATGCTCCTGATTCTAAATTAGGACAAGAAGCACTTTTCTGGAGTGCTGATGCGCTGTACCACCTGCAGCAATATGGACAGGCGGCCCAGCAGTTTGCTGAATTTATTAATCGCTATCCCGATCATGAAATGATTGGTCCGGCTAATTACGCATTGGGCTGGAGCTATTTCAAAAACGGTGATTACAAGCAAGCTATTGATCCATTTAAAACATTTTATAAGGATTACGAAGCCCCGGACGTAGCATTATATCCCTATGATACCGATACGCAACTGCGGATAGGAGATGCCTATTATGCGATTAGTGACTACGAGAATGCCATTTCCTATTATCAGGAGGCGATAGGTGCGGAACCGGGTGGCGATTATGCAATGTATCAAATGGCGAACAGTTACTATCGGGATGAACAGACTTATGAAGCGGTAAAAACATTTCGGCGATTTCTGAGAATTTACCCTTACAGCCAGTTTGTAGAACAGGCTCAGTATAATATCGCCTATATCTATTTGAATACTGGAAACTACACCCAGGCGGTGGAAGAATTTCAGGAGGTTATTAATAAATATCCCAATACCGAATGGGCGGCACGTGCTCAGTATAACATCGGTGATGCCTATTATAATGCCGGTGATTATGAAAAAGCTATTACCGCTTATAAAGATGTGATGGAGGGATATCCACAGAGCGAGTATATCATTGAAGCGGTAAATGGCATTCAATACTCGCAGATGTCGTTGGGGCAGCCAGATTCAAGTTCGGCTATTCTGGAAGATTTTATTGCTGATCATCCTCAGACTTCAATGGCTGACAGGCTTCGATTTCGTCAGGCTGACAACCGAATGCAATCGGGCAATTACCAGGCAGCAATTGATGAATTTCAGCAATATATCAGAATCACAAATAACCAAGAGTTATTACCGGATGCCCATTTTAATCTGGCAAATGCTTACGAGCAAACCGATCAAATTGCCAAGGCAGTGGATGAGTACGAGATGATTGTTAATGAATTCCCGAACTCTAAACGGGTGGGACCTGCGCTGGCGTCATTGGGACGCATTGCCTATTCCCGGGTAAACTATCAACAGTCGTTTGAATATTTTAGTCAACTTGCCGATCAGGAACAAAAGTATCGACAAGAAGCATATATTGGTATGGGGAATGCCCAGTTGGCGATGAATAACTTGTCCGAAGCTGAAAAACATTACCAGGCGGCACTGGATAATAATGCGGACTATGAGCCTGCCAAGGTTGGATTGGCCAAAATTGCTATTGAAAAGGAAAACTACCGGCGGGCGCAAGAGTTATTGTCACCCATTGCCGAATCAAATACGACAGAAGTGGGAGCTGAAGCCCAATATTATCTGGGAGAAATTCATCAGCAGCAGGGCAATTTTCAACAGGCTGTAAAAGCCTATGCCAACGTAAATATTTTGTATGAGGCGTTTAGTAACTGGGTGGCCAAAGCGTTATTACGACAAGCGGAGAGTTATATCCAGATGGGGCAAACCGGTGAAGCACGATCTACCCTTAATACCCTTCTCGAAGATTATCCCGGGACGCCACAAGCTAAAGATGCACAGAAATTATTGGATTCACAGTAGGTTATGAATAAAGAAGTTCGTCCTGCCACCGCTCTAAACGGAACCGTAAAACTACCTCCTGATAAATCAATTTCGCACCGTTCGGTGATGTTTGCATCGCTGCACGAAGGCCGATCGGTTATTCGTAACTTTTCTTCTGCCGCCGATCCGCACAGCACTATCGCATGTATGCGGGAACTGGGGGTAAAGATCCACGAGGAGGAAAATACGGTGAAAGTGGAAGGAGTGGGGAGAGAGGGACTGCAGTCACCAGAAAGAGACTTAGACTGTGGAAACTCGGGCACTACCATGCGTTTGCTTAGCGGTATCATTGCTGGGGCTGGAATTCCGGCGCGCCTTGTTGGCGATGAATCCCTTTCAGCCCGTACGATGAAACGCATAATTGATCCGCTTACCCAAATGGGAGCCGTTATTACTGCCCGGGAAGACGATTTTGCTCCGCTAAAAATTAGTCGACCGGGAACATTGAAGCCTTTGCATTTTCCGCTTCCTATTCCCAGTGCTCAGCTAAAGTCATGCGTTTTACTGGCCGGTTTGTTTGGCGATAAGCGGACCGAAGTGATTGAAACGCTTTCGAGCCGTGATCACACCGAACGCTTGCTGAATCTTTCCATTACAGAAAAGGGTGAGGAGAAGCATATTTTTTCATCAAAAACTGATGAAATTCCTGAGCAATCGTATCGCATTCCAAATGATTTTTCGGCTGCAGCATTTTGGTTAGTAGCAGGAGCTATTCATCCCCATTCAAAAATTACGCTGCCCAATGTTGGAATGAATCCCACTCGTTTTGCGGCATTGCATATGCTAAAGCAAATGGGAGCTGATATCACTGTGAGTAATGAACATAAGGAAGGAGCCGAGCCGGTTGCAGATTTGATAGTTCGCAGTTCCGACCTTCAGCCGATTGAAATCACCGAGCAGGTTGTTCCCAACTGCATCGATGAAATCCCAATTCTGATGATTGCCATGCTTTTTGCTGATGGTGTTTCTCGTATATCCGGCGCCAAAGAGTTGCGTCACAAAGAAACAGATCGGTTGGCGGCAATGGCTGAGGTGCTTGAGAAAACCGGGGCCGATTTTACCGAATACAGTGATGGATTTGAAATTAAGGGCGCCCCCAACTTTGTGCCGGAACCGGCCTCCTATGACAGTTATCACGATCACCGTATCGCTATGTCAGCTGCTATATTAAGTATGTTGGGAGAACACCCATCGCAAATACAGCATGCCGAATGTACTGCCATTTCTTACCCATCATTCTGGGATGATCTGTCACTTCTGACGAATTGATTGCCCAATCCGCAAATCTGACAATTCACTCTTGTTGATGACGTAATAATGCCAATACGTCATAAAAGTATCCCGCCTTTACAGCTTGGCATTGTGATTGCTCACATAAAAGTGAATGCGAAACAAATGGGTAAATCCATGAATGACTTTACAGTAGATATTGAACGACAGTTGAACAAGCTGGGAAAAGATATACAGAACTTTGTTGAACGTATTGTGCCTCTGGAAGATAGAGGACATGATTTTGCCCCGGCTTGCGATATTGTAGAAAGTGATGAAACCTATGCGATAAAACTGGATTTGCCCGGTTTGTCAAAGAAAGAAATTAATATTGCTCTCAAAGAGCATGTCTTAACCGTGAAAGGCGAACGGGCTGAAGAATTAGATGATTCTGAGGTCTATCGTCGTCAGGAACGCTCGGCGGGTGTATTTTCACGTTCGTTTGCGTTGCCTGAAAATGTGAATACTGCTGAAATTGATGCGGTATTTCGCAATGGGGTATTAACAATTACAATGCCCAAATCGGATGTTCTCAGTGATGCAGAATCTATTCCGATTAAGTAAAAAATAAACTCATGTTATTTCCGAATCTGTTTGGAGTTACATGAAACACACGAAATTGCACAAAGAATTAAACAAACAACAAAAAATCATAAACTACTATTATGGGAAAGATTATAGGAATTGACTTAGGTACAACCAACTCCTGCGTTGCCGTAATGGAGGGCAATGAGCCTACTGTTATTCAAAACTCAGAAGGCGGTCGAACAACCCCATCGGTTGTGGCATTCTCCAAAGACGGTGAACGTTTGGTTGGTGCGCCTGCTAAACGACAAGCTATTACGAACCCCGAAAAAACGATCTCTTCAATTAAACGCTTCATGGGCCGCTTCTACGACGAAGTGGAAGAAGAGGCAAAGCAAGCTTCTTACGAGATTGTAAAGGGTGAAAATAACACGGCCCGTGTTCAAATTGAAGATCGCAAATATGCACCCCAGGAAATTTCTGCTATGGTGCTTCAAAAGATGAAGCAAACTGCAGAAGAATATCTTGGTGAAGATGTTTCTGAAGCGGTTATTACCGTTCCGGCTTACTTCAACGATGCGCAGCGAAAGGCTACGCAAGAAGCGGGTGAAATTGCCGGTCTTGATGTAAAAAGAATTATCAACGAGCCTACCGCAGCATCGCTGGCTTATGGTCTTGACAAGAAAGACGAAGACATGACCATAGCTGTGTACGATCTGGGCGGAGGTACATTTGATATTTCTATTCTGGAGCTTGGAGACGGTGTGTTTGAAGTGAAGTCCACAAGTGGTGATACACACTTGGGTGGCGACGACTTCGACTCTCGTTTGATTGACCATCTTGCCAAGGAGTTTAAGAAAGACGAAGGAATTGATCTCCGTGAAGATCCGATGGCAATGCAGCGACTAAAAGATGCTGCTGAAAAAGCCAAGGTTGAGCTGTCAAGTTCACAGAAAACGAACGTGAACCTGCCGTTTATTACCGCTACGGATTCCGGACCAAAGCACTTGAATATCGATATCAGTCGGTCTCAATTTGAGAAAATGATTGATGATTTGGTTCAGAAGACGCTCGATCCTTGCCAGAAGGTTCTGTCCGATGCGGATCTTTCAAAAAATGATATTGATCAGGTAATCCTGGTTGGAGGTTCTACCCGAATTCCGAAAATCCAGGAAATCGTAAAAGATTTCTTTGGTAAGGATCCAAGTAAAGGAGTTAATCCCGATGAAGTTGTAGCGGTAGGTGCTGCAATTCAAGGCGGGGTAATGTCTGGCGATGTTGATGATGTTGTACTGCTTGATGTAACGCCACTGTCGCTTGGTATTGAAACGCTTGGCGGTGTGTCAACGCAGCTTATTGAGGCCAATACAACCATCCCAACCAGCAAGACAGAAACATTTTCTACCGCTGCTGATAATCAGACCAGCGTGGAAATTCATGTGCTGCAGGGAGAACGTGCCAAGGCTCAGGATAACCGAACACTTGGACGCTTTCACCTGGATGGCATACCTCCCGCACCGCGCGGCGTACCTCAAATTGAGGTTAAGTTCGATATTGATGCCGACGGTGTTCTCAATGTAAGTGCCAAGGATAAAGGTACCGGTAAAGAACAAAGCATCCGTATCGAATCTTCTTCCGGATTATCTGAGGAAGAGATCGAGAAGATGAAAGAAGAAGCTGAAAAACATGAAGAAGAAGACGAGCGAATTCGCAAGCGTGCTGAGAAGTTGAACAAGGCTGACAGTCTTGTATTCTCTACACGCAAGCAGCTTGATGAGCACGAAGATAAGATCTCTGATGAAAATAAAGAGAAAATCGAAGCTGCACTTGAAAAAGTGAAAGAGCTCCACGACCAAGAGAAAGTCGACGAGCTTGATGAGGCCATGGAAGAATTGAATAATGCATGGTCAGAAGCTTCGCAAGAAATTTATCAGGGTGCTGCTCAAGGTCAACCCGGAGCCGGTGCAGCCGGACCGGGAGCTGCCGCAGGAGCCGCTGCCGGAGCTCCAAACGGAGCCGCCGGAGCCGAAGCTGATCAAGACAGTGACGATGAAGATGCTGTTGACGCTGACTTTGAGGTCGTTGATGACGAGGACAAAGAGTAAAACAGCACATAGATAAAAACTGATAAAAAGCCCTTCACCTGTTGGTGGAGGGCTTTTTTATTTGAAGGAAGCTAGGTTGGAAATAATTTTTTCAGCAACTGATTTAAAAGGTGTCTGAGTAGTTTCGGTAGATAGGGGGTTGGTTACAGTTTAAGGAACCGTTATATTTGCCTATTTCATTGGAATCGATCATAAGCAAATCGTATGAAGATCTTGGGCATTGAGTCATCGTGTGATGAAACGGCCGCTGCTGTTTGCACAGATGACGGACTGCAATCAAATATAATTGCTTCTCAGGCGGTTCATGAACAGTATGGCGGGGTAGTACCGGAGTTAGCATCGCGGGCGCATCATAAGACCATATGGCATACTGTACAGCAGTCCCTTGATGAAGCAGATACTTCATTGTCTGATATTGATGTTGTAGCGGTAACGCAGGGGCCCGGACTGATGGGATCGCTGTTGGTGGGACTCTGTTTTTCCAAAGGCTTGTGCCTTTCTCGAAAAATTCCAATTGTGGGAGTCAACCATATGGATGCCCATATCTATGCGAATTTTATTGATGAGCAGCCTGATTATCCCTTTGTATCACTTACTGTATCAGGCGGACACACGCAACTAGTTCATGTTTCTGCTCCATTTGAGCATGAACTATTGGGTCAAACCCGGGACGATGCAGCCGGGGAAGCCTATGACAAAATCGGAAAAATTTTGGGTTTGCCCTATCCGGCCGGACCGGTTATTGATGAGCGCTCACAGCATGGCGATCCCAATTTTCATGATTTTCCGCAGGCGATGCTGGATAACGATTTCGAGTTCAGTTTTTCGGGACTCAAAACATCAGTCAAATACTTCCTGAAAGATCAGGATAATCAAGAGCGATTTTTAGAGGATCACTTGGATGATATTTGCGCCAGTGTCTCACATGCTATTACTGAGGTATTGGTGAAGAAACTTCGTAATGCGATTGAGCATACCGGAGTAAAGACCATCACTCTGGCGGGAGGAGTATCAGCTAATTCTATGTTGCGAAGAAAGGCTAACGAATTGGCTAAAGAAACAGGGTGCAAACTACATATTCCCAAACTAGCTTACTGCACCGATAATGCTGCCATGATCGCTATTACGGGTTTTATGATGGCCGAGCGCCGAATGTATTCGGATATGAAGATGAAGCCTTTTGCGAATCTGAAGGCATTGGAAAAAATGAAATCAAAGTAGATATTTCGGTTCATCCTGAATTCATTGCAGGATCTAAATAACCTATTTCAACTGATAGAATTCTGCAATAACTTCAGAATGAGATTATCATTGAAACCGTTTTGAAGCTTCCACTGCCAAGGCATCTACTCGGTTATTTCGCTCATTATCGGAATGTCCTTTAACTTTTATCCACTCAACATCGTGTGGCTGCATAGCTGTGAGCATTTCCTCCCATAAATCTCGATTTTCAACCGGCTTCTTGTTGGCTTTTTTCCAACCGCGTTTAAGCCAGCCATCTATCCAGCCCTGTTTAAAAGCATTAACGATTAGGGCACTGTCGCTGTGGATTTTAACGTGGCAGGGCTGATTAAGCGCATTTAGCGCCTCAATTACTGCACGCATCTCCATGCGATTGTTTGTAGTATCTTTAGCACCCCCTGTCAATTCTTTCTCTTCACCATTCCATTGCAAAAGAACGCCCCATCCTCCCGGACCCGGATTTCCGCTACAAGCGCCATCTGTAAATACAATAACTGTTTTTTTCTGTTGCTTAGACATATCGATCTGTGATAGGAGCTAACTTCATTTTTAAATTTCTGGCCGCTTCAGCTACGTATTGGTCCCAATTTCTAGCATTCTCACCTGCATAAATAATGCTTCGGCTGGAGTTGATAAGGGGGATACCAGAATGTTGTTCTAATGATTTATTGAGTGCATTAATTGAGCCGCCCTGTTTTCCGACTCCGGGAATAAGCAACGGCGATTTTGGGAATTCATTAATAACAGGTTCTAATTTTTTTGCTTTGGTTGCCCCAACAACCATCCCAATAGACGTTTTGCTATCCTCTTGTTTCCCGTTTAGTTCTTTCGCAATATAGCTGGAAATCGTTTTACCATCAGCTAATTTTTTTAGCAGGATATCTTCGGCTCCCGGATTCGAAGTCAATGTCAGTACGTAAATGCTTTTAGAGGCATCGTTTAAAAATGGATCAAGAGTTTCAAAGCCCATGAGTGGATTCAGGGTTACGGCATCTACCTGAAAATACTTAAAAAAAGCAATGGAGTAATGTTCTGCAGTAGAGCTAATATCGCCCCGCTTCGCATCAGCGATTATGATCTTGTTATCCGGGATATAATCTAAAATAGCTTCGAAGGTATCCCAGCCGTCGGCACCCAGCGCTTCAAAAAATCCGAGATTAGGTTTGTAGGCTGCAGAATGTTCTGCGGTTACATCAATTACTCGTTTAAGAAATTGTTCAACTTTTGAGGGATCGGATTGCTCCGTTGAGGTGATCGGGTCTGGCATTAAAGCCAGGTTGGGGTCGAGTCCTACACAAAGCGTAGATTCAGCTGCCTGTACAGCCGATTTTAGTTTTTCGTTAAAAGTCATGCTGTCAATCATTTTAAGTTCAGCGGAAGATACAAAGGGCAGGAGGGAATCAAAATTTCAAGAAATAAAAAAAAGCGGAGGGCATATCCCTCCGCTTTAGAGCGTACCAAAAATTTATATTTAATTTGAAGCTACAGGAAATCCTTCTGGAATTTTAGCAACATTAATTTGATCAATATTGGCTCCATACGCCTCATTTATAGCTTTGATGGTTTCATTTGCAATTACAGCAGAACCTCTGTTTGTAGGATGAACGCCATCGAAGCTGAATAGTTCGCCCGGTACAGGGCGGAGATTGAGGCCATTGGTTTGGTAGCCATTTTCTCCACCAGAACTTTGAAATGCGCTAAAAGTTTCAGCAAATATTTGATTGATGTCAACAACAGTAAATCCAGCCGAAGTAGCTGAATTTACAATGGTAGCATTATACTGTTGGATAGCACCAGCTGCTTGTTCAAGTTCAGAGCTACCTTGGGGACCACCTGCAGGGCCATCAAGTACTAAATTATCTGGAATGGCTGTTTGTGGCTGTACGGGAGGTTGAGTTTCTCCAGCTTGAACTTGTGTAAAATAGGACTGAGCGGAAAGCAGTGGGAAATCGGCTTGACGCATTACGCGTGCCCCGCCGTCAGTTTCAATATAGATATCAAGATTCCCTTGCTGGGTAACGAGCTGATAACTCTGAGTTTCATCGTTAAATACTATAGCTCCTTGTTGTTCTAATTGAGTTCTTAGGTAGAATACATAGGGTATAGTTGTTACATCAGGTATGGTATAAACAGCAACATTAGCACCGGTTGAAGCCATTGCTTGAATTGATCCCTGGTAAAGCTGAGAAAAGTTATTTGGGGCAGTGATACTTTGTCCTTCTCCCCCGGATGTAACAAATCCAAGGACATCGTTATTGCCTAACCAGAAGGTAATAAACGATGGTTGTTGTTTGGCAACCTGATTATGCAGGTTAGGTGCATCTTTTTCAAGCTCGGACTGCTCCATTACAATACCATAAAATGGATTGTAAGCTGGGTTATTAGGATCTGTTGCCCGCTCATTAAGATTTCCTGAATTATTGGGATTTATATAATCAACAAGGACAGCGCCTGGTACCCCTAAATTTGTGAATGGTTTTGCTTGTTGAGTAGTTGGATTCCCCATTGAGCTATTTGTAGTTGTTTGAACGGGGTCCAAGTTAGTGAGTTCAATCCGTCCGTTACCGCTGCTAATACCGGGATCACTAATCAATGGTTGATCAAAAGATTCAGATTGGTTCACCTGTCGGGCAATGAGGTTGGGAAATGAGTATTGTTGCCCGGACTGATAAAGTGCGTTATTCTGAAAGCCGGCTGTTAAGCTATTGCCAACCGCAACGTACGAAGAAAAATCAGCATCGCCGGTATCGACCGGGTCAACATCCAGATCCTGATAATCCTTACAACTTGTGATAAGCGCCAGTACCAGAACCAGCGACAGTAATTTTTTGGAATGTTTTATCAAATAATTCATAGCGTAATATTCTTAATTCAATTATAAATTCAGTGTGAACCCAAGACCGGGAAGATTAGCATAGGTTGTATAAACACCGTCAATGCCACCTTCGTGTGTATTGGTTACTTTTCGCTGTTTGGCTCTGATAAAGATATAAGAAGCATCAACAGCGAGGTAATCGGTAACCTGATAGCTTAGTCCACCAGAAAACAACCAGCGATCGGAGTCGGGAAGGGTTGGATCTACATAACGATCGCGGATGGGATTTTCATCATAAGCAATGCCGCCGCGAAGAGTTAAGCCTTCAACAGGGAGTTCGGTGTATTCAGCTCCGAAGCGCAGTTGCCAGGAATCTTTATAGTTTCTTTCGTTTACAATAGTGCTGCCACCCAGGGCCGGTATGGGTTGATCAAACTCAATTGCTAGTTCATCATAACTTGACCAGCCCCACCACACGTAATCGAGTTCGGTGCGTAAGCCATCAATGGGTTCTACATTTACGGCAACTACATAGCTCGCGGGCAGGGTAATTTCGGCACCGCCTTGGGCCGAGGAGGGGAAGCCCACACTGAGGTTTTCAAAGGTAGCATCACCTTCAAATTCAGTTGTCACTTCGCTTCGATAAGTAAAACCAAAGGTGACGTTATCGGTTGGTTCGTACTGAACTCCGGCATTAAACCCAAAGGCCGGTTCTTTGAGATCTCCGTCGAGGGCAAACGTACCTTCAGGTGAAAAGCTCGTAACAGCGCGGCTTAACTTTACCTTGCCGTGTGCGGCAATACGTAGGCCGGCCCCAACACGAATCTTTCCAATGCCGGTGTCAGTAAACTGATATCCTACTGCAGGGGTTACAAAAATAGTTTCAATACTGGTTTCAATAGATGATCCTCGGCCAACCCAGTCGTCGGGCCATTTGGTACCCAGACCAAAAGGAGCATTTACGCCAATGCCTGCCGTTAGGTTATCGGTTATTTGATAGGAACCATAAAAGTTTGGAACCAAGAATTCCTGTTTCGTCATTTTGGTTTCCTGGCCGGTGGGGGCTAAAGGGGAAAGGTTTCGGAAAGACGAACGGGGCGCAATAATGGTAGCGCCACCAGTAATATTTATTCCTTCCAATCCACCTAAACCGGCGGGATTATAAAAAATGGTTGATGCGTCGTCTGCATAGGCCGAAAAGGCGCCGAGTACTCCGTTGGCTCGTACACTGGCCTCATAGATCGAAAATCCGCTGGAAAAAGCAGATCCCGAACACAATAAAACAAGACAAATAGTAGCAATTAATTTTCGCATAGATTCAAAATGTTTAGTTAGTTGTTGAGATGATCGTTATGGGGTAAAAATTACTTAATACTAATGAAGTGTAACCGGTTTCATGATTAGTTTACTAACAGTTAACGCCGTTAACTATAAATAATCAAAACCTTAGCAAATATAAAAGTATCAGTTTGCAATAAGCATACTTTTTTACTTCATTCGTGCATTAAATAATGTAAAAAGCAATAAAATAGTTATATGGATTGGTTTGAAGAGTGGTTTGACAGTCCGCTTTACGAAAAACTGTACGCTGATCGAGATGAGAAAGAAGCAGAGCAGCTTATTGAATTTTTAGAAGGAACACTGCTATCAGAGCAATACCATTCAATACTTGACTTGGGATGCGGGCGGGGACGGCATTCCCACAATTTAGCAAAGCGTGGTTATGATGTTACCGGAATTGATCTGTCACCGGAAGCGATTAAAACGGCCAAAGAAAAAGCCGAAGAACTGAACTTGTCAAACGTACATTTTGAAGTGCGTGATATGCGGGATCCGTTATCCCTGAAGTTTGATGCTATTGTGAATTTATTTACAACCTTTGGATATTTTAAAAGTGATAAAGAAAATGCTTCGGTACTTGATAGTGTAACACAGATGCTCAAGGATGAAGGACTTTTTGTACTCGATTATTTAAATGCGGAAAAAGTAAAACAGGATTTTGTGGCCGAGGAGGAGGGAGAGTTTCATGGAATCAGATATGAGATCAAGCGCTACATCAAAAATGGAGCTATCCACAAAGACATTGCCTTTGCTGGGGACCAATTGGATAAACCCCGTGTATACTGGGAGCGGGTGAAGTTGTATGGGTTGGATTGGTTTAAAAAAGAGATGGCCAAACGGGAGCTGGAAATTATTGATGTGAATGGGGATTACCGGGGCAGTGATTTTGACCTAGAGACAAGTCCCCGCCTACTAATAATCAGCAGGTTCTCAAAATAAGGAATAAAAAAAGGTTATCTCCAGGGTGGGATAACCTTTTTTAAAAAGTTAAATAAAATTAGTGAGTACTTACTTTGCAGAAATTCCGAAGGTGATATTTTCTGCGACTTCTTTTCCCTGTTGTTGGCTCACACAATCACCCGCACAAAGTTGAACGCTTGGAAGATTAAGTACATCTACTTCCGGGATACTGGCGCCAAAAGCATCCTCAATAACACGGATAAACTCATTAGCTAAAATGGCATTACCCCTGGGATTGGGATGAATGCCGTCCGTTGAAAATACGCCATTGGGAGAAAAGTCCGGCTGTAATAGCGTACCCTGAACTCTAATGCCCAACTCTCCATCAATTCCGAAAAGATCTGCAAAAGCCCCTAAATCGGTATTGGGGTTCCCCGGGAAACCGGCATTGATATCCAAAAGTGCCAATCGGTCGGAATTTTGGGCAACAGCGGTGGCAATAATCGTATTAAAGGCTGTGGTTCTGCTTTGAATTTGCTGCTGTTCCGGTACCGTTAAGTAGTAGGCATCTCCAAAAGCCGACTCCTGTGAGCTATATCCCAAAGGAATTACAACGCCTATGGTAGTTGGTGTTTGACTCTGTGGATTTAACTCTGTGCCAAGAACAGTCCCAGCTGATAAGGTAACAAGCTCATTTGCAGTAAGAGGGCGTGATTGTTCGTAGGGAACTAACATTTGTCGTTGTTGGGCTGATATGGCCCCTGCCTGTTCGAGCTGGTCGAACTCATTTTCGAGGTCAGGTAATTCAGGATCATTGACTAAAATGGGATTGCTGCCTTCCTGGTAATTCACCTTTCGGGCATCCATATCTTCCTGCGAACGATTGGGAAAGTTATCAGCTACTGCTTGCAAGGCAGCATTTACACCGGCCAATCCTTGATTTAGCTGCGTTGCTTCTTCAGCTGATAATTCTACGGCATCATAAGAAACAGCTTGGAAAAAGGGCACCGTTGAAACCGGTGGAATGGTAGCCACCACTCCACTCGCTGTAGTATTATTCATCAGTTGGCTTATCGTAGTAGTAAAATAATTTTGAAAATCCTGTTCGGATGTTAAAATATTGGGGTTTGAAGCTCCTGATACAGCGTAACCCAGCACATCGTTATTCCCAATCCAAAGGGTGAAAAATGAAGGTTGTGTGGCGATTGCATCTCCCAGTATGGTTGATGAACCTGGATTTGAAGCAAATCGAGCATAAAACGGGTTAAAAGCAGGGTCAGACTGCGGCCCACCAGTAGCAGCAGTTAAAAGCTGACCGACGAGAATACCGGGAACTCCGAAATTGTTGAGTTCGGCGGGATCACCGCCATAAGGAGCAATAGGGTCACCGCCTATCGTCGGAGATGGACCGGGGATGCTGGTATCCAGTTTATAGCGGCCTAATATTGGTCCTTCCTGGGGTTGTTCAACAGAAGTATTAAATCCAAGTTCAGAATTTATATCCGGTTGATTGAAATTACCGGATGTTCCTGTTTTCTGCATCTGCTGATGGATAAGAGCAGCAAGCGAATATTCTTGTCCCATGCTATAAAGAGCACCGTCCATATAGCCAGCCGTTAACGAATTGCCGATTGCTACATAGTTGCTGAAATCAGCGGACCCTGCATCACCCGAAATAGGTTCGGGAGTTGGATTTTCTTCAAGCTGATCTTCAACAAGGGAATCATAGCTTCCTTCACAAGCAAATAAGAAAGCAGCAAGAAATAATAAAGCAAATAATGTTTTTAAATAGGATATCATGGTGTCAGTAGTTTAATTCATGAATTGATCAAAAGTGAAGGAGATCATATAGATAGCTCCCAGCCGGGGATTACCAAATGAGGTTACATGCTGGCTGTTTAGAATGTTACTGCCGCTCAATTTTATTGAGGTATTCAAGGAAGGCAGGCGATAACTTACCTGAGCATCAAGTGTTCCATAGGCATCGATTACACCTTTTCCGAATGAGGATTCCCAAAGGAAGGCATCCTGCCAGCGATATACCACATTAAAGCCCACATTCGGGGTGAGCTTTCTGTTCTCGAATTTAAGATTATACCGCCACTCGGGTGTATTATATTCGGCGCGGAATCCCTGATCAATGAGATCTTGCTGCGATATCAGTTTGTTGAAGGCCACGTTTCCTCCCAACGAATATCCATCGCCGAGTATATACTTGGCTTCAAAAGCAAAGCCGTGTGCTTCAACGGTACCATCGGCGTTCACATCAAAGCCGTACGATTGAAGGCGGCCATTTGGTACATTATTGTTGATGATAGCTTCTTTACCGCTATCGGAATTGGGATCGAAACCCGGAGCAGGATCAAATCCGTCACGGGCATCTTCATTCCCTTGTTCGTTAAGATCAACTGCCTGGGTAAATTGAATTTCGGCGATAAAATCTTCATAGGCACTATAGTAATAATAAGCGTCTAAGAATAACTTGTTGTTGATAAGTGTTTTATACCCAATTTCGAATGAGTTTACCTTCTCGGTTTCGAACTCATCAAAGGTAACCGGTTCCAGCAAAGCACGGGCTTGGGCCATGGATTGTCCGGAATTGAGCGCTTCGCGGGCTTCTGCTATACTGTCATCGTAGTAAACTGTATTGCTTTCGAAGTTATAGCGATCGACCAGTACCGGATTGCTACCAATCAGACGGCGGGTTACCACATCTAGATCAATAAGCTGGGTTTGTGTGCTTGGAATACGGAATCCGCGCTGGAATGATGCCCTGATATTATGGTTTTCAGCAATCGTGAAAACGGCCGAAAATCGAGGACTGAACTGCCCGTCAAAATATTCGTTTTTATCATACCGCAGTGATCCCTGAAGATCTAACTTCTCATCAGCTAATGTTTTTGAAGCCTGAACATAGGCCCCGAACTCGTCGATATCGAATTCTTCTCCGTTATCCTGCAAGGCAAAAAGGGTTCCTTCTGAGTTCAAGTCATATCGTCGGACATTACCTCCCACGATAAGCTCTACGGTAGAGGGATCGATAATATCAGCAAAGTTGTATTTCGTTTCGGCATGCCATAACCCTGTTTTTTCGATAAACAGGGCACCCCCTTCAGCAATCGAGGTGCTTCTCAATTGATTTGATAATGATTGAAACTGTTGACTGCCAGGCTGGGCCTGGGCTTGATTTCCTGCTACACGTGCCTGCGCATGAGCCTCTTCAACAGTGGCTCCCTGGGTTCGAGCGTTCGCAAACGTTTGAAAGTAGGCAGGTACAAAAGTTTCCACGTTGATAAGTGTTGCCAAGGTGTTGGCGGCATAAGTATCTCCGGCATCTTCTTGGGTAGTATAAGCGCGGACAAAAAAGTTCGGATTTTTAACCTCGAATTTTGCTGTCCAGATATTAAAATCATCCAGTACAAATCGGTCATTTGCCGTATAGACCGAGCTGCCGGTGCCCCAGTTGAATTGCCCTAACATCTCATAGTCATCGGTTAAGCGATAATGAAGAGCACCACCCAGCTTTAAGCTTTCGGAGGTATTGTCCACGAAAGATGATTCCGGAAAACCGGTAGGAGTAAAAGCACCGGCCTCACCGTCGGACAATAAATTTCTAATGGCGGCTACATTTTGGTTGCCTGCAGCAATCTGCTGGTCTGCAATTTGCCCGATAGTGAGCAGCTGGTTGCCATAGACGTTGACGCCGTTATAAACACGGTTGCCGTTGCGTGAAGTAGCACCGCGTTCGACTACACCATAGGAGGCTGGACCTCTGTCGCGAGTATCCTGAGCAACGAAGTCCTTAGCTCGCAAATAGGAGAAATTAAACTTATACGCAAATTTGTTGTTGATGGCGTTAGCATAACGCAGCCCATAATCTTGATAAAGCGAGGGATCTTCAACATTGGAGTCAAAATGGTTGGCTCCCATTTTAACCTGTGCCGAAAGCCCTTGATACTGAAACGGACTTTTGCTATTCAGGAGAAGAATGCCGTTTACAGCATTTGGACCATAAAGTGCAGAGGCAACACCGGGAATCAGTTCAGCGCTTTCCAGATCCAGCTCAGGAATACCCACTACGTTTCCAACGGGGAAGTTTAAACCCGGAGCCTGATTATCAATACCATCAATAAGCTGAACAAAGCGGGTATTACCGTTAGCGTTAAAACCGCGGGTATTAATCGATTTGAATGTAATACTTTGTGTACTAAAATCGACCCCTTTTAAATTGGCAAGGGATTCATAAAAACTGGGTGAGGCAGTTTGCTGTATGCTTATCGCGTCTAATTTTTCGATAGATACGGGTGATTCAAGCATATTCTCTTCCACTCTGGAAGCTGATACAACGACTTCATCGCCTACAATGGCAGCTTCTGAAAGCTCGATTGTTAAATCAGTTACCGGGCTTTCGGTAATTTCTACTTCTTCGGTTCTAAAACCGACCATTGTAAAAACCAGGGTTAAAGGTGGAGCTTGTTGCACAGATAATGAAAACTGTCCATTAGTTCCTGTTGAGGTACCCACTACTTTGCCTTTAACACTTACATTTACGCCGCCTAGCACAGAACCGTCTACAGCATCCACAACGGTACCGGAAATTTTGGTTTGAGCGTAAGCTTGGGTGTTAATTGTCAAAGTAAATGTGAAGGCCACCACCAATGCCAATGATAACTTTTTTAGAATTACTCTATTCATATACATAAAGTTTTAGTGAAGGTTTGAAGTAGAGGGAGAAGGTGTACGGCAAATATAGATATCTGACATTAATGGATGATCTGTTTTGAGTAAGCCATACAAATTCCGATCCCTTATACTAATTGTTGTGATCAGTATATATTTTTTGAAGAAACCTGATCCCTTAGCTTTTAAATAAATGTAATGTATCCCTGAAGTACTTAAGAATATTAAGTATTAAATAACGAAAAGCGAATGTATTTTAAAAATTTATGGAAGGACAATAAAAGATTGAAGAGATTAGTAAAAATATAGTGGGTTAAAGAACGGTTTCTCGAAAAACCTCTTCTGCCCCATGTGGGGGATTATCCAGTGTCCACGTTTCAAAATAGAAGTGCCGCTCTGACCGCATACGCTTATTATTAATGCTAAAAAACCGGAACTCTTCATCAACTAATGGTTTAAAAGCTTCGAAAAGATGGGAGTAAATATTGTCCTCAGAAAATAAGTGTAGGTCATATCCATGATGCGCAGGTTCTTTATATAAGAGATAGGCTCCCGATTCAATGATAGTTCTTATCTCATCTTTTTTATGTCCTACCTTAGTTTCTTCATTAATAGTCAAGGTGGCCAAATCTACCTTAGGCAACTTGTCGCTATTTGAAATTACCAAGGCTTCTCCAATACGAATAGTTTCCAGCCCCTCCATCAGGGAATCAAATGATTTATTTGTAGTAGAGATAATCTGGTGATTCTTGAAAACAGAACAGAGGTTATCAAGTATTTCATCACTTTTGGAAAGAACGTCAATTCCAAATTGCTTTTTATCAAGATTTGTGCCCGTAATGTAAAATTTTGAATAGGTGGGATCCGGCTGCATAAAATCTTCAAGTGTGGTCTCGACCTCGTCTTTGGTCTTATTTGCATTGCGTTTGGCCAGTTTGTCCAGCCGAAGGTCATGATTGAAGAACAACTTAAATATTTCCATAAAAGTGATGCCTGTTTTGTATTGCCTGGAAGATTTATCAGAGGGAAAAGATACACAATACGTATCATGCAATAAACACAAATAAAAAAGCCCCATTCCGAGAAAACGGAACAGGGCTTAAAATTTTAATTTTTTAGCTTAGATCATCGTTGCAATTACAAGAGCTACAACAGACATAAGCTTAATAAGGATATTGAGGGAAGGGCCTGAGGTATCCTTGAAGGGATCTCCTACCGTATCTCCTACAACAGAAGCTTTATGGGCTTCAGAGCCTTTTTCAAGCATTTCTCCATTGTACTCATAACCTTCTTCAATCATTTTCTTGGCGTTATCCCAGGCACCGCCGGCATTCGATTGAAACAGGGCCATCAGTACACCTGAAGCAGTAACACCTGCAAGTAAACCGCCAAGCATTTCGGCTCCGCCAAGGAACCCGAAAGCAACGGGAACAACAACGGCAAGAACGCCGGGAGCTACCATCTCTCGGAGTGAAGCAGTTGTGGAAATAGCAACACATTTTTCGTATTCCGCTTTTCCAATCGCTGTTTCAAAGGTATCCTGATCTTCTTGCGACCAGTTTTCAAGCTTGGTGCCTTCGTTGCGATTCATGGCATCAAGACCAGCGCGCAGTTCAGGAATATCGTTGAACTGACGTCGTACCTCTTCAATCATTGACATAGCTGCACGTCCTACCGCTTTCATGGAAAGCGCAGAGAAGAGGAAGGGTAGCATCGCTCCGATAAAAAGAGCACCCATCACTTTGGGTTGTGTAATATTAATACCAGTTAATGCAACCTCGTGCGTTGCATTATAAGAGGTTATAAACGCAGCAAACAAGGCCAGTGCAGTAAGGGCAGCAGAGCCGATAGCAAAACCTTTACCAATAGCTGCTGTGGTATTACCAACGGCATCAAGTTTGTCGGTACGATCTCGAACCTCACCGGGTAGTTCAGACATTTCTGCAATTCCGCCGGCGTTATCAGAAATTGGTCCGTAAGCATCAACAGCCAACTGTATACCAGTGTTAGAAAGCATACCAACTGCTGCTATAGCAATTCCATATAATCCTGCAAATTCATATGATGCAATCATTGCCGTGGCAATAATTACGATGGGAATAGCGGTTGAAATCATTCCTACACCAACGCCGGAAATAATGTTTGTAGCTGCTCCGGTCGAAGATTGCTCAACGATAGATTTGACGGGACCAGTTCCGGTACCGGTGTAGTGTTCGGTAATAAGGCCAATAAGCAAACCTGCTGCAAGTCCAAAAATCGTGGACCAGAAAACACCCATGCTGGTAATGGTTAGTTCATCACCAAAGATAGTGGTATGTGCCCAGCTTTCAGGAAGCATCCATTGAATCAAGAGATAAGAGGCTACCAACATTACAGCAGCGGAAACAAATTCCCCAATGTTAAGAGCTGTTTGAGGATTTCCGCCTTCTTTAACACGTACAAAGAAGGTGCCCAGAATAGAAGTCAGAATTCCTGTTCCGGCAAGAACCAAAGGAAGAAGTACAGCAGAAAGTCCGCTAAAATTATCCGACCATTCCGGATTTGCCATAAAAGCAGCCCCGAGTACCATCGTACCGATGATAGATCCTACATAAGATTCAAAAAGGTCAGCTCCCATTCCGGCAACATCGCCGACATTATCGCCAACGTTATCGGCGATGGTAGCAGGGTTCAAAGGGTGATCTTCAGGAATACCTGCTTCAACCTTACCAACAAGGTCGGCACCCACATCTGCGGCCTTGGTATAAATACCGCCGCCTACACGAGCAAATAGCGCGATGGAAGAGGCTCCAAACGAAAAGCCGGTTACAACGGCCAGTACTTTGTTGACACTTGCGGCCGATCCGGTTCCAAACATGTCACCAAATACGAGGAATAAAACGCCGAGCCCGAGAACACCTAATCCAACAACACCGAGCCCCATTACAGAACCACCGGCAAAAGCGATTTTCAGACCTTCGCTAAGACCGCTTCTTGCGGCATTGGTTGTACGTACATTTGCTTTAGTAGCAACACGCATGCCAATAAAACCAGCAAGGCCTGAACAAAAAGCACCTATAACAAAGGAGACAGATACAAGCCAGTGCGATGTTTGGGCATTAGCTGTAACGGCCAACAGAATTGCTACAGAAATTACAAATATAGACAGAACTTTGTATTCAGCTTTTAAAAAAGCCATAGCTCCACGTTGTATGTGTGAGCTAATAGTCGCCATTTTTTTCGTGCCGGTGTCTTGCTTGTTAACCCAAGACGATTTTAGAAAGGTATACAGTAGCGCAAGTACACCACTAACCGGTATTAAGTAGGTTATTAAGGTATTCATGTCAGGTTTAGTTTATTAGTATAAGTTAGTAGTCGATTAGTTAAACTTGTTCATTGCCTGATCGATGCCTTCTCTGACAAAACAGAGAGCGGCATCCACCGCATTGTCCAAGGTTGGTTCTATAGTTGAACGCTCATCATCAGAAAAGGAGGAAAGTACATGTTGTACTTGTTGTCCTCTTGGAAATTCATTTCCAATCCCGATACGCAATCGAGGAAAAGAATTTGTCCCTAGCTTATTGATAATGTCTTTTATTCCGTTGTGTCCGCCTGCACTTCCGTCCGGACGCAAACGAATAGTTCCTACATCCAGATCCAAATCGTCATAGCAAACCAGGCAGTTGCCAACATCTTCTTTGTACCAATTCACAGCCTGACGCGCGGCATCCCCACTGTTATTCATGTAGGTGGTAGGTTTGACCAAATAAATCGAATGCCCTGCATGATTTCCTTTTCCCACATGAAAAGGGCCTTTTCCAGGCCCCATTCGTACTGACAGTGATGCTGCCAGCTTATCGATAAATTCAAAACCAATATTATGGCGAGTTCCAGCGTACTTACCCCCGGGATTTCCCAGACCTATGATTAACGGCATAAAGCAGTTACGCTGATTTGATCAACACTATTATTCGGTTGTTTCTTCGTCGCCTTCGGTTTCTTCGCCCTCTTCGGCTTCCTCACCTTCTGCAACTTCTTCGCCCTCTTCGAGTGCCTCTTCGCCTTCTTCGAGTTCTTCTTCGGCGGGTTCTTCGGTAACAAGAGATGATGTAAGTAGCGCTTCGGATTTTGGAGGACGAATAGTAACCAGCGTTCGTCCAAGATCGTCGAGCGGAATAATTCCTTCAAGCTCGAGGTCGCGTACGTGCAGAGAATCACCAATTTCTAATTCGCTGATATCAACCGTGTAAGCCCCGGGTATAAGATCGGGCTTGACGCGGATGCGTAAGATATGCATTGGTTGGAAAATACGACCGCCTCCCTCTGTGACACCGACAGGAGTACCTTCCAGTTTGATGGGTACACTCAATGTTACTTTGTGATCATCGGCCATTACATAAAAGTCGGCATGGACGGGACGATCGGTCAGTGGATGAAATTCCACTTCTTTGAGAAGGGTTTTATACTCTTCGCCATCAACAGTAATGTTAAGTATCTGACGCTTGCTTTCGCTTAGTATTTTTTCAAATTCGAGCTCATCAATTGAAAAATGTACGTTTTCGTCTACTTCAGGTCCATACATAACACACGGCACACGCATGGCATCCCGAAGAGCGTCAGCGGCCTTACGGCCTGTTTCTCTAATTTTTCCTTCTAAATCTACTACTTCTGGAGTAATCATAATCCTAAAACGTTAATTTAATCGTCAAAAAGTGCACTTATTGTATCATTGGTGTGGATACGCTGTATTGCTTCAGCAAAAATACCCGCTACGCTCAAAACCTTAATTTTGCTTGACGGTTTACGAAGCGGTACCGTATCAGTAACCAATAGTTGATCAATAGGTGAATCTTCAATTCGTTGGTACGCAGGGCCCGATAAAATAGGATGCGTACATGTTGCTATAATATTAAGTGCTCCGCGATCTTTCAGTGCGGCAGCTGCATTTGTTAGTGTGCCTGCTGTGTCAATAAGGTCATCAACGATCAGCACATTCTTGTTTTCAACTTCACCGACAATATTCATAACCTCGGCTACATTTTGTTTGGGCCTCCTTTTATCAATAAAAGCAAGCCGTGCCCCTAAACGTTTCGCATATGCTCGAGCCATTTTCAGGCTTCCTACGTCAGGAGCAACAACGACCAAGTTTTCAATCGGATGGTCGCTAAAATAATCAATAAATAACCGGCTGGCATATAAATGATCAACCGGAATGTCGAAAAAACCCTGAATTTGTGCTGCATGCAGATCCATTGTTAAAATACGATCAGCACCGGCCTCAGCAAGCAAATTTGCCATAAGCTTGGAGGCAATAGAAACACGCGGCTGATCTTTACGATCTTGACGGGCATACCCAAAATAAGGGATCACAGCGGTAACTCGCTTTGCTGAGGCCCGTTTTGCAGCATCCAGTAATAACAATAGCTCCATAATATTGTCACCCGGCGGCGGGGTGGATTGTACCACGAAGATATCTTCGCCGCGAATGCTCTGTTCGTACTTTACATAGAGCTCACCATCTGAAAACGGCTTGATGGTAACTTCACCTAAGTCTGTACCGTACTTTTCAGCAATAGCTCTTGAAAGAGCAAGATTGCTGCGTCCGGCAAATATGGCTAAAGGCGTATCCAACGAAGCGGTTTTTCAGGAAGTTATAAAAATAGAAAAGGATGGCTTTGAAGTCATCCTTTGTAATTTGTTGCCCGGGGAGGACTCGAACCCCCACTGACGGTACCAAAAACCGCTGTCCTGCCATTAGACGACCGGGCAATTATATGCCTTTTTCAACAGATGCAGATGATATGAATTTACACGTTCTGAATCAAGAAGAAATTGCACTTTTAAAAACTTTACAGTTTTGGCAATGGCGGGGACGACAGTAGGATCGCAGCTGATAGATGGATCCCAGTTTTTGCTTGTATAGGGATGGAGAAATATCTGTATTAGTAAATAACTTGAGCAGCGAAGAGGGAATATCGGCTTCATGATTTTGCCAAAGCGACCAGCATTCATTCTTTAGCTCTTCTTTGAAAAATAAATTTCCTAAAAAATACAGTGACGGCAGAAAAACAGTTCCGAAAAGAATGGAGCCCCGCTCTTGACCCAAGCCGGGTTTTGTTTGGATATTGTCGAGCAATTCTGCCCATAATGGTTTGGGATCACATCGCAACCAATGTTCGAAAGGGCGGCGATGGATCTGCCAATAAAGTTCTGCTCCTTGTTGAATACGTAGCCGAGGATGGTTTCCGGGTCGGCATCCTTTATGATTCCAGTTCATAGATATTTGAGGGCTATCGCAGTAATCAGCATTAATCGCCGAAAGTTTTAAAGCATGAATACGGAATGCATTTTTTGATAGTGATTCAATATTTTCGTTGCAGAGAAGATTGGCCAGCTCGCGCATTTGATGTCGATTGTGAGCTATCCCGAGGCCATCAAAAAGACCGGTTATGAGCATTTTTATCCATGCTCGGGATGGAGGCAGTGATGCATCATAAAAAGCCAGCTGATCATTCACCTTTTGTTCAAAATACTCTTTGTGAGCTTTTTTTAGCTGTTGGGCAAAGGCTTTGTCTGATATGAATGAAAGTTGACCGGCACAGGGGAGTTCGGGTTTGCTTTGATACTGTTCAAGGAACGACTGTAATGGCTGTGAGAGGTAAGGCGCTAAACAAAGAGTAGGAATTTGTGTTTCATCCCTTCTGCAGCTGTGGTTTTCAGTAGAATTAAAAACGACATGCAGAATAACGTTATCATAATTGGGATCGGTATGGTGGCTGTGAGCCTTCCAGTCGGATAACGACCAGTGCAGCTCAATATTTCCAAACCAGCGCAAATTGCCAATGGACACTTCCGCGGATAAAAAGTCGGGACCGTCTGACTTATTAAGTTGCCCTGTATTGTGTAGCCATACTTCCTGACCATCAATTGTTTTAAGGTTACGAAAATTGAACCGGCGGTTTTGCCAGATCCAGTGCAGCAACTTCTCGTGATATGGAGAGGCTGACTTACTCATTTAAGATATTATCATTGCTTAATGGGATAGTATCAGTGGCTTCATAAAGGTCGGGTATGTTTTGCTGAATACCCTGGTGGATATTTTTACGAAGCTTCTGGAGTTCTCGGGAGCTTTTTCGTTTGGCCAAATGGCGTTGAATTTTTGCCCACCGGTTCAACTCCAAGGCGTTATTTGACAACCAGGCTCTATTTTTTGCTCCCTTATTAGGTGATAACAGCAGCCCCGCAGCCAATCCTCCTAAAAACGAGGTGGTAAATAACAGGAAGTTGGTTTTGCTACTCATAATAAAACTCTCTTTCTATTTTTTATTTGTTTTAACTATTAATAATGTACAAAGCTGTATGTTTATTATAAATTGTTTGCAATAGTTTATTTCTAATATATAACGAATTAAAGTTAATGAACGCCGGATCAGAAATAGTATTGATGAACAAAGAACGCATTTCACGTTCTCTAAACCGAATGGCACACGAAATTGCAGAGCACAATGTGGATGATGCTCCTATTGATCTGTTTGGGATAGATGACCGAGGGTATGCGGTAGCCAGAGCTTTGGAGGATATTTTAAATCCCATATTTAATGATAAGGTACGACTGTCCAAACTTCCCCTAAAAGGAAAAAAATCAGATCCTGATTTGGAAGATATTAAGTTACAGGAAATTCACTATCCGGTTATTGTGGATGATGTTATTTTTTCGGGCAAAACAATGTTTCAGGCTCTGAAAATTATTTCGAACTATGTCAAGCCTTCAGAAATTCATACCGCAGTCTTAGTTGATCGCGGGCATCGTAAGTTTCCTATAAAAGCGGAATTTTATGGTATGGATCTGCCTACAAAATTGGATGAGCATGTCTCTGTAGTGGTAGAAAATCAACAGCTGCAAAACGTTACACTCATAAAATCTTGATTAGCGAAACTTTTATGGGCTTAAAAATGTCCATATATTCGAGTTGAAAATTTAATTATGAAGGTGATTATACCCCAAATTAATATTATGAAAAAATACCATTCATTTATTCTCTTCCTTGTTATCTCAGCTTTAATTAGTACGCCGGCTTTAAGTCAAGAGGCTATTGAAATAAGTCGATTACTTGAAAATGATAACGATATTTCTGTTAGGGACATGTCGAATGTGAATAATAAGGTAGTAGTTTCGGATACGCTTAAAGGGTGGACCGTAGATTGGGTAGGTGGACTTAACGGCTCCCAGGCTTCTTATGATAATTGGAGTCAGGGTGGTGTGAATACCATTAGTGTTACTGCTTCTACTGTGTTTAACGCGAAATACCGAAAGGGTAAATTTGCTTACGCATTGGCAACCAACTTTAAATATGGTAAGTCGCGTATAGAGGATGAGGGAACACGGAAAACGGATGATCGCATTGCGATAAATAATAAGTTTAGTTACCTCTTTAATGACGAACGGTGGAGCGCTTTTGGCAACATCAACTTTAGTACGCAATTTGATCAAGGATTTGATTATTCTACCGATCCTCCCACAGTAATATCTCGGTTTTTTGCTCCGGCGTATTTTACACAGATAGCGGGTATTTCATTTCAGCCGAAAGACTATTTTACTTCCGAAGCAGGTTTGGCGATGAAGGAAACCATTATATCCGACACAGATTTGTCCACACGCTATGGTCTTGAACCGGGCGAAAGTTTTCGTTTTGAGCCGGGTTATTCCATCGCGCTGAACTTTGAAAAGAAAATCGTGTCAAATGTTCGGTTAATCAGTTCAGTCGAAACATTTACTAATATGCAGCGGCACATAGATAATACGGATGTTAACTTCTCGAACGAGCTGATAGGGAAAATAAATGATTATCTTAACATGTCGTTTCAGTTTGTAATGGTATATGACAGCGACTTTTCCCGGGAGCTGCAAATTAAACAGGTACTTTCAGCCGGACTTTCCTACAGTATTCTATAATACAGAAGACACATTAAAAAGATATCTCAATAAAAAAGCCCCGAAACCGGGGCTTTTTTATTTATACAAGGTTGTTTGAACAGAAGCTATTCCACGTCAAATTCTATACCTTGAGCCAGCGGCATTTCATCACTCCAGTTGATGGTATTGGTTTGTCGGCGCATGTAAGCTTTCCAGGCATCCGAGCCAGATTCACGTCCACCTCCGGTTTCTTTTTCGCCTCCGAAAGCACCGCCAATTTCTGCACCGCTTGTTCCAACATTGATATTGGCAATACCACAATCAGAGCCGCGGGCACTCAAAAAGGTTTCAGCTTCTCTCATATTTAATGTAAACATGGAGGAGCTAAGACCCTGTTTAACGCCATTATGCTTGGCAATTGCTTCGTCGATATCACTATACTTAATCAAATACAGAATTGGAGCAAAAGTCTCTTCTTGCACAATATCGAACTCATTTTCGGCAATTAAGATAGCAGGATTCACATAATGTCCTCCGTCAAGTTTTTTCTTTTCTAGCATTTCTCCACCGTAAACAAGTTCTCCGCCGGCTTCTTGAACCTCCTGGAGGGCTTGTTGCATGCTCTCGGCTGCTTGCTTATCAATCAGTGGACCTACCAGTGTATCTTCATCCAGTGGATTGCCGATATTCACATCTTTGTAAATTTCGACCAGCCGATCTTTCAGCTCATCAAAAACATCTTCGTGGACGATAAGGCGTCGAGTAGAAGTACAGCGCTGACCACAGGTTCCCACGGATCCAAAAACGGTTGCCCGGGCCGCCATTTCGAGGTCGGCATTTTCGGAAACGATGATCGCATTGTTACCGCCAAGCTCAAGAATGGTTTTGCCGAGCCGCGCACCGACGGTTTTGGCGACTTCTTTACCCATCCTGATAGAACCGGTTGCCGAAATAAGGGGAATACGCTCATCTTCCGTCATCCATTCACCAACTTCGCGTCCGCCGGTAATGAGGTTGAATATGCCCTCTGGCAGATCATTGCGTTTTAACACTTTGCCAATAATATTTTGGACGGCAATGCCGCACAGAGGTGTTTTTTCGGATCCTTTCCAGATCATCACATTTCCACAGATGGCAGCAATCATGGCATTCCAGCTGTAGACAGCAACCGGAAAGTTAAAGGCTGAAATAATTCCGGTAATACCCAGCGGATGCCATTGTTCGTACATGCGGTGTTTGGGGCGCTCCGATTGCATTGTTTTACCATACAGCATGCGGGATTGGCCTACCGCAAAGTCGCAGATGTCAATCATTTCTTGTACTTCTCCGAGACCTTCTTGGTAAATCTTGCCCATCTCGTAGGTAACAAGGCGTCCGAGGTCTTCTTTATGCTTACGCAATTCGAGCCCTATCTGGCGAACAATTTCACCGCGCTTCGGGGCGGGTGTCATGCGCCATTCTTTAAATGCTTCTTGCGCTTTTGCTACTACCTTGTCGTAATCTTCGCGTGATGTCACTGTGGTATCGGCTATTTGAGAACCGTCAATTGGCGTGTGACTCGAAATGGTTTCTTTGCTTCCTGATCCGAAATAATTTTGGCCGGTACTTGTGCCCAGGTTTGTACCTTCAATACCTAATTTTTTGAGAAAATCCATAACTTTGGCTTGGTGATTTGTTAAATTTTGGTATTAAAATAAGGATCATTTTCATGATATGAAGCTTAGTCCACAAATAATTTTCATCTGATATTTTATTCAGAAGAATTTCAATACAAACAAGAACCAAGCAGTTATACATTGAACCTATCAACGGCCTCTAATCGTCAACAGACCTTACTTCGTAAATTAAATCGTAAAAAGTATCGCTACAAAGAGCGTCTTTTTTTACTGGAGGGGGCTCGTGCGGTGAAGCAGGTCATAGCGAATCAAGAGATCCATATACGGTCGTTATTTTTTGATGAAAGTCAGCGGTATTGGGAGCAATCCGACTGGCGAAGGGCGGCTGATGAATTGGAGGTCGCCACCTTATCGCAGGAGCTGTTTATGGAAGTCTCGGATACTGATACGCCGCAGGGCGTGTTGGCGTTGTGTGAGATGCCTTCGGAAGTGAGGGTTGAGGAGTTGGCCGGGCAATCAGGATTGATTGTTGCACTGGATGGGTTACAGGATCCGGGCAATATGGGCACAATTATTCGTACAGCCGGATGGTTTGGAATCTCAGGCATTATATCGGGTAAGGGAACGGTGGACATGTTTCATCCCAAAGTTGTACGGGGGACGGCAGGGGCAACGGGTACGATTCCATTTATAAATGCAGAATTATCCGAGGTTTTTGATACGCTTGAACGTGAGAACTGGCAGATTTTTCTGTTGGATGCGGGACCGCAATCGCAACCGCTGCACAAAATATCATCCATAAAAAAGGGAGTAATTGTGGTAGGGAATGAAGGACACGGTATTCGTGATGAGTTGTTGACGGGGAACCGGCATAGCGTGCAGATTCCGTCTCCGGTGGACCAACAAAATGTAGAGAGTTTGAATGCGGCTATTGCTGCATCGATAGCCCTGTATGATTTATCCGAAAAAAACTGAATTATTTAATTAAAAAATTGACAAGTATTGATTCTGACTGGCTTATTCGATAACCTGTTAGAAACATTTGCATAGAGGCTGTTTATTCCAATCTAAATCACTTTTGGCATGGCTAAATCCAAGAAAAAGAAAATTTATGTTCTGGATACCTCAGTATTGCTGTATGATTCTGAGGCGGTAAAGAATTTCCAGAAGAATGATATTGCAATTCCCATCACGGTTCTTGAGGAGATTGATACGTTTAAAAAGGGTAACGATGTTATAAATCTGCATGCTCGGGAATTCAGCCGCTATCTTGATAAGGTATCTGACAAAAACTTATTACAGAAATGGATACCTTTGAACGGGAAAACGCATGGGAAATTACGGGTTATCAGCAATGAAAATAGTGAGCTGGATGCTTCAAAAGTTTTTGGAAATGAGAAAAATGATCACCGGATTTTAAACTCGGTGCTGAAGCTGATGGAGGAGGAGCCGAACAAGAAGGTCATTCTGGTTTCGAAGGATATTAACCTTCGGATTAAAGCACGATCGCTGAATATTGATGCCGAGGACTATGAGACGATCCAGATAAAGGATCTTGATCACCTTTATCAGGGTAAAAAGGAAGTAAATTGTGACGATGCCATTATTGATAAAATTTATGATGAAGGGAAGTTGCCCTATACCGATTTGCAGGATGAGAAGCCCAATAACAATCAGTTCTTTATTTTAAAGGGGCAGTCGGGTTCGGCCCTGGGATACTTTAGAAAGGAGACTGATGCTGTAGAGCTCGTACAAAAGAGAACAGCCTATGGTGTAACGCCGAGAAATGCGGAACAGACGTTTGCACTAAATGCTATTTTAAATCCGGATAATTTACTGGTAACCATTACCGGTGCGGCTGGTACGGGAAAAACATTGCTTGCACTGGCCGGCGCGCTGGAACAGCGACGAAACTTTCATCAGATATTTCTGGCACGACCCATTGTTCCGTTGAGTAATAATGATATAGGCTATCTGCCGGGCGATATCAGCTCTAAAATTGATCCCTATATGCAGCCGCTCTGGGATAATTTATCGTTTATCAAAAATCAGTTTCCCGAGAGCAGCAAAAAATTCCAGAAGGTGGATGATATGCTGGAAACTGATAAGCTGCGTATTATTCCGCTGGCATATATTCGCGGACGCAGTTTGTCGAACGTAATTTTTATTGTGGATGAGGCGCAAAATCTGACCCCTCACGAAGTGAAAACGATTATTACCCGAGCGGGTGAAAACACGAAGATTATTTTTACGGGTGATATCTTTCAGATTGATACACCTTATCTGGATACTGAGAGCAACGGGCTGTCATTTCTGGTGGATCGCATGTACGATAGTGAGCTGTATGCACATATTAATCTGGAGAAGGGAGAGCGATCAGAGTTGGCAAATTTGGCCAGTAAGTTGTTATAAATTTATACCGCAGGTATTCAGGTATATCAACAGAATACGAATTAAAACAAATTTTCTAACCCGTTTACTTTCGCAGCTATTTTTAATCTAGATGTTGGGCAGCGATCCAGCCGGTAGTCCAGGCCGACTGGAAATTATATCCGCCGGTAATGCCGTCGATATTCAGCACTTCGCCGGCAAAATAAAGGTCGTCTATTTTTTTACTTTCCATGGTTCCCATATTTATTTCGTCCAATGGAATGCCACCGCTGGTAACAAATTCTTCTTTATAGGTGGTCTTACCCTCAATCTCATAGTTGGCATTCGTCAGTTCTTGCGTAAGATGATGAATTTGTTCGTTAGATAATTCTGCCCATCTTGTTTTGTGATCAATATTAGCCAAACTAAGGAATCGATTCCACAAACGGTTAGGGATAGGGAAGACATCTTGTTTTTGCGTTGTTTTTCGGGCGTTTACATCCCGAAGCTTTTTAAGCTTTTGTTGAACCTGTTTTGAAGTGAAAGGATGCAACCAATTGACCTGAATTGTAAAATCGTAGTTCTGTTTATAAAGATATCGCGCAGCCCAGGCAGACGTTTTTAATACCGCCGGTCCGCTGAGTCCCCAATGCGTAATCAAAATTGGGCCCTCATGTTGATAGGAAGTGCCCGCAATGCTGACAGATCCATTGGCTATCGAAATCCCGGATAGATTCTGAAATATTTTCTTTTTGAAGTTGAATGTAAACAGTGATGGAACAGGCTCAACAATAGAATGTCCAAGATCTTCCAGCCACTTATAGGTACTGCGGCGATTGGAGCCGCCGGTTGCAATAATTACGGAATCAAAAACCTTGGATTCTTTGTTTTTGATTCCCAGCTCAAATCTTGGGTCACCGGTGCAGGCAATGGTTTCCACCCGATGCCGGGTAAGTACATCTACGCTGTGATTATTAGCTTCCTTTTTCAGGCAATTGATAATGGTTGTCGAGTCATCCGTGATAGGAAACATGCGTCCGTCGCTCTCTGTTTTAAGCTCAACATCTCGTTCTTCAAACCATGTTACCGTATCGGATGGCTGAAACTGTTCAAATGCCCAGCGGAGTTCACGACCACCTCTGGGGTATGCTTTGGACATCACTTCAGGATCAAAACAATGGTGGGTTACATTACAACGTCCACCACCTGAGATGCGAACCTTGGAAAGAACTTCGCGACTTTTTTCAAAAATAGTGACCTTGAGTTCTGGGTTGAGGCGTGCTGTATTTACGGCGGAAAAAAATCCAGCCGCACCACCGCCAATGACGGCAAGTTTGTTGGATGGTGTCATATTTCTTAAAGATGGATGAACTCAGAAGTTATTGAATCGCCCCAGAAAACATTCGCATGTGCATCAAAATCGTCGGTAGAATCGGTGGTGAGAAACCTCCGCGTTCGATTTTGGGTGCATTTTTCTTCGATTTCGGGGTGTCGGTTTAAATAATCGGCAAGGCTTTTGGCTACAATCTCACCTTGGCTTAGAATTGTGATGTCATCTTGAACATACTGTTTGATTTTGTCAATTAGCAAGGGATAGTGGGTACAAGCCAGTAACAGCGTGTCTATTCCTTTGGATTGAGACAGAATTCTATCGATATGTTGTTTTACGAAATAGTCAGCGCCTTCACTGTCAAATTCTTTGTTTTCTACAAGTGGCACCCACATTGGACAGGCTTCCTGGTAGACTTTCAATTCCTGGAATTGCTTTTTGATCTCCATCACATATGAATGGGAATTTACGGTACCGCTTGTTCCAAGGATTCCCACATGCCCGGTTTTAGAGTAGTTTCCTATTACTTCTGCCGTGGGACGAATTACTCCGAGCACTCTACGTTTTGGATCAATATTTGGCAAATCTTTTTGTTGGATCGTTCGAAGTGCTTTGGCCGAGGCGGTATTACATGCCAAGATTATCAAGTGACAGTTTTGATCGAAAAGATACTTAACGCACTCCAGCGTGTAGTGATAAATTGTATCAAAAGAGCGGGTTCCATAGGGGGACCGTGCATTATCGCCAAGATAAAGATAGTCATATTGCGGTAGCTCTCTGACAATATCCTTCATGACGGTCAGTCCACCGAAGCCGGAATCAAAAATGCCAATAGGGGCAGAACTCATGTAATGTGATAGGAATTATTGATCTTGGTGTCAAATAAATGATCTAAAACTAAGAAAAATATCCCAATTCCTAATCTGCTAATCCTAATTAAGTTGTCGTGCAAGCACCACAGTCTTTTTAAAACTCAGGTCGTTCCCTGAGGTACTATCATAAGCTTCAAAAACAACAATATAAATACCGATACGGTTGCGGCTGTTGTCATCTTTTCGCCCATTCCAGATAAGCTGTCCCTCAAATCCGGCCTGTTTGTTGTCGGCCAATGTGCGAACAAGTCGTCCGTAGCGATCATATATACGAACTTTTATCAGATAGTCCTGCTGATCAAGCTTATAGTTGATGAACAGATTGTCTTCATAGCCATCACCATCCGGTGAAAAAGGATTGGGATCGAAACTGATTCCTGTTTCTTGATCAATTTGGGCGTTTTCCTGGTAGATGGAATTCTCTGATTGAGGGGTACCGCCTTTTTCTGTGGTACTGGATCCCCAATTCGATTCATCATTGCTTGACCCATCCGGAGAGATACGTTCAAGGGCAATACCACGACTATCGATAATATTGGGGTTGTGCCAGCTTTCATCATAAAAAACGGAATCGATGGTGGCCCCCGTACTGTCGGCTATGTAGATAGCGTCATCAGAAGAGCCCAAACTTAGACTGGATCGATCTGCCCGCATAATGGATTGCATATTTGATGATGGCAGATCAAAAAAGAGGGCAGTTTGACTCTCTTTAAAGTTTGAACTCTCATCGGCATGGATGAGTACATAACCTTTCGGAGGAACCCATTTTGCTGTTGTAGATACCGGTTGAATATCACGAATATTTCCGTTTTCATCGGGTTCGTCATGTAGAAAGAGTCCTTCGAGGGAAATAGCATAATCCTGCGTATTACGCAGTTCGATATACTCAGTTTGATCGGGTTGGTTGTCATCGGCTTTGGCCAGAGGATTAAACATAATCTCATTAATAACCAGATCTCCATTTTGTAGCGGTTGTGCTACTGAAATCTCAGAACTTGTTGTTGTGTTTCCCTTTACATCGGTCAGACTTTCTGCCCGTATTGTCGTGCTATTTGCAATAATATTATTGCTCATTGAAGCTGCTGAAGACAATAAAATCACATTAGCACTGGTTGAGTCAAAATCAGTGATTGAAAGACGCTCTGCTCCGGCATAAAAAGCAACATCATCAGTTAGACGGATAAATTCATTAAACTGAATTTTAAAATTTCCTTTATTCAATACTTTAGAAAAAATCATCCGTGGAGAATCGGTATCCTCTTGGAAAGTGATATTTTGGTTTCCTGCGGAAATGCCCCTTTCAGAGTTATTGGTTTGCCAGTTTGAGGCATCATTTGAAGCTCCTAATGGATCGTTACGTTCTAGGGAAGCTCCGTCGGTATTGCCACCCCAGCTCTGGTAATAGCGCAGAGAATCGATTGTAACGCCCTTTTGATTTCGAATATAGATGTCATCGGGAGTATTATTATTTAAAGAGGGGAATTCACTTATGGCAACAGCATTGGGAATAGCCGCTGCAAAATTTTGATTTCTGGTAAGCACGATAAATTCCCCGGCTTCGAGTTGCGTGGGAACGTCGATAGTGGTTTCAGCGCTGTAATCACCGACCACCCATTCGGTTAAATTGAAATTTTTATCTGTTGTATTGTAAAGTTCAATAAAATCAGCCTTTCCTCCGGATCCGGGGTTATAGAGTATTTCATTGATAACGATTTGTCCTGACTGAGCTTTATCAATTTGCAGGTAATTGAGTTCCCGGGAAGCATTTGTTAAGGTATTGCCAAAGATGTCAGAGATATTGGAAACGGTTACTTCATAGGTTTGTCCGTTAGTAAGTGCCTGTTCCAAAAATAGGGTCACCCTTTCATCCTGAACCGATATTAGCTGAATACCTATTGACGGGTCGAGTTGGTAATTTTGTTCATCTGTAGCTGATGGGGATGCTACTTTTTCTGAAAACGTAAGCTCAATCTTGTTGGTGTCGATGCTAATTAGGTTTTCTAAAGTAGGCGATGCCTGATCTTGAGGGACCTCATTTTGTGATCCTGGGGAACCAAATCCATTGGGAGCATCACTCCAGTTTTCACGAAATGTTCCTGAGACTGCTGTTGTGCGTCGCTCAAGTGCGACTTCGTCGCCACCCCAGCCAGAAGTATATTGCAGGGAATCTAACAATGTGCCACTTTGATTTCTTACGACGATCTGGTCGCCACTGTTATTAAGAGCAGGGAAGTCGCTCATTGCAAGAAGTGCAATATCGGGGTACTTTGTTAACAATGTATTGTCAGGGACTATTACTACGAAACTATCCGGGGGTACGATAAAACGTGCATTGGTAATAGTTCCTTGTATACCACGATTATCGCTTAGCGTCCATCCCTCAAGGTTAAACGATTTATTAGATGGATTATAAATTTCGATGTATTCGGTACTACCTGATGGGGGAACAAAACTAAATTCATTCACAAACACATCGCTTGAATTGGCATTTGAAACCTCATAATAGGTGAAGGAGGTATCCACAGGAGAAATCATATTGCCAAATAGATCTGCAATATTTTCTATGCCAAGAGTATAAGTTGCCGCATTTTGCAACTGACTACCGAGCGTTAATAAAACGGTATCGGGAGCTAAAAGCTGGGTATTTGCTACTGAAAAAGCATTAGAGATGGTATAATTACTGAGATCTTCTGCTGAATTTTTATCCAATTGTTCAGAAAAAATTAGAGTCAATTCTGTATTGCTTTTGATCTCAAATTCTTCAATTGTCGGAGCTTCACTATCAGGTTCAATATTGTTCGATGACCCCGGCGTCCCGAACCCATTGGGGGTATTGCCCCAGTTGCTTTGATAGGTGCCGGAAATATTGATAGTGCGTCGTTCGAGGGCTATTTCATCACCGCCCCAGTCAGAGATGTATTGCAGGGAATCCAGGAGAACGCCGTCTTGATCCCGGATAATAATTTGGTCTCCGCCATTATTGAGGGCCGGAAAATCTCCCATTGTCAACAGCGCGATAGTGGGGTAATTAGGTTCAATAGTGTTATCAGGAGCAATTACCACAAAACTGTCTGGAGGCACGATGAATTGATTGTTGGAAATGACTCCTTCAAAACCATCGCGGTTATCACTGAGCGTCCATCCCTGCAGATCAAGTGATTTGTTAGAGTGATTGTAGAGTTCAATATATTCGGAGCTGCTTGCCGGCGGGGCGTACATAAATTCATTAATGGCCACATCACCGGAATCTACCGGAGACGGATTGTAAAAGGTGAAGGATGTATCAGTGGAAACAAGAGTATTTCCAAAAATGTCTGTGGCATTATCGATGGATAGGGTATAATTCCGGGCATTTTGCAGGTCGGACCCCAGAGAGAGCTCAACGGTATCGGCTGCGGTCTGATTAACTGATGAAATACTGCTGTTGGTAATCCCATAGTTGCCGGCTTGATTCAGGCGCTCATTAAAAGCCAATTGCAGAGTTTGTGCTGATAGAATGTTCAGCTCAATAAACTTGGGAGGTGTGGTATCTTCAGCAATCTCATTGCTAACGCCCGGCGTGCCGCCATTGGAATTGGGAGAGTCGCCCCAATTTTCTTTGTAGATACTCGGAGCAGACGATGACCGTCGTTCCAGTGCTACATCTGTACCGCCCCAATCCGAGTTGTAGGTCAGGGAATCTGCTTTTGCACCCGTATCAGTAATTAATTGTACTGCATCAGGTGTTGAATTATTGAGAGCAGGGAAGCCAGTTTCATAATAAGTTCTATTGCCCCAAAGATCAGTCAGTTCAGTAGTGTCTGCTGAAATAACTAAGAAGCTGTCAGGCTCGATGGGGATAGGGTCGGAACCTAAATTGGAACTGCTGTTGTTATCTGCTATTTGCCAATTGGCAAGGTTTAGATACTTATTACTCGTATTCCGTATCTCGATATATTCTTCTGTAATTGTTGACGGATAATCGTAGGCAAATTCATTTATAATGATATCCCCCGGGGTATAGGAGTCAAAAAATTGAAATGGAAAACTCATATTGGGATCGATAGTGTTGCCTTCGTTGTCAGCAATGCCGCTGACATTAAGAGTGTATTGTCCGCCGTAAATGGGATTATTATATGAGAGTTGAACAACATCGCCCGCAATACTAAGATTGGTGGGATTCCCGATGTTTGGAGTAATACTAAAGTCTGATGTTTGAACACTGGCAGGATCGAGATCCAGATTAAAAGAAACTTCAAAAGTCTTATTATCTGCGACGGTAACATTTTGGATGTCGAGCGGTGGATTAACTTTCGTTACCTTGATATCATCGTATTCGAACAAGCTGGATCGGGTGCTGGTATAATCGCTGAATAGACCGATGAATTCACTTTGGCTATGTGTATTATCTGTTGCCGTCCCCTGCGAGGTATAAGTAGTGCCTCCGGCGGGATCAGCAAGCAGTTCCCAATTACCGCCAAGATCCCGCATGACTCGTATCCGCACTGTTACAGGGTCCGAGTCAACTAATCCATCGGTTCCATCGATAATTTTTATTGCACTGCTCCCATCCTGACGATAGAGACTTACTTCATCTTCGGTATCGCCTATTTGAACAAAATAACCCTCAATATTGCCTTTCATATCTTGATTATTAGCAATAATATAAAATCTTGACAGATTGCTACTCGATGGGTTGAAACCGAGTTCAATATATGCTTCCCATTCGCCATAAGCAGCTGTTGAGGGTGTACTGATTACCGCTTCAGCAGTTTCACTGGATGCATCAAGCTGAAGCATGCTTGAAGTATTTACAATATGTTTGGATTCACTATCGGTCCAAGTGGGATTACTTATAAAATCACCATCACTAAAATCATCATCAATTGTAACGGTTTGTGCTCGTGTCTCTGCAGAAATGAAAGTGATTATTAATAAAAAAAGTGCTGTAATGGTATATCGCATAATGATTTGACCCCGAAAAAATTATGGAAGAATACTTTGGAAGGGCATGAATGGCAAGAAAATTAAGGTTTGATAAAAAAGAGGGTGAAACTGCTATCCACAGCTTCACCCCGGAAGGACATTTGATATTACTCTCTATTTCAACGGCTTATACGCTTTTATGCGTTTCTGTTAGTAAGACCATTGAGAAGACAAATCCTTACAAAATTTTTCCAATTTTTTATATAATCATCTTTACAAAATACATAGCTCTAATAACTACGCATGGATTACACAAATAGCTCGACCATTCCATTCGAATCTGTTGATTACAACCATGGATTACAGGTGGCCAAAGGGTTGCTGAAACTGACTGAAAGTGGTATCGAACTGGAGTACCAAGTGCAGGATAGTTTTGTGGGAGTCATTAAATCAGATGTCAAAAACCTGCATTTGGACTATAAAGATTTGGATTCTATCGAGTTCAAAAAGGGATGGTTTAGTGCAAAAATCATTTTGAAAGCGACTTCGATGCGTGTTTTACAGGATCTGCCCGGAAATGAACTTGGCGAATGTAAACTTAAAGTAAAGCGAAAGCACAAGGATAAAGCTCAACAAACAATATCACGGGCGCGGGTAGCACTATCTGAGTTTAAGCTTGATCAACTTGGGGAAGGCGATTCTGATCAGTGATTTTCATCCCAAATAAAAGCCTGCCAGGATAGATTCTGACAGGCTTCTCGGGTAATTTTTTTTAAATTTTAGGTTATCGGATGTACTCTCTTGCAGCCAAGAGTTCAGCGTTCAATATAGCTCCTCCGGCAGCACCGCGAATGGTATTATGAGCCATAGTCACGTATCCCAAATCCATAACGGTTCCTTCGCGCAGACGTCCCACTGCCGTTTGCATACCGCCTTCACGATCAGCGTGGAGTCGCGGCTGTGGATAGCGATCTTCTTTGTAAAGCCGCACAGGATTAGCTGGGGATGAAGGTAGATCCAGGTCTGCGATAGGGTTTTCCCAGTCAGTAAAGGCCTGTTCGGCTTCTTCGATTGATGTAGGAGGATTTTTCAGTTTTACCGATACCGAAAGTAGGTGCCCTTCAATCGTGGGGACGCGCACGGCCGTAGCCTGTATTGTAAAAGTATTAAAGGCGATAGAATCGTCCGATAGGGCGCCTAACACTTTGGTGGCTTCGGTCTGTACTTTGGGTTCTTCTCCACCGATATGAGGCACAACATTGGCCACAATGTCCATGCTGGAAACGCCGGGATAGCCCGCTCCGGAAACGGATTGCATAGACGTGACTATCAAAGAATCGATGCCGAAAGCATCGCGCAATGGACGAAGGGACATCGATAGAGGCACCGATACGCAATTTGGATTGGTAACGATCCATCCATTTCCATCAGAATCAAAATCTTGTTTTTTAATAAGCTCTGCGTGATCGGGATTTACTTCGGGAACCAGCAGGGGTACCTGGTCGTGCATGCGGTAGTTTTTGGCATTGGAGATCACAGGAATGCCCGATTCGGCAAAGTTCTTTTCGATATCTCCGGCCACGGAGGAATCCAACCCTGAAAACACAAAGTCGACACCCTCAAAATTAGCTGGGTCACATTCTTGAACCTGAAGGTCGGCAGTATTAGCTGGCAGTTCAGTTTTCTCAATCCAGTGGACGGCCTGTTTGTATTTCTTTCCGGCCGAGCGTTGTGAGGCGCCCAATACTTTTACCGTGAACCACGGATGGTTTTCTAAAAGACGAATAAATTTTTGTCCGACGGCCCCGGTAGCACCGAGTACGCCAACCTGGAAAGAATGCATAATATTATTTCTTGATTAGTTTAGGTAATTCAAGGTGAAGTTATATAAATGGGATGAATGCAGAATCATTCCCATGGACCGCCAAAAATACGCATAAAAGGATAATTAATTAAAGCTGTAATTTTTTCTATCTTTGGGCTTCGTAAAATCATTGTTTTAACCCAAATTTTAGCACGTACATGTCAGTTACCGAACTCGATAGTTTAGATACGCTTGTATCATTGGCGAAGTCCCGCGCTTTCATTTATCAATCATCAGAAATATACGGCGGACTTGGAGCCGTGTATGATTATGGTCCGCTGGGGGCCGAGCTGAAACGAAATATCCGTGATATGTGGTGGAAGGATATGACTCAGCGTCACGACAATATTGTGGGACTTGATTCGGCTATTTTTATGCATCCCAAAGTGTGGGAGGCCAGCGGCCATCTGGATGGATTCAACGATCCGATGATTGATGATAAGCAATCGAATAAACGCTATCGGGCGGATATGTTGATTGAAAATCATATTGCCAAGTTGCGCAGCGATGGTAAGGCCGATAAGGCTGATGAGCTTCAGGAATTGTTGGATACGGCCGGATCGCGTAAGGGCGTGTGCGAAGATCTGCATCAAATTATTATGGATGAAGAGATCCGAGCTCCCGAGTCCGGCGCGTTTGACTGGACCGAGGTGCGCCAGTTTAACTTGATGTTCAAAACCCAGTTTGGGGCGACGTCATCTGGTGGGGATGGTGATGATGCTGTTTATTTACGTCCGGAAACGGCCCAAGGCATTTTTGTGAATTTTAAAAACGTGATGGATACCGCCCGGCAGCAAGTGCCGTTTGGCATTGCTCAGGTTGGGAAAGCGTTTCGAAACGAAGTTGTGGCGCGACAGTTTATCTTCCGCATGCGGGAGTTCGAGCAGATGGAGATGCAGTATTTTGTAGAGCCGGGTACCGATAAAGAAAGTTATGATTATTGGCTTAACAAACGCCTTGACTGGTTTAAAAAACTGGGCATTCGTGAGGATAAGCTTCGTACACATCCGCATCCCGAAGATAAATTAGCCCACTACGCAGAAGCTGCTGCCGATATTCAGTACGAATATCCTATTGGCTGGCAAGAGGTTGAAGGTGTTCACAACCGCACCGATTTTGATTTGAGTCAGCACAAGGAGTTTTCGGGCAAGAAGCTGGAATACTATGATCAGCAGAAGCAGGAAAAATATGTGCCTTATGTTATCGAGACTTCCATTGGGCTCGATCGTACGGTGATGATGGTGCTCTGCGATGCCTACCGCGAGGAGGAAGTGGATGGCGATACGCGAACGGTATTGAAAATGAATCCGCAGCTGGCGCCAACCAAAGTGGGCATCTTTCCGCTCATCAAAAAGGATAAGTTGCAGAATCTGGCGCATAAGATTACGGACGATTTGCGCGAAGATTATAACGTGCTGTATGATGAATCCGGATCCATAGGCAAGCGTTATCGTAGGCAGGATGAAGCGGGAACGCCCTTCTGTGTGACGGTCGATTTTGATGGCGTGGAATCCGAAGGTGAAAATACGGTGACCATCCGCTATCGCGATGATATGACGCAGGATCGCGTTCCGGTCAGTCGTTTAAAGGAGGTGATCGATGACAAGATGAAAGACTGGAATGCAGAATAGTCAGATAAAAAAATGGAGTCCAACCTGTGAGGTGGACTCCATTTGAGTAAAAAGCTTATATCTGGTACCGTAGCTCTGCTGCGGTACCTTTTTTACTGGATAAGTGATTTTGGTCTGATGCAGGAGAAGCAAATGGTAGAGAAAGGGGGGCATTTCGCAGCGGAGCTACGAAACGAGGATATTGAAGAGATGTTGATATAGGTGTCATCCTGAACTCGTTTCAGGATCTGTAGTATTTAATAAGAAAAGGAGTTCACTTTTGAAGTGAACTCCTTTTTTGTTTGAATTCGTAATGAATTACATATCAGCGTTAGCAACGCCAATTACGCCACATCCCATGCGAGGACCTGCAGCACCGGTTGGCTGTGACTCAAGATCATCTTCACCGCCGTGAATAATAACTCCACGCCCCATAATACTTTCAGGTCCATTTAGTGCGATGGTATTATCTACGTAATCGATAGTGGCATTACCATCGGCATCAGCCTCGAGGTTGCCCATATCGCCAACGTGGCGGCTTTCGGCATCAGGTCCTGCATGTGGATTATCGGCTGGATTATAATGTCCGCCGGCAGAAGTACCATCATCGGCGCGGCAGTCACCATATTGGTGGATGTGAAAGCCGTGCTTACCTTCTTCCAATCCACTGAATTCGCCTTGCACGCGAACGCCATCCTCAACCTTTGTAAAAGTAACATGGCCGGTCGCATTACCATTTTCAGTAGGATGGACAACGGCTACCGCTTCTGAAAAATCAGTCGCCGGTTCGGTTGTGGTTTCTTTCTGTTCCATCTCCTGTTGTGCGCATCCTATCGCGAAAAAGAGCAATACAAAAGAGAAAAAATACTTTTTAAATGATTGCATAAATAATATGATGTTTTGTTTTTGTTCGAGTTCCAATCCTAAGGCTTTAACAAGAGCTAATGTATTGGCATTCAATGAAATTTAAAAGTATCGATCGGCCCAGGCAGCAATTACTTCCGCCACAAAAATGCCGTCTTCTTCTTTGTTAAGTAAGTGATCGGCATCATCGAGTGATACAAAACTTTTGGGATGACGGGCCATTTTATAGAGGTGTGCGGCATTGTCTATGCTGACAATTTTATCGATCGGGGAATGGAAAATCATGAGAGGACGATCCAGCTTTTTCACTTTATCATCCATATTATTCTCCTCCAGATCAGCCAAAAACTGCTTTTTGATCGTAAAATCACGTCCGGCTAGTGTCACAGTAGCTTTGCCTTTCGTTTTTATGGTATCAAGCTTGGCCCCAAACTTGTCTTTGATGCTGGTGGGACTGCTGGGAGCGGCAATGGTTGCTACCGCTTTTGAGGATTCGATGCGTGAAGCCGCCTGAATCATTGCTGCTCCGCCCAGTGAATGTCCGATTAGGATAGCCGGACCCTGTAAATGCGATTCCATATATTCAGATGCAGCAATGAGATCTTCGATATTGGAGGAAAAGTTGGTATCGGCAAAATCACCCTCACTTTCGCCCAGCCCCGTAAAATCAAACCGAAAGACCCCAATATTGTGTTTGGTGAGGGTTTTGCTCAGGGTTTTAACAATTTTCAAATTCTTTGAGCAGGTAAAACAGTGCGCAAAAAGGGCATAACTTCGAGCTTCATCGTCAGGCTGATCTATCCGCGCTGCAAGTTGGTTTCCAAAAGCACCTTCGAATGTAATTTTTTCTGATCGCATGAGTGGTCCTCAATTTATATTTTATATGACTCTCTTTTGGCAAAAAATCTATTTCAAATAATTATAGTATTATGAGTGAACAATCAACACCGTTATTTCACTTGGCATTTCCGGTCTCGGATCTTGATGAAACCCTTACCTTTTATCGGGATGTTCTCGGTTGCGATACCGGGCGCAGCTCAGATAAATGGATCGACTTCGATTTTTGGGGACACCAGGTCGTTGCACATTTAAGCCCCGAAGAAGCCGGAAAGTCGAGCATGAACGATGTGGATGGACATGCCGTACCGGCCAAGCACTTTGGGCTGATTTTGGAATGGGAACAGTGGGAGGAGCTGGCCGAACGATTAGAGAGCGAAGGTGTGGATTTTATTATTGAACCCTACGTTCGTTTTGAGGGTAAGCCCGGTGAACAGGCCACGATGTTTTTCAAAGATCCCAGTGGCAATGCACTTGAATTCAAGGCCTTCCGGAATAAGGATCAGATTTTTGCGACCTAATGATGGACATGAGTAGTGAGAGGTGAGTATTGAGAAGGTGGCTTTCTCACTACTCATGACTCATTACTCACTACAATTATCAACTAAATTCTTCCTCAATTTCGCTCATCTTCGTTGCCAGCTCTTCCCACTCGGCATAGATCTCAACGAGTTTTCCTTTGAGTTTTTCATATTCCATCGAGATCTCTTTGACCTGCTCTTCATCATCATAGAAATCCGGCTCAGCCATCAGGTCTTCAATCTCATCTTTTCGCTCTTCAAGCTTTTCAATTTTGTCTTCCAGCGGATCAATTTTCTTTTTCAGTGGCTTTAGCTTGTCATACTTTTTCTGGCGTTTTTGCGCCGCAATTCGGCGCTCCTCCTTGCGCGATAGTCCGTTATTAGAAGATTCATTCCCATTATTCTGCTGGTTTTCCTCTTTTTCCTCCTCTTCCCGCTCTTCGACTTTATCCAAATAATATGAGACGTTCCCGTGAAAGGTGTTGGTCTCATTGGGACGCACTTCCAAGACTTTATCCACAGTGGGATCGAGGAAGTCTCGATCGTGACTCACAATCATATAGGTACCTTCGTATTGCTCGAGCGCCTGCTGTAGAATATCTTTAGATTGCATATCGAGGTGGTTGGTAGGCTCATCAAAAATAAGGAAGTTCGCCGGCTGCACGAGCATGCGCGCCAGGGCCAGCCGACTTTTCTCTCCACCCGACAACACCGACACTTTCTTAAACACATCATCCCCCTGGAAAAGAAAACATCCCAAAATGGTACGAAGGCGCGTTTCGTCCGTCTTTGGGGCAGCTTCCCGCATGATTTCGAACACTGTTTTATCGAGATCCAGCTCATCGGCCTGGTGCTGGGCAAAGTAGGAGGTGGTCACATTGTGGCCGGGTTCGCGTTCGCCGGCATCAAAATCTTCCAGTCCGGCAAGCATGCGAATCATCGTCGATTTTCCCGCGCCATTGGGACCCACGACCGCAATTTTGTCTCCGCGATCAATGGAGTAGGAGAGATCTTCAAATACTACATTCTCGTCGTACTGTTTACGGATGTTTTTGAGCCGCATCACCACCGCGCCGCTTCGTTCGGGGGGGGGAAACTCAAAGAAAATCTCTTCCTCACGTTCATCAAGCTCAATTTTATCCATTTTCTCCAGCTGCTTGATACGGCTTTGCACTTGCGCCGCCTTGCTGGCGTTATAGCGAAACTTGTCAATGAACTCCTGAATCTCTTTGATCTCCTGCTGCTGATTTTCATAGGCCTTGCGCAAATGTTCTTTTCGCTCGGCATGTTTTTCCTCGTAATAATCGTAGTTACCGGCATAATCCAGCAGATCCCCATATTCCAGCGCCAGCGTGCGCGTGGTGATCTTATTCAGAAACGCCTTGTCGTGCGATACAATGATGACCGCGCCCTCATAGCCATTCAAAAATTGTTCGATCCAGCGGAGCGACTCAATATCAAGGTGATTCGTGGGCTCATCCAACAGCAGATACATGGGACGCTGGAGCAGCAACTTCCCCAATGCGATACGCATCAGCCAGCCGCCGCTGAATTCAGTCGTAGAGCGTTCAAAATCATCCGGCGAAAAGCCGAGTCCCATCAACACCTTCTCGATGTTCGATTCCAGCGCATAAGCGCCCGATTGTTCAATACGATTTTGGAGCCTGCCCACTTCCTCCATTGCCGATTGATATTCGGAGGTTCCTTCCTCAAGTTCGCCAAGTTCTTCACGCGCTTTTTGCACTTTCTCTTCCAGCTCCTGAATATCAGCGAAAGCACTTTCCATTTCCTCATAGACTGTTAAATCCGGATCGGGATCAACGCCATCCTGCGGCAGATAGCCGACCGTTGCAGCCTTCGACATGGTGATATTTCCACCGTTGGGTTCGATTTCACCGGCAATAATTTTTAGCAGCGTCGATTTACCGGCGCCGTTGGGACCTACGAGTCCGACGCGTTCACCGGGATTAATGATGGTGCTTATTCCATCGAGCAGGGTTTCATCCCCAAAAGAAAGTGATATTTTTTCGAGTTGAAGCAAGGAGATAAGTTCTTTAAAATTGGCACTTAATATAATCAACAAAGCGCTTTGGCTAAATGTTAATTTCAGATAATAATTCGAAATCTTTAATCACATAAGACTGTTCAATAAGGTTTTTTAATCAGCTGTAATCCTGCTATTTTTGGTCTATGTATTTACTGTTTTTTTATTTAGCACTTGCTATAGGGGTATCGTTTCTGTGTTCAATTTTGGAAGCGGTATTACTTTCCGTGAGCCATTCCTATATTGCCATCATGGAGCGGAAGGGCACAAAGGTTGGAAAGCTTTTGCATCAATATAAAGAGGATGTGGATCGTCCGCTTTCGGCCATTCTTAGTTTAAATACCATCGCTCATACTGTGGGTGCTGCCGGAGTGGGGGCGCAGGCGCAAATTGTGTTTGGGGATGCATACGTCGCTATAACTTCGGCTGTGCTTACCTTCTTGATTTTGGTACTTTCTGAAATTATTCCCAAAACCATTGGGGCCACCTACTGGAGAAGTTTGGCACCAATGGCAGCCAAGACCCTGCGCGTATTAATGTTTTTGATGTATCCGCTGGTAATAATGTCGCAGGCAATTACGCGCTGGCTTTCGCAGGATGAAAAGATCCCCAGTTTTAGTCGAGAGGAGTTTGGCGCGCTGGCTGATCGCGGAGTGGAAGAAGGTATTTTTGAAGAGGAAGAGTCTCGTATTTTTAAGAATTTGATTCGCTTTAATTCCCTGCGCGTGAAGGATATCATGACCCCGCGGACGGTGGTGGTCGGTTTTGACGAGAATTTGAAGGTTGCCGATGTGAGTGAAAATGTCGAGCGACTTCATTTTTCGCGACTTCCAGTGTATGGAACAGGCCGGGATGAGGTTACGGGTTATGTGCTTAAAAATGATTTATTGTTGATGATGGCCCGTGGCGAAAGTGAAAAAGCCCTAAAGGAGTTGAAACGGGATATCCTGATTGTGCCCGAGATGATGCCGCTGCAGGATTTCTTTGAGCAGTTGATGAAAAAGCAGGAGCATATCGCCATCGTCGTTGATGAATACGGCGGTTTTGCCGGGGTCGTTACCATGGAAGATCTCGTAGAAACACTACTTGGGATGGAGATTATTGACGAGGTGGATACCATCGAGGATATGCAGAAAATGGCCCGCAAAAAATGGATGGAGCGTGCTAAGCGGTTGGGCATCGTTCCCGAAGATACCGAAGAAGCTTCATCACTGGACTCCGCTTCATAAAAGATATCAAGCTTTTTTACACTTTACACATTTTTGGTATTGATTCAGGTAGCAAATCTCGTTTTTATTTGACAGTATTACTGATCATACAAATAAGCAGAGTCTTAGGCTAATCGGGAGTATTTCTATGTAATTTTAAATGCGACTTACATTTTTTTACTGTTTAAAGTTCGCCATTTGTATAAATATTTGTGAGTTTTTGTTGGGAAGATTAAACAAGCTGGTTTCCCGATGGGAAAAAATTAATTGGGATCTTTTTAAAGAGCATGTATAGTTTGTGTCCTTAAGGGGATAATGAAGATATCAGCAGCAGGTGTAACAATACAAGGGAAAGAAATGCTCTGAGGGATGCAACTCATCCTGGTCAAAACTTATAGCATTAGTTGGGATGCCTGTGAATATGATCGTTAATAGCATCAACTTTGATGTAAGAACTGTCATCATATGTTTTCAATCTTCCAATAAGATTACCCCAGATCTTTTATGAGCTTTAAGAAAGAACGACATTTTGATGCAGGACTATTGATTACAATATCGGCTTTCGCAAATCTATGACTATAGCAAAAGAAAAAAAGGAAGAGCCTGGAAATAATCTGGTGGAGAGGATTCGCCAGGGGGATGAGCAGGCTTTTGAGAAGCTTTTCTATGAGTACTACTATGATTTATGTTCTTTTGCCTATCAGTTCACAAGCTGCAATGAACGTGCGAAAGATCTTGTGCAAGAGGTATTTTTTAAAATTTGGAAACGCCGGAAAAAGTGGAAAGTGCACCGTTCTGTTAAAGCCTATCTTCTAAAAGCAGTTCGTAATTCTGCCATTAATCATATCAATAAAAGAGATAATCGAAGTGAGGTTCGGGAGATATTTTCGAGAGAGATTCCGCAAAATATAAAACGATCGATTGATCAAAGATTTGATAAAAAAGATGAGTTAGTTGATCAAATCTGGGAAGCTGTTTTAACAATGTCTAAACGCCGGCGCCGGGTATTCATCCTTTATCACCGGCATGGCCTTAGCTATAGCGAAATTTCTGAAGTGTTGGATATTAGTCGCAAGACTGTTGAAAATCACATGGGATTGGCTCTTAAAGATATTCGCGCACAAATAGGGTGAAAAAGTACTACAGAGAGGACGATTTGCACAGTAATCCCTTTTCTTAAAACCCTCCCAGTGTTCTCAAAACACAGTTTTTCGGCAAACAAAGTTTTTATTGGGGGGAGTGCTTTTCGCAACTGTCTTATAAATGAAGATAAGATCGATTATTTAAAGACATTGTGATGGACTTAAATGGAAAAGAGTATCAATTGATTGCCAGTTATTTGGCAGGCGAATGTACCGACCAGGAGCAAAAACAAGTTGAGCAATGGATTGAGCAGAGCGAAGACAATAAGAAAAAGGTTCAGGAATTACGTCGTATCTGGCAGCTTTCCCGAGATGCCGTTTCCTCTCAGGATATGGAGTTGAATATCGATCAAGAATGGGATCGGTTGGGCAGACAAATCAAAGAGCAGAAAGCTTCATCAAGTAATAAAAATTCCGATCAAAAAGGATATTGGTCTTTTCGGAGTTCATCCATTCATTCGGGGACACAGAAATTTATTCGAATAGCTGCATTATTTTTGGTTGCGGGACTTTTCGGGGTTTTGTCGTACCACAGTTGGTATCAACCAGATAAAAAAGAACAAGTATTGCGCCAAATTAGTACTGATAATGGTCAGAGAGCCAATCTTACGCTGGCTGATGGTACTGAAGTTATGCTTAATGCTGACAGTGAACTTAAACTTCCTACAAAGTTTGCCTCTGATATTCGTGAAGTTCATCTGGATGGTGAAGCCTATTTTAAAGTATCAGAAAATGAGGAGAAGCCATTTTTAGTACACTCAAACGGGTCTACAGTGCGTGTTTTGGGGACGGCCTTCTCCGTAAGGGCATACCCGGAGGACGAGCAAGTTCAGGTTGTTGTTGAAGAAGGACGTGTTTCGTTTGGAAAGGAAAAGCAAGCCGAGGATCAAAAATCGATTTTAAGTCGGAATGAGCTGGGAACATTTGATCTTGCAACAAGTACCGTAGCTACCCGAACCGTAGATGATATTGAACTATATATGAGCTGGAGAAACGGATACTTGAAATTTGAGAAAAGCCGATTGAATGAGGTGGCGAAGGCCCTGGAACGGCGATATGATGTGGAAGTTAGTTTTGAAGATCCGGCTCTTAAGGAGCTTCTGCTCACTGCATATTTGAAGAGCCGGTCGCTCCGCAATGTCTTGGATGTTATTACGACATCATTGGAGATTAAATATCAATTAGATGAGAATAAGGTCACTTTTATGAAATGAGTAGACCATGTAAATGACTTTTTGCAACCGGTTTCATTAATCAGAAAAAGTAGTAGCTCAAAAGCGATAGTTTTTAAATAAAAAATCAATCCAAAAGGAGGTTCTATGAAAGAATCGTTATTGCATATTTTGTCAAAGTCGGTGCTCTGGTGCCTGGCGGTATTGTTGGTTTCGCCGGTAAGCCAGGCGTATACGACCGATGCTCAGGGGCAGTATTTAACGTCTGCTGCAAATGAGACTATTAGCAAGTCGTTTTATTCGGTTAGCAAGTATTCCGATCGCATTCCGGAATTACAGAGAACCGTTTCCGTTGATGTGGAGAATGCTCCGATACGAGAAGTGTTGGAAAACATTGTATCTCGAGCAAATTTGGGCATAGCTTACAATGCTGAAATGCTTTCTCTGGGACAGCCGATAACCGTTGATATGAATAATGTGACTGTTGCTAATGCGCTACAAAAAGTACTGAATGATACCCCATTTGAGGCGGCAATCTCCAAAACACGAGAAATAGTACTCCGGGACCGTCCTGATCCTCAACCGTTGGTAATACAGTTCCAGCAAGAAATTTCTGGTACGGTAACAGATGCCGAAACAGGTGATCCGCTACCCGGCGTTAATGTGATGGTGCCCAATACAACAGTTGGTACGTCAACCAACGAGAATGGTGAATATTCAATTTTAGCTCCTGATGAAGCTGATAGCTTAGCGTTTTCTTTTATTGGATATCAGCGGCAGGTAGTTCCCATCAATGGACGAAGTACTATTAATGTAGAACTGCAATCGGAGGTACAAACCTTTGCAGATGATGTGGTTGTTACGGCTTTGGGAATTACACGTGATGAGCGATCCATTGGATATTCTTCCCAGGAAGTAGGAGGAGATGAACTTACGTATTCTCAGGATCAGAATGTCATTGGTTCACTGTCAGGTAAAATTGCAGGAGTTCAAATTTCCGGATCCTCTGGTGCAAGTATGGGAGGTACTCAGACCATTAAAATTCGTGGCGTTAATTCGTTAAGCGGCGAAGGTCAGCCGTTAATTGTGGTTGATGGTACGCCCATTTCCAATCAGAATTTCGCCGGTAGCGGCGGAGCCGATTTCGGTAACTTGGCACAGGATGTAAATCCCAATGATATCGAATCTGTGAATGTGCTTAAGGGACCTGCGGCCTCTGCCTTGTATGGTATTCGTGGCCAGTATGGTGTGGTAATGATTACAACTAAAAGTGGCTCCGGACAAAGAGATTTCTCTGTAGAATTTAACTCCAGCTTTGAAGTACAGCGAGCCGGAAATTTCATGGAGTATCAGAATAAATATGGTGCCGGCTATAAACTGGATTTTAATACTCTTAGCAATGGTGATCCCTACGTAGCAACAAACTGGGATGAAAGTTGGGGACCCAGAATGGATGGTACCATGGTTCGCGAATTTTTCAGCTTTTATCCACAGGATCCACGATATGGTGAGCTGACCCCGTTTGAGCCACAGCCGGATAATGTGAAGAATTTCTTTGAAACAGGTTTTAAATCCAACCAGGGCATTACGATTGCCGGAAGTGGTGAAAATAGTAATTATCGGTTAAGTTTTAATGATGCCAGAACAGAAGGAGTTTACCCGAATACCTGGCATAAACGAAATAATCTGGGTGTAAGTGCCGGTATTGATGTAAGTGAAGATTGGCGGTTTACCACCAATCTTAACTATGCCCGAAACAGTGGCCAGCGACCTCCGCAGGGGTATGGTTATGGCTCCCAATACTTTCGACAGTGGTTCCAGCGTAATGTGAGCATGGAAGAACTGAAGGATTATCAATACGATGATGGTACCATCAAGCATTGGAATATTGGTGTTCCTTCCTCAGGAGAAACGCCCAGCCCTGCTTATTGGGATAATCCTTATTTTCTGGCTAACGAAAATGAAACTCAGGATGACCGAAACCGTGTGTTTGGTGATTTCGGGATAGAATACAGTGTCATGCCCGAACTTACATTAAAGGCCTCGCTCCGAGGAGATGTTTATGTACAGCATATCGAATGGAAGTCAGCAGTCGGTGGTACGGGAACGTCCGGCTACACGGTGGGTAAATACGAAAATCGAGAAATGAATTACGATATCTCGGCTGAGTATACCAACAGTTGGGATAAGATTTCTTTAGATGCTACGCTCGGCGGAAATATCTATGATCGTAATTATTCATACCTTCGTCAGTCGACAGTAGGTGGGTTGTCAACGCCGGGTTATTATAATATTGAGGCTTCTGTTGATCGTCCCGATAATACGTCTTATAAACTTGAAAAGCAGATATACAGTGCCTACGGACTGCTTTCGCTGGGATTTGATGAGACATATTTTGTGGATGTAAGTGTAAGAAATGACAAGTCATCCACCTTGCCAGAGGATAATAATTCATACTGGTATCCATCGGTTTCCGGTAGTTTCGTCTTTAGCGAACTTATAGACTGGGATCCGCTGACATTTGGTAAGCTCCGGTTGAGTTATGCACAGGCAGGATCTGATTTGAGTCCATACCAGACCACCTCTGCATATAGCATTGGTACTGTTTATGACGGTACAAACACACTTTCCGTACCTAATAACCTGAATAATTCGGAGATTGAACCCTCATTTTCACACTCCTATGAAGGTGGTTTCGATTTAAGTTTCTTTGGACGCTTGAAGCTTAACTTTACCTATTACGAACAGCAGAGCAAAAACCAGATTATTCCGCTTGAAATTTCAGGAGCCAGCGGATACAGTTCTGCTACTATTAATGCCGGACTTATCGAAAACAAAGGTATTGAGATAGCACTTTCCGGAACCCCTATTGAATCGAAAGATTTCATGTGGGATTCAAAGTTTAACTTGGGAAGAAATCAAAACCAAGTTGTTGAGCTTCATCCCGATATTGATTTATACGAACATGGGAGTCATGTTTACTCGGGCACTCGCAGTTACTTGAACTCTTATGAAGGAGAAGAATATGGGGTTCTGGTAGGGCAGGCATATGAGCGCGATGAAGAGACCGGCAAAATTTTATTAGATGACAATAATTTGCCGATCTGGACGGATGCTACCCACAATTTTGGAAGTGTTCTTCCCGAATTTACCGGTGGTTTCCAGAACACGTTCAACTATAAAAACTTTAGCCTTGCAACGATGATTAGCTTCCAGTCTGGCGGACAGTTCTTTAGCTGGTCGCGAATGCTGGCCCACAAAACAGGTTTGGCGCCCGCTACGGCGGCGGTCAATGATCGCGGTAACAATGTTCGCGATCCTGTTGCAGAAGGTGGTGGGGTTCATGTGGAGGGTATTTCAGCCTCTACAGGACAAGAAGTTTCCACTTACGTTGATGCGCGCGACTATTACAGAGGTGTACTTGGTGATGATATCTATGAAGATTGGGTGACCGATGCTTCGTATATCAAGCTAAGTGAAGTTAAATTTGGATATACGTTTGGCAACGATTTGATGGATAGATTGCCCGTCCGTTCAGCCGAAGTTGCTGTGTATGCCAAAAATCCGGTTATGATTTGGCAGGCGGCTCCGAAAGGGTTAGATCCCTCAGAGCTGTCATCAGGAAGCCAGGATATCACCTGGACAGAGACGGGACAGTTGAATACCGTCCGCACATTTGGCTTCAACTTAAGCTTAACTTTCTAAGAGTATAACTATGAAGAAACTACTATTATCCATAACGGTTATTGCATTTCTGGTTAGCAGCTGCGAAATCGCAAGCTTTGATGACGATATAAATAAAAACCCTAACTTACCGAGCGAAGCTGAAGCTTCTCAGCTTATTGCCAATGCGATGCTTTCGCTGCCATCATTGAGTTCATCTCCACAGGGAGAGTACAATGCGCAGTATTTATCGGAGATCATATATATTGATGATTCCCTATATCCTGAAAGTACAACCAGCTTTTACTGGCTGTATCAGGGGCCTCTAATTAATCTTCAAACAGCTATTGAGAACACAAATGTTGCTAACGAAGCGGCTGTTGCCAAGATCCTTAAAGCCTATTATTTCTGGCATATGACGGATCGTTGGGGAGATATTCCTTATTCAGAAGCGTTGAACGGAACCGAAGATTTTACTCCGGCCTATGATACGCAACAAGAGATTTATGAAAGTCTCTTTGCATTGTTAAAAGAAGCCAGAGATCAGCTTGAAGTCGGAGCGGGACTTTCAAACGATATTATGTATGATGGTGACATCGAAAAGTGGAGAAAGTTTAGCAATACCGTTCGCATGCTGATGGCGCTTCGTCTTTCCGAAGTAGATGCAACATGGGCCGAAGATGAGTTCACCAATGCCTTGGATGATGGAATTATGACTTCAAATGATGATAATTTCGTCTTCCAGCATCTGGCTGATGAAAACAATGAAAACTACTGGTACAACCAGATCATACGACAGTCTCGGATATGGTGGGCAATTCCAGTTAGGATAATCGATATGATGGAACCTTATAATGATCCAAGGCTCCCCGTTTATGGAGAACAGGCTGCAAATACCGGTGATTATACCGGCCTGCCATTTGGTACTCCAAACAGTGTTGAGGCTGATGACTACTCACTATTGGGAACGGATATTTATGAGCAGGATGCTCCGGTTTACCTGGTTACCTATGCCCAGGCCAAATTTGCATTGGCCGAGGCGGCCGAGCGCCAATGGATTACTGATACCCCAGAAACACATTATAATGAGGCTGTTGAAGCTTCTATTATACAGTGGACGGGCAGTGATGCTGGGGTTCAAAATTACCTCTCTGAGCCAGATATTGCTTATAACCCTGCAACCACAGAAGAGGGCATAGAGCAAATTTCGGAGCAGCGGTATCTGCACCTGTTTATGCATGGATACGAGGCATGGGCAGAATACCGCCGAACCGGCTATCCCGATAATATGGTGAATCCACAAGGCAGAGACCTACCATTGCGACAGGCTTATACGTCAGATGAGGCCTTGAATAATACCGAAAATTATGAAGAAGCGGTTGATCGTCAGTTTGGCGGTGATAACTCAATATACGGCCGAATCTGGTGGGATGTGGAAAACCCTTAAACGAATAAATGCTGGGTAGTAATTATTAAACTGTACAAATACTTTGGTAAAAGGCACAGGAGTTACATTTCCTGTGCCTTTTAGTTTACCATTAATAATTTTCTAAAGGATTTAATGCAATGAAATACCGATTTTTATCAACACCGTTAATTATATTCCTGCTTGTCTCGCTGATAGCTTGCGGGCCGGTCCAAAAACAAGATATTCAACAGAAAATCAGGAATACCTCTCAGCACTTTGCCCCCGACAGCAGGGTAGCTTTATTTGATGTAGAAGCAGTATCAAATAACGGAGAATGGATTCTGAAGGGAGAAACAAATCTCCCCGATGCCAAAGCCGCATTGCTGGATTCCCTTTCAGCAATGAACGTTACGACCGTTGACAGCATCAGTGTATTGCCCGATGAAAACCTCAAAGGCAAGACTCTGGGAATTATTAATAACTCGGTAGCAAATCTTCGATCGCGACCCTCGCACCCGGCACAACTAGTAACACAAGCTACCTTGGGGATGCCTGTAAAAGTACTTAAAAAAGAAGGCAGCTGGTATTTTGTACAGACCCCGGATGATTATTTGTCATGGGTTGATTATGGAGGAATCCACCAAATGAGCCAAGAAGAATATGAAGATTGGAAGTTATCCGATAAAATGATCTATATCGAAACCAATGGCTATGCGTATGAGCAGCCGGATCGAGAATCGGTAAAAGTTTCTGACTTAGTAAGCGGAAGTATTTTGAAAGTCACAGGAACAAAAGGAAATTATTATGAAGTTAGCTACCCTGATGGCAGAACCGGATTTGTAAGTCGTTCTGAAGCTCGTTCTTTTGATGACTGGAAGGCCTCAGTTAAAGCATCAGAGAATCGACTGGTAGAGCAAGCAAAAACAATGAAAGGTGCGCCTTATCTGTGGGGAGGAACATCCTCTAAAGGCATGGATTGCAGTGGTTTTACAAAAACGATCTACTTTATGAACGGCTGGATTATTCCGCGTGATGCATCACAACAAGTGCATGCGGGTGAATTGGTTGACTCTACCGGTAACTTTGAGAATTTGCGTCCGGGAGACATGCTATTTTTTGGCAGAGAAGCAACCGAAGAACGTAACCGGCGTGTCGTGCATGTGGGCATGTGGATAGGCAACGATGAGTTTATCCATTCTGCAGGGCGGGTTAAAGTAAGCAGCATTGATCCGGAAGCGGAACATTACGATGAGTATAATCTCAATCGCTATCTTGAAACCCGTCGGTATCTGCAGCATAAAGAGGGCAATATCACTGACGTGAAAGATATGTACGATATATAATGATTAAGGTAATACAACTGGGATTAGGCCCCATTGGGCAGCGGCTAACACGCTATCTGTCAGAACGTGATGGTATACATATTGTGGGAGCGGTGGACCCTGATCCCCCAAAAGTAGGCAAAGATCTGGGTAGGCTTGCTGAAACTGAAAAGCTTGGAGTTTCTATATCTGCAGATCTTGACACTTGCTCAGCTGTTGATCAAGCTGATATTGCAGTCATATCTACAGTTTCATCCCTGCAAAAGGTGGAACCTCAGATTCGAGAGGCTGCTGATTATGGATTGAATATTGTATCTACATGTGAAGAGCTTTCTCATCCCTGGCAAACACAGCCTGGTCTGGCCAAGCGTATTGATGATTATTGCAAAGAAAAGAAGATTTCGTGTGTAGGGACTGGTGTTAATCCCGGATTTTTAATGGATTATCTGCCCTCAGTGCTGACATCGGTTTGTCGTAAGGTAAAGCATGTAAAAGTTGAGCGCGTACAGGATGCACGTCCACGTAGAAAGCCATTCCGGGATAAGATTGGCGTGGGTCTCACCGAGTCGGAATTTGAACAGAATCGAGAAAAGATACGTCATGTAGGGCTCCCGGAATCGGTTTATATGATTGCCGATGCTATGAATTGGGAGCTAACCAATGTGAACGAAGTGCTGGAACCCGTACAGGCTGAAAATCCTATCCAAACGGAAAGTGGAACGGTAACCCCGGGGAATGTTGCAGGAGTACGACAAGTCGCTCGGGGGTATCAGAATGATCAGGAAGTTATTAGATTGGTCTTTGAAGCAGCCGTTGGAATCGACGAATCGCATGACAGCATTTATGTAACCGGAGATCCAACGTTTAATTCAACGATCGACGGTGGAATAAACGGCGATATTGCGACGTCTTCTATCATTGTAAATGCGATTCGTGCAATTCAAAATGCTTCGCCTGGACTTAAAACGATGCTTGATATAACAGCTCCCACATATTTTTGTGGAACGAATGAAAAGAACCTGGCTGAATACTAATCTTCATTGTTGAGCAAAATGGAAAAGAAACTTATCATAATATCTTTTTTGATGGTTTTGCTGGCAGCCGGCTGTCAATCCACAGCGGAACTTGCCGGTGATGAAACCCCCAAAAATAAAATTGAAGCATCTCCACTGGCAATAATGATCGATACTTCACGGGTATTTTCTTCCCATCTAACCGGATTTGCCCTTTATAATCCGGAGACAGATTCAATGATTCACAGCCAAAATGCCAACCGCTATTTTACCCCGGCGTCGAATACCAAACTTTTTACCTTTTATACCGGGTTAAAACTCCTGCCGGATTCGCTAAAAGCATTGGAATACGAAGTTCGAGGGGACTCACTAATTTTTTGGGGTACGGGCGATCCATCTTTTTTACATCCCGATTTTGGTAACAATAAGGTTTACGAATTTCTTAAAAACCGGGATGAAGATCTCTATTTCTCTGATGCCAATTTTGATGATGAGTTGCTGGGCCCGGGGTGGTCGTGGAGTGATTACCAGTATTATTATCAGACCGAAAAGGTGCCTTTTCCTATCTTTGGTAATGTAGCCCGATTTACCATACAAGAGATTGAACTTCGCAAGATCACCGAAACCGACAGCAGCTTGGCAGTATCTCCCAAATATTTTCAATCGTTCGTAGAAGAAAATGGTCACCGCGATGATTTTCTACACCGCGGAATGACAAATAATACATTTTCCTACGAACCGGAAGGCGATACAACTACTTATACTATAGATAAACCGTTTCACTACAGTCCCAAATTAGTGACCGAGATGTTATCAGATACACTCGGCAAAGAAGTAAAATATGTGGATGTTGAGCGTCCAAAATCCCCCAAAACAATGTACAGTATAAAATCTGATACGGCTTATAAACGTATGCTACAGCCGAGTGATAACTTTATAGCTGAGCAGCTGCTACTGGTGACGGCCTCAGAGCTTGGGAAACCACTGAATTCCAGAACGGTTATCAAAAAGATGAAAGAGGAATATTTGAATATGTTTCCGAGAGAACCACAGTGGGTGGATGGATCGGGATTGTCGCGCTATAACATGTTTACGCCCCAATCTATGATTCGCTTGCTGGAGGCTATCGATGATGAATTTGCCGATGATGAAAAGTTATTTCATTTGCTTCCGGCAGGGGGTGATCGGGGAACAATCAGTAATTGGTATGGCCCTCGTGACGACAGGCAAGATCCGTATGTTTTTGCAAAGACCGGAACACTGAGCAACAACCATTCACTTAGTGGTTATTTAGTGACCAAGAGTGGTAAAAAGCTCTATTTTAGCTTTATGAATAATCACTACGTAGGTTCTTCATCTGTAGTCAAAGAAGAGATGGAAAAGGTGCTCTGGTATATCCACACTACCTTCTGAGGTTACGTTTTTGACATTAAAAGTAAAACTCAGCCGAATAGTTTTTGATGGATCTGCTTTACAACGGTAAGCACCTTGTCTTTATCGATCACCAGATTAAGGTTTCCTTTTGAATGACTGTAGGAAATTAAATTTTTCGGAACGTTTTTAACCTCGGAAAGAATATCTGTAATCAGGGATTTGTCCTTTTTACAGCCAACGAGGCTGATGATACCCTGATTGTTTAATACGTCTACTGATCCGTAGCCGCTAAGTTGTTCAATAGCATTATCGAGATTAGAACCATTTTCGATACCAATAGAAACGGAGGCCTCGGTTGTTGTTACTACGTCCACACCCAGATTATGCCAGCGAAGGATGTCAAAAACACCTGCCAAAAATTCGTATCCCATTACTGTTTGTGATGAGGTAACGGTCACTATTGTACAATTTTCTTTGTAGGCAATTGCTTTAACTGATTCCCGATTTGAAGATTCTGTAGAGATACAGGTACCGGGTTCATCAGGTTCAAAAATATTTTTTACCCAGACCCGAATCTTCTTTTTTGACGCCGGTTTGGTTGTAGAGGGGTGCAATACTTTGGCACCAAAATAGGCCAGTTCTGTTGCTTCTTGAAAACTGAGTTGTGGGATTGGTTTGGCATCCGGTACAAAGCGGGGATCGCAGGTAAAAATGCCGCTTACATCAGTCCATATTTCAATGGCTTCGGCATCAAGAGCTGCACCGATGAGGCTTGCAGAATAATCGGACCCTTCAAAACCAAGCGTGGTAGTATTTCCGTTTTTATCCATCCCATAGTAACCACCCATTACTGGAATTTTATCTTTTGCTATGAGCGCTTTAAGAGATACGGCTTGACTAGCTATATATTCTTCATCGGGATTAGCTTGTCCAAATTCAGAGTCGGTGCGAATAATGTTATTGGCATTGACCCACTGGGTGGTGAGACCTGCCGCTGATGCACATTGAGCGAATAAATAAGATGACAACTTTTCTCCTATTGAAGCGACCGCATCCTTCTTTTGCTCAGCTAATTCTTGTGCATTGTTGATGGCATTCAGCTGAGTATTCAGCTCGTCAATCTGCTTTTCGATCCAAGCATTGGAATTCTTGACTAAGTGATTCTTATCCGGATAATTGGTTAAAAACTCCGCAGTTAATTTTTTGTGACGTTGTTTGATATCTGCAGCGATACCTCGGGCTTCTTCGATATCATCGAGTGCTGCTGTTGCTGCTTTTATAAGTTTACGAGTTGTACGAGCCGTAGCAGAAACGACTACAACAGGAGATTTGTATTGAGTAATGATATTAATAACCTGCTGCCAGGTATTGGCATCGCTCATTGAAGTACCGCCGAACTTGAGAATGCGCATCTGCTACTATTTATGGTGATAATTTGTTTATGAGCGTAAAAATAGGGGGGGACTGATTTTACAAATGAAATATTGACCTATTGCAGCGTTGATAATCGTTTAAACCCTTTCTTTTCAAGAAGGGGGCGCTGGTTTTTCAAAAACTCCTTAACCTGGTTGATTGGGATGGCTTGAGTGATGCCGTAATTAATACGAGTTTTTTGTTGCACAAACACTGAATCGGTATAGGGGCGTCTTATTCGAGTGTAGTTATCATTTTCGGGACGAGGTACAAGTATTTGTTCTCTGGTAGCCGTTGACGAGTTTGCAATCCCCACCCATTGGAAAGATTTAAAATTGTTGTTGCTGGCTAAAATCAACCCTCCGCTGATACCGGGATTAAAAGTAGCATCAGTAATAAAAAAGCGATCATTCCAACTTTCTGAAGAGCTGGCCAATCCCCGAGTTACCATAGGATAACTTTTGGGAAATCCGAGCACATAGATTAGCGAACCCAGCTGTAGAAAATCACTGTTTCCGGCTTTAATTGAGAGAGGATATAATCCCAAATTTCCTGCTTGATCAAATTCTACGTTCAACAGGGCTAAGTCAAAACGTTTATCGGTAGCTAAAACCTTAAATGGTTGTAATTCAGAAGAAGTGTATACAAGATTAGTCTGATTTTTTTTGATGCTTATAGATTCAATATAGGTTTCATCAGGTATGTCCGGTCCTCTGTAATAGGTGATCATGGTATCGGGGAAAAAGACCGTATGTTGACAGGTAACCAGCAGTGAATTGCTGTTATTTTGGCCAAGAATAATAGCTGTACCACTCGTACTTTCTTCCGCGGATGTTTGAGATGTAGCAATATCTTTTGGGTTGTTGGTTTTAATATCCGCTAATGTTATGGCTTTTCCACTAAAATTATAATTGTTATAGAATCCGGTAGAAACAATTCGAACAACCGATTGTTGGGCATCTTTTAGTTGAGAGCTAATATCTTGGTGTGGGAATGCGGAAGTGTAGTATTCAGAATATTCTGTTTGTTGCTGCTGGGCAGAAGATTCTGAAGAAACTGATTGCTGTGAGCTACTGCAAAAAGTAAGTGTTAAAGCAATCGTAAATAACGATAATATTGTCAACCCATTTTTCATCGTATAGTTGATTAGTTAATCATAAACTTGCAACAATATAACGTAACAAGTTATTTGGGAGTAATACCATTTAAGTTTACAAAAACCTCCATCCATATTGAAAACGAATTGGTAAAACGAGTAGTATATGATGCAACACCATATTTTTAACTACCCAAGATCTTAAGTATCAATTGAAGCAGCTTCCTGCTTAATTTGTTGTCGGATTTCATCATCCAAATGGATATAAAATGCCTGGTCTCCGTTGGCAGGTGAGGGTGGGTTATCGATGGTATAGGGACGAATTTCGTTGTTTGAGGTAATTAAAAAAAGCGGGATATATTGCTCTCCTATTTGTTCTTCAAATTCATCCGCAGGATTTTCTTCATCGAATGTCATTGATTGTATTGTTACGTGTGTTGAAAAGAAACGCGATAAATTTTCAAAATTTAGGCGTTCATGAAATAAAATACGGCCACTCAGATGACTGGTAACATCCTTGTTTTCCATCTGTCCCTGAGTATTGGGGGCCAGCTGAAAAACATGGGACCGGCCAAAAATTTCGCCAAAGCGAAGGGCGGCAAGTGAATTTGTTTCATCGTTGGGGGTTAGAGAAATCATTCGCCCAACGCCATCAAGGTTTAATTCTTCCAGTGCAAACTCAGATAGAATATTACCGTGATAAGTTTCGAGTCCCTGGGATCTTGCACGTCTTATATTTTTCCAGTTTGAATCTGCAACTAACACTTTAAATCCTTCATCTTTAATTGCTTTTGCAATTTTAAGTGCCCAGCTGTGGGCACCGAGAATCAAGAGGCCGTTTGGTACGGGTTTGGCAACACCTAATTTACGTGCTACCCAAGCAGCCGGCAGTCCATAAATAGCAACGGTCCCAATAATCACAAGAAAAACAATAGGTACTAGCTGGTCGGCATGTTCAAAACCATTTTGAGCTAAAGAAATCGCAAAAATGGAAGAAATTGATGCTGCTACAACACCACGCGGTGCCATCCAGCAAAGAAAAAGCTTTTCACGCCAGTTGATATCTGAAAAATATGTAGAAATATATACGCCAACCGGCCGAGCAATAAGGATCAGAATAGCAAGGAAGGCGGCAAGGCTCCAGCTTAAATTTTGGATTAAACTGCTTAACTCTACCCGTGCTGCCAGAAGAATAAATAGAGATGACAGAAGAAGCACCCGCAAGTTTTCTTTGAATTCTGTGATGTGGTGAATACGTGCCGTTTTTTGATTGGCCAAAGCGATGCCCATCAGAGTAGTGGCCCAGAGCCCCGATTCATGTTGAAGCATATTGGAAATTGTAAAAACAGTGACGACTACCATTAGATTTACAGGATTCTGCAGATAGTCGGGGAGCAGGTGACGCTTCAGTAAAAAGTATATCAAGGCGGCACCACCTAGGCCTACCAAGGTGCCAAATAAAATTGTTTTCATGATACTCATCACGGCGACACTGGTAGCAGCAGAAAAACTGGTACTTAAAATTACTTCAAAGACAAGAACAGCAAGCATAGCCCCAATGGGATCTATGACAATGCCCTCCCATTTTAAGATGGAGCCAACTTGTCCCGAAGGACGAACCTGACGCAGTAACGGGATAATAACAGTGGGTCCTGTAACTACAAGAATGGCCCCGAGCAGTATGGCAAGTTCCCAGTCAAATGCAAACAGGTAGTAAGCCGAAACGGCAGTAATACCCCAAGTTAAAACCACCCCTATACTTACAAGGTTGCCGACCGTACTACCAATATCTTTGAGTTCAGAAAAACGTAGACTTAAGCCTCCTTCGAATAAAATGATAGCAACAGATACCGAAATAAAAGGAGAAAGCAGATCACCCATTAAATGATCCGGGTCAAGGAGTCCAAAAACCGGGCCGGCAAGAACTCCACTGATCAGCAAAAGGAGTATAGCGGGTAATTTAAAACGCCAGGCAACCCATTGTGCGCCAATACCAAACAGTAAAATACTTGTTATGCCAATTAAGAGATGTTCACCCATGAATTGTGGGAAGTAATTTTGTAGTTATCACAAACCGTGAAAATCTATAAAAGAGGTCTTAGAAACAAAATTAATCCTGTTTTTCTTTGTATGGCATATTAAATACCGAATTTCTTCAAAAGAATAAGATAACAGATGTTTCTATTATCCCAATTTGATTAAAATTAGTTAAAATCACTCTAATAATTTTAGGTATGATACAATCCTTTTATTTTAGCATAACCTAAATAATGTAAAACTATTGGTCATTGTCTGATGGACAGCCGAACAAAAAATAAACTTATTACAGAATTTGCCTGGCTGTTGGGAATTATTCTTGTATCAGCTGCATTGGAATATGTTATAATTATATTTTTTAATTTACATCCGATATTGAGCGTTAAAATACAGGGATTCATCGGGCTGGTTGTAATTGCATATATTATTCGCATGGTAGCACGGATAGGTGAACAGGGCATTATTATTTTTGAGGATGAGGAACAGGATCAAATCGACAAACAGCAATAACATTTCTCAATAATTTTAACAAGCTGTTTTTTCAATTCTGAATAGCTTTTAAACCATAATTATTTCACTTTGTCAGAACTGAAAGATTCTAAAAAACTGAATAAAACACTTGGGGCATTCGATGTATTTGCAATAGCAACGGGAGCCATGTTCAGCTCCGGTTTGTTTTTATTGCCGGGCTTGGCTGCAAGTGTAACGGGTCCGTCTGTATTCTTAGCTTACTTGGTATCGGGCATATTGGTACTGCCCACAATGTTGAGTAAAGCGGAACTTGGTACAGCTTTTCCCCGGGCCGGTGGAACCTACTATATTATTGATCGCACCTTGGGCCCACTAATGGGCAGTATCGGTGGATTTGGGTCTTGGCTATCGCTGGTTTTCAAGAGTGCTTTTGCGCTGATTGGTATGGGGGCTTATATATCAATCTTTTTCGAAGTACCAATAACCCCGGTTGCAATAACTCTCACCATTGCTTTTGGTGCACTTAATGTTTTTGGAGCAAAAGAAACGAGCAGGCTTCAAAATATCCTTGTGATTACACTCCTGTCTGTTATGGCTTTTTATCTGGTACAAGGGTTTTCGCATCTTTTCTCATTGAATATACTGGATGTTCATCGTGAGAAATTTACGCCCTTTTTTAAGGATGGGATGCAAGGATTCTTTGCTACGGTGGGAATGGTATTTGTTTCTTATGCCGGACTGACAAAGGTTGTAAGTGTAGCGGAGGAGGTTGAAGATCCGGACAGAAACATACCGCGGGGAATGTTCCTCTCAATTATTACAGCTATTGTAGTATATGTCGCAGGCGTTTTTCTGATGACGTCTGTGTTGGAACCTGAAGCATTCTATAAAGATTTAACTCCTGTTGCTACTGCCGGCAATGTGTTTTTGACTTGGCTGCCGGGGGATACAGGCCTAATTTTAGTGGTCATCGCTGCTATTGCCGCATTTGCATCTACAGGAAATGCGGGTATTATGTCGGCCTCTCGTTTTCCATTGGCTATGGCACGTGATAAGCTGGTTCACTCCAAATTTTCGAAACTAGGTAAGTTTGATACTCCGGTTTATTCAATTGTTGCAACTACCGGAATGATGATATTTTTGCTGCTGGTCTTTAATGTAAAAGAAGTGGCCAAGCTTGCAAGTGCTTTTAAGCTGTTGCTGTTCGGGTTGCTCAATTTGGCCGTAATAGTGATGCGCGAAAGCCAAATTGAAGAATATGATCCCGGATATAGATCACCGTTTTATCCCTGGGTACAAATGCTCGGGATGTTAACTTCAGGACTGCTTATTTTTGAGATGGGGCTTCTGTCCATCTTGTTTACTGTAGCTATTACTATTCTGTCGGTAGCATGGTATTACTACTATGCCTATGGTGAGATTGATCGGCAGGGGGCTATCTTTCATGTACATGAGCGATTAGGGCAATATAAAGACCGTGGGCTTGAGCACGAAATGCGACATATTTTGCAGGAAAAAGGTTTGCGCGACGAAGATCCATACGAGCTAGTTGTTAGCAAAGCTACTATCTTGGATGTAACCGATAGTCAGACATCATATGAAGATGTTGTGGAAAAAGCCTGTACTACACTGGCAACAAAAGTGAGTATGGATAAAGAAGAGTTGATCAAGGCATTCCACAAAGAAGATGATTTTGGAGCTCTTTCGATTGGTAAGGGGGCCGCGCTGAATCATACAAGAATACCGGGAGAGACGGAACCGGAGCTATTTATTGTGCGGATAAAAGATGGGTTGGTTACACGAGATACTTGTTTTGAGGATGATACCGAAGACCAAGAAAAACATACGTTTTATGCTCTGTTCTTTTTAGTTAGTTCAGAAAAGGATGCCACCCAGCATCTGCGGTTTTTAGCACATATGGCAGAGATGATCGATCAGGAGAACTTCTTTGATCGCTGGATTTCGGCAAACGATGAGGCCGGACTCCGAGAAGTACTACTCAGGAATGAACGATTCATCAATATTTATATCCGCTCTAATGATAAAACGTCAAAGCTGATTGGAAAGAAAATATATGAGATTGATCTGCCGGGTGAAAGCCTGGTGGCCATACTGGAAAGAGGAGATAGTGTAAATATTCCCCACGGAAATACAGAAATTCGTGAGGGAGATAAATTGTCTATCATTGGTCAGGTAGAGGATATTGAGCAGATAAAAGAGCTCAAAGAAAATTAACTAAAATGGAATGCAGAATATGTATAGAAATATCGCATTTAACACTTTTACCAATTGGAAAAGTTTTATAAGAAATTGACTTATTTTCTTAAACTCTGAATCAAAATTTTATCAAACGCTTTAACCTGGAATAGTATGCAGCACGAAAAACTGGAAAAACAACTTGGATTGTGGGATGTATACGCAATTGCCACAGGGGCAATGTTCAGTTCCGGATTTTTTCTATTGCCGGGTATTGCTGCGGCAATAACAGGTCCATCGGTATTCATTGCGTATTTTGTTTCGGGGCTTCTTGTTTTACCGACAATGTTTAGTGTAGCAGAGTTAGCAACGGCCATGCCCAAAGCAGGAGGTACATACTATATTATTGACCGTAGTCTTGGTCCTGTTATGGGTACGGTTGGCGGCTACGGCTCATGGCTGGCACTGGTATTAAAAAGTGCTTTTGCCTTGATTGGGATGGGGGCTTACATCTCAATTTTTATTGAGTTGCCTATTTTACCGGTAGCCGTAGTGTTGACACTTGTTTTTGGCATTTTAAATATCGTAGGTGCCAAAGAGACAACGGCTTTACAGAAAGTATTGGTTGCCGCCCTGATAAGTATTATGACTTTTTATATTGCTCAGGGACTATTCTCTATTTTTTCTGCTGACTTTTTTGAGGTTACCCGCAATCAGTTTACGCCTCTTTTTATTGGTGGTGCTACCGGGTTTTGGGCTACAGTCGGAATGGTTTTCGTATCATATGCGGGGCTCACAAAAGTTGCCAGTGTAGCTGAGGAGGTTAGAAATCCCGATAAAAATATCCCATGGGGTATGTTCCTCTCTATTATGTCGGCTATATTCGTTTATGTTGCCGGTGTTTTTATTATGGTATCAGTATTAGAACCTGGTGAATTTCGAGAAGATCTTACTCCTGTTGCCACTGCAGGAGAAGCTTTTATGAACTGGTTGCCCGGTGATCTGGGATTAATACTTGTTGTAATTGCTGCGGTAGCCGCATTTGCATCAACCGGAAATGCAGGTATTATGTCGGCCTCAAGATACCCGTTGGCAATGGCCCGTGATAAACTTATTGATAGTCGATTTTCCAAAATAGGATCAATGGGTACTCCGGTGATTGCAATTATTGCCACCGTGTTTTTAATGATCTTTTTTCTTGTAGCTTTTGATGTTTCCCAAGTAGCCAAGTTGGCCAGTGCTTTTCAACTTCTCCTGTTTGGATTATTGAATCTGGCGGTAATTGTGATGCGCGAAAGTAAAATTGAGGAGTATGATCCCGGTTTTAATTCACCGTTTTACCCTTGGGTACAGATTATAGGAATGATTCTTTCTGCTGTTCTTATTCTGGAGATGGGACTTCTCTCAATTCTCTTTACGTTAGTAGTGAGTATTTTCAGTATAGGTTGGTTTTATTATTATGCATATGGCAAGATTGAGCGTGAGGGGGCCATCTTTCATGTTACCGCTCGTCTCGGTAAGCGCAAAGATCAAGGGTTGGAGCGAGAAATGCGTGGCATACTTCGAGAGAAAGGACTGCGTGAAGAAGATCCTTACGAACATGTAGTGGCCAGTGCTGCGGTTATTGATGAACCAAACAAAAACTTGAGTTATAAAACGATTATAAAACAGGCTTCTGATATTTTTGCTGATCGTTTAGATATGGATCAGGAGTTTCTTGTTAATAGTTTTTGCAGGGCTCAGGATATGGGAACCATACCTCTTGGCAATAGCACCGTTATTAATCATATCCGGGTTGAAGAAGACTGTGATCCGCAGATGGTGTTGGTGCGTATTCCGGAAAGTATAACGGTTTCTACTGAGGGATTTGAGATTCTCGATGAGGATGAAACAGGAGAGGTTGAAAACTTGTGTGCAATGATCTTTTTGGTGAGTTCATCCGAAAATTCCAGTCAGCACCTGCGATTAATAGCCCACTTGGCTGAGATGATTGACAGTAGACACTTTATTGAACGATGGAAAAGCGCTGAAAATGAATCAGAGCTGCGAGAGATACTCCTGCGAGATGAACGTTTTATCAATATTACTATTAGCGAAGATAATAAAACCAAGGAGCTCATTGGCAAAGAGATAATGGAAATTGATCTCCCAGGCGAGAGTTTGGTAACTATTCTAAAGCGAAACGGAGATATCAAAATACCCCACGGACATACTTTATTGGAAGAGGGGGACGAGTTGTCGATCATAGGAGAGGTAGAAGATATCGAAAAAGTGAAAGAATGGCGTAAATCTGATGGCGGCTAATGAAATTCGTATTATCTAAGATTGCGCAAAATGTTATATTCAACACGTAATTTTAAAGTAAAAAAATAGGAAAGTGACAGATAACAGTAACGGTTTAGTAAAGAAGATTAAGGGCTTTTTCCAAAAAGACTCGGCGGCAGGTATGATGCTTTTGTATTCTACCATCCTTGCCCTAATTGTAGCAAATAGCCCACTTTATGAGTGGTATCATCACTTGTTAGAACTACACATATCGATTGGCGTCGGCGATCTTGTGATTGATGAATCGGTTCACCACTGGATTAACGATGGCTTGATGGCCATATTTTTTCTGCTTGTTGGATTAGAAATCAAACGAGAATTGAAATATGGAGAGCTTTCGACTGTTCAGTCGGCTCTATTACCGGCAGTTGCAGCAATTGGAGGAGCCGCTTTACCGGCATTAATATACTGGGGCTTTAACGCAGGTACAGGTTACATGGATGGCTGGGCCATACCGATGGCAACGGATATTGCTTTTGTTATCGGTATTGTGGCACTGCTTGGGTCTCGTGTGCCGGTTTGGGCCAAGGTTTTTGTAACAGCTATCGCAGTAGTGGATGATCTTATTGCTGTTCTCGTGATTGCCTTTTTCTACACCGAGTCAATCAGCATGGTAGCATTGGGCGTTGCCGGCCTTTGTTTGCTTGTATTGATGCTGTTTAATTACCGAGGAGTCAACAAAATTTCTCCGTATATGATTATTGGATTTATTATGTGGTGGGCTGTTCTTAAGTCCGGTGTTCACGCAACAATCGCCGGGGTAATGCTTGGTTTTGTGATGCCAGCCAGTCGGGGATGGAGCTTGGAACGTTTGAAAGAATACGCCCAAGAAGGCTTTGACCTGTTTAAACAGGCTGAAAACGAAGATATGCCCGTTACAAAAGAACAGGCGCTCCATCATATGGAAGAAACGGTGAGTCACGCAGAATCGCCGTTGCACCGACTGGAGCATAAACTTCACTTCTCGGTCTACTTTTTGATTATGCCGATCTTTGCTTTTGCTAACGCGGGTGTTGTCTTTGATCCTGAAGTGATGGGACATGCTTTTGTTTCTACTTTGACTTGGGGAATCGCAATCGGATTATTTGTAGGTAAGCAAATCGGTATTTTAGGGTTTACCTGGATTCTCACCAAGTTAGGTTTTACTGATTTAGCCGACAACAAGGAAACCTGGAAGGTGGTGTATGGCGTTGCTCTGCTCGCGGGAATTGGATTTACGATGTCACTGTTTATTGCAAATCTTTCATTTGAAGCCGGATCGGAACTTCTTGAATTTGGAAAAGTTGGTATTTTGATTGGTTCTCTTGCCAGTGGCCTGTTGGGTTATTACTTCCTTAGCCGCCGTCCGGATTACGGAGCAGAAACGCAACAACCCTACGATGTTCCCGAGGGAAGCGAGGCAACTTCTTAATAAATTCATCATTTATCGTTGGTAAAAAAGGCGGCCTTTGGGTCGCCTTTTGTGTTGGATTATCCCTCAAACAAAATATGGGAAGCTTACAAGATCACTCAGTAATTCTGGGATTATCTATTGCCCCCTGAAGTTGAATAGTAAGTCCGTCCTTGGACTTAGGGAGTGAGATGGATAGAAGCTTTTCAATGTTATTTAAGACATTGTCAAATCTCTCTGAAAAGTCAGAGATTACAATATTCATATTTAGAAATTCGGAATTTTGCATGGGCTGTTTGAGAATAATATTTCCCTGCCCGGTAAGTAAAGCCAATTCCGACCTGATAGAAGATTTAATCTCTAAGGTATCATCAGCTTGAGATACGGGTTTTGTGCGTAGTTCGGCAGATTGGAAGGGGATAGCATCGGTTGGGTATCCAAAACCTTTGATAAAGAAACTATACTTGTTTTGAAATGATTCGGAGGGCGTCCAAAGCAGGGAATCTAACCGAATATCATGAGTACCCTCTTTCCAAAAGTTTGTTTGTGTTCTTGAAATGCTGGCTGAATAATTCAGGCTTTGTGCTGTTACTTTTGAAAGTAGTGTGCGGGGAACAGAAAAAGTTATATTGCTCCCTTTGATTTCAAGAGATTGATCGGTACCAAAAGCAGTTCCCTTGACAGCACTTTGAATACCGGCAAGGGCATTGCCCTGATACGTAATGGTAAGTGAGTCAGATTTTATTTCTTGCAGCTCTTCTCTGTTTGTATAGGAAGGAGATACGGCAGTAATTGATGCTTTATCTAAACGATGTAATCCGTATTCCACTCCGCCAAAATAGATATTAAGGAAATCGAGATATCTCAGGTCGAGCATAAGTTTTTGAGCCCGTTCAATGTGATTGCCCAAAATTACATTCAGGCCGCTAATAGTGACATCTGCTGAAAAGGGAGCAATATTTATTTCAGAATACTGAACCGATATTGCATTTGATTGTCCTGCTTGCTCTTGGATAGCTTTTTTAATTTGCTTTTCGGCTTGTGAAGCCGCCAAATAATGATAGCCAATAATAGCTAAAGCAAGCCCCAGAATACCTATGAGATAATATTTTTTCTTCGTCATAGGCTATGTTTTTTAATTGGTTAGCTTGCTCAGGATCTCCTCAAAAGTATAAGCATCTTCCTCGCTTGCTTTCATATTACGAAGGGTGAATTTGCCCTCGGCCAGTTCATTACCGCCAACAATAATTACATGACGGGCATTTTCACGATCGGCGTCCTTCATTTGCGCTTTAATCGAGCGGCCAATGTAATCCATAGATGCTGAGAGTCCGGCCTTGCGAAGTTTCGGAAGGTGCTTGAGTCCCCAGGTACGGGCTTCTTCGCCCAAGGTGACGATATATACATCGAGCATTTCTTCTTCCACCAGATCTATGCCAAGCTCTTCACAAGCAATGAACAGTCGTTCCATGCCTGCTGCAAATCCCACGGCCGGAGTATGTTGGCCACCAATCTCTTCGATGAGAAGGTCATAGCGACCGCCGCCGCCAAGTGCATCTTGGGCGCCCAAATCAGGACTGATTAGCTCAAAGGCAGTGCGCGTATAGTAATCGAGTCCGCGGACTAAATAGGGATCTTCCTCGAAGGGGATTTCTAGTTTATTTAATAACTCTTTGACGCGGGCGTAGTGAGCCTCAGTTTCTTCCGTAAGAAAGTCAGTTATCACAGGCGCATCATCAATAAAAGGTTGGTCCTCCTCCTCTTTAGAGTCCAGAATTCGCAACGGATTTTTTTCGAATCGTTCCTTGGAAATATCACTCATATCGTCGAGATGAGGACGAAAATAATCTTTGAGTGCTTTGGTATATGCCTTTCGACTTTCGGGATCTCCAACAGAATTTATCTTCAGGGAGGTATTGCTGATGCCGACGCGATCATAAATGGACATCATCAGTGCGATAATATCAACGTCGGCAGCAGGATCATCGGCCCCAATAATTTCGGCACCAAACTGATGGAACTGTCGCTGGCGACCTTTTTGCGGTTTTTCGGCGCGGAACATTGGTCCAATGTAATAGAGATTTTGCGTGCCGCCGCGCTGTTCCAAGTGGTGTTCAACAAAAGCGCGTGCCACAGGCGCGGTACACTCGGGTCGCAGCACATATTGATCCTCACCGCGTTCAAAGGCGAACATTTCCTTGGAGACGATATCTGTCAACTGACCAACGCCGCGGGCGATAAGTTCAGTCTGCTCCATGATGGGCGTACGGATTTCCTCAAAGTTAAACTTTTTGGCCTCTTCGTGGATGATACGCTCCAGTGCTTGCCATTTTTCTACTTCGCCGGGCAGGATGTCTACCATTCCCACATGCGTGCTAAAGGTCGATTGCGCCATGAATAAAAATCAGTTCGGTTCTAAAAATAATTCGCTCCTAAGATAACGGAGGTTAAGGAGAAATGGAACACGGATACGGGAGCTAATTTTGTAAGGATGAACTTTGTTGAAGGTCTTACAATTAGCCGCGGACTTTCACGGATATAAACGGATTCTTGAAGATATGTTAAAACATCGGAAATTGAGCAGGAAAATAATCAGAAGTTTTTATGACGTTTATAATGAACTTGGGACTGGATGTAGAACAACAAGTTCCAATATCAGTTTATTTTAAAGGTCATGAAGTTGGAAAGTACGTGGCTGATCTTATCGTAGAAGGTAAGATATTAATATAATTAAAATCTGTACCTTCATTATTGTCTATACATGAAGCCCAAGTTCTAAACTATTTGAAAGCCACAGATATTAATATTGGGTTATTGATGAATTTTGGAGATGAACCGGAGTTCAAACGTTTTGTTTACGATCTAAAAAGAAATAATTGATACTATATCCGTTATAATCTGTGTTGATCCGCGGCTTACATCCCCGTCAATACAATTTTGCCGGTATTCTTATTGTTTTTCATCCGTTGATGGGCTGTTTCTGTTTCTGTCCAATCAAAAGTAGAATCAATAACAGGAGAGAGGGTCCCGGTTTTAAACAGGGAAAGAGTCTTACGGGCAAAATCTTTTGTAAGGTTAATTTTATATTGCTCGGATCTATTCCGTAATGTTGATCCCATAATCGAGAGACGTTTTCTGAGAATGGGAATAAGGCTCATTTCTTCTATTTTGTGTCCGCCCAAAAACGACAGGTAAACCAGCCTGCCATCCATTGACAGGACTTCCATATTTTTGTGCCAATACGGTTTGCCGATAAAATCGACCACTACGTTTACTGAGTCAGCCCCAATTTCGCTAATGATTTCTTCTGCATAATTTTGCTCTTTATAATTGTAAGCAAAGTCGGCGCCCAATTCTCTTGCTGTATCCAACTTGTGCTGTTTTCCGGCCGTTGCAATAATTTGTGCATCATATACGTGATGTGCCAGCTGAATAGCAGAAGTTCCCACGCCACTGCCTGCAGCATGAATAAGCACGGTTTCTTTTTCTTGAAGTGTGCCTAACCAATCCAATGCTTGGAAAGCCGTTAAAAAAGTTTCGGGGATAGCTGCAGCTTCTTGAAAAGATAGATTTTCCGGAATCTCCATTGCCATTTCTTCGTGGATGGTACAATATTCAGCATATCCGCCGCCAGCCAGTAATCCGAATACACGATCTCCGGTTTCCCACTTGGTAACGTTACTTCCCACTTTTTCCACTACACCGGCCATCTCGAGCCCCAAAATTTCACTGGCTCCATCAGGAGGAGGATAATTTCCGGTACGCTGAAGCAGGTCGGCACGGTTAAGCGCTGTAGCTTTAATTTTTACAAGGATCGACTTCTCTGGAAGGTTAGGATCCGGAACTGTACCAATTTTAAGAGCATTTTGTTTGTCATTATTGAGGACTTGTATTGCTTGCATGATGGTAGATGATTGTTTAGTTCTTTCGAAAAATTAATGCTTTTGCTTGATTGAGCATACCTTCAATAAGTTGGTTCAGTTCATCGGAAATATTCATGGCCCACAAAGGAAGGACATAGATGACAGTAACAACAACAGAACGCACAAGTATATCTAAATAGTTGTTTGCAGGATGGGGGATGATGTACGCAATTATTAGCGAAAGAATCCCAACAAAGACGATTAGCAACATTTTCCATTGGAAGGGCTGCATAGAGAAGCGTAACCAGACGTAAAACAGTTTGAGCGCATTATACATTATAATTGCTGTCCCGGTCCCTATGGCGGCGCCAACGATCCCGTATATTGGGATTAATATATAATTCAAGATTACAGTGATAATAATGAGCAGTATCGTTGAATAAAGGTCAAATCGGTAGTGCTTGGAATTGAGGATAATTGCGCCGTTAATGCCAGTTACCATGTCAAACATGTTGGCCATGCCAATAATAACAATGACCATAGCACCTCCTGAGTATTCTTCGGGCAAAATATCCATGAGGTTATAAAGGCTTGCAATGACTCCGCAGAATAGTAATCCGCCAGCTAAAACTTGGTTTAAGGAAGATCGTTTATAGATCTGCTCGATAAGCTCAAAGTTGCGTTCTTTGAAGGCATCGGCAATCACCGGTGATGATATTTTATAGATTGATTGCCGGGTTATAGTAATAGCCGAACCAATGTAGAATGCGATGGCATAAATGCCGGTATCATCCAGTCCTGCCAGGGAGCTGAGCATAATAATATCAATATTGGAGACAATAATTGACGCAATGCCTCCGAAAAAAGAAAACAGGCTGTAGTTCATCATCTTTTGAATGAGCGCCCTGTCTAAAAAATCGAAATCGGGGATGAGCGATGCGCTGGAGGTCCAGAGCATATAGACAAAAAGAATAAGGAGAATAATGCCGTAGTTTAGTACAAAGAGAATAACAAACTGATAAAAAGTAACCCATCCCATGAAATAGATGATGAGCAACAGGGCTGTTAGAACACGTACAGCAACATCCATGAGGAAAGAAGAGAGAACGGTATCATAGAGTGCCTGTACAAACTTGGTGATGACGTGAAAAAACAGAATGGAGAAAGCCAGCGGCAATATAAACCAATAATAGTCGACAAGAAGCTCGGAACGTTCTACAAAGTATTGGGTGATTTGTGGACGGAAGACATAGAGTCCCAATCCAAGCAGTATAAAACCGGTCAGGGGTACAATAAGAGATAAAAATAAGAAGCCATGATGATTTTCTTCCTTATCTCTAAAAAAGGGAAAGAATCGTATGATGGTATTTTTGATTCCGAGGCTGCCCAGCTGGGTCGAAACCATGGCTAGTGATAGCAGCACTCGGGTAAGTCCATACTGCTCGGGAGTAAGAATATTGGGATACATCCAGATCGTAACCACAAATCCCAAGGCTACGCCTATATAAGAAATGATTGTATTCTGAATGCTTTGCCTGAATATGACTCCCAAAACGGTTCTTCGTTATTTAAAAAAGGTGCGAGAACTTACTAATATTTTTGATTGGTTATTAATAGAGCTGCACAGTAAATATCACAATCCAAGTTTCCGTTTTAAAATATTTTTGCAAGCAGGTAGGACGTACCTCTTATCATGGATTGAGAGTTCACGAAGGTAGCTTAGTTTACCGCTTAAAATAATTTTAAAAGCTGTATATATCTCCTCGAGTGCTATTCGGATGTGAATACTGTCGTGGTATTTATGATTTGAATATTCATTAAATGCAAAAAGCATGGTTTTTAAGGACTCGAGATAGTTATTTAAATGCTGTGCCTGGTTGCTTAAATCACTCCATGAATTGGAATGTCCACTTCGATAGCAGCTCATTATATCCGGCAGGCCCCCAATTTTACCACATTCAATAGCCAGAAGATATAGCGAGTAGTCACCGACATAGGCATTCACAAACCAGTTTGGCATATTTGTCAGCATGTCATTCCGAAAAAAGACACTGTTTGTAGCGCAAAACCCACCACCTTTCTCAATGATTTTTTCGGGATAGATAATGGATTGCGTCTTGATATTTGGGAAGATAGATTTCTTTTTCCCTTTTGTATCGACTACATAGGCATTATGGAGGGACAAGGAAAGGTCGGTGTTTGATTCCATATGGTCATACTGTTTCTGCAATTTTCGGGGATCAGTCCAATAGTCATCACCGTCGCAGAAAGCTATATATTTTCCTCGGGCAGCTTTTAAGGTTTCCAAAAAGTTATGTCGGCCGGTGGGATTGCCATTAATATACCGCACATCGTCTCTGGAGCGGAGAAATAACCGAATGTTCTCCTGGTGATTATCTGCTAACTGCTTGCATATTTCTCGTGTTCCATCCGTGGATTCATCTTCGCCTATAATAATTTCTATCGGGAAATTGGTTTTTTGATCGAGTGCGTTGTTTACGCATTTTTTGATGAACGCAGCATGTTGATAGGTGGTAATACAGACTGATACCTGCGGTTCTATCTTGTTTACCGCTTTTTCTGTTCCAAGGTATTCCATCCAAAATGGTTTTCAATTTCGATAAATCGCTCATCCGTTTTAATCTCATTTATTATAACGGGATTAAGCTGACTTATCCATTCAAATCCGGTTTTATTTTTACGATATACGTCATAGGGATCATCTGATGTGGAAGCAGTGCTTTCTCTTAAAAAAGATTCCGTTTGCTGTTCTACGGGAAGCTCCGCAAAATCAAATAGTTCTTTGGTGTATTTTTGAGGATTATCAACCAGCTTTTCATAGCACAGCAAGTGAAAACGATTAGGGAAGTTCTCACTAAGTCGTAGAAACATTTGGGTGGCATCCAGCCAGCGTTCATATCCGTAAAAATCATGTTCAGAAGTATTCTTCTTATGAGCATACCGCCATTCCTCTAATAAATCCCATTGCTTATCGAATTCTTTTGGAGCGTTATACCAGGAATGGATCGTACCACAGGGATGTCGGACAATACCGATCACCTTGATTTCTGATTGTTTTAAAAGGTTCTCAATAATATCGATGTAGCGTACCTCCTTCCAAACCAGATGGGTATATTCTCCTTTTGAAAATGTTGGTGTTTGATTCCCGCTTATATTCTGTTTTTGACAAACAAATTCATCATCGGTCTGCAGAAGCTTTACGTGAAATCGGGCAATCTCTTGCGAGCTGCTCTCAGAACTCAGACTCCCATCAAATGAATAGGCAAAAATCGGCTGATAGCGATACACCACATTTGGAGAGCTGTTAAAAATTTGACCGAGCCAGGAAGTCCCCGATCTGGGCACACCAAAAATTGCTGCGTTCTGCATATTATACCAGGTTATAGGCTGTTAAAAGATCGGTGCGTATTTTTTCCGGAGAATTAAACATCATAACATCAATAATCGATAATCCCGCTACAAAATCGTTATCAAACTGATCATATTCTTTTAGGGAAGGTTCGATGAATTTTAATGTGATTCCCTCTTTCTGGAAGTGCTCTTTATTATAAAGCTCTTTTCCACCCGTAGGATTTATATAGGTTGTCATTTTCTCTTGTTTACAGATGTTTATAAGTCGTTCTGCCTTTCCTAGTTTAGCGTTATTGTATTCCTCAGAACTGATTTTGAATATAGTATTTAGATTTAGGTAGCTACAGGTTTGGTAGATACTTTGCATTGCCAAATCAGCAATATAGCTGCTTTCGGTGTGCAGTACCTTTTTGACAATAGGAAATATATCATCAAAAAAAGGAGCATTACTATAAGAAAACTTGATCTTTCGGAGAAGTTTGCCCCGCTTTTTTTCGGTCATTGCATGTTTGACCTCATTGATGAGCTTGTTCTGTGAGGCATCTTTACATGGGATCGTGAAGTAGTTTGCCTTCCCATTTACGAGTACTTTATTTCTGTTGATCCATCCCCGGGTAATAAAATTCACATCATCATAAAAAACAAAGGTCTGTACCTCCGATATCAGTTGGAAATATCCTATGTAGGGAAATAGATATGGCTGGACAATTCCGATACTCATGCTATAAACTGTTTATAAGTTCGTGCTTCAAATTTTGTCGGTCTTGGAGAAGATTCGAGATTTCTTTGTTTGATCGTATTTTTTGATTCAGAAGTTCTTTGACCTTGTTAACGTATTGATAATTAGTTTCTCCGATAGCAGGAGACCATTTCCCATCAGTTTCTAATTGGTACCCAAGATTTTTCATCAGCTGTTTACAAACCGACTCAACAATCAAGGTTTGTTTTTGAGAGAGAATATCTATGTAATTCTGCTTATTAGATGAATCAATGGGTTTGTTCAGATTTTTCCACAACACATTTCGATTGGCTTCCTCATTATGTTGCTCATTTTTAAAGCACTGGTCGTCAACATTCAGGTTCAAATACGTTAAGAGCGGCGTTAAGGTTTGTTCTGTATCCGTAATAAGTTCTTCATAACTAAGTTGATGATATGAAAGGTTATAGGCGTGATGTAAGGCAAGGCACTTTTTTTGATCTTCCTTCCACGACTGGGCTGCTTCGTAGGCGGTGAAATAAAGCATATTATTTTTGAACCAGGAACTCACAACATCGCGGGGGTCACGGTGCAGAAAGATCCAGTCAATATCAGACAAGCTGGACATCACTAGCCCGCCATAATTGAACAGATGTCTTTCTTTGCATACATATCCCAATTTATTTTCTTCTCGGGCTTTGGTAGCATATAAAGCGTCTACAGTTTCAATAAAGTTCTGTGGGGTGAATTCTGAATAGATATCTTCCCCTGATATCGTGAGATTCCAGTTACTGAATGGGTGATTGGCATATGTTATCAGGCGTGAAATAAGCGAAATGCTGTTTTCCCTTTTTCTGAGATCTCCAAACTTTTCAACATGAGGAGTAAAGCTGTCAAAAAACTGGGGAGAAACCGGCGCTGATAGATCTGGATGATTGCCCAGAAGAACGCGCAGCAAGTTGCTGCCAGACCGTTCTGAATAGAGGATAAAAACTCGTTTAAGCTTCATGGTTAAACGCTTTTTATGATCTTACAGATTCTGGCAATGGTCTGTTCAGATAGTTCATGATAAAAAGGTAGACATAAAATCTGTTTCGAAATTCGATTTGCAACAGGGGTGGTGTTCCATTTATTCACATAATCGAGTTCAGACAGCAGGGGATAGAAGTAACGTCGCGTTTGAATATTCGCTTCGGTTAACTTTGATTGTACTTCGTCAACTTGTTTTTCACTATTGAATAACACCGGGTAATAAGAAAAATTGTATTCCGAATGAGACTGTATGGTAGGTTTACTAACATCAACATCTTTTAAATAGCGGTCGTAAATCCCACTTAATTTTTTGCGCTGGGCAAGCACCGAATCAATATATCGGAGATTTACCAGCCCCATCGCCGCATGTAGTTCAGAATTTTTGCCGTTGATGCCGACGCCGGTAAAGTTGTTTAGGCCATCGTGGCCAAAATTGCGCATAAGGTTTATTTTTCTTCGCAATTCGGGATCATCTGTTACGACTGCTCCCCCTTCTACCGTGTGGAAAAGTTTTGTGGCGTGAAAGCTGCATGTGCTGATATCTCCGTAATTAAAGATGGATTTGCCTTTGTATTTTGTTCCAAAACAGTGTGCAGCATCATAAATGACCTTGAGATCATGTCGGTCAGCAATAGCTTGTATGCCTTCAATGTCACAAGGATTTCCATATACATGGGTCGCTATAATGGCCGATGTTTTTGGAGTAATTACCTCTTCAATTTTTTGTGGATCCAGATTAAATGTTTCCGGATGGATATCAACAAAAACAGGGGTATAGTTTTCCCATACAATACTGCTTGTAGTTGCTACATACGAAAAAGGTGTTGTGATAATTTCGCCTTGCAGGTTAAGGGCTTTCATGGCAATTTGAAGTGCAATGGTACCATTGCTAACCAAGCTTAGCTCTTTGACTCCGAGATAATTGATCAACTCATCTTCCAGCTTCTTTACCAAAGGTCCGTTATTTGTAAGCCAGTTCCGCTCCCAAATATCTGCCAGGAAAGACTCGTATTCCTCACGAGGAGGTAAAAAGGGTTGTGTAACGGGTATCTTATCTTCCATCGAATTCGTTTATTTACGAGCAGTTTTATTATAAAAAGATGCTCATCAGGATTTATTTGAATGCTTTTTATAATTCTTATCTACGCTGACTCCCAAAAAGTCGCCCAGCCTTTTCCACTTATCAGGATCTTTAAGGTGTGCGGTAAAAAGCCTCTCCGGGTTTGCGTTTTCAAAAAAAGTAATGACCTCATTATTGTAATTCTCATAAACCTTTATATAGTGCTTCCTTTTGCCTTGTAGGCTCATGAGGTTATCGCTTTCGTTAAGTGATGGATGAAAATTATCGTCATTTACCAGTTTTTTATAGAATTCCGGTAATCGATTATACACTTGACAATGGCGAAAGGTGTTTCCCGGTGTTTTTCCACCAGAATGTCTCACCATTGAATCAAACCATTCATCACTATCCCGCTGGAATAAAATAAATTTACTACTTGGGAAGCGGTCATACAGCTTTTTGTACATATCGGGATGATACCACGGTGAATCTTCAAAGGCATTGTAAGCTTGAAAAGCAGTAGAGTTAAAGATTGCCTCATAGTTGCCTATTGAGGAATTATATGGCCAATTGTAATAGTTTGAAACTGGCCATCCAGCCACAGAATAGCCGTGATCAGCAAGGAAGTCACCCGTAGAGGTGGTGCCGGTTCGCTGCATGGATATGCAGAACACTCGATCTTTTGAAGGCTTAATAAGTTTGTCGAGTGCTCTCCTCGCAAATATATTTACTCCTGTTGGAAAATTCTTTGTTAACTTCGTAATCATAAAATATTCATTGTGGGAAAAGTAATTATATGTTAGAACCAAGACTTGTTCCCACGTATTTAAAACGTATATGATGGAAATAATTTGAAAATTAAGGCTTCTTTGTCCTTAATCAAGTCAATATTCTCCTGCGAATAATATTCTCTGTACGAAAAGTCATCTCGGCTGGTATTAGCTTTGTTGTGATCATAAATTACTTGGAGTTTATCCTCAGGCCATCCAAACTGTTTTAGATATTTAAACAGTTCATCGCGCAGGTTTTCTTGATACAGGAAATCGGCGTTATAAAAGTGGCGGTCTTTTAGCTCCTCAATACTATCTATTGAGGATAGCAATTCTAAATAGTTTTTACCGAAAAGTTTGATGTAGTAGAGGCTGTAAATACCGATATCTAGCGTGATGTTATTTTTTTGTTTGGTATTTTCAAGGTTATAATTCAATACCAAATCAAGATATTCAGAGAAACTGAGATCAGGGAAATTGGGGAATAGCCGTTTGAGTTTTTCCTCTTTTAAAACCGGATTTCTCTTCCACCAGCCAAATTTATATTGTGATACATATCGGTCGAATGGATTTCGTATGGTGCTTACTATGGGCTTGTGTTCGTGCTTCTTTGGAATTTCGTCGCATCCTTGGTGCTGTGTCTTAATTTTTTCCCCATTGTAGGCCAGTGCCTTGGACATGTATTTTTTAGCATAGTTCGTGCGTTCTTTATCGAAGAGGTAGTAAAAATAGTCCGTTATTTTTTTCTCTTCGAATTTATTGGATCTGCCATCGTAGATTTTTTTTAGGCACTGGGTGACAAATGACCCGGCATTTTTTGGAAAATGAATAAAGACAAAGTCGTTTGTTAAGATCATTATCAGGAAAATAGTATAAATCTGAGCTGATGAAACGGGAAGCGTTTACGGAGTGACCGAAAGGTAGCCTTCTATAATCCATTTACGAAATTTGATAAGCATCACAGCCTTTGAAAATTGAAGGGTTAGTGTATACGGTAGAAATAATCCCAGTGTTACCAACATTTTAAAAAGTTCGCCGGCACCTTTTATAAATTTATCAGCTTTAGTTCTTTCTTGCAGTTGTAATGCAATACTCTGACCTAAGCCAATGGCTTGTCTTCTGATATATTCTTTGGTAAGCCGCTGTTTATCAACCCGATGATATAGGGTTGCTTTAGGCACGTAATAGATATCCGTATTCGCTGTTTTCAGACGCTGAAAGAACTCTTTTTCTTCACTGGCTTTTAATTGATTACCCTTGCGTCCAAGCTCTGTATCAAAAAAGCCGTGCTGATCAAAAACGGAGCGTTTAAATGCCATATTTCCACCAAAGGGATATTTGTGGCGTTTATATTTTTTTATAGAATCTCCCAAATTGTGATGACCCAGCAGAGGAAGTAAAAAGTAGGACATCCAATCAGGGCGTGGATCATCAAACTGAACCTCAATTCTTCCACCTGCACATTGTGCGGTTGGATGGGTATCAAAGAAATGAAGCCAGTTGTTGATAAAGTCAATGTCAGTCGAGATATCATCATCAAGAAATGTGATGATCCGGTTTTTTGCCTCTTTAGCACCTCGGTTGCGTGCGAATGAAAGTCCCTGCCGCGATTCTTTTACGTACCGGATATGGTGCTTAGGAAAACCATCAATAAATTGTTGAGCAATAGCCGATGTTTCGTCTGTTGAATTATTGTCGACAATCAAAAGCTCGAAACGGTTGGGGTCGGCTTCATTTTTGAGGAGAGAATGAAGCGTGTCTTGTAGATAACCTGCCCTGTTATAGGTGCATATGACAAAAGAAATGCCGGGCGCTGTTGCCATAACTTTTTATGCTTGATCCTGTTTTCGAAAGGATTTAACAACTATGGCGATTCCCAGTATGTATAACACAATATGTCCCGCCCAGGCAATGCGTCCGCCCCAGATATTTGAAATCGGTTCATACGTTAGGTTTACCGAATGTTCACCGGCCGGAATTTGTAATCCGCGCAGTACAAAATTGGTTTTGTAAATTTCCGTGGGTTCGCCATCGATTGTCGCTTCCCATCCCTCGGGATAATATATTTCACTCAGTACTAAAAACTGATCTTTTTCGGATGCAGTATTGAGCGTGATTTCATTGGGTTTATAGTTTTCAATGGTAATCTGAGCCGTGGTATCAGCGGATGAACTAACCGCATCGTCTGTTTCTACGATAGCTGTTGAAGAGGGGGCAAAATTGGCCGAAGGCTTCATACGGTCTACAGCTTGTTGTGGTGAGCCAACAGTGGCAACGGAATCCACAAAAAAGGCTTTGGACAGTACGTCATCGTTGCGGTATACCCGCTGGTTATTTTGACTGAATACCTCAGTATAACCCCCGAAAGGAAGCTGCTGCTGAATAGTTAGATACTTTGTATTCAGCATATCGAGCACAGCGTGGTTGAATCCCGTTTGGTTATCCATCAACAAATGATCAATCAGATCTTGGTAATGAGCCAGCTTTGCCCCGGAGTATCCGCCGATGGTCGGATAAAAGTATGATGGAATAGCGTTGTTGAAGGGATTGCGATTCAATGGGAATACGCGATAAGGATAGCCCTCTCCGGAATCAATATTTTGCATAATAAACTTATCAGCGGGCGTTTGCTGGCGTTGGATCATTTGTTCGGCTTCAAGCGTATCCGAAGCCATTTGCTCCTCGTTAACGTAGCGGCTGTCAACACTAAGCATATCGTAGGCTGTGAGAGCCAATAACCCAATAAGCAGATATCCTTTGCTAACTTTTTGTTTCACAAAGCCAACAATAAGCCCTGCGGCGAGCAACGTTAAAATGAGGTAGCGGGTGGAATCATTACTGGCCATCTCTTTGCGATTGGGTTTTAACCTTGTGTTAATAAAGTTTTGTACCCGCTGTTGAACCTGGGGATTATCAGGGGATACATTATTCTGTTGAGCTACCTGTTGTGCATATTGTTGGAATTCACCGGGTTTTTCAAAAGAAAGAAGAGCATTGCTTCCAAAGGCAAAAATAACCCCCAGTCCAATAGCTAGACCGATCGGAGTGTATAATTCCTTTAGTGATTTCTGTTTATCTTTAGCAATATCAAAAAGAGCCTCTATGCCATATACGGCTACTACCGCAAAACAGAAAACAGTAGCAATGAGCCAAGTTTCCGGAACGCGGAATTTAGCAAAATAGGGGATGTAATTGAAGGCAAATTCATTAAATGCCGGCAGGTTATGCCCCAATGAAAACAGGAGGGTTAGCGAGCCCACGCCAAAGAATAGGTACTTTATTTTCTTCCGATACGTAAACAGTCCTATCAATGCCAAGACAAAAGCAATAGCTCCAAAGTAATGTGGACCGCTGGTAAATGATTTTGGTCCCCAGTAGGCTTCGCCGGATGATCCGCCGTAGAGTCCCGGGATAATGAGCGTTAGTAATTCCCCGACTCCTTGCGACCAGCTAAAAGCGTATTCGAGTGTGAGTCCGCCGCTACCACCTGATGATGCCAGCGTAGAGCCAGCCCGAGTGCTGTACTGTGAATATTCATAAAGCCGCCAGTATAGGTCAATGCTGCAAAGAATGCCCAAAATACCGGCCCCAAAAGCGATACCCGTTCGCTGCGCCCAATCCCAGAGTTCCTCTTTTTTGTAGGCCAGCCAACTGTCGTAGATCCACCAAAAGCCCAGCAGGTACAAAAAGTAATAGGTTATCTGGGGATGATTTGCTCGGAGTTGTAGCATTACCGCCAGCGCAAATGTAAAAAAGGCTAATAGTTTTTTTTGAGATTGGGAAATCATATAATAGCCGACGAACATCCAGGGAACAAACGAAAAGGCCATAAACTTGGCATAATGGCCGGCTTCGATAACAATGGGCAGATAGGTTGTAAATCCGATGAGGATAGCTCCGATGGCTGCCGAAAATGGGCGCACTTTTTGAACGACAAAAAAGAGATAGGCGCCACTTAAGAGTATCCAAAAGAATGCCAGGGGATGAGCTTGACCGCCCATCCATTGAAAGAAAGAATCGATGCTGGGCGGTGGAGGAGGATTATGAATAACAGTTGATGGCATGCCCGAAAACATATTGGATGCCCAGAGCGGATGCTCATCGTAGGTGTCAACGTGTTCGATAACAGACTCAGCTCCGGCCCTCCACTGCAGTACATCATTACCTAGAAATTGCTTGCCACCGAAAAATATAGCTGAATATAGCAAAAGTGGGAGAATGAAAAGTACAGCCAACGAAATAGTATGTTTCTTGTTGGCTGATAGTTTTGAAATAAAATCTTCCCTTAAAGAATGGGTTTGCTCTTTTTTACTCAAAGTGGAGGATATTTAGATAGAATAAAAATGTATTTCTGAACTGTTGCATATATCCATTAACTGATATGCTAACGGAGGATATGCCTTTTGAAAGTATTCTTATTCGATAACTCGAGGCACGCGGAAATAATCAGTGTCGGCATCCGGCGCGTTTTTAAGAGCATCTTCGTGAGAAAGTGGCTCTTTTGCTTTGTCATCACGCAGGCGATATTCCAAGTCGATGACGTGCTCAAGTGGTTCTACATTGGATGTATCAAGCTCTTCAAGGGTTGTCATATAGTCGAGGATCTGGTTCATATCGTTCACCAGCGACTCCGTTTCTTCTTCACTCAGTTGTAAACGAGCCAAATCAGCAACGTAGTTTACGTCCTTTTTTGTTACAGACATGTAGTATGGATTTTAGCAGTTATAAATGGCAATTAAGTTAAGAAAACAGCAGCTAAGTTTACAATTCTTTCGAAGCCTCCTGGAAACGATATATTATTGATAAGTGCTGTGGATAGTTAGTTTAATAATTGGCATTTTACGATTTAAATGAAATAATACAGGATGATAAAGAAGAAAGTTACGATTGTTAACGATGCCGGTTTGCATGCTCGACCAGCAGCCGCATTGGTGAAATTGGCATCAAAATTTGAATCCGATTTTTACATCCATCTCTATGGATATAAAGTAAATGGAAAGAGTATTCTTGGGGTAATGACACTTGCTGCTGAAAAAGGGGCCGAGCTTGAGTTAGAACTCAACGGACCTGATGAGGAAGAGGCTACAGAAGCTATTACCGAGCTTATTGGTGATGGATTTGGTGAAGTTTATGAGGATGGAAATGAGTGATCAGAAAAATAATAAAGAGAGATATATTTCCGGGGCCCCTGCCTGTCCTGGTATCGTGATAGGTAACACGAGTCTCTACCAACGTGTGCGCCCGCATGTTTCTGATTCGCAGATCTCTAACAATGAAACGGAAGCCCACATCCGTAAATTTCATGAGGCTCTTGATATAGCCGAGGAAGAACTGCAGGCATTGTTACAAAATACTGATTTGAAAGCATCGTCTGACCTTATACAGATGCAGATTGCTATTTTAAATGATCCAGAACTAAGCGATCGGGTAGAGCAAGAAATTTCAGCAAACAACAAACCTGTTGATTCGGCGGTAGAAAGTATCTTCCGAAGTTATCTGCAGGTGATTCGCCAAAATCATGGAGATACATTCCAAAATAAATCAGTAGATATTTCTGATATCCGTGACCGTTTGTTACAGATTCTACATAACAAGAGAGATGATATTAAAGAAGGTACGATTTTAGTGGCTCGGGAGTTGAGTCCGCGGGAAATTATCTCATTTTCCAATCGCGATATAAAAGGATTAATTACAGACCGGGGCGGTGCCACTTCGCATGCAGCAATTATTGCCCGGTCAATGAATATTCCCACTGTGGTCGGGACTAAAAAAGCGACCGAAGTTATTAGCTCCGGTGATGAAGTTGTGCTAGATGGGCGCAATGGAGAGGTAGTTGTTGCCCCTAAAAATGAAACCCGGAAAAAGTATAAGAGCTTGATTGCTCAGCAGAGCAAGAAACAGGCCGATTTTGAATCCCTCTGTAAAAAGCCGAACAAAACATCTGATGGAGCACCATTCACATTGCAAGCTAATATTGAGTTTGCAGAGGAGCTGAGTATTGCCAATAAATATCAGGCTGAGGGTGTGGGATTATTGCGAACAGAATCACTTTATCTGAGTCGAGAACAGTTTCAGAATATAGATCACCAGGTTGCTTTTTATTCTTCCCTTCTTGAACTAGCTGCTCCCCATCAAGTTACAATACGTTTGTTTGATGTGGGGGGAGATAAGTTTTTTGGGGATGAAGAAAAAGAGCAGAATCCCTTTCTCGGTTGGAGGGGAATAAGGATGTTATTAGAGCAGTCAGAACTGTTAAAAAATCAGTTGCGGGCAATTTTAAAAACGTCTGTTGATTTTGTGGGACGAATTCGCATATTAGTCCCGATGATTTCGACGATTGATGAAATTAATAAGCTTAAAAATATTATTGATGAGGTTAAGGATGAGTTGTTGGGAGAGGGAGTTGAAATTGACGAAAATATCCCATTGGGCTTGATGGTTGAGGTCCCGAGTGTAGCTTTGAAGGCTGATATTTTTGCCCGGCATGCCGATTTTTTGAGTATTGGGACTAACGATCTGACACAATATACTTTGGCCGTTGATCGGGGGAATGAACGAATATCGCACTTGTATGATCAGCGCCACCCGGCTATTTGGCGATTGATGAAAGAAGTGTTTGAAGCAGGTAAAAATAACGAAGTACCGGTAAGTGTATGTGGGGAATTGGCTTCGGATCCTATTGCAGCATGCTGTTTGATGGGAATCGGTATCAATACCTTAAGCATGAATGCAGTGGTATTGCCGTCGGTAAAACAGTTGTTAAGATCAAATTCATATGCGGATATGCAACAGCTTGCTGAAAAGGCCTTAAAAGCAGAAACGTTGGATGATATTGACCAGATATTTTCTAATTGGGAGAAAAAAGAATAAGTATATATGACTTTGGAGGATATTAAATCGATTGACAGCCAAAATATGTGGGAGTTTTTAACCACCTTCCCAGAGCAGTGGAAAGAAGCAGTGGAACGAACAAAGGATATTGAGCTAAATATTGATGACGAACGCATATCCAACATATGTTTTGCGGGGATGGGGGGGCTCAGCAATGGGTGCTGATCTTATTCGATCGTTTTGCTACGACAGCAGTCCGTATCCTATTCAGGTTGTCCGACACTATGAAATCCCAGGCTGGGTAGATGAAAATACCCTATTTGTAGGGTGTAGTTTTTCTGGTAATACGGAAGAGACTTTAACGGCTTTAACAACGGCGCGTGAAAAAGGAGCACAAACCATAGCTGTGACAACCGGTGGTGAGCTGATGGTTAGGGCAGCTAAAGAGGAATTTGATTACATTAAAATATCGCGGGGAATGCCTCCGCGGGCGGCACTCGGATATAGTTTTGTGCCGTTATACAGGATTTTCCAGTATCTTGGAATAGTTGATGAGCGTGATGGGGCATTAAAAGACACCGCCCGGTTTTTATCTGAACAAAATGAGTTGTTTTCAAATCCCGAGGATAACGAAGCACTGAATTTAGCGGGAGAGCTAAATGATACCCTCCCGATTATTTACTCTGACGGTACGATGATGGAGTCTGTGAATCTGCGGTGGCGAAATCAATTTGCAGAAAATTCTAAAACGCTGGCATATGGCAATACACTACCGGAAATGAATCACAATGAAATTGTGGGATGGGAGCGTATTGTACATCTCACCGGCCGCTTGTCGGTGATCCTCTTGATTGACAAGGAGGATAATCCGAGGGTACAACGGCGTATGGAGATAGTAGAGGAGCTGGTGGAAGATCAAACCGCTTCGATGCATATTCTTAAAACCCGGGGACAAACACGTCTTACACGTATGTTTTCACTTATTCAATTGGCTGACTGGACAAGCTTTTACCTGGCTATCGTAAATAATGTAGATCCTACTCCTATAGCTAAGATAGACTTGTTAAAGAGTAAGTTATCCGAGGCGTAGGCATAATGTTTAATCTATAGTATTTTAAAACGTTGAATTCAACATTCGATCAGTCCGTTTTTTTACAAAAACTGAATACCCAATGGCTGGGCCACAGTATTCATTATTTCGAGGAGTTAGAATCAACAAACACCTACCTTAAAAAACTACCATCCGAAAAAATTGAACATGGGTTGTTTTGTTTGACAGATCATCAAACCCGGGGGAGGGGACAATATGAGCGGAAGTGGGAATCCGGAAAGGAAAAAAATCTTACGTTCTCAATTGTGTTAACCCCTGCTGATGTCGGCCGTTTCCATGTACTGACATTAGCTTGTGCATTGGCAATTGTTGAAAAGCTGAATGAGTTTTTAAATGCATCATGCGCAGCTATAAAGTGGCCCAATGATATAATCCTGAACGATAAAAAAACGGGCGGTATTTTAACTGAAGCGGTCTTTAGCGGTAACACATTTGATCGCTTAATTATTGGGATTGGCCTGAATATCAATCAGCAAAAGTTTTCCGGTGAATTGGAAGAAGTTGCCACTTCCGTTGCGCTTGAGAAGGAAGAAGATATTAATCGAGAGCAGTTTTTGGCCGACTTGCTAAACCGAATCGAGTACCAATATACCTTATGGGAACAGCAGCAACCTTCATTAATAAAGACCATAAACCGGAATATCATTGGGTATGGACAGTGGGTTGGTCTTAAAATTGATGATGAGGTGCAAGAGGAATTATATAAGTTGTTAGGTATAGATGAGAACGGTGCATTATTGATGTTGAACAGGGACGGCGGAATAGATTCATTTTCTTATGAGCAGATCCAACTTGTCACTAATTGAACAGAGTGTTAGGGAATCGATAGATTCCGCTTTTGATACCACAGTACCTCTCTTAATTATTGCAGTCAGCGGCGGTGTGGATTCTATGAGTTTACTCCACAGCTTGTTTAGGCTAAACATCTCCGGAATAGTTGCGCATGTAAATTATCACAAGAGAGGAAAAGCATCTGATAAAGATGCAAAGCTTGTTGCAGAAAAAGCAAAGGAGTGGGGATTCGAATTTGAGCTTAGAGATGTTGATCCCAAAGAAGCTCAGGGAGAAAACTTTCAGCAGTGGGCTCGTGATGTTCGGTATCGTTTTTTTAGGGATTTAGTTGAAGCGTATGACGCCGATGGAATTGCGTTGGCACATCACCGAGACGATCAGTTAGAAACGATATTGCAAAAAATTTACCGCGGTGCGGGTATGGCCAGTTGGAGCGGGATGGATGTATGGGATGGAGCGCTTTTTCGTCCATTGTTATCTGTCTCAGGCCAACAAATTGAACAATATGCTGAACAAAAAGGAATTCCATATCGGATCGATGAGTCTAATTCAGAAAATAATTTTGCCCGGAATTTTTTACGCAATCAATGGACGGCAAAATTGCAAAGATTTTTCCCGGGATGGCAAGATAATATCCTAAGGCTAGCAGAAGAAGCCCAGAATTATGAGGATGCGCTGGAATGGATTGCTGACCGAATATTGGATGAAACCGGACTTCAAAAACAGGCTTTTGATGAATTGGAGTCAGGCTTGCAGCGAGCTTTGGTATTGCATCTTGTAAAAAAGCAAGAACCTGATATCCAAATATCGCAACGGAATTTGCATCGGGTCAGCGAACTTAAAAAGCTTCAGACAGGAAAAAAGATTGGACTGACATCAGGAATTTCGATTGTTCGAGATCGTGAGCATTATGTGGTTACTAAAAGTGATGAGGACGCATTCAGGCCTCAAACACTTTCTCGCATCAGGTTAAAGAATTCGGAAGTTGAGGTTGGTAGTCAGCTATTAACGGTAGAACAGTTGGCCGATCCTGATTTGACCAGAGCTCTTTTCATGGATGCTGATAAAATGTCCTGGCCTGTCACCGTGCGGCAATGGAAAGAAGGTGACCGTCTGCAGCCATTGGGAATGCAGGGGCATCAAACCGTTGCCGAGCACTTAACGAATCGAAAAGTAAGTGCTGTTGATAAGGAAAAAGTACTCGTTATAGAATCTTTTGAAGAAACAATCTGTGCTCTTATCTTTCCGCCAATTAAAAATCAGTCATCCCGGGGCACTATTTCGGAGCAGGTTAAGTGCGATGCCAAAACGAAATGTTACCTCATAATTAAGTAATTATATTGTTACATGTCATTATACACGCCTGAAACCGTTAGTTGTAACGGCGAAATATTTAGTATATACCTTACTCAAAAAGAGCTTGACGAACGAGTAGCCGAACTTGGGGATGAGCTTTCGGCAAAGTATGAGGGAAAGAATCCAATTTTTATTGGCGTGCTTAACGGTGCATATATTTTTCTGTCGGATCTGATGCGACAGGTGGATATCCCCTGCGAGGTCGACTTTTTAAAGCTCAGCAGCTACGGCGATGAAAAGGTATCGTCGGGAGAAGTAACTGATCTTAAAGATATTGATGCCGATATTGAAGGCCGGCATGTGATTTTGGTAGAAGATATTGTGGATACCGGACTCTCGATGAATTACCTGGTGGATAAGTTGCAGAAGAAGAATCCCGAATCTATTGCTACTGTAACACTTCTGCACAAGACAGAGGCAACGCACCACGACGTGCAGCTCGATTATGTGGGATTTAAAATTCCCACCCTCTTTGTGTTGGGATACGGCTTGGATTATGCCCAGGAGGGAAGAAACTTAGCACAAATTTACATTCTTGATAGTGATCCGGAGGAATAACTATTCTTAGAAAAAGAAATTTCAGTTAAGCATTGATAAAATTTGCTAAGGCACTTATATTTGCGACTCTTTATTGGAGAGGTGGCTGAGTGGTCGAAAGCGCTCCCCTGCTAAGGGAGTATACCCCCATACGGGGTATCGAGGGTTCGAATCCCTCCCTCTCCGCTCAACTACGCCAAGGCTTCGTTGAGCAGGCTTAGTAAAGCTTGCTCGGCGAAGCTTTTTTAATTGAGGATTTTGGGATAGGTGATTTGAGTTAATTTCATTATTCCCCATGCAGGGTGACTACAAGCTTTCGGTTCCCTCCATTGTTTCGATGTTCGCATAGATAAATCCCCTGCCAGGTTCCCAGATTTAACTTTCCATTTGTGATAGGGATATTCACTGAATGCCCCAATAACGAGCTTTTGATATGCGAAGTCATATCATCGGGGCCTTCGAGTGTATGCTCATACAGAGAGGTGTCTTCTGGTACCATCCGTTTAAAATGAGAGGCAAAATCTCGTCGTACGGAAGGATCCGCATTTTCATTGATGGTGAGGCTGGCACTGGTATGCTGAATGAAGATATGCGCAATACCTGTATTTATGTTCTTTATTTCAGGGACTTGCTTTAACACTTCATCCGTGATGATGTGAAAACCCCGTGATTTTGCCGAAAGGGTAACCTTTGTCTGATACCACATTGGAATTAAGAATTAGAGAATGAGAATTACATTAGATCAACGTTATCAACTCTGATATTTAGGAGTAACGATCTGTTGTTTATACTCTGCCTTTTATGTTACACTTCTGCCGATTGCACTTAACCGAACAGTCCTTGAATGTTTCCGCCATCGTGACTGATGGTTTGCCCGGTAACATAAGAAGCATGAGGAGATAAAATCCAACCTGCCAGTGAGGCGATTTCTTCACCTTTTCCAAAGCGTCCAACCGGGATCGAAGCTTCCATTTCTTCACGGATTTCCTCCATTGATTTGTCAGACTCATCTGCAGCTTTCTTAATTACCCGTTCAATGGCCGGTGTATCGTGGGATCCCGGCGCGAAGACATTCACCGTAACACCTTGCTTGGCCACTTCCTGTGATAACGACTTGGCAAATCCTACCATGCCTGCACGGAACGAATTGCTGAGCACTAAGGAGGGAATAGGTTGTTTAACAGACTGGCTTTCTACAAACAGAATGCGTCCATATTCTTTTGAAGTAAAATATGAAACTAACCGTAGCACCAATTCAATTTTCCAGCGCATGACATTTTCATAAGCCTCATCCCAATCATAAATAGCTGTTTCGAGCGGAGTTAGGGCCGGAGGTCCTCCTGCATTAATAACTACCCCGTGAAGTTGGCTATTACCAATAGCTGCTTCAATTTTGTTGTGGGTATCATCATCCGTTAAGTCACCGGCTACAATATCTACTTGCCCATTATATGATTCTTTGAGTTTATTAAGTTTTTTCTCGCGGCGGGCAACAGCAATAATGCTTGCTCCCTCATCCAATAAAAGTTCTGCGATTGCACGTCCAAATCCACTGCTTGCTCCGCAAACAATAAAGCGCTGGTTGTCAATTTTTAAATCCATATCAGTATCAAATCAATAATTTCTATTTAGTAATAATGATTACTAAGGTAACTGTTCAATATCAGTGATGCTAAAATTGAACTATTGGTGCTCAATGAATAATCAGCTAAAGTCAAAATCCTCGAAATGTATGCTTTTACCTGGTACCTGCAGCTGCCGGAATTCCTTTAATAGCGATTGCCTCATTTCTTTGGGACCACAGATAAAGATTTCTCTTCCTTTGAAATCTTGAATTTCCTTAACGGACAAAAAACCTTCTCGATCAGCACAAGTTAAGTAGAAAGAAAAGCCTGATAATGTACTTTCAAGTTCTTTAAATTTCTCCACATGGACGGCTTCTTCTTTATTATTGACGCAGTAATATAACTCTGCATCAAAGTCAGATGGAGGTGGCTCCATAAGTAGATTATTTGCCCAGCTGATAAATGGAGCGATTCCTACACCACCGGCAATCCAGAGCTGTGGCTGATTGGAATCATTATAATTAAACCGACCATATGGTCCCTCGATTAATGCTTTAACACCAGGTTGAAGAGTTTCAAAAAGGTGATTGGTATAATCTCCTAAGGCTTTAACAACTATAGTTATATCATTTTCTGAAGTAGTACTGCAGATAGTAAAAGGATGGGCTTCGTTGCTGATAGAAGAATGACGGTAGCTAAAAAAACAAAATTGTCCCGGAATAAACTCTAGTTGACTACGATCAGGTGTAAGGGTCACTTCCATAACGTTGTTATTAAGTCTATTTACCTTTTTTACGGTATAAGACTTTTTATCGGTAATCCAGTCAAAGAAAACAGATTTGTAAAAAAAGCTGATAACTCCGAGAAGGGAGAAAAATCCTACATAAATGGCGAGCGGAATATTGGCATTGACCAATGCATCCAATAGAAAAAAATGTGGAATAATTAGCAGAAAAACGATGCCCGTAAGTTTGTGGGTTAGCTTCCACTTGTCGTAGGGAATTTTAATAACCAGGGTAACCAGCATCAATAAGAAAAATACCAGTAGGGCCCAGCTGCCAAGGTCGATTGCGAGCCGGCGGTGAGTGGGGAGTAGGTATTGTATCGCTTTCCCGACATCTTGTGGCACCCATCGTGCGGCTAATGCTAGCGGGTGATAAAGGATCAGGAAAAATGCTGCTTTCCCAATGGTGTGGTGCGTTTGATAGACTTTGTCTAAGCCGCCAAATAGGTCTTCAATCCATCGAAGTCGGGTAGAAAGTACGAGAGAAAAACTGTATAGCACAAAGCCAAGAAGACCAGCCAACTGACTGTTGCTAATAAGCCAGGGATTCAGGTTGTGTCGAAAAGTCGTTTCGGGATAAGAGATCACCCAAAGAGGTATTGCCAGTATGGTAAGGCCAATTATTACGCTTGTTGCAACTGTTTGTTTGCTTCGCATTACTCCATACCTAAATAACTTGGGTTGGTTACTAATGCCCAATGTAGGTCAGGGGCAGTTGACAGTCAACCTATGGAATATTGTAATATTTAAAACAATAAGATTTTATGATAAGGAATTGGGTAAATAAAGCCGTATCTTTGCTGGCTAAATTTTATAGGATTGTCAGGCTCATCGACATGCACTTCTGCGTCATTCTAAAGTAAATTTATAATGATACCATCGTATTTTGGCGCTGTTTGAGGTATTCAATCCGATTTTAATCAATACTGTTTATGTACAAGGATATTAGAAATATTGCGATTATTGCTCACGTTGATCACGGCAAAACCACATTGGTTGACGAAATGTTGAAACAGAGCGGAACGTTTCACGAGCACGAAGAGGTAGCCGAACGTGTGATGGATTCCGGTGATCTGGAGAAAGAAAAAGGCATTACCATAAGCTCCAAGAATACAGCCGTTAAGTGGGGAGAAACCAAGATTAATATTGTGGATACGCCTGGCCACGCCGATTTTGGGGGAGAAGTGGAGCGCATCCTTAAAATGGTAAATGGGGTAATTATTCTGGTGGATGCCGCAGAAGGTCCGCTGCCACAGACAAAATTTGTGCTGCGAAAATCACTTCAATTGGGATATGAACCTATTGTTGTGATTAACAAAATAGATCGCAAGGACGCGCGTCCTGATGAGGTATTGAATGAAATTTTTGACCTCTTTGTAATGCTCGATGCGACTAATGAACAGCTTGATTTCCCTATCATCTATGCTGAAGGGATCAACGGTATTGCCAAAAACGAACTTGAAGACGACAACGATGATTTGAGTCCGTTATTTGAGCAGATTATTGAAACCATTCCTGCTCCCGAACAAGTAATGGATGCTCCCTTTAAGATGTTGGTGAGCAGTATGGACTGGAACGACTATGTGGGGCGAATTGCCATCGGACGCGTAGAACAGGGAACTATTGAGCAGGGGCAACAGATTGCACTGCTCGATCGCAATGGAAAACTCAAAGAAAAAGCCAAGGCGACAAAGCTTTATACGTTTAATGGATTAAAGCGTGAGCCCGTTGAAAAGGCGATTGCAGGAGATATTTTTGCCCTGGCTGGGTATGAAAAAGTAGATATTGGTGATACGCTTACTGCCACCACCGATATGACGGCACTCGACTACTATGACATTGATCAGCCAACGATGGCGATGTTTTTCCGTGTGAATGATTCGCCATTTGCCGGCTTGGAAGGGGAATATGTGACTTCAAACCAGATTAAAGATCGCCTGATGCGTGAGACGCGAACCAATGTTTCCATTGAAGTGGAGCAGACCGATGATCCGGATATATATAAAGTATCGGGACGTGGAGAATTGCAGCTTGCTATCCTCACTGAAACAATGCGGCGCGAGGGATATGAATTTGCGGTATCTCGGCCGGAAGTGCTCTTCAAAGAAATTGATGGTCAAAAGCACGAACCTTTTGAAGAGGTGGTTGTAGATGTTCACGAAGATTATAGTAATCGTGTGATTGACAACCTCCAACAACGGAAAGGAATTATGACATCAATGACGCAGGAAGGCGAAAATAATCGCCTGATATTTAAGGTACCTTCTCGCGGCTTGATCGGATTCCGGGGCGAAATGCTTACCGAAACGCGCGGCACCGGCATAATGCATCAGCAATTTGATGCTTACGAGCCTTTTGCAGGTAAAATCCCGGGTCGCAATAGCGGAACATTGATTGCCTTGGAAAAAGGAGAAGTAACGAGTTATGCCCTCGAGGGTCTGCAGGATCGCGGGACATTTCTGGTTGAGTCCGGCGATAAGGTTTATGAGGGACAGGTTGTTGGTATCAATAATCGTTCTGATGATTTGGTGATTAATGTGGTCAAGAAGAAAAACTTGACAAACCATCGTGCTACGCAAAGTGCAGATGAGGTGAAAATTGCTCCCGCCAAGAAGATGAGTCTGGAGCAGTGCATCGAGTTTATAGATGATGACGAACTGCTGGAAGTAACACCTAAAAGCTTGCGAATCCGTAAGAAATATCTCGACTTCAACGAGCGGAAACGAGCAAAGAAGAACAAAGAGTTTGCATAAACAGCTTTGAAGCTTCGTTCGCTTCAAGGTAGGATGTGATTCGCTACTAACTTTTTATCGGTAATGGCTGAACAATGCCGGACAAAAAACGAAATACCGAAGAGCGGCTTGCCGAACTCCTCGATAACAAGTATCGGATTCCCGGCACCAATATCCGTTTTGGGATTGATCCCATAATTGGACTCGTTCCCGGGGCAGGGGATGTGATGGCCGGAGGCGTGTCCCTATATTTCTTGATTAAAGCGGCCCTTTTACAAGCCAATGGCGCCGTGTTAGCTCGAATGTTTATGAATATCCTTATGGATGTGCTAGTTGGATCCATACCGATACTGGGCGAAGCTTTTGATGTCTACTGGAAGACCAACCTGCGCAATGCCCGCATTTTGGAGGAACTGCAACAACATCCACAGAAAACAACCAGTGAAAGCCGCCTGTGGATATGGTTCGTGGTTGTACAATTTATTGCTATTCTTATCGCAATTATTTTGCTTATCGGATGGCTAATTGCCGAAGCCATAGGATTGCTGATTTCATAGTGTAACAAAGGCAATTATCCCATCCCGTAAAATTTACTTCTCTCTTTATAATAGGGCATAAACACTTTTTTTAATTCTTGGTGCTCCGAATTTTGCAGGTCGGGATCATGATTCATAATCTTCCAAGCTGCTGATTTGGCCTGTTCCAGAATCCATTGGTCTTCAACGATATCAGCCACACGAAATTCGGGGAGGCCACTTTGCTTGGTGCCCAGAAAATCGCCTGGTCCGCGCAGCTTCAGATCAGCTTCGGCAATTTCAAATCCATCACTTGTCTGGGCCATTTTTCGCAGGCGGAATTTCCCTTCTTTACTTACTTTTTGTCCGTGCACTAATATACAGTAACTCTGTCGCTTGCCACGTCCAATGCGTCCCCTTAGCTGGTGGAGTTGGGAAAGCCCAAATCGCTCTGCATGCTCTACAATCATAATACTTGCGTTAGGTACATCTACCCCTACCTCGATAACGGTAGTAGATACAAGTACCTGAATTTCGTTATTAATAAATTGCTGCATTACTGTTTCTTTTTCATCAGAATCCATACGACCGTGAAGCAATCCTACTTCAAAATCTGAGAAACGTTTTTTGAGTTTCTTATATCCGGCGGTAGCATCTTTGAGATCCATTTTCTCGGATTCCTCCACTAACGGATAAACCACATATGCCTGTCCGCCTTCCTCGAGTTCTTTTTCTACAAAGTTATAAATATCGCCGTGTTTACTTTGATGACGAACAGCTGTTTTAACGGGTTTTCGTCCACCGGGCAATCCTTTTATGACAGAAATATCCAGATCACTATATAAGGTCATGGCCAGCGAGCGGGGAATAGGGGTGGCCGACATGACCAGCACATGGGGATGTGAACCTTTAGTGAGAATTTCGGCGCGTTGCTTTACGCCAAAGCGGTGCTGTTCATCAATAACAGCTAATCCGAGATTGTTAAAAGCAACTTGATCCTGAATGACGGCATGAGTGCCGACGACGATATTACAATTGCCGCCTTCAATATCAGTAAGAATATCGGTTCGCAAGCTGGTTTTTTGATTGCCAACCAGTAGCCGCACATTTAAATCCAGCGGATCTAAATAATCTGAGAGCGTGCGGAAGTGCTGCTCGGCCAGAATTTCCGTGGGAGCCATAAATGCGGCCTGGTAGCCATTATCCAGGGCCATCAGGATAGCACCAAGAGCAACAATTGTTTTCCCTGAGCCGACATCGCCCTGGATAAGTCGATTCATCTGTTTGCCTGATCGCACATCTTTTTTGATATCCGATAGAGCGGACTTTTGTCCGTTAGTTAGTTCAAAGGGCAGATGCACGTTAAAAAATCGCTGTGTGTAATTTCCCATATCCTCAAAAAGAGGACCTTGGTTTTTTTCGATTATTTCGTGCTTGGTTTTGGCTACACTCAGTTCAAAAAGAAAGAGTTCTTCAAACTTGAATCGCTTAAAGGCCTGTTTGTATTCGGATTGTGATTCGGGAAAATGGATCATACGATAGCTTTCGTGTCGCTGGGGCAGATTATGCTGATCTCGAATGACATCAGGTAAAAATTCCGGCGGACGCTCATGTTTCAGGATTACCTTTTGCCATTGGTGTATGAGCTTGCTGGTAATTCGGCGTTTCGAAAACGTTTTATTGCTGGGATAAATGGGTACTATCTGTTTTAGGTCTTGAATATCTGTGTTGTCACCAACCTTGTCCCATTCTGGATGAGCCATCGATACATAGCGCCCATATTGCTTCGCCTTTCCGAAGAAGGCCACTGCATCGCCTTCAGAAAACTGCTTCTTTATATAGTACCCTCCTTTAAACCATACGCCTTTCAGGGATGCGGTATCATCCTGCAAGATAACTTCGAGTCTTTTCTTTTTACCGTATCCTTTTTGCTGTATTTTCTTGATGCGGCCAACCACCGTTACTTCTTCGCCCTGACCTTTCACCTGCCGGATTGAAAGGACCGTTGTACGGTCTAAATACCGGTGTGGAAACCAATTTAGCAGATCCAACAGCGAATCGATTCCGCTCTCAGAAAGGGCTTTTAATCGCTTGGTGCTTAAGCTTGGTAGATCGACTAATTTCAAAATAGATATACTGATATATTACTTTATACTACTTATTTGAACAAAATTGAGCTACTTTATGGGCGGTTTGTAAACTAATGAGCCCGATGGGATAAAAATAGAAATAAATCATATTTTTTTCTTGCATTAGTAGGTGCAAAATCCTTATCATTGGCAACTCTTGTTCGACCGAAAAATCAATTAAGCGTTTATAAATCGTGCCTACAATACAACAACTTATTCGTAAAGGTAGAAAAAGCAAGCCGAGTAAAACAACGGCGCCTGCCTTGGAAAACTGCCCACAAAAGCGTGGGGTCTGCGTTCGAGTGTATACTACTACGCCCAAAAAGCCAAATTCGGCTTTGCGTAAGGTTGCTCGTGTACGTTTGACAAATGGATATGAGGTAACTGCATATATTCCCGGTGAGGGACACAATTTGCAAGAACACAGCATCGTGCTTGTTCGTGGCGGTCGTGTTAAAGACTTGCCTGGTGTTCGTTACCATATCGTGAGGGGAACACTCGATACTGCTGGTGTTGAAGATCGCAAGCAGGGTCGAAGTCTTTACGGTACTAAGAAGCCTAATTAGATATAATTGTTGAGTAGGAAATAAACCGATAAGAATATGAGAAGAAAGACAGCAGATAAGCGTGATGTACAACCGGATCCCGTATTTGGTGATAAGCTGGTAACGCGCTTCGTAAACAATCTGATGAGAGACGGCAAAAAGAACGTTGCCCGAAAAATTCTTTATCAGGCTTTTGAAATAATTGAAGAAGAAACCGGTGAAGAGGGTATGGATGTATTTAAAGAAGCCCTCAGTAATGTAACGCCGGTTGTTGAGGTTCGCGCACGACGAGTGGGCGGTTCGACATACCAAGTACCTGTGGAGGTTCGTCCCGATCGCGGTACTGCACTTGGAATGCGTTGGTTAATTTCGGCCAGCAAGGGGCGAAATGATAAATCAATGGCTCGACGAATATCTCGGGAGCTGTTGGATGCATCAAATAATGAAGGCGGAGCGGTAAGAAAGAAGGATGAGGTTCACCGCATGGCTGAAGCAAATAAAGCATTTGCGCACTTTAGATTTTAAACGATTTACGATAGTAATTTATAGTAATGGCTGAGACGAAGACAAAAACAGATCCAAAAATAGTAGACCGCATTAAACGTACCCGTAATATTGGTATTGCGGCTCACGTAGATGCTGGTAAGACGACGATGACGGAACGAATCCTGTATTATACAGGTATTACTCATCGTATCGGTGAAACGCATGATGGTGCATCTCAGATGGATTGGATGGATCAGGAGAAGGAGCGAGGTATTACAATCACTTCTGCTGCTACGCACTGCATCTGGAAAGATCACCGCATTAATATTATTGATACTCCCGGTCACGTTGACTTTACCGTTGAGGTAGAGCGCTCGCTTCGTGTTCTGGATGGTATGATCGGTGTTTTCGACTCAGTTGGTGCCGTTCAGCCGCAATCAGAAACGGTGTGGCGGCAAGCTAATAAGTACGATGTGCCTCGGATGGCTTTTGTTAATAAGATGGACCGCGTAGGTGCGGATTTCTTCAATGTTGTTGAAGAAATGAGGGATAAGCTGAATGCCAATCCGGTTCCAATTCAAATTCCAATCGGAGTTGAAGATACCTTCCGTGGCGTTGTTGATCTTATTAAGATGAAGGGTATCATCTGGGATGAGGAGTCTCTTGGAATGGAGTATGATGAGATTGAAATTCCTGATGATCTCAAAGAGAAGGCCGCAGAGTATCGCAAGGTAATGATTGAGTCTATTGCTGATCATGATGATGCTCTTATGGAAAACTATCTGATGGATCAAGAAATTAGTGAAGAAGAGATTGAGAACGCTCTCCGAGAAGCTACACTGAACAGAGATATTACGGTAGTAATGTGTGGGTCTGCTCTTAAGAACAAGGGCGTGCAAACGGTACTTGATAAAGTGATTAAGTATCTGCCTAGCCCTTATGATATTCCTCCAATTGTCGGTAAGCATCCCCAGGATCACGACAAGAAATTAGAGCGAAAGCCCAGCGTGCAGGAACCGTTTTCTGCTTTGGCATTTAAGATTATGACAGACCCTTATGTGGGTAAGTTGACATTCTTCCGTGTGTATTCCGGGGAATTGGAAAAAGGTTCATATATATATAATGCCACGACGGGTGAAAAGGAGCGAGTTGGTCGTATCCTTGAAATGCACGCTAATGAAAAGAAAGATCTCGAAATTGTACGTGCCGGCGATATTGCTGCTGCAGTTGGGGTTAAGCAGGTGAGAACCGGAGATTCTTTTTGTGATTTGGAGGACCCAATACTTCTTGAGGACATTACATTTCCCGAACCGGTTATTAAGCTGGCTGTAGAGCCTAAATCAAAAGCTGATGCCGAAAAGTTGCAGAACGGATTGATTAAATTGGCTGAAGAGGATCCTACATTCCAGGTCAATACTGATGAGGAAACGGGCCAGACCGTTATTGCCGGAATGGGTGAGCTTCATTTGGAAATTATTGTTGATCGATTAAAGCGAGAGTTTAAGGTTGAGGCCAACGTTGGTGCACCTCAAGTATCTTATCGCGAAACTATTACTTCAAGCGTAACACACCGCGAAACCTACAAGAAGCAATCTGGTGGACGTGGTAAGTTTGCCGATATGGAATTTGAAATTGGGCCGCTTGATCATTTTGAAGAGTTTGATGCTGATGACAATAACGTATCCGTTGATGAGGAAGAAGGATTTAAGTTCATCAATGAGATAAAAGGTGGTAATATTCCAACGGAGTTTATTCCCTCTGTTGAAAAAGGATTCAAGGAGGCCATGCATTTTGGTATTCAGGCTGATTATCCGGTTGAAGATATAGGGGTTCGCTTGTATGACGGATCATATCATGATGTAGACTCTGATCAGGTTAGTTTTGAGCTTTGTGCTAAGATGGCATTTCGTCACTCTACAAAAAAGGCTTCACCGAAGATTCTGGAGCCGATTATGGATGTCGAAGTCATTACTCCCGAAGACTTTATGGGAGATGTGATTGGAGACCTCAATGGACGACGAGGTATTATTGGCAAGATGGATAACAACAAAGAAGGTTCAGTTGTGAAAGCCAAAGTGCCTTTGTCAGAAATGTTTGGATATACGACTGATCTTAGATCAATGACGCAGGGACGTGCAACTTCCACAATGGAATTTGCTGAGTTTAAGATTGTCCCTGATAATGTAGAAAAAGAAATTCTGGAAGAACGATCTTAAACATCATTAACTAATAGTATTATGGCAAAAGAGACATTTCAGCGAAACAAGCCACATGTAAACATAGGAACGATAGGTCACGTAGACCACGGGAAGAC
>NZ_JBYEIQ010000006.1:0-156468 GCF_058386955.1 Fodinibius sp. GM21 | reverse complement strand
GGCGGGGATCCAGTGGCGGATATACCGCCAATGTACGTCATTTTTGGGTAGGAGTAATCTAAAGGCGGGTTAGGCGTTAAAAGTCTGCAGCTTTTGAAGAAATATTTAAACCATCTTTTTTCCATTCTTCAAAAACATATTCAAGAAACCCTTCTACCGGATTTGGTTTACAAATTGGAGCAAGTTCTTCGCCTACTTTAGTAAGTAGAACCTTACCTAAACTCAGCTTATTCTCAGATTCATCAGGAAATTCTATATATACTGGATTATCATAATATTTAATCATTATTCTTTTATCGTACCCAGATCTGAAATATCCCATTGATTCGAAAGAAACTAACCCAATATCATTCAAATGTAGAAGATTGCTGAAAGTAATACCTTTATTTTTATAAATCTCGTCTTGTTCATTTAAAATTATGGGAGTTAGGCCACCTATATTCCAGTTAAAACAACATAACTTTTCGAAAAGTAATGCATCTTGCTTGTCGAGAGACGATAAAAAGTTTACTGTTCGTTTTGAATAGTTGTTCGGATTATTAGCTTCACCGGCTAGTACTTTAGCCCATAATTCCTGCATTTCATCATCTGAAATCAATCTACACTTATCGAAAAAGTTTACTATCCAATCATTTTCAATTTTAGATGGATCTGAGTCTTCATCCAAATTTGGTATCGCCTTAGAAGATATATTCTCAATATTTGCTTGTTTTTGGGCTTCTTCAGCTATAAATCTTTGAACAGCTCTTTGTTCTAATTCTGATATCTCTAAATCTGCTTTTGCTTTTATTTTCTTAGCTTCGGCTTCAGCCTCGGCAACTCTTTTAATTTGATGGGGGCGAAAATATCCACCAACAGCTTCAGATATTTTCTCTATCAAAACAGTTGCTGGTTTTGAAATATCGCCCAAATCAATAAGTGAATTTCCATCTCCCATAATGTTGAATTGTTTTTAACGCCTAACGATTGGCGCATAACCTGCGCCGAGATTATTGACGATTTATAAATGACAAAATTTGAACCGTAAAAGCAAAACCGGAAACAATGGGCGAGCGGCGTCCGCGTTAATGCGCGGGTTAGTTTGGGGCGAAAAGTGTGGAGCCAGCAATAGGTTTGATAAAAAAGAAGGAAGAAACACAGCGGACGCAAAATGATTTAGCCCCGACCGGCCAGGACAGAATGTGAAACGGGATTTTCGGAAAGGGAAACCACGATGAGGCAGATTGAATTGTGGAAAAGGCAACCAAGAAGCGGCTGAAAAATGGCTATTTTTACAGCCGAAACAGTCTTTTGACAAACCGTGAAGGCCGGCGGGCAAACTAACGACATGGCGCATAAGCGGCGCACGGATTTTCGTTGAAATAGCAACTAACGAAAGAAGAGACATAAAACCAAGAGGGGCAACCAATAGGCGAGGTGCGTCCCCTTAATGCGCGGGTTAGGTGGCTGGCTCGAAATAAGTTTTAACTTCTTCATTTCTGAAATAAAACCATACTGAAGGATATAACATGAGTCGTACTGCAATACTGAGTATGCTAATAAGACTGAGTGATTTATTTGTTTCTTCTAAGAAAAAAGTGCTTGTAATATCTGCGAGAGCTCCCGCGAATAAAAGTATTGAAACAACAATTACTGTTTCCTTAACTCTTGGCCATTGTTTTATCACTCCAATTCCTGTATAGATAAAAAGAGGAATTGCGACTATCCCAATAACCAGATAAGAAGGAACAGTAATAGTGTAATACAAAATCCCAATTGCAGACAGGATGAAAAAAGCGCTTAAAAAATAAACTCCTAAGGGAGTACCATTTTGATCAGTAAAATTCATAGCATTGATTATTTGTTAAAGCCACCTAACCTAAGCTTATACATATGAATTTATCAATATAGCGGGTACACATAATATTGCAAATGCTCCAATAAAGAATTCCAAGGTGGTTATTCAACGTATTATGTGTATACGTTTTTCCCATCCCCATACACATAACATGTACACATAATATATTTTATCTGTAAAGTATTGTGTGCGATTCGTTTGTGTTATATTGAATTTCAGGTGTCGATATGAGGATAGGAGTTGTCCACATGTTGATTGGGTAGATAAGCTGTGATCAAATTTGTACACTTCCCAATTGTTAATCACTTACAGAATTCACTACAGAAAATGAGCAATATTCTAAAAATAGGACAAACTACGTTTAATATTCAGGTTCCGTACAAGCTGATCGAAACTGGGGAACCGTCCCAAGAAAAGCCGTTGATTGTTTATCTGCATGGATTCAATCAGAATATGGAGCAGTTCGAAAAGCTGGTTAAGCCGATGCTTGGTTTGAAGGCTTATCACTTATTTGTGCAGGGGCCGTATCCCATTTATGATCGAAGCCGAAAAAAGAAAGTTAAGGACTGGGGACGTTCCTGGTATCTGTACGACGGGGAACAGGAGCAATTTATAAAATCGCTGAAATCGGCTTCTGATTTTTTGGAACAGTTGATTGACGACATATCACAGCATGTGTCAACAAGTCGAATGGCTGTGTTGGGATATTCGATGGGCGGATACCTGGCGGGATATTTTGCGCTGTCACGACCAAAGCTTGTGGATGAGTTGATAGTGATTGGGGCACGTATTAAAACTGAGGTGTTTAAAGAACGAGAGAGCAGTTATGAAGGTATGAATGTACTGGCAGTGCATGGGTCGGCGGATCAAAGTGTGAAAAGTGAGCCCCAGCAGAAAAGTTGTAAACAGTTATCCGAATGGGGGGCAGATGTGACTTTCAAAGAGATAGACTGTTCACATAAATTGGATAATTTCTATCTGCAAGAAACCCAAAAATGGCTTAAATCCTTAGACTATAAATAAATATAGAATTTGAGATATAAACTTAGCATGTTTACAATCAGTTGGTTATAATCCATCAAGATTAACGTGTTTGAAATAGGGAAACGGAGATATTTACTATCATGAATGTACTTGTCATTGAAGATGATCCTTCGGTACGTACGCTGGTAAAGGCGGTATTAGAAAAAAATGAATATAACGTTGATATTGCCGAAACAGCGGAAAGTGGCGAAGAACATGCCGTCGAGAACTCGTACGATATTATTATTCTTGATCTTGGACTCCCTGACGGCGATGGCTTTGACTTAGCCAAGGATGTGCGGGATCAGGAGATCACAACACCTATTTTAGTGCTTTCTGCCGAGCAGGAAACAGATGTTAAAATTAAATGTCTGCGTGCCGGCGTTGATGATTATTTGACCAAGCCGTTTAACACCGAAGAGCTGCTGGCTCGAATTGAGGCGATAAGCCGGCGCAGTGGAGAAGTAAATGGTGATCGAACGCTCGAATGCGGAGAGCTTAAGGTGGATATGCTGGAGCGCGAGTTTTGGGTGAACGATACCAAGGTGGATTTGACCAATAATGAGTATAATCTTCTGGTATATTTGCTAAAGCGGAAAAACAATATTGTTACGCAGGAAGAGATTGCCGAAAATGTCTGGGATATCCATTTCGATACACAGACCAACTATATCAATGTGTACATCAGTTATCTGCGGAAGAAAATTCGCAACCACTCCGATGAGGAGTATATCGATACGGTTCGTAAGAAAGGATTTATTATCCGCTGCGAAGATTAACAGCTTTTAGATATTCAATTACCTAAAAACCCTTGCAAGAACATATTCCTTGCAAGGGTTTTTTATGTAAGAGCTAATTTCACGGATGTTATCCCGGGTATCTCGCTTCACCCTGTATGTATTGACGCATATTTTTGATTTCAAACTTTTGCTTTGAGATGATAGACTTAACCAAATCCCCAATGGAAACGACCCCCGTAACGGTATCATCACTCATCACAGGCAGGTGGCGTATTTTTTTGTCCGTCATGATCGACATGCAGGCCTCCACGGATTCTTCGGGTGTTACGCAGAAAACATCCTCCGTCATAATTTCGTGAACGTTCGTACTTTTTGAAGAACGTCCCTTTAAAATGACTTTGCTTCGGTAATCGCGCTCGCTTATAATCCCTTTCAACTGTTGATCTTCCAATACGATAAGCGCTCCAATATCGTGCTTATCCATCTTGCTAATAGCCTGATAAACAGTTTCATTGGGAGCGATAGAATAGACTTTGGTTCCCTTGTTTTTTAAGATATCCCGCACAAGCATAAGACCTCCATTTTTTATGTAAGAAAAAAGAACAACTCAAAAGTATTATAACATTTCTGAGGATTAAAAACAGACCCCCCTTATTTTATTTATGGATAACACTTTGAAATCAAAATTAATAAAGTATTTACGGCAATTTGCAACCGAGGATCGCTGGCAGCGCATTAATGAGGTTCTTGACAAACGTACTCGCTATATATCGGTTATTCTTGAGGACATTTATCAGCCGCATAATGCCAGTGCGGTACTGCGCAGCTGCGATTGTTTTGGGATTCAGGATGTGCATATTATTGAAAACAAAAATGAGTTTGACCCCAACCAGGGAGTCACCATAGGAGCTGATCAATGGATCTCGTTGCAGTCCTATAATCAGCCGGGTAAAAATAATACGGAGCATTGTTACCGGCAGTTAAAAGAGAGCGGGTACCAGATCATTGCCACTACACCGCACGAAAATGATGTCACCATTGATGAAGTTTCGCTTGATCAAAAAACCGCGCTGGTTTTTGGGGCTGAGCTTACCGGTCTGTCGGATTATGCTCTGGACCATGCCGACGGCTATGCCAAAATACCTATGGTCGGGTTTAGTGAAAGCTTTAACATTTCGGTTAGTGCGGCACTCTGCCTGTATGAGCTGAGTACCCGGTTGAGAAAAAGCAGGGACGATTGGGCTTTGGCAAAATCCGAAAAACTGGAGTTACAGTTTGATTGGCTTAAAAAATCTGTAAGAGCTCCCGAAAAATTGATTCAGCGATACATGGAAGAACAGAAACAGTCATAGGTTTAGTTGCAAATGCATCCAAATCAAAAAGGCTGCCTTATAAGCAGCCTTTTGTAACTAATATCTTCTTTGCTTGATGTTATTCTTAATCCATAGACCGGTGATTATTCTCAACAATCTCCTTATACATCATATATTCTTCGGGAGTAGTATCGGCGAATAAGAAGTTAAGCGGATCAACGGGATTGCTGCTTCGTCGTACTTCGTAATGCAGGTGGGGACCTTCAACCATGCCCGATTGACCGGTAAAGCCGATCAGATCACCGCGTTTAACCTTGGTGCCGGGCTTTATACCCTTGGCAAAAGAGGAGAGGTGAGCGTAATAACTTTCATAGCCGTACTCATGGTCGATGATTAGCAGTCGACCGTAAGTGCCTTTTAGGCCCGCATACTTAACTACTCCATCGCCCGTGGCAAAAATTTCGCTGCCTACATTCGCTCTGAAATCAAGCCCCTCATGCTGACGTTCATAACCCAACACCGGGTGATAGCGCATTCCGAATCCACTGAGGATAATACCTTCAGTTGGTTTGATAGCGGGAATATGTTTCATTTTTTCCCGGTTACTGTTGTAGTAACTTTTAATTTCGTTAAAGCTTACCTGCTGAATATTGATGCTTCGTTCAAGGCTTTCAAGATTTTCAGCGGTCCATTTCAGAATTTCGGCAGTCTCTTGGCTGTAAACATCAAATTCGGAATACACATCAGCACCACCGGCACCGGCCTGACGCTCATCATAAGGTATTTTGTCCATTCCCAATACCGATCGATACATTTCATTATCAGCTTTGGCCAGCTGATCTACCTCTTGGTCCAAATCTTTAATTTTGGTCTTTGTTTGCTCAAGCTGATCGATAAGCTCCTGGTTTTCAGCTTTCAGGGCAATTTCTGCCGGAGTGCCAACAGAAAATGAGAGGATAGAAATACCAATGCCCGAAAGTACAACACCGCACAATATCCAGATACAAGCCGTATAGACAATACGTTCTAAACTGTTGTATTCGACGGGCACGAACTCGCAGCTCTGCTCGTCGTAGTAGTAATAGTTTTTTAAAGCCATAGATGAAATGTTATATCATACTGATCTATAAGCAAGAGAGACTAAAAAGCCGTTTGTTACAAACGATCTAAAAGTAGTGATACCTGATAAAATATCAAAAGGGGAATACACGCCGTTACTCGATATCCCCCTCAAAATATTCGATGGCTCTGCGTGGCATGGCATCGGGGTCTGTCTTGTTGGCAATATGTGATTTTACCTTGTCCTGAAATGCTTCTGCAGCATCATAGCCATAATGACGCAGAAGGTAATTCATGGCGATTACTTCGGCAATAACCGTGATATTTTTACCGGGGGTGATAGGCAGGTTAATAAGTGGGATATCAACTCCGAGGATGGAGGTGGTGTCGCGATTTAAACCTGTGCGTTCAATGTCTTTGGATTCATCCCAGAGCGACAGTTCGAGCACTACCTCAAGTCGTTTTTGATAACGAATAGCTCGAACTCCGAACATGGACATGATATCGATGATACCCAGACCGCGTATCTCCATAAAATGCTTGTTCATTTCGGTGGCCGAGGTCATCAATACATTGTTCTTCTTGGTAAGAATCACCACATCATCGGCGACCAGGCGATGACCTCGTTCAACCAGATCAAGGGCGACCTCGCTTTTACCGATGCCTGATTTTCCGGCAATCAGTATCCCAATGCCGTAAACATCAACCATAGAACCGTGAACCATGGTTTGCAGGGCAAATTGGTCTTCCAGGAAATCACGGGTCAAATGCATAAAGTGCGTGGTTTCCAGGGAAGTGCCATATACAGGAATGTCAGCCTCTTCGGCAATCTCAAACAGGTAGTCGGGCAAAACATTGTCATGAGTCAAGATTAGAACAGGAATATCAAACTGAGTAAGATTTTTAAAGGCTTCAACCTGTTCTTCCTTGGACAAATTTTTTAAATAGTTTGTCTCGGTATTACCGATAATTTGTATTCGCTGATGGGTGAAAAGTTTCACAAATCCGGCCAACGCCAGCCCGGGACGGTGTAAATCCGCCTCGGTAACATGGCGCTGATCGGCCTTACTTTCGGCAACAAAGTTTTGCAGATCTATTTGAACGCGTTCCTGGAGGCGTTCAATAAGATAAGATACAGCGATCTTTTCTTTTTTAGGTATGGATTCGTGGTCACCGAAAGGCATAGTAATTACCGCTTGTGTAGGGTTTTCTGTTTATACTTTTTGAGCTGACGAGTTACGTTTTCGATAACCATATTGATGGCCTGTTCATACGAGGAGGCCTGCTCTTTTGCATTAATTAATTTTTGGGGAACCTTGACATTCAGTTCAGCCTGTTGCGGATTTTCATCATCGGGGACAGGCTGCAGAACGATATCACAGGTTAAAATTCGATCATAAAACTGGTCTAATTTCTGTACCGCATCTTCGGCATAGTCATGGAGTTCTGTGCTTGCATCAAAATGTCTTGCGGTGAACGTAGTTTTCATAAAAATTACCTCCTAAATTAGCTTTAGTTTTTTGCTCGTGGATGAGCGGTTTCATAAACGTTTTTCAGTCGTTCAACTGAAGTATGTGTATAAACTTGTGTTGCGGCCAAATTAGCGTGGCCTAATAATTCCTTTATAACTCTGATATCGGCACCCTGATCAAGCAGGTGCGTGGCAAAACTGTGTCGCAATACGTGCGGACTTTTTTGTGTCACTTCGCTGGCACGCTGCAGATAGTCTTTTACAATGCGCTGTACCGCACGAGGGTATAGGCGTTGACCGCTCGCTGCGATAAACACAGCCTCCCGGGCATCCGCATCGGTTCGTTCTCCGTAGAGCTGTGACTTTGTTTCAAGATGTTTTTTTAATGCGTTACCGGCTTGTTTGCCAAAGGGTACAATACGTTGCTTGGCGCCCTTACCCAATACTTTAATTTGGTTGAGACTAAAATTAACGTCTTCTTCGTTGAGGTTTACCAACTCACTCAAGCGAATCCCCGTTCCATATAGTAATTCTAAAATGGCTCTGTTCTGCGATGATGTCGGGGTGTTCCCTTCGGCCAAATCCATCATTCTGTTTAAATCTTCAGCGTTGGCCGTCTTAGGCAACGGTTTATCTTTTTTGGGTACAATAAGCAAATGCGCCGGATTTTGTTCAACAATGCCTCGCTTAAAGCAGTACTTGTAAAAAGAACGAACGGCAGCCACTTTTCTTGCAATGGTACTTTTGGCCAGACCGCGCTCAGAGAGGTGTCCTAACCATAAACGAATCGTAAGTCGTTCGATTTTAGTAATGTCGACACTGTCTTCGGGTACATCAAAGTAGGTGGCGCAATATTCAAGAAATTGGGACAGGTCATTTTTATATGAAGTGATGGTGTGCTCCGAGGCATTTCGCTCGACCTTCAAATAGCGTAGATATTTGTCAATGGATTTCTTCATCTACTCGCAATATGGATACTTTGGAGGTAAAAATAAACAGCTATTACCTGAGATTGAAGAGTCTGATCAGAGAATCAGATATTACGATCTTTCCACTGTGCCGACTCTCCATTGAAGTAATCGGAGAGCACTTGAATTCCAAGCATCTGATACCAGCCAACTCCCAGTGGATGCAGTAAGCCGTATCGGAATTTCCATCCAAACCATCTGTCAACCGTAAAGCGTTGCAGATACATTAGAAAAATAGCAGCAAGAGCCAGGATAATAAGCTTTGTCGATCCCCATAAAAGTAAGAATGGCAAGCTTAGAATAGGAATAACAAAAGTGATAATATGCAGTAGCCCCATCCCTACAAACAAAATGGAATTATGATCAAAGCCGGCAAAAAAGTTTTTACGGAATCCCTGCCACAGTTCTTCTTTCGAATCATACATGCGACAACTTATGGCATTCTTCCCGTGATACATCTTCATGCGAAATCCGCGCCGCTTAATGTTTTTTGCCAATTCCACATCCTCGACAACTTCCATTTTTACGGATTGGTGACCGCCGATAGCCTCATACGCTTTCTTCTTAAAGGCCATAAATTGTCCGTTCGCTGCTGCAAAAAGCGGTCCCATTTTGTGTCTGAAAAACCCGGGAAGCCATTTTGGTGGTTGATAGACATAGCGGGTGGGCAGTAGGGTGAGCAAAGCAAAGTAGACGAGCGGTATTACGGTCTTCTCCCAAAATGTGCCGAACTTTTGCTGTGGCCACAAGGAAATAAAATCGACGACGTCACTGCCCATTGTGCGAACAACTTTGGACGTTGCCTCGGCCTCCAGCCAGGTATCGGCATCAATAAAAATGAGGATATCGCCAAGTGCCTGCTCCGAAAGTTGGTGACAGGCCCACGATTTGCCCAGCCAGTCGTCCGGCTTTGGCCGGCCGCTTATTACCGTTAACAATTCAGGATATTGCTGAGTTAGCGAACCTAAAATTTCAGAAGTTCCGTCGGTAGATCCATCATCAAGAACCAGGACATGGTGATTGGGAAATTGCTGGTCGATGGCGGAACGAACGCACCGCTCAATAGAGTTTGCCTCATTGCGGGCGGGAATACAGATGGTTACCCTCGGGGCCTGCTCGTCGAAATAGTTGCGTGGGGTCGGAGGTAAAGGCGAAAAATCCTGTTTGTTAAGAAACAAAATACCGCCCGTAATTAGCAGGTATCCCAACGCTATGTAGAGTAAAATCATCATCACTAAAAGGTAGCAGTGTCAGCCCTAAGATCAAACAGCTTGCAGCTGAGCATTTAAACTATTTAATTGGCAGTTCATGAAAATATTATCTGATTTTTCGAAAGACATACGTCAGCCCCGACACACATCCGGTGGCTACCAATGGTGGTATTTCGATGGGATTTCTTCGGATGATCGATTTAGTTTTGTAGTAATTCTTTATGAGGGCAATCCTTTTTCCACTCGCTATAATGGGGCCCTTTTGAAGCGTAAAAACCCTTCTCCCGTCGAATACCCGGCAATCAGCATCTCCATATACGATCAAGAAAACCCAATCTACTATAGTTTTACAGAATTTGACAAAGAGGAGTGCTACTTCGACGAAGAAAAGCCACACGTTAAAATCGGTGACCATAAAATGAAGGGGGAGTTTAAGGATGGGCAGTTGCAGTATGAGTTACAGCTTGACGAAGAACTCCCCAATGGAGATCAACTGAACGGGAGCATAACGTTCAAGAGTGAGGTCAATAGTCAACTTTTTACTGACCCTGATAAAACCTCCATGGGACACACCTGGAACTTGGTGCAGCCGGGGGCAGATATTTCTGCAGAATTGTATCTCGACATTAAAGGGAAGGAGAGGTCGGTCAAATTTAAGGGACAGGGGTATCATGATCAGAATACTGGAAATGAGCCCATGAGAAATGAGTTTGACGACTGGTACTGGGGGCGTTTCCATTTTGATTATGCTACACTGGTATACTATGTGATGAATAGAAAGAATGAGCAACAGCACCGGGCTTGGTTGATCAACAATCAGAATACAGAAGTATTGAAAACCTTTGAAGAGGTTCAGCTAGCTGACGAGGGACTCACGTTATTTGGATTAAAAACGGCTCGAAAATTAGGATTTCGTTCCGGTGACGTCGAAATCCGCGTGCAGCAGTCGCAGTTGCTCGACAACGGACCGTTTTATCAGCGCTATATAAGTGACGCTTTTTTGAGGATTCCTGACCAGCAGGTAGTTGAGTCAACAAAAGGGATTACCGAGTTTATTCGTCCCGATCGCATTTACAGTAAACTATTTTGGCCGTTTGTCAATATGCGTATTTGGTTTAAGCCGGAGGGATCGCACTGGGTCCAGCGTTCAAAGCGACTTTATCGGTGGACGTGGTGATTAGTTTATTCCAGATCCCCGGAGTCTTCAAAAACACTTGGGGACTAAGTAAAAGCACTGTTAAAAAAGATAATGAGTCATGCTGAACTTGTTTCAGTATCTAAACTCGTAGAGCTATTTATAACTACAAAAAATGCTCAAACTCACTATCGTCAAAGCCTGCTGTTTGACGTAATTCATTAAGCATTTGATCAAGCACTTCTTCAAAGTGAGTTGTTTTCTCATCTTTTGTCAAATTATAATCCAAACGAACCGGATCTCCTACATACAGATGCAGCTCCGGCTTGCTACGGCGAATCGTATGCATATAAATCCCGATGGGGACAAAATCGACATTATCCAGCTTGTCGTGCAGCCAGGCCAGTCCGCGCTCAAAGTCCATGGAGCTGCCGGCTGGCGTAATGGTACCTTCAGGATAAATGAAGAGGCTGGCATGGGGACGATTAAATGATTCTACGGCATAACGTAGTGAAGTAACAGCGCTTCGCGGATCATCTCTGTTAATAGAAAAAGCACCTATTTTTCGGAAAAGGGAATAGGTTCTCATCTGTTTATCTTCCATAATGGCGCGGGCCTGCTGACGAAATCGGTATTCGTTGAGCATCAGCGGAATTAACCCATCCCACCAAGAGTGATGGTTAAGGAAATAGACGGTTTTACACTCTGAACAGGGCTCGTATTCTTGTTTAAGCCATACCGTTTTGAATCTCCATTTGAATAGGAGTTTGGTATAGAGCCGAAACATTTTGATAAAAACCGGTGATTCCTTTGCGGGAATAAAATCCACAGCGAAAATATTTGTTGAGTGTTAATGACCTGAATATCTTTAGCCTGCTATAGAGTTTCCAGTATTAAAAAAAGTATTTGCTATGGACCAACAGGCGATTGAAAGATATGCTGAAAATCACACCACGGACCATTCAGAACTGATAAAAGAATTGATACGTGTTTCGGATAAGAATCTTGAGCATATTGATATGCTTAGCGGGAGGCTAGTTGGGCGATTGCTGAGTTTACTAATAAAAATATCCGGTGCCAAGCGGGTCCTTGAGGTCGGGACCTTTGCAGGATATTCAGCGTTGACTATGGCCGAAGCATTACCTGAAGATGGAGAACTGTTTACCTGTGAATACAACCGGCGCTATGAGAATATCGCCCGCAGTTTTTTTGAAAAGAGTGAAGTGGGATCCCAAGTGACGCTACTGATGGGCAAAGCTCTGGAAACCATTCCAACTATTTCCGGCAGCTTTGATTTTGTGTTTCTGGATGCAGATAAGCTAAACTATCCCAGGTATTATGAATTGATTTTACCACGACTTGAACAGGGAGGGATCATGGTGGTCGACAATGTATTCTGGAGTGGAGAGGTATTAGATTCCGAATCTGAAAAAGGTCGTGCTATTGACGAGCTGAATACTATGATCCGGGACGATGATTCCGTGGAACAGGTGATGCTTCCGGTGCGCGATGGAGTTACCGTTTTGCGTAAAAAATAAAAGCCCGAATCCGAATAAACGGATTCAGGCTCTAAATTTAGCAGAGCTTTCTAAAATCAGTCAACGATTTCAATAAGCTCAATGTCAAATGTTAAGTCTTTACCAGCCAGTGGATGGTTGGCATCGAGCTTAACTAAATCGTCTTCAACAGCGGTAATCTGAACGGGAATAGCCTGTCCATTTTCTTGCTGTTGCATCTGCAGCTGCATACCAACCTCCGGTTCGATATTGTCGGGGAGATCAGATTTTGCTACTTCCAGCTCCAGGTCTTCTCGTCGCTGACCATAAGCGTCACCGGATTCAATTTCTACGGTGGTTTCGTCGCCTTCTTTCATGCCGACGACCGCTTTTTCAAAACCGGGAATCAACTTTCCTTCTCCCAGTGTAAACTCCAAAGGTTCGCGATCTTCAGAACTGTCAAATACAGTTCCTTCTTCTGTTAATGTTCCTGTGTAGTGCACTTTTACGGTGTCACCGTCTTTAACTTTAGACAAAATACTTTCGGTTTGTTTCTAATTGTCGTGAATGTCTTTGAATATAAGGGTTTTTAGCGAGAATTGAGACCCTATTATTATCGAAACCTTAGGGTTGTTAACCGCGATTTATCAAAGCTGGAATCGGGTATAATGGTAAAATCTAACTTACCCAAAACCAGTCCTTCTTTTGTTGTTACATTTACTCCCCACTTTCCGGGCCGGTACATTTTCTTTAAATGTATATCCCTGAATCTGCCTCTGTGGCCTCCTATCACCTCTTAGCTGATATTGTCCGAAGTGCGCCATTCTTCCAGGGATCGAATATAATGTTGCCATTGATGTTGGACTGACTTCGATAAATCGGTTGGGGGAAAATGGAAGGATAAACAAAAACGGTATCACCGGGAGCATAGTCAAAGGTTTTGTCATAGGTCTCCCAAACGTTAAAAAGGGCAGATTGTTCGTAGGATACCGTAAAATATTATCCTGCTTCTCTACATTGTGTGCCTTAATCTAGTTTTGCAGAAATAGGGGAACAGGCCGAATTAAGTTGAAATAATAGAAGACATTAATAGTCGCATAAATATCTACAATAATTAACATGATTTTTAAAGTGAGATATCGCTGCGTGTTGAGGGACTTTAAATGTAAATGAATTTGATAAAAGTCAGTAACAGCAGAAGACTGATTAATCCTGATAGAGTTAACAGCAAGGTATTCATGACACCAAAAATATTTGGCTGCAGAAATCACTGACTGCAACTGATTTTTTATGAAAATTGAGGACAAAATATGGTATAATGATTTTATGAGGCATGAGCTGAAAATTGAATATAGCGTACTATTTGACATAACCATTACGAACGAAAGGAGATAACGCGATGAAGGATCTACTTGAGAGTTTGAAATCTGTGGCAATAATAGGCTGTTCAGCAAACAAGTACCGAACCAGTTATCATATTGCTAATTATTTGAAGGAAAATGGAATCCGTATCTTCCCGATCAATCCCAATTATGATGAAGTATTGGGGGTTAAATGTCTTGCTAGCCTTGATGAAATTCCCGAAAACATAACTATTGATGTGGTGGATATTTTCAGGGATTCCGAATATACGGCCGATATGGTTCGTCAGATTATTGAGTGGGCACAAAAAACAGGACAAAAGCCGGTAATATGGACTCAACTGAACGTTTCTTCTGATGAAGCGAAGGCTTTGGCTGAAGATGCCGGATTTACGTACATAGAAAATGAATGCATGATGGTACAGCACGAAAGAGTTACGGCTTAGAATTCCTCTTCGGCTTGCTCCATCATTTCCTTTCGATCCTGATGATACTTCTTCAGTTTTTTTGCAAGCAGTCGTTCAATTTGAAGTTCATCTTCCGGGGGAATATAGGTGGTAAAATCGGTAAGCTTATTGTCAGTAGTATAGTACTCGATGAGCAATACACTTTCTGATTCCCACCGGTAGGCAACAACTTGTTTCCAGCTCACGCACTGATCTAAAATGAGGATACCCTTGTCTCTGAATTCCGGGACTATTTTAACAGTGAGTCCCCAGAAGCCGAATCCCAGAAGCGACAATCCCGAGGTGATCCCAATGCCGGAATAGGGTCCCAGCTGCAACAAACCGGTGCGGTAGATGCCGAAAATGATGATCAGTATCGCGATAATATTGGGAGCAGCGTCGGTCCAAAAAGATCGATACACATATTCGGTTTTACTAACTGCTTGTTTCAGGGAAATCATTTTAAAGCCAAAGCCGGAAAAGAAACCGCCGGCCAGACAGTATAAAAACATGGTAAAATGAGCGGCAAGATCTTGGGATATAAGGTCGAACCATTGACCTGCGGAGATGAGGGTAAGAAGTATCATTGCGGCGACAAAGCCATTTAAGACTCTGCGCTGATTTAGATGCTGCAGGCGAAGTATGCGGCGATATCCCATCCAAAACGAAAGCAAAAATGCTACTGCCAACAAGCTGACTATGAGATACATGGAGCGTTTATTATCAATTAAAACTGTTGGAATCCATGGCGCGAACGCCTTACCTTTCGATCTAATATAATAAAAGATGACTATGCAAAGCGATATTTTACCTACTGGAATTGAAGTTTCTAACAGCGATCAGATTTTGGAAATTGATTGGTCCGATGGCCATCATTCGGAGTATTCCTTGTTTGGTCTTCGTAAAAACTGTCCCTGTGTAATGTGCCGCGGCGGACATGGAAATATGAATACCTTTGACCGATCGCTTTTTTTTGTTGAGCCGACACAGCGTTTTGAGATCGAGGATATCAAGCAAATTGGCAATCATGCCATAAAGATATTCTGGAACGATGGCCATAACAATGGCATGTATCAGTGGGAGACCCTGCGGGATATGTGTCCCTGTAAAAAATGTTATCCCGAACAGGAGTAAATAGCGATTATCTGGCTATTACTCACTTCTTCGGAAGCAGGTCTTCAAGATTTAGCTTCGTTTGCCAAATGGTGGCATCAGAGCTTAATACCGAGTAGGGGACCGGAATCATATGGTCCGGGCGGGCTTGAAAATTCTCGATCAACTTGGTGGGCAGACCAGGATCAACAAATGTGAAGTCCAATGAAGGAGCACGCTCTGAATCGTGATAGCTTACATTTATTTCAAAGGCATTGGAAAAATCGTTGAAATAATATAAGTACCGACCCATATCTTGATTATCAAAAATTGGTTTACCTTCAATACCCACTTCAGTGACTGTTGACGATGGGTTCCAGTTCATCTTCATGACAATTCCTCTCCCCGCATTCATTTTCAAGGTAATATGCCGTTGAGAATCAGAACTGCTGTCACTCAAAATCTCAAACTTTGGTCGAGGGATTCCCTGCGAACTTGCTTTTTGATATAACATATTACTCCGAAATGGTAGCGAAATATCGGTTGGTGTACCTTTGCTGTAATCATCCGATAAAAACTGCCCTGTCCAGGAATCAGGAGCTGGATCACGGCTGACCCAATAAGCTGTATTGGAATCTATATTCTGAACAAAGTTAATACTGTTTTGCTTTTTGTGATTTTGGTCGAAATCGGAAGTTATAGAAGCAGCAAGCAAGCAGATCAGAGATAAAGCCAGCATTCCGCCACTCCATTTGTATTGATTTTTATTAATTATAGACCATACCAGGGGCCAGCTTAATCCAGAAAGTAATTGGAGTACAACCATGCTTACCGCCAGCATTTCGGTAGTAAGCATGATTTGTACCAGCCTGATATACGGCGAAATGATAAAAAGTCCCCAAAAGAACGCTATAGCCAAAACAGCAGTGTATTTCCAGGAATATGTAGTACGATCAAGTTCGTCTCCTAAGGTTATCCATCCTGCTAGGCCCATCAGTGCCGGCCAGGTAAAGATATAGGCGGCTGTGGGCAGATACCAGGCCGTTACGAGCGAAAGGATGATCCATATGGTAAATGGACCACTGATTAATTGTTGGAGGGATAATTTGTTTTGGAACCAGCTGTATATACCGATAAAAAGTCCAACATTTAACAGCGTAAAGCCCCAAAAGTACGAGGCATGGTTGTACACTTCGTCCTGAATAATCCACTGATATTGTGGGTGAAGCGCCTTGAGGCCTTGCCAGCCAAAATAAGTGATTAGTGCTCCAATAGAAATAGTTATCACGAATAGTAATAGGCTGCCAAGATATCTTCCGATGGTAATCTGCTTCGTACGGAATAGATAAATCAGCAATGCAATAAATAGCAGGGCGGTAACGAAGGCTAAAGGAAATGACCAGCCCGACGGATAGTATAGCAGTCCGCCGGTAACATTATTAAAATAAACAAATTCGGTCTCGCTTTGTTGATCGAAACTTATATTCCCAAAATGCCTGACATTGCCCAGAAGGTTGCTACCGTGATGCTGTACCGAGGACAGCGATAGGTTCTCAGGGGTATCCAGCATGGTATGGTAATGCAGAAAATCTTCAGTAAAGGCGAAGTTGAGCCCGTTAAGTCCCGCCCGTTTTGTTACTGACATATCGGTATCGTTTGGCAACAGTTTATACACGGTGTACATCAGCGAATTAGCTACAGGGTAGGGAGTAGCACGGGCAAAATGGGGAATAAGGTGGCCGTTATTTTCGCTGGTTTCAAACATTAGGGAGGGACCGCTGGATCCACGTGATTCAAAATTGAGTACAAGGTCGATTTCTCCCAACTCTTCAAATTCCTCCACAAAAAGTTCAGCACCTAACAGGCCGCGCTCCTCACCGTCTGTAAAAAGAACCCACACGTTGTTTTGCAAGGGTTTTTCTTGTGATTTGATAGCTCGGAGTGATTCCAGAATAGTTGCTACCCCTGAGGCATCATCACCGGCACCAAGGGTGTTGGGTTTTGAATCATAATGGGCCATCAGCAGAATAGTGCGCTGAGGATTAGTGCCTTCCATTTTAGCAATAATATTATTTGTGTTGCCCACCAGTCCACGATCAAAACTGGAGCCAATGCCGATACCTGATTGCACTGTTGGTTCTAATCCCAGTTTCCGAAGCTCATCCATAATATAGCTTCGGGCACTGTCATTGGCGAAGGTACCGAGCGGACGAGGAGTCTGCGCCAGAGCTTCTATGTGCTCAAAAGCGCGTTCAGCAGAAAACTCGGTTGAAGGAGTAGATTCAGGTTGGGGCGCGGGCGGCTGAATAATATAAGAGCTGAGCCATACTGCAAAAATGGTAACAGTGAATAACGTTACCTGATGAAATTTAGTTGATTTCATGTTTGGTCACTATAGTTATCTAAGTAGTTGGCAAATTCTCTTTTAAGGATCGTCTGGAAGTGATAAACGCCTTTTTCCCGCTCTACTGAAAATCGCCCCTTGTCATAAGCATCCGATTGCAAGCCCTTTTGGACCAGCTCACAAATTTCAATGTCTTCATCCTGAATCTTATCACTATATTCGATATCGTCACGAATCATATTTTCGTCATCGGGATTTGCATAGTAATATTTAAAAATGACTTCGGTTCGAGTAGGAGATACCGGGCGAATAATATTTGTCTGCAAGCGGCCCGGTAAGATATTCAGCATGATATTTGGGAAAATGAAGTAGTAATAGGCCTTTCCATCACTGGCTTTATAAATATTATCCCCGTTTTGAAATGGACTGTGTTGCAGGGAATACCATTCATTGGTATCCGTCTTATACTCTCCATAGTCGAGCAGTTTTGCCAATTCGGGATGCACGATAGGGATATGATATCCCTCTAAATAATTATCAACATAGACTTTCCAATTGCAGTCTATTTGGTAAGACTGCTTTTCTACAAATTGAAACTCTGACAGATCAATGGGGGCAATAGTCTCGGATATTCCCTCAAGAACTTCGGAAAGGGCAGGGCCTTCATCGTTGAGCGAAACAAACCGAAAACCCTCCCAGCAACCGTGATTTACCGGTTCAAGCCCAAAGTCTTTTTTGTTGAAGAGTTCCACTTTTTTAAAGTGAGGGACACCCCGTAACGACCCATCAAGCAGGTAAGTCCATCCATGGTACTGGCACTGTAAAACAGAAGTAGTGCCTTTTTTTACGGCTACCGGTCCGCCGCGATGTTTGCATACATTGTAAAAAGCGTTGATGGTTTGCTCATCCGCACGAACCAGCATGAGCGGATTTCCCGCCACTTCCAGCATGTAGCTGTCACCTGTTTCAGGTAGTTCATTTTTGTGACAGGCCAGCTGCCAGAATTTGGAAAACAGAACCTCTTTTTCAAATGCAAAGATGGCATCCGAATAATACCAGTCCGAAGGAATGGTTTCGGCCTTTGCAATTGGATGCTGTTTTAGATCCGCTGAATGAATGTCTGGAAAGTGACGGAATTCCATGTTTATTGGGGATTGGTAGCCCAGACGCTGGTCTCGGTAATAAAACCGCGATCATGGAGTGACAACATATTACAGATCGCTTTGGCAATGTCACCGGCAACAAGTTTGGTGGGATTGAAATCGCGTCCCCCGCGTCCTGCCTTGTCAAAGAATTCGGTCTGTACCTCACTTGGATTGATCTGCATTACGCGAATATTATGGGGACGCAGTTCTGCTCTCCAACATTCAGTCATGCCACTTAAGGCAAATTTGCTGGCGCAGTAAGCCGTACCACCTTCAAAACCGCGTTTGCCGGCCGACGAAGAAACGTTAATGATATTTCCGTAATCCTGATCAATAAAATGCTTGGCACATTCTCGACCCACCATCATGGCACCTACCGTATTTACCTGCAAAACGCTTTTTAGCGCTTTTTCAGAAAGGTCCCTGAGCTTGGAAAACTGTCCGTATCCCGCGTTATTGACCAACACATTAAAACCGTCAAGTTCCTCAATTGTTTGTTCTACCAGCCCAATAACCTGATCCTCTTCTCGCACATCACACTGCACGGGAATAGCCCCAATTTCCTCTGCCGTGGCTTCGAGTTTATCCTTGCCCCGGGCGGCAATAACAGCTTTACCACCGACTTCAATGATTGCCTTTGCGGTTGCTTTGCCAATACCTGAGCTTCCGCCCGTTACCAATGCTTTGATATCAGATAATTCCATTTTGCACTTATTTTTTGGATTAAAACCTTAATTATGTAGGTATAATATTTACAGCAAATGATCGATATACAAATCTTACTTGCATGAGCTGTTTTATAGAATGTAAAATTTCTTAAGATATTAAGCTGTTGGCTGTTTTTTTGATAAGCTTCCAAGCCGCATCTACATGACGTTGTTTAAGATTGGTATTCCCCAGTACGATGCGGATCGTATATTTTCCATCCAGCTTGGTGTGAGTTAAAAATATTTTACCGCTTTCCTGTATTTGATTCAGAAGCTGCTCGTTAAGTTCATTGAGCTTTTTCTCGTCATCAATATAGTTAGGATGAAATCGAAAGCAGATGGTATTCAGTGGTACGGGAGCAAGTAACTCAAAATGATCATGTGTTTCTATCTCTTGTTTCAGCTGTTGACCGAACTGTATATGCTCGTGAATTTTTTCTTGTAGTCCTTCGATACCATAACTGCGCATTACAAACCACAGTTTGAGCGCTCGGAATCGTCGTCCCAGCGGAATGCCCCAGTCCCGATAGTTTTTGACCCGCTCATCTTCAGGCGTTTTTAGATACTCCGGCATGATTTCAAATGTACGCACCAGCAGTGCCTCATCCTGAACATAAAAAGCTGAGCAGTCAAAGTTTGTAAACATCCACTTGTGAGGGTTGAAAACAAACGAATCGGCATGCTCAATACCTTCATTCATCCACCGAAGTTCAGGTAATAACAGGGCGGTGCCGGCGTAGGCGGCATCTACATGCAGAAAGATTTCATACTTAGAGCAGATTTGACCAATCTCTTTAAGCGGGTCAATAGCAGTAGAACCGGTGGTGCCTATGGTCGCCATCACGGCCGCAGGCTTACATCCTTTTTCAAGATCTTTTCGTATGGCTTCTTCAAGTGCTTCCGGATCCATGGCATATGCTTCATCAACCGGTATCTTCCGAATATTTTGTCGCCCGAATCCGGCAATTTTCACATCTTTTTCAATTGATGAATGCGTCTCTGATGAGCAATAGATGGTATATGTTTCATTGCTTGGAAATCCCGACTCGTTGACCTCGAAGCCGGTAATTTGTTCGCGGGCCATCAGTAGGGCGCAAAGGGTGGAAGTAGAAGCTGTGCTTTGGATGACTCCCGTAAACGGTTCGGGCAATCCAATAGCTTTGCGCAGCCATTCCATCACTTGTTCTTCAAGTTCAGTAGCTGCGGGAGAGGTCAGCCAGCTCATGCATTGGGCGCCAAGAGTGGCGGTTAGCATTTCTGCCAGCACAGAGGGATAGCTCTTGTTGGCCGGAAAGTATCCCATAAAGTTGGGACTTTCCCAGTGTGTAATCCCGGGGATAATGGTATGTTTAAAATCATCGAACATAGCTTCGAATGATTCTCCCTGAGTAGGTGCTTCATCCGGAAGCTGTTTTAAAATATCACCGGGCTGTATATCTGGCTTTACAGGATAGTCTTCGACCTCTTCAAAATAATCGGCCATCCAGTCGACGAGCTGGTGGGCGTGCTCACGGAATTTCTTATTGTCCATTGTATTGATTAGTTGATCTGCCAATATTTACTTTTGTGATAGATAACAAATTATTTCGAAAAGTTTGATTCCCGATGAATCCAAATAAACTGGATTACTATAAATCGATAGATCCTCAAAGAGCGAAAGAACTCCAACTGGAGTTGCGGAATAAGATATCGTTGCAACCGCTGTCTGAATCCCCAACATATATTGCCGGTGCGGATATTTCTTTTGATCGAGGATCGGATCTGCTGCATGCAGCAATAATTGTATTAGAGTTGGATACGTTAATGCCAGTAGGACGATCATTGACTTCGGAAAAGACCTCATTCCCGTATATCCCCGGGTTGTTGGCATTTCGGGAAATGCCCGTACTTATGAAAGCATGGAACCAGTTAAATCAAAAACCGAATATACTTCTGTTAGATGGACACGGAATTGCGCATCCCCGACGAATGGGCATCGCTACTCATTTTGGAATTGAGGTTGATTATCCGACGATCGGTTGCGCCAAAAATATCTTAACCGGGACGCATGGTGAATTGGGAATCCAAAAAGGGAACAAAACTGATATTGTAGATGGTAGTGAAAAAATTGGAATTGCCTTGCGGAGCCGAAAAAACGTGAATCCGGTTTACGTATCGCCGGGACATAAGTGTTCTTTTGGCGATGCTTATGAAATCCTGATGCAATCACTGACGAAATATAAATTACCAAAGACTAGTCGGTTGGCACATCAGTGGGCAAATAAGCTGCGGAAAGGAGAGGTTGAAACGGGATATAGAGAAGTCTAAGAGAGTCCAGCTAAAAAGAATTTCGAAGTACCGATTCCGCCGCATGATAGCCACACATGCCATGTACGCCGCCTCCGGGTGGAGTGGAAGATGAAGCGATATACATATGGGTTTTTGGGATATGATAGGGATCAAAAAGGCCCGTTGGACGCGTAAAAAGCTGTGTGATGTCTGCACGTCCGCCATTGATGTCGCCGCCAATATAATTCGGATTATACGCCTGCATATTCTGCGCATGCATGGTATGGGTCTCCATAATGCAATCCCGAAATCCGGGGGCAAAGCGCTCAATCTGACGAATAATGGGCTCAGTCATATCTTTTGTTGATCCATTGGGAACGTGGCAATATGCCCAGCCGGTGTGCTTATTTCCGGGGGCTCGACTGTTATCACCCAAGCTTTGTTGTGCGACTAATACATAGGGTTTTTCAGGATGTTGTCCATTCGCTGATTGTTTTTCAGATGTCGCAATTTCTTCAAATGTGCCGCCGACGTGAACGGTTCCTGCCTTTTGGCATAGCTCGTCTTTCCACGGTATGGGATCACTGAGCGCTAAATCAATTTTAAAAACCCCTTGTCCATACTCATAGCGCTGCAGTTTTTTGGCGTATGATGATGGAATCTTTTCACCGCCGATATCGATAATTTGCCGAGGGGTATTGTTAAATAATATTGTTTGTGATGGGGGAAGGTCACCAATAGAAGTTATTTCTGTGCCTGTTTCAATTGTACCGCCCAATGATTTAAAATGTGATGCCATCGCTTTCGTGATGGCATGGGATCCGCCTTTGGGGTAGGGCCACCCAACGGTATGAGCGGCTATGCCCAGCACCAAACCAATAGCTGCAGTGGCGGTTGCATCGAAAGGCATAATACCGTGTGCTGCCAGACCGGCAAAGAGGGCACGCGTTTGGGCGGACTTGTATCTATTGGTAAAACTCTTTGCTGATTGAAGGGCTTGTATTCCAAATCGGGCCATCAAAAAGGGATGATTGGGCAGCAGCGAAAACGGGGCCAGGATATCTGTTAAAAGGTCATCCCATTTTTCAAGAAAAGGTGAAACACTGTGAGCGTAATTGCTCTTATCTTCTTCGTTTATATATGATACTGTTTTATCAAATGACCGAAACAAGGCTCCGGCGGGTTGGTCATCCAACGGATGGGCTACGGGCACTTCAGGCTGTATCCATTCGAGACCATACTTTTCGAGCGGCAGGTTTTTTAAAAAAGGAGAGGCTTTGGCCAATGGATGGATGGCCGAACAGATATCATGATGAAAGCCGGGTTTTGTTAACGCCAGCGTTCGGGTTCCACCGCCGATAGTGTCTTCCTTTTCAAATATTTTAACCGATAGCCCTTCCTGGGCTAAGCGGATACCTGCGGCTAAGCCGTTGGGACCGGATCCAATAATAATTGCGTCGTATTTCATGTATGTTGAATACTATTGATCAATAAAAGCAGAAAAATTATAGAATCTTATGATAAACTGAATATTGATGGATAGAAAAACTAATAAATATGAATGTAAGATATCTAAAACCAATTTTGTGATATTCTGTAAGCAATTCTTACATTCTGAACGGAATCAATGAGAGCGTTAATTCCAAACTGGGAATCATTTTTTTTGGATATTATTTGATTGTTATCAGCGCCACCAAAGTAAAGTTTACAACTTGATTTATTTATGATCGTTCACCTGCTGAAACCGGAATTTGAAGAGCTTATTAAAGATAAGGATTGGGTAGCTCTCAAGGATATCTTGAATGATGTGCCTGCCGTTGACGTGGCGGAACTTTTGGAAGAGCTGGATGCAGAGATTGCTATTGTCATATTTCGTTTGCTCAAAAAACAGAAAGCGGCCGATGTGTTTACCTACCTGAGTTCGGGCAAAGGGGTTGAGCTGCTCAATATGTTTACTGCGCAGCAGCTTAGTGAGGTGATGTCCAACTTGGAGCCGGATGAGAGAGTATCACTGATGGAAGAGTTGCCAGGCCATCTCACCCAACGAGTGATGAACTCTATGAGTGCAGAAGACCGAAAGCAGTCGCAAAAGCTGCTTGGGTTCCCAGACGAGAGCGTAGGTCGACTGATGACGCCGCGCTATGTGAAGGTCAAGAAAGACTGGTCGGTTCAGCATGCCATGGAGCATATCAGAAAATTTGGGCATAGCGTTGAAACAGTGAATGTGATTTATGTGGTGGATGCCAATGAACACCTGATTGATGATCTGCGGTTGAATCAGCTAATTTTAGCTGATCCGGAAGCGCCAATTTCGTCGCTCATGGATGAAAGTTTTGAAGCACTGAGTGCTTTCGATGATCAGGAGGATGCGGTAAAAATGCTCAGTAAGTATGATCGTGTGGCTATGCCGGTAGTCGATTCTGACGGTATCTTGGTAGGCATTGTAACCATTGATGACGTTATTGATGTTGCGGAGGAGGAAACAACCGAAGATATGCAGCTGATGGCCGGTATGAGTGCATTGGATGATTATTATTCCGAGACCACCATTTTTCAAATGGTGAAGAAGCGCGTGGGCTGGCTGATTATGTTGTTTATGGGTCAAATGCTCACCGTTACGGCAATGGCTAATTATGAGGAAGCACTGGCCGCAGCAGCGATGCTCTCCTTTTTTATTCCGATGATTATTTCCAGCGGTGGAAACTCGGGATCACAGGCCGCAACGCTTATTATTCGTGCCATATCAACGGATGATATTAAGTTAAATGACTGGTGGATGGTGCTTAAAAGAGAGTTGCTGTCAGGATTTTTATTGGGTAGTTTTTTAGGAGTTTTAGGGTCTGTTGTTATAGCTACATGGATGATAATGCGAGGAAATGCATTTTCACTTGAGCTTGTTTTACAGGCATTAACGGTTGGTACCAGCTTAGTAGGAGTGGTGGTGTTTGGTAATTTAAGCGGGTCGATGCTGCCTTTTGTGATGTCTCACTTTGGATTGGATCCGGCCGTTACGTCGGCTCCTTTTGTTGCTACCTTAGTTGACGTGACGGGTATCATTATCTACTTTTCAGTCGCATTGTTATTGTTACAGGGCGTCTTATTATAATTTAAAAATGATGGGTATATGAAAGCATATTTAGATCTTGTTCGCAGTGTTCTGGAGAATGGTGTTAAAAAAGAAAATCGTACGGGTACCGATACGATCTCTAATTTTTCGGAGTTTTATAAGGTTGATCTTTCCGAAGGATTTCCGCTGCTTACAACTAAAAAAGTATATTTTCGATCGGTAATTCTTGAATTGCTCTGGTATTTGCGCGGAGAAGATCATATTCGCTGGCTGCGGGATGAGAACGATTGTCATATTTGGGACGATTGGGCTGATGAAGACGGTCATGTGGGACCCATTTATCCGGTACTGTGGCGACGCTTTCCCTATCACGAGGAAGAAGAAATACATTTTGAGGGCGATGCATCACACATCTGCAAAACGGTATTGATTAAAAAAGAATTTGATCAGGTTCAGCGAGCTATTAAGATGCTTAAAGAAAATCCAAACAGCCGTAGAATTGTGGTTAGCGCCTGGCATCCGGGTCTGCTCGATCAAATGGCGCTGCCGCCCTGTCACTTAATGTATATTTTTAATGTTACTGACGGTAAGCTCAATTGTCATCTCACGCAACGCTCCGGTGATATCGCACTTGGCATACCATTTAATTTGGCTTGTTACTCAGCGCTTACGATGGCCATTGCCAACGAAGTGGGCTTGGAGTACGGAACTTTTGCTCATACTATTGTAGATGCACATATCTATGAAAATCATGTAGATGGGTTGAAAGAGCAGCTGACTCGTGAACCTCGTCCACTGCCTACCCTTGAAATTGCCGATAAGCCGGTGGATGATCTTGAGTTCGACGATTTTGAACTGAAGGATTACCACCCTCATGATTCCATCAAATTTGAGGTCGCGGTATGACACTGGCTGCCATTGTAGCCCATGATCCCAATCTGGTAATAGGAAAAGACGGTGATCTACCGTGGCACTATTCCGAGGATCTTAAATATTTTAAGCGGACAACGATGGGGCATCCCTTAATCATGGGACGAGTGGTCTTTGAGGAGCTGGGAGAAAATCCTTTGCCCGGACGTGAAAATATTGTCCTGAGCCGATCTCGCAATTACGATCACGTCCCAACTTTTTCTTCATTTGGGGATGCATTGGATCATGTTCGGGATGAGGAGATTGTTTTTTTGATAGGAGGGGGAGAAATTTATCGGCAGTTTTTAGATCAGTGTGATAAACTTTTTGTCACCGAAATCCATAAGAATTATGAAGGGGATACCTACTTTCCCGAGTACCGCGATGAAATTGGGACTACTTGGAAAGAAATCAAAAGAGACGATAGGGAAGAGCTTACCTTTGTTGTTTATGAACGGATGGAGTAAAAAGCTGAATGTTGAAAGTTATAGTCAACACATGCAACCTGTAACCTTCAACTCTGCAAGCTGTCACTGCTCATTGACATCTGTTATCATATCTCAATATCTTTTAGATGTACTACATAAGGTTTTACCACCGGCTCAGTAAGCGCAATGATATTTTTGGTGTCAGCGGCCTTTGAAAATTCAACGGCGTTGTCTTTTTCTTCTAAAATCCAGATCCCTTCTTTTTCATATTGATAGGCCTCACTGTAGCTTTCATCAAAGGCAAAGTAATAGTTTGCAATATCTTTATCGTGGGGAAGTCCTCTTTTTTTAAGAACCTTTTGGGTTTTGGTTAGTACCTCCTTTTTTACTGATTTCGAAGGTGTTTGCTCAAGAAAAGTAGTGCGAAACAGTTTGCGCGACTGAAACCGCTTGCAGAGATTTGATAATACCGGATCGGAGGAATACTGCCAATATTTGATACTCTGGAATACATCATTATCGTCAAGCTGCAGGTATTTTTGCAGAACTTCGCCTTTGATTCCCTTTTTGGCACTGGGGCGATTTTCGAGAAAGTATTGGATGGCAGGAGAAGCATGATATAATTTCTTTCCTTCTCTAATTAATTTACGCACACGATCAAAGATATGACGCAGTAATTTATCAGCGCTAAGTACCGTTTTATGCAAATATACCTGCATATACATCAGCCGGCGCGCAAGAATATAGTTTTCAATGGCGTAGATTCCTTTCTTTTCGATTACGATATTTCCCTTGTGCACACGCATCGTTTTCAGGATTCGTTCAATCCCAACAGATCCCTCATACACATTGGTAAAAGCGCTATCACGCTTGAGGTAGTCCAATCGATCAATATCTAATTGTGATGAAATTAGCTGATTTAAAAAGGGCTTTTTGGGATACTGATCTGTAAAAATTTTAATGGCAAGATCCAATATGCCATCCATTTCTCTGTTCAGATGACGCATTACCGCCAGCGTCATTTTTTCGTGATGGAAATCCTTGATTAGGTCAAACTCCAGGGTGTGCGAAAGGGGGCCGTGACCCACATCGTGCAATAAAACGGCAATGAGCGTGGCTTCATACTCAGCCGGACTAATGGTGGTATCCTTTTCACGAAGGTTATTAAGCGTGCGTTGAGCCAACTCCATGGCACCCAAAGCATGTGAAAATCGGGAATGTTCGGCGGCCGGAAAGACCAAATATCCCAACCCCATTTGCTTAATGCGTCGCAGTCGCTGCACGTACGGGTGGTCAACAAGTTCCAAAACCGGACCTTTGGGAACAGTGATAAATCCGTGAATGGGATCGTTGAATATTTTGTATTGTGTGCTTTTATCCATGGATTGGTTATTTAGAATCTATAATGAGCACCAAAGTAAACAGTTGTACGGTTATTCAAAAAGTGAATCAGGGAGCATATAGTTATCAGCATTTGGGATCTCCGGGATTCGTGCCGGACGTTGCTTTGAGAGGTCAAACCAAACGCCATGGGCCTCGGCTATCGAAGCCAGCTTTTGTTCGTCACCGGTATAGATAGCCTGGAAGCTGGTAATACTGGAGTTGCCGAGCGATTTTATGCCTGATCCAATCAAAATGTTGTTCGGATACTCAACTGGACGAATAAATTCAATTTCTATGCTGGCTAATACAAAGCTGAATCCGTTTTTCAATTCACTGGCCAGCTTATTGACTTCTTGGATGAATTCAATTCGGGCCTCTTCGTAATAGGTGCTAAAAATTGCATTGTTGACGTGGTTTAATGGATCTAAATCCCGGAACCGAATGGGCAGAGTAGTCCAATGAGGAAACAGATTTTCATCGTATTGCGGTCGAATCATAAATGGTAATTTTTGTAATTAGTTTAACTGCAAAAAGATAGGTCCAAATTAATCATCTTAGTGTTTAATATCCTACTGACATTTAAAATGAGTTTAGCGGTAGAGTTATGAATCCTTATATTCGGAATTGCGTGAATGATTCTATTCACTTTGAAATAAAAATATTGTGTCACCCTGAATTTATTTCAGGATCTATTACAATCTACAATTATTTTTAGATTTTGGAACGAGTTCAGAATGAAATGTAAATTAAATTTTTAGAGAATGATGTTTGATGAGACAGAAAAAGAATTTTTAGAAGAATTGCTGATTACCCCCAGTCCCACGGGTTTTGAATCAGCGGGACAGCAAGTTTGGACTGAATATGTAGACGATTTTGCAGACAGTGTGGAATCCGATGCTTATGGATCGGCCTATGCTAAGCTGAATACCAGTTATGATGTGGCTACCGTTATGTTGGAGGCCCACTGCGATGAGATCGGGATGATTGTACAGCATATCACCGATGACGGTTATATTTTCATCAATAAGCTGGGCGGCAGCGATTCCACCATTGCTCGCGCCAAACGGGTCAATATTCATGCCCGTAACGGTATCGTATCTGGAGTAACCGGTAATACAGCCATACACCTGCAGGACAAAAAAAATGGAGGAGGCGAGCAGCCCAAGTGGAAAGATATTTATGTGGATATTGGCGTATCCAGCAGGGAAGAAGCATTAAAACTGGTGCAGGTGGGGGATCCCATAACCTATGCGGATGAATATGATTATTTATCTGATGAAATCATATCAGGTAGAGCGCTGGATAACCGCATCGGCGGATTTATGATTGCTCAGGTTCTGAAAAGGCTAAATGAACGCCGCAGTGACATGAAAGTAAATGTGGTGGCGCTGAATTCCGTACAGGAAGAAGTGGGCGGTTATGGCGCGCGTATGATGAGTTATCGCATTGATCCTGATGCGGCACTGGTTACTGATGTTACGCATGCCACCGATACGCCGGGCATTGATCATAAAGAACACGGCTTGGTGAAGTTGGGCAAAGGACCTTCTATACAGCACGGCGGGGCTAATCATCCCAAAATTGTAGAGTTTGTCGAAGATGTTGCCGGAAACAATGAAATTGACCTACAACATGAAGCCACCAGCGTTCGAACAGGTACCGATACCGACAGTATTTTTTATCAAAAAACCGGTATTCCAAGCGCGTTGATTTCACTGCCACTTCGATACATGCATTCCCCGGTTGAAACAGCTTCGTTCCAGGATATAGAATCGCTTATTGAATTGATGACAGAGGCTGTGCTGAGTATGGCTCCCGATCAAACATTTCATGTTTTAAAATAAGTTAAAATCTGGGTGTATACTGTATTTAATGATTTACACAGATTACATTCTTGCCTGCTAATGAATAACAATGAAAATCAACATATGATAGATTAACTATGAGAATTTCTTCACTCTTTACGGTGATTTTGGTCTCTTTGATGTCATTTACGGTATCTGCTCAAGATTATCCCGAAACAGTTCAGCAAGCGTTTTTGCCTTATGAAACAGGAGAAAGCACTCAATATCGAAGCGCAAGCGGTGAGCCGGGCGAAGTCTATTGGCAAAATGCTGCCGATTATAATATCGATGCCCAGCTTTATCCCGATGAGCACAAAATAGAAACCTCAATTACTATCGATTATACTAATAACAGTCCGCAGAATTTAGATTTTGTATGGTTACAGCTCGACCAGGACCTGTTTGAGGAGGATTCATGGGGTGCTAAATTAACACCACCCGGCGGTGGACGTTTTGGTAATGAGGGTTTTGATGGAGGTATAAAAATTCAGAGGATACGAATAACACATGATGGAGAAACATATGAGCCTGAGTCTCATACTGTTGATACCAATATGAAGTTGAACCTCAAAGAAGTTCTTAAAGCGGAGGGAGGAAAGCTACAGATCAGCATTGATTATAGTTTTAAAACTCCTGAGGATGGTTCTGATCGACTGGGACGTCTGGAGACCAAAAATGGAGTGATCTACGAGGTAGCCCAGTGGTATCCGCGGATGGCAGTTTATGATGATTTGAAGGGATGGAATATAATGCCATACCTGGGAGCCGGTGAGTTTTATATGGAATATGGTACCTTCAATTATTCTATTACTGCTCCGGCAGAATATGTGGTGGTAGCTTCCGGTGAGTTGTTAAATCCCGGAGATGTACTAACAAAAGTACAGCAAAAACGAATGGAACAGGCTCGAAATAGTGATGAGCGAGTGTATATCATCAAAAAAGATGAGGTGGGCACAGAGGAATCCCGTCCGAATGGCAAAGAACGATTGACATGGAACTATAAAATGGAAAATACGCGGGATGTCGCCTGGGCAGCATCAAAAGCATTTGTATGGGACGCGGCGCGTATAAATTTACCAGATGGTGATCAATCGATGGCGATGTCCGTATATCCCAAAGAAGTTTCCGGGGACTCTGCCTGGGGACGTTCTACCGAATATGTAAAAGGATCTATCGAGTTTTATTCGGAATACCTGTCAAAATATCCATATGCAAACGCGATCAACGTGGCCGGAAGAGTGGGCGGAATGGAATATCCCGGCATTGTATTTTGCAGTTGGCAAGCAAAGGGGGCAAGCTTGTGGGGTGTTACGGATCACGAGTTTGGCCACGAGTGGTTTCCTATGATTGTAGGTTCCAATGAGCGCGAACACGCCTGGATGGATGAAGGGTTTAATACCTTTATCAACAGTTTGAGTACAGCTAATTTTAATGATGGAGAATATCACGATTCCCGCAATGCCCGTTTTCTTAACAATTGGTTTACAAGTAATAAACACGAGCCCATTATGACGGCTCCCGATCAAATACAAGAGGGGAATTTTGGTCGTGTATCATACTACAAGCCGGCTCTTGGCTTGCACATTCTTCGGGAATCGATTATCGGAAAAGAACTTTTTGATGAGGCGATTAACACCTACGTCGATCGCTGGGCGTATAAACATCCTGCACCTGATGATTTTTTCAATACGATCGAAGAAGTCACGGGACGAGAATTGGATTGGTTCTGGCGCGGCTGGTTTGAAAAAACGTGGACAATGGATCAGGCCGTGGATAAGGTGGCATATACCAAAGAAGATCCTACTAACGGAGCATTTATTCGCATTAAAAATAAGGGTGAGCTGGTGATGCCGGTAAAGATGGAAATCACTCAGGAAAACGGTAAAACCGAAACAGTAGAATTTCCCGCCCAAACCTGGCATCGGGGAAATGAGTGGCTTTTCAAATACAATTCAACTTCTGCGCTTGAGAAGATAGTGATCGATCCCAATAAAGAGTTTCCGGATGTAAACCCTGGAAATAATGTCTGGAAAGCGGATTCGGTTGAAGCTTCATCATCAAATAAGAATTAGTGGCGAAGAAAAATTAAAATAGAAAAGGCCTGCAATTAAGCAGGCCTTTTGATATAAGTGTCATTATTATTTTTTGGCCGACACCTGATCAGTAGATTGCTTTTTATCCAGAAGCATTTCAATGTTAAGTCTTACCTTCTTTTCCATGATAGGTCCTTCAAAACCCATCTTTTTAAATTTAATATTCCCATCTTTACCCAAAATATAGGTTGTGGGAAGCCCCCGAACGCCAAAAGCTTTCGAAGCTTTTGAGTTCATATCATAGTACACAGGAAATGTGTAGTCCTGATCCTTCTTCCATTTTAGGATATCTTCGATTGAGTCGGTGCGCCCGTCATTAACAATCATAAATTTCACATTGGAATTTTCCTGATACTCTTCGTACATATTTTGGAAATGAGGAAAAGCATCAAGGCAAGGCCCGCACCAAGTTGCCCAAAAGTCAATGATTACTATTTTGTCATCCAGGGTACTTGTGTCGATTTTATTGCCATCGAGATCTGTAATATGATTCAGGGAGGGGGCTTCTTTATTAAGGCGTTCGTTTGCATACTTTTTTCTCATTTTTTTCTTCCAGGCTTCGTCAATTTTTTGGGTTTTCTTGTTGAATCCCTTTTCAGACCCGTTGTATGCAATATAGGACTCTCTTAATTTTTCTTGGAACTCTTTGTTGGTCGGCTCATCCATCAGTATATCCCAATAGATATCAAAGGCTTTCTTCGGGCGATCCGTCTGCATATATAACTGAGCAATATTCTTTTTAGAGGATCTGGTATCTGACAATTCGATAGCTTTTTGAAGTGTCTTTTCAGCTTTATCAAATCGATCCATTTTCATTTGGATCAATCCCATTGTGGCCATTACTCTACTTTTATCTTTTTTTCGTTCTTTGGTTGCTACCGAATCTTTGACATGTTCTTCGACAAATTCATCTTTGCTGATAAACCGAACAGATCCAACAGCTTCTTTGGGTACAGCCGCCAAAGCTTTTTCTGCATAAGAAAGTGCCAGTTCCAGACTGTCGCCCTGTTCAGCAAATCCATTGGCAATATTGTTTAATTGGTTTGCTTTCCAAGGCCAGTTTCTAGGTTCGATCTTTTTAGCATATTCGATCATCTTCTCTGTGTTTCCTTCTTCCTTATAGTAATCAAATAGCTGTTCACAGGTGTTGGTTCGGGTTACTTCAGATTCCGTATGTTTTAGGATTTTTAACAGGGCGTCTAACTTTTCGGGTGAATGCTGCATATCCCGAACCTTTCCACGGAGATCCCTGATAGCCATTCGGCCGGTGGGATATTCCTCAATGACTTTTTTCCTGATTGAATCAGCTTTCGCATTATTTTTCATAATGTGATAAGCTCGAACCAATTTGCCAAGGGATTCTTCTGAGTCCGAATTTTGCTTAAAATTTTCTTCTATGATCTGATACGCTTCTTTTTGCAACTGTTCTTTTTTGGATGGTTCAAGTCCTATTCGCGCATTCAGCAATCGCAATTCGGTAAATTTATCATCCGGATTAGCCTCTAGTTGCTTCTTGAGCAACGCAAGCCTCACCGAATCAGCTTTCTTGGGATTCCGATATCTTTTGCGGAGACTGAATTCCTTTTGCCGAAAAGCTCCGTCAACTGGGGTACCATTTTTATTGTATACGTACGTTTCATAAAGGTGATCGTTGATACCTTTATCAGTTTTGTTGTCGGATTTAAAATAAAAGGAAGCAAATTCCGCATAGTCAGGTATGCTCCATGATACAACCCAACGGTCACCTTGCTGTTTCATATCCAGCTTGTCTGGCAGTTCATAAAAATTCGAGTGACCGAAAACCAGTTTTAAATCATTCGGATTAGAAATGTCAGCCCTCTCAGCAGAAGGATTATAGTGAACTTCGATGGTATCTCCAGCTGTGGGCTTTTCCGGTGTTATAGTAAACGGGCTTTGTTGAGCCACAGCTGTGATTACCGGGAGAAACATCATCAACACTGTACCGATAAGTTTTTGTGAGTAGTTCATAGCATGTACTTTGTTTTTTAATAAATACGAGTAGATCACTTTATAATACTAATTCTATAACCTATTGTTACACAGACAGTTCTAGCTGCAATTTTTATCCAAATAATATTTTATCCTATTAGTACTAATAAGTTAGTATTAAATACTATAAACTATCATATACATAATCAACCAGGAGTCATTTACTGTAATGTGACTATTGGAGAGGAGGCAGTTGTGTTACCATTTCTAAAAAGAAGCAACTATATGAAAATGCTTATTTTCAATAAAAAACGGTATCAGCCAATTGCTTTGGAAATACGATTTTGCAAGGCTTGGACAATTGATTTTTGAAGCTGTTCATTTGAGAAAGGTTCGACAAAAACAAAATCTAATTGCTGATGATCAGCTTGACGAAATCGATCGTATAATTCATGAGCCATTTTATTAAAATTTTTATCGTAATGAATAACACGATTGCTTTTTCGAGGAGCAGGTCGGCTGTGAAGTAAATACAGTGCTTCATCAACAAAAGTCGTATCTCCGCTGCTTATCCACTGCACTCTCGCTTCCGGGGTATAGTGCGAATACTTGGTGCCAGGGCTTTTAGCCGCCTTATCTTTTGAAGAACCGCTATCCTGAATAACCTCTTTGTTTATGATTTCTGTAATTTCAGCTGCACTTATGGCACCGGGACGATAGATGGTATAGGGCTCAGAAGAGATATCTAATACCGTAGATTCAAGTCCTATCGCGGTTTCTCCGGCATCTACAACAGGAAAATCGTTTCCAAAATCTTCTTTCACATGTTCTGCTTTGGTAGGACTGGGTTTACCCGATGAATTGGCACTGGGGGCTACAACAGGTCCGACTCTTGCTATCAGTTGTTGTGAAAGTGGATGTTTGGGCCAGCGCAGGGCGACAGTATCTAACCCTGCGGTAATGAGATCCAGCACTTCAGGCTTCTTTTTGAAGATGAGCGTGAGCGGACCCGGCCAGAATGCATCCATTAGTTTTCGCGCATCATCTGAAATTTCTGAAGCAAAGTCTTCTACCTGCTTCTTAGCAGAAATATGAACAATAAGTGGGTTATCAGAGGGACGTCCCTTGATTTTAAAAACTTTTTGTATGGCATCCGGATTTTGGGCATCAGCGCCAAGACCATAAACCGTTTCCGTGGGAAAAGCGACTACTTCTCCTGATTTAAGAAGATCAACAAACCGATCAAGCAAGGCTAACCTCTCGTCTTTTATCAGTTGATGGAGCCAATTCTTTCAAAAACTCTACGGCTGCTTCTAAATCAGGTATATCTTGAATAGCAAAGCGCACGCGGTCTTCTTTTTGAATGACCTGATATCTGCCTTCTGCTTGTTTTTGCATTTTCTTGAGAACGTGTTGGAATCGATCTCCATAAAATTCCTCGCCCAGATCAGAATCATGCTTTGGGCATTCCATCCACATACGATTTGAGCGAATACGCACTTTCGTCATAAAAAGCTGTGAAGCATATAGCTTGACAACTGAAGCAGTAATTAGATTTTGAGTAGCTTCGGGAACGGGACCAAAGCGGTCTTTAACTTCCTCTTTCCATTCCTTGATAGTTTCCAGCTTCTCAGCTCCGGCCAGTTTTCGATACAGATTCAGCCGTTCTACATTATCAGATACATAATCATTTTCGAGCAGGGCAGGGAGGTCAAATTCGACCTGTGTTTCCGGCAGTTCAATCTCGGCTTCTACATCGCTAAAGACATCACTGAATTCTTCTTCTTTGAGTTCTTTAACGGCATCATTAAGGATTTTCTGATAGAGGTCAAAGCCCAGATCATTAATAAAACCACTTTGTTCCGCTCCTAAAATATCACCGGCACCGCGAATATCAAGATCGCGCATAGCGATATTAAATCCGGATCCCAGATCAGAAAACTCTTCCAGGGCCAGCAGTCGTTTGCGTGCATCGTCAGTAAGTGACTTAATATCCTTTGTAATGAGATAACAAAACGCTTTTCGGTGTGATCGTCCCACGCGTCCCCGCAGCTGATGAAGTTCGGCCAGCCCAAACATATCTGCACGGTTGATAATCATGGTATTGGCGTTTGATATATCGATGCCGTTTTCGACTATATTGGTAGAAACCAGCACATCAAACTTATGATCATAAAAATCTTCAATGATGTTTTCCAGCTGTTTTGAACTCATTTGTCCGTGGGCATACCGAACGCGAACGTTAGGCATAATCTCACGCACCATATTAGCAACAGACTCAATCGTCTTTACCCGGTTATGGATAAAGAATACCTGTCCGCCTCGAGATACTTCTTGGGAGATAGCGTCCTGTATGAGCTCTTTGTCAAAGCTGTGAATCTCTGTTTCTACCGGCTGACGGTTAGGCGGTGGGGTATTGATGATGCTTAGATCACGGGCTCCCATCAGGGAGAATTGCAACGTCCGTGGAATGGGGGTTGCTGTGAGAGTGAGAACATCGACGGTCGCGCGGTACTCTTTTAGTTTTTCTTTGGTTTTAACACCGAAACGTTGTTCTTCATCCACAACTAACAGTCCCAGATCGTCGAACTCCACATCTTTTGACGTTAGGCGGTGTGTTCCGACTACAATATCAACTTTGCCTTCTTTAAGTTTCTTGAGCGTTTGTTTTTGCTCTTTTCTGGTTCGAAAGCGAGAGAGCACTTCTACCGTAACGGGAAAATCTTTCATTCGTTCGGCAAACGTCTTGTAGTGCTGATCGGCTAAGATTGTAGTTGGCACAAGTACGGCTACTTGCTTATGGTCCATCACGGCTTTAAAAGCAGCTCGGACGGCCACTTCTGTTTTTCCGAATCCAACATCGCCGCAAACCAATCGGTCCATGGGCGTGTTGGATTCCATATCCGACTTAACAGCTTCAATAGCATCGCGCTGGTCAGGTGTTTCCTCAAATTCAAAACGGGCTTCCATCTCCGTTTGCCAGGATGTATCTGCAGAAAAATCAAAAGCATCTTTCGACTTTCGCTTGGCATACAGCTCAATAAGATCGCGGGCTATATCCTTAACCTTTTCCTTGGTTTGCGCTTTTTTACGAGCCCAACGTCCCGATCCCAGCTTGCTGATCCGGGGCTGTGTGCCTTCTTTGCCCGAATACTTTTGGATTTTGTGCAGGCTGGTGACATTGACGTAAAGCAGGGAGTTTTCCTTATATCGTAATACCACCGATTCCTGTTCTATCCCGCGCACCTTGATCTTTTTAAATCCGGCAAATTTACCGATTCCATAATCCACATGCACGACATAATCTCCAATGTTGAGATCGCGCAACTCTTTAATGGAAATATTACTGGTATGTCGCTTTCGGCGGACTTTGGGACGATGATACCGATCAAAAATCTGGTGGTCGGTGTATACTGCCAATCCCTGTTCGTTGAGCGTAAAACCCTCGTGAATTGACTCTACAGACAGATGATAACGCAGCTCTTTGGAGGGATCGCCAAGTAATTCTTCGAAGCGATCGCGCTGCCCTTCATTATCGCAGAGTATATAGGTATCAAAACTTTTTTTACTTAACTGAGTAATATTTTCGCGCAGCAGCTTGATGCTACCGTTAAAATCAGGTTGTGGACTGGCATCTAAGCGATATGACCATGCCGGATCGCTGTTTTCAGAGAAGCCGCCCAGCTGAATGCGAGCATGATTTTGATACGATTTCTGAAGATCATCCAAATTCACATAGAGTTCTTCAGGCGGTAGAATGTCTTCCGCGGTTTCGAGCTCTTCGAACTTTTTAGAGGCTTGCTGGTATCGTTCTTCGATATCTGATTCAATAAGCGAGCGATTCAGTAATACAAATACGGTATCTTCATCAAAATAGGATAGCACGCCTTGTTTTTGCCCTTTGCTCAAACTGGATGCATCGGGCACAAATCGAGCGGTATCCAAAAATGATACAGAACGCTGAGAATCCGGATCAAATTCCCGGATGGAGTCCACTTCATCCCCAAAAAATTCTAGTCGGATGGGATATTCCCCGGAATAGGGATAGACATCCAGAATACCTCCGCGATGAGCAAATTCACCCGGCTGATTTACAAATTTTACAGGCTCATATTCTTGGTCGACCAGCTCTTCTTTAAGGTGATCGATTTCAACGGAATCCCCATTTTTAATCGTTAGGGATGCTTCTGTGAAAACTTCCGGAGCAACAATCTTTTCAAATATTGCAGCTGCAGAAGTGACCAATACTGCTTTTGGATGTGTATTTATTTTTTCAAGTACTTCAGAACGTTGCACTATAACCGAGCTGTCAGTAATCTGCTGATCGTCATAGGGTTTATGGCCCGTTTCCGGAAAAAAGCTGGCCTGTTGAACGTTGAGTGCTTCTAGGTCTCCCTGCATGAACTGGGCTGATTCGGGATCGCCGTGAATCACTACAACTTTGTCATACTTTTGCGCGAGCTTGGCAACCAAAAAAGAGGGGGTGGACCCTACAAAATGGTTGAGCTGTATAGTGTTGTGTTTTTTGATGTGGGAGTGAAGGTCACTCCAGGGAATTTGGGCTGAAAAGGTTTTTAATACAGACTGTAACGCCATGAAATTATTTATTGGGAAAAATTCTACTGCTCAGAAAATGAATAACAAAATAACCATAAATTAGGTTCTATGGGAATAAGAACACGACTTATGATATGCTGTTATAATGAGATACCTGCTCTGCTGACTACTCAGTCGCTTTTCGAAAGATAAACTGTTCGGAGATAATACTAAAAATCAGCAGCAGTATGCCCGGGATCAAAAATCGTGGGTATAAATCCTGTACATCGGTATAAATAACTTCTTCTATCTCCGTTTTTTCGAGTTTATCAATCTGATTGTAAATATCCTCCAATTTCTCGGTATTTGTGGCCCTGAAATATGAACCATTGGTCATATTGGCAATTTGGGTAAGCATCTCTTCATCAATGTTGACCTCCACATTTTGGTAGCGATCACCAAAAATTGGATCTTTGACAGGATAGGGAGCTGTCCCACGCGTGCCGGCGCCGATAGTATAAATTTTGATATCGTAGGAAACGGCAAGGTCAGCTGCAGTAACGGGATCAATTTCTCCAGCATTATTTTGACCATCGGTAAGCAGGATGATAACCTTGCTTTCGGCTTTACTTTCTTTGAGGCGGTTCACAGCGGTCGCGATTCCCATTCCGATAGCTGTACCATCTTCAACGACACCCATCTCAACGTCCTCAAGGAGTCGTTTAAGTAGATCGTAATCGAGCGTAGGAGGTACCATCGTAAAGCTTTGACGAGCAAAAAGTACCAGGCCGATGCGATCCGAAATACGTTTATTAATAAAATCTTCGGCGACGCCCTTGGCTGCTTCCAACCGATTCGGCTTGAGATCTTCGGCTTTCATTGAGGTAGAGATATCCAACGTAAGGACAATATCAATACCTTCGGCATTGCGCTCTACCGTGGTATTTTTATACTGGGGACGTGCAAGAGCAATTACAATTAGAGTAAAAGCTAAAACCTGGAATATCGGAGCGGCCCAGATACCGTATGAGCGCCAGTTGCCACTGAGGTTTTTAAGTCCCGAAGTGTTGGAAAATAAGAGGCTGGGATTTTTTTTGCTTCGGTGCTTCCAAACCTGATATCCAATGATGGGAATTAGCAGAAGCAGCAGCCATAATAAATGAGGATTCGCCCAACTCATGCGTTCACCTTTTCACTGTTTTCATGTTCTCCATAAAATTCTTCGCGCTGGGCTTCCATTTTAGCTTGATGTTTGCGCCGGAGATGATCGATACGAGGACCATCAATTTGTTGGGCCCGATCCAAGAAGTTATAGGCTTTTTGGAGTGCCCGTTCGGCCTGTTTAGGGGTAGGGTTAAATTTGGCAAATTTCACCATATCTGCTTCCTGGAGCACAGCACGGGTATCATCGATAAGGTCTTGGTCGATGGAACCATGTCTAAGCATATTTAAAAGTTCGCCACTGGTCGATTCCAAAGCGGGAAGGTTATAAAGTGATTCGTAATATTGTCGTATGGCATCTCCTAGATCACTGTAAAAAACTTTGTAATCTTCTTGCGTAGATAGTTCAGCGTTTTCGAGTTTTTTGATCGATTTTCTAAATTCCTTTAACGGATTTTGAAATGGAGTTGGAGTAAAAGCCGGACGTTCTTTGTCATCTTGTTGCTGCTCCTGCCATTGCAGATAATATTTATAGCCGTAATAGGCAGCGATGGCTAAGATCAGGAATCCCAACAGGTAGGGCCACCAAGCCCGTGCAAATTCAAAAATAGGTTTGAGCGGACGAAGAGATTCCTCACTACCGGCCAAAATACTGCTGAAGCCAATGGGGACAGGATTTGTATATAACGTTGTTGTATCCTGTTCGCTAATTAATTGAACGGGTAATTTGGGAATAAGTGTATCTACGGTGCCAAAAAACTGGAGCTCGTAATAAACGCTGTCTTTATATTCAGATAGCTTGAACTGCTTTCGGGAACGAATCTCAAAAGTACCACTAAGATGGGAGCTGTCCGGAAAAGCGATTTCATCGTATTCCTGGTTTTTAACAAGTGTAATAGAAAAATCGAAGGTATCTCCAACTTGGAGAGAATCGACAGTAGAAAATTCTTTTAGATTTTGTGTCTGCCCACTAAGAGGGGTAATAGTAAGGAGGAGGCAGATGATGGAAAATCCGTTTACAAATCTTTTTATTTCCACTGAGATAGTACGATGGTTAAGGTTATTTATATCGGGATATGCGCAACATAATCCCAATTAGCAGGCACCAAAAATAGAAAAATAGTGCCATTCGGAAAAACTGGATGCCTAAAAATTGAATGAAAGATTAACTGTGCATAGATGCTCGTAAAATGATAACTTAATAAGAATGATTTCTAACAAATTTAGAGTGATGCGAACGAGCTTTTTATTAGGTTTACTGCTAATATTTTTAATGTGGGGGTGCATCTCTGAAACGGAGAATAATGCTCCTGAACAGCAGATAGAGCCAATATCAGCAACTGTAGATAGCACGGTTACTACTCCGACACTTGATAAATTTGGGATCCCTATAGATAGTGTTGAAGTTCGGGATTATACAGTTAAACGCAACGAAAGCTTATATCTTATACTCGATAAATTTGATTTTAGCCCGCAGGAAATTTATTCCATAACGCAAGAGGCGAATAACATTATTGATTTTAATCAAATTAAGCCCGGTCAAAAATACCGCGCGTATGTATCTGCTGACAGCACGAAAGATGTTTCACATATTTTATTGCAGAACAGCCCATTGGAATATGTGGTGTTGGACTGGAAGCAGGATTCCCTGCAAATTTATAAGGCTTCTCGTCCGCTTTCCAGCAAAACTGTAGCAGCCTCTGGCAAAATAGAGAACTCATTATATCAAACCATTAGTTCACAGGGGGGGAGCCAGTTATTGGCCAACAGGATGGCGAATATTTTTGCCTGGCAGATCAACTTTTTTGGATTACGTCCGGGTGATTCGTTCGAAGTACTTTATGACAAACAGTTTATTGATGACAATTACTACGGCATTGGTGATATAAAAGCGGCTGAATTTACCCACCGAGGGGAATCTTATCGTGCATATAAGTTTCGCCATGGAGGTGTGGAAGGCTATTTTGATGAAAACGGAGAAAGTGTGCAGAAAGCACTGTTACAAGCACCGTTCAAGTTTAGTCAGCGGGTAAGTTCAAACTTTTCACGAAGCCGTTATCATCCCATATTAAAAAAGCGCGTTCCGCATTACGGTGTAGATTATGCAGCGCCGCCGGGAACTCCGGTATTAGCGGTGGGTGATGGAACCGTTACGGAAGCTCGTTACCGGGGTGCGAATGGCAATATTGTGAAAATAACTCATAATTCGACCTATCGCACTGCATATCTGCATCTTCGGGGATTTGCAAGAGGAATTAATCGTGGCGTAAACGTGGAGCAGGGACAGGTTATTGGATATGTAGGAAGTACTGGTCGTGCTACAGGTCCTCATTTGCATTATTCACTATACAAGAATAATCAGCCTGTGAACTCCCGAACTGTTGACTTGCCGTCATCAGAGGCGGTACCGGATAGCCTGATGGATGTTTTTGTTGAGGTAAGAGATAGCTTGGATCGGCAGATGGAAGCAAAAATTGATACTACGAAAGAAAGTGGACCTGTTCTTACGCAGGCAAAATAATTATTAATATCGGTGCATCCGCCTGCGGAAAAATGTCATGAGCGGTCGGATGTATGAGGCGTTGGTTTCGAGTTCAATCATGTCAATTTTCATCCGTAAAAACTGATCCCGAAGCTGGTGTTTGGCCTTTTCTCTTTTCTTCTGATACTCTTTGCGAACTTTTTCGCTTGAGGTATCGACAAGCACTTCTTCGCCTGTTTCGGCATCACGCAGGGGGACCAATCCCAGGTCTGGGAGCTCATCCTCAAATTTATCGTTTATAAAAATGTTAACAAGATCGTGTTTTCGGTTGGTAATCTTGAGCTGCCTATCGTATTGATTATCCTGAAAGTCGCTGGCTAAAACGATAATAGCCCGTCGATTTAGCAGTCGATTTACATACGACAACGCTTCACTGATGTCGGTGCCTGTGCCTTTGGGTTCTGTTGTTAATAGTTCGCGAATAAGCCGCAAAACATGGAGTCTTCCTTTTTTGGGTGGAATTACTTTTTCAATTTCGTCAGTAAAAAGGATGAGTCCAACTTTGTCCCCATTTTTGATAGCGCTGAATGCCAGTACTGCACATATTTCTATGGATAGCTCCATTTTACTTTGCCCTTGGCTGCCGAAGATGCCGCTGGGAGAAATATCTACGCAGAGCATTAAGGTTTGTTCGCGCTCCTCCTCAAACTGTTTAATGAAGGGATCGCCCGAACGTGCGGTAACGTTCCAGTCGATCTGCCGGATGTCATCCCCATACGTATATTCACGCACCTCAGAGAACTCCATCCCGCGTCCCTTAAACGCAGATTGATATTCCCCGCCAAAAAGGTTGTTCACCTTTCCCTTGGTACGAATTTCAATCTTGCGGACTTTCTGCAGAATTTCTTTAGATATCATAATAGAAAAATTGCCTTTGCAATACGTGCAAGGATAGTGTAATTATTATTTATTTGAAAGTTGATAATAATTCATCTATAGGTTTAAAATTCGCACTTCATAACAATTTGGTAACAATTCCATAACGATTTGTTTAGATATAATTATTGTATTGGAATATCCAAACAACGGATCACAGAATGGATCAGTACATGATTATTGGCAGTGAATTCAGTAAAAAGTATCAGCGATTTTTAAGGGTAACGGGCTCGCTTTCAGAGGGAGATACTTCTAAATTAATTCCAGTTAAGAAAATTAACGCCACTCTTGAATGGGATCGGATCGAAATAAAGCATGTGCTGGAATACTTGCAGGAGCTTGGACTCATCAATACAAAAACAATTGGCGGACCTCTTTTGTACGGGCATATCACATTGACAGAATTGGGAATAGAAAAGTACAAAAGTTTAATTGATCAAGAGTGATATAGATCATAAAAAATTGGGATAGTTGCAGTTAAATTTTTCCCAAAAATTACCTACCTTTGGCACGGATTTAATTCCGTAGCATACTATTAACAAAAATTCTGTATTCATGATTATAGGTGTACCCAAAGAGATAAAAACACACGAGAACCGCGTGGCATTACTACCCGGCGGTGTAACAAAAATGAAACGTAACGGGCATGATGTGCTGATTGAGAAAGGAGCCGGAAAAGGAAGTGGTTTTCCGGATGAGCAATACGTAGAAGCCGGGGCTGAAATTATTGATGATGTAGATGAGCTCTGGGAGAAGGCCGAAATGATCATGAAGGTTAAAGAACCTATTGAGGTCGAATACGACCGGATGAAGAAAGGACAAGTTATTTTCACCTATTTCCACTTTGCTGCCAGTCGTCAACTTACCGAAGCGGTGCAGGAATCCGGTGCTGTAGCTATCGCCTATGAAACGGTGGAAAAAGCAGACGGATCGTTGCCACTACTGATTCCCATGAGTGAGGTTGCCGGACGCATGGCATCTCAAGAGGGAGCCAAATATTTGGAAAAACCCGAAGGGGGACTTGGAATTTTGCTGGGGGGAATCCCGGGCGTAAAACCGGCTAATGTACTGGTGATTGGGGGCGGTATCGTAGGTGTTAATGCCGCGAAAATTGCTGCCGGGATGGGAGCCAATACTACAATCATGGATATTAGTATGCCGCGGCTTCGCCATCTGGATGATATTATGTCGCGCAATGTGGATACGATGTTTTCATCTGAAGCGAATATTCGGAAAATGCTTCCCCACGTTGATATGGTGATTGGGGCCGTATTAATCCCGGGAGCAAAGGCCCCCAGTTTGATTACACGTGACATGTTGGCTGATATGCAAAAGGGATCCGTACTGGTAGATGTAGCTATTGATCAGGGTGGCTGTTTTGAGACATCAAAGCCAACTACGCATGATAACCCTATTTACGAAGTTGATGATGTTGTACACTACTGCGTAGCGAATATGCCCGGAGCTGTTCCCCGAACATCAACGCTCGGATTGACTAATGTTACACTACCATATGCCGTTGATATTGCAAACAAAGGCTGGAAAAAAGCTCTGAAAGATGACAAAGAGCTGCTTAGAGGCCTTAATATAGTTGATGGCGATATTGTTTATAAAGAAGTAGCTGAAGCGTTTAATATGGATTATACCCCTATTGAAAACGTTTTATAAAAACTACGATGATGCGTTGAGAAGCCGAATATCTGTAACAAGATGTTCGGCTTTTTTATTAAAAAACTATGTACATACCTAAGATCCGTGAAACAATATGTGGAACATATAAAATATTTCCTTAGCTAATCAGTTGTAATTTATTGGCATGCAGGTAAATAACCATGTTGATATCTAAGTGAACAACTTGTTAATAAGTATTTTTGTTTACCATAAGTCATCCCATTATATTTTTTAATCATTACACTAATAATTGTTGTTATAGATCGTTTATATGGGTAAGATAATTTCCATAGCAAACCAAAAAGGTGGTGTTGGTAAAACAACGACGGCTATTAATCTCGCTGCCAGCCTCGCTGCTATCGAGCATACCACGCTAATTATTGATATCGATCCCCAAAGTAACACTACCAGCGGGTTGGGTGTTGAAGCGAAGACGGTATCGCATTCCGTGTACGAAGTGATGGTAGGAGGAGTAGATGCCTCGGATGCTATCAGGGAAACGGAATTACCGTTTTTAGAGCTAATACCCTCGCACATTAATCTTGTTGGGGCGGAAATTGAAATGATTGATCGGGATCAGCGAGAGCGTATTTTGGAAAAAGCAATTTCTGGTCTCAAGGAGCAATACGATTTTATTATTATCGATTGCCCGCCTTCGCTTGGATTACTTACCATCAATGCATTGACAGCATCCGATTCGGTGTTGATACCGGTACAATGCGAATATTTTGCTTTGGAAGGGCTGGGACAGCTACTAAATACAATTAAGATTGTGCGCCAGCATTTAAATACCGAATTGGAAATTGAGGGTGTGCTATTAACAATGTATGACACCCGTACCCGGCTTTCGGATCAGGTGGCTGATGAAGTGCGAAAATATTTTGATGACAGAGTGTTTGAAGCCATCATTAAACGGAATGTTCGACTTGCTGAGGCGCCCAGCTTTGGGAAGCCAGCGTTGCTTTATGATTCTACAAGTGTAGGAGCTAAGAATTATTTAGCATTGGCACGCGAAATTATCCATCGCAATAAAGAACTTTTTAAAGATAGTCCGGTATTTGCGAGTAGTTAATAGGTGATGAATTATGGCATCAAAAAAAGTTTTAGGTCGAGGTTTAGGAGCTTTTTTCCCTGAATACGATGAGGAAGGTGAAGAACCAAAAGAAAAAAAATCAGGTGAAGGACAGGAGGGAGATGGATCTCCCTATGTAGAGCCGCAGAAGCGGGTGAATATTGTGCTGCATGTGCCGGTTGATAATATCCGCCCCAATCCGCATCAGCCCCGCAAGGAATTTAACGAGGAACGTCTCGAAGAACTTGCTGATTCAATTGAGGCTCACGGATTAATCCAGCCAATTACTGTACGCTACATTGGTGAAAAGCGGTTTGAGTTGATCAGCGGTGAACGTCGTTTGCGGGCATCGAAGCTGGCTGGATTGGAAGAAATTCCCTCATACATCCGTGAAGTTAATGATGACGACATCATTTCATATGCGCTTATTGAGAATATCCAACGCGAGGATTTAAATCCTATAGAAGTGGCAATGGGTTATCAGCGTTTGGTGGAAGAGGCCGGATATACTCAAGCTGAAGTAGCCGAGCGGGTAGGGAAAAATCGTTCTACGGTTACCAATATGCTACGTTTATTGAATTTGCCGGCATTTATTCAGGCTGGCCTTCGCGACCAAAAGATATCCATGGGACATGCACGAGCACTTCTTTCAATTGATGATGAAGAAGACCAGGAAGAAGTTTATAACAAAATTATTGATAAGGGATATTCGGTTCGGAAGACAGAAAAAGTAATCCGAAATTTAAATAAGGATCAAGAAAAGAAAACTGAGGAAACTGATACCACAGATAAGGAACGTGCTTTTTTAAAAGAAATATCGAATCGACTGCGCAGTACGTTAAGTACGAAGGTCAATATTAAATCCAAGAAGAATGGTGGCGAAATACGTATCGAATATTATTCGGATGAGGAACTGGATCGCCTGCTCGATCTTTTCGATTCTATTTCTTAGCATCTCTGTCTTTCTCTGTGTACCAACACCGGGACACTCCCAACAGCTGAATAATTTGCTGATATCCCAATCTGGAAGTTTCTATCCCTATGTCGATGTAAATCAGCAGAGCCTAAAATTTGTAAATGATACGACAGGCAAAAACATAAATAAAGATCTCCCGAATCCTAACAGTGTATTATACAAGTCGATGATTATTCCGGGGTGGGGACAGATTGTTAATAATCAAGCCTGGAAAGTGCCTATTATATATGCAACTTTGGGAGGGTTGGGATATTACAGCGTTCATTTGACAAAGAAATACCATGACTACCGTGCCGCGTTTTATAATTTAAATCCGAATACTCCCGATGACTTACGATTTGGACCGACCCCTTCGTATATTCCTGAAAGTGCTAATTTGAATGAAGTGCGGGATCTACGAAACCAGTTTAGAAATAATCGTGATCTGGTGTATGTGGGTATAGTTTTGGCGTATGGCCTTAATATCATTGATGCCTATGTGTTTGCACACATGCGTTCATTTGATGTATCAAAAGATTTGAGTATGCGCCCACGTTTAGAACCCGCAGTGATGGCCCAGTCTAAAATGCCTGGAGTTACGTTATCAATTGATTTAATAGCTAAGTAAATACGTGTTATGAGTAGTAAAAATGAAGTAAGAAAATTGACAGTTCCTGATAATTTTGGTGACAGCCACGAAAGTGATGTCTGGAGCATTTTCAAAATTATGGGTGAATTTGTGGAAGGCTACGATAAGCTTTTCAAGATTGGTCCTTGCGTATCCATATTTGGATCTGCTCGAATGGATGAAAGTGATGTCTATTACGAAATGGCTCAGAAAACTGCTAAGAAGGTTACGGAAAGTGGGTTTGGTATTATCACCGGCGGGGGTCCGGGGATTATGGAAGCTGCCAATAAAGGAGCCCAAGAGGGGGGCGGTAAATCGGTAGGGTTAGGTATTACGCTACCTCACGAACAAGGATTGAATCCCTTTGTCGATGACGATTATATTATCAATTTTCATTATTTTTTCGCTCGCAAAGTAATGTTTGTAAAATATGCTCAGGGGTTTCTTGTTTTTCCGGGCGGCCTGGGAACACTTGATGAGTTTTTTGAGGCAATGACACTGATACAAACAAAAAAAATAAATGCGTTCCCCATTGTTTTAATTGGGAAGGAATATTGGGGGGGCTTAGTTGACTGGATTACCGATACCATGGTTGCTAATGGCACAATATCAGAAGAAGATATTGACCTATTCCATTTAACGGATGATGAGGAGGAGGCTGTAGACATTATTTGTGACTTCTATCAGAAACATACGTTGAGTCCGAATTTCTAGAAGGGTTTAATTTTTTAAAAAAAATAGTTATACATTGAAACAAAATTTGATATCAGGGATTAGATAACATGTTATTGGTTACTCTGAAAACTCAATTTTTAAATCATAACAATAAAATGCGCACGATTTAGTTAACTTTTATATAAATCGTAGAAATAAATATCGTTGCGTATTTGTAAACTTAACCATAAACCGAACAAACAATGAAGTTGTTGAAATCACGCATAACTGTATTCTTACTTGGGCTTTTTATCTTTGGATTAGGCCAAACTGTTGAAGCACAAGATCGCAAGGAGGCCGTCCAAACCTATAACAGTGCTCGGGAGATGGTTCAGAACGGCGAATATCAGAAAGCCATTGAGCAATTTAAAAAGGCGATTGAGGTTGGCAGCCAACTTGGAGCTCAGGGTAATGATATTGTCGAACGAGCTGAAGGAAAATTACCCGAAGTATATCGTCAGATTGCCCTTGACAAATATCGTGCTTTTAAACAAAATCAAACCATTTCAAATCTTGATGCTACGATCGATGCCTTCCGGGAAACGAAAGATGTAGCAAATGAATATGACAATTCGCAGGTATCAAATCAGGCGAATGGAGTAATTAATCAATTATTGTACAGTAAGTCTATTATCCAATATAAGCAGCAAAATTATCAAGACGCTCTTACAACGCTTGACGAAGTGATCAGCAATGATCCCAATTATGCTAAAGCATATTATCAGAAGGGTATTGTACTAAAAAAGATTGAAGGAACGAACTTAGAGCGTTCTATGGATCTTTTTGATCAGGCTATTGAAGTTGGCAAAAAGACCAATGACAGCCAAATTGTTTCCAGAGCAACCAATGCTGCCCGCGACGAACTTGTGTATCGCGGTGCAACCGCAATCGAGGAGAAAAACTTTTCACGCGCTAAAGAACTGTTAAATAGATCTCTAAACTATGATTCAAGTTCTTCTGACGCTCACTATCGTTTAGCACAGGCGTACAATAAAACGCAAGACTGGCAGCAAGCTGTGCAACATTCTGAAAAAGCGCTCAGCCTCGAAAAAGGCGGAAGAACCGATAAAGCAAAGATCTATTTTGAACTTGGTACTGCTTATCAAGGACTGGGGCAAAAAGAAAATGCATGTGAAGCATTTAACAATGCTGCCTACGGTAATTTTAAATCTCCTGCTGAGCACCAGATGGAGTACGAACTCAAGTGTGAAAGCACTACAGGTTAAACAATTTGTTTAGCTCTTATATTTTCTAAGGCCTCCATGATTGGAGGCCTTTTTTATTGTGTAGAACTTATTTTTTATGTGATCCGAGCTTTGACTATTTTCAGCCCTAATTTTGGCCCTCAAATTAAACCAGATTCTCTAAAATGAGCTCTAAACAAACCACACTTGACGAGCTATGTGTAAATACGATCCGAACCCTCTCAATTGATGCGGTACAGGCTGCTGAATCCGGCCATCCGGGTATGCCAATGGGTATGGCAGATGCCGCTTACGTATTGTGGACTAGATTTTTAAAACATGATCCTGCGAACCCTGAATGGTATGATCGTGATCGGTTTGTCTTATCAGCAGGGCATGGTTCAATGCTGCTTTATAGTTTGCTTCATCTTAGTGGGTACGAACTTTCACTTGATGAGCTTAAGGATTTTCGGCAATGGGGAAGTTTGACCCCGGGACATCCTGAGTATGGATTGACACCGGGTGTTGAAACTACGACTGGGCCGCTTGGACAGGGTTTTGCAACAGGGGTAGGTATGGCTATGGCTGAGAAGCATTTGAGTGCGAAGTTCAATACAGATGAATATCAGCTTACAGATCATTATACATACGGTATTGTAAGTGACGGTGATTTAATGGAGGGAATATCTCAAGAAGCTGCCTCACTGGCCGGTCACCTTAAATTGGGGAAATTGATTTACCTGTATGATGACAACGAAATTTCTATTGATGGCAGTACGGATTTAGCTTTCACTGAGGATGTACAGAAACGATTTGAGGCTGCTAAATGGCATACGATCAAAATTGATGGTCACGATAGGCAAGAGGTAGAACAGGCTATTGAAAAGGCACAAGCTGAGAGTGATCGTCCCTCGCTCATAATTTGTCGAACACATATTGGGTTTGGGAGTCCGAATAAGCAGGATAGTGCTGATTCGCATGGGGCCCCTCTGGGAGAGGAAGAAGTTAAAAAGACGAAAGAGAATCTTAACTGGGATCCAAATGCGAAATTTTATATTCCTGAAAAAGCATTAACGCATTTTCGAACTGCTATTGAAAAAGGTGCAGCATCTTTCCAAGAGTGGCAAGAAACATTGGAGCAATATCAGCAAGTGAATCCTGAGCGAGCCGAAGCATTTTCGAACGCCATAAACCGTGAGCTTCCCAACAATTTTGAGGATTTTCTACCCGATTTTGAAGCTGATGAAAAGGGCATGGCAACACGTGCATCATCGGGTAAGGTGTTGCAGTCTTTAACAGAAAATGTGCCACAGATGATAGGTGGATCTGCGGATCTTACAGGAAGTAATAAAACCTGGATTGATGATGCCGGTATTTTTTCAGCATCTGATTATAGCGGACGCAATATCCATTTTGGAGTACGGGAACATGCCATGGGCGCTGCGCTTAATGGTATGGCACTGCATAAAGGAGTAATTCCATACGGTGGGACGTTCCTTATATTTTCCGATTATTGCCGTCCGGCCATTCGTATTGCTGCCCTGTCTCATATTCCATCAATATTTGTCTTTACCCACGACAGTATCGGATTGGGAGAAGATGGTCCCACGCACCAACCAATCGAGCATTTGGCATCACTACGAGCTATGCCTAATACTTTGGTTCTCAGGCCTGCCGATGCCAATGAGGTGGCCTGGTGCTGGAAGGCGGCCCTGGACTATGACAAAGGCCCCTCGTTGATTGTTCTTACCCGACAAAATGTACCAACGTTTGAACGTACGCAAGAGAATACAGCAAAGAATACTACTAAGGGTGGATATATTCTTGCGGATTCCGGAAAAGATCATCCCGATGTTATTTTGATGGGTAGCGGATCAGAAGTGTATCGCGCAATGGAAGCCAAAGAAAAACTTGCCGACAAAAATATTGATGCCCGAGTGGTCAGCATGCCATCGTGGGAGCTTTTTAGACAGCAGGATGAAGCCTATAGAGAACAGGTACTGCCTGAAGAGGTTACGGCTCGGGTTTCGATTGAGGCAGCCGCATCACAGGGCTGGAGAGAATGGGTTGGCACAGAAGGTTCCATAATTGGCGTTGATCGTTTTGGAGCCTCAGCACCTTATGAAACTATTTTCCAGGAATACGGCATAACCAGCGATCGAATGGTAGAAGAGGCGTTAAAGCTTCTTGGATAAGTTATGCAAAAAAGATAGGTGGTCTGGAAAATGGCAGACCACTTGTCTTATTTAGTTTTCGTAGTGTGATGAATGCAGGTAAATGTCACATCATCCACAGGTTCTTCGTTGCCAATAAAGTTTTCTAGTGAAGAATGTATTTTATGGATTATCGATTTGGAATGAAGTGAACCATAAATACTCATAATACCATCGAGGCGTTCGTCGCCATACTCTTCGCCCCATTCATTGCGCGATTCGGTTAGCCCATCGGTATAAAAAAGAATACTGTCACCGGCTTTAAAATGGAATTTCTTTTCCTGCAGGTGATGCTTCATATTAGTTGATGTCGTCATGCCAAGGGCATAACCGTCGGATCTCAAATCAAAAGTAGCATCCCGCTCATTACTAAACAGGATAGGGGCATTATGTCCGGCGCGTGCAAAAATGAAATGGTCTTCTCCAACTGGGAAAAAGGCAGCGCAGGCCGTAACAAATGTTTTATCCTTAATATCTGATTTCACATAATTATTGAGTTCAAGAAAAAGCTCCTTTGGCGAAGGTTGACTTTTTTCGATGATAAGATGAACCAAAGCCTGCATACGCACCATATATAAAGCTGCCGAAAGTCCTTTGCCGGAGACGTCAGCAATTACAATATATGTTCCTTCATCCGTTTCAATGATATCTACGTAATCGCCGCCTACTTCTTTTGCTGTATTGGCAAAGCAGGCAATTTCCAGGTTTTTGCGATGGTGTTCGGTATTGGGCAGCAGGCTGAGCTGAATTTCTCGGGCAAGGTCGATTTCACGTTTTACATCTGATTTTTCCAGCAGTTCAACGAGCAGCAACATTAGCATGGAAACAAATGCAAAGGGCAGGAGCAAGTTATGAAAAAAAACAAAGCCGGTAATTTGGAGGAATCCAATCAAATAGTGTCCTATGAAGGATACAACCGATAAGCCAAATATCAATCGCCGGGTTGGATTGAGGCGCTGGGTTAACGCGGAAAAAAGGCGCATGATTTTTAAATGCCCGGGTATCGTTTCATCTTCCGCTTTCTGAATATCTCCACTGATGGCCTCGGAGTAGAGTTGCTTAAGACGATCGGTGTCTTTATAAAATTCCTTGCCCATACGTTGACGGGTCATACCCGAAACGTATTCCTTGTAGAAGGATTTAGTATTTTGGAATGCTGATTGCGCTTCGTTTTTTAAGCCCATGAAAGAGTTTGGTCAATTATATAGATGAAGTTGTTATTCGAAAACGACACTAAAAAGTTTTACCTTTTACCGGATAATTTAACAACTGAATAGTAAGAATTTTAACGAACCAAGTTTAAGTAGAAAGCATGTCTAAAAGCCTCCTTTTTTTGTTAGATGGTATGGCATTGGCCTATCGTTCGCACTTCGCCTTTATCAGCAGTAATTTACGTAATTCTGAAGGTATTCCCACCGGACCCATTTTGGGCTTTGCTAATACACTAGAGAAGCTGTTAGAGGAGCACGAACCTACTCATATTGCCGTGGCATGGGATACACAGGCGCCGACATTCAGGCATGAGATGGATGAGGATTATAAAGCCAATCGCCCACCGCAGCCAGAAGAATTAACAATTGGTATTCCCCTGATTAAAGAGATGATTGAGGGGTACGGGATCCAAAATATTGAGCAAGATGGCTATGAGGCTGATGATATTATTGGAACGGTGGCTGATCGTGCAAATGCCGAAGATGTGGATGTTTTTCTTGTTACGCCCGACAAGGATTTTATGCAGCTGGTGCATGATCATATCACGATGTACAAACCTGACAATCAGAATGGTGGCTTTAATCTAATAGATCGCGAGGGTGTGAAAGATTACTTCGGAGTCTATCCCGAAAAGGTGGTTGATGTGCTGGCTATTCTTGGAGATAAATCCGATAACATACCGGGTGTAAAAGGAATTGGAAAGAAAGGAGCTCCTAAATTGATCAATAAATACGGAACGCTCGAAGCAGCAATCGAAGATGCGCCAAACATGAGTTCTAAGCGTCACCGCGAAGGGCTACAGGAGTATGCCGAGGAAGCACTGCATGCCAAAGAAATGGTAAAAATAAAAACAGATGTACCCAATACTGTGGACTGGGAGGATCTGGATTGGCAGGGGGCTGACGATGAAAAGCTGGGGGCTTTCTTTAAGAGGATGGAATTTCGTACCCTAACCAAAAAGTATTTGAGGGAAGAAATTGTTAGATCGGCTGATAAGAAATCAGATTCAGGAAATAAAAATCAGGGCGACCTATTTCTGGCAGATGATGAGACCGAAGAAGAATCGCCGCTGGAAAGCTATGACGAAGATATTGTCACTTATGAGTTGGTAAACTCCAAAGAAAGTCTTGAAGAACTGGTAGATCGGCTCAGCGGCAAGAATGCATTTTGTTTTGATACTGAAACCGATGGCGTTGACCCCATGGAAAATACCCTGGTTGGAATTGCGATTTCTGCTACGCCCGGTATTGCCTATTATGTCCCACTAAATGGAGAGAAAGGATTTGATGAACAAGAGGTATTGGAGATCATGAGTCCACTGTTTACCAATCCCACAACCAAAAAGATTGCCCACAATTTTAAGTTTGATTACATGATGCTTCGTCGGGCCGGATTGGAGATTCAGGGAAACGCTTTCGATACGATGATTGCGGCTTATCTTATCGATGCGGATCAAAAGCTCAAGATGGATACGCTGGCTGAAGAATATCTTAACTATGAGCCAATTCCGATTACGGATCTGATTGGCAGTGGTCGTAAGCAGAAGTCGATGGATGAATTTGATCCGGAAGAAGTTCGAGTGTATGCTTGTGAAGATGCTGATATTACATTGCGATTGTATGAAGTACTGAGTGATAAATTAGAGGATGACGAGCTTGATGATATTGCTAATCATCTGGAGTTCCCCCTGATTGAAGTACTGGCGAAAATGGAGATGAATGGCATTTTGCTGGATAAAGAGATGCTTGAGGAACTGTCGGCGTCGTTGCGCGATGATTTGTTAGGGCTCGAGCAAAAGATCTATGACAAAGCGGGTACGGAATTTAATATCAATTCGCCCAAGCAGCTAGGTGAAGTGTTATTTGACAAAATGGGACTGCCTGCCGGTAAAAAAACCAAAACGGGACAGTATTCTACGGCTGAATCTGTACTAAAAAAGTTAGCAAAGGATTATGAGATGCCGGATCTTATTTTGGAATACCGGGCTCTAAGTAAGTTGAAATCTACCTATGTGGATGCTTTGCCGAAGCTAATCAATGAGGAAACGGGCCGTATCCATACAGACTTTAATCAGCATATTGCAGCAACGGGACGTCTTTCATCATCGAATCCAAATCTTCAGAATATTCCCATTCGCACTAAACGTGGTCGTGAGATTCGCAAGGCATTTATTGCGGATGATGGATTCAAGTTATTATCAGCCGATTATTCCCAAGTAGAACTCCGTGTTATAGCTTCTATGTCGGGCGATGAAAACATGATACAGGCATTTAAAAATGATGAGGATATTCACTCGCGAACAGCAAAAGAGATTTTTGATCTGGACTCGCTTGACGATGTTACCTCAGATCAGCGTCGAAAAGCAAAGGAGGTTAATTTTGGGATTCCTTATGGTGTAAGTGCTTATGGTTTAGCAAATCGCCTGGGAGTTAGCAACAGTGAAGGGAAAGATATCATTGATCAGTATTTTGAGCGTTTCCCTGGTATTTTGGAGTATATCAACGAAACGAAAGCTTTTGCTCAGGAACACGGGTACGTAAAAACCCTGATGGGACGTCGCCGTTATATTTCTGATATAAATGCCAGTAACTGGAATCGGCGATCATTTGCAGAACGTACTGCTATAAATATGCCAATCCAAGGGACAGCCGCTGATATCATCAAACAGGCGATGATCGATATTCAGCAGTACCTTGAAAAACAGGATCTCCAAACCCGGATGCTGTTACAGGTTCATGATGAACTTATCTTTGAAGTGCCGGAAGATGAGGCAGATATCGCTCCCCAAAAATTGAAAGACCTGATGGAATCTGCTTATGAGCTGGCCTGTCCATTAAAAGTTGATATGGGATTAGCTGATAACTGGCTGGAAGCTCACTAACACAAGTATAATCTATTTCTTTTCATCATTAATTATCGAATAAATTGCCGAGAAATCCTGATTGGAAAGTCCTTCTCGTTGAGCCCGTGCATATAGTTCTTTGGTTACATTGCCAATAGGCAAGCTGGATCCGCTTTCATAGCCGCTTTTAATAGCCAAATGAAGGTCTTTGAGCATCCATTTTAAAGGAAATTCGGGCTTGTATTCATTTTCTTCGATTTTTTCTTTTTTGCCCGTAATGAAAGGGGCCACGACCGGAGCACCTATCAGTGCTTCCATCAACATATCTTTGGAGAGACCGAGTGATTGGCCTAAATTCATTCCTTCGGAGAATGCAGCCATTGCTTCTCCAAGCAATAGGTTAAATACCATTTTCAGAGACGCACCTTGACCTACATCTCCGGCATGAATAGTTTTCTTACCCATTGCTTTAAAAAAAGGCTGAACTTCTTCGATATCCTCATTTTTTCCTCCAACTAAAAACAAGAGTTTTCCGGCTTCAGCTGGAGCAGTTGATCCGGCAACGGGGGCATCCATAAAACGAATTCCATAATGTTCAGCTTTTTTCTGCATCTCTCTGGAAAAGGAGGGGTTTACGGTACTGCAATCTACCCAAAGCGTGCCAGCTTTCATGTATGAAAGAAAGCCTTCACCACCAAGAGCGGCATCTCTAACAGCATCGGGTGTTGAAAGCATGGTAAAAAGAATATCTGAACTGGTGGCAAGGTCTTTGGGAGAGTTTGCTACAAGAGCTCCTTGTTCTTTTAGGGGTTTCGCCTTCGAAATTGTTCGATTATAAACTGTTAGCTGAGCATCCGTTGATAATATGTGTTGGGCCATGCGGCTACCCATTATTCCAAGTCCGTAAAAACCTACATTCATCATATTCTGTTTTTTTGGGAATTATATTGCAAAGCAGTTCATAGGGGATAGATCATTCCCAATCTATCAAGATTTATTTAACGACAAAGTTTTTAGTAGCTAGCACGTTACCTTCGGGGCCTAAAACCATAACACGCCACGGACCAGTCCAGCTTTCAAGAACCTTTTTGGAGCTCCATGTCCGCCAGTTATTTCCGGCCACCGTTAAATCGACCTGTGCTTTCACCTCATCCTTGTAGTACCATTCGTGCGTAATTTGAGTCGTATCGGAGATACCTTCAACTTGTGTAAAACAATAGACCGTGCCGATATCTGTGGTAAAGACAGTATCAACACCCGAAGGTTCGCGATCTTCTATTGCGCTGGCAAATTTAAACTGTTGGATATTAATATCTTGAGCTTGTACTGTGCCCGAAAATGTGATTATCAGAACTAAAAGTGCAAATATTTGTGATTTCATCATTTTGCCTCCCAATTTATTATCAAGGTCGATTTAATATTATCACAAATAGAGTAAAGACCAACTTATTCTTTTAATTTGAACCTGGGAAGGTGAAGGTCCCACTGAATAGCTGTAAGACGCAAACCTATAACGACAAGCATTGCTAAAACTATATTCAGTGTTGCATCTAAGGTACTTAGCTGTAGTAACAGATAGATGGCGGCACCCGCCAATGCTGCAGTGGCATAAATATCACGCCTTAAAATTAGTGGGATATCGTTACTTAAAACGTCACGAATTAAGCCACCAACGGTACCGGTTATCGCCGCCATGATTATGATGATAACGCTACTCGAAACTATTTCCTGTGTGACCTGAGCTCCTAATATTGTAAAAACTGCCAAACCGAGTGCATCTGCGATCAATAGGGCTTTTTCAGGCGGTTCTTTATATTGCGTATACCATATGGTAAACAGAGAAGCGATAATAATTACCAGCAGATAGGCTGGGTCCGCAATCCAAAAAACAGGATGCCGATCTAAAAGTAGATCTCTGGTTGTCCCCCCGCCTACAGCTGTAACCACGGCAATAATGACTACGCCAAGCAGATCAAGGCTTTTACGTCCTGCAGCAAGAGCACCGGATATTGCAAAAACAGCTACTCCAAAAAGATCAAGAAGGTAAAGGATATCTATAGACTCTGACATTTAATTAATTTCTGAATTCAAATAAAAAGGGAGTTCATGTGAACTCCCTTTCGCAATATGAATTTTGAGTCGTTTTTACCTGAAACTAATTCCGACTCCCAAGTTGTAGCTTGAATAATTCGAGAGGGTATATGATCCCGAGATGTGTAGAACGGTAAATTTAAGTCTGAATCCAGCAAGAGCCCGAAATCCATTATCGCCATCAATAGATACATCAATGGGCTCATCAACTGAATCAACAATTAAGGGCTCATTAGTTTGAGGATCGCTCTGGTATGCCTCATTGGGAACAACAGTGGGATAGGATCCCGGCGTAGTAATATTTAACGTGGAGGCCTCATAACCAACACCGGCGTATACCGATATTATGGGCAAACTTTTACCAACCAGGGCATTTACGGTCCAGGCATCAGTATTTAGTTCAACAGTCTGACCATCCCATTGAGAAGCATTGTAAGGATTCTCTGTGTTATTGGGATCTTGGATGACATCGCTGGCAACTAAATCCAAATCTGATCCTACTTCCATGCTTGTATACCCAAACATCACCGAAAGGTTAACCGGTAGTAGCTTGCCGCCGGGCAACCATTGATTGATACCGTGCTTGGCACCTACGCCAAACAGGTTAAATGAACCGAAATCGGAGATTTCGGTTTTCGGAGTATAACGAAGCATTAATTCGGTATCCTTAACAATGCCAACTCCGGCTTTTATCATGGGGGCGGGTACATATTCAAACCCGGATCCTTCGGGCATATTAAATTCTAAAAGTTTTTGCCGGGTACCATTAATTTCTTCATAAGCAGCAAGCAGTGAACCAGTTTCATCGTTACCATTGATGGTAGGTGAAACAGGATTTGTACCTTCCAACTCCAGCTGTTGAAGTTCAAGTTCATTAACGTTAAGCGATTTCGCTGCATCGGGTACAATAGCTAATCCGGCACTGACAGTTATATCAAACCCTAGTTTGCCGTGAGGACTAGCGGTATTGGTCCATCCGGTGTTGAGTGAAGCACCAAATCCCGATCCAAAAGGCTCAAGATAAGCGCGTGCGAGTGTATTGGCATCTTCACGACCTGCTTGCAGGATATCTCCAATATCTCCGACCTGACCAAAGGTAGGGGTGGAATTGAAGGTGAAAAGACCAATTAGCAGTACAATGGGGAGAAAACGGTATCGTAATTTCATATCCCTAATTTTTTAATTTCGATTTTTAACCATCCGTAGACTATTGCAATACTAAAGAATTTGAGGCTAACTCTCTACTTCTAATCCTCTTGTAGAGAATCAAGGATATTAAGGTAGGAATCGTACCTGTCGGCATCGATATGGCCCTCTTTAAAGGCCTCAATTACCCCACAGCCCGGTTCGTGGGCATGAGTACAGTTGTTAAACTTGCAATTTTGGCGGGGTTCCAACATTTCAGGAAAGAACAGCGAAAGTTCCCAGGGTTCGATATTCACTAATCCAAACTCCTTAATGCCGGGAGTATCAACAATATATCCCCCAATCTGTAACGGAAGTAGTTTGGCAAGGGTGGTGGTATGTTTTCCCTTCTCATTAAACGTAGAGATATCACCCACTTTACGATTGATATTGGGGTCGATGCTATTTAATAAACTTGTTTTGCCAACGCCTGAGGGTCCAATCAAAACAGAAGTATTATCCCGAAGATCTTCTTTAAGTCGTTCCAGAGACTCTTTGTCATCTATACTGGTTTTCAGAACGGGATAACCCAGTGAATCATATAAATCAGCAATGGAATCTACATATGCCCGGGCATTATCATCTGCCAGATCCATTTTATTTATGATGATAGAAGCCGGAATTTGGTAAGCTTCGCAGGTTACTAGAAAGCGATCAAAAAAACCCTGCTTCATTCGCGGCATCTTAACAGATTGTACTACATAGGCGCGATCTATATTTGCTGCAAGTATTTGATGATCTTCCTGATGATGGGTGGATTGCCGGATAAGATAGTTTTCACGGTCCTTTATTTTTTCGATGCTTCCCGAACCGTCATCATTAATTTCAAACTCAACATAGTCGCCCACGGCAATGGGGTTGGTCAGTGCGTGATCTTTAAGGCGAAAGCGACCCGGAAGCCGACAATTAATTGTCTGCATACCGCTGTCTTCATCATAAGCAACTTTATACCATCGTCCTGTAGATTCTACAATACGTCCTTCGTTGGGCAAACTTTACTTCTTTAGTTTGAAATTAAAACATCACTAAAATAAAAAAGTCGCCCCGATAAATCGAGACGACTTTTTATTATGAATAATTTAATCATTATTCCATTACTATCGTTTCTTCAGTGGAGTCTGTAGATTCGGAATTTTCACTTGTTTTCTTTTTATAGGATTCACTTACTTTAAAGCGTTCCTGAGGGCTGCGTACTTCTTCATCCTCAAGTACGATATCAAGCAGGGGATCCATGCGTTCCAGGTACTCCACCTTGAGATCGCCGAGCACGTCTTCTTCAATTTCAGCAACATCTTTCTCATTCTTTTTCGGCAACAGAACTTTTTCAATTCCGGCCCGCTTGGCGGCCAGTACTTTTTCCTTGATTCCACCAACCGGCAGAACAAGTCCACGCAGGGTGATTTCTCCAGTCATTGCCAGTGTTCCTTTCACTTTACGCTGCGTAAAGATAGATGCTACGGCTGAAAAGATAGAAACACCCGCCGACGGCCCGTCTTTGGGGACAGCTCCTTTGGGTACGTGAATATGCAGATCCCAGTACTTAAAGGCTTCTTCGGGGATATTTAATTCATCCGAATGAGCCTTTAAATATGACATCGCCAGCATAGCGGATTCTTTCATCACATCACCGAGTTGTCCGGTAATGTGCAACTTGCCCGTTCCTTTTGATACGCTGGCCTCGATAAAGAGGATATCTCCACCGTAAGGGGTCCAGGCCAAGCCAGTAGCAACGCCCGGAACTTTGGTACGTTCTGCTACTTCTGAGAAGTACTTACGTTTACCAAGATATTCCTGAAGATCATCCGGTTCAACAACGTGTTCTCCTTCATCGCCTTTGGCAATTTTTGCGGCAACACCGCGGCAAACCGATCCAATCTCTCGTTCCAAGGATCTTACGCCCGATTCCCGGGTATACTTTTCAATGATTTGTCTAATAGTCTCGTCTTTAATATCTATCTGATCTTCATTAAGACCATTTTCCTCGATCTGCTTAGGCATCAGATGCTCTTTCGCAATCTGCGTTTTTTCCTGCAGCGTATATCCGCTGATATTGATGATCTCCATTCGGTCGCGTAGCGGAGCCGGTATAGTATCAAGGGAGTTGGCTGTTGCAATAAAGAGCACATTAGACAGGTCGTATTCAAGTTCAAGGTAGTTATCCGCGAAACTATCGTTTTGTTCGGGATCAAGTACCTCAAGCAGGGCAGAGGTGGGATCTCCTCTATAATCAGAACCGACTTTGTCAATTTCATCGAGCATCATAACCGGGTTACTTGTACCCGCCTTCTTCATCGCACGCAGAATACGACCCGGAAGTGCTCCGATATAGGTTCGTCGGTGCCCTCGAATTTCGGCTTCATCATGAATGCCACCGAGGCTAAAGCGTTCAAATTTTCGGTTTAATGCACGGGCAATAGATTTACCAAGTGAGGTTTTACCAACTCCCGGAGGGCCATAGAAACAAAGGATAGGAGCTTTCATGTCTTTCTTAAGTTTGAGTACAGCTAAGTACTCGATGATACGCTTCTTTACCTTGTCCAGCCCATAGTGATCATCGTCCAATACCTCTTGGGCATTTTCCAGGTCCAGGTTGTCATCAGAATATTTTTCCCATGGAAGATCTAAAATCCATTCAATATAATTATGGATGACTCCATGATTTGGAGATGAATTAGGCGTGCGTTCCAGACGCTTCAATTCTTTTTCAACAGTCTCTTGAGCTTCCTCCGGGAGATTTTTCTCTTTTGCACGCTTGCGAAGAGAGGCAATCTCCTGTTGCTCCCCGTCTTCGCCCAGCGCTTCCTGAATTGCTTTCATCTGCTGACGCAGGTAAAAATCGCGCTGTTGCTCGTCAATATCCGACTTGACTTTCGTACGGATTTCCTCACTTAAATTCAGAACCTGGAGCTCTTTATTCAGAAACTCCATTACACGTTCCATGCGTTCCGAAAAATTGCGAATTTCGAGTACCTCCTGTTTGTCGGAGGTCGAAACGTTCAGGTTCGACGAGATAAAGTTCAGCAGGAAATTTGGACTATTGATGTTGTTTATCGCAACAGAAGCCTCCGATGGAATATTTGGAGAAAGGTTAACAATCTTCTGAGCTGTTTCTTTTACTGATCTGATGGAGGCATCAAGCTCTACGCCTTCAATATCCATCTCTTGGCGATAGGGCTCAACTGTAGCCTTAAAATAGGGATCCTTCTGTAAGAATTCTTCAACCTTGAAGGTGGTTTTTCCCTGGATGACAATACTCTTACTGCCATCAGGCATCTTAATCAGTTTGAGTATTTGTGCTACGGTACCGACCTCATAAAGATCCTTTCCATCGGGATCTTCATCTTCCTCATCTTTTTGGCTGACCACACCAATGGTTTTATCGGATTCGTATGCTTCTTTTACTAATTTTAGGGAACGGTCTCGGCCCACTGTAATGGGTACTACAACACCGGGGAATAAAACGGTGTTCTTGAGTGGTAAAATGGGAAGTTCATCAGGTACCTCTGATTGCGTCAATTCCTTTTCTTCCTCTTCGGACATCAGGGGAATAGCCTGTTCAAAATCATCAAATTGATCCTGAATATCTTCAAAATTGGCCATGTTATCGAAGATGTTCTTCATATATTCAATTATTTAAATCTATATTTTTTTCGTGTTGTATTACATTGATGCAAATAAAGAGCCAACTTTTTCAACCCTACCAATTAGTCATATTTACTGGCAAAATAGCAACTTGAACTCATAATTAAGAACGACCTTGACAGCTTGACAGAAAAGGCCTCAATTACAGGTGGAGCTGCAGGCCTGCAAAGGCTCCTCCGACAAATTCTGTGGTGAACGTTTGAGATCGAAAAATGATCTGTGTTCCTATATTAAAATCCCAGTAACGACTTTCATATCCGGTGCCTATTCCGACATGAGCTGGTAATCCTGCAGCAAGTCTCGTACCCATCCGGAGGGGAATTTTTCTAACTGGCCGGACCTCCAAACCCAGATGCATAGCAAGTTTTGTATTCGTCAGGGCTGTATTATTTAATCCCAGAGTCAGATCGCCCATTACTTTAAATCTTTCAAGGTCCAGCATAATGCCCCCGTTAAGAGAAGCAGGAGTAGGAGCTGAAAATGCATTTTTATTGGGGTTATCAGCACTGTTGAATGGGTTTGAAATCTCTAAAGCTTCATCAAAATATGTAAGGTACTGGCCACCCGACCCGATAAACATGGACTCTTTTGGGAATTCACGACCAATCTGCAGAGTATCACCCGGAGCAGATAACGAAAGTGGTTGTTTGGTGTATCGGATCATTCCAATATCATTAAAGGAGATGGCAACCCGCAGTGATTTACCCACGACTGAATTTCCGGGAGTATTTTCAATAATATTAAGCTCACTGCCGATAGGAATGAGATAAGTAAGGCCAAAATCAAAAGCCGCACCGTATCCGGTAGGATCAAAATTGAATTTTTTATTTAGATTGTCACTTATAGCAGCCTTTGGGTTTTCCGAGCTTAGGTAATCTCTGGTCATCCGTGTATACTCACCGGATGATTGGTACGAAAAATCAGTAACATACTGAGTTTGTGCATTCTGATCAGATCGCAGTTGCTGACCATGATGAACAGCACTGAAACTGGGTCCTGCGATTATGAACTTGGGAGAAAAGCCGACATATAATTTGCTCAATCGAGAAAATAATCCTTCTAAAAAAGTGAACTCACGTCCATATCCAAGTGCAATTTCCAGATTTTTGCTGATATGCTGGTCAAGGGTGAAGTCCCGAACCTGCTGATCACCTTGCTGAATGTAGTTGTCTGAATACCAACCTCTGCCAACCTCAATACGCGAAGAGTAGCGACCGCGTGCGGCAATAGAAAATGTTTCATTACCTCGATACCAGGATATCCCTCCCAGCATAACATCTGCTCGTGTTTGATGCTGAGATACTAATCTTCTGCGTGGATAATTTTCATTGAGAATTGTTTGGCGCTGGATTGGCGTGATATCCACTGCCCCCGATTGATAGGGAAAATAAGTGTCGGTAAAGTTGAAAAACTGATCACCGGCTACATCCGAAGACAGAACAGGTTCATATACAATACCCGTTTCCCCAAGGTTAATATGAATAGTGCCGTGGCGGTCATTTATTGCCAAGTTTGCCGGATTCCAAAATAATGCTTGATTACCGGATAGGTAGGCCGTTCCACCACCACCCAGAGCTGTATTTTGGGCATTAAGCACGGGCTGTGCCTGCAGGGGACCAGAAATACTGCCAAGTACGAATAGCAGAATCGTACACCCTACTTGGATAGTAAATCTAAAATTTAAACCGTTATAACCTATGTTTTTCATGTGCTGAACCTATGTGTCGGTACAAAGCCTATTATCCGACAACCTGCATTTTTGCGGCACGGAGCATCAACGTTTTGCGTCCTCGTTCTTTAAAAAAGACAACAACTTTCGTTCTTTCTCCTTTCCCGCTGCGACTTATTATTTTTCCAGGCCCGAAAACATTATGAACGACCTTCGCCCCAACCTGAAAAGGATCCTCATCGGGATTATCGTAATGGATCTGCGTATGTGATGAACGATTATTTTTGTCGTACAGTGGCTTTTTCCAATCGTATTCTACTTTGGTGCTGTTATTATTGGATGTACTGCCATTGTTTTTATCCGAAAACCGGTTTTTATTCTGGTTGATGGATGACCCTGTTTCGGTGCGTACCACATTGGCACTCACTTCATCCAAAAAGCGTGAGCGCGTTTTGCGTTGTTCTTCTCCGTATTTGTAGCGGCTGCGACAATGACTAAAAAACAGTTCTTGTTCGGCTCGCGTAATAGCCACATAAAACAGGCGCCGCTCTTCCTCAATATTGACATCTTCGTTATTGCGACTGCCCACGGGGAAGAGTTCTTCTTCCAATCCCACAATAAACACCACGGGAAATTCGAGTCCTTTCGCAGCATGCACCGTCATCATGGTAACGGCCGGTTTGTCCTCATCGTATTTATCGGTGTCGGTAATGAGACTTATTTCCTGCAGAAAAGAGGAGAGGGTAGGATTGTTATTGTTTTTCTCAAAGTAGGAGATAGCGTTTTGCAACTCCAGGATATTTTCGCGACGCGTCATCGACTTGGGAGAATTCTCCTCCACCAGCGACTTCATGTATCCGGATTCTTCGAGCAGTTGCTTGGTTACCTGCACCAAACTGGTATTGTTGGCCAATTCCTGTTTGAGGCCGTTAATCATGCGTACAAAATCCTTCACGCTGTTTTCGGCTGGTTTATACACATCGGCTTCTTCCACATTTTCGAGGATCCGCCATAGTGATTGTCCTGTTTGTCGGGCACGAGCCATTAAATCCGAAAGCGATTTTTGTCCAATCCCCCGCGACGGTTCATTAATGATACGCATCAGGTTAGTGTCATCATCGGGATTGATGAGCAGCGTTAAATAAGCCAGCACGTCTTTAATTTCTTTACGCTGGTAGAACGAAAGTCCACCCACCAGCTGATAGGTTACGCCTTTTCTACGAAAGGTTTCCTCAAAAACGCGACTCTGGTAGTTTGTGCGATACAGGATGGCAAAATCGTTGTAATCGTATCCCTTGCGCATCTTTAAATCCTGGATATAATTGGCCACCCGGTTGGCCTCGTCGCGCTCATCATAATTATCAAGCACGGTAATGGTATCGCCCATATCATTATCCGTCCACAGCGTTTTATCCAGCTGCTTGGTGTTTCTTTTGATGATGGAATCAGCAGCTTTCAGGATGGCTTTGGTCGAGCGATAGTTCTGCTCCAGCGGAATTTCGACCGCATCCTCGTAATCGCTCTTAAAATCCAGAATATTTTGAATATCAGCTCCACGAAACGAATAGATTGATTGCGCATCATCGCCAACCACACAAAGATTTTCGTACTTGTCGGCCAGCATATTTGTGACCGTGTATTGGGCATGATTGGTATCCTGGTACTCATCAATCATGATGTATTTAAAGCGATCCTGGTATTTTTCGAGCACATCAGGATGCTCGTTAAAGAGCTCAATCGGCTTGATGAGCAGGTCATCAAAATCCATGGCATTATTGTGCTTGAGCCGCTCCACATAAATTTTATAAATGCGGGCCGTAATATCGTCGAGGGTACTGTGGACAAACTTTTCGTTGTAGTGATCCGGATTAATGAGCTCATTTTTAGCATCACTGATGCGACGCTGCAAAATGCGGGGTTTTATCTCTTTGGGATCGTAATTATTCTCCCGCAGAATCTGTTTGATCGCATTTTTGGAATCTTCGGTATCGTAAATAGAATAGTCGGAATTAAAGCCAATTTTTTCGGCCTCAAACCGCAAGATTTTGGAAAATACTGAGTGAAAAGTACCCATCCACAGGCGGTTGGCTTCGTCACCAATTAGCTGTCCAATGCGCTCCTGCATTTCTTTGGCCGCCTTATTGGTAAATGTGAGTGCTAGTATTTCATTAGGGGCCGCCATGTTTTGGTCAATCAGATACGCAATGCGATAGGTAAGTACCCGCGTTTTTCCACTACCGGCACCGGCCACAATCAACAGGGGCCCTTCGCCGTGACGTACGGCACGCTTTTGTTGCTCATTTAAATCGTGTATAAAATCCGGTTCCTTTGGCATAAAATGCTAAAACTAAATATCTACTGTTATTACTACACCTCTCAGCTGGGCAAATCGCGGATCCATCGCCACGTCGCTCAAGCTATGAGGCGTCAGCGACCTCCTCAAGGAGGGATGTTAAGAATCGAGTTCTTCTAAAATTTCGCGGAGTTTTTTAAGATTCGTTTCAGTGTCTTCTTTTTTATCCCGCTCTTTTTGAACGACATCCTCGGGCGCATTATTAACGAAGCCATCGTTATTTAACTTTCCTTCAATAGATTTCAAAAATCCTTCGAGGCGATCAATTTCTTTTTGGATGCGTTCACGCTCTTTATCCAAATCAATGAGTCCTTCAAGCGGTACAAATAGCTCGGTGCCTTCAATAACGGCTGAGGCCGATGTTTCTGGTTTGGCCAGATCTGCTTTCACCTTAAACGTATCAATGGATTGAAGTTTGCGGAAAATCCACTCGTTATCACTCAATGCCTGGGCCGTCGTTTTATCCTTGGCCTTAATTAGCAGATCGATCTCATCATTAGGACTTAACTTAAATTCTGCTCTAATATTTCGGATTGATGAGATCATCTTTTGGATAGACTCAAAAAGCGTACGATCATCTTCAGAGACCAAAGCTTCGTTGAATTCTGGCCACGAAGCGACAATCATAGCCTCATCGGTATCGCGATCGCGAATAAGTTGCCAGATTTCCTCGGTGATAAATGGCATAAACGGATGAAGGAGCTTCATCAGCTGCTCAAAGAAATTAAATCCGCGTGAGAGGCGATCTTCGGGAATACTTGCCCCCGGCTCGTCGGCTTTGATCAGCTCGATGTACCAATCACAGAAATCATCCCAGATCAAGGAATAAATTTTGTGCAGTGCCTCGTTGATACGGAAGTTCTCCATATCCTTGTTGATGGCGTCGATAGTCTCGTGCAGACGAGAAAGCATCCAGCGGTCAACGAGATTATCCTCATCAATTTCGAGGGAATCTGAAAGCTGTGTTTCTTCCGTGCGGTTCATCGATAAAAATCGGAACGCATTCCAGATCTTATTGGCAAAATTGCGTCCCTGTTCGCAGAGCTGTTCCTCAAAAAGAAGATCATTACCGGCAGGAGAGGAGAAGAGCATTCCAACGCGTACGCCATCGGTTCCGTATTCTTCCATGAGCTTGATGGGATCAGGAGAGTTCCCCAGCGATTTCGACATTTTGCGACGCTGACTGTCACGTACGATGCCCGTGTAGTAGACATTGCTGAACGGTTTTTCGTCCATAAATTCATAGCCGGACATAATCATCCGTGCCACCCAGAAAAACATGATCTCCGGTGCAGTAACCAAATCCTGCGTAGGATAATAATACTCTAATTCTTCATTAGCTTCACCGGAACGGATGTATTCCGGATCAAAAACCGTAATCGGCCACAGCCAGGACGAAAACCATGTGTCGAGGACATCCTCATCCTGATTTATATCGTTAGTAGTTAAATCGGTATTACCTGATTTTTTTCGTGCTTTTTCTACAGCTTCATCTTCCGTTTTGGCAACGACATAATCATCCTTGCCATCGCCATAATACCAGGCGGGAATGCGTTGTCCCCACCAAAGCTGTCGCGAGATACACCAGTCGCGAATATTTTCCATCCAATGGTTGTAGGAGTTCTTAAATTTGGAGGGATGGAACTCAATATTATCGTTCATTACATTTTCGTGGGCCGGCTTGGCCAGCTCATCCATCTTGCAGAACCACTGTAGCGACAAACGCGGTTCAATGATGGCATCGGTCCGCTCGGAATACCCGATCTTATTCTGCATTTCTTCGATCTCAACAAGCTGATCATTCTTTTTTAGATCTTCGATGATCAACGCTCTGGCATCAAAGCGATCTTCGCCAATATAGTGCTCCGCGGCTTCACTTAACGTCCCGTCGGGATTGAGCATATCGATAATTTCCAGATCATGCTTTTGACCGATCTCATAGTCATTCTCATCGTGTGCCGGAGTAATCTTCAGGCAGCCGGTTCCATATTCCATATCCACGTAGTCATCAGCAATAATAGGGACTTCGCGTTCTACAACAGGGATAATAGCCGTTTTGCCGATCAGGTCTTGGTAACGCTCGTCTTCGGGATGCACGCAAACAGCGGTATCGGCTAATATAGTCTCGGGACGGGTGGTAGCAATGGTAACCCACTCATCGCTGTCTTTAATTTTATAGCGAACGTGATAGAGTTTTGACGTCTCTTCGCGGTGAATAACCTCTTCATCAGAAAGGGCCGTTTGGGCTTCCGGATCCCAGTTGATCATCCGCTTGCCGCGGTAGATATAGCCGCGCTCGTAGAGTTCGATAAAGCAATCAACGACGGCCTCATAAAGATCATCCTCAAGTGTAAAACGCGTGCGTTCCCAGTCGCAGGAGGCACCAAGCTTGCGAAGCTGTTGCAGGATGATTCCACCGTGCTCGTCGGTCCAATCCCAGGCGTGTTCTAAAAATTCTTCTCGCGTGAGATCTGCTTTGGTGATGCCTTCTTTACGAAGCTTTTGAACCACTTTGGCTTCGGTAGCGATAGAGGCGTGGTCTGTCCCGGGCACCCAGCAGGCGTTTTTGCCCTGCATGCGGGCCCGTCGTACCAGTACATCCTGGATGGTATTGTTGAGCATGTGTCCCATGTGCAGCACACCCGTGACATTGGGTGGAGGGATGACGACGGTGTATGATTCGCGGTCGTCGGGCTCGGAATGAAAAAAGCCGTTATCCTCCCAGAAGCTGTACCATTTGTCTTCGATACTACCGGGATCAAAATGTTTTGGGATGTCTTGAGAAGCCGTGGATTTATCCAAAATTATGAAAGCTCGTTTTGCAAGTTTCGGTTTTCGCTATTTTAGTCGCAAAGATACGAAAAAGGATAGAAGATGTAGAGTGGGAAATGGAGATCAATTAATGAAGTGGTTTCCATCAATTGATAAGTAAAAATAATTCTTGAAGAGTTTGTTATTTAACACTAATGTGCTTCAAGTTATTCTTGAGAGTCAATAATTATATTTATTAAATCAAAACCATCAAGGAGATATGAAAATATATTCATCAAGTTTTCTATTAATTCAATCAATATTTCTTTTATTATTTTTTCAGGCCTGTCAAAAAGGATCTGTTAGCGATTCTAATGTAAGTGAAAAATCAGCTGAGATAGGTAGTGAATTAGATATGCCTCTTAGTGAAGGCTATGTCTGAAATAGATGCGAGTCGCCCGGTGATTTTAAGAGGTGATGATGGAGGAAGTACCGGACATGCCTGGGTTGCAGACGGATATCGAGAAGTATATGATTGTTCCGGAGGATATGGCTATCAGTTTTTCCATATGAATTGGGGATGGGACGGAAGTTATAATGGATTGTATTCTTTTGATGATTTTACCCCCGGATCAAGTAATTATAATAGTGATAAAAAAAAACAGGTCGTAGGAATTAAACCATAATTATTAAACGTATTGTTATGCGATATTTAGCCTTTACAATTGTGACGTGTGTTGTATACTTAATCTCCATAGCGTGTTCGAATAGTACCGGGGGTGTTGCTGATCCGCCGCCTCATGAGGATATCGGGTTATCGTTTGTAGATGAACAGGGAAATGACCGGCTGCATCCTGATTATAGCAGTCCATTTTCGGAAAACAATCTTGAAATTTATTACCTAAAAGATGGCGAGAAAGAAAGGGTATTTAATGGTAATCTGGATTACCCAAAAAACTTTGTAATTAAATATTTCGAGGGCGAAGGGAAGTCTAAAATGATGCTTTGGATAAGTAACCACGTAGAAGAGGATGGCAATACCCAAACGTTGATCGAGTTCCCCGGTGGCACCGTGGATACCGCGACGATGAAACCGTTAAATGATTTTGCCAATAGCGCCGAACGGCTTTGGTATGATGGCGAGCTGATCTGGAAGGTGGATTCGGATTATACCATGCCTATCGAAATTACCAAACCTGTCTCACCGAATTAAATAAAAAAGCTTCCGCAGCGGAGCTACGGAAGCAGAATATTATAATCTTGAAACCCCGAGCAATCGGAACACAGCACGTTCAGGGCAACATATTGTAAAATCTGTTTCCGGTGCTCAGCTCCGGAAACAAGGAGTACTTACTCATTCCCCCAGCGGTGCACAACAACAAGGCTTTGATGAAAAAGAATCGGAATGAGATAAATAGGTCGAAATATTACTTTAAGTTCTTTCGCAGAACCTTCCATTTCAAGCTGAACTTGTTTCAGCATCTGTAACTAACCGCCGTATGGTAGCTTTTAACATATTATTAATTCAAGATCCTGAAATCCCAAAGGTCCGTGCTCAGCAAAAGATATTAACACACTTCCTTTTAACTGGTTCGTTTTAACAGTACGCCAAAGTGACCGTCACAGCCATGCTTGTGAGGGAATGTTTGATAAGCCAGTCCACCATGGACCATTACTTCGTCCGGCACATATCCTTCAACTGATTGCATCTCGAAGTTTTCGTGACGATCAAGAAAATTCATAACCTGTTCCATGTTTTCTTCTTCTTCGAGAGAACAGGTGCTATAGACCAAACGTCCGCCTTTTTTAACCATTCCCGCGGCAGAATCGAGCAGCTCAGCTTGCAATTCAACAGCGTTATCAAGTGAATCTTGATCACGACGCCAGCGTAAATCAGCTCGTTTACTAAGCACCCCTGTTCCGGTACAAGGTGCATCCAACAGAACGGCATCTGTTTCATCAAGTTCTACTTCCGTGGCATCGGCACGGCGGACCCGTATATTTTCAGCGTGATAAGAGAGAGCACTTTCAGCCAGTTTATCAAGGCGTTCCGAAGAAATATCAACGGCCAAAATATCGCCTTCGCCATTCATCAGATCAGACATTAAAACACTTTTGGTGCCGGGCGCTGCACAGAGATCATAAACGGATTCTTCTGGCTGTGGGTCCAAGAGGTAAGGAGCAAAGCCGGCCGCAATATCCTGTACCTGGCAAAATCCTTTGTCCAGCCAGCCTTTTGAAATGAAAGGGGCAACACTATCTACCTTGAAATAGCCCGGCAGCCAGTCGCTTTCTTCAAACTCGATACCGTGCTTGGTCATTCGCAGCTTAAAGTTTTCTGTTTTTGTGCGAAGATTGTTGGCTCGGATATAATAACTTGGGCGCTTGTTGTTGGCCTGCATCAGCTTAAAGGCTTCGCGTTCGCCAAAACGTTCGGTCCATCGCTTAACCAGCCATTCGGGATGCGAGAAGGTGGTAGCAACTAATTTGGTACGATCTTCAAAATTGGGTTTGGGCAGGTTATCGATATCCCGCTGAAGGTTGCGTAATATGGCGTTGGTAAGATCACCGGTGCGCGAGCCAAGGCTGTATTTTGCGATTTCAACAGACTCGTTGATGGCTGCATAATCGGGCGTACTATCCATAAATACCATGTCGTACACGCCGAGGCGCAGAATATTCTTCAAGCTCGATTTCATCTCATCAATCTTTACATTCGAAAACTGGTCGATAAGGAAATCGAGATAAGAGCGGCGTCTTAAAATATTTTGCACATACTCGCGTACTTCAGCACGATCGCGACTCTCAAGCTTATTGGCACGGGAATAATCAAGAACTCCGTTTTCTTCAAAATCTATTAGTATTTCTACGCTGATAGAACGAGCTGTTGCTTCGGTATCCAATGCAATATCTGTTTATAGTTAAACTTTCCGGTGATAACAATCCTAAAATTCCAAAAACCACATCCACAATGTGTGACAATTTATTAAGTCACTTTTAAATTATTCAAAGTGACTTAAATACGTAGTTTCGCAGGTTGCCAAAAATACGATTTTAGCATGGGAGTTGCTAATTGATAATCGATTATATTGGCTTGGTTTTTGAGAGTTGCTATTGCGGTTTATTCTGTGCCCAGTAGTAAACCGGAAGTCCTACCACCAAGATAGCTATGCCAACCATTGCACCCCATCCGGTAAACATGACACTTGAATACAAAAGATATGAGCAGCAAATAATAAATAGGATAGGGGTGAGTGGGTATAGTGGGACTTTGAAGGTATCCTCAGAAGATTGTTCTTTATTTCTGAAAAGAAAAAGCGTAATGGTGGTAAGAAGGATAAAAAACCAAAAAACCGGGGCCGTATAATCGACCATTGTGGAAACGGCCTCCTTGGTAAATGCTCCTAAAAAAACCAGAGCCAGACTTATCCCTCCCTGTAAGAGCAACGCATTAATGGGCGAATTATAATGAGGATCCCATTTTCCTATCCATTCCAAAGCATTGAAGTCACGTCCCAGTGCATAGTTGGTCCGTGCACCGGTAATAATGGTTGCATTAGCGGTTGAAAGTGCAGAAATTATGATAATAGTGGCCATAATAAAAGCTCCCTCAGAGCCAAAAATACTATTGGTGAGATCTACACCTATTGTTTCGGATGTACGGAGTTGTTCGAGTCCCAATACTTGCAGATAGGCACTGTTGATGAGGACGTATAGGATGGTAATTACAGCTAATCCAATGAGAAGCACTTTGGACATGTTCTGGCGGACATCCTTAAGTTCGGCTGAAAGGTAAACACCCTCATTCCAGCCACCATAGGTGAGCAGAACAAAGATCATCGCAGCGCCGGCCGAGCTGTTTACTGTGGAGCCGGTTTGAGGCGTGACTTCACCGCCGGTGATCACTCCGGCAAGCCCGCAGAGCAATAGTATTCCAACTATAAGAGCCGTCATTCCGTTTTGAGCATTTTTGGCGGGATGCGTTCCCCAGATGTTTAATCCGGTTAATCCGACAACGGTAATACCGGCATATATTGATGAACTGTATGTCCCTAAATCGTAAATGGTGGATGCATAATCACCCAGGATAAAAGCGGCCAGTGCAATAGATCCAGTCTGTATGACCGTCATGCGTCCCCATGAAAATAAAAAGCCGATGGTTGATCCATAGGCTTCGGTAAGAAAGTAGTACTCTCCGCCGGCGTCTGGTTTCTTTGATGCAATTTCAGCATAACAAAGGGCCCCAATGATTGATATAAGTCCACCTGCTACCCAGAAACCGATATAATGAAGTTCTGATGCAGCGTTTTGCGCTACGATAGAAGGCAGGCGAAATATGCCGATACCTACGACAATGCCAACAATGACGGCTATAGCACTAAGATTTGTAAAGACTTTAAGCGGTGAACCCGAATCGGATGTCTTCATGCAGCGAAGCCAAAACTTTTATTGTGATAAGGAGGAATAAATGTAATTATTTCCTTGTTGCCGACCATTGAGAGAATGTCTTTTCCTGGCCGTTGTGATGTTGCATCATTCCATAAACCTTATCACCTTCAACACGTCCACTGAATATATAGTTTTGGTCTCCATTTGATGCCCGCACGGTAAGCCGCTTTCCTTTTAGTTCGGCTTTGTGGATATCAAAGAAGCTGCCGCTATTATCGGAGAGTTTGACTGAAATTTCCTGAAATCGCTGGTTGATGGTCATATCAAAATTGGTTCCGTTATAACTCCACGACCATGTGCCTTCGGTCTGAGCTGGTATGACCCAATAATAAACATCGTGGCTTCTCCCGTTATTTTTTACAACCACCTTTTTATCAGCTTTCCAGCTTCCCATATCAAAGCTGTGCGAAACAATTTGGGTGCCGGGCTGTAGTTTCTCTATTAGTTTGGGGCGCAATTTTTTATTTACTGAGGGCAGTAGATACATCGTAATTACAGAGGCTTCGCTAAAATCGGTATCAAAAATATTCCCTTCCATAAACATTATTTGATCAGCAACCCCATTTTTCTTAGCATTTTCGCGGGCTTCGGCAATACGCTCGGGATCAAGATCGATACCGTGTCCACTAGCTCCACGCTTTGCAGCCGCAATTACGATGCGCCCGTCTCCGGATCCCAAATCAATAACATAATCACTAGATTCCACATCAGTAAGGTCGAGCATACGTTGAACTACGTTGTCGGGAGTAGGCACGTAGGGCACATCCAGATCTTGCCCTGTAACGTGAGATGCAGAAGCGAATGTTATTCCTAAAAATAGTAGTATTGTAAAAAAGGATTGCGTTAATAAACTACCAGATGTTGGCTTTTTCATAATTAGGTTACTTAAATTTTAATAAGGGAATAGTTATGTAATCTACTACGAAAACTTAAAAATGAAAGTATTAGTTTTATTTTAAACAACTAACATTTTCATCAAGTTGTTTCACGGGAACCAAATAATTACATCTTTTAATAGTAGTTCCGTTATGTTAATCTCTTCGGTTAATTGTATTCGAGGCAGTAAAGAGTAACAAAAAAGTGTAAGCTCATAAATCCAAAAAAGTATCGCCTAAAAACTACATTAATTTCTTTAGGATTTTGAAAAACTTTTGGGCGTTTTGCTTGTTGTTGCCCCAGTCAAAAAGCTGGGTTTCTAACTTACATCTGGAATGAAATCCAATATGGGTATTTTGGCCATTTACTTTTATTTTGATGGTGATGTATTCCCCAAATGACTTCATGGTCCATGGTGCCCATGCCGTTATATATCCTTCACTGTAACTGTTCTTCTCGATGTCAAATTTACAGTAATTCAAGGTATCAATAGCCGCTCGAAAGACCTCTTCATATTGTTTTTGTATTACCTTTCTATCCTGATAGTGGGCCGTTATCCCTTGTTGCCAGGTTCCGTCTTGACGATATATCAGCCACATGACAAGAAAAGTTCCGAGAGCAATTTCGAAACTATGGCTGAACAGGAAATCCATTTATTGTGGCTAATTATCATGAACGTTTTAATACATTAGAATAAGTAACAATTTTATTACTTGCGGGCAATGTACAGCCGAAACCGATAACGACGTATTAATTTTGAAATGCCAAGCTAAATGTTGTGCCCTCATTTTGGGTACTTTCAATAGAGAGGTCAGCTTTAAGCTGTTTGGAAAACTTTTTGATGAGCGTCATTCCCAATGACTTTGTGTTAAGTTGTTCCGGATCTTTGGGAAGCCCCACGCCATTGTCGCGAATATAGATTGTTATTTTATCATTGGTTACCGTGCTACCGAGCTCAATATAACCATCAGGCCTGCCATCAAACGCATGTTTATGTGCATTGATCAGGATCTCGTTAATCACCAAGCCAAGCGGAATTGATTTTGACATTTCCAGTCGGGCATCTTCCAGGTTGAATTTAAGATCGATGTCGGCATTCTTGTTGACAAATGAACGATGAGTGAGATTGCTGATACGCTGGATATATTCTTTCATGCTAATATTGGAGAACGACTCATTTTGGTAAAGAGCTTCATGAGCCAGTGCCATCGACTTAATTCGTGCCCGTGCGGTTTTAAATGTGCTTCCATTCCCATTTTGTGAGGAGGTACGTTCCTGTAATTCCAGCAATGCACTTACAAGAGCCATGTTATTTTTTACACGATGATGAATTTCTTTCAGGAGTATTTTCTTTTCATCTAAAGAAACCTGCAGTTTTTTCTGACTTTCATGAAGCTGCCTCGTTCTGTTTTCCACTTCTGATGTCAGCTGTTTATTCCATCCTCCGATGAGTTTAAAAGCACCATAACCCGTTACTACGATAATACCAATCGATATCCATGAAATAATTTCGAATGACTCAAGAGCATTAACGACATCAATAACGGTAGCTGTTTTCTGTTCTGTCATTACTTCTTGGACTCGTAATTTGCCCAGGTATTTTCCGGAAAAAATAAATAGAGCCAGTGCTCCTGTAATTGAGGTTACAGCTCCGGCCACCCATTTTAACGATAATTGGGATCGATCCGGCAGCGAAAAAAAGCGATTTTTTAACCGTTCAACTGTAGGGGTGAACAGCCACAATATGGGACCTGTTATTAAGATTGCCTGAATAAAAGAGCCGCTCCACCAGCTCTTCCATATCATCAGGGTTTCAGAGGCAGAAAGTTGATGGCTAAAGCTCCAGATGAAAGATCCAAGGGAACTTCCGATCGAAGCAATAAACATGATGGAAATAAAGAATGCGATGCTCTTCAGACTTCGAAGATCGTAGGGAATGTTGAATCCCTGGTAGGCCGTTGCGCAGATGGCCACCCCCAATACAAATGCAATTGCAAAAATTAGGGCCCAACCCCACGGCATACTCGAATGAAATGCTATAACAAATGAACATAAAAATATCGGGATAAAGCCCCATTCAAAACCAAACCAAAAAAATAGCAGTAGTCCTAATATTAAGGCGGGATTAAAAACGAAGAACTTGATTACATCGGCCCGACTGTTTGATAATGACATCCACTCGTTAGGCAGAAGAGCGATGGTAGCATATAGTGTACCTGCTATGGCAACAATCCACATAGTCAACATTCCCCAAACGCGAATGTTAGCTAGAGAATAACGCGAAAGCAGAATATCAAAGGTTAACGGCTTCCAAAGTAAGGGAGTGCTTTGTTGATTCTTGCTATCCATAATGTTCTAGTTCCCGACTAAAAAATAACACCAACGATCTTTGAGGAAATGTAATAAATCAACGAAACATTAAAAAATCTTAATGTTTATTAATAATCATTTGGCCGGTAGGTTGGGTCAAGGTAAAAAAGGAGGTAGGGTTTAATATTTTTCAAGAGTTTGGTCAGATTCTAATGTGGAATTTCATTAACAATAAAATTGAGAATTTATTTAAGGGGGCAGGTGAATGGTATGCAATTAAGGTATGATTTAACTTTCATTTGCTCGCAAAAAGTCCTAACTTTTGCCGCTTCTTATGTGGTAGGAAATTTACGTTTCTTTCCGAAAAGAAATTATCAAAAGTTAACTCACTAGAACTAAATAAATAATGAATAAAGGAACCGTTGCACAAGTGATTGGGCCGGTTGTGGATGTTGATTTCGACAAAGGCGACATTCCTCCGGTACTAAATGCACTTTATATCGAAAGAGAAGACAATTCTAAACTCTATCTTGAAGTTGCCCAGCACCTCGGAGAAAATCGTGTACGCACGATTGCGATGGATTCAACCGACGGATTGGTTCGAGAGATGGAAGTTGTAAATACAGGCGCTCCGATCTCGATGCCGGTAGGCGAAGACATTCTCGGGCGTGTATTTAATGTGGTAGGGGAACCTATTGATGGAATTGAACCTCCCGAAGGAGATCGAAAATATCCAATTCACCGATCTTCCCCGGATTTTGAAGATCTTGCTACATCCACCGAGATGCTTGAGACGGGTATTAAGGTTATCGATCTTCTTTGTCCGTATGCCAAAGGTGGTAAAACCGGACTTTTTGGCGGTGCCGGTGTAGGTAAAACGGTTCTGATTCAGGAATTAATTAACAATATTGCCAAAGGTCACGGTGGTCTCTCAGTATTTGCCGGTGTCGGTGAGCGTACTCGTGAGGGAAATGATCTTATCCGTGAGATGCTCGAAGCGGGCATTATTGATTACGGTGAAGAATTTAAAGAAGCATTCGAAAATGGTGAGTGGGATCTGAGTAAGGTCGATATGGATGCTTTGAAAGATTCAAAAGCCGCCTTTACCTTTGGACAGATGAACGAGCCGCCTGGAGCCAGACTTCGTGTGGCACTTTCCGGGCTGACGCTGGCCGAGTATTTCCGCGAAGAAATCTCTCGCGATATCCTGCTCTTTATTGATAATATTTTCCGATTTACACAGGCGGGATCCGAAGTTTCTGCACTCCTTGGACGAATGCCCTCGGCCGTAGGTTATCAGCCTACATTGGCCACTGAAATGGGGGACTTGCAGGAACGCATTACTTCAACGAAAAACGGTTCTATTACATCAGTACAGGCTGTATATGTACCTGCTGATGACTTGACTGACCCTGCTCCGGCAACTACATTTGCCCACTTGGATGCAACAACGGTGTTGAGCCGTGCTCTTACACAGATCGGTATTTATCCGGCTGTAGATCCGCTGGACTCTTCTTCTCGAATTCTTGATCCGCATATCGTTGGTAAAGAGCATTACCAGACGGCGCAGCGCGTGATCGAAATTCTTCAGAAGTACAAAGATCTACAGGATATTATTGCCATTCTGGGTATGGATGAACTTTCGGATGAAGATAAAACAGTAGTGTCGCGAGCTCGACGTATACAGCGATTCTTGAGTCAGCCATTCTTTGTTGCTGAACAGTTTACGGGCCAACCCGGTACTTATGTAAATATTGAAGATACTGTTAAAGGCTTCAAGAAGATTCTGGACGGTGAACTTGATCACCTGCCGGAGAAAGCTTTCTACATGGTTGGTACCATCGAAGAAGCAGAAGAGAAAGGCGAAGAATTACTGGCTGAGGAAGAAGCAGAAGCCGCAGAATAATAAGAGGTATCTAACCAATGAACACCTTTAGTGCTCAAATATTAACTCCGGAAGGTTCAATCTTTGATGATGAGGTAACCGGAGTTCGAGTCCCCGGAGAGATGGGGAGTTTTGAAGTTAAGACGCTTCACGCCAATATTATTTCTTCGCTTGAAATCGGGGAGATACTGGTTCGCAAAGCTGCGGGCGGAGAACAATCTTTTTCCGTAACCGGAGGTTTTGTAGAAGTGGTAGATAATAAGCTTACGCTTTTAGCTGAAGCTGCTGAACCGGTTGAGGACATCGATGTTGAGCGAGCTAAGGAAGCAAAAGAAAGAGCGGTTAAGCGTCTTGAATCTGATGATAAAAAGATCGACAAAGATCGGGCAAGAAAGGCACTTAAACGTGCCGAAAACCGAATTAAATTATCGGTTAATATTGGAGTAAATACCCAATAGTTCTGTTTATTTTGATAATTTCTTAAAGGCGGTTTCCATTTGGAGATCGCCTTTTTTATTTACCAATTATTTCTCAGGTCTTAAAAACATGTGCTGACTGGCGGTGTGTAAATCGCGCCAACACCTATTTATGACAGAATCTGGATTGATGGCACTCATGCCTAGAAGGGGATAAAGTTCTTGTACACAATGAAGCGCTGTTTGACAAGATTTCTTAGATTGGGTAGCTATCTTATTAGCACGGCTAGCACCAAGCGTTCCAGATTTATGAAGTTCCTTCCAAGATTGTTCAACGTTGCCATAAATAGATTCCTTTGCTCGTTTAAATTTCAGATGTGACTTTTTGAATTTGCCCTGTAATACTTTTGGAAGTAGCTCGAGATCAGAAAGATCATTTTTAGATAGTAATATTTGTTTAGCTTCATCGAAAAAACGTCTGGCCATTCCAAGCATTGAAATGGCCAGCGTGCAGTGTGCAAATGTTTCGAATGGGTATCGGTAGAGCAGTCCTTCTACTTGAACAGAATCCGGAGAAATAGTGAACGTTCGTTTCTCTGGGATTTTTACTCCCTTAACCTCAAAATTGTGACTGCCCGTAGCTTTGAGTCCCATACTGTTCCATCGATCGGTGATCTCAATTTCATCAGGATAAAAGGTTATCGCTTTTGTGGCAGGTTCACCGGCTTCGCGTACGATTGCTCCTTCTTTAGTAATATAACAGCTTGCCGTTATTAAAGTAGCGTGATCTATAGCTGAAGCATATTTCCAATGTCCATTAATGTGAAAACCAGAATTCGTTTTTTCAGCTTTTCCACCCGGAAATCCTGAACCTGCAATTAATGTATTCTTTTGGCTGAATACAGATCGGGCAAATTTAGGTATCATGAAGGCGCCAAAAAGTCCGGCACCTGACGCAAGTGTAAGCGTCCAGCCCAGACTCCCGTCAATCCAGGAGGTTGCTTCGAGCCAGCGCAGGGCTTCAGGTAAATTATGCTGCAATCCACCATATTGCCGGGGGACAAAAAGACCAAAAAGCTTCTTTTTCTTTAGAATATCTACAGCAGATGACGTAAGCTTTTTCAAATTTTCAGAACGGTTGGCCTCGTTTGTAAGATCAGAGATCTCCTGTTCGGAAAAATAATTCGTAATCTTCATTGTCATCTAACACGAGACTGTGCCATAAAACAGAAGGTTATAAGGTCTACCAACCTATGCGTCCAGTGCCTGTTTCGTTGTTTTTGGCACTATCAGGGTCTTGCGGCATCACAAAGCCAGGTGGCGATTCAAAAGCATCATAACTCCACGGGGCTTTGGGATCCGAAGACGCCAAGTTGATAAATTTACCAACAATGGGAAGTGCGGAACGCGCTCCCTGGCCAATGTATGTGTCTTGGGGAAAGCGAATCATTCTATTTTCGCCGCCAACCCAAGCTCCCATGGTAATATGCGGCATCATGGCCATAAACCAGTTGTCGGCACTATTTTGCGTAGTTCCGGTTTTGCCGGCAACATCTTGGCGAACCCCATAAATATTACGCAGTCGAACTCCTGTTCCATAATAATCTTCCCCGCCGCGAATAACGCCGCGCATCATATCTACCATCATGTACGCCGTTTCGGGGCTAATAACCTCTTGCTGATATTCGGGATGATATTCTTTAATGACGTTGCCTTCTTTGTCCTCAATACGCGTAACGGCTATTGGATCGATGTGGACTCCCTGATTGGCATAGGTCGTATATGCGCTTACCATTTCAAGCAATGAAACTTTTGCTGTCCCGAGAGCGATAGAGGGATAGGCAGTAGTTCCCGACATATCAATGCCTAAATTAGATGCCATCTGTTTAATTTTGCGGGCAGCAGGTTCCAGTTCTTCTAATTTATTAGTGCCCGGGGCTCCGGCTAACTCAGGTAAAAGTCGAATTGTAACATTATTCAAGCTGCGGGCAAGTGCTTGACGCAAAGGTACCATTTCGGGGCCCTCAGGAACTTGCGGATCTTTGGGTTTCCATGCATCACCCGACCGATCATAAAAAACACTGGGGTACTTGGAGAATTTGTGATAAGGTTTGTAGCCATTGTCGATTGCTACGGTATAAACAAAAGGTTTAAAGGTGGACCCGGCCTGTCTTCGCGATTGATAAACATGGTCGTATTGGACATTTCCATAATCGGAGCCGCCCACCCAGGCCAGAACATTACCGTTATTAGGATCAATACCCACAAAACCTGCTTCAAGACGCGTTTTGGCTCGCTTTACTGAATCCACGAAGGCTGAGTCGGCCATCAGCGTATCAAAAACCACGGATTCCTGATTCGTATTATACTTCGAAAATGCATTTTTGTATCGATCTGTATCACGAATAAATTCACGCAAAAAGGAGGGGTATTTATTCCACAGCCGTTTCATATATTTTCCACTTTCAATAGCCTGTTGGCATTGGGAAAGCGATGCCTCTTGATCCCACTGTCTCCAGCCTGTGGTCCATTCACATTCATAAATGGTTTGTAATGAATCGAGCTTAGTCCTCAAAGCCTTTTCTGCATATCGCTGTAATCGCGAATCGATAGTAGTATAAATGGTTAATCCATCAGTATTTAAATTGTATCCATTCTCCTTTAACCATGGATCCACCTGTTGGCGTACATACTGCCCGAAATAACGATTCTCCTGCCCAGCTTTGGATGGGGGTTGATAATTAAGTACGATCGGTTCTTTCCGTAACTTGCCATATACGGCATCGCTGATAAATCCTCGTTTATTAAGCTGGAATAGGACTGTATTACGGCGATTTCTGGCATTATCGGGATAAATACGCGGATTATATGTATATACCATTTGCAGGGAGCCCACCAATGTTGCGGCCTCAGAAATAGTCAAATCACTTGCACTTTTACCGTAATGGGTTTGCGCAGCAGACTCTATGCCAAAAGTGCTGTTGGGAAATTCTACGGTATTGAGATACATCTCAATAATTTCTCGCTTGGTATAATTGTGTTCAATTTGAACAGCAGTAATCATTTCGCGCAGTTTACGGACAACAGAAAACTCCCGCCCAATTTTTTTATAGAGATTTCGGGCTAGCTGTTGTGTTAGTGTAGATCCGCCCTGAACACGCCCATTTATTAAGTGCCACGGTATTGCCAAAGTACGTATCATGTCGATACCCCAGTGGTTATAGAAGCGGTGATCTTCGGTGGCAATAAGAGCATCAACTACATGGGGAGATATTTTTTCAATGGGAATATGCGTTCGATTTTCGGTATAGTATCGATCTAATACTACGCCATCACGACTTTTTAATTCAGAGGCAATGGCTGTTTGGGGATTTTCAAGCTGATCGATAGAAGGGATACCTTGGTATAGGTAAAGGGTGAAGCCCGTAGCGGCTAATATGATAATACCTACAGCTGCTCCGGCCCAACGAAGTAATTTTTTTGATATTCCATTCTTGTCAGAAGAAGAGTTTTTGTGGGTATCGCCGTTGTGTTCTTGTGACTTTTTCTTCCGGTAATCGGGATCGTTGAAATAACGATCCATATCACTTCCGTAATCTGAATTGCTCATTTATTGCTGCTGGTTTCAAATTGTTTTAACGTCTGTAACTCTGGCTCCCAACAAACGAGAGAAAAACCATCATTATTGTAATAGACCATCGTTTGATGGTCATAAAAGGTACCTAAATTTATATAGGTTCCGAAAGGAAATTGTTTCCGTCGCGGAATATGGTCATGCCCTGTTAAAATAACTTCAACATCAGAGTTTTTGAGCTGGTGTTTGGCCCAGTTGTTTAATTGTTCTTCTTTGCGGGTATCCCAATCCATTTTACGGGTAACGCGCGAAAAGTATTTCATAATGGTATTTCCAGTTTGGGGTGGGAATACTATTTGAAATAGCTTGACAAACTTCTGGCTTCGCAAAAGCCGATGCATGAAGGGCCGCTTCAAATTATATTTGGGATCAGTGAGCCCATCACCGTGTAGCGTTAATATCTTTTTATCATTCGTGCTAAATTGGTATGCTTCAGGAACGAGGTAAAATCCCCGATCTGGTAAATGATTTCGGGTCCAATTATCGTGATTGCCCGTGATATATAAGGTAGGTCCCAATTGGCTATTGAAATCCTCAAATCGGTCGAGCAACTTTTTACCGAGTTTGGGTACAAAACCAGGGTATTCCATCCAGTAATCAAAAAGATCTCCTAACACAGCCAAATGTATATCATTCCGCTGACAATAGTTGATCAGCTGAATAAGCTCAGATTCGATACGTGCATTTTTAGCATCTGAAAATCCGCCCAAGTGGACATCAGAAATAAATAAGAGAGGCAGTTCAAGTGCGGGAGAATCCATTATTAACTGAAGCGATTATTTCTTCCGCTCGATAATAAACGTAATAAGATCTTCAAACGATGTTCTTTCCGGTGATTCGGGCAGCGTTGAAAGTTCTTCAAGTGCTCGCTGCGCGTACTCATTCATGATGGAACGGGCGTAGGTTATTCCACCTTTTTCGTGCACAAAACGAACAATCTCCTCGATTTCATCATTACTTTTCTTACGTTTTCGCATCAGATGACGCATACGGATCGTTTCAAAAAAAGAGGCGTTATCGAGAGCTTTGATAAAAGGGAGGGTAACCTTTCGTTCCTGTATATCATTTCGTTTAGGTTTGCCGATATCATCGACGCCGTAGTCGAAGAGGTCATCCCGAATTTGAAAGGCAATGCCGGTATTCATTCCGATCTCATGCATTTTTTGATGAATGGCCGGATCGTCGGAGGTAGATACAGCGCCACACTCACAACAAGCTGCAATAAGGCTGGCTGTTTTTTCAGAGATTACCTTAAAGTAATACTCCTCGTCCATGTTAAAGAGTCGGGCAGCTTTAAACTGTCGCAATTCACCTTCACTCATTTTTTTGACGGCATCAGAAAGTACTTTTAACAGCTTGAACTCCTCATACTCCAAGGCCGTTAGCAATCCTTTTGAGAGCAGAAAATCCCCAAGAAGAACGCTGGCCTTATTTTTCCAAACCTTATTGATACTTAGAAATCCGCGACGAACTTCCGCATCATCTACCACATCATCGTGGATAAGGGTAGCAGTGTGGAGCAACTCAATCATTGTTGCAGCCACGTAGCTGCGTTCGTTGACATCCCCAAAGAGCCTGGCGGACATAAATACCAGGGTGGGACGAATTTCTTTCCCTTTTTGTCGCAATAGATACTGAACAATTTTATCAAGAAGAAATACATCGGTACGGAGCTCATCTTTGTAAAAGTTGCGAAACTCGGATAAACTAGCTGAAACAGGATCGGTAATCTCTTTCAGCGTTTTTTTATCCGTACTCTTAAATTTTGTGACTTCTTTTAGTTCAGTATCAATCATTTACCTAAAGGTAGAAGGCTTGAAATTTTTAAAATGATGCTGGTTCTATCCATCTAAAAGCCTGCAGCGAATTAGACCTAATATAGCTGTCTGGGATGAGCTTCTCCACATTCAATTTTAGCTAAAATTATTTTAAATAATAGTGAATTTTAGGTTAGCTGTACAAAATATGTAAATGTAATTATAACTTGAATTTTAGCAATTAATCAGGTTTTATATTCCATCAAATTATTTAGTTTATTCCGAGCAGTTAACACATATTTAGCAGACCACCTAATAACAACGTATAATGATTGAGATTAAAACGAATCGGGCAAAACAGTTTTTGTCTGAAGATGAATTCAGCCATGCATATGAAAAGGCTGAAAATGCTTATAAAAAGGTACAAAAGGGCAGTGGCGAGGGATCCGAATGGTTGGGATGGCGAGATCTACTTGCAGATCCCAATGATGCTATACTCGAACAGATAGATAGTTTGGCAGCCAGTATTCGTGCTCAAGCTGATGTCTTTATTGTATGTGGAATTGGTGGCTCTTATTTAGGAGCTCGTGCTGTTGTTGAAGCATTAAGTTCTTTTTTTGGAACTGATGGTCCGGAGATTATCTATGCCGGTCACCATATGAGTGGAAAATATTTAAAGGATCTGATTGCCTACCTGAATGAACCGAAGAATGATGATGAACCCAAAAGTGTGTTCTTAAATGTGATTTCCAAATCGGGGACCACCCTTGAGACAGCCCTGTCCTTCCGCGTTCTACGAAAATGGATGACTAAACAATTTCCCGAAGATGTCGATGAACGGATCATCTGCACAACAAGTAGCGAGGGTGGAGCTCTTAATGAGTTGATTGGTCAACACGGGTACAAAAAATTTATCATTCCTGATGATGTCGGCGGTCGTTTTTCTGTATTAACTCCGGTAGGGTTATTTCCTATTGCTGTGGCTGGTATTGACATCAGGACGCTTTTTTATGAAGCCGTATCAAAATATGAAGAGTTGGAAGAAGATCCCGAGCAAGTTCTTGATTATGCGGCAACCAAATTTGCACTCTTCAATCAGGGTAAAACCCTAGATATTTTAACTGCTTTTGATCCTCAATTAGAAGCATTGGGTGGATGGCTGCAACAGTTGTTGGGCGAAAGTGAGGGCAAGCAAGGGAAGGGCATGTTCCCTGCTACGGCTATTTATTCTACTGACCTGCATAGCATTGGACAGTTTATACAGCAGGGGACTCGTAACATGATGGAGACATTTATCAGAGTTAAATCAGCGGATAAAAATATCACAATAGAGGAGCTGCCGGGAAATCATGACGGGCTTAATTATTTATCGGGACGAACATTTCATGAAATAAATACCCAAGCGTTTAAGGGAACGCTACAGGCACATACAAATGGTGGGGTTCCCAGCATTGTTGTTTCTCTGGATAAATTGAATGCTCAACATGTTGGTGAATTTATCTATTTTTACGAACAGTTGACGGCTGTGTATTGCTATTGCTTAGAGGTTAATCCCTTTAACCAGCCTGGCGTGGAAGACTATAAAAGAGAAATGTATCAATTATTGGGAAAACATTAGGGAATGTCGGATAATATTACAGAACAACTTGGCGATGCAGAAGAGGATAATCTTAAATTCATTTCAATTGCAGGTAACATTGGTGCGGGCAAATCTTCGTTGACAGAGTTGCTGGCGAAGCATTTTGGATGGGAGCCCTTTTACGAATCAGTAGATGACAATCCATACCTATCCGATTTTTATGAAGATATGCGTCGCTGGAGTTTTAACCTGCAAATATATTTCTTGTCAAGCCGATTTCGCCATCAAAAAGAAATGCTGGAGCGCGAAGGTCGTTTTGTGCAAGATCGCACGATTTACGAAGATGTCGAGATCTTTGCTAAAAACCTGCATGAAATGGGATTAATGAGTGACCGAGACTTTGAGAATTACGAGGCCCTCTTCAGGGAGATGACAAACTACCTTCAAGAACCCAATTTACTCATCTATATTCGCGCGCAGGTTCCCACTCTCGTCCAGCAAATCCAGCAGCGAGGTAGGGATTACGAAAACACGATCCGTATCGAATACCTTGAGCGTCTAAACCGATTATATGAAGATTGGATTCAGCGTTATCCCCATGAGAAGCTGATTATTGACACTGATGATCTGGATTTTGTCAATAACAAAGAGGATTTGGGGCGCATTATTGAACTCGTTGAGCAGCGGTTATTTGGGTTGTTTAATTGATTGCAGGTAAATCCAAATATTCATATTTTTGGGAACTATTACGGATATGTCAAAACTTGAATTTAACATAGTAGAAATACCCGACGGCGAGAGTCGGCGCACGGTAGAATTAACCAAAGAGGATTTGGATCTATCGCCTTACACATTTAAGGGCGGGACGGTTGATCTTCTTTTTTACCGTACGTTACATTTTATCAGGGTAAACTTTCATGTAGATTCGGATGTGGAAATTGTGTGCGATCGATCGCTTGAACCATACATCCAGCCCATTGAATCAGATTATGAAGTAGTATTCAAGGTAGATGTTCAGGAAGAAAAAGAAGATGAAAACGGTGCTGTTCGGAGATTTAATTTTTCCAGCAATACACTGAGTATCGAAGATGAAGTCCGTGATACCATATTTTTGAATATCCCTATTAAGAAGTTACATCCGAAGTTTCTTGATGAAGAGGGAAGGCCAAAAGAGTTTGAAACAAAATCTTTCGGAGACACTAAAGAAGATACAGACGCCGAGGTGGTAGATCCTCGGTGGGAAAAATTGAAAGAACTTAAGAATTAACAGAAATATCATTATTAGCTAATGGCACATCCAAAACGTCAACATTCTAAGTCACGAACTAACAAACGTCGCTCACACCATAAAATTGGTGAGCCAGCCCTGGCTGAATGCGATAATTGTGGTGCACTGCATCGTTATCACCATATTTGCAAAGAATGCGGCTATTATCGCGGCCGACAGATCATCGATGTGAACAAGTAATTTTATCCTAATCTCTTATTCATGATCATTGCTGTAGATGCCGCAGGGGGCGACTACTACCCAGAAAGTCCGGTCGAAGGTTCAATACAGGCTATTGAAGAAGATCCCAATCTAACGGTTGTTCTCGTTGGACCGGAAGACATAATAAATAATGAACTCAATGGGCATGACTACGATCAGGAAAGATTGTTAGTTCATCATGCTCCCGAGGTTATTGGGATGGATGAGTCACCTGCTCAAGCCGTAAAAACCAAGCAAAAATCCTCCATCGTTACCGGTGTTGGAATGCACAAGAAAGGGAAGTGCGATGCATTTCTTAGTGCCGGAAACACAGGAGCACTGCTTGCTGCTTCTACTTTTCTGTTAGGGAAGTTAGAAGGGGTAAGTCGACCTACAATTGCAGCAATTTATCCAACAATAAAAGGCCCCAGGCTGGTGATGGATGCCGGAGCAAATCTGGAAGTACGTCCATCGATGTTTGTTGAGTTTGCGAAAATGGGTCGTGTTTTTGCAGAAGAGATTATGGACGTGGATAATCCTCAAATTGGTCTGCTTAATGTAGGCGAAGAAGAAGAAAAAGGGACAGAAAACCTGAAAAATGCTTACGATGAACTACAGTCGCTATCCAATTTTATTGGTAACCTGGAGGGTGGTGATATTTTCAGCGGAAAGGCTGACGTCTTTTTATGTGACGGATTGGTAGGAAATATTGTTCTCAAATTTGGGGAATCCATTCCTGATGCCCTTGAATTATTCATAAAAAAGGGAATCAAAGATTTAGGGCTCGGGGCCAAGGAAGCAAAATTGGTCGGCAAAGTACTAAAAACATCACTTGCAGAGTTTGATCCCGATAAAGTTGGTGGTGTTCCTTTCTTAGGTGTTGATGGACTAACTATGGTTGGACACGGAAGCAGTTCCCCATTGGCGATAAAAAATATGATATTGAGTGCCGCAAAATGTGTGGACCACAATATCAACGAAAAAATTGTAGCATCTCTTAAATAAATTACCCCATACATGGCGGAATCAACACGAGCAGCGATAACAGCAGTAGGACATTATCTGCCCGAAAATCGGCTGACCAATGCCGATCTCGAAGAAATGGTAGAGACAAATGATGAATGGATTCGAACCAGAACCGGTATTGAAGAACGGCGTATTCTCGAAGACGATGATAAAGCCACCGCCTTTATGGGGGCAGAGGCAGCCAAAGAAGTCCTTGCGCAACGGGGTATTTCGGGCGATGAGATTGATACTATCATCGTAGCAACTGTAACCCCTGATTATCTTTTTCCGGCCACCGCTTGTTTGGTTCAGAATGAGATTGGGGCTAGCAATGCCTATGCTTTTGACTTGTCTGCTGCTTGCTCAGGTTTTTTATATGCTCTTACTACAGGGGCTAATTTTATTGAATCAGGTCGGGCTGAAAAAGTATTGGTGATTGGCGCCGACAAGATGAGCTCGATTGTCGATTATACTGATCGTTCTACCTGTATTCTGTTTGGTGATGGAGCAGGGGCCGTTTTGCTCGAAGCTTCAGAAGATGAAACAGGGATTATTGATTACATCCATCGATCTGAAGGGGATACGAAATTATCCTTATATCAACCGGCAGGTGGAAGTTTGAAGCCGGCTAGTGAACAAACGGTAGCTGACAGACTGCATTATGCTAAGCAAGACGGACGTACGGTATTTAAGAAAGCGACTGTTGGAATGGCTGATGTAAGTGCGGAAATTATGGACAAGAATGATCTTACGGCCGATGATGTAGCCTGGCTGGTTCCGCATCAGGCTAATTTGCGTATTATTGATGCAACTGCAAATCGTATGGGACTTGACAGCGACAAAGTGATGGTGAATATCGATAAATATGGAAATACAACGGCCGCAACCATACCGCTTTGTTTATATGACTGGAAAGATAAATTAGAACATGGTGATAATTTGATCCTCGCAGCATTTGGCGGAGGTTATACGTGGGGATCAATCTATCTTAAATGGGGGTGGAAATAAGTTATGAGTACTGCATATTTGTTTCCCGGACAGGGTTCACAATCTGTTGGAATGGGGAAATCTCATTATGATGAAAATGAGGAATTTGCTTCCTACATAAATCGAGCCAATGATGTTCTTGGCTTCGATCTCAAACAGATCATGTTTGAAGGTCCCGAGGAAAAACTGAAGCAAACAGAATTTACCCAGCCCGCTATCTTTGTGCATTCCATAGCTTTGTTTAATACGCTGGACGCTACTCCTGATATGGTTGCCGGACATAGTCTCGGAGAATTTTCCGCACTTGTTGCCTGTGGAGCAGTAGCTTTTGAAGATGCTCTGAAAATCGTGCGCCGCCGCGGTGAGCTGATGCAAGAGGCTGGTGAAAATAATCCCGGTACCATGGCGGCTGTCATCGGAATGGATGATGAGATAGTGGAAAAAATTTGTAAGCAGGCAACCGAAAACGTTGGGCAAGAAGTTATTGCTGCCAACTATAATTGTCCGGGACAATTGGTGATTTCCGGGGATGAAGATGCCATAGATAAAGCGATTGAGCTGTTAAAAGAAGAAGGGTGTCGCCTGGCAAAGAAGCTTCCTGTAAGCGGGGCTTTCCATTCTTCGCTGATGCAACCGGCTTATGATGGGCTAAAAGAAAGTTTGGAGACATTGGATATTTCTAAACCCGAATGTCCCATTTATAGCAATTACACGGCAGAACCTACAACAGATCCCGAAGCAATTCGATCGAATGTTTTAAATCAGTTGCTGAATCCTGTGCGATGGACACAGACCCTCCAGAATATGCATGAGAATGGGGCGGAATCATTTGTTGAGGTAGGACCCGGCAAAGTTTTACAGGGTCTTGTTAAGCGAACATTGGATGATGTTGAAATAAATGGTTATCAATAAAATTATTAGATCATGAGTTTATCATTAGAAGGAAAGACAGCATTAGTTACAGGAGGAAGCCGTGGAATTGGTAGAGCTATCGCCTTGACATTGGCCGATTATGGAGTCGATGTCGCCATCACTTTCGCCAGTTCGGTAGATGCAGCAAATGAAGTCAAGGAAGAGATTGAAGCTAAAGGATGTAAGTCTAAAGCTATTCAGGCTGATGCTGTAAAGCTTGATAAGGCTCAGGCAGTCATCGATGAGGTAGTCAATGATTGGAAAAAACTGGACATCCTGGTCAACAATGCAGGTATTACGCGTGATAATTTGATCTTGCGAATGAGTGAAGAACAGTGGGATCAAGTTATTGATACAAACCTGAAAAGTATTTTTAATTATAGTAAGGCTGTTGCCAAGCCTATGATGCGAAATCGAGGCGGTTCTATCATAAACATCAGTTCAGTAGTGGGTCTCTCGGGAAATGCCGGACAAAGTAATTATGCGGCCTCGAAAGCAGGAATTATTGGATTTACGAAATCATACGCGAAGGAATTTGCTTCAAGAAATATACGGGCAAATGTTGTTGCTCCGGGATATATTACAACAGAAATGACTGATGAACTTGACGAGAAAATTTTAGAAGCAATTGAAGAAGAAACCCCCATGGCACGTGCCGGCGACGCAGAAGAAGTTGCCAATACTGTACTATTTTTAGCTTCTGACCTTAGTTCTTACATTACCGGAGAAACAGTACGTGTGGATGGCGGAATGGCTATGTAAGCCCTTATTTTAACATTCAGCATGTAATGCTGAATGTCCTTAGTCCATAAAAATGTATTTTACGAATTTATATTGTATTTTCAGCCCATGCTTAACGAAAGTGGGCAGATTTCATTAAAGTTAACCCGAACATAAGTTAAATTACCGTTATGTCTCAAGACGTTGAATCAAAAGTAAAATCAATCATTGTTGATAAATTAGGTGTTGATGAATCAGAAGTTACGCACGAAGCGAACTTTACCAACGATTTAGGTGCTGATTCATTAGATACCGTTGAACTCATTATGGAGTTCGAAAAAGAATTTGATATCAGTATTCCTGATGAAGATGCAGAAAACATTGCTACTGTTGGTAATGCTGTTGACTATCTCGAAGAGAAAGTAAGCTAACATTCTTAAGCGCTAAACTTTTTAGCATGTCTAATCGCAGAGTTGTAATTACCGGAATCGGTGCCCTTACCCCCGTAGGTAAGACGGCACCTGATTTCTGGAATGGCCTAATATCGGGTAAGAGTGGTGCTCAGCCTATTGAGCATTTTGATACTTCTGATTTTCCGACCAAATTTGCCGCACAAATTGAAGACTATGATGAACTGGATTACTTCGAACGTAAAGAAGCGCGCCGACTGGACAAGGTTTGCCAGTATGCGTTGATTGCGGCTGAAGAAGCGATTCAGGATACCGGTCTCGATTTGGATGAAGTTAATAAAGATGATGTGGCCGTAATTGTTGGAACGGGAATAGGAGGTATGAATACCTTTTATGAGCAGTCCATTTCATTTCATGAACATGGACCACGGGGTGTATCTCCATTTTTTATCCCCAAATTAATACCCGATATGGTAGCGGGACAAATTTCCATCAAATATGGATTTAAAGGCCCCAATTTTTGTGCTGTATCAGCATGTGCTACCGGTTCTCATAATATTGCTCTGGCTTACGATTCCATTAAAAACGGCCAAAGCGACATGGCTGTATCCGGAGGTTCAGAAGCTCCTGTATCACGTATTGGTGTAGCGGGCTTTAACTCCATGAAAGCGATGTCTACCCGTAATGATGACCCGAAATCTGCCTCTCGCCCATTCGATAAGAATCGGGACGGCTTTGTGCTTGGAGAAGGATCGGGGATTCTCTTTCTGGAGGAATATGAGCATGCAAAAGAACGGGGAGCACAAATATACGGAGAAATTGTAGGATATGGTTTTTCTGCTGATGCCCACCATATTACGGCCCCCGATCCTGATGGAGAGGGAGTAATTTTAGCTCTTAACAGAGCACTTGACTCTGCAGGCATTTCAACTGAAGATGTAGACCACATCAATATGCATGGCACTTCTACGCCGCTTGGCGATATTGCCGAGACCAATTCGATTAAAAAGGTGTTTGGAGATCATGCGCATGAAATAAACCATAATTCCACGAAGTCGATGACCGGACATGCCCTTGGCGCTGCGGGAGCAATTGAGGCGTTAGCTACTTTGTTGTCGACCTATCATGGAATGATTCCGCCAACCATTAATTTTGAAACACCCGATCCGGAGTGTGATCTAAATTACACCTTTAACGAGGCAGAAGTGCGGGATGTTAAATATGCCTTGAATAATGCATTTGGTTTTGGCGGTCATAATACCACACTCGTCTTTAAAAAGTTCGAAGAGTAAACAGTGAATGTTTGACAAACTCAGGTCATATTTTCAAACAGACGAAGAATTGCCGCCTGAGCAGGAAAAACGAATACAGAAGCTCGAAGGGATTATCGGCACTACTATTGATAATCCCTTTATCTATATCCGTGCACTTCGGCATCGCTCCACGTTAGCTGACGATCAATTTTCCTCCATTGATTCTTATGAACGTCTCGAATTTTTGGGAGATGCCGTTCTCGATCTGATCGTCACTGAAATTATCTTTGATCTTTTTCCCAACGAAAATGAAGGTTTCTTAACGAAATTACGAGCTAAACTTGTTAAAGGAAATACCCTGGCAATGTATGCCGATGAGTTGGAACTCAATAATCTTATGCTGTTGGGGGAAAGAGTCCGTGGACAAGGTATTGAAGAGTCTAAAAGTGTTTTATCTGATCTTTTTGAAGCACTTGTAGGAGCTTTATATCTTGATCTAGGTTATGAACCTACCTCAAAATTTGTGCGAAATGTTATTGAGCAATACGTCGATTTTGACCAAATCGTAAATATGCTTGATAACTATAAAAGTTTGTTACTTGAGTTTGCTCAGGCCGAGCAGATGGAAATTCCTACCTACACCGTTATATCAGAAGAGGGGCCGGGACATGACAAGACGTTTGGAGTTGAAGTATATGTTGATGAAAAGCCTATGGCACAAGGCAAAGGTAAGAGCAAAAAAGAAGCTGAACAGCAAGCCGCTCGCAAAGCATTGAAAGTGCTTAAGGATTAACTTTGGTTTAACAGTTTCTATAGTTAGTTTGCCAAAAGCTAATCTAAAGTTTGTTGCTTAATAATTTATCTATGTCATTTCTTATTAGAATAAAAGAGATTAAAAGAAATCATTTTAAAAAACTTCTCAATAGAGGAATCCCCCACAAAAAAATTAGGAAATTTTAACTGGGATTGGAGAAAAATAATAATAGATTTTTAATTACCTGAATTTAAAGGAGTTATTGTAATAGTGTTCGGAAATATTTGGGTTGGCTTTTAAAAAAGTAAGCTAAAACTGAAATAAACAGTATGATTAAAGAGAGAGGGATACATTATGGAAGAAAACTCACAAGATAACAATGGTATAAATAAGAAGGGGGTAAAGAAACCCGTTTTTATTACGCAAAACCCGATTATGAAGGAGTTGTTGTCTAAGGTAATGTTGGTAGCTAAAACCAAAGCCACTCTTTTAATAACTGGGGAAAACGGAACGGGTAAGGAAGTCTTAGCTCAATTAGTTCATTACCATAGCAAAAGGAGTCAAAATAAATTAGTAGCTATAAATTGTGGTGCTATTCCATCAGAGTTGGTTGAAAGTGAATTGTTTGGCCATGAGAAGGGGGCTTTTACAGGAGCACATGCCAAAAAGGAAGGATGTTTTGAAATGGCACATAAGAGTACCCTTTTTTTGGATGAAATTGGGGAGATGCCCAAATCGGTCCAAGTAAAGTTATTGCGAGCTGTTGAGTTGGGATCATTCAGACGAGTTGGTGGCAAGGAAGAAATTGATGTTGATATTAGCCTGATATCAGCAACAAATAAGGTTCTTTTTGACCAAGTACAATCCGGTAGTTTTCGAGAAGATCTTTTTTATCGATTGAATGTCATTGAATTATATGTGCCTCCGCTTAGACATCGTAAAGAAGATATCCCGTTATTAGTAGAGTTCTATAAAAATCACTTCGTAGACACTTATGGTATTGAGGATATTGAGTTTTCAGAAGAAATTATGGAGATGTTTTTATCCTATGACTGGCCCGGAAATGTGCGCGAGCTGAAAAATATTGTCGAGCGTAGCGTGGTACTTTCTGATGGTGGGGCAATTACTCCAGACGTTATTCCATCGCGAATTCATCGAGGAGAAAATCTTTATCCGGTATGTAAAGGCAATCCCTATGACAAAATTATTCAAATTCCCATTGGAACAAGTATTGAGGAAATTGAACGAAGGGTTATTGACCAAACGCTTAGTTCAGTTGATAATAATAAAACTGAGGCAGCCAAGATTCTTGGATTCAGCAGAAAAACGTTGCACAATAAGTTGACTAAGTATGAGGCTGAAAAAGAAGAGCAAAAAAGTACTTCTTAATGGGTTTTTTACCTGGGTTATTTACCTTAAGTAAAGCAGTATTTGTGATTATAAAATCACAAATGATTTACTTTATTACTTTTTACTGTTGTCCAGCTTGTAGGGGAGATTCCAACTCATAGTAAATGGCAGGTGTTCCGATTTTATTGTTTTCCCAAGTGAAAGTATGGCACCTTGCAAGATGGCATTTTTAAGCTGACGGATGTTACCCGGCCAACTATAATTGAAACAGTCATACATAGCTTGTGGAGACATCTTTAAATTTCGATAGTCTTTGTTAAGCTCTTTAAACTCTTTCAGAAAATTATTTATCAGTATAGGGATATCTTCCTTTCGTTCTCGAAGAGGGGGGAGCATAATTACTACGGGATTTAACTGGGTAAGCAGCGTACCCCATACAGATGAATTGATTAGATCTTGATATGATTCTTGATTAAAAGAAAGTAGCATTCGTGGTTTTGAGGAACCTTCCGAGCGATATAGTTGATGCATTCCTTTATCTAAAGATGTAATAATGTTGAGCATATATTGTGGGGATAGTTCTGAGAACTGATCTAAATATAAGATTCCGCCTTCCGTTTGTTCCAGTGCCTCATACTTTAACGTAAGTTGATTTTGCTCAAAGTGTAGATGTCCCCAGAAGGTGTCTTTGTAAGTATCTTCGTTTATGTCTATACAGTAGAATGAGTAAAAAGGTTTAGCAGAACGCGTACTATTTTGATGAATAATTTCTGCAATTTTTTTCTTGCCGGATCCAATTTCTCCAATTATAAACACATTTGTGTCGAGTTTAGCTAGCTGCAACACCTTCTGGAAGATATCTTGCATCAAGAGGCTTGCAAAAGATTTTTCTATGTCTTTCAGTAATGTATTGTTTGTTTCAACAGTATTTTTTGATGCAATCATGATGTTGGATATGTATTTGGAGATATTATAACCTCTATAAAAAAATCGGTTCGACAGGTTCACATTTAAAATTCATTGGTCAAACTTATTGCTGACCTTAACTTAGAACCCTTCTGGTTCTGTTATTATTAACTACAACAAATATGCCAATTTCTATTTATCGTCAGATCTGGTTCATCGGTTAAGCCATGAAGGTGGAGAGGGGTATCAATTTCAGAAATTAAGACAAGTTGCTTGGGTAGTAATTTCATAGAAGGTCACTGAATAAGTGTAATAATGATTCAGACTATTATCAGCTGTTATATCCACAGATCTGTCTATAGTTATTTTTTTCAGAATAAGGGAGAACTCGGACTTATTTTCCGTTCAAAATAAGTAGGGGGTTGTTTTAAAGCCTTACCATTGGGAGCTATTTTAGTCAGAATAGTGATTGCTTTACAAATTTGGCGCGTTTGTTGCTTATAAAGTGGGACAGTTGCAATAGTTAGGCTTAAGCATTTTATAAAAGTAAGGTCCATAAGGATAAACAGCCTTAGTTTTTTATTACTGATTTATAGAAGGTGAACAATGGTTTATGTCGAGGTATTAAATTATTTCTTGGTTTTTACGGCGGGGGGGCTTATCGGTTATTATTTTGTGATCAGCTTATTAGCCTTACGGACAAACACGGACATTAGTCATGAGACGATTAAAACTAGAAAATTTGCAGTTATTTTATATTCACATGGAAATGGGAATGTTCTATCCCGTTCGTTATACAGTATATCGGGATTAGTATATCCTAAAAATAAATATGATTTAATCGTTATTGCTGATAGCTATTCTGATAGTATTGTTCAGATAGCAAAAAAAATGGGGGCTAAGATCTTAGTTCCTCCAAACAATGAACAAACTGGGAATGAAAATTATATCTTGCCTTGGGCTTTTAAAAGTCTATTGAAAGGAGATGCATCATACGATGCAATTGTTAGTTTTGATTCTGACGGATTGATATCAGGAAACTACTTGAAGGTAATGAACTATTATCTTGAGCAGGGGAGTGAGGTTATACAGGGCAGCTTTAATAATTTAAATAGCCCAAAGAGTTGGATCGGTAAGATTCGAGAAATGGATTATGTGATCGATCAATTTGTGTATTCGTTGGGACGAAAAGCATTGAATCAGGGGAAAACCCTTAGAAATAATGGGATATGTTTTTCTACTGCATTATTACGTGAATTTTCTTGGGAAACCGAGAAACAGCCAAGCATCACAGAATATGGAATAGATTTACGGTTAAATGGCATCGAAGTAGATTTTGCTTCCGCAGCGATTGTTTTTACAGAAATTCTACCGGTAATTTCAAATAAAAAAAATAACTTAATTAGTCAGAGTGCCAGCAACTATCAGCTTTTAAGAAAATATTTTCCTCAGTTTTTAAGGAGAGCGATCAAAACTAAATCATTTAAGTATGTTGATATAGTTTTTGAATTGATTTCCCCAAAATTTGCCAATCTTACACTTTTTGCTCTAGTAATAGGGGCAATGAATGGAATTGGATGGGGATTAGGATGGATGGGACTCTTAACATTGCTACTTTGGTTATTGATTATTGGTATTGCAATAACAAGTGTTTATTTAGCCTTAATAGTTGCCGGGGCACAGCAAAAATTTCGGAGACTGGTCATGTATATACCTGTTAATCTCTATTTAAAAATAGAAACTTTCTTCAAGAATACTCTGAGATCAGAGCAAGTAAAAGAAATCCCTAATGAAAAAGAAAAATATTTGAGAGTGCCTGACGAAAATCAGCCTGTGCAATAACTGAAAAAGCTACTTTCCTTTAGTTACAAGTGCTTACTTAAATAAGCTAGTCGTAAGCTTAGAAGATAGAATTATTTATGGCGCATTATTAGCAGAGGTGATTGCAGGAAAATAATACGAAGTTGACAAGCACTATCAAGAGAGAGGCATATGTCTAGACGCACAGATAGCGAAGGTAATAAAATATAGTGATTTGCCATTAAAATGGAGCTTCATCTCCGCCGGGATTATGTCCTGTTGGCGGCGGGCCTCCATTATTAGATTGCCCACTATTGTCAGAAGAATTGTTGTTTGGTTCTCCATATGGTCCGGCATCTGCTGTTGTAAGGTTTTCGAATCGAGCATAATCTTCTACAAAATACAGCGGTATGCTGCCGGTGGGGCCATTACGTTGCTTACCAATGATAATTTCAGCCAGGCCGGTTGTAGATTGTCCCTCCGGTGTTGTTTTAATGCCGTAATATTCCGGACGGTAAATAAAGCTCACAACATCAGCATCCTGTTCAATAGATCCCGATTCTCGAAGGTCACTAAGCTGTGGACGTTTATCACCACCACGCTGCTCAACGGCTCGACTAAGCTGTGATAGTGCAACAACCGGCACATCCAATTCTTTGGCTAATGCTTTAAGGCCTCGTGATATGGATGCAATTTCCTGCTCTCGTGTACCGTGATCACCACTGGCCGTCATCAGCTGTAGATAATCCACAATGATAAGACCAATGTCGTGCTCACTTTTGAGACGTCGTGCTTTTGTGCGTAGTTCCATAATACTTAGGCCAGGCGTATCATCTACAAAGATATTGGCAGTAAAAAGTCTTCCGGCGGCATCAATAAGACGTTTAAAATCCTCATCCTCCAGTTGTCCCGAACGGGCACTCTGGGCATTAATTCGTCCTTCCATCGTTAACAGGCGCTGAACCAACGATTGATTTGACATCTCAAGACTGAAAATAGCTACCTTGGTCCGCAGTTTTTCGTTTTGATGTAAAGCCGCATTTCGTGCCGTCGTCAAAACATAGGCCGTTTTACCCATTGAGGGACGTGCGGCAATAATTATAAGATCACCATCTTGCCATCCGGCGGTCAACTTATCTACATCGGTGCCGGTGGGGACACCTGTAATCCCGGAAGATTTTCCACGGATATCTTCCAGATAGGAGAGGGTATCTTTTAAAACATCACCAATAGGTTGTGCCTGTGCTCGCTGTTTCGAGTTGGCCAAGTCAAAAATTCGCTGTTCGGCATAATCCAAAACATCAATGGTATCAGAAGAACTGTCGTAAGCCTGCTTAATAATATCGGTACAGCCCAAGATCAGATTACGTTTGGTTGCTTTTTCGGCTATAATCTGGGCATGGTAATCAACGTTTGCCGCTGAGCTGACTGAGCGGGTAAGTTCAGACAAGTAACCAGGTCCGCCACAGGTATCAAGCAAACCTTTATCGCGCAATTCATTTTCCACCGTAAGAAGATCAAGTGGATTATCGCGTTCATAAAGGTCATGTAGGACCTCAAAAATATGTTGATGGGCAGGCTTGTAAAAATCATTTGGAGACAGCATCTGCAATGCAATCGTTGCCGCTTCATGTTCAATAAGCATAGAACCTAGAACGGCCTCCTCAACTTCTACTGCCTGCGGAGGAACGCGCCCTTCTTGGTCCAATATTTTGGAATCCCCTTTATTATTTGACCCTTTATTTGATGCCATCCGAGAACTGTTCTGAAATTGTAGCGAGTTTGTATAATTTGAAGGAAATGAACAAGAGGTAACGCAATTTGTTCACGCAACCATAAGTATAATAAAAGCGTCACTCTTACCGAAGTGAAAGGCCCTATATTTTTCTAAAAAATCAGGGTTTTCCGCCCAGCTCATCATATCTTTTGCGGAGCAGTTGAATGTCTTTCCATGTAGGACGTTTCCATTTGGAATGCCGAAGTAATGCAGCCGGGTGGTAGGTGGCAAGCAACTCGTAACTGCCTCGAAAATCGTGAAATTGTCCTCGCATTTTTGTTAAGGAAAGGTTCTTATCAAGAAGTGTTTGAGCCGCTACTTTTCCAACAGCTAAGATCAATTTAGGCTCTATTAAGTCGATTTGCCGCAGTAAAAACGGTAGGCTTCTCTCTCGCTCTTCGGGCTTGGGATTTCGATTGTTGGGCGGGCGATGTTTTAGGATATTTGCGATGTATACCTCTTCTCGCTTAAAATCGATAGCAGCTAAAATTTTATCGAGAAGTTGCCCGGCTTTTCCCACAAATGGCTCGCCTTGTTTATCTTCCTCGGCTCCGGGCGCTTCACCAATAATCATTAAATCCGCATTGGGATTTCCCACGCCAAATACTAATTGTGTTCCCTCTAAATCAGTTCGGAGCACATCTGCTTTCCGACACAATGTCTTTAACTCATCCAGAGAATTACACTTATCAATATGGTAATACACATCGTTGGATTCATCCTTATTAAATAATCCTTCCTGAGGGGTAAATCCCTCGTCTTGCTGTTTGTTTCCACCTGATGATGTCTCTTGAAGAGAAGGTTCAGTTACTGCATTATTACCGGAAGATGAGGATTGGATATCATGGGATTCGTCCATGGGAGATTCTTTATTACCAGAATCCATCGAAAAATCCCCATATAATTCGCGTTCTTTTTTTATAAAGGAGATCGCGTCATCTACAATGTTTTTGGGATCTCTGTTTGAATCAGCCATAGAATGTAGTTATCCGACAAGTTCAGCGATTACGTTCTGCTCCTGTTTTGCTTCGGGTGTTAATTCTCCGATCAGGTAGCCTTCTTTTGCTCGTGCCCCGAGTCTGACCGGCAAAATTCTATTTTCATACTGCGGATTATAGGGAATGCCAACGCGGACGTAATTGTCTGTCCAACCCAGCATAGCACCATTCTTATTTGCCCCCTCGAATAATACCGGACGTACTTCTCCGGTAAAAGTGGTATCAAAATTAAATCGCTTTTTCTTGGAGAGCCTACGCATTTTATGGGTACGTTCCTTGCGTACGCTGTTTTGTACGTGGGGCTCGATATTGAGCGCATGCGTATTGGGACGCTCGGAATACGTAAACACATGCAGATAGGAAACGGGCAGACTATTGACAAAATCATAAGACACTTGGAAGAGTTCGTCCGTTTCCCCTGGATGCCCTGTAATGACATCTACTCCAATTGCGGCATCAGGCATCAATTTTTTAATAAGTTCGACTCTTTGTCGGTACAAATCAGATTGGTACCGACGCCGCATAAGCCCCAGCATTTTATCGCTTCCACTTTGCAAAGGCATATGAAAATGGGGCTGAATTTTATCTGATTCTGCTGTAAAGTGGATGATTTCTTCATGCATCAAGTTGGGCTCCACGGATGAAAACCGGATGCGTTCTAGACCATCAACAGTATCTAGCTCCTGCAGGAGCATAAAGAAATTTTCATTTGTATCGCGACCAAAATCTCCGGCATTTACTCCGGTGACCACCACTTCCTTAAAACCTTCCTTAACTAAGAATTTCGCGTTTTCAACAACGGTGTTAATTTTTGGGCTGCGGCTTTCGCCCCGAGCCATGGGTATTGTACAAAACGAACAGTTATAACTGCAGCCATCCTGTACTTTAAGAAATGCCCGAGTTCGGTCATCTGCTGAAAAGGCGTTATGGAAATCTACCGCCTCATTTACATCTGAATTATAAACAATAGGCTCAGATCGTTTTTCAAAGTTGTCAAAAAGTTCGAGTAGCTTGAATTTGTTCTTAGCTCCGAGAACTACATCTACACCGTCAATTTCGGCAATTTCTTCAGGTTCCAGCTGCGCATAACATCCTATTACTGCTACAAAGGCCTCAGGATTTCTGCGAAGGGCACGGCGTACTGTTTGGCGACAAGTGCTATTGGCACTTTGGGTCACTGAACAGGTGTTTACAACATAGATATCAGCCTCATTATCGAATTCGGTGATATCATACCCCTCCTGTTCAAAATCACGCTGTATGGCCATCGTTTCGGAGTAATTCAGCTTACAGCCAAGAGTTTTAAAGGCAACTGTTTTCATGTATTTGCAGATGAGAAGATTTTAGTTTGCTAATCAGACTATAGAAAATACGAAATCACTGTAAAAATATCGATGATGATAATTGTGGTTCACCAAGTAGAATTTTGGCTATTAAAGCATTGTAAAATTATTGCTCATAATGCCCGCTGGTATATAATTATTACTCGTAGATACATTATCTATTAGATCAAATGGGTAAGAGTAGTCTGGTTAGGCTAAGAAAGATAACTTAAAACAAAGATGGTACAGTTGTTGTATCTAAGCTGTATATGAAATGATTATTTCTTTGAATACAGAATATGAAAGACTATAAGATATATATCGCAGGTCATCGGGGGATGGTTGGTGCAGCAACGCTAAAGCTTTTTAAAAGCAAAGGCTATTCGAATATTGTTGCCAGAACCAGCAGTGAGTTGGACTTGCGAAATCAGCAAGCAGTAAAAGAGTTTATGAGTAATGAACAGCCGAACATCATAATTTTGGCTGCTGCCAGGGTAGGGGGAATTTTAGCGAATGATCAAAATCCGTATCCATTTTTGTATGATAACCTGCTTATCCAAAGCAATGTAATAAATGCGGCACATGAAAATGATGTGTCCCAACTAATTTTTTTGGGCAGTTCATGTATCTATCCCAAGCATGCCCCTCAGCCTATTAAAGAAGAATATTTGCTGACCGGTTCTTTAGAGCCTACCAACCAATGGTATGCGATTGCAAAAATTGCAGGCATAAAGCTGTGTGAAGCACTAAATCGCCAATACGGACACAACTATGTTTCTCTAATGCCGACAAATTTATACGGTCCCGGCGATAATTTTGATCTTGAGACCTCTCATGTGGTGCCGGCGATGATTAGAAAATTCCATGAGGCCACAGAAAATGGTCATACCCCGGTAACGTTATGGGGGACTGGAAATCCCAAAAGAGAGTTTCTCCATGTTCAGGACCTGGCTGAAGCTATTCTTTTTGCAGTAGAAAATAATATAAATGGAGAAATTTATAATGTAGGAACGGGTAAAGATATCTCAATTAGAGAACTGGCTTATTTGATACAAAAAATTACTAGTCATCAGGGAGAAATTATTTGGAATACCTCGAAGCCTGATGGGACGCCGAGGAAACTGCTTGATGTTACAAAATTGCATGCTGTTGGATGGAAACATAACAAAGCGTTGCAAGATGGACTTACTGAAACCTACCGGTGGTTTTTGCAGAATATAAATCATCTAAAGGAAGTAAAGCTATAATTTAAAACCTTTTTATAACAACATGAGGGATGGTTTGAAAGAGAAAAGAAAAGTGGCATTAATAACAGGCGTTACGGGTCAGGATGGTTCATATCTGGCGGAATTTTTATTGCAAAAGGGATACGAAGTACATGGCATTAAACGTCGATCAAGTTCATTTAACACCGGTAGAATTGACCATATCTATCAAGATCCTCATGCCGATGAACTCCCGTTTTATTTACATTATGGAGATCTGACTGACTCGACAAATTTAATTCGAATTATTCAGGATACTCAGCCAGATGAAATTTATAATCTGGGTGCGCAGAGTCATGTACAAGTGTCTTTTGAAGCTCCTGAATATACCGCCAACAGTGATGCATTGGGCACGCTTCGCATTCTTGAGGCAATTCGGATATTGGGTTTGACAGAAAAGACCAAGTTTTACCAGGCATCGACAAGTGAATTATATGGAAAGGTGCAGGAAGTGCCTCAGAAGGAAACTACTCCATTCTATCCGCGCTCTCCTTATGGGGTAGCCAAGCTTTATGCTTATTGGATCACCGTAAACTATCGTGAGGCCTATGGGATATATGCAGTAAACGGCATTCTATTTAATCATGAGTCTCCGGTACGGGGTGAAACTTTTGTAACACGAAAAATTACCCGGGCTGCTGTTCGCATTGCAGCTGGGTTACAGGAGAAAACGTATCTCGGAAATTTGGAGGCCAAACGGGACTGGGGTCATGCGAAGGATTATATCGAGGGGATGTATTTGATGCTTCAGCAGAACGATCCCGAAGACCTTGTTTTGGCTACGGGGGTTACTCATACTGTTCGGGAGCTTTGTGAGCTCGCATTTTATCATGCCGGTGTTACGCTCAAATGGGTTGGCGTAGGAATAGATGAGAAGGGGATTAACGCCGAAACAGGCGATGTGGTTGTAGAGATTGACCCCCGCTATTTTCGTCCTACCGAGGTGGATCTGCTTATCGGGGATGCTACTAAAGCCCGCCAAAAATTGGGATGGACGCCCCGATATACCTTTGAAGGACTTATTGAAGAGATGGTTCGTGAAGACCAAGAAAAAATTAACCTAATAATAAATAACAAAGATGAAGACTATTCCAAGCTTTCCAACTACATCCAATAACGTTGGCACTTTAAAGCCAATGCCTATTGTTGAATTACGAGAAGACTTTATTGATCGAATTCGAAATCGAACTGCCAAGGTAGGTATTATTGGTCTTGGTTATGTTGGGCTTCCCCTTATGTGGACATTCCATGAAAAGGGATTCCCGGTCGTTGGTTTTGATGTAGATCAGGACAAAATTAAGAATATTGAAAGTGGCAAGCCTTATATAAAGCATCTGGGTTATGATATGATGGAGAAGCTAGCGGCCTCTGACCATTGCTCTGCTACTCCTAATTTTGCCGAATTGCGAGAGATGGATGCTATTATTATGTGTGTGCCTACACCTCTGAATACCTACCGTGAGCCTGATATGCAGTATGTGGAGCAAACGACCCAGACGATTGCCAAACACTTACAAAAAGGCCAGTTGGTAATATTAGAGTCCACTTCATATCCCGGAACTACCGATGAGCTTATTATCCCGATCTTAGAGAAGGTTTCGGGATTGAAATCGGGCAAAGACTTTTTTGTGGCTTATAGTCCGGAACGTGAGGATCCGGGCAATCCGAATTTTAATACTGCGAAGATTCCCAAGGTTGTAGGGGCCGATGGCGCCGATGCCTTGGCAGTTGCTAAAGCCTTATATGATTCCGTGATTGTGCAGACCGTTCCCGTTTCTGATAATAAAACGGCCGAAGCGGTTAAGCTTACCGAAAATATTTTTCGATCGGTAAATATTGCACTGGTTAACGAGCTGAAGGTGGTATTTCAGGAAATGGGTATAGATATACACGAGGTATTGGATGCCGCAGCTACCAAGCCTTTTGGCTTTATGAAGTTTACGCCCGGTCCTGGATTAGGAGGACATTGTATTCCTATTGATCCTTTTTATCTAACATGGAAAGCCCGTGAGTATGAGCAAAATACACGTTTCATTGAGTTAGCCGGTGAAATAAACACCAGTATGCCGCGATATGTTGTAGAACGGACAATTAAGGCACTGAATGCACACCACAAGGCGGTTAATGATAGTAATGTGTTGATTATTGGTCTGGCTTATAAGCCCGATGTAGATGACCTGCGAGAATCACCGACCTTTAAGCTGATGGATCTGCTGAATAAATACGGGGCTAAAATCTCTTATTACGATCATTACATCCCGGAAATTTGGGAAACAAGAGAGCATAAAGAATGGACTGGACTAAAGACCGTGGCGTGGAATAAAGAGACCATTTCCAGTTTTGATGCAGTAATTATTTCAACGAACCATTCGGATATTAATTACCAGGAGCTGGCAGACTGGAATGATGTTATTATTGATACCCGTAACGCGATGAAAAATGTTCAACCCCGAACCAGTTCTCAGATTTGGAAAGCATAAGGGCAGGGCTTTAAATGGGATTAATAAGTTAACTGTTTTAGTATGAAAAAGTTATTAGTGGTTGTGGGTACGCGGCCTAATTTTATAAAGGTTACGCAGTTTAAAAAGGTGGCGGATCAAGAGTTTTCGGGAGTATTTGATATCAAAATAGTGCATACCGGTCAGCATTATGATGATAAAATGGCCGATGTTTTCTTCAGGCAGTTTGAATTGACTCCTGATTATTTTTTGGAAATTCCTCCATCATCACCAAATAACCAGATGGCAGAAGTGATGAAACGATTGGAGCCGGTGGTGCAAGAGGTACAGCCGGATATGATTATGGTAACTGGTGATGTGAATTCAACGTTGGCAGCATCCGTTACGGCCAATAAAATGGATATTCCATTGGCTCATATCGAAAGCGGACTGCGCAGTGGTGATCGGACAATGCCGGAAGAGATCAATAGAATTCTAACGGATGAAATTTCAGACTATCTATTTATTACAGAAGAGAGTGGGATGCGGAATCTGAATGGGAATGGAAAAACCGAAGATCAGCTATTTTTTGTTGGTAATACGATGATAGATACAATGGTGTCATTTGATGACAAGATTGAAGAATCACCAATTTTGGAGAAACTGGGGCTGAGCAAAGGCCATTTTGCACTTATGACCATGCATCGACCGGCCACGGTAGATCATAAGCCTGAGGTGCTTAAACTAATCCACTTGATTGAAGAAATAACTCAGTCTGAAAAATTGGTATTTCCTATCCATCCTCGAACCGTCAACAAGATTAAAGAGTTTGATTTATATGATCGTTTGGCTCAAAATAAGAATGTGATGTTGACAGAGCCAATGGATTACTTTGCCTTTCAAAAGTTGATTTCAAACTGCAAATTTATCCTTACTGATAGCGGCGGTATACAGGAAGAATCAACCTTTAGACGAGTTCCGTGTTTAACACTTCGACCCAATACCGAGCGTCCATCTACTATTCAAGTAGGAACTAATACACTTGTGCCTTTTGATTTGGATGAGATTAAGAGAGTCATTTGTTCAATAAAAGAGGGACGATATAAGAAGGGATCCATTCCCGATAAGTGGGATGGAAAGGCAACCTACCGGATTCTTAAGACTATCAAAGAAGAGCTTTAGTAACGGATTTTACTATTCTATTTTCGAAAGTAAAAAGGGAACCATGACAATATCCTGGTTCCCTTTTTACGTATGGATTTATAAGTAATAATTAATTTTCTACCTGTGGTAATCCATTTACTACAGCATGAGCAATGAAGTATATGTCGCCGGAAAGATCATTAATATCTGTACCATCTTAAGTTTATCCGGTTGTACAATTAATTTATTTGTTTTAGAGAAAGGGGCCGGATGTCTAAACGGGATTTGTAGAGTAATATTTACAATACCTACTGAGTAAATTTTCAACTTGAATCATTTTTTGAAGGAGGTTGGGTTACTGATATTGTCTTTGAGATCGTTTTCTGACGCATGGTTATAGTTGGCATACTTATTGAATCTCTTTTGCCTGAAGTTGGTCTTGCAAAACAAAAGAGACTGTAACGATTAAATAAATGCTGTTTCGTCTTTTAAAACTTGAGGCGTTTACTGCCAATTATAATAGGGAACTACTATGAAAATATTAGTAACGGGTACAGATGGGTATATAGGTTCAGTTTTAGGTCCATATTTATTGGAGAGAGGTCATAATGTAACTGGGCTTGATACCGGATTTTACCGAGCAGGATGGCTCTTTAACAATGGGGAAACAGTTTATCCGTCATACATAAATAAAGACCTTCGCGAAATTAGCCTTGAAGACTTGGAAGGATTTGATGCCGTAGCCCATCTTGCAGAATTATCAAATGATCCATTGGGACAGCTGAATCCGGAAATCACATATAAAATTAATCATGAGGGTAGCATTCGATTGGCAAGGCTTTGCAAACAGGCTGGAATTCAGCGATTTGTTTATACCTCTTCATGCAGTGTGTATGGAGAAGGGGATGACAGCTATAAAACAGAGGAGTCGGAAGTTAATCCACAAACGGCTTATGCCGAATGCAAAACGAGGGTAGAGCGGGATGTATCGAAGCTGGCTAATGAGCATTTTTCCCCTACGTTTTTACGCAATGCCACCGCGTATGGTGCCTCTCCCAGAATGCGATTCGATATCGTACTCAATAATCTTGCAGGACTTGCCTGGACAACGGGCGTAATTGAGATGATCAGTGACGGAATGCCGTGGCGACCGTTAGTGCATGTGAGAGATATCTGTAAAGCTATTGCCTGCTCGTTAGAAGCACCCATCGAATCGATCCACAACGAAGTGTTTAACGTGGGGGATACCAGTGAGAATTTTAGAGTTAGAGAGATTGCAGAAATAGTGGGCGCGGCTTTTCCGGGATGTAAAACAACCTTTGGTGATAATGGCGGCGACAACCGCAGTTATCGCGTGTCGTTTGACAAAATAAATAACCAATTGCCGGGCTTTTCATGTGAATATACTGCCGAGGATGGAGCAAAGGAGCTTTACGAGGTTTTTAAGCAGATTGACTTGGATCCAGAGATCTTTAATGCAAAACCATATACACGCCTCAAACAGCTAAAATTTTTATTGGCTACTGGTCAAATAAATGATGACTTATACTGGATAAATAATGGACTGCAAACAAAGAAAACGGTATCAACAAAATCAGCTGTGGCGAAATAGCTATTCAAATTAGATAGTTTCTGCATGAGTACCCCGATTCTTTTTCTTTCTACAGGTAATAAACCATAAATATAAAGAGATGAAATTTTTGGTATTAGGGATTGGGAATGCTCAGGCTGATCTGATAAAAAAAATTGCCAAAGACCATGAAATTCATGCATTGAGTTATGTATCTGAAGGGGCAGGCAAAGGAACTGCACATATCTTTAAGCAAATTGATATAAAAGATGAGCAGTCGGTTTATGAGTACGCCAAGTTGCACAGTATTGATGTTATTTATTCCGTTGGTTCCGATCTGGGAATGGTGACTGCTGCAGTAGTAAGTAATAAATTGAAATCACCCTCTCTTATAACTCCTGAAATTGCACGTGTTTGCCATAATAAAGGCTTGTTAAGAAAACAATTAGGGCAATCAGATTGGAATGTAAAGTTTAAGATATGGCGGGAGGGAGCTGAGCTTCCAGAATTCGAATATCCGTTTATCATGAAGCCCATAGACAGCCAAGGACAAAGAGGAGTGTCTTTGGTTAAAAATAAAAATGCATTTAGAAAAAACTCTTCCAATTCTCTGAGATTTTCCAGGAGTAAACGTCTAATTGTCGAAGAATATATACAAGGTCCTGAAATTTCTGTTAATGCTTATATAATAGATAGCGATATTCAGTTTACTTTCATCAGCGATCGAATTGTTTGGCCTGGGTTATCAGGAGGAATTATTCAGAAACATCGTTATCCATCGCAGTTTGTGACTAGTGAGAGTATGATTAAAATTCGTCAACTAATAATGGAGGTAATTAATCGTATTGGTATCAAGAATGGTCCGGTTTATTTCCAAATCAAATTGAAGAATAATAATGAACCTAAGCTTATCGAAGTTACGCCAAGACTTGACGGATGCCATCTGTGGAGATTAATAAAATATGCAACAGGAGTAGATCTATTAGAAATCACTATTAAACACTTGACGGGAGAGGTTAAAAACAGCTTTGTTTTCGGCCGTACTAACGGCACTTCTAAGAATAAAGCAAGTTGGGTATTGGAGTTTATGTGTGAAGAGCCGAAAAAAGAAGTGAATATAAATAAATTCGATACGAGCAATTCACTCTATCAAGATTGGTATTATAAGGACGGTGAGACCGTAAAGCCAATAAATATGCACATGGAAAAATGCGGTTATCAAATTTTAAAACGTAGATGATGAAGATTGCATTAACCGGGGCTTGGGGGCTCATTGGGCGTGAAATCCTGAAAATATTGCCAAAAAACTACAAAGCTGTCGTTTTATCTCGAAACCCTCTAAAGAATCACCCAGGTATAAAATATTCAAATTTAAACTTCACACATTTCGAGACAGATTATTCAGTTGATTCACTTCGCAAAATTCTAAAAGGTTCGGACGGCATTATTCATCTCGCAGCTCAGCGTTTGCAAAAAACGAATACTAACAGCTCATTTAAAAATGTTTTAGTTGATTATAATGTTTTCCAAGCATGCGAGAGCTTAAATATTTCAAACATTGTATTTGCGTCATCATGCGGTATATATGGCAGAAATCCCAACACTCCTTGGCTTGAAGAGTATGAACCTTCTCCCGAAAATCCGTATTCACTGGCCAAGGTGGTTTCTGAAGAAGCGGCAAATTATTTCAATAAAAAAGGGCTATGCATCAAATGCTTGAGACTGGCACATGTATTAAGTATAAATGCCAGAAAAGAATATATGTTAGGAACATTTTTAGAAAATGCGCTAAATGGAGAATTTATTAAACTCTATGCGTCAGATGATCAACGACGGGAATATATTTATGTGAAGGATATAGCTCAGGGAATTTTGGCTGGTCTACATAAACCTGAGGTGAAAGGAATGTTTAATTTCGGATCTGAAGAAGTGGTTAGTATTCCCCAATTAGCTGAATTAATAAATGATACGTTCTGTAATAGAAGACGAATCGTCAAGTGCGAGCAGAATTCTAAAGAAAAAGAACTTTCGCTAATGAATAGTAAATTGTTTTATTCGACTTTTGATTTTCAGCCTAAATGGAGTATTCGAGAAGCACTTATTGATATGTATAATTTGGCAAGTTTAAAGAGGAATAGTCTTATTCGATAAATACTGGTCTCTTGGCTTTTTTTACATAAGCCAACATAATTAATTTGAGTCAGATTATATTAATACTCTATCGTGTCTATCGTTCCAGCTCACATGAATAAATGACCAAAAAATATCAACGCCTTACATTTTGTGGATCAAAAGCCGCAAAAATTACTTTCAGGACTCACAGAAGTGTACAGATCTGAGAGCTATTCTATTCTATCTATTAGAATTGATGAATTGAACTAATCATTAACGAGAGAAGGTGAAAATTGAGACGAGTAAATTCTTTCTACCCAGCAGAAAAAATTACTCATTTATAATTGTTAATGCTATTTATTCTCTCCCATTTAGAATTCTTAAACTACAATTTACAGGTGTAAAATGCATTGGGAGGTCTAAAAGAAGAGTCTCAATCCATCATAAATGATCAATTGCATAGAAATATTAGAAATTGGCACACCTATTGTGGCATGTAAAAGGGATAAAGGTGCGGTTTGTAGAATTTATCTCATGTTGAAGGCTTTTAAAAAATGAGATCAACAACCAAGAGTGAAAAATTATGGAAAAGTTAACATGTCTGAATTGTGGAAGTAAACTGGAGTACACATTCGCAGATTTGGGAACGTCTCCTCTTTGCAATGAGATTCTAAAACCGGACCAACTCAATGAGGGGCAGATGAGTTATCCTCTGCACACCTATGTTTGTGGAGAGTGCTTTTTAGTGCAGGTGGGCAAATGTGTGAGCCCTGAAAAAATTTATGAAGATTACAGTTATTTTTCGTCCTACTCCGATTCCTGGCTGCGTCATGCCGAGGAATATGTAGATTCTATGATAGAGCGGTATGATATTAATAGAGAGAGTTTTGTGGTCGAGATTGCCAGTAATGACGGATACCTGCTTCAGTATTTTAATGAGAAAAAGGTGCCAATGTTAGGCGTAGAACCTTCTGATACCGTTGCCCGAGCAGCATTAGATAAGGGTATTCCCACCGAGATGGTATTTTTTGGTACGGACTCGGCTCAAGCCCTTCGAAAAAAGTATAAGCCGGCCAACCTGATTCTTGGAAATAACGTGTTGGCTCATGTCCCGCGTTTCCATGACTTTATTGAAGGACTTGATATTATGTTGCAAGAAAAGGGAATCATGACGTTTGAATTTCCTCATTTGATGCAGCTTGTCGAAAACAACCAGTTTGATACTATTTATCACGAGCATTTTTTCTATTACTCGCTGCACAGTGTACAGTCTCTGTTTAAAAAACATGGATTTAAAATATTTGATGTACAGGAATTAAGTACGCATGGGGGATCTATTCGGATTTTTGTGACTCGGGATGAGAATCAAAAATATCAGGTATCAGAGAATGTACGAGAATTGTTGCGGGAGGAAGAACGTAAAGGATATCTGAATGTAGAATTTTATAAGTCATTTGGGGAATACGTAGAACAGACGAAAAGAGATATTTTGCGATTGCTAATCAGTCTCAAAAATCAAAGCAAGTCTATTGTGGGTTATGGAGCTCCCGGAAAAGGCAATACACTCTTGAATTACTGTGGTATTGGTACGGACTTCATTGACTATACGGTAGATCGAAGCCCTCATAAACAAGGTCATTATTTACCGGGATCGTTAATTCCCATTTTAGCACCGGACAAGATCAGAGATACCAAGCCGGATTATATTTTTATTCTACCCTGGAATTTGAAAGATGAAATTATAAAGCAGCTTCAGTACGTGTCGGAATGGGGCGGGCAATTTATTATCCCAATACCACAACCGATGATCATCAATTCAAGGCCGATAGAACAGCAGTTGCCGGTATTAACCAGTGGTTTATAGGATTGCCGAGTTAGCCTGACATAGATGTTAAGTATCTGCCGGATGATTTTAACTGCGAAATCTGATGGATGGCTAATTATTCTATGAATAAATGAGATGGCTTTCTGTGATTTGATCCCCTTCTATAATTAGATGGACGAGAATAGTTAATAGAGGTTACATTTGAGCAAGGGGCTTCACTCATATAGAAATTGTGCTAATGATTATGATAAAATTGATATTAAAAAAACTCAGATATTTTGACTTGGTAAAATATCTGAGAAATAACTATGCGTTATTTGCCAAATATTATACCTATTTATCGCTGGTCCGAAAGGAAAAAAAACAACCTATCTTAGTTTATACAATGGGCAAGGTGGGTTCAACTACTGTTACACATTCTCTTAAAAATAAACTGGAAGGGTATTCAGTTTATCATTTGCACTGGCTGAATAAGAGGAATTTGAATACAGACCAGAAGTTTTTAGCTACTCACTTTCGCAAAAATAAAAATGCGGGAATAACAATCGATGTATTTCCCAACTATCTCTCCAGGGGATTTTATTTTAGCAATAAAATTGAACGTTCTGGGAAAGGGGCCGATCAATACAAGATAATAACTCTTACAAGAGATCCTATTGCCAGGAATATCTCATCGTTTTTTCAAAATCTTAAAAAATGGTTTAACTATGATATTCTCTTAAAGCGTAGGCAAATGAGTGAAGATCTTATTGTGGATGAACTACAAACGCTTTTTGTTGTAGAATATATTGTTGGAAATCGAATTCACTTTATTGATTGTAACCCGCTTACCTGGTTTGATCAGGAATTAAAAACGGTCTTTGATATCGATGTATTCCAATATGATTTTTCCAGCAAAAAAGGCTACCACATTTATAAGAAAAACAATATATCTGTGTTACTTCTTCGAATGAAGAATCTTAACAGTAGTTTTGAAGAAGCGTTTAAGGAATTCCTTGGGACAGATTTAACAATTAAAAGCATTCAAAATAAAGGTGATCAAAAAGAATATTCGGGTGTGTACAGTAAGTTCAAGCGCACTATTAAAATTCCTGATTGGTATTTAGATCAGATGTATGAATCACATTATGTTCGTCACTTTTATACGGACAAGGAAATTGCATCCTTTCGAAAAAGATGGGCTTAAAAGTTGTTATTGGGAGTACTCATTTCGAATAATTCATTGATATATGAGTCAAGCCAAGTCAATTACATGTACATTTTAATGAGTATTTATTTCATTGTCTTCTGTAAGAATTACTCGGTTTTTAGATCCTGATCACAGTACTGCATTTCTAAAAACGTTATCCATTATAACATTCTACCCCCCTGAAGCCCTTTAACACAATGGATGGGTCAACTAGCTATGGGGGTTTTTATTTTTATGAGCTTTAATGAATTGGCACAACTCTTGTAATAAAAATTGTGGGTATGAAGGTAGATGGGGAAAAAGTATAAGAGTTAACTATTGCATCTAACATTTAATTAAGAAAACAATGAATGAATCGGGGAATTTGAAGTGTCTTAATTGTGATAACGTACTTAAGCATACCTTTGCGGATTTGGGTACATCACCACTTTGCGAAGAATTTGTAAAGCCGGAATATATTAATAAAGGACAACAATGTTATCCACTGCATGCTTATGTATGTGAAGAATGTTTATTGGTTCAGGTTGGTGAGTACGTGAAACCCGAAGATATCTATTCGGATTATTACTATTTCTCTTCTTACTCAGACTCTTGGCTAAAACATGCCAGTGATTATGTGGATATGATGGTGAAAGATTACGGAATTGACCAGAATAGCTTTGTCCTTGAAATTGCAAGCAATGACGGGTATCTGCTTCAATATTTTAAGGATAAAAAGATTCCAATTCTCGGTGTTGAACCTTCAGAAAATGTGGCGCGAGATTCAGTAGCCAAAGGAATACCAACTGAAAAAGTATTTTTTGGAGAGAAAACGGCTAATAATCTCAAAAAGAATTACCGGCCGGCTGATCTGATTTTAGGAAACAATGTTTTAGCACATGTTCCAAAGATCAATGATTTCATTAAGGGTTTAGAAGTAATGCTGAGTGAAAAAGGAATTATGACGTTTGAGTTCCCTCATCTTATGCAGCTTGTTGATAACAATCAGTTTGATACGATCTATCACGAGCATTTCTTTTACTACTCACTTATTGCCGTGAAATCAATATTTGAAAAACACGGGATGAAAATTTTCGACGTTCAAGAGTTGAGTACGCATGGTGGATCAATAAGGATATTCATTGCCAGAGAGTCTAATGTCAATTATCAAGTAAGTGAGAATGTGGAACGTATAATAGAATGGGAAAAAGAAGAGGGATATCTGGACATCGATTTCTATAAATCATTTGACCAAAATGTACAGCAGACAAAACGAGATATTTTAGCGATGCTTATCGATTTAAAAAATCAGGGCAAGTCGATAGCTGGTTATGGGGCTCCGGGTAAAGGAAATACATTGTTAAATTATTGCGGCATTGGTACCGACTTTATCGATTATACTGTGGATCGGAATCCCCACAAACATGGCCAATATTTGCCGGGTTCGCTAATCCCAATATTACATCCAGATAAAATCAGGGAAAACAAACCGGATTATGTCTTTATTCTGCCTTGGAATCTAAAAGAGGAGATTATGAAACAAATAAGCTATATCTCAGAGTGGGGAGGGAAATTCATTATTCCAATACCTAAACCGGAAATCCTGGATTCCAAATCCAAAATTAGTCAAGAGCAGGTTACAGCCGGTAACGGAAGTATTTAATGGAAAACTTCAAATAGAAAAACAAAAAAATGAAAGTAGTATTATTTTGCGGTGGACTTGGGATGCGAATGCGTGATTATTCAGAAGAGGTTCCTAAGCCAATGATTAAGGTGGGTTACCGGCCGGTACTCTGGAATATTATGAAGTATTATGCTCATTTCGGACACAAGGACTTTATCCTTTGTCTTGGGCATAAAGGCGATTTCATTAAACGATATTTTGTTGAATACGAGGAGTACACGTCTAATAATTTTGTATTGAATAATGGCAAAAGGGAAATTGAACTGCTCAATTCTGATCTGGATGACTGGAATATTACGTTCGTTGATACGGGGATGACCTCGAATGTGGGACAACGTCTTATGAAAGTACGTCCCTATCTTGAAGGAGAAGAGATGTTCTTGGCAAATTATGCAGACGGGTTGTCCGACATGCCCCTCAATGAGATGATCGACCAGTTTAAAAAGTCGGGCAAGACAGGAGGTTTTTTAGCCTACCAACCTACACAGAGTTTTCATGTGGCAGAGCTTGGAGACAATGGCATGGTCAACAGTATAAATCCCATATCGAAGTCAGGGCTATTTATTAATGCCGGCTTTTTTGTATTGAGAAATGAAATTTTCGATTACATAAACTATGGGGAAGAGTTGGTTATGGAACCTTTTCAACGGTTGATAAAGGAGAAGGAATTGTATGGACACCGGTACGAGGGGTTTTGGATGCCGCTTGATACCTTCAAGGATAAGCAACAAATAGATGATATGTATGCCGAAGGGATAACCCCTTGGCAAGTATGGGATCAGAATGGTCAGGAAATTGCAACAACAAAAGTGCAGAATGGAGCTAAGGCGTTATGATAAGTGCTAAGTTTTCCACTCCCAACAAGGAAGGATTAAAAATGCTCTTTTTAGGGGCACATTGTGATGATATTGAAATAGGGTGTGGTGGCACAGTCTTGCATATGATTGAGAATTACAAAATAGATCACATTAAATGGGTTGTCTTTACTTCAAATGAAGTACGTAAAAAAGAAGCAGAATCAAGTGCGAAAGAATTTCTGAAATCAGTAAAGAATGCAGATGTAGATGTTTATGATTATCAGGATGGATTTCTGCCGTCGGTTTGGAGTGAAATAAAAGTAAGATTTGAGGATCTGAAAAAAGAAATTGAGCCTGATATCATATTTACTCATTACCGAAATGATCTGCATCAAGATCACAGAACCTTAAATGAATTGACGTGGAATACCTTTCGGAATCATCTAATTTTTGAGTACGAAATACCTAAATACGATGGAGATATTGGAAATCCGAATTTATTTGTTCCGCTAAATGAAGATCAGATTAAACAGAGAAATGAGATTATAACGAGTTGTTTTAAAAGTCAGCAAAATAAACAGTGGTTAGATGATTCTTTGTTGACTTCAATGCCTCGAATAAGGGGTATAGAGTGTGCTTCAAAAGGTAAATATGCCGAAGCTTTTTACAGTAGAAAATTGACCATTTAGTCAAAAAGAGATTAAAAATATTATCACTGGACTTTTTATGCTGAAAAATAAATCAGAAATATTGAGTATTAAAGAAGAGCCGTTTGTTTCCGTTGTAACCCCGGTATACAATGGGGGAAAGTTCTTGCGGGAATGTATAGAAAGTGTCCTCAATCAGGATTATGATAACTGGGAGTATATACTGCTAAATAACTATAGTACAGACGACAGTTTGCAGATTATGCAGGAATACGCCGAAAAGGACGACCGGATTCGTATTTATGATAATGAGGAGTTTTTACCCCAGATGAAGAATTTGAATCATGCTTTTCGTCAGATATCACCGGATAGCAAATATTGCAAAATGATTTGTGCTGATGACTGGATATTTCCGGACTGCCTGTCAAAGATGGTGGAGATTGGGGAAGAATATCCCAGTGTGGGAATTGTAAGTGCGTATCGGTTGGTAAACAATAAAGTCCATTTAGATGGGCTTCCATATCCCAGCAACTTTAATCCGGGAAAAGATATTGCCCGGAGATACCTATTGAACGGATCTTCTGTATTTGGGTCTCCAACTTCATTGTTGTTTCGGTCCGATCTGATATTAAAAAGGGATAAGGTATTTGAAGAGTCACACCAAGCTTCGGACACGGCAGCTTGTATCGATATACTAAAAGAGTGTGACCTGGGATTTGTGCATCAAGTTTTGACGTTTTCACGTCGTCACGAAGACACGATATCTAATACGGAGGCAAAAGAAAGCTTCGCATTCATTCATGCGAAACTGTATAACCAATTGACCTATGGGCCATTTTTTCTAACTGAGAAGGAGCTCAAGAAAAGTTATATGCAAAGAATAAATCTTTATTACATTCTGCTCGCGAGAAATTTCTTTGACTCAAAGTCAATGGAAGATTTCAAAAGACAGTTGGAAGTACTTGATGAGTTGGGATTAGAATTTGAAACAGGAAGGTTTCTGAAAAACTTTACTCGAGAGCTGCTTTTACAAGTACTTAAAACATTTGGTTTTGAGCTTAGGAGGAGTTCCTAAAATGAAGTTTTCTGTCATCATACCTACTTATAACGATTGGCAAAGGTTGCAACAGTGTGTTATGGCCTTGGAAGATCAAACATTGCCTCGTGATCAGTATGAGATTATCGTGGTAGATAATAGTGAACATGGGGTAAGGCCAGAAGAGGTGCATTTGTCGAGTAATGTTCAACTTATCCATGAGCCCAAACCGGGCTCTTACGCCGCGAGAAATAAAGGAGCAGCCGTAGCTACCGGTGATATTTTTGCATTTACAGACTCAGATTGTATTCCCGATAAAAACTGGTTGAAAAATGCTCAACAATATTTAAATGAAGCGAATGATCTGGTTGGGGGGAAGGTAGAGATTTTTCAGCCGGTAGGTGGGAGTAAATATGGTTATTTATACGAGCGTGTAACTGCATTTCACCAACACAATAATGTGCCTATGGGCAAAGGGGTAACAGCTAATTTATTTGTTAAAAAAGAAGTTTTTGAAAAAATGGGTGGGTTTAATGTGGTAATTAAATCAGGTGGTGACTGGGAGTTTACACTTAGGTGTACCGAGGCCGGTTACCAAATGATTTATGCTGATGATGTGCAGGTTAAACATCCGGCACGGAATTTGTCAACTATATTTAAAAAGCACTACCGCTTAACGTGTGGAGGAGCATTGAATATCAAAAGAGAATATGGACACAGCCAATTGCGGATGCTTGGCAGTCATATTAAAAGCGGATTTACGGGCAGAAAAAAGAGATCAACAATAGCATTAAGCATGAATGAGAGGGTCATTGTGTACTCTATTGACCTAATGAAATTTATGTATCGCGCTATTATTTATCTGGGAGTAATACTTCGATTGATTAATCCTGAAAAAGTAAGGGAATAAAAAGGAATAATGCTCAATACAGAAGTATTACCACAAAAAAATTATAAAAATGAAGAAAAAAATTTTAATAGTATCCCGCTCTTTTTTTCCCATGAATTCTCCCCGCTCCTTTCGGACGACGGAGCTTGTAAAGGAGTTCGCACGTCAGGGTCATGAGGTTACGCTTTTAACGGTAAAAGATGATGAACACCATATTTCTTTTGAAAAAAAGTACGGTGTAACAATTAAAGATTTAGGTCCTTTACGATTATCTAATATCAATTTCAATGGTCATACTGGTTTGTGGCGATTGGGGAAACGGGTAATTCGTAGAGGACTGTATCAGTTCTTTGAGTATCCAGATATCGAATTAATGTATAAGGTGAAGAAAGCTTTAGCTATCGAATTCGGATATAATTTAATGATCTCTATTGCAGTTCCTCATCCCATACATTGGGGCGTAGCTTGGGCATGGAGAGAAAACAATCCTATAGCGAAAACGTGGGTAGCAGATTGTGGAGATCCCTATATGGGGAATACACTCGATTCGTTAGATAAAATGTTTTACTTCAAATATTTAGAGAAAAACTTTTGTTGTAAGTGTGATTATATAACAGTGCCTTTTGAGGAGGCCAAACAGGGATATTATCCAGAATTTCGGGAAAAGATAAAAGTAATTCCTCAGGGATTTAGTTTTGATGATGTTGGTATTGATCAATCAGTATATAAACCGAATGCAGTTCCGACATTTGCCTATGCGGGTGGATTTATTCCGGGAGGGCGTGATCCAAGGGCTTTTTTAGAGTATCTAACCAAGCTCGATTGGGATTATGAGTTTATCATTTATACCCAAACCAGAGATCTTGTTGAGCCTTATGTCCAGAAATCACAAGGAAAAATTGAAGTCCGTGACTATATCCCAAGAGAAAAATTGTTGCAGAAGTTAGCTTATATGGATTTTCTGGTTAATTTTGAAAACAACTCTTCCTTGATGATGCCTAGTAAACTTATCGATTATTATCTGACTAGACGTCCTGTACTTTCAGTTTCAAGTACCTACATTAATACCAAAGTAGTAAATGAATTTTTGTGTGGAGATTACAGTCATAGTTATAAGTTTGGGGATATGAATCAATATCGTATAGAAAATGTCTGTAAGCGGTTTTTAAGTCTATCTCATCGTGGTGAATTACAATGCAGAATGTAAACGACAAATCTGGATTTTATGCTGTTTTCTTGTTTTTTATCTGGCCTCTGTTAGCGGTGGCTTCGGCTTTCCGGAATTATCAGTCTAGTTGGGGTAAAAATATACTTTGGGCATTTACCGCCTTTTATGGATTTGCATTTGCGATTGGTGCTGAAAATCAAGGGAGTGATATAGTCCGATATATTACTGAAATACAGATGCTTGCTTCTGAACCGATGACTGTCGCTTCTGCTTTTGACTTTTTCTTGGAAACAGGAGAGATAGATATAATAGATACCTTAATCTCTGTTTTAGTATCTAGATTTACCAGCAACCAGTCTTTGATAACATTAATATACGGCCTCATATTTGGTTTTTTCTTTTCTCGGAATATGTGGTACGTGCTTGAAAGGTTGAAAGGTAAGATTAAGCCAGTAACCATTTTGCTTTTTGCATGCTTTTTCTTGATAGTCCCAATTTGGGACATGAATGGATTTCGTATGTGGACTGCTGCGCATGTCTTTATCTACGGATTACTCCCATATTTATTTGAGGGAAAAAAAGAGGGAGTTGTTATTTCTTCTCTGTCTATACTAGTCCATTTTTCTTTCTTTGTGCCCGTTGGTGTATTATATGCCTATATGATAGCCGGAAATCGTATTATCCCTTATTTTATTTTTTTTATAACTACATTTTTTATTTCCCAAATTAATTTGGATGCATTTAACCAGATTGTGGAAAATTATGCTCCTGAAATAATTCAAGAGCGAACAGCTGGGTATAGGGGGGAACAGTATGTTGAGAATTTCAGAGAAGGCGAATTGCAGGCAAGTGCGTGGTACGTAATTTGGCATGGAAGAGCTCTAAGCTGGTCGGTGATGGGTTTCTTAATAATCCTTTTTATTCAGGGACGTACGTTTTTTGCAAAAAATAAGAAATGGTTGAGCCTATTTTCTTTCACACTTCTTTTTTATGGGGTGGCCAATATTTTTAGTTCACTTCCGTCGGGAGGACGTTATTTGTCAATAGCAAATTTATTAGCTCTTGCAGTTATAACACTATATATCCAAAATCGAAATCAAGAGATGGTTATGGAGAGGTTTGTTTGGGTAGCTATTCCGGCCCTTTTGCTTTTTATCGTTGTTGCATTTCGGATTGGGCTTTACTCGATGAGTGCTACCTCGGTACTGGGTAACCCTATTATTGCCATATTTTTTATGGGAGAACACATTTCTTTGAATGATGTTATGAAAATGATTTTATAGGACAAACTATGTTGCAAAGATTAAAAAAAATAGCATATCAAAACTTGGTCAACATTCCTGGCTGGAGAACCGATCGAAAGATTGTGGTTTTTGAGAGTGATGACTGGGGAAGTATTCGGATGTCATCTAAAGAAAATTTACAAAAGCTTACCATGATGGGTATTGAGATGGAAAAATGTCATTATATGCAAAATGATGCGCTAGCTTCTGAGGAGGACTTAAATCTACTTTTTAATTTGTTGTACTCTTATAAAGATTCAAATGGGAGTAACCCTACAATAACAGCAAATGTAATAATGGCAAATCCAGATTTCGAGAAGATTAGAGCGTCTAATTTTTCAAAGTACTGTTACGAACCATTTACCGATACACTAAAGCGATATCCTAATCATCAGAATAGTTTTGAGATTTGGCAAGAGGGAATAAAGGAAGGCGTTTTTTATCCTCAGTTTCACGGAAAAGAACATATTCAAGTTATTAGGTGGATGAATTTTTTGCAAAATCCAAAATCCTATACTCGAGAGGCATTTTATTTAGATGTATTTGGGATAAGTACAACAGTTGTTGCAGAAAAAAGGGGAAGTTTTTTGGCAGCCTATGACTGGGATGATGAAAAAAGTAGAAGTTATGTATTAAATGCAATAACTGAAGGGCTTGCACTCTTTGAATCTTTATTTGGATTTCAATCATTGACAACGGTAGCTCCCAATTATACTTGGCATCCTGACGTAGAAAAAGTTTTTAATAACAATAATATAAAATACATCCAGGGTTCTTCAGTACAAAAGTCACCAGACTATAGGCATAAAAAGGTTAAAAAAATTCGCCACTTCACAGGCCAAAGGAATAGTATGGGGCAAAGGTATTTAGTTCGAAACTGCAAGTTTGAACCAAGTTCATCACCAAATAATGATTGGGTCGATAGGTGTATGGAAGATATAAGAAATGCATTTATATGGAAGAAACCTGCAATAATTGCTACACATAGGGTCAACTATATTAGTAGTATTAATACGCTAAATCGAGATCGGAATCTGAAAAAGTTGGAAACTTTAATAGGTGAAATTATAAAGACTTGGCCTGAAGTAGAGTTTATGACATCAGATCAACTAGGAAAAGTAATCGATGAAAATGAATGACAAGATTAAAATAGTAATTACGGGAGATACCTATTTAGGTGGAGGTAGAGTAAAAGAACTGGCACTAAAAAACAACGTTGAACAATTATTTGGAAGTTTCATTGAAGTAATAAAGAGCGCAGATCTTGCAATAACTAATTTGGAAGCACCTTGTATAGATAAAGGTACTCCATATCCAAAGATAGGCCCTAATTTAAAAAGTCCGACTAAATCATTGAGGATACTAAAAAGTGCGGGATTTCATCTTCTTACTCTTGCAAATAATCACATTATGGACTTTGGGAAAAAGGGGTTGCAATATACACTTAAAGAATCAGCAAAAATTGGGATCAATTGTGTTGGGGCAGGAGTAACTACTAAAAAAGCTAAACAACCATTATCAATTGAAATGCACAGAATTAGCATAGCAATCATTAATATTGCTGAGAATGAATTTGGTACTACAGTAAGCGGTTCAGCTGGTGCAAATGCTTTAAACCCGGTTAAAAATTTTTATCAAATAAAAGAAGTTCGCAGCAATTTTGATCATGTCATTGTGATTATCCATGGTGGTCATGAAAATTATGAGCTTCCAAGTCCAAGAATGAAAGAAACGTATCGTTTTTTTGTTGATGCTGGAGCAACTGCAGTTGTAGGTCATCATACACACTGTTGCAGTGGATATGAAGTCTATAAAAATGCCCCTATATTTTATAGTGTGGGTAATTTTCTGTTTGATGACGGCTCTTTTGCAAAAAGAAAATGGAATGAAGGGTTTATTTGTCAACTAAAAATTAAAAAAGACAAGTTGGATTTTGATATCATCCCATATATACAAAATGCTGAAAAAGCAGGTCTGCGGAAATTGAGTAACGAAGAGCATCAAATGTTTAATCAGAATATCAAACGTTTAAATGACGTAATACACGATGATGAAAACTTGAAGGAGGGATTCAAAAACTTTTGTAAGTCATCTCAAAAATTGTACAGTTCATATATTGAGCCACATTCCAACAGATATTTACATGCGCTGAGAAATAGGAAATTATTTCCTTCGTTTTTATCTGATAGAAAAAAAAGACTTTTACTTAATTTAACCCGATGTGAGTCTCATAGGGATATCCTCCAAAATATACTTGAAAATGAAAATAGCTATACATCATAAAGAGAACGATTTTAGTTCTAAATGGGTCGAATATTGTCAGAAAAATAGTATTCCCTATGGCATTGTAGATTGTTACAATTCTGATATTATCGATCAGATGGAGAGTTTTGATGCTTTAATGTGGCATTTCAACCAATCAAATCCTAAAGATGTGTTATTTGCCAAGCAGCTTTTGTATTCACTGCAAATAGCGGGAAAATTAGTATTTCCTGATTTCCATACAGCCTGGCATTTTGACGATAAGGTAGGTCAAAAATATCTTTTAGAGTCAATAAAAGCTCCATTAGTTCCTTCCTATGTTTTTTATGACAAAGAAGTAGCTTTGAAATGGGTGGAGGAAACGGATTTTCCAAAGGTTTTTAAACTACGTCGAGGGGCAGGTTCTGCTCATGTAAAACTTATAAGAAATAAATCAGAGGCAAAAAAATTAGTATATAAAGCATTTGGCCGTGGATTTAGCCAGTATAATAAAATTACAAACTTAAAAGAGCGATGGTATAAATATCGAAAAGGGCATACTGGTTTCTGGAATGTTATAAAAGGGACAATCCGATTAGGGTATAGTACTGAGTTTGCAAAAATTGCTGGCAATGAAAGGGGATATATTTATTTTCAGGACTTTATACCCGCCAATGATTATGATATTCGTGTTATTGTAATTGATGGTAAAGCATTTGCGATTAAACGTATGGTTAGAGAGGGTGATTTTAGGGCCTCTGGAAGTGGCAATGCGCTATATGAAAAACAATATTTTGATGTCCAAACTATCAGCCTTTCACTTGCTCTTGCCAAAAAGCTCAAAAGTCAATGTCTGTCCATAGATTATGTCTATCAAAATGAAAAGCCATTAGTTGTGGAAATTAGTTATGGCTTTCCTCCTTCTGGTTTTATTGAAGATTGTACGGGCTATTGGGATTCTAACCTAGATTGGCATGAAGGTTCATTTAACCCCTATGGGTGGATGGTTGATAGCATTATTTCTAATTCCGAGTAGTAAGTATTTTAATATAAATCGTTTGCAGCTTACCGAGTCTATTTTTCTTATTGCTGGCGCAGCAATAAGTATTCCTACCTAAGGTATGCGAACAATTTGAACAAAAATCTTCTCTTTCAGGAGATTTTATTCTTTTCATTTCTCATAATTATGTTTCTCCTTGAGAGTTGGATTCTATAAACATATGTGTGCCAATATATTACAATAAAAAATTTTCCACATTAATTTTTAACTAAAAAGTGGAACAATCTGTGTAGGAGAAAGTACTATATACCTTGTAATAATTATCGGTAAGTTACTGTAATTATTACGCTTAAAAATACATCTATAAACGGTATGTAGCAGGAAAAATAATCCCACTTCCTGCTCTTCTAAACCCCAAAAGCACTCATCTACTATGAGATCTAGATTACTATACCTAATAACGGGTATCGTTATGCTCGTTATGCTCACCCAATGCGACACAGCCCCTACAGCGTCAGAAAACTCTGACTTCGAAGAACTACCTAAACCAGAGTTGGTTTCTCCAACTCAGAACACACAAAGTGATGGAAATGCAGTAGAGCTTTCTTGGGAACAAATCAAGGATGCCGACAAGTATAGGCTCCAAATATCTGAGAGTCCGGACTTTTTGTCATTTCATATTGATTCTACAGTAACCGGGACTAGCTATACGGCTTCTTCGCTTAAATTGGAAACAACCTATTACTGGAAGGTCAAAGCAGTAAAAACTGTTGGACAAAATGGCCGCGACAAGGTTGTTGGTCCATGGTCTGATGTTTGGCAGTTTACCACTGGTTCGGAAGAAGTAGAAGTTGTCGATTTGTTAAGTCCTGATGATGGTAAAACACTTTCAACGACTTCTCCCAGCTTTAAGTGGGGTACTGTTTCTACGACCGACAGTTATCACTACCAATTATCGAGAAGTTCTGATTTTTCAGACTTGGTGAAAGATTTAGTAATAGATTCTTCCCAAGCAACAATCTCAGGGCTTGAAAGTGGAAGTCAATACTACTGGAGAGTAGAGCCTGAAGCTGACGGAACTAGTGGCAATTGGTCCAATGTTAATGACTTTACAATTGATACAGATACAACAACTACAACATTATCTGTCCCAGTACAATTGTCTCCGGCTGATGGTGCCACGGGTGTTTCACTGCAACCCAGCTTTGAATGGGAGGCGGTGGACGGAGCTGATTCGTATGAAATCCATGTAAGTCACGACAGTCAGATGGTTATTGAGAAACAGGTCATCGGCACCACCTTTACTCCGTCGAATGATCTTATTTCTTCTGCAACGCACTACTGGAGAGTTCGTGCTGTTAGCGATGGAAATAGTGGAGACTGGTCTGCTATTGATGAGTTTATCACCACTTCCAGTTCTTCCGATGGCACATCTACTGTAACACTTACGTCCCCTGAAGATGGTTCTACAGGTCAGTCCACGACATTGACCCTTGATTGGGAGCCCCTCTCAGGAATCAGTAATTATCAAGTACAAATGGCTACGAGTAGTGATTTTTCTTCTCCTGTTCTTGATCAAATAGTTTCCAATACCTACTATGAAGTATCGGGATTAAGCAACGATCAGCAGTATTACTGGAGAGTACAAGCAGACGGTGATGGCAATACAAGTAATTGGTCAACGGTAAATAATTTCAGGACTAAAACATCGACAACTACCAATCCCTCAGGCAGCGTAGAAGTAGACCGTCAGGCGCTGATGGATTTGTATGCGGCGACCGACGGGGACAGCTGGGACAATAATGCGGGCTGGGGTGACGGTAATCCCTCCGGATCCTGGCATGGGGTGGAAGTAGATGCCAACGGCCGGGTGGTGCGACTGGACCTATGGAAAAACGGACTGCAAGGGCAGTTACCAGCCTCTATCGGTAATCTAACAAAGCTCACCTATCTAAATATCAAGCAGAATCAGTTGACAGGTACTATTCCTTCAGAAATAGGGAATATGTCGAGCATGGAATGGTTAATATTGTCCGGCAATTCATCTGTTAAAGAACCTCCACAAGATCTTAATTCTGCATATCATCCAGGTAAGGGAGATAGGGCAACGAACGACTTTAGTGGGGCGATTCCATCAACAATTGGAAACCTAACGAACCTGAAACGATTTGAACTTTCGGGGTCTTCCATAACCAGCATTCCAGATGAACTTTTTACCATTACAAGTTTAGAAGGAATATATTTGAATATGAATTACAATTTATCAGGGGCTACCCTTTCAAATGATATAGGGAATCTTACGAACATACAGCACTTGTATATGTGTTGTAATGAATTAGAGGGTGAGCTTCCTGCGTCGCTATCAAACCTTACCAAACTCACGTATATAAGTTTAGGTGAGATATCGAATTCATTGCCCAATAATAATTTTACGGGATCTTTGCCTGATTTTAGTGGAGCTACCAATCTTAGATCAATCATTCTTGATAAAAATGATTTAAGTGGTGATTGGCCGCACTATTGGAACAATGGGAGTTTTGACAAGCTGAATACCCTTCGCGCTTCATGGAATGAGTTTACAGGTACGATGCACGATTTTGACAACCTTCCATTGATGAGAAGTTTTGCTATAGCAGGTAACAATATGACGGGGGGAGTCGATTGGCTAACCACCATCGACCATGGGGTAATAATTATTGCGGCTGGATGGAACAACTTTAGTGGAGAATTGCCCCAAAATTGGGGTGATGAATATTGGGATCTGCGCCTTTTCCGGCTAAACGATACTAGTGTCAGTGGACATGTTCCTTGTGATTTTTGGAACAGCGTTGATGGCAGTGATGATCTGAAGTGGATCTATTTGCAGGATAACGAGCTTGATAGCAATGCCACCAGCTGCATGGAAGCAGTGGATAGTCCGGAACTACAAACTATTAATGTCGGGGGTAATAATTTCTGACTCTGTGTATAAATATTGATTTAGTTCTTGGGCCGGAATTGTCATCTGACAGTTCCGGCTTTTTTTCTGTAATTTTTCAAAAACTGGTATAGTTTTTGAGCTAATATTTAGCTAAACAACTATTACTATCTTCAATGGGCTTTAAAAGTATTTACTTGATAATTTTTTTCTGTAGCTTAGTTTTTAGTGGTTTGAGTCAAACCTCAGGCAGCGTAGAAGTAGACCGTCAGGCGCTGATGGATTTGTATGCGGCGACCGACGGGGACAGCTGGGACAATAATGCGGGCTGGGGTGACGGTAATCCCTCCGGATCCTGGCATGGGGTGGAAGTAGATGCCAACGGCCGGGTGGTGCGACTGGACCTATGGAAAAACGGACTGCAAGGGCAGTTACCAGCCTCTATCGGTAATCTAACAAAGCTCACCTATCTAAATATCAAGCAGAATCAGTTGACAGGTACTATTCCTTCAGAAATAGGGAATATGTCGAGCATGGAATGGTTAATATTGTCCGGCAATTCATCTGTTAAAGAACCTCCACAAGATCTTAATTCTGCATATCATCCAGGTAAGGGAGATAGGGCAACGAACGACTTTAGTGGGGCGATTCCATCAACAATTGGAAACCTAACGAACCTGAAACGATTTGAACTTTCGGGGTCTTCCATAACCAGCATTCCAGATGAACTTTTTACCATTACAAGTTTAGAAGGAATATATTTGAATATGAATTACAATTTATCAGGGGCTACCCTTTCAAATGATATAGGGAATCTTACGAACATACAGCACTTGTATATGTGTTGTAATGAATTAGAGGGTGAGCTTCCTGCGTCGCTATCAAACCTTACCAAACTCACGTATATAAGTTTAGGTGAGATATCGAATTCATTGCCCAATAATAATTTTACGGGATCTTTGCCTGATTTTAGTGGAGCTACCAATCTTAGATCAATCATTCTTGATAAAAATGATTTAAGTGGTGATTGGCCGCACTATTGGAACAATGGGAGTTTTGACAAGCTGAATACCCTTCGCGCTTCATGGAATGAGTTTACAGGTACGATGCACGATTTTGACAACCTTCCATTGATGAGAAGTTTTGCTATAGCAGGTAACAATATGACGGGGGGAGTCGATTGGCTAACCACCATCGACCATGGGGTAATAATTATTGCGGCTGGATGGAACAACTTTAGTGGAGAATTGCCCCAGTTGGGATGGCCAGACTTCTATCAGCTGCGGTTGATATCTCTTAACAATAACAGCCTCAGTGGATATATTTCGGGTAGTTTCTTGGAAGCCATTGATAATGATGATTTGAAATGGATCTATCTTCAGAATAATGACTTTTCCGATATTGATATTTATGCATTAGGAAATATCTCGAGCAAAAGTCTTAAGTTGATTGATATCGGTGGAAATCATTTGGTTAATAAGGAGCATATTGAAAAAGCTGTAAAACAACTGCCTGAAAATAAGGTTAAGTATGGAAATCAACGTCCGCTATCCAATAGTTTGCTAGACAATAATATGTAACTGATCAAGGAGTAAAGAATCTGCTAATAGTCTTTTTTTGAGTAATTTTTTCCCTCCATTCTTATCTATATTGCAGTCTTTTATTTTTAAACATTCGCTCTCTCTATTAGGATGTAGGAGAATATTACTTAATGGAACCAATAAATAGAGGTATTAGGTAAAGTCTCGGGAATAAATGTAGACTGGCATAGATATTGTTTAATAATATTCTAAAGATTGCAATAGAGCATTACTTGTTGAAACAATTGAAAAGGTAAAATTTGATAATTAATGATTAAGATTGGCCTTGTTATACCGTCACTGCAAACAGGTGGAATGGAGAGAGCGATGTCTGAGTTAGCTAGGTTTTTTAGTAAAAAAAGGGGAGTAGAAGTACATCTCATATTATATGGAAAGAGCAGAGATATCTTTTATTCTCTACCTGAGAACATCAAAATATACACACCTCCATTCAACTTTACGGATTATTCAAGAATTAGAAGCACATTAAAGACGCTAATATTTTTGAGAAAAACGATAAAAAAAATTAGCCCGAAAGCTATTTTGAGTTTTGGTGAATACTGGAATAATTTTGTGTTACTTGCTCTCTTTGGGATTAAGATTCCAGTAATTGTTTCCGATCGTTGTCAACCAGATAAATCACTTGGGTTAGTACAGGACTTTTTACGAAATCATTTATATCCAAGTGCTGCTGGTATTGTCGCTCAAACTTCTACCGCAAAAAAAATATATCAAAAGCAATGTTTAAATGACAATATCAGAGTAATTGGAAATCCAATTTATCAGATTTCAAAAAATGGGGAACCTTTAGGAAAAGAAAATATAATTTTGTCCGTCGGACGACTCATTGAAACAAAGAACCATGACCGGTTAATTAAAATATTTTCAAAAATATCTCCACCTGGGTGGAAATTGGTAATCATTGGTGGGGATGCTTTAAAACAGTCTGGAATTGAAAGATTAAAAAAGCTCATCAAAGATTTAGGAGTAGAGGAGCGTGTAGAATTGACGGGAACTGTATCTAATATTGATCCCTACTATTTAAGAAGTAAAATATTTGCTTTTACATCTAGTTCAGAAGGATTTCCAAATGTAATAGCTGAAGCAATGTCAGCCGGTTTACCAGTAGTAGCCTATGATTGTGTAGCTGGACCTTCAGATCTTATTGATGATGGAGAAACTGGTTTTTTGATACCTCTTTTTGAAGACACAAAATTTGCGCAAAAGTTAAAATTATTAATTGAGAAATCTGACTTAAGGTTGAAGATGGGGGGAAAAGGCATGGAAAAAATTTCTGCTTATGATACACAAAAGATAGCAGAAGAATTTTATTCATTTATATCTTCTGTCCAGTTGAATGGATATAAGCAAAATTAAGATGAATACACACTATAAATGTAAGCTTTGGCTTAGACATTTAATCTCAAGTAAAATTTTATGGTATAAAATGTGGTTTTATACCATAAGAAAATTTAGGGGTGATCAAGTTAGGTTACCAGCAGCGGGTGACGACTTTTATTTCGATGGATACCCCAGATCAGGAAACACTTTTTTGTCAGAATTATTGAGGAATGTATATCCTAACAGAGAATTTGCTAGTCATTTGCATTCTATTTCGGGATTAAAAATTGCTTTACAATTGGGGCTCCCAATCTTTGTCGTAGTTCGAAATCCTAAAGATGCTGTAGTATCAAATCTTTATAGAAAAGCTGTGGGAAAAAATAAGCCATTTAATCCTGACCTGCTAGAAATGTTGATCATTAATTATTTCCAGTATTATTCGTTTGTAAAGGAGCATATTACGGATATAAATATCCTAAGCTTTGATTCATGTATCCATAATCAACTGTTGTTGATTAAAGAGATACCTAAAAGAATAGGATTTCATTCTAAATCAGATGCATCTTTACAAGAAAGTCTGTCTAATTATGAAACGATGATGAAAAATAAAGAAAGTCAAAAAAAGTCCCACGCTTCGAGTTTACCAAACAGTGATAGGATCGCGTTTAAAAAAGAGTATTTAAATAAAGTAATAATGTCATCCTCGTATAATCTTGCAGAAAATATTTATAAGAAGCTTTGTGATTATGACATGCTTGAAAAGATAAATGTAAAAAATGATTGTTAAATATTATTGTACTAAGAAATGAAAGTCCTGCAAATAAATACAACTGTAAATACGACGAGTACCGGCCGGATCACTGAAGAAATTGGACAAATTTTGCAAGAAGATGGTCATGATAGCTTTATCGCTTACAAAAAAGCAGGACCTAAAGGGAGTACGTCTAGGTTGATCGGAATCGGTCATAAGCTCGATAATTACTGGCATGTACTGCAAACTCGAATGCTGGATCGTCATGGATTTGGATCAAGAACGGCAACAAATAATTTAATCAAAAAAATTGAAAAGATTGCCCCTGATGTAATCGGATTACATAATATTCATGGTTATTATCTGAACATTGAAGTCCTTTTTAGTTATTTAAAGATTGTCCAAAAACCTGTCATCTGGACTTTGCATGACTGCTGGCCGTTTACGGGTCACTGTAGTTTTTTTGATTATGTAGACTGTAAAAAATGGAAAACAGGATGTCATACATGTCCACTCTCTAACAAATATCCCGCTAGTTGGTTTATCGATAATTCAAGCCAGAACTATCAACAGAAAAAGGAGCTTTTCAATGGTTTGGAGAATTTAACGATTGTAACTCCGAGTCGATGGTTGGCAGATCTTGTTTCTCATTCTTTTTTATCGTCCTATCCTGTAAAAGTAATACCCAATGGGATTGACTTGGAACAATTTAAACCGGTAGATAGGCAGCAAATTATAAATACGTATAATCTTGATGGAAAAAAGGTCTTATTAGGCGTTGCAAGTGTTTGGGATCGCAGGAAGGGGTTAAAGTATTTTCTAAAGTTAAATGAGCAGTTGGATGATAGCTTTAGAATAATTTTAATAGGCTTACCTAAGGAAAATATTCAAGATCTCCCGGAAAAAATTATTGGGATTGAGAGGACTGAAGACATCAATGAGTTGGTAGCTTTTTACAGTGCTGCAGATCTGTTTGTGAACCCAACACTGGTTGATAATTTTCCTACAACTAACCTAGAAGCACTTGCCTGTGGAACGCCGGTTATAACATTCAACACCGGTGGGAGTCCAGAGGCTATTGACGAAAAAACTGGATATGTTGTTGAAAAGGGTAATTCTGAAGAACTGCTTAATGCGGTTCAGTGGTTTTTTGAAGGTCAATTGCCTATTAATATAGAACACTGTCGGGAAAGGTGTACACGGCTATTTAACAAAGAAGACCGGTACAAAGATTATGTAAACTTATATGAGCGTAAGAAAGAGGAGCATGAATATTCTATTCGTAACAATATCTTGGCCTGAAAATGGTAAAAGAAATCTTTATACGGATTTAATCCAGAAGTTTTCGCAAGAGGGACATCAGTTGTGTGTGGTTTCCAACCAACCCCGGAGAAATGGGAAATCCACTTCATATAAAACAGAAGATGGAATACATGTATTACGGGTAAAAACCGGTAATATCACGAAAACCAACCCACTGGAGAAAAGCCTGTCATTACTTTTATTGGGTTGTCAATTTAGAAAGGGTATCAAGAAATATTTAGGTGAAAAGTCTTTTGACTTAATTCTATTTAACACACCACCGATTACTCTTTCAAATTTGATGAAGTATTTAAAGCAAGAATGTAACTGTCCGCTTTATGTACTATTAAAAGATATTTGGCCTTATGGTTTCGCAGATATGGGGCTCATTAAAAGAAACGGATGGGTATATAATTACTTTAGAAAACATGAAAAAAAGCTATATGAGCTCGCGGATTACATCGGTTGCATGTCACCAAAAGGAGTTGAATTTGTATTGGATAAGCACCCCTATTTAGAGCCTGGGAAACTAGAGGTATGTCCCAATTCTATTTCTGTAAATGGTAATATTGTTGAAAAGAACAGTTCCATCAGGAAAAAGTACGGTATACCTAAAGATGCAACTGTATTTCTTTTTAGTGGGAATCTCGGGTTGGGGCATGGGCTTGATTACCTCAGTGAAGCTATCCTGAAGATGAGGGACTATAAAAAAGCCTTTTTTATGATTGGTGGGGCAGGGACTTATTATTCAAAACTCAGAGAAGTATTTGACAAAGAAGATCCTCAAAATGCATTGTTGTATAGCTACTTGCCAGACAAGGAGTATGAAGCATTAATTGCTACTTGTGATGTAGGGCTCATTTTGTTGGATCAGAAATATACCTACCCGCAGTTTCCCTCACGCCTTTTGTCATATCTTGAAAATAAAATGGCTGTATTATGTGCTGTCAATCAAGAGACAGATATAGGTGAAATAGTAGAGGAATATGAAGCTGGAATAACTACAATACACGGAGATTATGAAAGCTTTAGAAATGCTGTACAAAGGTTATGCGAAGATAAACAGACAGTAAAAAATATGGGAGAGCAAGCCTGGCAGCTATTGAAAGACAAATATGAGGTTACTCATTCATATCAAACGATTGTAAACCATTTTGAATAAAAATAATCACCATAACACTTTTGATGTTGTTTTAATTGGGATGACGGATAGGCCCCAATCGATCAATGCCGTATTGGGTATACTTGAAAAAAGTAACCATAATCTTCGTGGAGTCATTCTGGAGAAAAGGTTCGCCAGGCGTGCCAGTTCAATAAAATTTTATAAAGATCTCTTTGCGAAATTTAGTTTCTCTTTTCTTAAATCGAGGTTGATTGAGCTTGTTAAAATAAAATTGAAGAAACTAAACAAAAAGGTAAGCTTCGAAAAACAGTTACAGTCCCGAGGAATTGCATGTAATGAAGTGAACAACATTAATGGGCAAGATGTAGAATTGCTTTTAGAAAAGGCGAAACCAGATGTAATTGTATTGGCAGGGGCACCTATTATCAAGCCAAATATTTTAAACAATGCTAACTATGTCATAAATGTACATCGGTCTTTATTGCCCAAATATGCTGGATTAGATGCAATATTCTGGGCGTTATATCATGGAGAGGATAAAATTGGAGCAACAGTCCATACGGTAAGTGAAAAGATTGATGCTGGCAAAATAATCCTGCAGAAAGAAAAAAAAGTGCTTCCCGATGATGACTTGGATTCACTTACAACATGGTATAACAATATAGTTCCAGATATGTTGGTGGAAGCTTTGAGTTTACTTGCTGATCCGAAATTTGTCCCAAGAGAACAAGATTTTAGCAAAAGGTCATATTTTTCATGGCCAACCAAGAAACAGCGAAAGGAATTGCAAAAGAGATTAAGCAAGAGTATGGATAAACCAAACAATTTGGACTTCTCCAATGTCTAAAAAGATTCTCATACTGGATGGGAACTCGAGTCAATGTCTTCCGTTGATGCGTTCTTTTTATCAAGCAGGCCATTGGGTAACATTAGTTTGTCCAGGTAAACTTTGTTCTGGTTATTTCTCCAGATATGCCAACAAAAGGATTGTTTGGTCAACAGTTACAGGGAAAGAAGAACAGTTTTATCAGCAACTATTAGAACATCTTAAAAAAGAAAAATATGATTTGGTCTTGGGATTAAGTGATGCTAGTTCCAATTTAATAGCCAGCCACAAATCAGAGATCGAGGAATATGTGCAAACGACTGTCCCGGAGTATCCAATATATTCAATAGCCGCTGATAAATATTTAACAATGAAACTTTGTATGGAGCAAAACATCCCATGTCCGGTTTCTTGTGCTGTTGATGAATTTGAAAACAATGATTACAAAATAAATTTCAAATTTCCTGTTGTTGTGAAACCTAGAAAAGGAGTAGGGGCAGTTGGTTTTACGATCTTGGAAGATCAGGAGGGCTTGTCTGAGCAACTTCCTGAATTGAAAGAAAAATTTGGAAATTTACTAATTCAGGAGTACATCCCTAATAAAAAACAATTTACGGTCGAAGCATTCTGTGATAATAATAGTGAACTTAAAGGCTGTGTTGTCTCAGAAAAAACTCGATTCTTCCCGGTGAGTGGTGGAACCAGCAGTTGCAATGTTACGGTTGACCGTCCTGAGGTGGTTTTAATCGTTGAAAAATTACTTAAAGCCCTAAAATGGGTGGGTGTAGCTAACATTGATTTTGTATTTGATCCCAGAGATGATACCCCAAAGGTGATTGAAATAAATCCCCGGATTGGTGCAACAGCAAAAATAGCATTTATGGCAGGTATCGACTTAGCCCAAATGTTATTGAGTTTAGCAGAAGGAAAAAGAATGCCTAAATATTCCAATCATGAAAAGGGCATAGTCATGAGAAATCTACTTCTCGACATATTGTGGTTTCTGTTTTCTTCGTGGGAACGAAAGCGCAATACTTATCCTGGCTTTTTACAATTTTTAGGTAGAAAGGTGCATTACCAATCTTTTCGGATGGATGATCCTGCCCCTCTGCTTGGATTTGTACTAGGATACATTATGAAATATGCAGATTTGAATTTACTGAACAAGAAACTTGGGGCTGGAACTAAACCAAAATTAAAAAGTAAAGTTAAAACGTCTTGAAACCTGGAAAGGCAGCATTTACGGTTGATGTCGAAGATGGCATCAGTATTGCCATGCGAGATATTTTTTCCGTTGAATCAAAACAAACCAATAGGGTTGTTAATTTAACGGAAAAAATTCTTGATCTGTTGGCTCGACATGAAACAGAAGGTACTTTTTTTGTTTTGGGGCAGGTTGCAGAAGAGTTTCCACAGCTTGTAAAAAAAATCGCCGAAGCAGGACACGAATTAGGTGTTCACGGTTATAAGCACTATCAATTTTTTAGGATGAAAAAGGAGCAGGCTTTTGAAGAACTAAGCAGTGCCAAAAAACTAATCGAGGATCTTACAGGCCATGAAGTTTTTGGCCATAGGGCACCTGCATTCTCAATTACACCTAAAACCGAGTGGGGACTAGACGTTATTGCTGAAGCAGGATTTAAGTATGATAGTAGTGTCATGCCTGCTAGTGGTATTCGCTATGGTTGGCCAGGTTTTTCAAAAGATATCCATGAACTAAAAACTCCTTCTGGCCAAAACCTCATAGAAGTGCCCTTATCTACTGTAAAACTATTTTGGAAAGATATACCGGTTTGTGGAGGCGGATATTTGAGGCTTTTTCCTTACGCTTTAACTGAGGCAGCTTTTAAAAAAATCCAAAAGGAACGACCTGTAATCCTGTACATGCATCCCTATGAGCTGGATACTCAAGATTATCCAGACTACTACTTTGAACAACTTGACAAAGTAGATCTACTTACAAGATATAAGATGAAATCAATGTGGTTTAACCGAAAATCAGTATATCCCAAGCTGGCACGACTATTGCAAAACTATACATTTGACAAAGTTATAAACTTAGTAAACAGGCAATAGGGAGTCGGGAATTACATAGCTGAAGAATTTTTATGATAAAAAACTTTAAAAATAACTTCCTTTTAAACGCGAAAAACCTGTTCGGTTGGCGAGCCAATCGAAAGATTGTGGTATTTGCGGTCGATGACTATGGGAACGTTCGGTTACATTCAAAAGAAGCCCGGGAGGAACTAGACACAGAAGGCTATCCGGCAGAAAATCGGTTTGATGCTTTTGATACTCTGGAGACCCAAGGAGACCTTGAAATGTTGTACGATACACTACAGTCAGTTGAGGACAAAAATGGCAGAAATGCTGTTTTTACCCCTCTTGCTGTACCATGCAATATCAATTTTGAGAAGCTTTCCGAGACTGAATACCAGGAATACCATTATGAATTACTGCCTGAAACATTTGGAAAACTGAGTGCTATCGACCCTGGTAATTATGAAGGTACTTGGGACTTTTGGCAACAGGGGATGGAAGAAGGATTGATCAAACCCCAGTTTCATGGGCGTGAGCATCTGAACCTTAAGGTATTTGAAGAAAAACTCAGAGCCCAAGATCACGAGTTACTGACATACCTAAAAAATAGGTCATTTGGTGCGATATCTGAAAGCGGATACAATACCATTTCGCCTATGGGGGCTTTTGAGTTTTGGGATTATGAAGAGAACGAGCGTTTACAAAGTATTATTGAAGATGGGCTTGACCAGTTTGAGAATGTTTTTGGTTATCGCGCTACGAATTTTACTCCCCCTGTATATAATTTTCACCCGGTTTTAAACTCAACATTGAAAAGAAATGGAATTCGATTTATCGATACCGCTCTAACAGTAAATGAGCATCAGGGTAAGGGAAGTTACAAGCGAAAATTTAACTTTACAGGTAAAGAAACGGCTGAAGGCTTGCAGTTGATCGTCCGGAACATAGTGTTTGAACCTAGTGAGGATCGTGGAATCAACTGGCCGGCCTATGCAATGAAACAGATTGAGGCCGCTTTTCGATGGAATCGTCCTGCGGTTATCAGTTCTCACCGGGTTAATTTTTGTGGTCATATCGATGAAAAAAACAGGCAAAAAGGGATTAACGCTTTGAGAGAGTTATTAAAAAAAATTGTCCAGCGATGGCCTGATGTGGAGTTTAGGGCAGCTAACGAATTGGGGGATATAATATCAGATAGTAAAAAAATAGGATCAGCTAGCCTACAGTATTGAGTATTTTTTACTTGCCAGAGTGAATAAACGTACCATCTGCAATACTTTTATTGATAAAAGCTTTCAAAAAAAGTGGTTTTTAAATAAGTGAAAGGGATAAAATTTCTATAGTGGGCTAATTTCAATGTTGGCATAGCAATTGTAACTGTATGTGTGGAATCTATTTGTTAATTGAACCACACAGCATGAAGGCAAAACGAAGCGTATATCTGGGTTACTATCTAAAACAGTTAGACCGCCAGAAATTCAATCATTTTCTCGAGTTTGCGTCCAGTGAAACGGGGTTATCGAAATCAGCCATTATCCGAGATATAATCCACTCTGTTTTTGAATACAATATTTCTATCCTTGAATATTTTCAATTTCGATTTTTTGAATTAGATCACCGGCAGCGGAGTGAATGGGCGGGCACCGGCTATATGTATGAGTACCAGCTGGTGATGAATCCCCCAGACCATCGACAGATTCTTGATGACAAAACCCTTTTTTATAAGCACTACGGCGATTTTGTGGTTCACGCTGTTGCTGATGTAACTGATCTCAAAAACTATCCCCAAAAAGCGGAAAGATTACTGAATAATACATCCGGCAAATTGGTGTTTAAGCAGTCGGATGGGAAATGTGGTGCCCAGGTTGAAATCAAGGATTGTAGTGCGTTTGACCGAGCTGGGATGATTGCCTTTATGGAGAAAGGGAATTACGGATTGGTTGAGGAGTTTATTATTCAGCATCCGGATATAAATCGTCTTTCGCCATCAGCAGTCAATACGGTCCGTATTATAACGCAAATTAACGATCAGGGACAGGTAGATATATTAGGTTGCCGATTACGGATTTCAGTTGATTCACCTGTTGATAATATGGCGGCGGGAAATCTTGCCGCTCCGATTGATGAGGATACAGGATTGGTGAGCGGACCGGGTGTATACAGTGATATCACAAAAATTGATCAGAAAGTTCATCCTGTTACCAGAGTACAAATACCGGGCTTTCAAGTTCCTTTTTGGAAAGAAACGCTAGAAATGGTGAAAGAGGCAGCATTAAGGCATCCACAAAACAGATCTATTGGATGGGATGTAGTAATCACCGAAAAGGGACCGGGATTAATTGAAGGCAATCATGATTGGTGTAAATTGTTATGGCAGCTTCCGGTTAAAAGGGGTTTAAAATCTATGTTAACCGATTATGCCTATACTTATGGTTTATAAACGTTATATAAAACGGATTATGGACATCATGGGCACAATAGTGGTATTTGTGCTGATATCACCCATTTTTTTGATGATCTCGCTGGTCTTGTTTATTCAAAATAAGGGCAAGGTATTTTATTATCAGCATCGTATCGGATACAAGGAAAGGGATTTTGAGGTTGTTAAGTTTAAGACGATGACTGATGAAAAAGATCAGGAGGGAAATCTATTGCCTGATGTGGAACGTATCACTCGTTTTGGAGAGTGGATAAGAAACTTGTCGCTGGATGAGTTACCACAGTTGATTAATGTAGTAAAGGGGGATATGAGCTTGATTGGACCTCGTCCACTGCTACCCAAATATTTGCCGCTTTATTCTGAGCGCCAGCATCGTCGGCATGTTGTAAAGCCGGGCATTACCGGTTGGGCCCAAGTGAATGGACGAAATTCAATAAGTTGGACGCAAAAGTTTGAGCATGACCTCTATTATGTTGAGCATCTCTCATTTCTGCTAGATGTTAAAATTATTGGACTCACGATCTTGAAAGTAGTACAACGTGAAGGAGTCAATCAATCTGATGTTCGCCCTATGCAACCATTTGATGGAACAAACTAATGAATAAAGAACTTTATATTATCGGAGCTGGAAGTGTCGGTGGTCATATTGCTAATAATATTAATGAATACTCCGATGATTTTATTGTGGCAGGTTTTTTTGATGATAATTATGAAAAAGTAGGAACTTTGCAGTTTGGTATTGAAATATTGGGTACGGTTAATGATGCTTTGGAGCTTAAGGGCGCTTGTATTTGCATTGGAATTGCTTTTCCAAAAATTAAGCGAAAGATCTTTGAGCTTTTATCTGCAAATCCCACACTGAAATTCCCAAACCTAGTACATCAAAAAGCATGGATATCATATGGTGTATCGATGGGAAAGGGATGCATTATTTATCCTGGCACTACAATTAATTATGGATCAAGCATTGATGATTTTGTATGTATCAACATGAACTGTTCCTTAGGGCATCATACTGATGTTGGATGCTATTCTAGTTTTGCACCAGGGGTAAATACAGGTGGATATACTAAGTTAGCGGAAGGTGTGGATATGGGTATTGGTGCTTCAACGTTGCCTAAAGTGTGCATTGGAAGGAATAGTATTGTAGGAGGCCAGGCAATGGTCATTAAGGATGTGCCAGCAAGTTCAACAGCAGTAGGAGTACCAGCAAAGAATATTTCAACATCTTCAACAATTCTAAGTAATCCTGAAATCTGATATTATAACTATTCCTTTTATTAAAATTGCGATTGATGAAAAGTGATTAGATCTCAATAGTTTTGACGAGATAAATTAAAATGACCAAAAGAAATTATCTACGCCACTATTGAATCCATTTTAGGCGTGTTCAAGACGGTAAAGTTGCTTGATAGTTGAATTTTTGGTAACAAATTGTTGTAGCTTTGCCAGATCTGATGTAGTGACATGGTCTGTCAGATTAATTTCAAAAATCGGGATGCCTAACATCTTAATAAAACCGAAATTGACTCTCGCAATTTTATGAGTATAAGCGACCAATTCTTCCAGCTGACCTTTATTTAGGTTGTTATGAATGGTGCTAATACTCCCTGTAAGTGCCAACCTGTTTTTGATACGCTCAATATTATCAGCTATACCTAAAGTGCAGTAAATAACAGCATTAGGTAAGGTGTTTGGGGTTATATTATTAGGATGAATTTGATCGAGCCCGTGATGATTTTTTAAAGGTCCTTCAGCAAAAAGTACTGTTTTGGCATACCCGAATGTTTCTAACACGAATAATTTTTTAAGAGCTTGTATGTGCCAGTTTAAAAAGCTGCATTTATTTATTGGTGAAATGTCAAGGCTCAATGTTTGAATAGCTTGTAATTGGGCCTCTACCAGATATTCATACTTTTTTTGTATTGCACCGGCAATTTGAGGGACAAGTTCTTTTAGAATGGTATTGCTGATACCAAGTCTTTTAAAGTTAGTAAAATTAACTTTATTGATTAGATAGAGGAGTTTGCTTTTTGAGTTATTAAGTTGATTCCAGTCAAGAGTATCAATGATATTGTAGGTTGCCTCTACATACGTATTCCATTCATTCGTATGCCTTGAATCAGCAAGAGTATTGAGGAGTGTTGTTTTACCAACACCCGGTGGACCAATCAGCTCGATATAGTTCATTATAATAATTGACGAGTTAGAAACTTTTCAATCAAGTGTAAAGGTATATACTCTACTTAGATCGAAAAGTTCTTCGAAAATATTGGGACTACTCGCTGTCTGTGGAAATAGATCTTATGATCTAAGGGAAGGAGAAAAGTTAATGGCTGAACGAACTGTGCTTTAAATCTATTACTTTTAGAGTCTACCGCTGTTTTTTATAACAGTAAATAAACTGAAAAAGTAATGGCCATATTTTGATGCTTGAAGAATGGTTTTTCAGGATCATCAGCAGAATCTATAACAGAAAACTGGGCTCGGGTTTCAAATCCTAGCTTACGATAATGACCATGCTCAAATCCCAATCCAAAAACAGCCCCTGCGTCGTATTCGGAGTATTGAGCTATAACATCATTAGCAAAGTCACCTTCAAATGCGATGCCGATTGGGGCGCCGGTGTTTGTTCCTTCAAACTGGGCATCCAATAAATATGCCCCAAATATACCACCACTTAAATGAAAGGTCGTTTTAGGTTTTTTGCGTCCGTATGTGGTGTGCTCTTTTGGTGCTGTCGTGAGTTGGAGTAACAATGGAAGCTGAATATAGGTGAGTGATGTTCGACTATCTGTTTGAAACTCCGTGCCCCGAAGTGTAAAGGTATCATCATATTTGGCCCCGAGCAGAATTAGTGACGGCTCTGCTTGCAGTCGCAGTTTTCGTGAAAGCTTAGTCCGGGTTATAAATCCAACGTTGTATCCTACTGCAACATTAGGTTTCAGTTCCAAATTGATGTCATCTTCGATATACCAAAAATTGTGGAGGTGTGAGCTTACCGAGATTCCTGCGGTTAGTCCCCAATCAAAAGATTGTGCTTTTGTTGTATTAATAATTCCTGATGCAACAAAAAATGCCAGGAATGTGAGAATGGGTTGAATTCGAATATTACGCATTATTTTTTTCAGAATTAGGATGCCTGTTACTTTTTTAAATACACATTGCGCTCAAACGGATTCAATAATTTTCCGTTAGGTGCTTTTTCAGTTCTCATAAACTGGCAAGCTATTTGGATATAAAATCATGCAAGAATGGGTCCAAAACTAATTAATGCTGATGTATTTTTAATGTATCATCCATAGAGATTTGTATTGAACTGTTATCAAATGACAGTAGCTTAATCTTATGATAAAATGAGGGAGAGATGTTTGCGATAGGTAAAACAAGTGAATTCACAAGTAAATATTACTCACCCATTTGCATAAAAGTAACACCTTGAGTTCTTGGAGCTAATGTTTAATCCTCATTGGATTCACTTATTTGGTAATAGCTGAGGCCGTGCTAGGTCTTATCGTGGGATACCTACTTATAGGATATTGAGTTGGCATAACTATTGTATCACTGTAAATCACATTACAACAATTGGTGGTATACCGATGAGTTTTTATCCGGTGATATATGAATAAGGCCAACCCTCGAATTTATCTTTCCTCTCCACATATGGGTGGTGATGAGCTGAATTATATCCATGAAGCATTTGCAAAAAACTGGATCGCCCCGCTGGGTGCCAATGTAGATGGATTTGAGAAAGACTTACAGGATTATACCGGAAGAGAGCATTCTGCTGTTCTAACATCCGGTACTGCTGCTCTACACTTGGCTCTTATCTTGTGCGGTGTAAAAACGGGCGATGAGGTGATTTGTCAGTCGATGACATTTGCAGCTTCGGCCAATCCGATTTTATACCAAGGGGCAACGCCGGTTTTTGTGGATTCGGAACCTGAAACCTGGAATATGGATCCGCAATTATTAGAGAAAGCAATAAGGGATCGCATCCAGAAGAAAGGGAGGCCTAAGGCAATTATCGTTGTCCATTTGTATGGAATGCCGGCAAAGATGGATGCTATTTTAAAGATCTCTGAGAAATATGATATTCCTGTAATCGAAGATGCTGCTGAAGCCCTGGGTTCATCAATGGCTGGACAGCAATGTGGTACTTTTGGACTACTTTCGGTGCTTTCGTTTAATGGTAATAAAATTATTACTACTTCCGGCGGCGGGGCTTTGTTAGGAGATCGGCAAGATCTAATACAAAAGGCTCGGTTTTTAGCTACGCAGGCTCGCGATGATGCTCCCCACTATCAGCACTCTGAGCTGGGTTTCAATTACCGAATGAGTAACATTTCTGCAGGAATCGGGCGGGGACAGATGAAAGTTTTAGAAGATAGAATTTCAGCCCGCAGAAAGAATCATGAGTTTTATTTTGATGAGTTGGGAAAAACGTGGTTGAATGCTACTGATCTGAAGTTCCAAGATGAGAAAGCATTTCAGTCTTCAACCTTTGAATTAAGATCTGAGTCCACGACCGGTATTTATTTCTTGAAAGAACCAAAGGGGTATTTTAGTAATCGATGGTTGACAACTATTCTTATTAACCCTGCAGAAACCGGGGGGATAACTAATGATGATATACGCCGTAAATTAGAAAGAAAAAATATTGAAACACGTCCGCTTTGGAAGCCCATGCATTTACAACCTCTCTACTCTGATTATCCTTTTTATGGACAGGGTGTTTCAGATATGCTTTTCAACTATGGACTTTGTTTACCGTCGGGCAGTAACCTCACAGATACTGATAAGGAAAAAGTATCGGCTGCAATAAGAGAAGCATTAAAGGCAAAGCAAGCACTTACATAGCCTATTAGCCAGTTAATGTTTTTATTACGATCAATCAGTCGCGTAACATTTACCCGATTCCAGATAAAAAATAACACATTCTGTACTTGAGCTGATATTTCAATGCGTATTTATCAATAATTATTCTAGGCATAGAAATGCTGAATAAGTAATTAAAAGGTCGGTTGTAGTATTTGAAGAAAATATAGAAGAGAGTTTAGCCCGCCGCATACGAATTGGCATAACTATTGTAACAGTTATTATTCGAAGATACATCATAGAGTTAAAATGGGGTATGTATGCATATTGAATTGAGTGAAAACAAGCCAAAGTATATGAATAAGTATACAAGAGGGATATTTCTTTTTCTGGGGGACGCGTTTGCACTGGCGCTTTCATCTGCGTTGGTCTATGGATTGCTGATGCCATTTATTGCTGCAGAAAAACCATTTCCGATTGAACACACCCTTATCATAATTGGATCGGTGTTGGCAGGATTGATGATTTTTCGCATGTATATGGTCAACTGGAGATATACAAGTTTAAATGATCTGGGGAGAATTATATTAGGAATTACGCTGGGGGGCGGTCTTTCATTTGGGTTATCTGAATTTGTAGTTGATATGGGAAGTTATGAGGCTACGTTCACAACTTTGGTATTAAGTAATAGCGTTTTAACAATAAGTGGTTTTCGAATTAGCAAGCGGATGTACTTGGGACTGATTAAATCCCAAAACAAGAAAAATAAACATGCAATTATTTTCGGGGGTGAGAGCGAAGGGGAACAAATACTTCGTGATATACTGACGAATGACAATTGGAATTTATCGGTGTATGGGATTTTTGATGATCGCGTAATACGCGGGCTGATGCTGCACGGTGTTCGCGTAATGGGGGGTAAGAATGAAATGATCGAATACATAAAAACCTATCCCGTGGATCAACTGATTGTAGCCTTTCCACAATATCCCAAAAAAGATCTCAAAGAAATTATTGATAGGGTTAAGAGTATCCGACCCCAGATGGACATTAAGGTCTTGCCGTCCTTTCACTCACTGACGGATAATCCCGTGGGATTCGAACATGTTCGTGAAATTAGTATCGAAGATATTTTGGGCCGTGAGCCGGTGACTATTGATTTGCAGTCGATTAAGGCTAGTATAACTGATAAGACGGTGCTGGTAACAGGGGGAGGAGGATCTATCGGCAGTGAATTGGTGCGACAGTGCGCCAATCTAAAACCGGCTACACTTATAGCTTTGGATATTGACGAGACAGAGCTTTTCCATATTGAAAATGAATTTAAAAATAGGGATGCCAACGTCATTCCCTGTGTAGCAAGTATCACAGATAGCAAGAAAATTGATAAGGTACTTGAGCGGTACCGACCTGATGTCATTTTTCACGCTGCTGCATATAAGCACGTGCCAATGATGGAGAGTTTTCCCGGGGAGGCCATTAAGGTTAATATCGGTGGAACTCGGCTGTTGGCTTCGCTGGCATGCAAACATGAAGTGGATAAATTTGTGATGGTATCAACGGATAAAGCGGTGAATCCGGCAAACGTGATGGGAGCGACCAAACGTGTTGCAGAAGAAATTTGCATGGCTTATAACGGAACGTGCATCACAAAATTCATTTCAGTTCGATTTGGGAATGTATTGGGATCAAGAGGATCGGTTGTACCATTATTTATCAATCAAATTAAAAGTGGGGGGCCGGTTACTATCACCGATGCTGAGATGATGCGATACTTTATGACTATTCCGGAGGCCGTATTACTGGTAATGCAGGCCGGGTCAATGGGTAAAGGAGGTGAAGTGTTTGTACTTGATATGGGAGAGCCGGTTAAAATATTGGACATGGCTAAAGAGCTTATTCGCTTGCATGGACTTGAGCCCTACCGGGATATCCCGATAAAGATTACGGGATTACGACCGGGAGAAAAGCTTTTCGAAGAATTATTAAATGCTGAGGAGGGCGTAATCGAAACGGAGCATGAGGAGATTTTCAAGGCGATTTGCAGCAGGAAGTTGTCAGCTACAATGCTTGAAAAACGAATTATTCAATTATTTAATCTGCTCGAAACGGATAACCATGATTCTGTTCGTACGCTATTGAAATCGATAGTTCCAACATATGCTCATACAAAGTCAGAAAAGGTTAAGGCTGTTAATGGAATTCATAAAATAAAAGAAGCCGATGAATCTTTAATCGGCTGATTTGTAAGGAATAACCCAATATGGTATTAAACAAAGTAAGTAAAATAAGGTCATAGCGATGTCCGATTCACTTCAAAAATTTAACAGTGAAACTCGTAATGAGTTAACCAAGTTCGAATATATACCTCACTTTCCCTCTAATTCGGAAAACAATAGTCTTGATCCCAAGAAAATCATAGCTATTCTCTTACGCTATAAATGGCTGGTATTGTTTTTTCTGATTGCCGGTGGTACCGGAGCTTGGTTTTATGCTGATACGATAGAACCGGTGTATGAAAGCAGAGGATTATTAATGATTAGCTCAAATGGCGGAAACGAAGAACTTTCTCAAACTATTACACAGGCAACAGGATATGGCACAAGTTCAACACTCGAAAATGAACTTCAGGTCCTTCAATCCCGGACTTTTTCTGAGCAAGTAGCTCAAAAATTACTATCTGATCTTCCGGAGAAAGTTTATGAATTGCCCATATTTTGGGCAACAGAAGAGGATGGCGAAAGCTATAGAGTTGGAGAAGCAACAGTTGCTTCCAGGATTAAAAGGAATCTCACCTTCAAACTTCCAGAAAAAGAATCAGATGTAGTTGCCGTTAGTTTTCAAAGCACTTCGCCTCGTGAAGCTTCTATTATTACGAATCTTGCGATGCAGAATTATGTCGAAAATTCAACAAGGCTGAATCGCCAAGCTGCGACATCAACTGCTCAGTTTTTGGAGAAAGAGAAAGCTGAAGTAAAGAAAAAACTTGATGAGTCGGAAAGAAAGCTGGAAGAGTTCATGGATAAAACAGGAATTGTTAAAGTTAATGAGCAGACCACAGGGATGGTTCAACAGCAATCAGATGTTGCGCTTGAACTGCAACGATCTAAGTTAGATTTACAAACGGTTGAACAAACGATCGAAAATCTTGAAAAGCAGCTTGAACGGATAAAACCCGGTCTTGCTGATCAATTCTCGGATGCTATAGGTCCAAAGATTCGTAATTCGCAGGAAGATTTGGCACGCTATGAAAGAGAGCGAACACTGATCATTACTAAGAATCCCGGCGTTTTAGAGAGAACTCCGGTACCAGCTCGACTTCAATATCTGGATAAGCAAATTGATCGACTAAAAAATGAAATTCAAGAACTTTCTGATCAGCTATTTACTGAAGACGATGAGTATATGGGTATGGATAGTGAAGATCGAGCACAGATTGTCTCGGATTTGCAAAGCCGTTTAGTACAATTGCGAATTGAAAAAAATCAATTGGATTCGAAAATTGATGCTTTAAGTCAGTTTGAGAAGGAGATGGCCGCCAATATAAATTCACTACCCGAGGGTATTGTGGAGCTGGCGAAACTACAGCGTGATGTAAAAATAAATGAAGACCTTTATATCAATATTTCTAGGAAATATGCTGATATGTCGGTTTGGAAGCAGACCCAGTTTGGGTTTGGACGAGTTATTGATCCCGGTGAAACTCCAATTATACCGGTAAGTCCCAATAAAAAGATATTACTATTGCTGGGTATTATGTTAGGTGGGTTGGTTTCGGCCGGTTTCATTTTTATCAACGAGTTCCGTGATAATACAGTGAATAACATTGGTGAACTAAAAACAATGTATATGCCGTCTATTACTGTTATACCCACTTTCGACAAAATATCGAGAAAAAAGAGAAAGTATTTCTCTGTGGGGGAAGGTAAAATTCCGGCCGAGCTGGTTTTATTCCAGGATCGATTGAGTATTTCCTCCGAAGCTATTAGGCGACTTAAAAATAATATTATCTATCAGTATGGCGATAAGCCACCTAAAACGGTTGCAGTTACGAGTGCAGAAAAAGGGGATGGTAAATCAACGATAGTTGCTAATATGGGGGTTGCTTTTGCTGAAGATGGATACAAAACGTTATTGATTGGCGCGGATTTCCGCCGACCCAAGTTGGGGAAATATCTGGGACTTGCTGCTAAGAAGGGATTGTCTGAATACCTGGACGGACAACTTTCGTTTGAGGATTTGATACAGGATACCGATGAAGAGAATCTTAAAGTTATAGTCGCAGGTGATAATACACAGACGCCAGAAGTTTTAGGGAGTAGCATGTTATTTAAGCAGCTACTGAGGAAGATGGAGGATGTTTTTGATGTTATTATTTTAGATACGCCTCCTTTTGGTATTATCAGCGATTCTACGGCCATTCTGAAATATGCTGAATCGACAGTAGTTGTGGCAAAATATCGAAAAACTAACCGTGGAATGCTCCTGCGCACATTAGAAGAGTTGGAAAATATTAAGGCTAATGTCACAGGTGTAGTGTTAAATGATTTTGATTATCGTAAGGAAACCAGCAATTACTATGGGGCCGGCTATTATCAATCCCTGTACACCAACTATGAAACCTATGTGAAATAAGTGTTAATGAAGTTCAAACAGTTGTCAATATATCAGAGATAATTAATTGTGTTCAGGAAAATCATGAAAATAAAAAGTATTTACATTATCGTTCTTTTCTCAGTTGTGTTTTTGCATCCAATAAAAGCATATGCACAAATGGAAGAAGGTACAGGTGACCGATTTATCCGTGTTGCAGAGATTGGCGAATTGGCTGATTCGGTAAATGTTTGGGGAGATGTGGGCAGTTCGGGGCGATATATTGTGCCGGAGCGGACCACTATCCCTGAGTTACTGTCATTTAGTTTTGGATTTTCACAGTTGCGTGGAAATGATGCAAATATCGATTGGGCAAAAACACAGATTGAAGTCAAAGTGTCCCGATATAATGAAGAAAGAAAACGGATAGATGTAGCTCTTTTTCGCTATCGATATCATGACCCGGAACCGGTAGAAATGTTTGAATTCGATTTGCAAAATAATGATATCGTAACCGTTCAAGTAAGGCGTCGTCCCGCATTTACAGATTACGTGGGGGTAGTCGCACCGGTAGTAGGTGTTGTAGCTACTTCGTTGTTGCTGATTGAAAATTTGCGAGGCAATTGATAATGACTAAAAATAAACTCTTAACCAGTGGTGGGCCAAGGTGTTAATAACATTAAAAAAATTATTTTACATCCTACCGAAGGGTGATGTTTTAAAACTCTTTGTATTGTTTGTGCTTATGTTGGTAGCTGCAGCTCTTGAAGTGGCCGGTATTGGGATGATTCCTGCTTTTGTGGCAATTGTTGCAGATCCCGAACGCGTATTGTCGGTGCAGTGGTTGCAGCCGCTTATCGAGATGCTAAATATCTCAAACGCTCAGGATCTGCTGATTTGGGGGTCGGCGGCATTGGTAGGTATTTTTATCATTAAGAGTATTTATATCATAACATTTAATTATTTTGAAGCTCGCTTCATATTCAATCGGCGGTACACCATTAGTTTTCGATTGATGCGTTCATACATGCAGGCACCTTATACCTTTCATCTCCAAAGAAATACGGCCGAGCTGCTTCGAAATATCAGTCAAGAAATCAACGTGCTGATTAATAATGTAGTTACTAATATTTTGATGATGGGGCGTGAGGGGGTAATGACAGTAGCCATTTTAACTTTTCTTTTTACTGTTGAACCGCTTATCACTCTGTTGGTTATTTCGCTTTCGGGCTTTGGGGCAGGTACTTTTATCCTGTTAAATAAGAAAAAGATGAAGGAGTACGGAGAGGAAGAACAGGAGCGCCGTACAGAAATGATTAAAGCCGTTAATCAGGGTTTGGGGGGTATTAAAGAAGCGCGCGTCTTAAACCGAGAAAGTGAATTTATTGAAAAGTTCCGTATCGAAGCCTTTAAGAGTACTCGCTTGATGGCCTATTTGCGATTTATTCAGCAAATACCCCGCCCGGTAGTAGAAACGACAGCAGTAGTAGGGATGTTGATGATCGCTGTTCTATTGGTATGGCAGGATCGTCCAATGGGAGCAATTATACCAATACTTACGCTTTTTGCTATGGCCACTGTGCGCTTGATGCCCTCTGTACAGCAGCTGGTAACCATGTATACAAGGTTGCGATATAATATTGTTTCGCTTGATCCTGTATACGATGATCTCAAAGAATTAGCTAAATACAATACCCAATTTATGAAAGATCGGGAAAAGAAAAATCAGCTGCAGCTAAATGACCGCATTGAAATTAATAATGTAAGTTATCACTATCCCGGTAGTGAAGTTCAGGCGTTGAAAAATATCTCGCTGACAGTACCCAAAGGTAAGGCCGTAGGTTTTGTGGGTTCATCCGGTGCTGGAAAAACAACAGTTGTAGATCTTATTCTTGGATTGCTCGAACCTGACAAAGGAGAGATTTTATTAGATGGTACCGACATACAGCAAAATCTATCTGCCTGGCAGAAGACACTTGGATATATACCGCAGTCTATTTATTTGGCGGATGAAACATTGCGTTCCAATATCGCTTTTGGAATTCCCAAAGATGAAATTGATGAGCAAAAAGTATGGAATGCCATAAAATTGGCTCAGCTTGAGACTTTAATCAACCGCATGCCCAATGGGTTGGATACGATTATTGGTGAAAATGGTACGAGGCTTTCGGGAGGACAGCGTCAGCGAGTTGGAATAGCGAGGGCTCTTTATCACGATCCGGAAGTATTGGTAATGGACGAGGCGACATCAGCTCTGGATAATATAACTGAAAAACAGATTACCAGTGCTATAGAATCGTTAAAGGGAGAGCGTACGTTAATCATGATTGCTCACCGACTGACTACTGTTAAAAATTGTGATGTGCTTTACTTCATGGAGAATGGAAAGATCATTGAGCAGGGTACTTACGATGACTTAGTTCACTCAAATGTACATTTTAGAGAGATGGCCCTTGAGGTATAAAACGAATTAAGTAATTTTTTTTCGGGTAAGCTTTTTAAGTCAAGGTGTAATATTTACTCGTTCGGGTTTGTAAAAAAATAACATCCGGTACTTAAGGTGGGTTTATCAGAGCATAGGCGTAGATAAAATTTAGCATCTGCTATGTGGCATATTTTTTGAGTAAATAAAAAATACTATTTATCAGTTGAGTGAGTTGGGTTAAGTGATAGTTGGATGGCAACAAGATCAATTTGAAAAGGGAGTATAATATGAAAGCAGTGCTATTAGCAGGTGGGTTTGGAACAAGGCTAAGCGAAGAGACAAGTGTTCGCCCAAAACCCATGGTTGAGATCGGGGGGAAGCCTATTTTATGGCATATTTTAAAAATCTATTCTCACTATGGGATAAATGATTTTATCATTTGTTGTGGGTATAAAGGATATGTTATTAAAGAATATTTCTCGAATTATTTTCTACATCGGTCAGATGTCTCATTTGATATAAGAAAAAATGAGATGAAAGTGCTGCAAAATGATGTGGAACCGTGGACCATAACCCTGGTTGATACAGGAAATGGTACCATGACGGGAGGTCGACTAAAACGAGTTAAAGAATTAATAGGAAATGAAACGTTTTGCCTTACCTATGGCGATGGTGTAAGTGATGTAAATATCACCAACTTGATAGACTTTCATGAAAGTCATAAACATATAGCAACCGTTACCGCCGTACAGCCTACCGGACGTTTTGGGGCATTCCGCTTGGAATCAGAGGAATACAAAATTCCATCATTCAGAGAGAAGCCTAAGCGGGATGACACTTGGATTAATGGGGGCTTTTTTGTGTTGGAACCATCGGTCTTTGATTTTATTGCCGGAGACGAAACTGTTTTTGAGCGGGAACCAATGGAGCAGCTTGCCCAAAGTGGAGAATTATGTGCTTTCCGCCACGACTCGTTTTGGGAGTGTATGGATACGCTTCGAGATAAAAATTATCTCGAGGATTTGTGGAGTTCTGATGATTGCCCGTGGAATATCTGGGAACGTACACCGGAGAAAATGTATGTATAATTATATCATTGTAGGAAGTGGAATTGTTGGACTTGCAACAGCATATGCTTTAAAAAAAACTGCATCAGAGGCATCCGTTCTTATTCTTGAAAAAGAAGATCGTCCTGCTGCTCATCAAACAGGTAGAAATAGCGGTGTAATCCATTCCGGGGTATATTATAAACCCGGCAGTAAAAAAGCCGAACTTTGTACGCGCGGCAGTAGTCGAATGATGGACTTCTGTGGGATTTATAATGTGCCATTTGAACAATGCGGGAAAGTGATAGTAGCAACGGATGAATCCGAACTGTCCTACCTTGATGAATTGGAAGAAAGGGGAAAGGCCAATGGATTATATGTACGAAAGATAACCCAAGGTGAGCTCAAAGAAATTGAGCCGTTTGTAAATGGGATTGCTGCCTTACATGTCCCTGAAGCAGGTATTGTTAACTATAAAAACGTGGCGGAAAAACTGGTTGAATTGCTCAAAAAGCAAGGAGTGGAAATTATATTTAACCAGGAAGTTTGTTCTTTTGATTCAAAAGACACAAGATGTACCGTTGAAACTCTGAATCACACATTTGTAAGTGAATATGTAATTAATTGTGCTGGTTTATATAGTGATACACTGGCAAAAAGTGTAGGGGCTGAAATAGAGCATCGGATAGTTCCATTCCGCGGAGAGTACTATGAGTTAGTCAAAGAACGGCGACATTTAGTGAAGAATCTTATATATCCCGTTCCAAATCCTAACTTTCCATTCTTAGGCGTACACTTTACTAGAATGATTGACGGGAGTATTCATGCTGGTCCGAATGCAGTTTTGAGTCTTAAAAAAGAAGGGTATTCAAAATTCGCCTTTAATGCTACAGAAGCCTGGCAATCGTTGAGCTACAAAGGATTTTGGAAACTTGTAGGTCAACATTGGAAAGAAGGATTTCGTGAGCTATACCGTTCAATGTCCAAAGCACAATTTGTTAAAAGCTTGCAGAAGCTGATTCCTGAAGTTCGTGTTGAAGACTTAATTCCTTCTGATTCCGGAGTAAGAGCACAGGCCTTAAATCCTGATGGCAGTTTAGTGGATGATTTCCTGATTACATGTCATGGAAGAACCATTCATGTTTGTAATGCGCCATCGCCGGCAGCGACATCGTCTCTTGAGATAGGGGATCAAATAGCAAAGTATGTCATGAAACATAAATCCAAAAAGGTTGCAGTCGTGTAATTAAATGATTGAGGAAATCTATAACCGATGATTATTGTCGATAAGAAGCTGGAAGAACTTGAAAAGGAGGGGACTCCCATCCGGGTTGCCATGGTTGGGGCCGGATTTTTTGCTCAGGGAGTGGCGCTGCAGTTTGAGACAGTTGCAAAAGGGATGCAACTAGTAGCTATTGCCAACAGGACGATTTCGAATGCCGTTAAAGTATATCGAGAAGCAGGGGTAGAAGAAGTCACAAGGGTATCATCCCAAGAAGAATTGGATACGGCTATTTCCCGGAGACATAAATGCGTGACCGAAGATCCTTTTTTGATATGCCACTCAAATGAAATTGATCTAGTTATTGAGGCTACGGGTAACATTTCATTTGGGGCAGAAGTAGTTCTTGAGGCTATCAAGAACAGAAAACATGTAATTGTTAATGCTGAATTGGATGGTACGGCGGGCCCAATTTTGAAGATATATGCAGATCAAAATGAGGTTATTTATACTGACATTGATGGAGACCAACCGGGAGTGATTATGAATCTCTATCGATTCCTTGAGGGAGCTGGAATAAAGCCCGTGTTGTGTGGGAATATCAAAGGATTGCATGATCCGTATCGAACTCCTAAAACACAGGAAGCCTTTGCTAAAAAATGGGGACAAAACCCGCCAATGGTAACCTCCTTTGCGGATGGAGGAAAAATTTCCTTTGAGCAGGCTGTTGTAGCCAATGCTACTGGTATGCAAGTAGGAAAAAGGGGAATGTATGGCCCAACGGTCCCCTCCCAAACACCTATAGAAGAAGCCATTAAAGCCTATCCGGATGAAGCATTTACGGTGAATGGTGGAATCGTGGATTATATTGTAGGGGCTTCGCCCGGTCCGGGGATATTTATTGTTGGAACTTGTGATCATCCGTTGCAACAGCACTATTTAAAACTCTATAAAATGGGAGAGGGGCCATTGTACTGTTTTAATAGGCCTTTTCATTTATGTCACTTTGAGGTCCCCAATACGGTTGCGCGTGCAGTGTTATTTAATGATGCTACCATTGCTCCCCAAGGGGCGCCAACAGTAGAAGTGGTTGCGGTAGCAAAAAAGAATTTGAGTACTGGAGTTCAACTTGATGGCATCGGATATTATATGACATATGGAATTTGCGAAAATGCCGCGGTGGTCGAGCAAGAACAGTTGTTACCCTTGGGTATCGCTGAAGGTTGTATACTTAAAAGGGATATTCAAAAAGATGAAATATTAACATACAACGACGTAGTGATATCTGAGGGTAGAGTAATCGATAAGCTTATAAAAGAGCAGAGAGCATATTTTGGAGTAACAAAAAGTGTATAGAAAAGTTAGATTTGAAGTAGTAATAATTGGGAGAGAAAGATGGACACCGATGCATTGAATGGGATGGAACATCATAAAGGAGAGAGGTTTTCAACGACACTCTTTGAGACTGTAAATGAGTGGTTAAACAATGGATTTACTTACTACAATGATGCGATCGCACTGGAGTTTGGTCAGCAGAGAATGACCTATGGAGCGTTAAATTCATTGTCGAATAAAGTTGCAAACTATCTTGTCAAACAAGGGATAAAGCAAGGTGATCGTGTTGGGATCTGCCTCGATAGGTCATCGGAGATGATCGCATCAATAATTGGGATATTAAAATCCGGAGCGGCCTATGTACCCTTAGACGCAAATTATCCTATTGAGCGTTTGAGAATGATGAGTGAAGATGCTGGGCTAAGCTTACTTATTATACACCAAGAGTATAAAGATCGATTTAACGAGAAGCTGGATTATATTGTACGGTGGGAAAGTATTGAACAGGTGCTTGAGCCCCATTCTCCATTATTTGAGTCCCCCAAAATTAATGGGGAAGACGTAGCGTATGTTATTTTTACATCCGGATCTACCGGTAGACCCAAAGGCATAGAGATGCCACATCGGGCATTGGCTAATCTTATTAGCTGGCAAATCGAGCGATCATATTTTAAGCTAGAAGCCAGAGTTTTACAATATTCTAGTATAAGTTTTGATGTTTCATTTCAAGAGATTGCTACAACCTTTGCGTCCGGTGGAACCCTGATAATGGTAAAAGATAGTGATAGACGAGATCCAAGGATATTGTTAGAAATAATGAAGGATCACCAGATAGAGCGTCTTTTTATTCCTTTTGTGGCCCTCCGAAGTTTAGTTGAAGTCGCAAATACGTTGCATAAATATCCTGATTCTCTAATGGAGGTAATTACTGCTGGAGAACAACTACGGGTAGACGAAGGTCTCAGATCATTCTTTAAAAAAATACCAGAGGCAATACTTGATAACCAATATGGTCCCTCTGAAACTCATGTTATTTCAGCATATTTATTAGATGAGGCCCCCTCCAAATGGCCTGATTTACCTCCCATAGGCAAATCCTTAAAAAATAATAGGATATATATTTTTGATAAAAACTTGGAGTGTGTTGCGAAAGGAGAACGTGGCGAATTATATCTTGCCGGTAAAAACTTAGCTCATGGATACATTGGCAGAGATGATTTGACGGAAAAAGCCTTTATTAAGAACCCCATTAACGTACCGGACTATCCCGTACTGTACAAGACAGGTGATTTAGGTTTTTATAATGAACAGGGAGATATTGAGTTTCTTGGGCGTGTCGATCATCAGATAAAAATACGAGGACATCGGGTAGAACCAGGAGAAATAGATACCATTGGGGCAACCTATCCGGGAATTGCTCAATGTATTACCCATGCAATGCAAGATAATAATGGTCGTAATCAACTTGTTACTTATTATCTTTCTAAACGTGAAGGCAAGATAAATGAGGAAAGATTTAAAGCCTTTTTGGGTAATAACTTGCCGACATATATGATCCCCTCCTTTGTTGTTGAGATTAGGGAAATACCTTACACGCCCAGCGGAAAGATTGATTTAAAATCCTTGCCGACCCCCCGCTTACATGATGAGAAAGAGTTAACGGATGTGGTTTATAAAACCAAAACTGAGGCAAGATTAGCCCAAATATGGGCTCAATTACTTGGTGTGGAAAATATCTCACGTCATGCTGATTTTTTTGAGTTAGGTGGTGATTCGCTCAATGCCGTGACTCTTTTTTTAAAAATTGATGAACACTTTGGGAAAGATTTGCCACTTTCAACACTTGCCAGAGAATCCACATTAGCAGGACTTGCAGAATTAATAACAAGTGCCCATGTAAAGGATAATAGTCGAAAATTTAGATCGCTTCAATTTATTCAAAAGGGGAGTAGTGAAAAGATCCCACTATTTATGGTTCACGGCGGAGCAGGAAATGTGCTAATGTTTTTTGAGTTAGCTCAATCATTTCCCCCGGATCAGTCAGTCTATGGGTTTCAATGGCCCGGATGGGATGGTTTTAAAGGCATTGATGATATTGTGGAAATGGCTAAATTTTATAAAGATGAGCTTAGGCAAGTGCATCCGAATGGTCCCTATCGTTTAGGAGGATATTGCATAGGTGGTACTATCGCAATAGAAATTGCGGAACTCCTAAAAAAGGAAGGGGAAGAAGTAATTGATCCCATTCTGGTTGTAGACGCCCCAAATATTTATTCGAGGCACTTTCATTCGGGTTATCCGGAATTTTCGCAAGAAAATCGAGAAGCTTTTGAACGCCTAAAATTAAAGCTGGCTTCCCACCTTCCCATAAAACAAACCTTGGAACACTCAAATGATGATCAGGGTGACGAAATAGCAAAGGATCCGTCGGAGAGAAGATATCCTTTGTTAGCAAAGTATTTACCTTTTTATTTTAAGTTGGGTAAATGGTATTTGACCCTTGAAAGGTTTTTAAAAGAAAAAGTACAAAAACTGAGAATCTGGAGTCGGATTAAATTCTCGTTAAAAATATCGGTAAATGACCGTAGGAGATATTGTCAGCTTACTCAAATTGCAGCTGTTAAGAAGTATAAAAAAAGAATTTATGAAGGGGATATTCTTTATTTGAAATCGGAGGTTCTCCATGGAAGAAATCTTTCTATCGAAGGTTGGTGGAATGATCTGTTTTTTGGATTTGGAGAGTTATGTTCTGGTCGATTTGAAACTCATATTATTGATAAGGGGCACAATGATGTACTCAAAAGCCCGATTGCACATCAAATTATTAAAGACAAAATGCTGAGAGTCAATGAATAGCCAAAAAGAAATAGTTGGGTTAATACCTGCTGCAGGGTTTGCAAGTCGAATTGCTTCACACTTAACTTGTAGTAAAGAGGTACATCCCATATCACTGGGTGATGGAAAAATGAGAGTCGCTTCGTCATTTCTTTTAGAAAGTTTTCAAGAAACGACAGCTACGAAATCATATATCATCCTGAGAAAAGGCAAGTGGGATATTCCTGAAAATCTTTTGGATGGTCGGGCTGCAGGGGTACCACTGGCTTATATTGTTAGCGAATCTACGAGAGGGGTCCCATATACCTTGGATAAAGCATATCCATTTATTAATGATAATATCATACTATTAGGATTTCCGGATATTATTTTTGAACGAGAGTGTAAATCTAACTCTGTCTAGGTTGGTAATTTAAAATCTACTAACTTAGACAAATCATGACACAAAAAGAA
>NZ_JBYEIQ010000005.1:0-198457 GCF_058386955.1 Fodinibius sp. GM21 | reverse complement strand
CATCGGCTCCGATAACTCGGAGCTGACAAGGGCTCGACGTGCGATCGTCTGTATGTTCTCAGTCTGTCAAAGAACGAATTGTTCTCTCCAATTTGGCCCGATTTATTAGAGCCAAAAAAACGGAGTTGAACTCAATTGCTGCTGGGCTCAACCCCGTTTCAAATTGGAATCCTAATGTAAGACCAAACCGGGGTATATGTCAATGTTTTTTTGGGATTAATTTTACTTTTTTTGCCAACCTAAGCCAACGTTATTTAAACCGTCTTTTCGGTTTTAAAAATCACTCATATAGGCTTTTCCCACTGGGGTCTTCCTCGAATTCCTGGAAGATTTTTACCCCCAAATAACAAAGTGGAGTGTCGAACAGTGCGAAAAAGAATTTAAAGAGATAAGAATTCAATATTAAGATGACTAATTTCCCAATGGTATCAACGTCTTGCCCCAGGTTTCCGGCAAAATAAAGGATGGATAAAATAGCTGTTGAGTCTACTAATTGACTCACTGTTGTAGATGCATTGTTGCGCAACCACAGGTGTTTCCCATCTGTCAGATCTTTCCAGAAATGGAACAATCTTACATCTACTGTCTGCGCAAACAAGTAGGCAATCATGCTGGCAATGGTATTGCCAATCATAAATTCGTAAACACCCTCAAAAAGCTGCAACCCACCACTTACCCCCGTAGTGCTGGGCAACCAATGGTTCACGGTCATCAAAAAGAGCATAAAAACGTTCATCCAAAACCCAACCCAAACGACTAATTGTGCTTTTTTTCGTCCGTATAATTCAGATAGCAGATCCGTTGCTAAAAAGGTAAAAGGATAAGCAATTACTCCAACCGGTACGCTCATTGTATAAATACTATTGTCACGGATGAGCTCGGGCACCATGCTTAACATCCAATCCGAAAGCTCAACAGAAAATATCGTCACAAACTTTGTTGTTCCAATCACATTTCCCAGCACCAGAGAGGTCAAGAATATCCCAGCTAATGATAAGAACAGAGCGTCTCTTTTATAGGTAGCAACAGGAGGCGTTCGTTCACCGTCCATCTGTATATAATCTGGATTAACTTATTTGATATTTCTTTTTCTAGAAGATCGTTTCTAATAATAAATTATATAAAAACAATTTCCACTCTCATCGTTTCAACCAGCTATGAGCAAATCAGAATATACACTGATCGACTGCAATAATTTTCATGATTCGTGCGAACCTGATTTTGACCCACAGCTTCGTGGCAAACCTGTTGCTACTATCTCGAATAATGACGGATGCGTTTCAGCTCAAACAATAGATCGGTCCCAAAATGGGTATTCTGCAAATTAACCATAACGGGAGTGCGTACAGATATGGAACGCAATGGCGATCTTTGTCTTGACCTTGAACATGTAGGAAACCTACACAAGGGAATTATGACCTCTCGACCATTTGGAAAATCTTGGCAGATGAAGCAAAAGCATTTGTCTTCAAAACGGGATCAAATTGTCGAAATAAAAACCTCTTAACTATTAGCTTTTGAATATTTGAATTGTTGCCCGTAATGATTTGCCAATATTTTCTTTCAGTTGTTCCCACTCACTCTCCAGGGATGACTCCGTAAAACGCTGGTTTACTTCAATCTCCATCCCAAGATAATTGGTTCCTGAAAATTGTCTTCGCAAATAGGTCGTAAAACCATCCATGGTACCACGATAAGGCTCATTCATTTTAAGGCGCAGTTCTGATGAACGCTGGTTAAGCTCATGGCGCCAAAGGTAGCAGAAATGCTGTTCCGCTTTGCTTCGCGGATCAAATAGAAATCCCACATCGACCTCTCTCTCCTCATTTTCCCAGATGGGTGTAAAAGTATGGACCCCTACATGAATAACCTGCTCTCCGCCAGCTATAACCTGATTAATTTTTTCTTCTATTTTGTTACGATGGGGCTGATAATACTTCTTAAATATCTTTTCTCGTATATGCAGGGGCTGATCCCTAGTAAATTCAGAAAAAAGAGTTGGACTTTGTGTTGAACGATTCAAATCTACAAGTAGACGGGTGACGGTATGTAAATAAGGTTCTTTCTGCAGCAACTCAGAAATGGAATTCGTCAACTCCAATGCCCCGATATCGATGCCCCGATGTGTCTTCAACACTCCCCGATTATGCTCAAAGAGATGTCGAAACTCTTCCGGAACATCATTCCCGGCATGTTCACACGTTATAATAAGTCGGGTTCCCATTTTTCAACCGATACTTTTTATTTGATCTAATTTTCATAAAAGGTAACAAACGATTCAGCAACATTTCATTCCCTGATCAGTCAAAAACAATTACTATTTTTTATACCTTATTCCGTAATCATAAATTCAATCATTCTTTATCACATGTCGCTACTATTTATTGCCCCTGATCGGGATCTTTCTTCCTGGGAAAATGCAATTCAAAGTATTGATCGCAATATTGAAATTGATATTTGGCCGGCCATAAAAGACAAAGACCGTGTACAGTTTGCCGTATGCTGGAATCATCCCAAACATCTTCTTGACGGTTTTCCCAACCTTAAAGCCGTCTCATCGCTGGGAGCCGGGGCCGATCACCTGCTTTCAGATGAGTCGCTACCAGAATCTATTGATATATGCCGCGTTGTTTCTCCGTCGCTGGTGCAGCAAATGAAGGAATATATTTTAGCGGCCGTTTTAAATATTCAGCGGAATTTTGTGCATTATATTCGTCAAAATGATCAGAGAAAATGGCAGCCTCATAATCACCCATCCCCTCAAGAAATACAGATAGGCGTTATGGGATTAGGAGAACTCGGCAAGCCAACTGCCAAACAACTGGCTGAATTGGGATACCAAGTTTCCGGGTGGTCACGATCAGCCAAAGAAATCGAGGGCCTTACAACTTTTGCCGGGCCAAATGAACTAACCTCGTTTGTTGATAACGTTCACATCCTTATTTGTCTGCTCCCCCTTACTGAAGAGACCAAGGGTATTCTTAATCTCGAAATTTTTAAGCAGATGGATGACCGTGGCTGGATTATCAACGCGGCACGAGGCGAGCACTTAGTGGACGAAGATTTAATTTACGCATTGGATAGCAATATTCTGCAAGGGGCCTGGCTGGATGTATTTTCTGATGAGCCTCTGCCCGAACAACACGCGTTCTGGAATCGCGAAAATATAATCATCACCCCTCACATTGCCAGTATTACCAAACCCAAAGAAGTAGCTGACCAAATTGTAGAAAATTATAAACGGGCACTCTCAGGTATGAACCTAAATTACACCGTTGATCGATCAAAAGGATATTAAGAGCTGGCTTATCCAACCTCAACAGAAGTCACCCATCCAAATGGGTCCTCGGCCTGCCCGTACTGAATAGAAGTAATTGCATCGTAGAATTTTTGTCCGATAGGACCTCTGCCATCAATATCAAACGTTACAGATTGGCCATCGTGATGAACCTCCTCTACCGGAGCCACTACGGCCGCTGTGCCGGCACCAAATACTTCGTCCAACTTTCCATTTTTACCAGCCTGCATCACTTCTTCAATACTAACGCGACGCTCCTCCACCGGCATATCCCAGGCTTTCGCTAATTGAATAACGGAATTACGTGTAACACCCGGCAAGATAGTACCCCTCAAATTCGGGGTCACCAATACACCATCAATAACAAAAAAGATGTTCATTGTCCCCACTTCCTCAACGTATTTATGTTCGTCGGCATCCAACCAAAGCACCTGATCAAACCCTTCCTTTTTGGCTTGCTGAGCCGGATACAAGCTGGCTGCATAATTACCGGCTGTTTTGGCATTTCCCACCCCACCTTTTACAGCTCGTACATACTTCTTAGTAGTCGTCAACTTCACCGGACGATCATAATAAGATCCGACAGGTGATGTAATAACATAAAATCGATACTGTTCTGCTACCCGCGCCGAAATAATGGGATCAAAAGCACATGCAAAGGGTCGAATGTAAAGAGAGTTACCCTCCTTTTGGGGTACCCATTGATGATCAAGTTTTATGAGCTCTTTAATTCCTTCCAAAAATACTTCTCGTTGTACCTTGGGAATACACATGCGTTCACAAGATCGTACCATACGTTCGTAGTTCTTTTCCACCCGGAAAAGATTTACCGTATCGTCATCAACATAATAGGCCTTAGTACCCTCAAATACCGACTGAGCATAATGCAGTGCACTTAGGGCCGGTGTTATCTCAATAGACCCGTATGGTTTGATTTCCGGCTGCTGCCACTTGCCGTCCCGATATTCCATCTCGAGCATATGATCTGCAAATTCACGGCCAAATCCCGGCTTATCCAGATCTACATTTTCTATCCTACTTGTGGATATTTTTTTTATATCAAAAATAGTATCAGTAATCATAATAAAGTCTTTCGGTTCAAGTATGCTAAAATACAGTTTTTACGGATGAATTTCTTCACAAAGTAACTTCGGTGTTAACTACAGCTCAATTAAAAATGTCACTCAGAACTTATGACAACCTGTTCCAGATTATTTGTACTTCAACCTTTTAACAGTTGACAAACTTGAACGGTTTCTGCTTTTTAGAATTGCTTGAACTCCTTTTTAAAAAACATTTACTGCCAATGAAAATAGTATCAAATTCCATTATTCTTGTTCCAATCCTGTTACTGGTCACGGTACCCTTTTCGTTGGCACAACAAACGGCTCCTCCCAAAATATTGTCGATGCAGGAAAGAGCCAATGTAAGAAACAGCTGGCTCGAATACCGTCTCGATAACGTCGTTCCAAAACTCATGCAGCGAGAAAATGTTGACATGTGGATTATTATAGCACGAGAATATAATGAGGATCCCGTAATTAACACGATGCTTCCTGCCACATGGCAGTCCGCGCGACGCCGAACAATACTTGTTTTTTCGGACAACGGCAAAGAGGTAGAGCGGTTGGCCGTTGCACGTTATGATATCGGCAAATTTTTTAAAACAGCCTGGGATAAAGACAAAGAACCGAACCAGTGGAAACGGCTGGTTGATATTATCCAAGAGTATAATCCAGATAACATAGCTCTGAACTTTTCTTCGACTTTTGCATTGGCAGATGGTATCAGTCACTCCGAATACAGCGCTTTTATGTCTGCTCTTCCCCAGCGTTATCAAAGCCGAATTGTATCAGGTGAAAAGCTGGCCATCGGCTGGCTCGAAACCCGCACCGATCCCGAGATGCAGGTATACCCGATGATCTGTCATATTGCACACGATATTATTGCTGAAGGATTTTCGGAGAAAGTCATTCAACCGGGTATTACAACCACAAAAGATGTGGAGTGGTGGTATCGTGAGCGTATTCGGGATCTAAATTTAACGGCTTGGTTTCATCCAAGCGTATCAGTGCAGCGGGCAGCCGAACCCGATACTTCGTTTTTAGCTAACTTTTCAAAACGTCCCGCAGAAAATATTATCCGGCCCGGTGACCTTCTGCATGTGGATCTTGGCATTACTTACCTTGGACTCAATACCGATACCCAGCAACATGCCTATGTTCTAAAAGCCGGAGAAAACGAAGCTCCTGAAGGATTGCAAAAGGCCTTAGCAACTGGCAATCAACTGCAGGATATTTTGACCAATAATTTTAAAGAAGGCTTAACCGGCAACGAGATTTTATCAAAAAGCCGCAAAGAAGCTATTAATCAGAATATCGAACCAAGTATTTACACACATCCTATCGGATACCATGGCCACGGTGCCGGACCAACCATCGGACTTTGGGATCAACAAGATGGCGTTTCGGGCAAAGGAGATTATCCTCTTTATGCAAACACTGCACACTCCATTGAACTCAATGCAACAGTAAATATCCCAGAATGGAATAAAGAAATTCGCATAATGCTTGAAGAAGATGCTTTTTTTGATGGCGATTCTGTTCGATATATTGACGGTCGCCAAACCAAGCTTTGGCTGATCCCTCGACAATATTAATACCAACTTATTTTCCTTTTGATGAGCAGTATAAACTCTTTATTGCATCTTCTGAAAGAAACCCCCGATGGACCATTTTTTAACCCCTGGTACCAAAACGATCCCGAGCATGATGTAAGTGATAACGGACCTCAGATCCGTAAAAAACAGTTACAACACTATCTTAAAGAACGGCTCGATACTGCTAAATATCTTTTTATTGCTGAAGCCCTGGGATATCAAGGGGGGCATTTTACAGGCATTGCTATGACTTCCGAACGCATTTTGCTTGGCCATCACAAATCGGTTCACGGCATTCCGGCTGATGGCGCTTTTCAATCCATCGAAGCACAGCGTACCAGTAAACCCGAAGTAAACAAAAAAGGGATGTCGGAGCCTACAGCTACCATCATGTGGAAAGCAATCTATCAGCTAGGGATTAACCCCTACGAAACAGTGCTTTGGAATGCCCTGCCCTGGCATCCGTACGATCCCGATGACGGATTACTCAGTAATCGTACACCTACCGACCATGAGCTCGAGCAGGGATATCCATCCCTTAAAGCTTTTTTAGAACTCTTTTCTGGCGGGCACATTATTGCAGTGGGACGAAAATGCGAGCAGAGTTTGGATGCTTTTGGAATTGAAAATTATACACCTGTGCGACATCCCGCCAATGGCGGTGCGCCAAAATTTCGAAGACAAATGAAAGAATTAATTAAGAATTCAGAATGAAAAATTTGGGATTGAATATTCTCTATTCCTAGTTCCCAAGCCTCTAATTTCTTAGCCTGTGCTTTGCATGGCAGCAGCTACTCCGTTAATGCTTAAGAACAAAGCATCACGTAATTTTTCTACTTCGGCATTTTCAACTTCTTCTTTATTTCTCCACCGATCCAACAGCTCAGTTTGCATCATATTCAACGGGTAGGTAAACGGATTGCGAAATCGAATTGATTTCTTAATTACAGGATTAATATCAAGCAATTCATCTTGTCCGGTGATCTGCTTAATGGCATCTTCTGCTTTATCAAAATCTTCTGTAATGCGGTTGTGGAATGTGCCACCATCAATATCATGATAAATATTTGCAGTAGGGATATGTGTGCGAGCCATTTCTCGCTGGGCATTATCAAGTACCGTTTTAAAAAATATAACCTCTTCATACCACTCTTGAAGGCGGGGAAGCATCCCTTCTTTTTGCAACATCTGTTGTAAGGCCTTTCCGATACCATACCAACCCGGTACGTTGTAGCGAACCTGGGTCCATGCAAATACCCAGGGAATAGCCCGGAGGTTTTCAAAATCAGCAGCTTTGGCACTACCTCGCGACACCGGCCGTGAAGCAATGGGCAATCGACTGATATGCTCGATAGGGGTCTTTGCCGTGTACCAACTCCAGAAGTCTTCATCATCAATAAGATTGCGATACCCCTTCATTGATGCGGATGCCAGCTGGTCCATGGTTTCATCAAACTGCGACTGCTGCTGCATCTGGGACTGTTCTGAGATCGTAACCCGAATCATCGCATTCACTATTTGTTCCAGATGACGCCGTGTAATAGGTGCAAGTGAATATCGAAACGAGATCACTTCTCCCTGCTCCGTAAAACGAATGCGCCCATTATTGCTGACGGGCGGAAGCGCCAAAATGGCCTGATTCGATCGCCCACCGCCACGACCAACCGTACCGCCCCGACCATGAAATAATCTGAAGTCAACCTCATACTCTCGACACACTTTTCCGAGATCACGCTGCGCTTTTTCGAGAGCCCAATTGGCCATCCAGTAACCCCCATCTTTGTTACTGTCAGAATAGCCAAGCATAATTTCCTGCAAATTATTTCGCGCGCTTAACTGCTTCTGATAGACCGGACTATCATAAATTTCAGTCATGAGGCGTCCGCATTCTTCCAAATCTTCAATCGTTTCAAAGAGCGGAACCACATCAATTTTGCTCTCCACCTTGCCGCCATCATAACTCCATAGCCCGGTTTCTTTCGCCAGAATAAGGACTTCAAGCATATCGCTTACTCCGTGTGTCATACTAATGATATAATTCCCAAAGCTATTTTTATCCAGTGTCAGCATCTGATCAATAATCTGAAACACGTCCAGCATCTGGGAAGTACTTTTATCCAGGTGTGCCTGAACCGGAGAAAGAGGGCGCGGATTTTTAAGCTCTTTCGTCAGTAGCTGTACTTTTTCTTCTTCAGATAGGGATTGATATTCATCCGTAACCTGCCCTACCTCCAGCAATTCCGCCACTGCAGATTCATGTTTTTCAGAATGTTGTCGGATATCCAAGCCCGCCAGATGAAAGCCGAATGTTCGGGCTCGAATGCGCAAATGCCTCAATTTCCCCTGTGATGCCACACACTCTAAGCCGGAATTTTTCAGACTTCTAGAAATCAACTCTAAATCATTAATAAAATCAGATATTTTGTACTTCTGTGCTTCTTCTAAGACTTCATTTGGGCGACCCAATTTTATGATCTCAAGCTGATGCTGGAGCTTATGCATCATGTGCGTAACTTTTCGACGATATGGCTCTTGATTATAAAGTCGCTCATAGCGATCCGAAAGCGGATCTTCTTGCTCGTCTCGCTTTAACGAAGCGGCCAGCTCATCTGAAATATCAAACTTATTTTGAGAAATACTCAAGTAACGGCGTAAATCATCGAGCTCGTCCAGGTACAGCTCCATCACATTCTTGCGCTGTTCCAAGATAGTCTGCCAAGTCACCTCAGGTGTTACATTAGGATTGCCGTCCCGGTCACTGCCAATCCAAGACCGATAACGCAAAATCGTGTTAAAATCAGGTACCTCATCATAGTACATCTCAAACGCATTTCGCAGATCATCATACAAAATGGGGATTGTCTGCCAAATAGCGTTACGGAAATAAAATATTCCGTTTTCAACTTCGTCTTCAACAGTTACACGCTCAGTTCGCACTTCATCCGTAGCAAGCAGCAAATATATTTCGTTAAATATATCCAACGTTAGCGCCTTGCGCTCATCCGGTGTTAAGTCATCGGCCTTAAACTGTTCAATCATCTCAGTGATATGCTGCTGCTTTGTAAGCACACTGTGGCGACGGGCTTCGGTAGGATGAGCGGTAATGGTCGGCTGGATATCAAGCTTTGCAATGACCCCGGCAGCCTCATCAACCGAAAAGCCCTCTTCTTTTAGATGATACACAGCCTCTGCAATACTTTCGCTGCGCGGCGAATCCGGACCCGTACTCATTGCCCGTTCGTGATTGATACGCGTAATTTCACGCTGCTCCTGGGAATTCATCAAATGAAAGAAAACCGTAAAATATCGCAAAAACCGGGCAATCTGATCGGTCGCCAGATCATGTATTATCGACTCCAACTTCGCCAAAGCTTCATCATCTTGTTCATCAAAAGCTCGGTGGGCAACGTCCGGAAAAGAAACCAGTAACTCTAAGAATTCCTGATCTTCTTTATCTTCGATGATTTTCTCCAGAAAATCTGCCAGCAGCTCTAATCGCGCCGAAAGTTTTTCACTAATACCACTTTTATCACTTCGCTCCTTAATAAGATTATCCCACTTCATAGATTTCCTTTTTTCGTATCATTGAAAGATGTATCCTCAAGATGGGATTTTAATTATTAAAACCATAATTATGCCAAAAACGCTGCGACTGGTGCGAACATACTTTTGAACAATACATCCGATATCACGATAAGGAGTGGGGCGTCCCCGTTTATGATGATCAAATACAGTTTGAATTTTTAGTGCTTGAAAGTTCGCAGGCAGGGTTAAGCTGGAGCACAATCTTAAAAAAACGGGATGGGTATCGTAAGGCGTTTGTCAATTTTGATGTCGAAGCAGTAGCTGCTTTCAATGAAGAAAAAGTGCAACAGCTGCTATCTAATCGCGATATCATCCGCAATGAAAATAAAATACGTTCAACCATCAATAACGCCCGTCGGTTTATTGAAATCCAACAAAAGTACGATAGCTTCTGTAAATATATTTGGGATTTTGTGGACGGGGAGCCGATCCATAATTACTGGGACGCTTTAGATCAAGTGCCGACAACTACAGAGATCTCCGACAAACTAAGCAAAGATCTCAAAAACCGTGGTTTTAAGTTCATCGGAAGTACCACTATATATGCCCATATGCAGGCCACAGGTTTAGTTAACGATCATTTGACATCATGCTTTCGCCATCAGCAAATTATAGACCAGCATTGAAACCAAGATTATGCACAAGAATTACTATTATTTTGCTGTTTATTCTAAAAGGACCGATTTAAGGGATAGTAAAAAAGTTGATTTTTTCTATCTTTGAGGCAAATTAAACAAATCAACTAATTTTAAAGAGAAACCACTTGTTATGCGTTCAATGTTTTCACTGGAAGAAGTTGGAGAAATGTTAGATATGAAAACCAGTGACGTGGAAAAAGAAATTGAAAGTGGTCATTTAACGTACTCATTCCATGAGGGTGAGAAAATGATTACGCTCTACGATCTGGAAAAATATATGGGTGCTGAACAGACACGGAAAATAACCAACGAATATTTGGAAAAACAGGATACCGAATAAACCGAGATAATCACTTTCGCTATACTGTAAAAGGCAGTGCTCCTCTTTTATTTTACGTCTTCCATCTTCTTTTCAGCCAGCCATGGTTCAACATTATCATCCACATATTTAACGTCAAAACCATCTCTGTGTAACAGGGATGTAGCTACCGAAGCCCGGGCACCGGTTCGGCAATAAACGAGCCAGGTTGTATCTTTGTCCAACTCTTTTTTACGCTCCAACAATCGGGTATGTGCTATATTAAATGCCCCTTCCACATGACCCTCATTATACTCCGTTAGCTTTCTTACATCGAGCGCCCGATATTGGGGGTTTTTAATCAGCTTTGCTACATCATCAAAAGTGATTGTTTCTACCCGTTCTGTATCATAGCTGTTCTCCAAATACTGTTCCAACTCCTTCGGAGTCACATATCCTTTTATCTCATCCAGCCCAATTCTGATGAGATCACGAACAGCTTCTTCGAGATTATCTTCTTCAATGATTAGATAAATGTCTTCGTCTTCGCGTACGTACGATCCAACTACCGTATTAAAAGCCTTATTATAGGTTGAAAGCAAAGACCCTTTCAGGTGACCGTTCATGAAATCAGTTCGTTCGCGGGTATCAACTACTACACTCCCCTCCTGTGTTGCCCGGTTTGCTAATCCTTCTACCGTTATTTTCTGGGGATGAGGGAGTTTGCCAAGTACTTCAGGACCACCCCTGTTATCACGTTTCATCCGGGCAAAATAAAGGGGCGGTTCGGGCTGACCCTCCAAAATAAAGTCGACAAACTCTTGTTCACTTTCCGAGGCTCTAATAGATGGATTAAATCTCAATTCATACCCCACCGTTGACTCAGGGACCGATCCCAAAGCCTTTCCGCATGCACTGCCGGATCCGTGTCCGGGCCAAACCTGCAAATACTCGGGCATAGATTTAAATTGCTCTACTGATTTATACAATGTACGCGCAGATGACTGCATCACTCCTTTCTGCCCGGCAGCTGTTTCTAGCAGATCAGGCCGGCCAACATCACCTACAAAAACAAAGTCACCGGTAAGCATGCCCATGGGATCACTTGCTGCAGCTCCATCTGTTACCGTATAACTAACATGTTCAGGCGTATGTCCGGGAGTATGTTTAACCTCAAAATGAATATTCCCTATGCTAAATCGATCGCCCTCTTTCACAAGTTCGTAATTATAATTACTGTCTTTTATCCATTCATACTTCCAGTCCTCATCACCCTCATCCGAAGCAAAGATTTTAATTCCCTCTTCTGCAAATTCGCGAAGACCAGTTAGGTAATCAGCATGAATATGGGTCTCTGCCGCAGCTGTAATATTCAGATCTTCATCTTGAGCTATTTTTTTATACCGATCAATATCCCGCATGGGATCAATGATTATAGCTTCACCGGTCTTTTGGCATCCAATTAAGTAGGAATATTGTGCTAATTTCTCCTCAAAAATCTGCTTAAAGTACATAGGTTATTCTTACAGGTGGTTTTTAATTTTTCGTTGCAAATATAACATTCCAAAGTGAACTAAACATTATCACAACGTAGATAAATTTAACGTTAAAACTGATTTAAGCTCTTGTCGTTCGCTTAAAAAATCAATATTGTTCGAAACTTAAGATCCATCTTCATTTCATTAACCAATAACTAAACAGGAGAAAAAATGCTACGACGCGTTCTTATGTCGCTTACGGCAGTGCTGTTGGGATTTTATCTCGCCACACCGCCCGTTAATGCACAATCATTAGACGAATTTGAAGAAAAAGTTACCGAATTCACACTCGATAACGGTTTAACTTTCATCATTATTGAGCGCCCGGTTGCACCGGTTGTCAGTTTTGCCACCTACGTAAATGTGGGCGGAGCAAACGAACCTGTGGGACACACCGGTATGGCTCATATTTTTGAACACATGGCCTTCAAAGGAACTCACACTGTGGGTACTACCAATTGGCAGGAAGAAAAAAGAGTCCTAGAAGAGCTCGATAATACCTATCAAAAATGGTTGGCCGAAAAATATAGTACGCAACCCGATTCCGCCAAAATGGATACGCTATGGAGTCAATTTAAAAAGCTCCAGAAAGAAGCGGGAGAATATGTTGTTAATAACGAATTTTCAGAAATTATTGATCGCAACGGCGGTACAGGAATGAACGCCTCTACCAGTCAGGATCGAACAAATTACTTTTATAGTCTGCCCGAAAACAGAATGGAACTGTGGTTTAGCCTCGAATCGGATCGATTTAAAAATCCGGTCTTTCGTGAATTTTACAAAGAAAAAGAAGTGGTTCGCGAAGAGCGTCGTATGCGCTCGGAATCCCAACCAATCGGCCGTCTGATTGAAGAGTTTGCAGCTGTTGCTTACACAGCGCACCCCTATGGACGTCCAACCGTAGGCTGGCATTCTGATATTACAGCCACCACTATGGAAGATGCACGAGAGTTTTATAATACTTATTACGTTCCAAACAACATTACCTTTGCCATTGCAGGCGATGTAGATCCCCAGCAAGCAAAACAGCTGGCCGAAGAATATTTCGGCGATATGAAAGAAAGGCCCGCCCCCCCTCCCGTTTATACCAAAGAACCGGAACAGCGCGGAGAACGTCGATTTACGATTCAAGGACAATCACAACCATTTTTTATTATGGGATATCATACGGTAGCACAGGATCATCCCGATTCAAAAGCCCTTCAACTGCTGGGTAGTATACTTTCAGGCGGGCGTACCTCCATCCTTTACAAGCGAATGGTTGAAGAAGAACAGACCGCACTCCAAGTAAGTGCCTTTAACGGATACCCCGGTCAAAAGTATGAAACCCTCTTTGCAACCCTTGCTATCCCAAATCAGGGAGTAGGCGTTGATACGATGGAAACCTCCATTTTGGAAGAAATTGAAAAAATTAAAAATGGAGAAATCTCACAAGAGGCCTTAGACCGGGCACGAACCAATGCACGAGCCAACCTTATACGAAGCTTGGATTCAAATTCCGGACTGGCTTCTGCTCTCGCATCCGCCGAGAACCTCCGAGGCGACTGGCGAAAAGTGTTTACGGATATCGAAGAACTCAACAAAGTAACTATTGATGATATTCAGCGCGTGGCTAACGAATATCTGACCAAAGACAATCGAACGGTGGGTGCTATTGTAAATGAAGACAATTCATCCGATCAGGAGGTTGCTGATGCCAATAACTAACTCATCATTTTTTAAAATTTTGAACAACCATAATTCTACTATTATGAAGAGGATAAGCTTATTTTTACTGATGGCTGTTTTTGCATTTGCCTGCTCACAAACCGAACAGATGGCGGACACGCAACAGTCTGACGATACTCCAACGAATCCATATGAAAATATGGACTTCCCCGAATTGAATGACTTCCAGAAACCCGAGGTAGAAACATTTACTACCAAGAACGGCATGACGTTTTATCTGGTGGAAGACAATGAACTACCCCTTATCAATGTTAACGCACGAGTTCGAACAGGCGGAGTTTTAAACTCCAATAACAAAACAGGTCTGGCCTCTATTACCGGTACTGTGATGCGCTCAGGCGGTACAGAAACCTATCCTGCCGATTCGCTTAATACACTGCTCGAAAACAGGGCAGCCAGTATCGAAACCAGTATTGGTTTTACCAGCGGAAACGCAAGCATGGATGTTTTAAAGGAGGATTTCGATGATCTTCTTCCTGTATTTATCGATGTGTTGACAAACCCTGTATTTCCCGAAGATAAAATTGAGCTGGCTAAAACCCAGCAAAAATCTAACATTTCGCGCCGGAATGATAATCCCCAGCAAATCGGCATTCGAGAGTTCCAGGCTCTCATATATGGAAATGATTCACCCTATGGCCGAACAACAGAATATGCAACCATCAACAATATTACCCGGGAAGATTTAGTCAATTTTCATGACAAGCACTTCTCGGCAAGTAACATGATGGTTGGTATTGTCGGAGATTTTGAAACCAAAGAGATGAAACAAAAGCTTCGTGAAACCTTTGGAGAATTACCGGCCGGAGATGAATCAATTCTTAAGTTTCCTGAAATAGACTACGAGCCTCAAAGCTCCATTAACTTCATTGAAAAATCAGATGTGAACCAGAGCTTTGTGATGATGGGACACTTAGGCGGCATGCGCGAAAATCCAGATTATGCAAAAGTGCAAGTGATGAACCGCGTGCTGAGTGGTGGATTTTCGGGGCGACTAATGCAGGTGGTTCGTACTGAAATGGGATTAGCTTACTCGGTATTTGGCCAATATGGAATGAACAGCTTTTACCCCGGATTGTTTTATGCCGGCGTAATGACCAAAAGTTCTACAACTGCCGAAGCTATTGATGCCATCATTGAACAAATTGAACGATTGCAAAATGAACCTATTACTGAGCAAGAGCTGCAAGACGTAAAAGATCAGATCCTAAATTCCTCAGTATTTGAATATGACAGCTATGAGGAGGTTCTCAGCAAACGTTTATCAAATGAGTATCGCGGCCTTCCGGCTGATGCTTTTGAACAGTACATCGAAGGAGTCAAAGCCACAACTATTGAAGATGTACAGGAGGTAGCACAAGAATATCTAAATCCAGATAATCTTCAAATTCTTGTTGTTGGCAATAAAGAAGAAATCGGTGATCAGCTCGAAAAGTACGGCAATGTTAATAAGATAGATATCAGCATTCCCGAACCTGGAAGCGGTGAGAAGCAAATGGTTGAAGGCGATGCTGAAAAAGGACAAAAATGGCTATCCAAAATGAGCGACGCTGTCATTAAAAATGATACAGAGCTCAACAGCATTTCTTTGACCGGTGAAATGAATATGCAAGGCCGAAAAATGCCGATGTCCACAACCATTAAATATCCCGATACCATTAAGCAAACGATTAAAGGCCCTATGGGTGAAATAAAGGTTAACTACGAAGATGGATCGGGTAAAATGATAGTGGGGGGACAAGAACGTCCGCTGCCTCCTCAAATGTCAAAAAATCTTAAAAGCACTCTCAACAGAAGTTTTCTTTCTGTTGCCCTAAATGAAGAGAGTGTCGATCCGCAATACATGGGCACTGAGGAAGTCGATGGAACGAGCTACGAAAAGGTGAACGTAACCGTAGATGGCTCAAACGTTGAACTTTTGTTGGATACCGAAACCCATTATCCGGATATCATTCGCTACAAACAATTTAATCCCCAAATGGGTGAGCAAGTCACGGTGGAAAACCACAATTCTGACTGGCAAGTAGTCGACGGCGTAGCATACCCTTATGTGCAAGAAACAATGATTAATGGCAATAAGTCCGGTGAGGCCGTATATGAAAGCCACCAAGTGAATAAATAACACAAAAACTCACTACTTTTACATATTTCTAAAGGCCGGAGCAATCCGGCCTTTTTTATTTTACTTTGATATTTTTTCGGGTGTACTTTGGATAAGAACAAGAGATTTAAATTAACAGAATCAAATGGCACATTTAGACTGGGAAGACAACAAACCTAAACCCGAAGAATACGGTGAATTCTATAACGATTATATCAATCTTATTGATGAACCAAACGTAATTCAGTCACTCATCCGCCAAGGCCAAAAAGTATATGCCTTCATTCAACAACTTTCTGACGAGGAGGCAAAGTACCGTTATAAAGATGATAAATGGAGCGTTCAGGAGATTATCGGGCACCTGGTAGATACCGAACGCATAATGGCTTATCGGGCACTGTGTATCAGTCGCGGTGAACAATCCCCCCTGCCGGGTTATGATCATGAATCCTACGTGGAGCAGGGAAACTTCGATCAACGAAGCCTTCAAAGTTTATCCACCGAATATGATGCTTTGAGAAATGCCAATATCAGCATGTTTAGCAGTTTTACAGAGGAGCAAATATCTCGCAAAGGAACAGCTAATGGGGTTCCTGTTTCGGTACGTGCTTTAGCTTTTATCATTGCCGGTCATGAAAAGCATCACATCAATATATTGGAAGAGAAATATAATATTGACCTTACCTAATTACAGACAACTTCTCTGAGTGTGAGGGTGACACGCTATATCTTTCAGATCCAATTTCCAATAGCTGCTGTATTACTTTCTCCGGATCTGCAATATCATCTATAGTAACCACTTCCGAATCTTCCAACCATTGTCGTACCTTACCAACATGACCTTTGATATCAGTGAATATTTTGATGCCCATCTCTTTCATTGCCATAGCATTGCAATGCTGTTCATACTGGCGTTGAATAGGAATTGCAGCTAATTTCTTGCCCAAGTACATAGCTTCGGCACAGGTTTCAAATCCGGCATTGCAAATGACTCCCTTACAAGAGGCAAAGCTGTCCAAGAAAGGCTCATTGCTAACCGGATATATCCGCACATGTTCCTGATGGATAGGATTGTTGCAGTAGGGAGAAAATATATGCCAATCCACCTCCCTTATCTGCCCCAACAACTTCATTAATACGTCATGATGAAAGGCCGACAGATAGACGGTAATGTGATTTTCAGTAGTGGTGCTTAATGATCGAATAGGTGATCGTATAATGGGCGGCTCAATAAATCTGTCATATCGTTGAAAATGGAATCCGATGGCACGTTCAGCAGGCGCAAAATGCTGTAAAATAGCTTCTGCTACTTGGGATTGCTGTTTCGGCCGTGGCGTACGGGGCGATAGAAACGAAGCTTGATGGCTTAAGGCAACACATGGTATGTTTTTGAGCCTTGATGCCCAAGCCGATATCGGTTCGTAATCACTTATAACAAGGTCATAACTCTGTAATGGAATCCCACTTACATCTTTAACAAAAGAAATTGGCCGCAAATCCAACAACGTATTTAGAAATGATATCCCTCCTTGATCATCATAAGATAAACTTACCCCATGTTTTCTATATGCTATAAAATCATCTAATCCCATAGCACTATTACCCCCACTCAGGAGAACGTCTATCGAAGCATGCTCTGCCAACCTCGGTAACAATTCTTTTGCCCGACTAATGTGCCCGTGGCCGGTCCCCTGTATGCCATAGAGTATTTTCATCGTATCACCGCAGTATTTCTTAGTCGTTTCCGGATGGGAACCATTACGGAACTGTTTTCATCAATAAAATCATCTTCTGCATATTTATACATCAACCATTCCCCATCATTAAATTCAAGCGCCGTCAAGTTTTCGATCCAGTCACCTGAATTCATATAAATTACTGAGCCTTCTTCATTTTCGTAGCCTCGTATTTTGGGCTGATGAATATGTCCGCATATCACATAGTCGTAGTTATTCTGGATAGCAAGATCCATGGCCGCAACTTCAAAATCATCAATAAATCGAACAGCCTTTTTGATACTGTCTTTTATTTGTTTGGAAAGGGAAATCTTATTCCGTCCCAATTTATTCAGCATCCAGTTTACAGCACGATTAAATAAAATTAGTAGATCATAGCCTTTCCCTCCTAATTTGGCCACCCATTTTGTTTGCTTCATCGTGATATCAAAAATATCACCGTGAAAGATCCAGCATTTTTCACCATTTAAATCCAATACCAACTTATCTCTAACAAAAAGAGGACCCAGCTGAAGACCAGATATTTTTCGAATTACCTCGTCATGATTTCCCGTCAGATAATAAATATCCGTACCATTAGCCATCATACTTAAAAAACACTTTACCACCTTCATGTGCGAATCGGGCCAGTAATACTTTTTGAAATTCCAGATATCAAAAATATCGCCGTTTAGGATAAGTTTATTGGGAGCAATAGAATTGAGGTATCTTGTAAGTTCAACAGCGTGACAACCTACTGTCCCCAAATGAAGATCTGAAAGAACAACTATGTCAACTGATCGCTTATTAGCCATAATCTGTAGTTATTTTTGGTATAATAAACGATAGTTATGTTATTGAACTATAATCTCAGTATTACGAATAGATCAAGCTGTTAAAGCGCTATATTTCTTTTCAAGGCAAGTTTATGTTTGCTTTTTATCTCCAATTTCTAACTCAATATGTCTGAAGATCATGGCTAAAGATCCTGACAAAAAAAAGATTGTACACGCGCATCTCCCTAAAGAAGAAACCTATACTACGACTCTCACAGCCGGTAACCATGAATTTATGGGAGACGAACCCGAATCGGTGGATGGGGGGAAAGATAAAGGACCCGATCCTTACGATTACCTGTTGATGTCACTGGGTTCGTGTACTGTTATGACTATAAAAATGTACGTTCAGCACAAAGGATGGGAAAATGTGGAAGATATCTTTATGGAATTACGCCATAATAAACGCCATGACGAAGATTGCAAAAACTGTGAAGACCCAAAGAGCAGAATTGATGTCATTGAAAAAGAGGTGATTGTAGAAGGAGATATTTCTGATGATCAACTCGATCGCATTTTAGATATCTCCCAAAAATGCCCCGTACATCGTACGCTAATGAGTGACATCAAATTAGAGAGTAGCATAACCAGAAAATAGATTTAAGTCCTTAATATAACGACTGCTTAAATAGAAATGCCCACGGGGATATCCGTGGGCACAGACGTATTGATATCAAATCAGTGCGCCTAATCTACAGCTGCAGGTTCTTGCCCTTCGCTATAGGCGTCAATAGGCACGCAGTTGCACATCAGATTGCGATCGCCATAGGCATCATCAACGCGGCTGACTGCCGGCCAGAATTTATCGAACCGCAGATAATCCAGCGGAAAGATCGCCTTTTCGCGACTATAGGGACGCTTCCAATCATCGGCCATTGCCACCCGCATCGTATGGGGAGCATGTTTTAGTACATTATTTTCGGGATCAACATGACCTTCTTCAATTTCTTTTATTTCTTCGCGAATTGAGATCATGGCCTCACAAAAACGATCAAGCTCATCCTTCGTTTCGCTTTCGGTAGGCTCAATCATCAGCGTTCCGGGTACCGGAAATGACATCGTGGGCGCATGGAATCCATAATCCATAAGACGCTTGGCCACATCAATTGACTCGACGCCGGCTGATTGCTTGAAAGGACGAATATCCACAATAAATTCATGAGCAGTACGCCCGTTCTTGCCGGTATAAAGGATGGGATAATGATCCTCTAATCGCTCTTTAAGATAGTTCGCATTAAGAATAGCAAATTCCGAAGCTCGGGTTAGACCTTGAGCACCCATCATTTTGATATACGCATACGAAATCGACAAAATACTGGCACTGCCCCATGGAGCTGCAGAAATACTTTTTATCGCATGTTCACCTCCGGTCTCCTTAACAGGATTGCCCGGTAAAAACGGAGCCAGCTCTTTCGTTGCAGCAATCGGTCCCATTCCCGGTCCACCGCCACCGTGTGGAATACAGAATGTTTTATGCAGATTCAAATGACAGACATCAGCACCTATTTCGGCCGGACTTGTAAGCCCAACCTGGGCATTCATGTTAGCTCCATCCATATATACTAAACCGCCATTTTCATGAATCACCTGACAAATTTCTTTAATATCTTCCTCAAATACTCCATGTGTTGAGGGATATGTAACCATTAGTGCTGCCAGGTTTTCTTTATTGGCCTTGACCTTCTGCCGCAGATCATCAAGATCGATATTACCATGTTCATCACACTCGGTAACGACAACGTCCATCCCCGCCATAACCGCACTGGCAGGATTTGTGCCGTGAGCAGAATCTGGTACGATAGTTACATTACGATGGCCTTCACCGTGATGCTTATGGTACGCACGAATGGTCATCAATCCTGAAAATTCGCCTTGAGCGCCCGAGTTGGGTTGCAGCGATACAGCCGGAAATCCGGTAATAGCTGCAAGTTGATGTTCTAACTTTTCAAACAATTCATGATATCCCTTGGCCTGATCTTCGGGAGCAAATGGGTGCAATTTACCAAATTCAGACCATGTAAGGGGAATCATTTCCGATGTGGCATTGAGCTTCATCGTACAAGAACCCAATGAAATCATGGAATGAACCAAAGAGAGGTCTTTATTCTCCAGCTTCTTCAAATAGCGAAGCATCTCATGCTCGGAGTGATACAAGTTAAATACCGGGTGCTCCAAATAGTCGGAAGTACGAGTCAGTTTTTCCGGGTAATCAACCTCAACAGTTTTGGATAACTTTGATACATTAACCTCCTCTCCATTCTCATTGAGAGAAGCAAAAATCGAGAGCAGCTCCTTGACATGATCCAGATCTTTCACTTCATCAAAAGCAATACCAACAGCAGGCTCATCGAAATAGCGCAGATTTAGTTTGTGATCAAGCGCTTTCTGACGCAGCTGTTCTTTCTGATCATCATCTTCAAGCCTCACTTTAAGCGTATCGAAATAGAGATCATTTGCCACTTCGAAGCCGAGCTTATCAAGACCTTCATTCATTATCTTTGTTAGTCCATGAATTCGCTCAGCAATGCCTCGCAGGCCTTTGGGACCATGATAAACGGCATAAAAACCGGCAATTACCGCGAGCAGCACCTGTGCTGTACAGATGTTGGATGTTGCCTTTTCGCGCCGAATATGCTGCTCCCGTGTTTGTAATGCCATACGGTATACGGGATTCTCTTCGGTATCCTGGGTAACGCCTATGATACGTCCGGGAATTTTGCGCTTGTATTTTTCCCGAGTCGCAAAGTACGCCGCATGCGGTCCACCGTATCCCATGGGCACGCCAAAGCGCTGTGTTGACCCAACGACCACATCAGCTCCCATTTCTCCGGGCGGTGTCAGTAAGGTAAGGCTCAACAAATCAGCAGCTACCACCGACTGCACGTTGTTCTCTTCGCAGGCAGCAATTAAATCCGAATAATCTTCCACCGTACCATCCGTAGCAGGATATTGAAGCAATACTCCAAATAGCTCTTCGTCGGTCACATCCAGTTCATTATGATCTCCGACCACTACTTCTATATCCAACGGATCGGCACGTCCTTCGACCACATCAATCGTTTGTGGATGACACAGCTCCGAGACAAAAAACTTATGTGATTCCTTGCGCTTGGCACCCCGACGCATGGAGTAGAGCATCGACATAGCCTCGGCCGCTGAAGTCCCCTCATCTAACAACGAAGCATTGGCCAGTTCCCTTCCGGTCAAATCAGAAACCATCGTCTGAAAATTGATCAGTGCTTCAAGCCTTCCCTGCGCAATCTCAGCTTGATAGGGAGTATAAGCTGTATACCATCCGGGATTTTCGAGCACATTGCGCAAAATCACATTGGGCGTCAACGTATCATGATATCCCATACCAATGTACGATTCGTAAATTTCGTTCTTATTTGCAAGCTTACGAAATTCCTCCAAGAACCGATATTCACTCATCGGTTCATCAAGATCAATCTGATCTTGGAGACGAATACCTTTTGGAATGGTTTCATCAATTAATTCATCAATTGAAGAAGCGCCAATGGCTGAAAGCATATCAGTTTTCTGCTTTTCATCGGGGCCATTATGGCGATTCATAAAACGCTCTTTATCGAAGTCGATGCTCATCGAAAGGATTTTTTTATTAAAAATGGTAATTGGATCAAATAACAAAGATCCACTCCTAATGATTCTTCTTTTGATAAAGAAATCACTAACATTACGGAGATTCTATAAATGGAAGAAGGTAAGGAAAACTCTCCGAAATAAACAGGGTACAGCTTCCCTTTTTGTATCTTATGCCTGACTCTTTTATCTCATTTTGGGATAAGTCACAAGAGAAATAATGCAGGTGTTAGCAAGCAATTGCACTTACCTGAACAAAACCATGACGACCCGAAATATTGGGATGTCAGTGAGCTGCTAAACTGTAACCATATATTTCAGCGATCTTCCCTACTTTCAGGCTTGATCAACAAGGATCAACCCTATGAATAATAAATATTGATTAAGCTTAATAAAATTTTATTTTTAGACTAAGCTAAAAATTATATGGAGTGTTTTCTCCATCCTTTTTAATCTGCAGACTGACAAATAAACAGCGTAGTCTATGACCAAAAGGAGAATTGAGTATTATAGGGGTATTAGATCCCGCTGAAATTTATTTTTGTTAGTAATTTATAGAAGTAAAATTATTATTTAACTTTTTCGATTAAAATTTTACTACAACATATGGACATTACAGGCATGCAAGAATGGTTTTTATCGCTTGGGGCCGTTTATCAAAGTCTCATTGGAGGCCTTTTTACTTGGGGATTAACGGCCTTGGGAGCAGCACTTGTATTTTTTATGAATTCTGTTAAATACAAAGTGCTTGATGCAATGATGGGATTCGCTGCAGGCGTAATGATTGCTGCCAGCTTTTGGTCTCTGCTCGTCCCCTCTATTGACATGGCTGGTGCGCAAGGCATGATCGAGTGGATGCCTGCCGTTATTGGATTTTTAAGCGGTGGTATTTTTTTGAGAATTTGCGATGCCTACCTTCCACACCTACATATCGGGTTGTCAATGGAAGAAGCCGAAGGAGTCCCAACCTCCTGGCGGAGAGCTACGCTACTTGTATTGGCAATTACGCTTCATAATATTCCCGAGGGACTTGCCATCGGGGTTTTGTTTGGTGCAGCGGCCTCAGGTATCGAAGCAGCAGGCGGGGCAACGGTAATTGGTGCGATCACTCTGGCCATTGGAATTGGCATCCAAAATTTCCCCGAAGGAACAGCCGTTTCTATGCCCTTGCGGCGTGAGGGATTATCAGCCGGCAAAAGCTTTTGGTACGGACAACTATCGGGTATTGTTGAACCTATTTCAGCTGTTATCGGGGCCGTGGCTGTATTAATGGTACAACCTCTCTTGCCTTATGCCCTTGCTTTTGCCGCGGGTGCTATGATTTACGTTGTCATTGAAGAACTTATTCCCGAATCTCAACTTCACGGAAACGCCGACTTAGCCACCCTTGGTACAATGATCGGTTTTAGCGTTATGATGATTTTGGATGTTGCCTTAGGTTAAATGCAAAATATTTATTTTATTACTGCCTAATTAATTCAGCTGGGATCAGGAATACAAAATGAGTGAGTCAATAACAGATAAGAAAGTTCTCATTGTTGAAGATGATATGATCATCTCTATGGTATTAGAGCGGATGATCAAAAAACTCGGCCACCAGGTTGTCAAAAAGGTTATTGCCGGTCAAGATGCAATTGACGCTTTTTTTGAACTCAAGCCCGATCTAATCTTGATGGATATTCAGCTCAAGGATAATATTGATGGCATTACAGCGATGCAGAAAATTCGTGAAGAATCGGATGTCCATGTAATTTATATTACCGGCAACTCGGATCAGTATAATCTTGAGCGAGCTAAAAAAACTGATTTTGTAGATTATCTCGTTAAGCCCATTCAAATGAGCCACCTAAAAAAATCCATCAGTAAGGCTTTTGCTGGAAAAATGTCTTGACTCAACCAACAACTGCGCTCCCTTCTCTCTAGCCCCCCTTATTGCTATTTACTAAAAGAGTAATAACCTTATAATAGCAATAAAGGTCGGTGTTACATTAAACTTTTTCGCAGCTTTACTTCTTAAAAAAGGAGGAGTTATGGAACCTAATCTGCTAATCGCTGCAATCTCAGGTTTTATAGGCGCCCTAATCATAACCTTGCTCATCTACCTGCTCAAACTTTTTGGGCAGGATCTCGATATCCCCTATCTCATCGGAACACGATTTGTAGATATCCAAAACGAATCACAAGTATATATTGTAGGCATATCATTGCATCTACTTATTGGTGCTGGGTGGGGCATATTATATGTAATTCTTCTTACCGCCATGGTTGTAACCCCCAATTGGCCGGCGGGTATTTTGTGGGGATTGGGGCACGGCATTTTTGTAGGTGCCATGATCGGAATAATTGCTGACACTCATCCCTATATCGGTGAAAACAAACCCATTAAAAATCCGGGTATTTTAGGTCATGAATGGGGAGCTTTTATGCCCTACTGGATTTTGGCTCTACATATTATTTTTGGAGTTTGCACCTTGTCGATTTACCACTGGTGGGTTACCGGGTAGGATCTCTTTTGTCTAAGTCCTCATTTAGTGGTTTGCGATTTTCATTATCCACTGTATCAGTATTAATGCTATCCCCCTCCTTTCCATTGGATAACCATAGCCTATAATCCATGGCCTTAGTAACATCCATATCTCTTACCGTAAAAGCACGCCCCTGATTACCACTGGCAACATGTACGGTAAAGTTGCTCAAATTCAATCTTTTTTGGAAAGGATTTTGTTGAACCTGACACGACTGCATTCGGTAGTTCTTAACCATAGCAGTTGTTTTACTCAACAACCGAAAAGTAAGAACCAGAGTATCCTTTCCCCTGGCAATTTCTGCATCTCTATACTGCTGATATCCTAATAACAGGGCAGGTATCAACAAGAACCAACTGTAAACACCATAAGGAATGCTGCTCCAGACAACCAGAATAACAGGCAGTGAGATCCAAAGCATCCGAAAAAGATACCGACGCAATCCCACCGATGGCACGTTACTATTCTCGGATATTTCCATTTGGTAATCTGGGATTACTTGGTTGATAAAACTATATATCTGCGGCTTTGCCAACAACGGAAATAATGTAGTAGAATTCCCTTCGCTTTCTCCGTATCCGGCACTTTCAATTACCAACGAGGCATATCCCAAAGGCTGTCGTAACAGTTCCTCTTTAATTTGCACGGCTTGTATACGATTAAAGGGAATTGTCAGCTGTGTACGCTCAAACAGTCCGCGACTTATTAACAACTCGTTCTCTCGAACCTCTACCACAAAATCGTAATATTTGATAATCGTACTTGCAAACGAAAACAGCCATGCTATTGCAATTACAGCAATAATAGACATAACAATCATGGAAACGTTGGTACTTCGGGGAACAAAGGTTTCTACGAAATGAATCATTTGCTCTTCAGAAATCAGCTGCTCAACCTGAGAAAAGGCCACACCAACTACCGAAAGGGCTACCCCAAATCGACCGGACGTTGAGGCTGCAATAAGCAGATCTCTGGTATCCAATGCATAGACTTTACGCTCAGATACAGGTTCCACTTCCTGCGTTTCGTCAGAGTTTTCAGATTTCTTTCGGAGTAGTGTTTTTAACTTTTCCGCCTTTACCCGGGTGATGGCGTTAATTTTCGCCTCTTTAGAACTGCTCCCCGCTGTTTTTACTTCAACAGCAACTAATCCAAATAATCGCTGGACTACTCCCGCCGAAATGTCAATCACTTGAATACGATCGGAAGTAAGATAAAGTTTTTTGCGTACCAGCACTCCCTGCTCAATTCGGAGCTCACCATCACTGACGCTAAATTCAAATCTATACCATGAAATAACACCCCAAATTAACAAAAATAAAAAGGTGCCGATGATCCAATACAGTGTAAAATTAGCTTCCCTTCCACCACTTCCCACAAAAATTAAGATCAGAATGGTAACAAAGTTTGCCCTAACAATATCAAAAGCATTAGCAAGAGCAGCAGCAGGATGTTGTCGTTGTAGTTCAGACATCTTCTTCGGCCAATCGGGCAAATTTAGAAATTTGATCACGCACCTGGTCGGCAACCTCTTCATTGAGCGCCGGAATACGGTGTGTTGTTGCTGCCGTAGAAATAGTCACATCAGCTAAACTATAAGATCTTAGAATGGGTCCCTGCCGGGTATCTACATGTTGCACTCTTTTAATAGGGACTAATGTACGCGTAATGATAAAAATACCGCTTTGGAGATCAATTTCATGCTCATCAACCTCATAAGACCAACGACGCCAGCGAATCTCAGGAATAAAAAATATGGCAAGCCCTGTAATAACTACCAGTATTACAGTAATCGCCAAAAGAGTCCAAGTGGATAAAAAGCCAGATCCCGGTGATAGCAGTTTATATCCCCAAAGAAAAAAGAGAGCAAGAACTAAAAATAAAATGAATATTGATAACGAAACGCGCCATGCCTTGATGGCATCGTGTGATAATTTATCTTTCGGTGATGAGCGCATGAGGTTTAAGCCTTCAAAATATTATAGCGAAAACAGCGTATATAAAAAAAGCCACTATACGTGGCTTTTCAAAGTATGATAAGTAAAAAAAATTATCCGTTGTTTTTGATATCCTGAATTTCAAGACGGACTTCTTGCGCAAGCTTCTTCAACCCTTGCAACCCTTTACGGGCACGGGTGCCGGCAGCTTTATTTCCTTTTTCGTAAAATTTTACCATATCATCTTCAATTCCTGTGATGATGCCTTTAATTTCGTCTAATCGACTCATTTTTCCTCTGTTAATTAATTTGTTATGGAATGGAGCTTCTCTCCATCCAGGATCTATTGCATCCTAAAAATATGAGCCTAAGTTAGCATTTTCCCGATTAAAAACATGGTTAAATTTCAAAATTAAAATGACCTACTCCTCGGGACGTGCTTCTTCGGCATCGGGCACGAAGTACAGAGTTACAAAACCGATCACAAATAAAACCACAATTACGCTCATTCCTATACGCTGACTATCAGCGATGTAAGTAAGCCATCCCACTAATAGTGGACCCGCAAACGAGGTTACCTTACCTGAAAGAGCCATTAGTCCAAACATTTGGTTTTCTAAATCCGGAGGAGATACACGGGCCATATACGTCCGGCTGGCGGCCTGAACAGGTCCTACAAATATCCCCAGCACCAACCCAAACACCCAGAACCATAAAAGCTCTGTAACAATTAAAACCCCTGTAGTTGTAACAATAAGTCCAATCAATGAGAGTAGCATTGTTGTGCGGCTACCCAGTTTATCATCCAACCAGGCAAACAGGGCCGCTCCCAGTCCGGCTGTCACGTTCAATCCAATGCCAAATATCAATACATCTCGTTCACTGAAATCAAAAGTACCCGCAGCGTAAATGCCACCAAATGCAAAAACAGTTGCCAATGCATCAATAAAAATCATTCGGGCTATGAGGAATCGAACGATATATTTGTACTTGCGTACGTTTGCTATGGATGTTTTAAGCTGTTGCCACCCCGACTTTGCCGCCTTTTTCAATGCTACCCCCGTCCGAGGTCGATCTTTGGAAAACCCAAATAATGGCAGCGAAAATAAGGCATACCACACTGCAACCATTAAGAAGGTTGCACGCACATGTTCTGCCGCAGCTTTATCCAATCCAAAAGGTGGATGTTCCACATCAACAAATACAAAAAGCGCAACTACCAGACAGGCAAGTCCACCGGCATATCCAAGTCCCCAAGCCCAACCCGACCAGCGCCCCATCCGCTCTTTCGAAGCCAAGTCGGGTAGCATGGCATTATAAAAAATTATTGCAAACTCAGACCCAACCGTCCCAATAAAAACCAACACTAATGCCAATACTATAAAATTTTGCGACGGTTCTACGAACCAGAGGCCGGCAGTAGCCAAAATGCAAAGCAGCGAAAACCAGGCTATCCACGGTTTTCGGCGCCCCATCTGGTCAGCAATAGCTCCAACAAAAGGAGCAGAGACAGCAATTAAAATGCCCGCTGCCCCAATGGTATTTCCCCATAACGTACTACCAAGCGTTTCATCCTGAACCACCGACTGCATAAAATATGTGGCAAATACAAAAGTTTGGATAACTGTAAAAAAAGCGCTGTTAGCCCAATCAAAAAGTGCCCATGAAAACAGGGAACGTGTCTGATCTTTTTTTAATAGAGACATGTGAATGACTATGTTTCAAATTCTGTCATATTATGGATGGAATAGTTGGGAAATGCAATTTGTTATTGTAAACTCAAAGACAAACGAAGAAACCATATATTTATGAAGCATAAAAGGCAAGATCTGATTTATATATACGACACCGAACATCATAAAATCATTGTCATTGATGGTGAGACTGGAAACAGAGTCAAAGAAGAGGATGATCAAGTTACATTGCTGCTAAAACATCTCAATGAAAAGGAAAACCCTATCCTGCTCCGAAAATTTGCCGTATGGTGTGCCCGGCAAATTAATGATGACCTGAAGCCAATACAGAAAAAGATACTCGATCTTGCTGAAAAAGCCATACAGGAAGAAGCTGACGACAAAGAGCTAAAAGAGCTATACGAAGAAACTGAAGGCACTGCTATCGCTACTGATACTACGGGAATGATGCAGGGCAATAAAAATGCCCCCGCCTATCTTGCTGCTCGCGAATGCATAAATCCCGATCCTCTGGACGGGGCTATACAAGCCGCCCGTTTTCATCGACTTTGGGCCGAAATGAAGGACAATGAGGATGATCTTAATGATGTAGCTCTAAAAGAAGTGAAAGCAGAAGCAACGAAATCCAGTATTCAAAAAGTAGAACAGCAACAAACCGATTACTTGCTTGATCTCATGAACGAATAGTCATCTATTTATCCCTAACTCGCTTCAAATCCTTTAATAAGTATTAAATTCAAAGAATTGGGAAAATAAACCCCTTTACCTATATTAGCTGATACGTGTACATTTATTTTACGTAAACTATATGTATCAAAATAACGGTAACATATTATTTATTTCTCATAACCAGCAGGTGTTAAACCGGTTTCGGCAGGCCTATGTTGAAGATTATAATGTGTTTACAGCATCCTCAATTACGGAAGCCCATCACACCCTAACCGATTATGATATCCACGTAGTTATAGTGGAACAGATGATGCCGGAAATGAGTGGTTTACAATTCTGCGAAAGTATCTCTCAAAAGTTCTCAGAATTAACCAATATAATCCTAAGCAGATCTCCGGATACAAACTCCCTGGAACGTGCCTACAAAACAGGGCTTATCTTCAGGTTTATTTCTGAACCCTTTACAAACGTAGATCTCCAAATGGCCATTGATAATGCCTTGCAAATACATAAGGCTCATTTTGAGAATAAAAAACTTTCAGAAAAACTATCTTCCTACGAAGAAAAACAGGAAGATATCTTGGATTTATTTAAGAAGTATGTGCCCGGCGAAGTTGTTTCTCAGGCTTTAAACACTAAAAAAGAGGACATGATAAAACCCGGAGAATCCCGGGTGGTTTCAGTCTTATTTGCAGATATGAGGGACTTTACCAAAATGACCAGCAAGCTCCCTCCTTCCGAGGTCGTTCAATTTTTGAATGACTATTGGGACGTGCTTTCTATTGCCATTAAAGAGAACAAGGGATCGATCAATAAATATATTGGTGATGGATTGTTAGCTGTTTTTGGTGCCCCGGTATCCCACTTGAATAATCATAAAAATGCTGTTTCTGCTGCCTTGGACATGGTTGGTCTGCTGGACCGAATCAACATCAAGTACAGTGAAAAAATGGGTACTGAAATAAGTATCGGGATCGGTATTAATAGTGGAGAGGTGATTGTAGGAAATGTTGGCACCGACGAGTTTATGGAATACACTGTGATCGGGAATACTGTTAATACGGCATCCAGACTGGAAAAGATCAGCAAGGATAAACCAAACTCCATCATTATAAGTGAGCGTACTTATGAACTCATAAAAGACTCTTTCCGAACATCAGAGTTTAAAAATGTTACCCTTCCTAAAAAGAATGAGGTTATTAAATATTGCGAAGTACTGGGTCCCAACCCGGGCAATGTTTTTCCCATGAACACGAAAAGCAATATTCAGTAAAGCCTTTGCCTCTTTCTTTTCCTATTAATTGTTGGGAAATGTAAACTTAAACCTGGATCCCTCTTCTGTATTTTTGATATCTATTTCTGCGTTTAGTTGTTTCGCAAATGTATCAATAAGCAATGAGCCCAAATTATTCTCGCTCCCAAGATCAAAGCCTTCGGGTAGGCCCGGGCCATTATCAACGATACTTAGTTTAATATTCCCATTCTCTTTGAGAAGCCCGACTTCTAATATTCCTTTCTTATCTTTTTGAAATGCATGCTTAAACGCATTTACGACCAGCTCATTAATTAAAAGTCCACAAGGTATGACCCGGTCGACATCCATTTCAACCTCATCCAGGTCAAACTTCAAATCAACCGCTTTGTTATATTCTGTAAAGGTACTGTGAATTGCTTCAACCAACTCTTTTACATACGTGTTCAAGGTAATATCCGAAAGCGATTTGTTCTGATATAATTTTTCATGAATCAAAGCCATAGACCGAATTCGGCTTTGACTATCCTGAAGCACCCTTTTTGCCTCATTACTATCCGTGCTATCCAACTGCAACTCAATGAGACCTGAAACAATAGCCAGACTATTTTTTACACGGTGATGTATCTCTTGCAGTAATATCTCTTTTTCTTTAAGCGACTGCTGAATTTTGCTGGTCTTACTATCCACCTGATTACGCAACACCACAACCCAACCTATGACTAGTGCTGTTACCAGAACCAATCCGCCTATAATCAGCAACATATAATACTTGGGAAAGTCCGCATACTCCAGATCCTCGGGAGTTCGCAGAAAAAGTTTATAGGTTCGATCTTCCGGAAATTCGGGATTATACTCAGAAATAATACCTTTTACTGATATCTTATCTCCGCTACTCAGTACATCAAAACTGAATTGATCATACAATTTATGAAAGTTGGACACATAGACCATAATAGTACCACTTGCCAACTCTCCAGATGATATCCTTAAATATTTTCCATTGTAGGTACTCCCTTTTTCTATAATATTGCCATCCCCTTCAACCAACATGCCCAAATATTCAGATGGATTAGCTACGGCCTTTTTCAAGGGTTTGGTAGCCGATACCCGCGAAGCCTTGCTAAATACTTGATAAGAATCGGCACTAACTTCTGCCAAGCCGTTGTAACGTTGAATTTTGCCGTGTACTACTAAACTATCACCGGACTGAAAAGGGGGATCAATCTGCTTTGCAAAAATGGACATTCCGGCAGAATCATTTTGAACAAAAGCTTGCAAATAATGTTCATGGAGCAACCCGGTACCAATATTAGCAATGCCTGTTATTGTTACTTCTTCCCCGAGATAATCGAGTTCATTATCAGAATTCGCGTCTGTTCGTATCTTTGAAAATGACCAAAGAGAATCGTCTCTTACTTGTCCAAAACTGTATTCAACTGGTATCAAGAACTGAAATAAAAACACTAACGCACATAGTACTATACCAGGCAAATTGTTTTTGCAAACCTGTTTTTTCATAGCCGAATGTTGATAAAAAATTCCTAAAGCTGATAATAAATTGCATTCTACAAAAGTTGATCATCTAATAAAAATTGAACTATAATAATATTTTTGTTCCTTTGGACTTTTTTCATCCTTCCTGCTGTTACATTCTTCAACATTAACTAAATAATAGATTCCCTTGGAAAAACCTTTACGCTGCCTCGTTACTGGTGTCACCGGTTATATCGGTGGACGTCTTGTTCCGGAACTCCTCAAAAGAGGATATCGCGTTCGCGTACTCTCTCGAGACACCGATCGCCTGCAAGGGCGTCCTTGGATCAATGATGTAGAGGTTGTTGAAGCAGATGTATTACAACCCGAAACATTACCAGCTGCCTTAAAAGATATTGATGTAGCTTATTACCTCATTCACAGTATGAGCGGAAAAGGCAGCTCTGAATTTCATAATCGAGATATAGAAGCGGCAAATAATTTCGGAACAATTGCCAACCAGCAAAATGTAAATCGAATAATATACTTGGGAGGGCTTGGTGATCCTGAGGACCAATTATCTGAACATCTGGCTTCTCGACAAAAAACGGGCTCTATTTTAAGGGAATCGGGAGTTTCGGTCACTGAATTTCGAGCAGCAATTGTAGTCGGATCGGGTAGTAAATCATTTGAAATGATCCGTTATCTTACAGAACGGGTTCCAATAATGATTTGTCCATCTTGGGTTTACAGCAACGTCCAACCCATAGCTATCCGTAATGTATTGCAGTATTTGGTTTCTGCAATCAAAAATCCTGCAACACGAGATGAAATCATTGAAATCGGGGGCAGTAGTGTTATCACCTATGCCGATATGATGAAAATTTATGCCGAAGTTAATGGATTAAAACGCATTTTAATTCCAGTTCCGGTACTATCACCTACCCTTTCATCACACTGGGTGCACTGGATGACACCCGTTCCGGCCTCTTTGGCACGGCCTCTCATCGAAGGGCTCAAAAACGACGTAATTGTAAAAGATAATAAAGCCGAAAAACTGTTTCCTGAAATATCAACTCTCTCCTATAAGCGGGCCGTCGAACTTGCCATGGCGCGTATTGATACTGATGATGTTGAGACAACCTGGAATGATGCGTTAATTAGCAGTAAAGGTGATGAAGAACCCGTAATACTTAAAACTAAGGAAGGGCTTAACATCGAACGAAGAATACGAACAGTAAACGCTTCACCACAACAAGTTTTCGAAACCTTTTCGAGCCTGGGGGGAGAAAAAGGATGGCCGGTATTTCAATGGGCTTGGAAATCACGCGGGATTATGGATCGATTAGTCGGAGGAGTTGGATTTCGACGAGGCCGGCGCCATCCAAAAGAATTGCGTGTCGGTGATGCACTCGACTTTTGGCGCGTAGAGGCTATAAAACCGGATGAATTGCTACGACTTCGTGCCGAAATGAAGCTACCAGGAAAAGCATGGCTTGAGTTTCAGGCTATCAAGCAGGAGGCACAAATGACGAAGTTGGTACAAACAGCTTATTTCGCACCCAAAGGGTTATTTGGTCTACTCTACTGGTATGGTCTATATCCATTCCATTCGCTTATATTTTCTCGCATGATAGAAAAACTGGTTCGACAAGCAGAAAACAACAAATCCTTATAACGTCGTTAACTAACCTCTATACTTACCCATTTGAAACCTGATCAGCTCTTTGTAGCTTTAAGTTCATTCAAGTAGCAACTATGCTTTATTACAAGACATTTTTTAAAAACGAAGACACAGACTGGGTCGTGTTTGTCCATGGGGCAGGTGGAAGCTCTTCGATCTGGTTCAAACAGCTGCGTGCCTACAAAAAAGAGTTTAACGTGTTGATGGTGGATCTCCGTGGTCATGGAAAGTCAAAAGGGATGCTCCAGAAATATTACGAAGAAGAATATTCTTTTAAGATGGCCAGCCAAGATATTATCAATGTGTTGGACGAAATCGGTATCCAAAAAGCACACTTCGTAGGGGTTTCGCTCGGCACCATTATTATCCGAACAATTGGTGAAATGCAGCCCGAACGCGTACAGTCGCTCGTAATGTGTGGAGCTATCATGCGGCTTAATATCAGATCACGGTTTTTAGTAGGGCTGGGGCATATGTTTAAGAAAGTAATCCCTTTTATGTGGCTGTATAAACTTTTTGCCTGGATTATTTTGCCCAAAAAACGACATTCCGAATCTCGAAATCTATTTATAAGAGAGGCAAAAAAACTTTACAAAAAAGAGTTCATCAAGTGGTTTAACATGACTCACGAAGTAAACCCATTACTTAAATATTTTCGGGAGAAAGAACTAAAAATTCGCACTTTGTACATTATGGGAAGTGAGGATTACCTGTTCCTTCCTCCCGTCAAAAATGTTGTTAAAGAACATGCAAAGTCCATTCTCGAGGTAGTTGAAAAATGCGGTCACGTGGTTAATGTGGAAAAGCCCGAGGTGTTTAACAGAATCACGCTCGACTTTCTCAAGTCCAAAAATATTAGGGCAAACACCTCCTAACTGCTACGAAATCTATTCGTAGCAGAAACAGATTATTTGAGCAGATAACCTAATACAGCATCCCAATCCGAAAAAGGTTTTTCACCAAAATGGATGTGTTTACCCGGAAAATCTCCGGCCCCATTAGCCGTACGATCATCAATAAGATAATCCCCTCGGTTGAGATGCTTATTGTGACTTAAAATAAGGCGCTTATGTGCAACTTCAGGCAGATGTTTTTTAACCCAGAGTAATTTGTCAATCCACGCAGAGGGATTGTTCCAGGGAGCTGTTGACAATATATAGACGTCGTACTGTTCAGTCAGTTTGTGAAATGCATCAATAGCTCCCTCAATAGGCGGAAGATCCCGGAAGAATCCGGGCACTTCATCAAGATCATCTTCGTATTCCTGATACATTTCCTCAGAAAGCTGGTCAATCCCACTTTCAAAATCGACCAGCACACTATCCATATCTACATACACTATTTGCATATCCGATAATTTTATTGTTAAGGCGTTAAAACAACTTTCCCGATATTTTTTCGCTCTTCGATATAACGATGTGCTTCAGCCACTTCTTTGAAGCCAAATGTTGCATCCACACGAGGATTAACCCATCCCTCATCTATTCCTTGTAGTATCTTATGCATCCAAATTCTTGCCTTTTCCGGCTCATGCCATAAGTGTCCCAAATTAACACCAAATACCCCTCGATTCTTGCCAAGCAGCGGCAACGGATGATAGATAGGCATCTGTAAAACCGTTTTGACCATGCTCCACAGGGCACCAATTCCTCCGCTCGTCCCTTCACTTGCAGAAGAAATACCGAACATACCCAGCCGTCCTGTTGCCCGCAACGCTTTATAACTTCGCTTCCACTCTTTTCCTCCCAAGGGATCGGTAATGAGCTCAACACCTTTTCCATCAGTCAAATCCATTAGTTCTTCGAACCAATCCTTATTACGATAATCGATGGCGTAATCTAATCCGCGTTCGGTTAAAAATTCGTGCTTTCGTTTGCTGGCCGTGCCGTAGGTCGTTGCTCCAATGTGCTGGGCAATGTCTAAAGCAGCAATTCCGACGCCACCGCCTACATTATGAATCAAAATTGATTCATAGGGCTGCAAAGATCCCATTACGGTAATCAAAATATAAGCTGTTAAATAATTGACCGGCAGTGCAGCGGCCTCCTCAAATGATAATCGATTTGGTTTTTCAAATAATTGCGATTCCCTGACGGCTACTTGCTCGGCCTGCCCCTTAAAACGAGTAAAAGTAATGACCTCTTTTCCCAGCCATTTCTCACCAACAGCATTACCAGCAGAATCTACCACACCCGAAACTTCATATCCCATCACGCAGGGTTTCGACGGACCATCAGGATACTGGCCTTTCCGTGCTAAAATATCTGCAAAGTTTAAACCTGCGGCTTTAACGTTGATAATGACTTCATTTTGTTCTGGCTCGAGATCAGGAACCTCCTGAACTTGGAGCACTTCATATCCGCCATTTGATGTGTTTACTATTTGTCTCATAGAGATCCAATATTTTTAAAGCTATTCACTTTGGGTTAGACAGTACAACTTTTATAACCATTTAACTGCAGCTATCAGAAATGATATTGCTCATGAATACTGATTGCAGTTTTGTATCTTTGGCTCGCCTTATTATAACGATATAAATTTTAGAATTCTGAACTTTACAGATGGCTGCATCTTCCCCATTTGAACAAAATTCACGTCTTAAAAATATTTTACTTGTCTCGGGTATCGTCCTAATTGCCCTAAACTTGCGTCCTGCATTGGCAGGTGTTGGTCCTTTAGTGAGTACCATTCGAGAAGCTACCGGTCTTTCCAACGCTATGCTCGGATTACTCACTACTCTGCCCTTGCTAGCCTTTGGTATACTCTCAACATTGACACCACTGTTCACAAAACGCATGGGAATAGAAGGTACCCTTGCTTTGGCAATGGCCTTGCTTTCCGGGGGCATTCTACTGCGAGTTGTTCCTGCAAACTGGGCGCTTTTTGCAGGAACCTTATTGCTGGGTATTGCAATCGCTTTTGGCAATGTACTTTTGCCCAGCTTAGTTAAACGAGACTTTCCCAACCATACCGGAATTATGACGAGCGTATATTCCAGCATGCTGGGCCTTGGTGCAACATTAGCAGCCGGAGTTAGCGTACCATTAGCCCACGATTTAGGCTGGGGCTGGCGATGGTCACTGGGGTCATGGGCAGCACTTTCTATTCTTGCTTTTATTGTTTGGCTTCCCCAGTTAGTGGATCTAACAGTTCCAAAGCAGGAACGTAACTTTTTGACATCCATGAAAGAACTGGGAGGTTCCCTTGTAGCCTGGCAGGTAGCATTATTTATGGGACTTCAATCTCTTGCATTTTATGTGATATTGGCCTGGCTTCCGGAAATTCTTCAGGACCGGGGGCTTTCTCCCGGTAACGCCGGATGGATGCTTTCTTTATCCCAAGCAATGGGGGTGGTCGGTACCATTTTTATCCCGGTCTGGGCAGAAAAAATTAACGATCAGAGAAAATTGGTTTGGGCACTCATGATTGCTGAAGCCATAAGTCTAATCGGATTGATGTTTCCCGATCCGTTTTTGGTTGCCCTTTGGGCATCAGTAATTGGGCTTACCTTGGGCGGCAGCTTTGGACTGGCACTCTTGTTTATTGTACTTCGATCAACAAACAGTGAAACAGCTACCGAACTCTCCGGAATGGCACAATCGATTGGATATCTCCTGGCCGCCATAGGACCTACGTTGTTCGGAGCTATGCACGATTTTACCGGAGCATGGTTTATCCCACTCCTATTCCTGTTGATTATTGTAGGAGCTAAACTTTTTTTTGGTTTGGGAGCTGCTCGTCCGAAGGAAGTAAAATAGCATCCATAAAAAAAGTGGATACCCATCGCCGGATATCCACTTTAATAACTTTGCAAAATATATGGTTGCTAGGCTACTTTAACGTGCACCTTCTTGCCTTTCACCCGGTTTTTATTCATCCCGTTTAGTACCTGGTTTACGTATTGACCGGGTACATCAACAAAAGAATGCTTGGGGAAAATATCGATATTTCCGATCACTTTTCCGGGGATTCCAGATTCACCTGCAATCGCTCCTACTAAATCACCGGGATACACATTGCTCTTTTTACCCACGTTGAAATGAATTTTAATCATTGCCGAATCATCATACTGACCGACCTGAGATCCATCCTCAGAAGATTCCTCAACTGAAGTATTCATTTTAAGCAAAGCAGCTGCAATTTCGATCGTCGTAAACCGATCATCAGTAAAACCTTCAAGCTGTTCTATGTAGGGTCGTAAATCTCCTTTTTCAAGCACTTCTACGACTTCTTCCATACGTCCGGCCATTTGTGATATTCGAACATCAGCCGTGGATGGCATCTCAAGGGGATTCAACTGATTTTTGATCTGCTTCTCAATGGTATGCAGTTCTTTTCTTTTGCGACGTGTTGTAAACGTAATCGCCATTCCTGATCGCCCGGCACGACCTGTCCGGCCAATACGGTGCACATAATACTCCGGATCTTGGGGGATATCATAATTGAAAACCACTTCAATATCCTCGACATCCAATCCGCGAGCGGCAACATCTGTTCCGACCAAAATATCAATTGCACCGGATCTGAATTTTGCCATTACGCGATCACGCTGATTCTGATTCAAATCACCGTTAATAAAATCCGAAGAATACCCCCTTGACTTGAGCTCTCGCGTTACCTGCTCGGTTTTGCGTTTGGTATTACAGAAAACAAGCGCCAGCTTAAAATCATTAATATCCATAAATCGGCAAATTGCTTCGGTACGAACAGAATCACGAACCTCAACCACATACTGCTCAATATTAGGCGCTGTTACTTTCTTGCGTTCAATCGTAATCGTCTGCGGATTGTTCATATAACGATTCATAATCTTGCGAATCCCTTTCGACATCGTCGCAGAAAACATAATCGTCTGTACCGGTTGATCGGCATAAGATAAAATCTGCTCCATATCATCACGGAAGCCCATATTTAACATCTCATCCGCCTCGTCAAAAACAACACGCTGCAGATTGTCCAGCTTCATCGTACCCCGACGAAGGTGGTCAATAGTTCTGCCAGGCGTTCCGACAACAATATGTGCACCACGCTTCAACGCTTTTATCTGTCGTGATATGGATTGTCCTCCATAAATGGGAATAACATTCAACCCATTAAGGTGTTTCCCTATCTTAATAAGTTCTCCCGTCACCTGTATTGCCAGTTCACGAGTGGGACACATAATGATAGTCTGTACATTTGCGATATCAAGATCGGTTTTTTGTACCACCGGAATTCCGAATGCGGCCGTCTTTCCTGTCCCTGTTTGAGCTTGACCAACAACATCTTTCTCATCCAAAAGTGGTGGAATACATTGTACCTGTACAGGCGTTGGTTTTTCGAACCCCATCTGTTCAATGCCCTTGAGAATAGGATCGGAAATATTAAGTTCGTTAAAATCTAAATCTGTCATAAATAAAATATAATTGAGTATTAGTGAATACCTGACGCCACAAAAACATACTTATAGTACCGGTTTGCTAAACCGCTATCCAAAAACCGTATATATTAGAGGCGCCGACAGACCAAAGAAAGGATTGTAAGAACCTGTTTAAACGAGTAGGTGGGATATTAAGTAACACCAGCTGTGGCGAATATACGCAATTTTCTGCAGAACAACACGCAATTTATTCAAGAGAACTCATCTTATTGCGCAATAAGTGATTTCTGAATCTTTAAAGTTCTTTAATTTTTTAAAAAGGCAGTGCTAATATGTGCTCAAAATGCCAAAAAGGCACTTTTGGAATGTATTAAGATATACTAACCAAGTTTATCAAAAGAGAAATTCTTCCTTATTTGAAAGAAATATTTCAAACAGATGAGTTATGGGACAACAACAACTGCTTTTAGTCATATTAGTATCTATTCTCGTGGGCGTGGCAGCCGTCGTTGCTATTGATACGATGCAGGAAGCCAGAGACAACTCGAATGAATCGGCAGTTCGTCAAGATATACTGATGGTAATTAATGATGCCCAGATCTATTATAAGAAGCCGGACATGTTGGGCGGGGGCGGCAGTTCATTTGATGGTATTTCTGAGGAAAATATTCTGTCCATCGATCCTGAAAACGAAAACGGCAGTTACGAAGTTTCCGGATCGGGAAATACCCTAACCGTTACGGGAACAGGCACCAACGAAGATGTTGAAGTTACCGCAACAGCTATTATGACTTCTGATGGGATGGAAGTCTCATGGTCTACCCCATAGATCGTGATTGGATTACAAATCTATACTCTCAGGAATACGCTCGTAACATAAAGAAGATCACCACTCCTGTTACCGAAACATACAGCCACACCGGTAACGTAACTTTAGACACTTTCCGATGTAATTTCAGCTTCCCGGAAAATGCCAGATAAAAGCTGGTAAGTATCATAGGCATAACAAGTGCAGATAAAATGATATGTGATACAAGAATAAAAAAGTAAATGGGTCGAATTATCCCTTCCCCTGTAAATGGCGTGCTGCCATGAAAGTTATGATAGATTACATAACTGATTAGAAAAAAAGTAGAGGTAACAAAAGCAGTGAGATTAAATTTCATATGCCGACTAAAATCTCGCTTTCGTATAGCCTGATACCCAAACATCAACAATACAGCACTCGCACTATTTAATAATGCATTCAATGCAGGTAGGCTCGTAATCAAATTCGAGCTGTAATCACTTCCCCCTTTGTAATATATCAACCAGATTAAGAAGCCAAATGCCACACTACTTATTAATAGTATTACACCAATGGCTTTGGAGAGGCTAATGTTTTTTAAAAGATCAATCGTAATCGGTTTCTCAGAATCCATAGACTGCTTTTAACGCACAAATTTTTCAGTAGGCTGAAGATACATAATATTCAATTTTCTACAGAATCGTTTTTTGGTTCAATGTCTGTCAAGTTTACAGATATAATTCTCGGGATTTCCTAAATTCAATTAGGCATTTTTGATAAATAGATTATATTTTAGCCCACTTAATTCTTGGGCATGAATAGGTAACTCCATTCTATTTAGATTCGATTTAAATATGAGGGAGCTCATTTTTATAGGTTCTAAAAGAGTTGGATTTTCCATACTTTCATGCCGAAACTTTTAGAGTACAATTACTTAAAAGTAACGACAAATTTTACTTAACCCATGGCTCAGATTTTTCCCCGATGGGCAAATGAAGTACCTCAACGTATTTTGCTCGGGCTCATTATTTTCGCGACAGCAACAGTAGCAGGAGTTTGGTATTACTTTTCTCCGGAATATACCGATGTAGGCTATGCTCCCGAGCAGCCCATCGAATACAGCCATCAGCTACATGCCGGCCAACTTGATATTGATTGTCAATATTGTCACACCAATGTCTTTGATTCTAAGTTCGCGAATGTACCGGCGACCCAAACATGCATGAATTGTCACAATCAGATTGATGGACGAAACAAGCCTGAAGAAGTACAAAAAATTCGTGACAGTTGGGAATCCGGAGAGTCTATTGAATGGACGCGCGTGCATAACCTCCCTGACTATGCTTACTTTAATCACGCAGCACACGTAAACGTAGGAGTGGGATGCGAAACATGCCACGGACGTATTGATCGAATGGAGGTTGTCTTTCAAAAAGAGCCTTTAAGTATGAGTTGGTGCCTTGACTGTCACCGAAATCCGGAACAAAATGTTCGTCCGGTTGAAGAAGTCACTACAATGGGATATGAACCGGAAAAAGATCAGATTGAGATGGGTCGTGAGCTTGTGGCAAAACACAATATTGCTCCCCCTACCTATTGTCAAAGTTGCCACTATTAATAAGAAGGAATATTTAACCGAACGAATCTGAATTAACGCAATCGTAACGGAATGAGCGAAGAAGTAAAAAATCCCAATTATTGGAAAAGCCTTGGCGAACTTGCTCGTAATGAAGAGTATGAAAAGTTTGTCGAGCGCGAATTCCCTGAAAATGCCACAGAACTTAATGATAAAGTATCACGACGCAGCTTTTTGCGTGTGATGGGAGCTTCCATTGCGCTTGCGGGATTTGCTGCCTGCCGGCGACCGGTGCAAAAAATTGTACCCTTTAGCAAGCAACCAGAAGATTTGGTAGAAGGCGTACCTCAATATTACGCTTCAGCATCTCCATTTCAGGATGCTCTGAGTGGCATCGTCGTTGAAAATAATTCAGGGCGACCAACAAAAATAGAAGGAAATAAGATGCATCCTGCCAGCCAGGGGAATACCAGTATTTTTGGTCAGGCTGAGATCTTGAACATGTTTGATCCTGACCGTTCACGTTATGTTCGGAAAGATGGGGAACGCTCTTCGGTTAGTGCTTTTGCAGAATTTTGCAGCAATCATTTTTCCAACACTGATCAGAATATTGCCTTTGTTTCTGAAGCCAACTCCTCTCCTACTTATAACAGGCTGAAGGATCAAGCTCTGAATAAATTTTTAAATGCAGAGTGGATCACCTATGAACCATTTGGAGAAGATAATGCGCTTGAAGGTACAAATATTGCGTTAGGTGAGCGATTACGTACATATAATAAGTATGATGAAGCCGATACGATTGTAAGTTTTGATGATGATTTCCTGAATCCGGCCGCTGACAAAAACAGCGTTGAAAACACGAAGCGTTTTACTGATCGGCGTCGTGTAATGTCTGAAAATGACGACATGTCCAGGTTTTATGCTGTTGAAAGCACATTTAGCATTACCGGTTCTAACGCCGACAATCGCCTGCGCATAAAATCAGGCGAAATTGAACTCTTTATATATGCATTGGCTGCTGAGCTTTCTAACTCTGTTAGCGGATTGTCCGCATTCAGTGGTTATACTAATGAGTTTTCTGATCACGAATGGATCTCTGTTTTGGCTAAAGAACTGCTCGACAACAGAGGTAATTCTATACTTACAGTCGGACGTGATCATAAGCCGAAACTACATGCTACCGTTGCAGCGATCAATGTTGCGCTTGGCAATGATGGCGAAACTGTTGAGTATCTTGAAGTACCGCATGTTGATGAGCAAAACAATCGTGAAGCTTTTTCCGGATTAGTTGAAGAATTAAATAACGGAAATATAGATACCGTTGTACTTGTAGGAACGAATCCTACATTCACGGCACCGGCTGATCTGAATTTTGATGATGCCCTTGCCAACGCAGGACAGGTTATTCATCTCTCTAACTATTATGATGAAACTTCAAAGCTGGCCAACTGGCATATAAACCGAGCTCATTTTCTCGAGGCTTGGGGCGACGGATATTCTTATTCCGGAACACGTTCTATCATTCAACCGCAAATTGAGCCGCTATATTCCGGGATCAGCGAAATTGAATTTCTGAATATTATTCTGTCCGGAGATCAACAGAAAGGTTATGATCTCGTTCAGAACACCTGGAAAGATTATTACTCGAACAACTTTAAGAGTCAGTGGAATAAAGCACTTCACGATGGAATAGCGGGTGATGACACATTTTCTGCTGCTTCTGTAAGTATTTCAAGTGCATTTAATTCACAAGCCAGCGACTTCGTTAGTAATGCTGAGCCTTCTGAGGGTATGGAGCTGGTCATTCGTCCAGACTCTACGGTTTTTGATGGACGCTTCGCCAACAATGGCTGGCTGCAAGAACTTCCCAAGCCCATGACGAAGATTACTTGGGACAACGTTGCGCTGATGAGCAAGAAAACAGCCGACGAGCTGGGTGTAAAAGAAGCGGGTCTCGGAAAATCAGAAGTGGAAGTTGTTTCTATTACTGTTGACGGTACTACTATAAGGATGCCGGCTTGGGTTCAACCCGGTCATGCCGACGACAGCATCACGATAACTGTAGGATACGGTCGTGAAGGTGTCGGACGCGTTGCGAATAAAACAGGTGTCAATACCTATCCGCTTCGCACGACAGCTAACATGCATTTTGCCAGTAATATATCAGTAGAAAAAACTGGTGAAACGTACGAAATTGCTTGTACGCAAGACCATAACACGATGGAAGGGCGATCGCTATTGCGACACGCCACCCTTCAAGAATATAAAGAGAACCCCAACTTCTCGACCTATGAATCTTCTTATGATGCCGAGATGCCGGGTCTTGCTTATGCTGATGAGCATGGAGAGGATGAACCTCTATCCATTTTTAACTCGATTGATGAACAGGAATATCCCGAGGACGAACCGCAATGGGGTATGTCTATCGACTTGAATACCTGCACCGGCTGTGGAGTCTGTACGATAGCATGTACGGCTGAAAATAACATTCCGGTTGTGGGTAAGCGCGAGGTAAGTCGGGGCCGTGAAATGCACTGGATCAGAAACGACCGTTATTTTGATGGCGACGTCAACGATCCGAATGCTCTACACCAGCCCGTGCCCTGTATGCACTGTGAGCTGGCTCCTTGTGAGCAAGTTTGTCCGGTAGCGGCTACCACCCACAGCGATGACGGCATGAATCAGATGACCTATAACCGCTGTATTGGAACCCGTTATTGCGCAAATAACTGTCCTTATAAGGTTCGTCGCTTTAATTTCTTCAATTACTCAGAAGAATTTTTAACAGGTGGAGATGATCCGGAAATCATTCAAATGGCAATGAATCCGGAAGTAACCGTTCGTTTCCGCGGTGTGATGGAGAAATGCACCTATTGTGTACAACGTGTTAATCGCGCCAAGATTAACCGCAGCATTGAAACAAATGGCGAAACCAAGAAACCTGAAGATGGAGCTGTAGAGACAGCTTGTCAGCAAGCTTGTCCCGCAGATGCCATCTATTTTGGTGATCTCACCGATCCCGAAAGCGAAGTAGTAAAAACGAAGAAGAACAACCGCAACTACTTACTTCTCGAAGAGCTTAATACGCGACCAAGAACGTCGTATCTTGCTAAAGTTCGTAATCCCAATCCCAAATTGGCTTAATTTTCAACATATTTTACGATGAGCACAGATTATCAATACGTACCAGAGCCAGCACTCGTAAAAGGAGACCATTCCTTTGGGAGCATAACTGATCTTATTGCCAAAACTCCGCTATCTCCCACTCCTAAATTATGGTATTTAGCGTTTGGCCTTGCCAATATTCTTCTTATTACCCTTTTAGGAGCTATCGGTTATCTCGTCTGGGATGGTACCGGAATTTGGGGACTTAACAACCCAGCCGGATGGGGTTGGGCTATTATCAACTTTGTATGGTGGGTTGGTATCGGTCACGCCGGAACGCTTATCTCTGCTATTCTTTTTCTCTTTAGACAGGGTTGGAGAACGGCTATTAACCGTTTTGCTGAGGCGATGACTATTTTTGCCGTGATGTGTGCTGGTATTTTTCCAGCAATACACGTGGGACGTATTTGGGTTATTTACTGGGTATTCCCAATTCCCAACCAGATGGCGGCTTGGCCGAACTTCTCGAGTCCGTTGTTGTGGGATGTTTTTGCCGTAAGTACGTACTTTACTGTTTCACTGCTGTTCTGGTATGTTGGATTGATTCCCGACTTTGCCACACTGCGTGATAAGGCAAAGAGCAAGATTGCCAAAATCTCGTATGGAATTGCCTCTCTCGGCTGGACCGGCAGTTTTCGCAACTGGTGGAACTACGAAAAAGCCTATATGATACTGGCCGGCCTTGCCACTCCGCTGGTACTTTCGGTCCACACTATTGTATCTTTTGACTTTGCTGTTTCGGTTATTCCCGGCTGGCACAGTACCATTTTCCCGCCCTACTTTGTTGCCGGTGCTATTTATTCCGGTTTTGCCATGGTATTAACATTGATGTTGATCGCTCGAAAAATCTACGGTCTTGAAGACATTATGAATATTGATATCATGGAAAAGATGAACCTTGTAATGATGATTACAGGTAACCTGGTTGCTTTTGCGTACCTGATGGAAGGATTTATCGCTTGGTATAGTGGTTATATTTATGAACAAGGAATTTTTTGGCTCTATGTCGTGGGTCCTTATGCCTGGGGCTTCTGGATACTGATGTTCTGCAACGTGGTAACTCCGCAGTTCCTCTGGTTCAAGAAAATACGACGTAATGTAGCTGTTACATTTGTTATATCGATTATTGTGAACATCGGAATGTGGTTTGAACGCTTTATGATTTCCGTCGCTTCACTTTCAACAGACTTCATGCCCTCTGCGTGGGATTATTATTCACCCACCTTCTGGGATATCATAACTTATGTTGGAACATTTGGACTTTTCTTTACTTTCTTCTTGCTGTTTTTGCGCTTCTTGCCAATGGTTGCCATTGCAGAAGTAAAAGGCGTTATGCCACAGGCAGATCCGCATAATTATGATGAAGAAACCAACGAATTTGATATAGAGAAAACCAAACCTGTTGTTGTTCAACAAGAGCAAACTGTTTAGTAACTGATATTTATGGACGCAGAAAACAAACAAATTTACGGGGTATTGGCCGAGTTCAGGAATCCAAAAGAACTCGTCGATGCCGCTTCTTCGGTTAAAAAATCCGGATACCAGGATTTCGACACCTATGCTCCCTTTCCTATTCACGGGATGGAAAAAGCCATGGGATTAAAAAAATCCCCTCTTGGCTGGATTGTATTAGGTGGAGCCTTAACCGGTATGATCGGGGCACTGGCATTAATGATATGGGTTATGGGTTACGAATACCCGATGAATATTAGCGGTAAGCCATATATTAACTTCCCGATTTATATACCCATAACATTTGAGTTAACTGTTCTGCTTGCAGCTTTTGCCACTACCTTTGGTATGCTGGCACTTAACAAGTTACCGCGTCTCCATAACCCGTTGTTTAACGTAGAACGCTTCTCAAAAGCGTCGGACGATGGCTTTTTTGTTCATATTGAAGCTTCTGATGATCTCTTTTCGGAAGAGAAAGTAAAAAAGCTGTTTCAGGATAACGGAGCAACACACATTGAAACCGTATACGATTCGGAATAATTGACCACAAAAATCTTTAGTTCGCATAACGATCCGATGAAAGTTACCAAGTACTTATTACTAGCTGTTATTGTTCTTCCATTGGCTTTAGCTGGATGCAGGGGTGAGAAGTTTCAATCTCAGCCTGTTCATCCTAATATGAACATGGATCAACAGAAACGTTTTGAAGCCCAGGAAAAGAACAGATTCTTTGCTGATAACCGAGCTATGCGAAAGCCGGTTGATGGAACAATAGCACGTGGAAATCTTAAAGAAGACAAAGCTTTGTACCAAGGAATTAATGAAGACAGTAGTTTCGTAGAAGACATACCCGTTGATGTAACGAAATCTTTCATCTATCGTGGTAAAGACCGATACGAAGTATTTTGTACCCCGTGTCATGGAATAGCCGGTGACGGAAACGGCATTGTAATGGCCAACAACTATGGATATGTACCCGCTCCAAGCTTCCATATTGATCGTTTGAGAAATCAAAGCGATGGGTACCTTTATTCTGCTATTGCCAATGGAATTCGAAATATGCCCTCATATGCTACCCAAATTCCTGTAAAAGACCGATGGGCCATTGTCGCCTATGTGCGAGCGCTGCAGAAAAGTCAAAATATTTCTGAAGATGAAATCCAGGAATACGACGTAAATCTTACGGCCCTTCAAGAAGACTATCAGGAACAATTAGCGGCAGAACAAGCCAAAAAAGAAGCCCAAGCTGAGAGTGGGGGTGGAGAAGTTTCTGTTGAACGAGGGAAAACAATTGCACAAAACAATGGATGCAATACTTGTCACTCTACCGACGGTACTAAATTGGTTGGACCCACATGGCAAAATCTATATGGATCAGAACGTACATTCGACGATGGATCCAGCGCTACCGCTGATGAGGAATATTTAAAAGAATCTATTATAGAACCATCTGCTAACGTCGTAGAAGGTTATCCTCCTTCTATGGTTTCTTATGATTTTTTAAGTGATAGCGAAATAAACTCTCTTGTTGAGTATATAAAATCATTGAGTGAAAACGCTGAATAACATTATAAAACGTATTTAACGTATTAAACGATTGGTTTAATCTATGAGCAAGCCCAAAATAACTGATACACTTGATTTTCCTTCAGACCTGAATGTAACCAAATCATTATTTGGAGTTGGAATTGTAGGCCTGTTGGCTACCGGTGTAGGATACTTTCTGGATCATGACCAGTTTTTCTTCTCTTATCTTGTAAGTTTTTCCTTCTTCTCAAGTATTGCCCTCGGAAGTTTGTTTTTTGTGATGGTTCAGCATTTAACCCGATCAGAATGGAGCGCTGTCCTGCGAAGAATTCCCGAAACCTTCTCATCATATTTTTGGATCTGGGGATTGTTTATTATTCCTATCTTATTTGGAATGCACTCTCTTTATCACTGGACCCACGCCGATGCTGTTGCTGCTGATCCGGTTTTACAGGGAAAAGAACCCTATTTGAATACCACATTCTTCATCATCCGCCAAGTTATCTACTTTGCTCTCTGGAGCTTCCTCGGGTATCGACTGTACCAAAAATCAGTTGCAATGGATGAGACCGGCGACTGGGGCTTGCAGACTCTACTTCGAAGAACCAGCGGCCCGGGATTATTTTTCTTTGCTATTACTCTTGCTTTTGCTTCTTTTGATTGGATCATGTCGCTTGATCCCCACTGGTATTCTACCATATTTGGCGTTTATTATTTTGCCATGAGTTTTCAGGGATTATTTGCCGCTCTGATACTTATCATATTTTTCTTGTGGCAAAACAACTTACTTACCAACACCATCCAGAAAGGACATATATATGACCTGGGCGTGCAGATGTTCGGCTTTACCGTATTTTATGCTTATATCGCATTTAGTCAATTCTTGCTCATTTATTATGCCAACATCCCCGAAGAAACCGTTTGGTACTTAGAAAGGCTCAGTGGCGGTTACGAATATTTAGCTTGGTTTTATCTGTTTGGTCGTTTTGTAATACCATTTGTAGTTTTACTTCCCAAAGGTCCAAAATCGAATTACAAAATCGTTGGCAGTATTGCCGGATTGATTTTAGTATCACACTTGGTTGAACTCTATTGGCTTGTTATGCCGGTATTAAATCATCACGGGTTCCATCTTAACTGGATGACGATTACAAGCTTTATTGGACTTGGAGGCATCTTTTTGGGATTATTCTTCTATAAGTTCAAGCAAAATAAAATGGTGCCTATTAATGATCCAAAATTGGGAGATTCTCTAAACAAACATTAAACCTGTAGCTAACAATTAACGCAGTAGATTTATACCGCTAACAAAGCTTTTATTTTCATGGCTAACGAGAAGCACAATTATTCTGCCGATTTTAAAAAAGAAGTTGCACAAAAGGCATTGGACCAGTCCAAGAAGAACCTAGACAAACTTTCAAACAAGTATGATGTGCCCGTTTCAGTTATCCTAATGTGGGCAACGGAGTTGGAAAAAGGTGATGAAGATGTTTTTGAAACGAAAAAAGATGAGAACGCATCTTCTGAAGAACCCATTGAAAGTGTTGATGTTGAAGTAACTGACCAAGAGTTAGCCGACTCTGTTGAACATGGAGTTATGCAAGATAAACTTAACTATAAACGCCTTATTTTTTGGAGCGTTTTTGGGACAATTTTAGTTATAGTATTTGTACGCGGTCTATATGAAATGTATCAATACAACACGCAAGTGACACAAGAACGTGTATCGTCTGAAAGTGAATACTATCAGGTTAATCAGATGAAAAAAGAAGCTAGACAACAACTCGATAGTTTTGGTGTTGTTGATCTTGAAAACGGTACTTACAGAATTCCTATCGACAGTGCTATTAATAAGGTGGCTGCCGATGAAGAATAGCCCAAAATTTATGAGAAATTTTGGGCTTGCAATAGCATTATTAAGCCTGTTTATGCTACCCTACTCTTCAGATGCACAACTGAACAAAAACAAACCAAGCCAACTAGAAGATGTAGGAGTTGAAGAGCGGTTAGGTGAGCAGATTCCGCTTGATTTAAGATTCGCCAATGCAGAAGGCGATTCTTTAGAACTTAAAGAGTTATTTACTGACGACAAACCGGTACTGTTAAATCCGGTTTATTATGAGTGCCCGCAGTTATGCTCCATGATAAAAGAGGCCATTTTTAATGGGGTTAAAGATTTAAAATGGTCGCCAGGCACAGAATACAATATTGTCACATTCAGTTTTGATCCTCGTGAAAAAACAGCATTAGCTGCTGAGAATAAGAACCGGTTTTTAAATAAGCTGAATCGGAAAGGTGCCGATGAAGGATGGCACTTTTTGACTGGAAATAAAGAAAATATCAGAAAACTTACTCAAGCTATTGGATTCAACATGAAGCGCCTGCAAGACGGACAGTATGCTCACGGCGCTGCTATCATGTTTCTCAGTCCCGATGGTGTGATAACACGCTACCTTTACGGGCTCAAATTTGATGAATTTAACTTACGGAATGCGCTATACGATGCAGCTGATGGCAACATAGGAAGTGCTGCAGAACAAGTGTTACTTTATTGTTACCAATACGATGCGGATTCCAATACATATGTGCCGGTAGCCTGGAAAATCATGCAGGTTGGCGGCTTTGCTACCATGTTAATTCTGGGTATATTCCTCGGTTTTATGTGGTTGCGGCACCGATATTCTAATAATGAAAAGCAAATAAAAGAAACGAATGGACGCGATTAAAGACTTCTTTTTACCCCCGGCAAAATCGACGCTGGCTGAACAAACCGATGCTCTTTTCTGGTTTGTTCATGGCAGCAGCCTTATTTTGACGATTGGACTCATTGCAGTCATTGTTTATTTCGTCTATAAATATCGTCGCAAGTCTGAAGATGAAGTGACACCCCTAATTACGCACAACAATGCCCTAGAGGTTACGTGGTCTGTTATCCCACTGGTAATGGTTCTTATCGTTTTTGGATGGGGATACCAAGTATTTATGAATCAAACGGTAGTACCTGATGATGCATACGAAGTAAACGTAACAGCTCAAAAATGGATTTGGCAGTTTAAATATGAAAACGGTGCCCAATCAACAGGGAAACTGCATGTACCTGCCGACCGTCCGGTAAAACTTATCATGAGTTCAAATGACGTTATTCACTCCTTTTTTGTTCCCGACTATCGTCTAAAACAAGATGTAGTGCCCGGCCGATATACCGAAATGTGGTTTAATGCCCCAGAACCCGGCAAATCCATCATCTTTTGTACCGAGTATTGTGGTGATGGTCACTCGGATATGTTAGGTGAAGTAGTTGTACATAAAGAAGAAGAATTTAAAAACTGGCTTGCAGAAAATGCCGGTGGTGGTTCAAAACCAGAAGATCTTGCTCCGGAAGAATGGGGAGAACAGTTGGCTCAGGAATGGGCTTGTACAACATGCCACTCTTCGGATGGAAGCCAAATGACCGGCCCCACCTGGCAAGGAAAATTTGGAAGTGAACAAGCTTTTGAAGACGGCTCAACGATAACAGTAGATGAAAACTACATTCGCGAATCAATTCTGGAGCCTAATGCAAAAATCGTTGAAGGATACCCTGCTGTTATGAATACCTATCAGGGACAACTTAACGATGAGCAGATTAATGCGATTATCGAATACATCAAAACATTGAAGTAATATGGATACAGCAGAATCAAGTTCTACATCTAAAAAAATACAGGTTCAGCGGTATAAACCCGATGATAACCCAAAAAAGCACTATTTAAATGAGGAAACAGGGCTGTGGTCTTGGTTAACAACCGTCGATCACAAGAAAATCGGCATCATGTTCCTCGGAGCCATTACCTTCTTCTTTTTCGTTGGCGGTATAATGGCCCTTTTGGTACGTTCCGAGCTCTGGACTCCTGCCAAGACCTTTATTGAAGCCAACACTTACAACCAGTTATTTACGCTTCACGGGGCAATAATGATATTTTTATTCCTTGTGCCCTCAGTACCTGCTGCACTTGGTAACTTTATTTTACCACTCCAACTTGGAGCTAAAGATGTCGCTTTTCCCAGGCTCAACTTGTTAAGTTTCTACCTGTATTTAACTGGAGCAGGTATTGCTATCTTTTCCATTCTTAATGGCGGAATTGATACCGGATGGACTTTTTATACTCCTTACTCCTCCTCTACCGGCGGTGCGGTAACAACTATGGTGTTTGGGGTCTTCGTAATCGGATTTTCCTCTATCCTTACCGGGGTAAACTTTATTACCACCATCCACAAAATGCGTGCGCCGGGCCTAACCTGGGATAAACTACCCCTTTTCTGCTGGGGACTTTATGCTACTAGTATTATCCAAATTTTAGCTACGCCCGTACTTGCGATAACCCTTGCTCTTGTCGGGATGGAACGTATTTTGGGAATTGGGATTTTTGATCCCGCAATGGGAGGCGATCCGGTACTGTTTCAACACTTTTTCTGGTTCTACAGCCATCCCGCGGTATACATTATGATTGTACCCGGCTTTGGTGTCGTTTCAGAAATTATTACTACATTCTCCCGCAAACACATTTTCGGGTACTGGGCTATTGCATTATCATCACTGGCCATTGCCTTTATTGGATTTCTCGTTTGGGGACACCACATGTTCGTATCCGGTCAGGCATCATTAGCTTCTATGGTCTTTTCATTCCTGACCTTCCTCGTTGGTATACCCACCGGCATTAAAATGTTTAACTGGACTGCAACCCTTTATAAAGGTTCGATCAATTTAAAATCACCGTTACTTTATATATTCGGGTTTTTCTTTCTCTTCTTGGTAGGCGGACTTACAGGTATCGTACTTGGATCAATTGCCCTCGACGTTCACCTGCACGATACCTACTACGTAGTAGCACACTTTCACTTTGTAATGGTAGGTGGTATGGTGATGGCGTTCTTAGCCGGCCTGCACTACTGGTGGCCTAAAATTACCGGACGAATGTACAATGAAACAATGGCAAAAATTGCCTGTGCCATTATATTCGTAGGCTTTAATGTTACATTTCTTCCCCAGTTTGTGATGGGATCTCAAGGAATGCCTCGACGTTATTTCAACTACATCGAACAGTTTCAACCCTTCCACCAAGTTTCAACTATAGGATCATTTATCTTAGGTCTTGGATTCCTGATGGTCTTCTACTATCTCGTGAAATCACTCTTTGGCGGCCAAAAAGCTACTGCAAACCCTTGGGGAAGTCGTGCACTCGAATGGCAAATAAATACACGTCCGCCCCTTCATAATTTCCATCATACTCCCGTTATTATCAACGGACCGTATGACTACCACAAGCCAATGGAAGAATTCCAGTTGGGGCTCGCAGCATCAGGCAATGGCCACGGCCAAGACCATGACATTGAGGTAGCAAGCGATGGAAAAGAAATTAACGCTGAGTAACAACGTATTAACCTGAAAATCATTAATAACTGATTATGGCAGATCATTCATCTTCCACAACACATTCGCGATTTATGCAGCATCATTTTGTGGATGCCGACCAGCAGTTTGAAGCTGCTAAAATGGGAATGTGGATATTTTTAGTAACAGAAATACTGATGTTCGGCGGACTTTTTGCCGCTTACATTGTTTTCCGATTATGGTATCCCGATCTGTTTACCCAAGCATCTACAGAGCTTAATACTTTATGGGGCGGTGTCAACACAGTAGTACTTATTGGCAGCAGTTTAACAGTAGCTATGGCTATCAAGTCAGCTCAGCTGAATCAGAAAAAAAATATTGCCATTAACCTGGGAATTACCCTAGCTCTTGCTGCAGTGTTTATGGTTATTAAATATTTTGAGTGGTCTCATAAGTTTGAGCTCGGTATTTTTCCCGGTCAATTCTATGATTTTGGAGGTATTGCACACGAAAAGGCAAATGTATTTTTTAGCCTGTATTACTTAATGACTGGCCTACACGGCATTCACGTGTTAATTGGAATGGGATTAATGGGTTGGTTGCTCTGGAGATCCTTAAATAACCATTTTGACAGCGAGTATTACACCCCCATTGAAATTACGGGGTTATATTGGCACCTCGTTGATATCATCTGGATTTTCCTTTTCCCTCTATTCTATCTAATTGAATAATAAAACTTAAAATATTATACAGCTCATGAGCGGACATCATATATCCACAGATAAAACTTTACTTGGCGTTGCAGCTGCATTGCTGCTACTAACGATAATTACCGTTGGAGTAAATTATATTCATATACCCGCCCCATGGAACATAATTACAGCAATGGGAATTGCTGTCGTAAAAGCAGGATTAGTTGCCCTATTCTTTATGAATCTCTATTGGGACGAACGATTTAATTCCATACTACTGGTGGCCGGATTAGCCTTTTTTGGACTTTTAGTTGGACTCACGCTTTTGGATACCCTATTCCGTGCCAATGTTATGCCAGCTTTCTAATACTAAATGATTTATACCTTATTAAATACTAAAAGCCGATCCTAATCGATCGGCTTTTTTATTATGCTTCATTTTCGTTTTGTAAGCAGGAATCATTTTATATACCCCAGGCTGATGCCCATCTGAATCCAAAACTTTATGAAAGAGTATGAGTACTCCTGCTGCAAGAAATATGACCAAATAATTTGTCCAGGAAAAAATTTACACTCACAGAGGGGTAACAATTTTCATTATAAATCAGTACATTTGCATCTGACAAAAATACGGATTCGGTAATGAAGTCAACCACAGAATATACCCTTTTAGAGTTTTTTGATACCCAGCAATTAGCAGCTTACTATGAGCTTACCAAACCGGGTATTACCCTCACGGTTTTAGCAAGCATGCTCATAGGGTTTGTCCTTGGCTCAGCAGGACAAATTGATTACATAACCCTCATCCATGCCACTCTAGGAACCTGGCTAATTGCATCCGGTACTGCGGCGCATAACCAATTTTTGGAATGGCGTTATGATGGACAAATGAAGCGGACCCAGAAACGTCCTGTTCCTGCAAGCAAAATATCGCCAAAGAAAAGCGTCCTATTCTCCCTAACTTTAATTACCTCAGGATTACTTTATTTAATACTTGCCGTTAATGCCGTTGCCGGTTTAGTATCACTATTAACCACCCTCATCTACCTGGGGATTTATACGCCTATGAAGCGTATTTCGGTCGCTAACGTATTTGTTGGCGCAATTCCGGGAGCACTACCTCCTGTAGGTGGTTGGGCCGCTGCAACAGGCCATCTGGGAAGTACAGGTATGTGGCTACTATTTGGTATTGTATTTCTATGGCAAATTCCCCACGTAATGGCTATTGCCTGGGTCTGCAAAGATGATTATACCAACGCAGGATTTCAGATGCTTCCTAAAAATGATCCCAAGGGAATTAAGGCAACAATATTGATAGTAGGATGTTTAATTGCCTTGCTGCCAGTTTCATACGGCCTGTATCATATTGAGATGAATAGTTGGATATACTTAGTTGGCGGACTTTTGAGTAGCATTGTATTTCTATACTACGGACTTGTCTTTGCCAAAAATCGTGATAAACCTTCTGCCAAAAAACTAATGTTTGCCTCATTCGGATACCTGCCTGTGATCTGGGCATTTGTGATTGTTGATATTCTGATCCTGTAATTTTTTGCCAGTTCTTTTCCTAATCTTAAAAGAAGGTTTAGCGAAAATCCTGAGAACTAATTACCTTTATTCTCATGAGATATTCAATAGTACTTCTTTTTATTACAGGATTTTTAGTGAGCGCATGCGGATGGAACTTGAATGCCCCGGATGATGGTAATGGAGGGACAGATCCCGGAAATGAAACCTCCTTTTTCGAAAACGTAAGCTCCACCAACCTGCCCGGTGAATCGAATCTTCAGACAAACGCCGCTAAAGCCGTTGATATTAACAATGATAACAGCTTCGACCTTGTCTTGGCTATTGGTCTTCAACGAAACAAAATTCTCATTAACAACGGCAACGGCCTGTTTAATGATGAAACCTCCGATCGTCTGACAACCCAAAATTTAAATTCACAAGACATTGCCATCGCTGATTTTAATACGGATGGGAATATCGATCTTTTCTTCCCAAGTGAACAAAATCAATCGAGTGAGCTTGTAATTAATGATGGCATGGGAGTCTTTTCGGATTTGTCGAACCGAATTCCTGTAGCCGGTAATTTCACATCTGCAGCATCGCTCGATTTTGATAATGATGGATCGATGGATTTATTTATCGGAAATCGCGGACAAAATATATTGCTCCAAAACAGCGGGAATGCGTTCTTCAATAATCAAACATCCCAGCGTATCCCACAAATTCTAGATGCGACCTTTGACATCGCAGTTGGGGATATCACCGGGAATAACTTACCTGATCTTTTAGCCGCCAATGAAGGACCAAACATCACACTTATCAATTCGGGGTCCGGGTTTTTCTCGAATCAATCCGGGAGTCGCATTCCCTATATTAATGCAATTGAAGAAAGCCAAGATGTATCACTTGCTGATATTGACAGCGATGGTGACCTGGATATCTATTATGGAAATACCCGCTTTCAGCAAAATACAAATCCTCAAGACCGCCTGTTAATCAATGACGGTCAGGGATTTTTCTCCGATCAGACATCCAATCGATTACCGGCAATCACAACCAATACATATGATGCTGAATTCAAAGATTTGGATAATGACGGCGATCTCGACCTGATTGTTGGAAACTATAACGGAGGCTTACAAATACAGATCAACAATGGAAATGGATACTTTTCAGATCAATCAGCTGATTGGCTTCCTGACAATTTATCTCCTCTTGTTATGGATCTTGAAGTGGCTGACTTCAACGGAGATGGACTACTCGATATCTATATTGCCACCAGAAATGGACAAGACAGGCTTCTTTTGCAAAAAAATATTGACTAACTTATACTTCCTATTTTAACATTTATTCGTATATAGGTGGATATTCTTCAGGATTGGCCTCACTTATAAGAGCATAAACCGCCTCAAATATGTCTTCTTCGTTGGGTTTGCTAAAGTAATCTCCATCTGATCCATATGCAGCACGGTGCTCTTTAGCAGTCAGGCACTGTGGTTCTGAATCCAGGTAATAATACCCTTTCTGATCCTGAATGACCTTGTTCATCATAAAGGCTGAAGCACCGCCGGGGACATCCTCATCAACAAATAAGATGCGATTAGTTTTCTTGAGGGATTCCACAATATCTTTGTTGCGATCAAATGGCAACAATGTTCGAACATCAATAAGTTCAGCAGATATTCCCACTTCTTCTAATTCCGGCAGCACATCCTCACAAATATTACAGGTCGACCCATACGAAACAATCGTGATATCAGTACCTTCCGAAATAACCGTTGGAATACCAAGCGGAACCGTAAATTCTCCAAGGTTTTCAGGTAGATCTTCTTTCAATCGATACGCATTAAGTGGTTCAATTATTAGTGCCGGATCATCCCCTTGAAGCAATGTGTTATACATTCCCGCGGCATCTGTCAGGTTCCGTGGAACACATACATGTACCCCTCTGATCCCGTTAATAATCATTCCCATGGGTGATCCGGTATGCCATATTCCCTCCAGACGATGTCCCCGTGTACGGACAATAAGTGGAGCTTTTTGTCCGCCCATACTCCGATAGCGAACAGTGGCAAGATCGTCACTCAAACCCTGAAAACAATAGAGCAGATAATCTAAATATTGGATTTCGGCGATGGGTCGCAACCCACGCATCGCCATGCCAATACCCTGACCAAGAATAGTAGCTTCGCGAATACCGGTATCACTTACACGTAATTCACCATATTTATCCTGCATATTCTCAAGCCCCTTGTTTACATCGCCCAGCTTTCCGGTATCTTCACCAAAGACCAGCGTTTCAGGGTATTTGTCAAACAGTTTGTCAAAATTATCGCGCAATACAACGCGTCCGTCTACCCTCTTGGGATCATCGCTATATACAGGCGGTTTTTCCTCTACATTCAGCGGAGATTGCTCGCCTTCGCTATACAAATGGCTGTCATAACGATAGTGATTAGCCTCTTTACTTTCTTCCAGCCAGTGCATCAATTTTTGACGCGATGAAGTATTTTCATTCCGTGTTAATCGCAATGCTTTGCGAACGCCCGAAACGATATATTTACGCAAGGGTACGATAGGAGCACTCATATCCTTGATGATTCTCTTAAGCTCCTCTGATTTACTGCTGTCAGAAGCCATGTTTTCAATCAGCGCTGTTGCTGTTTCAAGCTCTTCTTTTAACTCTGATTTAAATGAATTCCAAGCTGCTTTTTGTGCTTCTTTGACTTCCTTCTCAGCTTCGTTTTCAACAGCTTCAATCTCTTCTTCCGAAGCGATATCCTCTTCGATCATCCAGCTCCGGGTTTTGTTGAGGCAGCAATACTCTTCCTCCCACTCCAATCGTTCATCAGACTTATAACGCTCATGAGAGCCAGACGTAGAATGTCCCTGCGGTTGCGTAACCTCAGTAACATGAACCAATACCGGAACGTGTTCTTCACGAGCTATCTGTGCAGCTTTTTCATAAGTTTCCATAAGCGCAGGATAATCCCAGGCATTTACTTTAAGGATCTCAATACCCTCCTGCTCTTCTGTACGCTGAAATCCCTTTAAAACTTCAGAAATACTTTCTTTTGTTGTCTGATATTTACGCGGCACCGAAATACCGTAACCGTCATCCCAGACCGACATCACCATAGGCACCTGTAAAACACCGGCAGCATTGATGGTTTCCCAAAAAATTCCTTCGGAGGTACTGGCATCACCAATAGTACCCCATGCAACTTCATTCCCTCCATCAGAAAATTTTTGAAATTCTTCCCGCTCTAAAAGGGATTCATGATTTCGATACACCTTTGAGGCTTCAGCCAAGCCCAGCAACCGTGACATCTGTCCCGCAGTGGGAGAAATGTCAGGAGACGTGTTTTTCATCTCGGTGAGATTTTTCCAGCTGCCATCATCATTGAGGCTTCGCGTACTAAAATGCGCATTCATCTGGCGCCCCCCGGAATGAGGTTCTTCCTCGACATTTGCATGAGCATACAGCTGGGCAAAAAACTGCTGCACCGTAACTTGGTCGATTGCCATCATAAAAGTTTGATCACGATAGTAGCCGGCACGGAAATCCCCCTCCTTAAAATATTTAGCCATCGCAATCTGCGGCATCTCTTTACCGTCACCGAAAATACCGAACTTGGCTTTGCCGGTGAGTGTCTCCTTTCGTCCCAAGTAAGAAGCCTCTCGACTTTTGAAAGCTAGTTTATAATCACTTAAGATCTCTTGCTTCTGCTCCTGAGAATAAGAAATATCTGACGATTTCTTCCCCTTCTTTGTCTTTGTAGGTGCCATAATATCCGTTTTCAGTTAAAACTTTTGCAGCAGTATAATTTTTTCAGATAGCAATAATTGTTTAAAGCTTACTCCATAAAACCGCCCTTCGTCATTTTAATAGGATCTAATGCTTGATCCAACTCTTCATCACTCAAATCTGTCATTTCACGTGCCACTTCTTTGACTGGTCGACCATCAGCAAATGCCTTTTTCGCAATTTTTGCCGCTTTGTCGTATCCAATTAGCGGATTTAGAGCAGTTACCAACACGGGATTTCGCCCCACCATATCGGCAACTCGCTCTTCATTCACGCTCAGTCGAGAAACAGATCGGTCGGCCAGATTGCGCACGGCATTTCCCAAAATATTGATTGACTCCAATAAATTATGAGCAACAACCGGCAGCATAACATTCAGTTCAAAGTTCCCTGATTGACCAGCTATCGTAATTGCCGAATCATTACCGATAACCTGTGCACAAACCATAGTAATAGACTCTTCGATCACCGGATTAATTTTACCCGGCATAATTGATGAACCAGGCTGAAGCGCTTCAAGATGAATCTCCCCGATTCCACTGTTAGGACCGGAATTCATCCAACGAAGGTCATTGCCAATTTTCATCAATCCTGTTGCAATCGTTTTTAACTGACTACTTAATTCCACAGGCGCATCAACCGTAGCCTGTGCTTCAAAATGGTTTTGAGCTTCGCTTAAATCAGTATCTACTTCTCCGGATAGTGCTTTGGCCATTTCTTCGCCAAACTTGGGATTCGTATTTAATCCCGTTCCCACTGCTGTTCCTCCCTGTGGGAGTTCGCTTACTCGTTCCAAAGTTGATTGTAATCGTTCGACACCAAGTTCCAGCTGACGGGCATATCCATCAAACTCCTGCTTTATAGTGACCGGCATAGCATCCATAAGATGCGTGCGTCCTGTTTTAACAACATCGGCAAACTCTTTGCCCTTCTCCTTAAATGCTTTCTGTAAGTGCTCAAGAGCAGGCACCAAATTATTCTCAACCGCTAGTATTGCTGCAATACGAATCGAGGTTGGAATAACATCGTTAGAACTCTGTCCGTAATTTACATGGTCGTTGGGATGAATCTTGGTATCTACATCAGTTTCCTTAAGCTCATTGGCCCGTTTAGCAATAATTTCATTAGCGTTCATATTGGTAGATGTCCCCGATCCCGTCTGGAATATATCTATGGGAAAATCATCATCAAATTTACCTTCTGCTACTTCCGTTGCTGCTTTTTGGATAGCCTTAGCAACACCTTCATCAAGTTCATCCAAATCCGCATTTACTTTGGCAGCATTTTTCTTAACCAAACCAAGCGCCTCAATAAATCCCCGGCTGAATCTTATACCGCTTACAGGAAAATTATCCACAGCACGCTGTGTTTGGGCACCATAATAAGCATCTTTAGGCACTTTAACCTCACCCATTGAATCAGTTTCAATACGGTAATCACTCATAACACTCGATTTTTTAGTCAGAAATTCTTTTTAAATACTGCAGAAAAATCACTCTGCTAAAGCATTCAAATGTAGGAAATTTTTCGGAGATTTCGGAGTGTCGGAAGGCAGTAAATATTACTTCGCTTGGGATCTTAATGACAAATGCTACGCAGAAGCTAAAGCACCTTTGCGTACATGCGATAGGTCTTCTCGATGCTGGCTCCAATCTTTTCGGCAACGCGAATCATATTTTTGTTCGATTCCAGAACCCAACTCAGCTCAGACGAATTATAACCAACTTCTCTGCCGTTAATTATTGCCTCTTTATGAAGCAGCGCATCAATGCCTTTCCCCTGATATTTTGGGATAACTCCCATCAAAGCTGTGCGAATTTGATTAATATTTCGACGGTGCCAAAGCAGTTTAAAAAATCCGGTTGGAAACAACGTTCCATCGGTGTGTTTCAAGGCCTGATTTAAATCCGGAAGAGCAATCGAAAAAGCTACGGGCTCACCGTCAACTTCAGCAATATGCGCCACCTTAGGATCCAATATTAGTTTAAGATCTTTGGCCAGAGCTTCTAACTCTTCTTTTGAAAGCGGAATAAAACCCCAATTTTGTGACCAGGCTTGATTAAAGATGTTTCGTACAATTTCCACTTCATCATCAAGATTCTTGGTATCAATTTCACGGATCTTGAGTTTCGGCAAACGACGGCGGACAATCTCTTCAGCTCGATAAATCCGATCAAGAGTTACGCTGGCCTGCGTCACCCGAAAGGCATACATATCCATTTCTTTTTCAAGTCCCGCATTGCTAATCAAATCACCATAGTAAGGCTTGTGATACGGCATCATGAAGCTGGGCTCATATTCAAAGCCATCAACTAAAATACCAATCTCATCCATCATGCTCGGGTTTGCCGGCCCCAAGACATCGGTATGTCCGCGTTGTTTTAGCCAATCGCCTGCAACTTTAAATAGAAGGTTAGCTACCGACTGATCATTGATACACTCAAAAAAACCAAAAAAACCGGTTTTATTATTGTGATGCTCGTTATAACGGCGATCCTGTATAGCTGCTATTCTTCCACAAAGTTCGCCATCCTGTTCGGCCAAAAATAGCGCAATGTCGCCATTGTTATAAAAAGGATTACTCTCCGTATCGATGAGTTTTTTCTGCTCCATCTTTAATGGAGGAATCCAGTTCTCATCTTCGGAATAATGCTGATAAGGGAAATCTATAAATTGTTTACGCTCTTTTTTGGTAGTGGCAAGCGTAATACCATTTATTCGATGAGTGGTTTTCACAACTTAATCCATTTCGAGAAGTGAGTGTCCGTTCTGATCAATAATACCTTGCTCAATACCCACTTTACGGAAGGCTTCGAGAATTCGATCAAGATGCTCATCAGTATGTGTAGCCATATAACTGGTACGAACCAAGGACTGTCCACGCGGTACTCCGGGAGGAACAACCGCATTTACATAAACACCAGCTTCGAAAAGACCTTTCCAAAACTTAAAGCAGTCCATCATTTCGCCGATTACCACAGGAATAATGGGCGTTTGACTACTCCAAACATTAAAGCCCATATCACGAAGTGATTCTCGCATATAATTAGAGATCTCTTCCAGCCGATCCAGGCGCCAAGTTTCATCCTGTAAAATTTCAAGTGCTTTAAGGACCGTTGCTACATTGGCGGGAGGCATAGATGCACTGAAAATATGTGCGGGCGAATTGTGTCGGATATACTCAATAACTTCATGGTCACCAACCAAAAATCCGCCGAGCGAGGCAAATGATTTTGAAAACGTACCGCTAACCAAGTCGACTTCATCCAACAAATCAAACGTTGATGCCGAACCACGTCCGCCCTCACCGATCACTCCAATAGCGTGAGCATCATCAAGATACAAACGGGCATCAAATTTTTCCTTCAATCGTACAAGCTCCGGTACATTTGCAATAGTTCCAGACATTGAAAATACACCATCACTGACAATAATTTTACCGGCATCTTTGTCTGCCCTTTCCATCAGCATCTCCAACTGGTCCATATCATTATGTTGAAAACGCATCGTCTTGGCATTCGAAACAAGGGTCCCGGTTACAATACAAGCATGATTGTCTTTATCGGAAAAGATCACATCTTTACGGCCTGCAATAGTCTGTATTGCCCCTTCATTGGTTTGATAGCCCGTGCTAAACAACACACAGGAATCCTTGCGCATAAATTCTGCTAATTTCTCTTCAAGCTCGATGTGCAAATCAAGCGTACCATTCAAATATCGGGAACCTGTACAACCAGTTCCGTAAACTTTTAAAACTTCAGTAGCGGCCTCAATTACACGGGGATCATTCGTCAAACCTAAATAGTTATTAGATCCGGCCATAATAACTTCGCGACCGTCAATCTGAACCGTTGTACCGTCGGTAGCTTGGAGAGGTTTAAAGTAGGGATAAAGACCCTCAGATTTTATTTCCTCAGCTTTGGTGAAATCGTAAGCCTTGGCAAAAATATCGTTTGATTTTACATCTGATTTAGAATCAGCCATTCGTTCCATTTTTCGGCTTTTAAAAAGTGCTTATCGTTGCAAATATACTTCCATATTAACCATCAATCAAATTATCAATAAGATAATATTAATTGGGGGTCCCTAAAGTATATCTGTTGATTATAGTTTGAAAAAAGTCAATATATTGTTCTGCTACATGCTTCCAGCTGAATTGCTCTTGCACATAACTACGCGTTTGCTTCGAAAATTGTTCCAAATTATTAGAAAGAATATTATTTACCGTTTCTGCAAACTGGGCAGCATCACGGGTTGGTACCCGATAGCCATTCTCACCCTGAGTAATTACATCTTTGATACCTTCGAGATCTGCAGCTACTGCGGGGGTTCGTGCCATATTGGCTTCGAGTAAAACGATGCCAAACCCTTCCATATCTCCCTCTACCGGTATGTTAGGCATCACAAAAAGATCGGCAGCTGCGTAAGCCTGATTTAACACTTCATCTGGTTGTCGACCCAGTAAAAAAATACGATTTTCACATTTTGATTGTTCAACTGCTTCATCAATGTTTTCAAATTCAGGACCATCTCCCACCGTGACGTACACGACATTATCATCCAGCCTGGGCATTACTTCGCGTATAAACCATTCGTGTCCCTTGCGTTTAACTTTCCGCCCCACCGTAAGGAGCATGAATTTATTTTCAAGCGGAATGCGAAAGTTCTGTTGCAGTCGATTTCGTGATTCGTTTTTATCTGGAAAATTGTTCAGCTTTTTGAAATCAAATCCGTTCGGCAGTGCCACTCCTTTTTCAGGGTTCATTCCCCGCTTGATACACTCTTCGCGCGTTGCCCGCGAAACAGAAATCACCCCATTCAGGCTATGAAAAATTTTGGGTACAAACCACTGATAAATTTTAACCGGGAGGGTCACATCACGGCCATGATTAATCGTAATCATCGGTACCGAAACTTTTTGCCGAATAAAATAAGCCAGACCTGCCGTAACCATGGAAGAAAATACTACTAAATCAACTTTTTGTTCGCGAACTTTATGAGGTAGTTCAAATAAATTTCTAAAAAGAAAGGCTGCCGTTTGCAAAGCTATTTTTCCATCTTCAGACACATTAATTGTCTCTGTAATAACTTCGACCTCATCTTTTCGCCTGAGTTCATTGATCAATTGTTGACTTACTCGCTGCATCCCGCCGACATTATCAAGAATTTCTCCTTCCGGCGGATGTGTATGAGAGACATATAAAATTCGCACGTTAAAAAAGTTAGACTAAAATTTTAGAGCGGGACGAGGTTCATTCAGTGCTTCTCGGTAATTTTCCAATAACTTATTGTTTACATTTTCCCACGAATATGCCAACGCTTTTTGACGCGCTGCCTTACTCATTCGATCCCAAAGCTCTTTATCGTTTGTAATATTAGCTACACGCTGCGCAAATCCCTGCGTATCACGGGGAGCAGCCAAAAATCCATTGACCCCCGATTCAACCAGTGACCGGCTTCCGGTAGCATCAGCAACCACACACGGCAACCCGCTCGACATCGCTTCGAGCGTTACATTTCCAAAGGTTTCCGTTTCAGAAGGAAACAGGAAGACGTCACTGCTGGCATAAGCTCTACTTAACTCATCGCCGGTTATAAATCCGGTAAAATGAGCTTCGGGCAACATATGTTCGAGTTCTTTCTTTGCCGGTCCATCTCCCACGATCATCGCTCTGATTTTGGAATGATCTTGCTGCAGACGTTTTAGAGTATCAACAAAAGTTTGGAGATTTTTTTCCCACACCAGTCGTGACACAAACGTTACAATTTTATCCTCATCGTCAAATCCGATCGACCGGCGCCATTCCATATCCCTAAAGTCGGGATTAAATTGATCAGTATTTACGCCTCGGGCCCAAATCCTGATACCATCATCAATTCCTTCCTCATTAAGTTCATCAGCCATCGAGGGCGAGGGAACGTAGATATGTTTGCACTGACTATAGAACCAGCCGATATATTTCCAGCCCAGCACTTCCAGCATATCCAGGTTATAATACTTTAAATAACTGGTGAAGTGTGTATGGTATGAGGCTACAAGCTGGATATCATTGGCCTGTGCCCACCGCATGGCACGAAACCCCAACACATCAGGCGTGGCCAAATGAATTAGCGTAGGCTCAAATTCCCTAAGTCTCCGCTGAGCTTTCTCAGGAAACCCAACCGTAATACGATATTCTGACCGTCCGGGAACAGGAACCGAGGGAACGGAAACAAACTCTCCTTCATGATCAATAGCCGGTTCATCAACAGTAGGACCGAAAACAATTACCGGGATACCTTTTTCCTCTAAAAACCCAACCAGCCTATTCAGAGTCAATGAAACTCCATCCTGAATATGGTTGTAATTCCCGGTAAAGATGGCAACTCTAAGTTCTTTCATAAATTTTCCAATACATCTTTGATATTTGTATCTTAATAACTGTCTTAAACTTGAGATGTTTTAACAATCATAGTTTAATTTAGGCCCCAAATATACAAAATTTGATGAAAGCCTTCGTAACCGGCGGCACAGGTTTTATTGGAAGTCATCTGGCCGATACGTTAATTAGTTCTGACGACTATTCTGAGGTTCGATGCCTCATTCGCAACAATGAGAAATGGCTTAAGGACAAGGATTTTGCTCGTGTTCATGGCGATCTCGATGATCTACCTGTGCTTAAAAAAGCACTCAAAAATGTAGATGTTGTCTTTCATATTGCCGGTCGCGTTAAAGCCCCCACATATGAAGAACTAAGGCATGCGAATGTGGACGCGACTGAAAACCTTCTCCGTATTGCCCAAAAGGAAGGCGTTCCTAAAATAGTGGTACTATCGTCGCTGGCCGCGGCCGGCCCCAGTCAAAACGGACCCACTACTGAAGACAAGCCGATGAATCCCATCAGTAACTATGGGAAATCAAAAAAAGAGATGGAGAAAGTTATCCACGAGGTATCAAATCGGAATACCTCAATTACTATTTTGCGTCCACCCGCGGTTTATGGCCCGCGCGAAGATCAAATTTACAGCTTCTTTAAGATGGTTAATAAACGGATATGTCCCATTATTGGCGATGGGGAACATCCCAAAATTTCGATGATTTACGTGGGCGATGTAATTAATGGAATCTTGAAAGCGGTTGATCAAACTGCCAAAGGAGTTCATACGTATTTCATATCCGGACCTGAAATCTATACCTGGAATCAAATACGCGGAACTACTTCTAAAGTATTAGGTAAAAAAGCGTTACCCATTTACGTTAAGCCCAAACTGGTAAAAACAATCGCAGGTACGGTTGAAAAAGCTGCATCATTTTTTGGAATGTATCCCGTTCTTAACAGGGAAAAAGCAAAGGAATTAATTTTAGAATGGACGTGCTCTAATGAAAAAGCACACCGAGAACTCGGCTATACCCCCCAATATTCGCTGGGTGAAGGAATTGCGCGTACCATCCACTGGTATAAAAAACATCACTGGCTATAAATTTATGAAAAACAAATTGTTCACTTTTTTTGTTGGCTTACTCATATGTGTCACTATTAATGTTCAGGCACAACCTACGCTGCAAAAAGATTTCTCTTACGTATTAGAAATCCCGTCAACGATAACAGTAGGCAGTTCTGCTGCTCATGTTTATGTTTTATCGGACAGTGAAGGAATGGCTGTATTTCGCACACAGCAGGATACCCTACAGTGGCTCTATTCGTCCACCGGAATGGAACAACGAGGGCATACTATGACGGCTGATATCCGATTTGCTTACCTATGGGGCGATAGTCGGCGGCTCACTGTGCTCGAACCCACTTCGGTATTGGGTGTCTACTCCTCAACCCTGCTGCCTGCCAATCCTCGGGATGCTAAACGGATCGACAACAATCTATATGTGGCTCTGGGTGATAAGGGACTCGGAAAACTTTCGCTCCGATCACCTGCCGCAGTCGATTCCACCATGGATTATGTAGAACGTTCTCGTTTGAGTCGAGAAAATATTGTTGATCTCGAAGCCTCCAACGATCAGCTTTTTGCTCTTTCATCCAGCAAAAAACTCTATCAGTTTGATTATCAGGATGATCAACTAACGCTGGGTAAAGAGCTGGAGCTCTCCGAAGATATCAGTAAAATATTTTTGATTGATAACACTGTTTACGGCTCAGACCCTGATGGTAATATTTATGAGTTCAACAGCTCAGGTAACACATCACAACTTGGAAGTATCGATGAACCCGTAGTCAAGATAGAAACCTGGAAGAATTGGCTCATTATTCAGGGAAGCTCTAACAGGGTTTGGACCTCATATCAAAATAGAAGCCCCGACTTGTGGAAAGAGGATAAAGATGCCGGGAACTACTTTACAGTGACAGACGGTGATCTATGGATTTCGGAATACAATAAGCTTAGCCGAATAATAACGTCAGTACCCGGTGGTAGTTCTAACGATGATATAACTACAAAATCAAGTGAAGCGTACTCCGGTGAAATTGCTCTAAAAGATATTCCCAACCAACTAGTGCCACATACCAAAGCACTCTTATTCCCAATCAGGTTTGAGCAGGATATTCCTGCTAATGCAGTACAAATTTCATATCAGTCTGGTAATGTAGCACACGCTGAAATACGGGGACAGAGTTTTTACTGGCAACCGACGGCTGATGATGTTGGCAATCATCGCATTAAAATTATCGCATCAACCAATAGCGGTGAAACGGATAGTACCAGTATTGATGTTGAAGTTACATCCTTTAACTCGCCGCCACGGTTTGCACCTATAAGAACAATAAGCATCCCAATTAATGAAGAATTTTCGTTACCTATTAAAGCAACGGATCCTGACGGAAGCGACCGAGAGTTAATTCGATATCTGGGGGTAGACTTACCGGAAGGTGCGTCAATTGATGAAAAAACGGGAGAATTTACGTGGTCCCCTACTCCACGCCATATAGGTGAGAATGAATTCCGTGTCATTGCAACAGACCAGTACGGGGCTGCAAAATCGATTGACGTTACTATTAATGTTGTCGAAAATACTCGCAGCGAATAGATCGACAATTAACGCAGATCATTTTAACTTTTAGGAAATAATAAACATTGGATAAGGGTACATTTCAAAATCTCTTGTTGGACTGGTACGATCAAAACAAGCGTGAGATGCCTTGGCGCGACTGTGATAATCCCTATAAAATATGGGTCTCTGAAATTATGTTACAGCAGACCCGCGTGGATCAAGCCACTCCCTATTTCAATCGTTTCATGGAACGCTTTCCCACGGTTTACGATCTGGCTGAAGCCGACCAGCAAGAAGTTCTTAAGGTCTGGGAAGGACTTGGATACTACAGCCGTGCTCGTCACCTGCATGCCGCAGCAAAGCTCGTTGTCGATAAGTTCGAAGGCAACGTCCCCGATAAGTGGGATGACATCACAGAACTCAAAGGAGTGGGTCCCTACACCGCTTCGGCAGTGTTGAGTATTGCATTTCAGAAAAAGTACGCTGTGGTCGACGGCAATGTGATCCGCGTGCTCAGCCGTTACCTGGGTATTGAAGATGATGTTCGAAGTACGTCCACAAAAAATGCCATACAAGATGCTGCAGACGAACTTATTTCTAAAGAACGTCCGGGTGATTTTAATCAGGCCGTAATGGAATTGGGGGCAACCCTTTGTACACCTTCCAATCCCAATTGTGGGGAATGTCCTATTCAAGCCAATTGTGTGGCTTACAAAACAGCAAAAACTCAAGACATTCCTTATAAATCATCCGCAAAAAAACGTCCGCATCATAACATTGGCGTGGGCATTGTCTTAAATGAGGCAGAAGAAGTTCTCATTGCACTGCGTCCTGACGATGCCATGCTGGGCGGCATGTGGGAGTTTCCCGGGGGCAAACAGGAAGAAAATGAGAATATGGAAGACACGATAAAGCGCGAGCTTAATGAAGAATTGGATATCGACATTTCAATCACAAAACCATTCATGAAGCTCGATCATGCGTATTCACATTTTAAAATTACACTGCATGCTTATTTATGTGAATTGGCGAATGGAATACCCAAACCGAAATCGAGCCAGGAAATCCGCTGGATTGCTATTGATGAATTGAGCGACTACCCCTTTCCGAAAGCCAACCGAAAGCTTACCGAAAAGCTGATGAATTTATATAAAGGGCAACAGGAACTGGAGATTTAACTCTTTGTCATGCTGAATTCAACCTACGTAGCCTACTACTTCGGCGAAGTTGGTCTCGTTTCAGGTTGAAATATCTTAATACATTGAGATCATTCAATCTCCTTAAATCCCTCTTCTTCAAGAAGGGCCTCAAGCTAACAGTTAAATTTAAGATTTAGGTTATATAATTTGAGTTCCTCCTTGGCGATGAAGGTCAGGAGGATTCGTAACAAAATTTAGCAAAGTAGAAACAATGCCCCCAAAACTTCAAAAACGGACCCCAAAACAGATCAAAGAGCTTAAGCCTTTCTTGGATGAGTGGGTTGCCAAAATTGAGGACCCGGACTATATCAATGATGATCCCGTGCTGTTTATGCACGCCTTCAATCAGAAAGAGGATCAGCTGTTGGCGGGATTTTTTGCCGCCACTATGGCGTGGGGACGTCGTGATGTGGTTATCCGCAAAGTACGTGACTTTCTCGATCGGATGGACAATCGTCCCACTGAGTTTATAACCCATTTTGAAGAACGTGATGCCGGGCGTTTTCAGGGATTCAAGCACCGTACTTTTAAACCCATCGACATGAAATGGCTCGTAAAAATATTGCAGTCCATACTATTAAGCTGCGGTTCTTTTGAGGATTTCTGGGCATCTTGCTATGAAAAAGCTTCCGAAAACGAGCGACCGCTGATGTCCGTTTTCCACGAACAGTTCTTTGCCCAGCATCCCGAAGCACCGCAACGCACGCGCAAACACGTATCCAATGCCGACAAGAAAAGCTCCTGCAAGCGGCTCTATCTTTTTTTGCGATGGGCTGTACGCAAGCAAAGCCCCGTTGATTTGGGGTTGATGAACTTTATGCCGCAATCCGAGCTTATGATCCCCCTTGATGTACACGTGGCACGACAAGCCCGGGCACTCGGTCTTCTTTCCCGAACGTATAACGACTGGTGGGCCGTGCAAGAGCTTACGCAAGCACTGAGGCTGCTCGATCCCGAAGATCCCGCCAAGTACGATTACGCACTTTTTGGGTTGGGAGTTAATCAAGATGAGATTCCCACAAAGTTTATCAAAAATCCGGTAATGCTGGATTAAATTTTTGCCACCCCCTATTTTTATTATAATATTGATTAATTAATCATCAGACGCTACTTCTTAAAATCATATTATGCGAACAAAAAATGTTCTTTTCTTTATATCTATCTTAGCCACAATTTTTCTAACCACTTCTGTTTCTCATGCTCAAACCACCTATGAAAGTGATCGAGGATTCTTTACCCCAGTCGTAGAATCGTTGTATCTGCAAGGGGGCATTTTGGAAGATACCCAACTTATCGGTCCGGCCGTGGGATACCGATTCAACGACCGTTACGATCTAAGCCTGCACGCCGAGTTTTTAAACAGTGAAACAGGAGGGCTGACAGGAGATCGCAGAATACAACTTTCTATTCTAAATATTGGAATCACCGCAGGACAAACCTACCATTGGGATAATAATTTGCTACTTCGAAATGAATTGTCTGCATATCACAGCTTTAATCTAAATCTCCAAAATTATAATGAATTGTCTGCATATCGCAGTTTTAATCTAAATCTCCAAAATTATCAGGGATTTACGACTCCCTCATTAACCTCCATTCTTGGGGTTTCATCTATTTATAAATCGCTCTCCGTTTCTGAGAATATTACATTTATGCCCAATATCGGTGCTGTAGCGGGAGTGGGCGATTATCAACCGCCCGTTTCATCCGGCAATTTACGACAGGGGTTTGACGGTTTCGTGGCCGGCCCTCAGTTGGGGCTGGATACGAAATTTAATATTAGCGAATCATTTTCTATTACGACCAAGCCACAGTATCGGCTTCGATATAATTTCACCCACGAACAATCAACGGGTACCCTTACTTTCAACATCTTGTTTAACTTTTAGGGATGATACGATACTGCCTTCCAATATTATTCTTGTTTGCTGCCTGGACAAGTTCGGTTTCAGCCCAATCCGTTTCGGCTCAGGATGATAAAGTCCCAAATTTATGGGTAGGATTACAAGCAAATGCCATGACTGCTTTCCAGGTAAATAGCATGGAACGCGGGGGTTCTCAGTCGCAGGGAATCATTCTCTCAATTTATGATTTTGAGCAATATCGTTTTGGTATCAACCTTCATCTTTTCAGAGGGTTCGATTCTGCAGTTGACTTTTTATATGGCGGGGGTGTTTTCTATGCGCTTATAAATAAAGAGAGATTTAGATTAAAAAGTGGCATCAACATAAGTCGATTTGCAGTAAATGATTACAGAAGAGAAGGTGATGTTGTTGGCGGAAAAATTGAGGATCAATTCCCGGAAACCTTTAAACCCTATCTCGAAATTGAATGGCCTTTATCAAAATCAATTGTACTTACGGCACAAGGCGGATACCGGATTTCGCGAAGTGATATCACCACAATAGAAGAAATTCTTGAAAGATATCCTGATGGAAGTCCCTTTCGAGTACATGCTAATGACAGTCAAAAATGGTACGGATCGGGCTTTGAATTTGGAGTAGGATTTAGCTTAAAACTTTTCTGATATACTCAAACCAAGCTTTATCTCTATCCTGAACTTCTTCGATACCCAAAAAGTAACAGTATCATCAGAAATGATACGCTATTTTTCTTTGTTATTAGTATGCACATTTACAAAAGAATCCTTATATTTCGCGTCCGAGAATTGAAAGTAAAACAATTTACATTTTATGGTTGGAGTTAAAGTAAAAGACAACGAAAGCATTGATCGAGCCGTTAACCGGTTCAAAAAACTGGTAGCCCGTTCGCGAATTCTCAATGAATACAAAGAGAATCAACAGTATACCAAGCCTTCGAAAGAACGTCGTGAGGCACTGAAGAAAAGCATTCGCGAACAACGCCGACGAGAGCGTAACAAGTATTAAGAAATATTTTTGTGATTTTTGAAAAGCTCTTTAGTTCATGCTAAAGGGCTTTTTTTATCGCTGCTGAAATATTTGTCACGCCCAGCGATTTAAGATCTATCTCCTGATCAAGAGTATTGGATTTAGGAATAACTGCCTTCTTAAATCCGAGTTTACTTATTTCTGAAAGGCGATGATCAATTTTATTCACCGTACGAACTTCTCCTCCCAACCCCACTTCTCCCAAAAATGCCATTTTGTTCGAAATTGGTTTATCCAAGAAGCTGGATACCAAAGCCATCGTTACCCCTAAATCAGCAGCCGGATCATTTACTTTTAATCCTCCCGCAATATTCAAATATACATCCTGTCCGGAAAACTGATACCCTCCACGTTTTTCCAACACCGCAAGCAACAGCGACAAACGCCGGTGATCAAAGCCTGTAGCCGTGCGTTGCGGGGTTCCATAGTTGCTGGGCGTTACCAATGCCTGCACCTCAACCAAGAGCGGACGCGAGCCTTCAATCGAACAAATAACTGCATTACCGCTTACCTTGCTGTCATATTCTGAAAGAAACAACTGCGATGGATTTAATACATCTTCCAAGCCCGATTCTTTCATCTCAAAAACACCTACTTCCTGCGCCGGACCAAATCGATTTTTTATGCTTCGCAACATCCGGTAGTTATAATTGCTGTCTCCTTCGAACTGCAACACCGTATCTACCATATGTTCCAGCACACGCGGACCGGCAATAGTACCCTCCTTTGTTACATGACCAATCACTAACGTAGTGATATCCTGTTTTTTAGCCAGTTGTTGCAGCAACGCAGCACACTCCTTGACCTGTTGTATGCTACCTGCCATGCTTGTCAATTCTGTACGATACACCGTCTGAATAGAATCAACTATCAACAAATCCGGATCTAATTTTTGTGCTTCTTTAAGCACTTTATTGATATCGGTTTCGGTGTAGATATAAAAGTTATCTGAACTAACACCCAACCTTTTTGCACGTTGCTTAATTTGTCCCGCTGACTCTTCTCCGGCACAATAGAGTATCTCCAGATCCGGATTCGACTTCCCAATCTGTAGGGTGAGCGTACTTTTGCCAATCCCGGGATCACCGCCAATCAACACAAAAGAACCGGAGACAAATCCTCCGCCCAGCACGCGATCAAATTCCTGAATCTTACTCAAAAAGCGTTCTTGAGAATCCTTATCAATATCGTCAAGCTTTTGTGGCGGTTGGGAATCTTCAAGTCCATCCACTTTACCTTTATGTTCTTTCTCGGATTTCGTCTTGCGCTCAACCTTAAACTCCTTAAACGTATGCCAGGCACCACAATTGGGACAGTTTCCCAACCACTTGGTAGAGGTGTGTCCACAATCCCCACAAACATACTGTATCCGATCTTTAGGCATATGTATTAGTTTATTTTAGGATGGTAAATCGCTATCAATCTTTTCTTTGGCAGCTTCATCACTTAATGTATCTATCATAGAACGGTTGATATACCAAGTTGTGGCCATCATTCCCAGTCCGATGCTTATGTAATAACTTATCACCCGCCAGGCAAAGACAGCTAAGCCTATAAAAGCCTTTCGATCAATAAGCGGTCCCTGGAAAATCGCAAATAAGCCTTCTACTCCTCCACTTCCTCCGGGAGTCGGCATAATTAGAAAAGCCAGATTCATTGCCAGACTTCGCAACACCGATAGGATTACATCAGCAGGAAGTAAACTCAGTACTACAATAGTCGGCAGAGCAATTCTACATAACCATGACATCGTAGAGAGAAAAAATGCTTTGAACAGAAAGCTTTTGGGTTTTCTACGCAACTCGTGAGCATATTCAACCAAGTTATCAACTTCGCCGGCAACCGTATCTCTCCATTTTCGCAGGAAGGGAAGCTTAAACAACCAGTTTACCACTTTTCGAATCGCATTGGGATTTTTCAATACCCCGTAAGCCATCAAGCCTGCATAGCTTAGTAATCCGACATAAAGCAACATCATTGAAGCATGCCCTATAAACCCAGTATTATTGGGCACTACCTCAAAGAAAATTCCTGAAATCAGCAATATAGGAACAGCCATTGCAAACCATAGCTGATCGAGGAGCAAGCTGTAAAGCATGATGGCCGTAGATTGTCCAAAATTAAAACCTTCTTTGGTCAATGCATATGTAGCCATGGGGGCTCCACCTACTACCGAGGGCGTTATGGAAGAGGTAAAATCCCAGCTTAGCATCACCCTAAATGATGCCATCCAGTCGAGTGCTTTTTCGGACAGATACCTGATCTTAGCAGCTGAAAATCCCAGTCGCATAAATGATACCACAATTGCAATAATGATACCGGGAAGCCGCTTTGCCTTAAGATGCGTCAACACCCCGGGTGTATAGGTTAGCCAAATGACAAATGCCATTGTCGCTACGCTCAACCCAATAGAAATAAAGAGATATTTTTTGGAAAAATACCGCTTTGGATCCTCTTGTATTTGCTCTTTTTTATCAGACAAGAAAAGTAGTTCTACAGTAGAATTAAGTATCTATTTTCATCTCCGAAAGATAAAATATTAGTCGAAAAATAAGAGAGCAATACCACAAAACGAATTCAAACTGTTTTGCTTCATAAAAAAGGCCTTATGGAAAACTCCATAAGGCCTAAAAACAGGTTGATTTGTTATGCCACCGTAATATCGTCATCAAGATAAACATCCTGAATAAAGTTCAATAACTGGATGCCCTCTTTCATCGGACGCTGAAATGCCTTACGACCACTGATTAAACCCATACCACCGGCTCTTTTATTGATGACTGCAGTACGGACTGCCTGGGCAAAATCGTTCTTCCCGGAAGAACCACCAGAGTTAATCAGTCCGGCGCGTCCCATGTAATCATTCGCTACCTGATAGCGTGTTAAATCGATGGGATGATCACTGGAGAGCTTATCATAAATATCTTCATCCAACTTACCATAAGAAGAATCGCCCATATTAAGTGCCTTGTATCCCCCGTTCGTAGTTGGCTGTTTTTGCTTTATGATATCTGCCTGAATGGTTACACCTAAGTGGTTCGCCTGACCGGTAAGATCAGCCGCAGCATGATAATCTTTGCCATCCACTTTAAACGCTGAATTTCTCGTATAGCACCATAGTATAGTAGCCATTCCCAACTCATGTGCCCGCTCAAAGGCCTTGGCCACTTCCTGAATTTGACGGCTTGATTCTTTAGATCCGAAGTAAATAGTTGCTCCAACAGCAACAGCTCCCATATCAAAAGCACGCTCTACAGATCCGAACATAATCTGATCATACTCATTGGGATAAGTCATCAGCTCATTGTGATTAATCTTAACGATAAAAGGAATCTTGTGAGCATATTTACGTGCTACAGATCCTAAAACTCCAAAGGTAGATGCTACGCCATTGCAGCCGCCTTCAATAGCAAGTTGAACAATTTTTTCCGGATCAAAGTAATCAGGATTAGGGGCGAATGAAGCTCCACCAGAATGCTCAACACCTTGATCAACAGGTAAAATAGACAAGTATCCTGTTCCTCCTAAACGACCATTATCCAACAATGTTTGCAAACTCCGCATTACACGAGGATTTCGATCAGACCCTCCCAACATATCGTCAACATATGTAGGACTGGGTAAATGCAATTTCTCTTTCGAAATCGTTTCGCACTTATGTGTTAGCAGGTCTTCTGCTTCATCACCAAGTAATTCTTCAATACTTTTCTTTGCTAAAGCCATAGCGTAGCTCCCGGATTTTAACTAAAATTATTTTGATTTAAATGGTAATTAATATAAGTGATTCAATAGGAAATGACTAGTCAACATTGCAAGCAATATGTTCCAAAACCCAGAACCTTTGAAGTATCGATGTTCGATAAAAAATTCAATATCTTTGAGAGTTATCTAAAGGAATTAAATAAGCAATTTTTATGGAAATAGGTGATATTAATCTCGGTAAAAAACCCATCCTGCTCGCTCCTATGGAGGATGTGACGGACTCCCCATTTCGCACAATCTGTCGTTGCAAGGGGGCTTCTGTCGTATATACTGAATTTATCAGTTCCGAGGCCATTGTACGTGATAACGACCAGGCACTACATAAAATGGATTTCACCGAAGAACAGCGTCCCTTCGGTGTGCAGATTTTTGGCGGACGCGAAGAAGCAATGGAAGATGCTGCAAAAACAGCTGAAGAAGAAAATCCCGATATCATTGACATCAATTTTGGATGCCCGGTTTATAAAATCGCCAAAAAGGGGGCCGGGGCCGGATGCCTTCGTGATCTCGATATGATGGAGCGAATGGCCGCCAGTGTTGTTGATGCTGTTGATAATATTCCGGTAACAGCCAAGACTCGTCTCGGCTGGGATGATGAAACCATTAAAATCCGTGAAGTTGCTTTACGCTTACAATCTGTCGGTATTAAAGCCCTTGCTATACATGCCCGAACCCGCTCCCAAAAATACAAAGGCGATGCCCGCTGGGATTATCTGAAATACGTTAAAGAAACACCCGGCCTGGAGATTCCTATCATCGGCAATGGGGATGTTACTTCTCCTCAAGACGCCAAGCAAATGTTCGATGAAACCGGCGTTGACGGCGTAATGATTGGCCGCGGAGCTATTGGTAATCCATGGATTTTTGAACGGACACGCCACTATATCAATACAGGTGAACTATTGCCTGAACCAACAATCGAAGATCGTATTAACCTCTGCGCTGAGCAGTTGCAAAGATCGGTTAATCATCACGGAGAACGGTACGGAGTTATCATCATGAAAAAACACTACGGGCAATATTTAAAAGGCATCCGCAATAGTCGTCAATTACGCGCTGAGATTATGAAAGAATCTGAAATGGGACCGATCATCGACCTGCTTGTCAAGTTCAAAGAGCAGGAGATGTTCGCAGTAGCCTCGTAGCTAATCCGCAAGGTATAAAATGGCAAAATCAGTCGAGTAACTTTTCCATCATTTGAGCACTTTCTACAGCATTCCCGCCCGGATTGTTAAAATAGATCTGCGCATCACGACCTTCATCCAGGTGGTTTTGTACAATGTCTGCCCACGGCTCTAAATCCGATTTTTTATAAGAATACCGGTATCCCGTAAGTCCGTGAAACCTTATATAGATAAAATCTGCAGTAGGTGTACAGGCATCGGGAAATTCTCCTGAACTTTGCCAGACAATAGCAGCATTCTTGTCGCTCAGCAAATCATATACTTCCTGGTCGAGCCATGAAATATGCCTGAACTCGAAAGAAAAATGCTGGTCATCGGGGAGCTTTCTCAAAAATCTATCGAGCCGTTCCGCGTTCTTTTTGAAATTCGGAGGAAACTGCCAAAAAACGGTTTTGAGTGTATCTCCCAACGACCGCATCCGACTTAAAAATTGATTCAGTGGCTCATCAATATCTTTCATCTTGTTATAATGCGTAATCCGACGGTGTCCTTTTACTGAAAAGCGAAAACCATCAACAGCCGTTTCCCGCCATTTCTTTACCGTTTCTTCTGATGGGAGATTGTAATAAGTGGCATTTACCTCTACAGAATTAAACTGCCCGGTATAATATTCAAGGTAATCTTTTTTGGAAACACCCTCCGGATAAAAGTCACTCCAATTTTTATATGACCAACCGCTGGTTCCAATCAATAAGTCGGGCATCCTTCTCTACTATATTAAAGTTCTATTGAATCAATATTCTTCGAAAATCGTAAAGACCAAGGTAAGAATCCTAAAAAATAGGTACTACCATGTTTAGCAGAATCCTTCGACTGCTCTCTACGAGTATTAGTGCATACAGCTTTTATTCCAATCCGCTACGATTTTTTGTAAGCATACTCTGCATCCTTTTAATCCCCTACCTTACTTACATATTCTGGGGATCGATCATAATTGTAGCGTTAGCAATAGCAGGTCTGTATTTTATTTACAAAGCTATTCGAAGTACTGTCGAGAACAAGTCTTCGTACTACTGATCGTTATTTGACGGGGTTGACTCTGTTTTTTGTATCAACTCAATAGGTAACGGCTTAGATGCTTCTCCTGTATAAAAGGAAACATGTGGAAATGGGATCTCAATTCCCTCTTCGTCAAATCGTTTTTTGATCTCTTCCTGAATGGTATTTTTTAGGAAAATCCACTCGTCAACGGGGGCCCAGATTCTGAAATCAAGGTCAATAGATGAAGTGCCGAAAGCCTCAAAAATTATTTGGGGCTCAGGCTCACTTAGCGAATATTGATTTTTTTCAGCCACCTCCATCAAAATTTCTCGCACTGTCTCGATATCCTCTTTGTAGGCCACTGAGACTTTTGCGTTAAAACGACGAATAGGGAATCTTGTCAAATTAATGACTTGTGTTTTAATAATAGTCTCGTTCGGAATACGAACAAACATGTTATCAAATGTCCGCAGCTTTACAGACAGCACATCAATTGACATGACAATTCCAATAGTCCCACTCACATTAATAATGTCATCCACTTTAAACGGTTGTTCAGCAATCAGAAATAAACCACTGATAATATTTGACACACTCGTCTGCGAAGCAAAACCAAGAGCTACACCCACAATACCCGCACCGGCAAGCAGCGGAGCCAGGCTGATGCCCAACTGTCCCATTACGGTAATGATCATCAAAATAATACCCGTATAAAAAACCACCTTCCCCGCCAGCATACCGTAGTGAGAGGCGTATTTTTTGGTAAAAAAGCGACGAGCCCATCCACGTAATAACAGCAAAACGGGAATACTTATCACGATAATCAACAGTACCCTTATGATCTGATGCACTGTTTCTTCCGATAAATAACTGTAGATATTCAGTAGATCCATTGTAATAAAATAATTTAGCGATCAGTCAGAACCGTATCTTTAAAAAAACGTTTGAATGTTCGGGTAGCTAAACTCTTGTGCACTTTTTTACGCGGTTTTGTAAGCAACTGTTTTTTCGTGATTCCCTCTGGAAGTTTACCAGTCATAACCACTTCACTGTGTAGATCTTCGCCCTGATAAATAATTTCCGTTTCATCAGCCCATAGCTCCTTTTCATGCAAGTACATGCTTAAGCGTTCTACCCGAAAACAAAAATTGGTAAAGGTAAGCTCTTCATCAGATTTGTTAACAATTTCTATTGGGCAACTTACCAAATATGGTTTCTTGTCTACGTGAGATAAATCTCTACGAGCCTTAGTTATAGCATGATAACAAAGTTCTCCCTCAGTAAATGTGCCAAACCAGGTTCGCGAAAGCTTAACTGCAGGTAATTCGATCAATTGATAATCATTCTTAGCCAACGATACACGAATCCAAATAGGAATACGCGTAAATATTTGTATCCGAGTCTCAGGACTCACTTTTAGACTAAACTCTGAATGTACCACCAGTGGCTTATCGGGATAAACCGGAGAAACAGTAACTTCGGCCGAACTATTTTTATGCGCCCATCGCACCCATTCTACCTGTTTGGGAGGCCGATCGGAAACAGGTTTTCGCTTAACCTCATCCTTATACAAATGGGCAATCCATACCTCTTCATTTCGATATTTTATCCACAAGTGCAGATCTCCGATGGTCACATACTCTAACTGCCCTTCTGTGAGTGATCGACTTCCCCAAATATCGTGCTCCATAGCGTCCTCTTTATTGGATAGTTAGATTTACGGTATTATAACATCAGTACCCATGAACGGCTGTAACACTTCTGGAATTTCGATGCTGCCATCTTTCTGCTGGTAGATCTCCAAAATCGCTGCGACAACGCGAGGTAATGCCAGCCCGGATCCATTGAGCGTATGCACAATTTCGGTATCTCCATTTTCTTTACGGCGACGGATCATCATACGACGTGCCTGGAAACTCCCGAAATTTGAACAGGAGCTTACCTCCAGCCATTGCTGCTGACCTGGGCTCCAAACCTCAAGATCATACTTCTTGGCTTGAGTAAACCCCATGTCTCCGGTACACATTAACAGGGTACGATAAGGGATATCTAGTTCTTCTAGCAGTGATTCAGCGTGTTCACGAAGGCTTTCAAGCTCATCATACGCTCTTTCCGGATGCACAATTTTTACCAGCTCAACTTTGTCGAACTGATGCAGGCGATTTAATCCCCGTACATCTTTTCCATACGAGCCGGCCTCACGTCGCCAGCAAGGAGTATAAGAGGTATAATAAAGTGGAAGATTATCATCCTCTAAAATCTCATCGCGATGGAAATTTGTTACCGGAACCTCGGCCGTTGGTATCGCAAAAAACTCATCCCGCGGAATTTCATACATCATGTCTTCTTTGTCCGGGATTTGTCCCGTTCCGCGTGCTGAGTCTTCATTTACAAAATAAGGAACTTGTAACTCCGTATATCCAGCCTCAGCAGCCCTGTTCAAAAAGTAATTAATCAAGGCACGCTGTAACCTAGCCAATGGACCTACATAAAACGGGAAACCCGCACCCGTTACTTTGGCACCGCGATCAAAATCAATCCAGCCTTGTTCCTCAACCAGCTCCCAATGGGGTTTACGCCAATTCTCTTTGACGGTATTTCCCCACGTTTTAAAAACCTCATTATCCGCTTCTGTTTGCCCTACCGGTACCGACTCGTGAGGCACATTCGGAATTTTAAGAAGCAGATCTTTTCGAGCTGTTTTCAATGAACGAAGCTTGTCTTCTTTTTCTTGAATTTGCTCCTTCAGCTCAGTGGTATAAGAAATTATTTCCTGGGCTTCCTCTTTTTGACCCTGCCCCATCAACTCACCAATTTTTTTGGCCTTTGTGTTGCTCTCATTTCGCAGGTTATCCGTCTCTTCCACCAGCGAGCGCCACTGTTCATCGATACTGATAACCTCATCAACAATTTGGGGATTTTCCTCTCCCTTATTTTTCATCGCTTGCTTAACTAAATCGGGATTATTTCGGATAAAAGTGACGTCTAACATCGAATGATTTATTTGAGATTTCGTTGATAGTTTTGCTAAAGATAAGAGAGTTTAATGAAAGGTTTGAATTCAAAATATCTGTAAGAGGTTCTTTCTAAAACCATCAAAATTTTTCAATCAAACTCACTTCAAATGCTTGAACTCCTAATTATTTAAGGTTATTTTAGAAAAATAATAGAAAATTAAGGACATTTTACAGGTTATGGCTCAAGGATTAGACGAAATTGATATCAAGATATTAAATCATCTTCAAAAAGATGGCCGGTCACAGCGCAATAAGTTGGCTGAAATTGTTCACCTTTCGGTCCCCTCTGTTTCAGAAAGAATGCGTAAACTGGAAGAGAAAGATTTAATTAAGGGTTATACAGCACTTCTTGATTCCAAAAAGTTTAAGTTTGATATTACCGCTTTCGTCTTTGTTGAAGTAGACGGCTCGGATAACTACCCTATCTTTATTGAGAATGCAGTGGCGGAACCGGAAATTCTGGAATGCCATTCTATAACCGGCGACGGATCACATATTCTCAAAATTCGGACCGAAAATACCTCTTCGTTCGAACAACTGCTCTCGAAAATTCAATCCTGGGATGGCGTTAGCAAAAGCCGATCAAATGTAGTACTCAGCAGTTTTAAGGAAACCACTGAACTGCCTATTGAAAAGACGATCGATCCCAAATAAACCTCTTGCTTCCATACATTGACGAACTTTCGATTACCTTATCTTTTCGTTGCCTTTTTACTGCTTGCGGTTTCACAAACTGAGCTATATGGTCAGTCTACGCTGGGTGTAGTATGGGATATTCCCAGTGATATCGACTCTGCCAACACACAACTGCAGCAATTTCACGAGGTTGGCATCTCAATTCTGGAAATTGATACTTCCCCAAGATCAGCAGTATGGAATCAAATAGACAGTTTAGGATTTACGGTATATGGGAACCTCAATATTGATTTTCCTACTACCAACACCTTCGCTCAACCTGACTCAAGTCTGCTTAGTCACATAGAAAGCAACGCCAAAAGTTACCTTTCACAATCATCCGTATCGGCCATAGGCTTATTTAATTACGGCAATGTTTACAATCCCGTCTTCTGGCAAGCGGCTGCATCATTCGCCGAGAAAATAAAGCAGGCAAAAGAAATTGATTTGTATCATAAAAGCACGACTCTTCTCCCAACAGACAGTGCAGTGGTTTCTTTTTCGATTGTTAATGTCCCCGTAACGGCCAAGAACTTCGATTCTTTACCCGTTTTACCCACAAAGCCACACAGCCATTTCTTTTATGCCCCTTCGGATGAAATGAAACCTTTTTTAAGGCCATTCAAAAACTTTGTTACAGCGGTTAATCAATCTAAAAATAAAACAATTTTTGTTGAATCGGGATGGCTTCTTATGATGCTCACAGAGCATCCGCAATTTACAGAAATCTTACAAAGTCTTTCATCACAGTCAGAAACAGTTTTCCCTCTCCCAAACGAAGATATTCCTACATCGGATAATACAGCTCTTCCTATGATCCTACTTTTGTTCGTCTGGGGAACTGTTGCCTTGCACTATAATACCAGCCCGCTATACCGCAAGTCATTATTCCGATACTTTACAGCGCACAAATTCTTTATTGATGATATTTTCAAGCGTCTCATCCGTTCACCAATACCCGCTTTCATCATCATTTTGCAAAATGCACTACTCTTATCAATATCTACATATGCAGTATTTTTAATGTTACTAACCCCGACAGGACAAGAAGCTTTTTTTCATCATTTCCCCGAACTTTCAATTGTTGGAAATACTCCGATTTCTATTTTTATATGGGCTTTTTTACTGATTTTTCTGCTGTCTCATTTAAGTATAATCTGGCTCTATTTTAGCCACAAGAAAATAAAATCAATCACCCAGATAGCAACTGTTTTCGCATGGCCGCTGCAGCTTAATTTTGTCTTTTGTACAGCAGCAGTTACCTTCTTTTCAGCATCACGATCTGGAAGTGCCACACTCTTTACAATGCTTGCCCTACTTTTATTTTCCCTAAGTTATATCTTAACAGCACTGGACATCAGTCGGTTTGTAAGATCTAAACCCAAATACCTGTTTAAGACCATTATACCTTATACCATAATAATTGGAGGGCTTTTAGTGTGGCTTTTTACTACAGATCAGTGGATGGACGCCTTGTCACTTGCGCTGAATCTCACATAATCTGTTTTCGAAGTCGGGCAACAGGAATATTCAACTTCTTGCGGTATTTACTGACCGTTCGGCGAGCTACTTTATATCCCCGATCTTTTAGTTTTTTTACGATTGCCTGATCGCTGAGAGGCTTTTGTTTATCCTCATTATCAACAATCTCCTGCACGGCATTTTTCACCTCTGTACTTGAAACCTCCTCCCCATCTTCGGTTTCAATACCTTCACTGAAAAAGTACTTCAACTCAAAGACGCCGAAATGAGTCTGAACATATTTCCCATTTACAACTCTCGAGATGGTAGAAATATCCAGATTTACTCGCTCCGCAATGTCTTTCAGGATCATCGGCTTGAGCCCCTCACCGTGCTTGAAAAAATCTTCCTGAAGAGCCACAATGGTTTTCATCGTATTCATTAAGGTATTTTGTCGCTGACGTATTGAATCAATAAACCACTGCGCCGACTCTATCTTATTCTTGATAAAATTCTTCGTTTCCTTGGTCTGTTTGTTGGTCTTTTTCTTCTTTTTTAGATCATCCCACATTTCTTTATAACGCGGAGATATGCGTAGCGGAGGCACATTTCCATTATTGAGTGTAATCACAAAGTCACCTTCTTCTTCACCTTCAACATCCCCTTTTTCTGCAGGCTGATAATAAACCTCAAAATCAGGCTCAATATAATTTGAGGTATCATCTACTGCAGTTCCTACTGCACCCGGCTTGGGATCCAATCCGGTAACACAATCAAAAGCCGTTTGGAGTTCTTCATTATCGATATCGAGCTTCTTTTTTAACTTTTTGAAGTGTTTTTTCTCAAAAAGGTCCCAGTGATCGCGCAGCATTTTAATAGCATTATCACGACCTTCCTCATCATCCATCAATTCAAGCTGTACAAGCAGACAATCGCGAAGGTCGCGCGATGCAATACCCGGTGGATCCAGTCGCTGGATCTCCTTACGAACCTTCTCGACTTCCTCCTCATTGGTAAGTGTACCGTGATTAAAAGCAATGTTATCGACCACGGCCTCAATTTCGCGGCGAAAATATCCATCTTGATCCAGCGAGCCCAAAATCTGATCTGCAATCAACTTCTGCTCTTCATTAAAGTCCAGCAGACTAACCTGATGTTCGAGCTCTTCCAACAATGATTCGTGATAAGGATTCGGCAAATCGCGCCAACTTTCATCTCCACCACCGGTATAACTCGAGCCACGGCTATAATTTTCACCGTCGTACTCAGTATTTTGCATGAACTCATCCCAATCGATCTCTTCATTTTGATCAACGGGATCCAACTCTTCATCTTTCTGCTCTTCCCATTCCGATTGCTCCAACTCTTCAAAAGAATCTTCCTGCTCTCCCTCTTCCAATACCGGATTTTCTTCCAACTCTTCTTTAATACGCTGCTCCAACGCCACCGTCGGTAGCTGCAGTAACTTAATATACTGTATCTGCTGGGGAGACAGTCGCTGCTGTTGCGACTGCTTCTGATTCATTTGCTGGCCCGTTTTAATCATAGTACAGCGGCCTCACTATTTTGGATTCTCATTTCTTTACATCTTTCTTCAAACTCATCGTACCAATCTTTACCATACCGGCGGACAAGCGGTTCTTTTAAAAATTCCGATAAATAAATATCATCTTTTTCACCTTTTATACATGCCGCAGAGCATAATTTATTGACGTATTCAAAATTGGCATATTCTGTTTCACCCACTTTTTTCAGCCGAACGGGATACAAATGACAACTTATCGGTTTTTCCCATTCTATGCGACCTTCCAGAAAGGCCTTTTGAATAGCACAATAGGCTACATCATTATAGTAAGTAACAAAAATACACTCTTCATTATCACGGCAGGACAATTCTAAACCCTGTTTTGATTCTTGAACAACACCCTGTCTTTCAACGGTTTTACGAGATTCAGGATGCAGTTCATCCTTCAATATTTCAAAAGCCTGTTCTAAACGAGGAAGCTCATCTTCGGTAACAGGAGCGCCGGCATCACCAACCACACAGCACGCTCCTTTGCACTTCGGCAAATCGCATGCAAAGTGCGCCGTAGCAATATCATCAGACAATATGGTGTTTTGAACTCGAAACATTTAGATCAAAATACCTTTTCTGAGGACTAATTTAAAAACAGAATAGAAACAATAGCAGATTATAACAATTCAAAATTTTTGCCTGCCGTCTGACGGATTGCACCCTGCATTTCGAGCTCCAGGAGCTTTGGCATCAACTTATGTGTTTCTATTTCTAACCGTTCTGCCAGATGATCGATGTGTAACGATTGTTCGTCCAACGTTTCACAAATACTTATCGCCAGGTCATCCAACTCCATAGATTCCCATTTATTCTGAGAAGACCCGGAGATTTCTTCAGAATCCGATTCAGGTTCCTTCTCCCGGATATGAACATGAACTTCGGTAAGGATATCCTCAACATTCTGGACGAGCTTTCCCATACCTCTCTTAATGAGACTGTTACAGCCGATGGCATTGGGATGCCCGACTGGATGTGGAATCACGAATACCTCCCGATTTTGATCCAACGCCGACTTTGCAGTAATCATACTACCGCCCTCCAACCCCGATGCCACTACCAGTGTTCCCAAACTCATACCACTGACAATACGATTACGAACAGGAAAGTTACCCATCTCCGGGGCTGTTCCCAGCGGAAATTCAGAAATGACTGCGCCTCCGGTATCCACGATCTTTTTCGCCAACCCTTTATGATCACTCGGATAGATCCAATCTATGCCCGATCCAAGTACTGCAACTGTTTTTCCACCGGCATCTACTGTAGCCTGATGGGCTGCCCCATCCGTACCATAGGCCAACCCGCTAATAATTGTTAAATTCTGGTCAACCAGCTCCTTTGCAAATTTTTGGGCCATTTTCTTTCCATATTTCCCTACGCGACGTGTTCCAACAATAGAAATGGCATTGGTATCGAGCACCGAGCGATCTCCTTTAATCCAGAGCATTAGCGGCGGGTCGTAAATTTCGCGCAATAATTCAGGATAATCATCATCCCAGTATGTCATGATTTGTGCGCCAGTACGTTTGGTCTTTTCAAGAATGCGATCTACTTCATCCCACTCGTTGAAACCCAGAACCTCTTCGGCCGTTTTAGGACCAATTCCACGTATGGACTCCAGTTCATAGCGCTCAAGACGAAAGATAAGCTGCGGATGTTCTACGGCTTGCAACAACAACCGAATGCGCTGCGCACCCAGGTTATCAAGCAAATGTAATGCTACAAATTCTCTTACAGGCGGTTTATACGTCTTCTCTTGTTGATTCAACTTCTTGTAATTTCTCCCAGATGATTTCTTTAAGTTCATCTATATGGTAGTTGGTTGCAGACGAAATTTCAACTACCGGGATATCTAAATCAACTTTTTTCTCTTCATCGAGCTCATAATTCTCTTGTAGATCCATTTTGGTGATCGCCAAAACCCGAGGTTTATCCAACAGATCAGACCGATATTGTTTCAGTTCTTCAATCAACGCATTGTATTCGTACTCAATATCCTGCTGCGAGCTCACCATAAAAAGCAGTACGTTGTTGCGCTCGATATGACGCAAAAATTGAATCCCGAGTCCGCGACCATCATGCGCCTCTTCAATAATGCCGGGAATATCCGCCATCACAAATGTACGGTAATCGGGCATCGTCACAACACCAAGATTAGGCTGCAGGGTTGTAAATGGATAGGAATCAATCTTTGGCTTGGCACCGGACATCGTTGAAAGGAGCGTACTTTTTCCTGCATTAGGAAAACCTACAAGGCCTACATCGGCAATAAGCTTGAGCTCAATTTCTATCGCCCGTTCTTCCCCCTCTTCCCCGTCTTGGGCGTGCTGGGGAGTCTGATTGGTAGCACTTCGGAAGTGCCAGTTTCCCAGTCCGCCTTTACCTCCCTGGGCCACTACAATTTCTTGTTCATGTTCGGTGATTTCACCAAGACGTTCTTTTGAATCGGCATCATAAACCACGCAGCCTAATGGGGCTTCCAAGATCTCATCTTTTCCACTTTTACCCTTCTTTTTGCTGGGACCTCCACGTTCTCCGTCTTTGGCATTCACATATTTACGATACCGTAGGTCAAGCAGTGTATTCAGTTGCTCATTCCCTTTCAAGATAACGTCACCGCCATCACCACCGTCACCACCGTCGGGACCACCTTTTGGCACGTATTTCTCCCGACGAAAATGAACTGATCCCGGTCCACCATCACCGCCGGTAACATAAATTTTTGCGTAATCAGCAAATTGAACTCGACCCATACTATAAATTTTCTAAAATAAAATTGCTCATCATTTTATAGAGGTGATTGCGTGCATTGCCTCCATAAATCGCATGACTTCTGTTCGGATAATACATCGACTCAAATTGCACGCCTTCTGCCACCAATTCATTTACTAACTCAACGGAATTCTGGAAATGAACGTTGTCATCACCGGTGCCGTGCACCAACAAATAGTTACCTTCAATCTGATCGGCGTAGGTAATTGGAGATCCTTTTTTATAGCCTTCCGGATTCATTTGCGGCGTCTGCATAAAACGCTCGGTATAAATGGTATCATAATAACGCCAATTTGTAACCGGAGCCACAGCAATAGCTGTATCAAAAATATCATTACCCTGTGCCAGTACCAGGCTCGACATGTATCCGCCATAACTCCACCCCCAAATACCTAATCGGTCTTCATCAATAAAATCATAGGTTTCTGTTAGATACCTGGCAGCATCAATCTGATCGACAACTTCGTACTGTCCTAATTTTTTGTAGATCTGCTTCTCAAAATCACGACCACGAGCACCCGTTCCGCGATTGTCGATACTTACCACAACATACCCCTGCTCAGCAATGTATTTGTGCCACATCGCCCGCTGACCGGAACTGAAACTCTTTGTTACGGTCTGGGATCCCGGTCCGCCATATACATAAAACAGTGTAGGATATTTTTTATCGGGATTAAAATCAGAAGGCCTCATGATATATCCATTCAGCTCAGCCTGCTCTAACGGTATCTTAATATACTCTTTTGACGGCATTGTATATTCTGAAAGCTTTTGCTCTAACTCTTCATTGTCTTCAAGCATCCGAACCTGGGTACCACCTCCTTCATGCAAAGTATAAGCCGGGGGATTTCCGGGGGACGAAGTGGTCTTTATATAATATTTATAATCCCGACTCATATTGACGCTATTCCAGCTCTCACCATCACTCATCTTTGTCTTCCCGCTACCATCAACATTAATACTATACAAGTGCCGCTGTAGCGGGGATTCTTCTGTACTTACATAGTAAATCTTATCGGAACGTTCATCATATCCCAAGTAATTAGTCACCTCCCAGTTGCCTTTGGTAATCTGGCGAATCTGCTCACCGGACATATCATACAGATAAATATGATTATAACCCGATTCCTCGGTTACATATATAAACTGCTCTCCGTTCTCCAGGAATTTCAAATCATCATTCACATCTATCCATGCATCCGAAGTCTCTGTTTTGATAATCTCCGTATTACCGGTATTCACATCAGCCAGCATCAAATCCTGTTTATTCTGCAGTCGATTCATCCGTCGAATCGCCAAAACCTCAGGATCTTTCGTCCAATTGATTCGGGGAATATACTGGTCGTTTTCGGATCCCACATTCATCCATGTCGTTTCCTCGGATTGCAGATCATAAACCCCGATTTTGACAATCGCGTTTTTTTCGCCGGCTTTGGGATATTTGAAGCGCGTAAGCCCTGGATATAACTCTCCCCAATCCGTCATAAAAAACTCTTTTACATGAGACTCATCAAAACGGTAAAAAGCAATCTTTTTCCCGTCAGGTGACCAGTACCACCCCTTGGCAAAACCGAATTCTTCTTCGTACACCCAGTCGGTAGCCCCGTTAATTATATGATTAAATTTTCCATCCTCAGTGATAGCTTTCTCTTCACCAGTTTCTAAGTCCACCAAGTAGAGATTATTATCCTGCACAAAAGCCGCTTTGTTTCCCGAAGGTGATAGCTGTGCGTACTGCTGCTTTTTACCAGACTGCGTAAGTTTTTGCGTTTCACCGGTTTCGAGATCATAGACAAAATAGTTTTCCCGCGTACTTCGTCTCCAGATCTGTTCAACATCCGATTTTATTAGAATCTTCTTTTCATCAGAAGAAAACTGGTATCCCTGAATTGGAATTGGTTTGTCTCTGCCATCAACCTGCAAATCGGTGGCTGATACAAGAACTTCGTAATCTCCCTTTAGAATATTGTACTTGCGTAGTTCAATATCGTTTTGCGTACGCTCCAGAGCCGTATAAAACTGTCCATCCTGCATCCAGTTTACGTTGCGTATCTGCTCTGGGGAAAACGTCTGGTCAACAACATGCTCAAATGCAATTTGTTTTTTATCCTGAGCCAAAGCTGGCTGAATCAGCCAACCTATTGCAAAAATAAATAGAAATAGTTTTTTCATAACAGGGGAATTAAATACTACAAATGGCGCCCCGAAATTTCAGAGTGCCATTCTAATAGGGTTTGCACGAATGTTATCGCGCTTTAGGATTATGTTGTAAAATGTAGTCAGAACTTACTCCTCGTATTTATGGAGTAGAATCTTAATCAGCTTGGTGAGTTTGTCTTTAATTTGAGGACGGGGAGTTATAAAATCCAGAAAACCATGCTCAAGAAGATATTCCGACCGTTGAAATCCTTCTGGTAAATCGCGGCCGATCGTCTGGCGAATGACCCGGGGACCGGCAAAACCTATTAGCGCTTCCGGTTCAGCAATATTAAAATCACCAAGCATTGCAAAGCTAGCTGTCACTCCACCCGTTGTCGGATTTGTCATCAGTGATATATAAGGTACACCGGACTCTTCGAGCTGTGCCAACTTCGCCGACGTTTTGGCCATCTGCATCAAGCTCAAAACGCTTTCCATCATACGCGCGCCGCCTGATTGGGAAATGATAATAAGCGGCTTTTCATTTTTACGAGCATGATCGATCGCCATACCAATACGCTCACCTACGACCGAGCCCATACTACCACCGATAAAATTAAAATCCATACAGGTAATCACCACATCCAGCTCATTCATTTTACCAATGCCCACGCGCACGGCATCAGTTTTACCTGTTTTTTCCTGATATTCATCGAGGCGGTCGCTGTATTTCTTGCGATCTTCAAATTCCAGCGGATCGGTAGGTACAATATCCTGGCCAATCTCCTCAAATTCTCCTTTATCAAAAAGGAAAGAGAAATATTCATCACTCCCGATACGGAAATGATACCCGCTCAACGGATCTACCCAGAGGTTATCCTCAAGTTCCCGTCGGTGCACCGTTTCGCCGGTTTTAGGCACTTTAACCCAAACGCCCTCCGGCATTTCTTTACGCTGATCGGTTTGTATATTTTTGTCTTTTCTCTTAAACCAAGTCATGTATGTCCTGTTTCTTTTAAATGATTCCCAAAAATAATGATTATCAGTCGAAGCTAAAATCTTTTATTTCTGCTTAGGATACAACTTCCTACATCAAAACTATGGAGCTAAACTACACAGATTTTTACTCATCTTCGAAATGACAACAAAAAGAGGGTTGGGCATGGTAACAAGAAAAGCACAATTCCATCAACCAACCTGGTTCGAAGTATAATATTTCGGCTCGAATGTTACCGGATCTTCCACCCGGTAAAAATCAGAAAACCCAGTCTGATACAAGCTTATAAGTGATTTGGCAGAAATGAAATGGGATCCAAACGTTTTGCCCTTATCTAATGCCTTTTTACCGATTCTTTTTAATCCCGTCCCGATAACCCTATCACCACTCCGAAACATCTTTTCAAATGCCTCAATCGGAATCACTTCAACCTCTTCTTCGGTCGTTAGCTGTTCGTTATCAATTACAAATTTTTGATGATACACATGCACCCGCCGCGCATCAATAATACTGTGAATATGCATTGCTTTCGGATCCTGTTGATGTGCATACATCGCAAATGAAGCCAGTGTATTTATACCAATTAAGGGTACCTCCGTCTGAAAAAGCAATCCTTTAACGGCACTAGCACTGATACGTAATCCCGTATAAGAACCCGGCCCCTCACTTACTAAAACAGCATCAAGATCCTTGATTTCGAAATCGTGCTCATCCTGCAACTGTTCTATAAAGAGAAAAAGTTGCTCGGAATGCGTGCCCCGTTGGGTTGTCCTCTGCTCATATATATTCCCATTCTCATCGTAATAAGCTACAGAGCATACATTGGTCGCCGTTTCCAAAGCAAGCAGCATTGTAAAATTACGTTTGTTAAAAGATTTCCGTTATACCAATTTTACCCTTAAAAATAGCTGTTATTCTTCAACAAGCCATGAGCTGTTACTGAGCTCAACCCAACGGTCGTACAACTTGTATAATGATGGAAAATAGTCTGCTGAAAAATTCCGTTGATCAATGTTTATCTGATATCGGTAATTAAGTTGTCCGGTTGTATTGTCATACCGTTCTAAAAACTCAGCACCGGAAAACTTAATTGTTCGATCATCATCGACAGCTACGCTAAAGCCTTGGGGCAATTCAATTGAATATGAGAGGTCCAGCTTTTCGGGTGCATCAAGCGTAATAGGCAGATTACGATCGGGACCTGAAAATGGATTTTCATTCCTGTATCCAACCACCATGGGACTAAAATTGAGACCATCGGTAAAACTCGTCGCATAATTCTCAATTTTAAAATCCGCTGATAATTCTATTTGTTGGCCGTATTTCTCTTCATTTTTGACTACTACATTGGAGACGCTCATCTGGGGATATCCATCGAATAACGTTTGCCGCAAGATCTTCTTGTCACTACTTCCATCCGCTTTTTGCTGACGTATTATTTGAGCCGGATAACCCCGCTGCACAGATTCTACTGTTCCGATAAGTGTACCATTCCGTTGGAGCCGTCCATCTATTTGAACCTGTATATCAAAAAGACTTTTATCGGGGTTAATATCGATCCATTCATAACTATCTTCTCTGAGCACTAACCCACGGCTACCGTAGGTATCAACCGGAATCAGCCCCGGCTGACTATACGCAAATCCGGCATCCATCAGGTATGATTCTTCTCCAATTTCGGATCGTACCATCATCCCGTTAAACTGATAAAAGGAAGGGAAATCCATATTAATTTTTCCGGACTTCCGGGTCGAAATCAGAACAGGATTCGCTTCAATGTTGGCGGCACGAAGCATAGCAACAAGAGTCTGGTTGATAGCTGCCTGGCTCGAAGATTCTCCCGCCAGCACTTCTTTTCCCGTAGTTTGGCTAAAGGCCGTATGCTGGCCTGAAAAGTTAATACGATTGTTAAGGTAGTGATAAATGCTGTCCTGAATCTGACTTTCAGGTGCCCCATCCAACGCCGCTGCTATTGAATCTCCCGCTGTTTTTGCCGCTCCATTTCTGTTGATTAATTCCCATGGATCCGTTTTATCCCGGATACGGGCAACTACTACTTCCCAGTTGTTTTCGAGCTGCTGTCGCGGAATCCCAAACTCACTCAACAAAAATTTAATCTTCCCCCGGTAATCATCCAGCGAAGATATATAAGCTTCTTCTTTGACAGGAGGAATATCCCGCGCTATCCATCGCTCAGTAACAATAGGCTGCGGCTGGGGAATGGTAAACACTTTAGGGACGGAACTGGTATCGGTATACACCACATCATGTGTTATGGTGCCATCAAAGTTTTCTGTGTAAGATTGGTATCGCAAGTATTTGGGATACGTAATCGTTAGCTTCGCATTATCTGTGGGTACTTTGTGAGAAAGATAAAAGTCGGGCAACTCCTCAATATAACGACGTTCGATCGTATAGCGATATTCAATCACTGCTCCATCCTCAACGGCAGGCATAGCAAACTCTTTGACGCTATAACGCGAATTAATGTTGATGGTACGAATATCCTGCTCCGACAAAGTTGCACGTTCACCGGAAGGAAGGTAGGTATAAGCCTCAAGGGAAGTTACACGCTCCATATCATTCTCAAAATAATACGGTATCGCAACAACAGAGGCTTCCCGGACCGAATCATCGAAAACTTTAATCCGAATATGGTGCTCCAATATTGCAATTATTGACTCATTTGCCTCTTGAAAAGATATATTAAGCTCTTTGTTGGTTATCCTGTAGGGCGTCTCATCATTCGGTTGTTGCATCTGAAACAGTGAGTCGGGGATGTTACCAAACTCTGCATCCGGCACATTTTGTGCTGAACCCCCACCAATACTAAGCAATAAAATAAATGTTGTCAGAAAATATCGATCCAAAAGAAATGCTGTCAATTCATATTTAGAACTCAATAACGTATAACCAGCCGTTTCATTCTGTTATTAAATCTCATTAACCACAAAACGGCCATTATTGTAAATTGCCTCAGCTCGCCCCTTCAATGTTTCTCCTAAATAAGGAGAATTTTTTGATTTGGATCGTACTGTTGATTCAGCAAATGTCCACTCCTCATCTACATTAAAAAGGGTCAAATTCGCTTTAGCCCCTTCTTCAATTTTTGGAATATTCAGATTTAAAATCTCACGAGGTTTTTCTACAAACTTTGTCAGCAATGTTTGTAGATTAAGTACATTCGAATCCAGCAGTCTTTTCACACTAATACTCCATGCCGTCTCCAAACCTATAATTCCGTTGGGCGCATAGATAAATTCCACTTCCTTCTCCTCGATCGCATGAGGCGCATGATCGGTACAAATCGTATCAATAGTACCGTCAGCCAGTCCTTCAACCATGGCATCAACATCTTTCTGCGTACGTAGCGGGGGGTGCATTTTTACGTTCGTATCGAAATCACGCCGTTCAATTTCCTCGTCTGTTAAATCAAAATGATGGGGACAAACTTCTGTTGTTACGTTGATGCCATCAGCCTTGGCCTGTCGCACCAGATCTACCGCCTTCGCCGTACTGATATGCGCCACGTGAATATGTCCCCCGGTAAATTCGGCCAATAAGATATCCCGCGCGATCATTGTTTCTTCCGCAATGCCGGGGGTTCCATCAATACCAAGCCGGGCAGACACTTTTCCCTCATGCATATGTCCCGGACGCGAAAGCTTTAAATCCTCCTCGTGATTAATAATCGGCATCTCCAGCATCGAGGAATATTCAAGTGCCACACGCATAAGTTGCGAATTATATACGGGATCACCATCATCACTAAACGCCACGGCACCGCCTGCCTTCATATCACCCATCTCGGCAATCGATTTGCCTTCACGCTCTTTAGATACACAACCAATAGGATATACCTCAACAGCTAATTTCTCAGATTTTTTCTTAATAAACTCAACAACGTCTCGGGTATGAATGGGTGGATTCGTATTGGGCATGCAAGCTACTTCCGTGAATCCCCCGAAAGCGGCCGCAGCACAACCGGTTTCGACTGTCTCTTTATGCTCATATCCGGGCTCGCGTAGGTGCACATGCATATCCATCCATCCGCCGGAAACATAGGCCCCACCGGCATCGTGGACTTGCACGTTATTATCTTCTTGTGGATGCAAGTCGGTGCCGATCTCAGAAATAATTCCATCCATTATCTGAATATCAACCGCTTGTGAACCGTCAAAATCTCCACCGACCGGCCGGACATTTTGTAATAGTAAATTAGGCGTGTAACTCATAAAAACTTTCCGTTATTTTTATGAGCAAATATACATGTTTTCAACAGAATTCAATAACCTGCAAATGGTGTCAGCCATCAGAAAAAAGATAACTGCTGAATACTGACTATCGAAAGCTTAGTAATAATGGATCAATCAGATCTTTTTACCCCACAAATACTCTCAGTATCGGAATTAACCGGCGAAATAAAAACTCTGCTCGAAGGCAATTTTCTCGACATCAAAGTTGAAGGGGAAGTCAGCAATGCTTCTACCAGCAGAGCAGGGCATACCTATTTTACGATCAAAGATGAAGATGCACAGCTTTCGTGTGTTATTTGGCGTGGTGTTAATCAACGACTGGGCATTGAGCTCGAAGACGGACAACAAATTATTGCCGGAGGCGATATTCAAGTTTATCCACCACACGGAAAATACCAGCTTATTGTGCGATCTGTTGAACAAGCAGGTAAGGGTGCATTGCAAGAAGCCTTTGAAAAACTCAAAAAAGAACTTAAAGAAGAAGGGCTTTTTGATGACGAGTACAAAAAGGCATTACCCCAATTCCCGTTTAAAATTGGGGTGATCACCTCTGCCACGGGAGCCGCTTTTCATGACATCCGTGATACGTTGGAACGTCGCTGGCCGGTGGCCGAAGTACTGCTCCACCATGCGAGCGTGCAGGGCGTAAATGCAGCTCCACAACTGGTAAAAGCCATCAACTGGTTTTCGCAAAAACAAAATGTGGATTTACTCATCGTTGGTAGAGGCGGCGGATCGCTGGAGGATCTTTGGCCATTTAATGAGGAAGCCGTAGCCCGGGCACTATTCAATTGCAATATCCCAACCGTTAGCGCTGTGGGTCATGAAGTGGACTTCAGTATCTCCGATTTCGTAGCTGATGCCCGTGCTGCCACGCCTACTCAAGCTGCTATTTTGGCAACGCCCGACATCAACGAAGTTCGCATGTTCGCCGATGACCTAACTACCCGACTACATGATATTATCCACGAGCGAACGACCGAGCAAAAAGAGCGTATCCAACAGCTGGTGCAATCACATGCCCTGCAAGTGGTTCAGCAAAAGGTGGAAAATAATCACGAAAAAGTGAATAATTTGGTGGATCGCATGCATCATCGGCGGGAAGTCCATTTCATGAAAAAACATGATAAACTCAAAGAATTGCGTCATCGACTGGAGCTTAAAAATCCCAATACAGCCCTTGAACAAGGGTATTCGCGTATCTGGCAAGAGGAAGAATGGGTTCGTTCTGTTGATGAATTTGATGCTGATAAGGAAGTTACCATCGAATGGAAAGATGGAGAAACAACGTTGAACTGAAGATATTTCCACCTATAAACACTACATTGAAACATCTAATGCAAATATCTAATTATGCTTGAGCAATATCGTATTCAAATCGATTACAAAACACGTGAGCGTCAAATATTAAATGCCCTATTGGCACTTGTTACCGGATGTCTCACGCTTATTTATCCTAATTTTCTATACCTGATTGCAGGCGGATATCTCGTGGCCCTGGGTTTACTATTTATTGCATTTCGCCTTTCACCCACACTTTCAGCAATACCCATTGTAACAGGAGTGCTAATTTTTATTTTTCCGGAGCTTATTCCCGTCACCTTCGCTGCCTTTTTAGGACTATTTGGATTTATCCTACTATTTGGATTTCAATTTTCTATAGTAGGTGCTCTTACACTGATCATTGCTTTACTCATTGTAGCTAATCCCGATTCTGTGGCCTATCTGATTGCCACCTTTTTACTGATTTATTCTGTGTCAAATCTTATTCGTTTTTATCAGGATTGGAAGCGCCAGCGTGCATAGTAAATCCATTGGAAGTTCAGAAAAGCTTTGATAATACTATCTCTCAGACTGAATAACTTATTTTTTCAATGTGATCTTTTACGCCAAAATAAATAAGCCCATGAAAAACCGAAATCAATCCGTAGAATTACTAAAACAGTATATTGAAAACGAGAATCTCCGGCATCACTGTCATATGGTGGCTGCCGCCATGGAGGGGTATGCCCGAAAACTGGAGAAATTTCACGAAGAGATCGAAGCGTGGTGGACGGCCGGCCTGCTGCACGACCTTGACTGGGAAAAGTATCCTGAAGAACATCCCAAAAAAGCGGTAGAAGAAATCCTCCCTGAAGAAGGATATCCGCAAACTATTATTCAAGCAATTGAAGCTCACGCTCCTGAACGTACCGGACGTGAGCCGGAAACAGAAATAGAACGTTATCTATTTGCCTGTGACGAACTTTCCGGTTTCATGAATGCAGTTTCTCTGGTTCGTCCCAATGGTTTCGCAGATATGCGAGTAAAGTCAGTTACAAAAAAACTTAAAGACAGCAGTTTTGCAGCGGATGTACCACGCGACGATATCAAAAAAGGTGCCCAATTAATTGATACTGACCTTCATGATCATATTACATTCTTAATTGACGTATTCAAGGAAGAACCCCAATCTCAATAATATATCTTACTCATCAGGGGTTCCCACTTGGGCCGGATAACACCCAAGCACCTTCAGCGAGCTGGCTTCTTGTTCTAATTCCTGAAGAGCCAACCGGACTTCAGGGTTCGCAATATTTCCTTCTATATCCAGATAAAACTGGTACTTCCACGGTTCATTGGGCTTGGGACGCGATTCGAGTTTCGTCATATCAATGCCGTGATCGGCTATAATATTCAGACAACCGACCAGCGCTCCCTGCTGATGCGTGGTCACCATCAGTAATGAGGTTTTGCAAGGAATCTGAGGATCGACCTCCACCGGTTGGGGTCCCACCACCACAAAACGAGTAAAGTTTTCGGATTGGTTGGCTAAATCGCGTTTCAATATGTTGAGTCCGTAAATATCAGCGGCATGGCTTCCCGCAATAGCAGCTTGGGATAAATCTCCATCTTCCAGCACTTTTTTTGCCGACATCGCCGTATCGATATAAGATTCAACTCGACAATCATGGAGCTTTGCCAGAAAGTTACTACACTGTGCAATGGCTTGGGGATGTGACATAATTCGCCGAATGCGATTAAGGGGAATATCCTCCAACGCCAATAAGCAATGAATGATGCGAATCGCTTCTTCTCCAACAATATGTAAATCATCATCTGCTAAAAGATCATAGGTTTCATTAATGGAACCTGCAGTCGTATTTTCAATAGGCAGGATAGCGTAATCCACCTTTTGATCTTTCACGGCCTCGGCCGCCTGTCGAAAAGTGTCATAACCGAAACAATCAATTTTGTTATAGCGCTCTTCAAAATGTCGATAAGCGGCCTGATGACTAAACGCTCCATCGGTTCCCTGGTATGCTATTTGAACAACATCTGCCTCCTTTTCAACATTATGATGGTCAACAAGTGAATGCGTCTGAAAACGGACAGAGTGGTGAATAATATCCGTAAACAACTGTTTGGCAAAGTAGCGATCAAGGCCGGCTTCGCGAGCCAACTTTGTAATCTTTGACAGTAATTCTTCTTCCCTTTCGGTATCTCTTATATCAGACTCATCATCGATTTTTAACTCCGAAATTTCGCGGACTAATTCCTGCCGCTTGGCCAAAGACTCAACAATGTTTTTATCTGTTTTATCGAGTAATTTACGTATAGAGTCAAGTTTATCAGACATCAATAATAAAATGGTGTTAAACTGAATAAGAATTCATAGAATATTGCATTCCCGGCTTTAATGAAAGAATTATTACTTTCCCTGAAGATAAACCATAAAGCTATGATTGCAGCAAATCAGGCCTCCAGAACAGAAGATTATTTTGCTATTCTGTTTATTGATGTTTGTAGGCTACAAATTTAAGAGCTAGATTTACGATACCTGAAAATAGCGGCCGGCAAAATCACTCCCGCCATTACCGCAAGTAACGCGACTAAATGCTGAACCTCTCCCCATCCTGCTCCTTTAAGCATCACACTTCGCATTATCTCGATAAAATGAGCAATAGGATTGAAAATGGTAAGATCCTGTGCCCAAACCGGCATGCTTTCAATGGGAGTAAACAATCCACCCATCAGTATGAATACGACCATAAGAAACCAAGCAATAAACATGGCTTGCTGTTGGGTATCTGTGACTGTTGATATAAATAATCCAAGTCCCTGCACGACCAGTAAAAAGATTCCGGCAATCCCAAAAAGTAGCCATGCACTACCTACAAAGGGTACGCCAAATCCATAGCGGGCAATAAGCAAACCAATTGCCAGCTCGAAAAGTGCAATAATCCAGAATGGCAATAACTTTCCGGTAATAAACTGATAGCGTTTGATCGGCGTAACATTAAGCTGCTCGATAGTCCCAATTTCCCGTTCACGTACAATATTCATCCCCGACAAAAACATCCCGATCATCGAAACAAGCACCACTAAAATACCGGGTACCATATATTGGATATAATCAAGGTTGGGATTGTACCAACTGGCGGGAATCACTTTTATACCTTGCCGATTCATCAGCTCAACGTTTTCAACTTCCGGACCAACTCTACTGCTATAGTCCTGAATAATTGATCGCCCATAACCCTGAATGAGTCCGGCAGTTGTTCCATCCACGGCATCAATATTCAGTTGCACTGAAGCAGGCTGCCCCGATTTTAGGCGTTTTTCAAAATCCTGAGGAATTACCAACGCCAATCGGATATCATTACTACGCATTTTCTCGATTCCATCATCCACATCAAAAGAACTGCTTTGCAGATTAAAATATCCGGAGGCCTGAAATTTCTGTACTAACTCATGGGATGCTGATGATTGGTCAAAATCTACCAAATGAAAATTCACTTCCCGGAGTTCGTACGTCGCAGCAAAGGATAAGACAACCAGCTGCACTACAGGCATAAGAAATATAATCGGCAACATTCCCTTATTGCGAAAAACCTGCAGGAACTCCTTTTGTAAAAGAAATTTTATTGTTCTCATTGCAATCTTACTTTAAAGTTCTTCACGCTCAATGCAATAAATCCGAGCGTCATCACAAGCAGTATCAACGTTTCTTTCCAGAGCAATAGTAGGCTCGAATCTTTGAGCATGATGCTGCGAACAATTACTAAAAACCAACGAGCAGGAATTAAATTACTAATCCATTGCAACGGCCAGGGCATGCTGGAAATCGGAAAGATGAATCCCGACAAAAGTACGGTAGGCAATAAAAGGCCAGCCAGTGCTACCATCATTGCTGTCTGTTGGTCGTTGGCTTTGGTAGAGATAAATACGCCGAGTGCCAAAGCGGTGAAAATGAATAGCAAAGATTCCGTCATAAAAAGTCCGTATGAGCCACGAAACGGAACTCCAAATACCCATTTGGCCAGTGCCAAAACCGTAAGCACATTTACAAAAGCCAATACCAAATAAGGCAAGACTTTACCAATAATAATCTGTGCTGGACGAAGGGGCGAAACGAGCAAAATCTCCATATTTCCCATCTCCTTTTCACGAGTGATAGAAATAGAAGTCATCAGTGCAGAAATGAGCATTAATATTACGGCAATGAGTCCCGGCACAAATAAATTTACACTTTCGAGCTGGGGATTAAATAGCATATTAGCATTCGCTACAACTCCCCTATTCTGCTTATCGGGCGGACCGATCTTAGGCTGTTGCCAGTCCACAATAATGGAGGTGGAATACTGCTGGATGAGCTGCGCTAAATTGGGATTGGAAGCATCGGTTATAATATTTACTGCAGGCTGCTCGTCTCGCTGCAACTTACGGGCAAAATCAGATTCAAAAATAATAACCTCATCAACTTTTCCCTGCTGAAATAGCTCGTCAATTTCATCGTACCTTTGGATAGATCCTTCCACTGCAAAATAATTTGAGGCGTCAATTTTTCCGGTAATCTGACGAGTCACTTTATCTTTTGAATGATCCAATACCGCAACCTTGGCATTTTCTACCTCATTTCGGATGGCAAAACCAAAAAGCAACATCTGTATGATGGGCATCCCAAAAAGTACCAGCAGCGTCCGCTTATCGCGGTAAATCTGCTTAAATTCTTTTACGACAAAGCCGTTAAAGGCAGCTATTTTATTTTGTATTCGATTATTCACCACGATCGGCACCCCGGGCAAGCCTGATAAATACCTCCTCAACATCATCGGCGTTAAACTGTTTTTTTAATGCTGCAGGCGTATTCAGTGCATCAATGCGACCATCCACCATGATGGAAACTCGATCACAATATTCCGCCTCATCCATATAGTGTGTCGTTACAAAAACCGTTGTCCCTTCCTCAGCCACCTTGTAAATTTGTTCCCAAAACTGTCGCCGTGTTATGGGATCAACACCGCCGGTAGGTTCATCCAGAAAAACGATCTGGGGTTCATGAATTAGGGCTACCGAAAACGCCAATTTCTGCTTCCAACCCAGCGGTAATGCCCCTATCATCTTTTTCTGAAGCTCTTGCATATCCAGCATCTCAATTAGCTGATTCGACTTTTGGCTAATTTCTTTATCAGAAAGTCCATAAATACCGCCATACAACCGGATATTTTCACGCACCGTTAAATCTTCATACAACGAAAACTTCTGACTCATATAGCCAATCTGCTGTTTGATCTGCTCTGCTTTCTTTTCAACGTCCAATCCTGCCACACTTGCAGTTCCTTCCGTCGGAGCCAATAGCCCTGTTAACATGCGCATAGCAGTGGTTTTGCCGGCTCCATTAGCACCCAGAAAACCAAAAATTTCTCCGCGCCCTACCTCAAATGAGATATGATCTACGGCTGTAAAATCACCGAATTTTCGGGTTAGATTTTCTGCTTTGATTATTGGATTACCCATCATCCACCTCCTGCTCCATTAACCGCATAAAGGTATCCTCAATGTCAGGCATAACTTTCTTCACTATGGGATTAGTGATTCCATTCGCTTGTAAATAGTTTTTTAATTCTTTCTTGCCCACACCGGTTCGCTGATCGGTGTAATGGATGAATTCTCCAAACGGCTGAACCGAATCCGAAAATTCGTAATCGCGAAGAACCTGAATTAGCCGGTATTTATTGGAAGAGGTTACAGCCCAAAGCTCTTTATCAAATCGGTCGGTGATCGCTTCAGGTGTATCCACGGATAAAATATTTCCATCCTGCATTAATGCTACACGATTGCATTGTTCAGCCTCATCCATATACGGCGTAGAAACCAATATAGTAATATCCTGTTCTTTGAGACGATGCAGCATTTGCCAGAACTCTTTCCGCGAAACCGCATCGACGCCAGTCGTCGGTTCGTCCAAAAAAAGTACTTCCGGCTTATGGATGAGCGCGCAGCTTAACGCCAGCTTCTGTTTCATTCCACCTGACAAAGCCCCTGCCTTACGATCCTTAAACGGTTCCAGCTGCTGATAAATCGGCTTGATAAGATCGTAATTAGCCTCCACGGTTGTACCAAAAACAGCGGCAAAGAAAGAGAGATTCTCCTCCACCGATAAATCTTGATAGAGCGAAAACCGCCCCGGCATATACCCTACCCGGGGACGTATTTTCTTGTATTCAGCAATAACATCCAACCCCAACACAAGAGCAGTGCCGGCATCTGGTTTTAACAAGGTTGTTAGCATGCGAAAGAGGGTGGTTTTTCCGGCCCCATCCGGCCCAATAAGTCCAAAAAGTTCTCCCCTACTAACTTCAAATGAGATGCTTTTAACAGCCTCTATCTTGCCGTAAGATTTTTCGATATTTTGGACGTTAATAGGTTTCATGATTCATTGAATGTGTCATCCTGAACTTGTTTCAAGGATCTTCAGACTATTTGAATTATAGATGCTGAAATGAATTCAGCATGACATGTTGCTTTACAACTAAAAGTTCACCTCTCCGGGCATGCCAATTTTCAGGATTCCATCGGGATTTGGTACTTTTATTTTCAATGCATAAACCTGCGTTACGCGCTCCTCTTTGGTCTGAATCATCTTGGGCGTAAATTCGGCCTGTGATGCAATCCAGCTTATTTTTCCACTCAACTGCTGATTCTCCTCTGCATTTTCATCAACCAATACCTCTACCGATTGTCCCAATGTTACCGATGGCAGCTGAGCACCGCTCACGTAAGCCCGTAATTCGAGAGTATCTAAATTCGCAATCTGATAGAGCGGTTGTCCCTGACCCACGAGCTCATGCGCCTCAACATAGGTCGTAAGCACCGTACCATTTACAGGGTTGACCACATGGGCATCGTCAAGCTGTTGCTCAATTTGATTTAATCTGGCATCTATTGATTTCATTTCTGCACGCACCGAATTCTTCTGGGTTTCCAAGGCCTGAATCTGTTTCTGCATCGTCTGCACATTTCCTTGTGCATCATCCAATTGCTGCTCAGTAGCCGCACTATCTTTTCGCATTGCCAGAATTCTCTGCAGATTTTTTTGAGCCGTCTGCAATTTTTGCTGCTGAACGGCAATTTCTGCATCAATAGTCTCTATTTTGGCTTCTGCAGCTTCCCGCTGTGAATACAGTTCATCCATCTTCAGATTCAGCTGTACCGTATCAATTACTGCCACCTTTTTCCCAGCTGCAATGGCTTCCCCCTCCGAAGCGGTAAATGACAACAGCTCACCGGATACTTTAGCTGAAACAGTAGTTTCCACCGCTTCAAATTGCCCGTAAGCGTCTGATTTTTCGTTATTCGCGCATCCACCCGCCACCAAAATTAAGAGAATGCCTAACAATGATTTATACAAATTATTTCCCTTGGATCTCATCATATTGTCCTTATCTGTGTTCTGAAATACCTAATGTTGTTATATAATCTATTTTTGATTGCACCAACTTTGTTCGGTGAATCATCTGCGAAAGACGAGCCTGCGTAACCTTATTCAGCTCAGTGATATATTCCGTAGCGGTGACACTGCCGTTCTTCATCTGGCTGGCTTTCTCTTTCACCACTTTTTCTCGCAGCACTATAATCTGTTGATCTCGCTCTAATTTCTCCTTAAACAATGCTATCTGCTCTCTGATTTTACTTAAACTGGCTTTTAACTGACGCTCAAATGCCCGTTCTTCCTCGGATATTGTCTTCTGCTGCAACTGATATATCTGCTCTTTTTTTACTGCATTCTGCGCATTCCAAAAGCTCCAACGTAATCGCAAGCCCACCATGTAAAAAGCATGAAGGTTATCATCAAATACATTGTAGCCCGGACGTCCGTAAGCGGCACTCCCGAATGCAGATAGTGAGGGCCATTTCTCGGTCTGAGCCAATTCTTTCTGGTACCTCAACACTTCCCGATTGTTTTCAAAGAGTCCGAACTCAGGTCGTTGCCTCGGCATCTCTTTCCCGGCAGGCAAATCAACTTGTGGCATTTCAAGCCTGCTATTGGGATTGAGCTCTTTACCGATAAGCTCACTCAACATTTGATATCCTGACTTGATGTTCGTTTGTATTTCTGCGGAATCTTGTCGGGCGTTGATGAGCTCGGCATCCAGCGTGTATTTTTGACTCGGGAGGAGCACACCATGCTCTACTTTAGAGGATACCTCCTTGATCCGGGCCCTTAGGTTTTCCATCAGCGTGCTAATAACGCGAAGCTGCTCCTGAGCTAACAATATCCCAAAATATACTTGGTTAACCTGTTCTTTAATTTGACGCAACTGCACTTTGGTGGCTTTATTCTTTCCCTGTCCACGAATTTCCTCAAGCTCCTTTTTAATGCCTACAGCTCCGCTATTAAAAATAGTCTGCGATGCCTCTAGCGTAGCTTTATATTGATCTTTACTAAGCTCAGGAGCAGTAAACTGGCCTCCTGATGGAAACGGAAGATCAGTCACCTCGGATTGGTACGTTGCGGTTGCACTGAAATTTAGTTGTGGATAAGCAGCCGTACCGGCGATCTTTTTGTTGAGTTCGGTAATATCATCTTGCAGGTCAACCTTTTCTGCCAATGGATAGCTTGCTTCTATTTGCCTGTGAATATCCTCAAGCGAAAGTGTATCCTTTGGGATCGGCTGTACACCTAGCAAGGTGATTATTGAAAACAGCAGCGCAGTTAGCATATCGAATTACTTTTTAACGGCGTTTAAAATAAATTTTGGCAGTTCTTTCTTGCGTTTCTCTAAAAATTGTTGAAACTGCTCATCATTCATTTCAAAGATTGTTTCAATCATGGGACGAGCAATCAAAGGAAATACACAAAGACCGATGGTATTAATGATAAACTCACGGGGATTAATCTTTTGCATAGTCCCTGATTCAATTTCAGAACGAATTTGATTTACAAATGTCTCTGGAATTTCAAAACCCATATTTTTCACGAATTCTTTGAAGCGTTCGGGATGCTGATTCATCTCGTGAATAACAAAGCGTGGCAGATGAGGTTGTGCCTTAAACATCTCGTAATAGGTTTCTACCAGCTTTTCTATTTTGGGAATGAGTGCTAAATCTGCATTCAGTACCTTAAGTATTTCAGGAAAAAACTGTCTAATGCTATCCTGGAATACTTTCTGAAAAAGTTTGTCTTTGCTACGGAAATAGTAGTGCAACATTGATTTATTAATGCCTGCCTCGTCTGCAATTTCCTGCATTCGTGCACCGGCAAAACCACGTTCCTGAAAAATCTGTTTTGCCGCTTCTAATATCTGTTCCTCGGTCTGTAATTCTTCTGCCATAGTTCAATTTGCTTCAAATTCAATTCTAAGTTAATGACTTCAACTAAAAAATTCAACTATTTAGTTAAACTATATAGTTATCATCAATGAATATATTCTGACGGGACTCTCTTTTTTTAATATTGAGGCAAAGTTAATCCCGGTATGTCGGGGTCAGCATGAGACAGAGATGAATTTAAAAGCTTTAAATAACTACCCTAAAAACACACTAATTGCTATCAGGGGTAGAAGGAAGCTTGTGATATTTTTTAATTGGATTGCAAATACAACAACCCAGCCAGCAATGCACCTTTAGCCAATACGATATTTCAATTCTTCGATTTTACTAAGAATCTCACCACGGTCCATTTCCTGGTATCGTTCGGGCAACAATTCTTTGGAGGTACATTCGATAACCGCGCTGAGTGTTTGCAGTTCAATTTCTTCGGGATAGGTGGGCGGAAGAAAATCGTTTAGAGCAATATCTAAAATTTCGGGCGTAACCTTCTCCAAATCTTGTGCAGCTGCGCGGAATTTTGCTCGTGTAAGGGCCGCTTCCATATCTGCACCGGAGAACGTTTTTAATCCCTGTTCAATAACTTGTGGAATGTATTCTTCGGTAAGCTGCAAGCCCGTTTTCTTTTTCATAGCGTTGAAAAGATCCACCCTTTCTTCTTTGGTATGCGGTGGAAATAAAGCCAAGTGTTCTTCGGCTCGTCCCTGCCGCTTAAGATCCACCGGCATAAGATCTGGACGTGCCGTCATTAAGAACCAGATAATTTCACCTCTATTTCGGGTATCACTCATAAACGTAGCAATCTGTGAAAATACGCGACTGGAAACACCACTGTCACCACTAGCGTCACGATCGCCAAGATAGGCATCGGCTTCATCAATCATCACCGCTACCGGAGACATCGCTTTGAGCAGACCCAGTATTTTCTCCAAATTTCCTTCAGTCACACCCTGCCATTGGCTGCGAAAGTTTTTCAGTTTCACCATCGGTATTCCCACTTCACTTGCAAAGCAGGTAACCAAAAAAGTTTTTCCTGTACCAACGGGACCACAGACCAGATATCCCATTGGTAGCACATCTTGTCGGCCAGATTTTAGGGCTTTGACAGCATATCGCAGATGCTCTTTTACTTTGGTATGTCCCGCTACGTTTTCCAGGGTATATTCTGTTTCCACAAATTCTAACAGACCATAGGCTTCCGCCTCAATCAATTCTTTCTTTGCTTCGGATAATCGATCATGCGTAATATTTTCTTTATTCTCTCTGGCATTGGAAAGAATGCTACGCAGATTTATAAAATTTAGACCGGCCGTCTGCTGAGCTACAACCTTTTCGCTGACATTTGAAAATGCCTGAAATTCCTCATCTGAGGACTCATAATCGATGAACTGTTGACGCTGCTGCTCATTGGGAATATTGATTTTAATATCCGTGGTGTAGGGATTTTGTACCAGCGTTTTATTTAGATCTGCAAGATTTTCGGTGAGCAATACCGTTGTAAAATCTGCCGCCAAGAACATGGGATCATGTGCCCATCGCGAGAGGTATACCATCGCTGTACGATCTTCTGAACCGCTGGCTCCAGCTTCATTCATAGGCACGATGGTATCGGCGTAATCAACAATCAACGCAATACTCTTTTTGTCATCGATACGTACACGGAAATATTGCTCCAGCAATGAAAAAACACGCACCGGATCCTTCGGCATTTTATTCGCGTAATCCGTACCCATTAAAGAGTCTCGGCCGGACAAAGCTCGGTTGAAATCTTTTTTTGACTCTCCATCACGAAAGTAAATACCCGATGATCGATCATAGAAAATGACGTAATCACGCGCGCCGAAAAACTCTTCTGACAAAAACGATTTAAGGCGTACAAAATCCGTCTGCTTTTTGCGTTGGAGCGGAACCAAGTCGTGTACATTCCCATGCAGGATAAACTGATTAATCGTACGGCTTAAATATTTCTGGGCAAACTCTTGGGCCCAACTGGGATAATGGTCAAACATAAGCGTTGTATTTGGTGGAAATGATCAGAGTTGATCCATCACAATTACTTTAACGGTCTCGATGCGGCTTGGTGTTGCTTTACTGATAATGATCTTTTTGCCGTCAATTAATAGCTCTTCATTGACCTTTGGTATCCGCCCCAATTCATTAATGATATACCCGGCTATGGTTTCGTACTCCGTGGATTCCTCTGGCAGATCAATTTCAGGGAATTTTTGAAGCAAATCCTCAATCTCAACTCCACCGCTCAAAATGTAGCTATTGCCGGATATCTTTTTCAGAATTCGGTCTTCCGTATCGTATTCATCCTGAATATCACCCACAACTTCCTCCAAAAGATCTTCAATGGTGATCATTCCCGCTGTACCGCCATATTCATCGATAACAATGGCCACCGAAATATTGGAGCTGCGAAATTCGGAAAGCAGATCTTTCGACTTTTGTGAGGCAGGAACCAACTTAATGGGGCGTATAATTTCGGACAAACTCTTGGGATTACTAAACAGGTCGTAAGCAAAAATAACCCCAATTATATCATCAATAGATTCCTGATAGACGGGAAGCTTGGAAAATCCTGAAGAGATAAAAAGCTTTAGGGTTTCATCAATGCTGGTATTTTTTTCAACGGCCACAATATCTGTACGCGGTATCATGGACTCCTTCACGCGCTTGTTCGAAAGTTCAAGCACGTTGTGGAGGATCTCAGAATCATCTTTGTCCAAGTCATGGCCTCCGCTATCCCGCAACTCTTGAAATATCAGCTCAACATCTTCGCGTCGAAATACTTTGCCCGAGCGATCTACCTTGGGATTAATAAGCCTAATAATTAAATCCGAAGATCTATCAGCAACAAAGATAAGTGGTTTAAAAAGCTGGTTGCACACTTTTTGAGGAATAGCAATTATTTTCATCCACCAATCGGCATTTATGCGGAACAGGGCCTTGGGAATTATTTCACCAAAAAGCATAATAACTACGGAGGCAATAACCGTTTGGATCACTAATACCAATGCTTCGGAAGGCAATACTCCCATCCAACTTTGATAAATTTCGGTAATGGGCCCGACCAAAAAGATTGTCATCAAAGTAGCATATATAACATTAACCACGTTATTGCCTACCAAGGTGGTGGTCAAAAAGGTTTCGGGGTTATGGATAAAATCATTTACAATCCGCCCCGTCCATGAGCCTTTTCGGGACTCGATCTCCAGCTTTAGCCTATTGGAGCTAACAAAAGCTATTTCTGATCCCGAAAAAAAACCGCTGAGAAGTATGGTAAATATTATAAGCAGTAATTCGATCACTATAGTATCTTGTGTACCTTAGCTTGCCCAAGGCATATTACGCATTAATTTGCCGAAATAATTTAAAGGAAATCTCAAAAGAAGATACAGAAAACTATGTTGTTATTTCCCTTTGAACTCAGGTTTTCGTTTTTCAAGAAATGCTGATGTACCTTCCATACAATCTTCGGTTTCGCAAAGTTCGCCAAAAACATCTGCTTCTACCTGATATCCGGAACGATGATCCGAATGATAAACAGCCTTAATAGCATTTCTAACAGCAATTGGACCGTTTTTCAAAATGTTATTTAATAACTCTTTTGAAGCTTCTACTGGATCAGCACTTATTTTATTTACCAAACCGAGCTGCAAGGCTTCTTCAGCCTTTACCTGTTTTCCGGTTAAAATCATTTCCAGGGCACGAGCCTTTCCAATTATCCCGGGCAGGCGTTGCGTGCCTCCGTATCCCGGAATCAACCCCAGTCCAACTTCCGGCAACCCAAACACTGCATTTTCGCCGGCTACGCGTAAATGACACGCCATAGCTAGCTCAGCACCACCACCTAATGCATATCCATTTACGGCTGCAACAACCGGCTTTCGAGTATCCTCGAGAAGTTGAAAAATCTGCTGGCCTTTTTGAGAAGCCATTCTGCCGGACCGATCATCCAGGTCGCGGAGCTCTTTTATATCAGCCCCGGCAACAAAAGCCTTATCCCCGGCACCCTTTACAATAACAGCATTTGTTTCTTCATCAATTTGAATATCCTTAAAAACATCCGCAAGCTCATTCAATACTTCATCATTTAAGGCATTCAGTTTTTGGGGACGATTAATTGTAACAGTGGTTATTCCCTTGTCATCAGTCTCCAACGTAATAGTATTAAGCGATTCACTCATAAAAATACTTTATTCCTTAACTCGACTTGAAGTGTCAACCTTCGAGTCGACTTCTTTTTCCTGTTTTAGTTCATCTTCTATTTCTAAAAAATCAGAATCTAAATCAATATCATCAAGATCGGAACTGTAAGGTAAAATATCACTATCCAAATCATCAATCAGCTGTGATGTTTCTTCAACCTCCTCAAGAAGGTTATCGAGCTGGAAACCAATTTCTTCGGGATTACTCATCGTCATGGATTGCTCATAAATATATCGGATGGCATCTTCTATCGTTTCAAGATGGGTTTCACAGATTAGGTATTTTTCTTTGGCAACCTCAAACTTTTTGAGGCGTTTTTTCAAAATTCCCACGCGCCGGGCAGTAGTTCTTTTCAGTCGTTCCGACTCCATATCATGCATTTCACGCTGCTCTTTCTCAACCTCCTTTTTCAAACTTTCTTCAACCGAGGTATCCATATATAAACGATACCGCTTATGAAGATCTAATAAGGTAAGATAATTAGAGAGAAGTTCTTGGATCTTATCACGAATGTTTTCCAGTAGTCCCTGTGAGCTATACGGAAGCTTATCAAAGTTCTCCTTAATAAGCTTAGCAAGGTGCTTTAACACCAAAAAACGTTTCTGACTTTTTTTATCAAGCTCCTGAAAGGTAGACTTTTCCTTTGCGGCAGGATTTTGCTCCCGCACTTTTTTAAGCTTAATATTTTTTCGGAATCGGGGCAGCCGCGGCACAATCCCCAAATACATAAGCTCAACGCCGAATGTCATGGTAAGAATTAGGCTTGATACCAGACCCATTCCACTCATTGCAAAAGCAGAAATTGCGGCGATTAGCAATACGCCTAAATTAACGGGATGTAAAAATGCTTCGCGCGTAAAATTTATGGATTTGTCATCACTCATAATCACTTACTCCTCTTCAAGTTCATTGTCAGGCTTTTCAGAAGCCCTGCCAATCGTTTTATTGACTTTGATGTTATTTGCCTGTTCTTCAATCTCATTGTACAGGAGTCCCATCTCCATCTTAACTTGCCGCAGGGTATCTTTTGCTTTGGACTTCCTTATCTCCTCATCCATTTCTTGCTGACTAACATCACCACTTTCATCTACAAGGCTATCCATAGCCAAGTCAAGGCGGGCCTCGACCGAGGCCAGTTTATGCTTTACGGAATAAAGAAAATCATCAAACGAGTTCAACATTTCTGTTTTATCCATATTTTTAAGCGCACTTGCGATATTCTGCGTACGCTTGGTCCGTGATGCACGCTCTTTTATTTCGCGCATCTTGCGATAGTGTGTCTTGTACTCTTCTTTGAGACGTTCCCGCTCACTTCTGCTATCGTTAGCCATGGTTCAAAACCATTATTTAGGATTTGGATCGTTCTTTATTGCCGATCGTTTTATCCTGCTGTTTTTCGGGAGTTTGCTCATCAATTTCAATTTCTTCTTTCCCGTCAGATGATCCTACACTCTTTTCTTTTTCAGATGTATCCACCTTACCCATTTCAGCCTTAAATTGTTCTACCAGCTCATGGGCACGTAGCTTCTCAGCATTAGCTTCGATCTCCATCGTTTCCGTATCGATGCTATCCAACGCTAATTCCATGCGGGCTTCATTTTTAGCCGTTTGTTCATTAAGCCGATTGACCATCTCATCATGGGTCTGGTCAAGTCCACCGGTTTCAAATTGCTCCAATGCATCGGCAATTTTTCCTTGCCATTCAGCACGTTCACTGGCACGCATCGCTTCTTTAGCTTCTTGAATCTTGCGATCCTTTTCTCGCATGAATGCTTTTTTAACTTTTATCGCCTTTTCATAGGCCTGCTCAGCAAATTTTAACTGCTCTTTTGTTGTCTGTAAGTTTTCTTTGGCCTTCTCAAGCTGCATAGCGTATCCTTCAGCAATATCGTCACGATCAGCCTGGATTGCAGATTTTATTTTAGCCGTTAAATCCTCAATCTTTTTCTCCAGCTTATTCACCTCTTTCTGGAGCATAATTTTATTCGCCTTTACCGTAGCGATATTTTCATTCATCTGGGGAATCTGATCGTTAAGATCCCGGATATTCTGTTCCAGAATAAGCTTTGGATCTTCCATTGAACTTACGAAACCACCAAATAGCGACTTAATTGCTCGAATAAATCGTTTAAACATGATGTGATTGGTTTTATTAGATTTTGCCCTGCCCTGTCAGTTCTACTTTAAATCTCTGTAGTACAAAGTTGCATTACATATTGCTTCTCTGTGTATCTGAATAACCTAAGTAACAATATACAAAAATCGCAACTTTCAGATATCTTTCAGGTTTAGAAATAGCATACGAAAAGTATTTCAAAATGTTAGAAAAAACTCCATTAAAGATTTTGGCTTTACCAAATAACCAAGACTCCCTAGGATGCCTTGACAGGCGGAAGAGTAAAAAAAAGTATGTTAAACTTTACCATTCCAACAAATTACAACTTAACTGCCTTTTAGTTTTTTGTATTTAGGATAGGCTTAACTGACTCGATGTAATCAATGATCGGAACCGATCTTTTTCCGTGCCTTTTGCCGCCACTGATCCATAAAATGCATCACCTCATTATCAGATAGATTAGTAAAATTTTTGTACGCTTGAGATACGGCCATGAGATTTCTCTTTTTCGCAAGAACTACAACTTCATCAGCCTTTTCTACAAGCTTAGAAACTTGACTGCGAGCCGAAACCGGCGCAGCTACTATAAGTTTTCGGGGATTCAGTTTACGGCACATGTTAATTGCTGCAAATACGGTAGAACCTGTAGCAATCCCATCATCCACCAAAATTATTGTCCGGTCCTTAAAATCTGGCAGCTCCTCCCCTTCCCGATAAGTCTTTATCCGACGTCTTATCTCTTTTTTCTCCCGGGCAATAACGTTCTCAATTATTTCTTTAGTTAAATACTTTTTTGACCACGGATCCAGATACAAGCTTCCATCTTCTGCCAATGCACCAAAAGCAGCTTCGGGTTGTTGGGGATGACCAAGTTTACGTATGACAATTATATCAAAATCACTATTCAACTTTACAGCCACGTGGTATCCTACTTCTACTCCACCACGTGGAATTCCAAGCACCAGCGAATGCTTAGGTTCATACGCCTTTAGTACTTTCGCAAGCTTATTACCGGCATCTTCTCTGTTCAAAAACATATCAGTATTAAATTTTCTCACTGATCCAAATACAGATCAATTTGATCTATACATTTTTTTAGCGCTTCATGTTCGGTTTCACCGCTTGCAGAAATTTTCATACCCTGTTTGCTAGTAACCGTTACTTTTATTCCATCCCAGTGCTTCTCTCTGTCTTTTACAGAGAATCCCCGGTAACTCCTTGAGGCCAATAGATGGGGCCTTTCGTGAAATACAGGGTCCATATCGTATCTGAAGTTTGAATCTTCCATAATTAAAGATCTTTTACCAGTCCTTGTTCTTTAGCTTTAATACTATACCGCGTATGGGGTACCGCCTCCAGTCGACCTTTTGAAATAGGTTTACCGGTAACCTGACAAATGCCATAGGTTTTATTTTCGATGCGTTCCAAAGCATCGTTGATATGCTGAATATATTCCCGTGTTCGTTCAATCTGCAGATAATTCATTTCAGTATCCTGCTCGTCAGTACCCACATCTCCCAAGTGATGCGTAACTGACGAATAATCTGCATCATCAGCCTCACTTGAGTTCTGTTGAGTCCGGCGAATGTCATCCAGTTTTTCCTGAGCTTCGGCTCGTTTTTCAAGAAGCAACTCCTTGAAATATTGCAATTCCTGCTCATCTAAAGGGGGCGTCGTCGTTTGCTTATTATCCATAGTTCCTGCCTTTAAATTATCCTAAGTTGTCTTTAATTATTGCTTAATACGGAAGAAAATCTATCAGAGAGGCGATGAGATTTTTGTAATAGATTAGCTTACACAGCTCGCAGTTTTCACTTGTAATCAATATCCCCACATGGCCGTAATAAATATCGGTTAAAACATTACGGGATGTTCGTACAGTAGTAACGTCATATAGGTTATACTTTTCCCAAAAACGACGACTATTTTGGTATCTACCCAATCTAAAAAGCACATTTTTTCGGCCCGGGCTCTCACTAAAAACTATCAAATGGGAGAAGTACAGGTGCAAGCCCTCCGAGGTATTAATCTGGAAATATTTGCCGGTGAAGTCGTCGTATTACTGGGGGCTTCGGGCAGCGGAAAATCCACACTTGTAAATATTTTAGGTGGGTTGGATACGGCCAGTGGAGGCCAAGTTGCCTACCGTGATATTGACCTGACTCACGCGTCCGAAAAACAGCTTACCAATTTTCGGCGCCTTAATGTGGGTTTTGTATTTCAGTTTTATAACCTGATACCCAGCCTGACTGCACGCGAAAATGTGGCGATCGTAACCGAAATTGCTGAACACCCGATGACGCCCGAAGAAGCCTTGGCATTGGTGGACCTTGAAAATCGTATGGATCACTTTCCGGCCCAAATGTCAGGTGGAGAGCAGCAGCGCGTAGCTATTGCCCGCGCCGTGGCTAAAAATCCGGATGTACTGCTGTGCGACGAGCCTACGGGTGCACTGGATTCCAAAACAGGAATTGTAGTGCTCAAGGCACTGCAGAAAGTCAACGAGAGCCTCGGTACTGCTACCGTATTAATTACTCACAATATGGTTATCGGGGGTATGGCTGATCGGATTATCAACCTACATGACGGGCAAATATCCGACATCAAAATAAATGAGACTAAAATATCTCCAGATCAAATGGAGTGGTAATACCATGCGAGCTATAAATCGAAAATTGCTGCGCGATATTTCCAACATGTGGGGCATGGTGTTCGTCATTGCCCTAATGATCACCTGTGGAGCAGCTACTTATATTACTTTTTTAAGTACGCTGGATTCACTCCGCCAAACCCAAGAGTCATACTACCAGGATTACTACTTTGCTAATATTTTTGCCTCGCTCAAACGTGCCCCTAATTCTGTTGCGGGACGTATGCGTGAGATCGAAGGGGTCAATCAAGTTGAAACACGTATCCAATCCGGCGTTAACTTGGAGGTTGTTGATTTTGATGAGACAGTGACCGGCATGATTATTTCACTGCCCAATGAGCGCGGACCACTTTTGAATCAGCTATATCTGCGACAGGGGCGCCTTCCTACTCCTTATGTAGATAATGAAATTGTGCTGGGTGATGGATTTGCCCAGGAACACGGCTTTTCGGTGGGCGATCAGTTACAAGCGGTTATCAATGGAAAAGAAAAACAGCTTGATATCGTTGGTATTGGGCTGTCGCCGGAATTTATTTACCAGGGCCAACCCGGCAGTCTTTCTCCCGATCTAAAACGTTTTGGTATTCTTTGGATGCGAAGGGCCCCGCTCGAAGCTGCTTTCGATATGGAAGGTGTCTTTAATAATGTAGTGATTTCACTCACCCACGCGGCCAATGAAAAAGATGTAATCGCAGCGCTGGACCAAATATTAGAACCTCATGGCGGTCTCGGAGCAATTGCCAGAGAAGATCAGAATTCTCACTTTTTCATCACTGAAGAGATGAAGCAGTTGAGTCAAACCGCTACGATTATTCCTACCATCTTTATCGCTGTTGCCGCTTTTTTACTAAATGTCGTAATAGGCCGCCTTATTAGGACTCAGCGCGAACAGATCGGTATCCTCAAAGCTTTTGGATACAACAATCGCGAAATCGGAACTCATTATGTGCTGATGGTTTCAGCAATCGTTGCCATCGGACTAATCGGAGGCGTGGTGCTAGGCTACTATCTCGGTCAAGAACTTTCTGCCCTATATGCTAACTACTATCGATTTCCCTATCTTACTTTCGTTATTAATCCTTGGGATATTATTGTTGCATCAATTATTAGTGCCGGTGCTGCATACAGTGGAGTATTTTTTGCTGTAAAGGAAGCAGTAATATTGCCACCTGCCGAGGCCATGCGTCCCGAACCGCCAAAGCTATACCACCGTAGCCTATTGGAAAAAATGGGGGCTGCAGCCTATTTAGATCAACCCACAAAAATGGTATTGCGTCAGTTGGGACGACAGCGCGTAAAAATCACTTTTGGCGTATTGGGCGTCGCTTTTGCAACGGCCCTGATGGTCGTGGGACGAATGAGTAACGATTCTGTAAAATATCTCATTGAAGTAGATTTCCGTCAGGCTCAACCTTTTGACCTGGGTGTTACTTTTCGGGAAGAGATATCCCAACATGCACTAATGGAAATGGTTCGACTACCGGGCGTCTATTACGGAGAAGCTTATCGCGCCGTACCGGTTCGATTCATTTCCGAACATCGGAACCATTTAACGGCCATACAGGCATACAAGCCGGATATGAAACTGCGTAAAATTCTTGATACCAAAACACAACCGGCAACAATTCCTAAGAATGGCTTGTTACTCACTGAAAAGCTCGGAGAAATCCTGCGAGTTACAAAAGGCGACACGCTTACGGTTAACTTTTTGGATGGAAGTAAGCGCTCAGCAAGAATTCACATTTCGGGATTTATCAGTCAATTCATTGGTCTTAATGGCTATATGAATATTGATGAGCTTAGTAAGTTACTCCCGGAACGTTTGGTAATCAGCGGCAGTTATCTGCTGGTCGATAAAAAATTTGAAGAAGTAATAACTGCTGAATTACAAGATAGCCCATTTGTAGGCGAAATTATATCTAAGCAGAAAATTATTGAGCGTTTTTATGAATCCACTGCCCAAACCTGGTTAATCATAGCGCTGTTTATTTCGCTTTTTGCCGGAGCCACCGCTTTTAGTGTAGTCTATAATAACGCACGAATATCGTTGTCAGAGCGCAGCCGGGAGCTAGCCAGCCTTCGGGTCTTAGGCTTTACCCGAGGGGAAATTTCGTATATTCTATTGGGAGAACTAACCATTCTCGTACTATTTGCTATTCCTATTGGCTTTCTTCTGGGTTGGGGGCTAACTTGGTTCATCACTTGGTCAATGCAAACTGAACTTTATCGCCTACCAATGAATATCAGCCGTGCCACTTATACGCTGGCAGCATTAGTGGTCATCATTTCAGCCTTACTTTCGGGGGGCTTCATCCGTAGAAAATTAAATCGCCTGGATCTAATTGGCGTACTCAAAACGAGAGAGTAGATCATGAACATCACCAGAAAACAAATATATTTATCAGTTTCTGCCCTTATCGTCATTCTTGTCATGGTTTGGGGATTCCTTCCATCCCCAATTCCTGTAGATGTAGACCAAGTTCAAGAAGCTCCGCTGGAAGTAGTCATCGAGGAAGAAGCAATAACCAGAGTTACCGATCGATACACTATTTCTGCACCGGTTACCAGTTATATTTTGCGAATTCAATATAAAGTAGGAGACTCAATCAAGGCCGGACAAGAACTATTGCAAATGCAGCCGGTACCGGACTTGATCAGTGCCCGTCAGCGCGAAGTGGCTGAAGCCCAGCTCGAAACGGCCAAGGCCCAATTAAAACAGGCCGAGGAAAATCTAAATCTGGCTCGAGAAGAAAAGCGAATTGCTGACATAGAATTACAACGCATCCAAAATCTCTATGAATCCGGCATCGGGAGCGAACAAGGATTGGATCAAGCCAAGCTGGCTGCTCGTCGAGCAGACGCCCAGCAAGCATCAGCCGAGTTTGCCGTGAATGTAGCTGAGTTCGAAATTCGTGCTGCCCGGTCTGCCTTGCAAGCATTTCAGGCATCGGGCGGACAGGAGCAAATTTCCATTGAAGCACCCGTCAGTGGACGTCTCCTAAAAATTCATCAGAAAAGCGAAGGCACAGTGCAAGCCGGTATGCCCATCCTGGAAATTGGTGATCCGTATTCACTGGAAATTAAAGCTGATTTACTCTCCACCGACGCCGTACAAGTAAATCAAGGCACCTTTGTACGTATTAAACGATGGGGATCAGATCGAATCCTTGAAGGTATGGTAAGAGTTATAGAACCTGCCGGTTATACACGAATTTCGGCATTAGGCGTCGAAGAACAACGCGTCCCGGTAATAGTAAATATTCTCTCCCCTCACGAGCAGTGGCAACGACTCGGCGACGGCTATCGCGTGGTAGCAGAGTTTATTATATGGGAGTCTGACGAGGTTTTACAGGTGCCATCATCTTCCCTATTCCGAACAGCGGGTGAACAATGGGCGCTCTTTGTGGTTGATGATGGCACGGCCCAACTCCGCAAGGTAGAAACGGGGCAACAAAGCGGACTCCAAACACAAATTGTTAGCGGATTAGAGTCAGGAGAATCCGTAATTACACATCCCGATGAGCGTATTGAAGATGAAGTAAAAGTAGAAATTAGAAATTGAGTATGGTACTCAGAATTTGATCCCAAGAATACGAGAGCATAAGCCTTTCTTGTATTTAAATCTGTATTGCATCAGCATGAATAAACGGTTGCGGCTCTATTTCTTTCGCTTTTTCTATTGCTCCCAAAATTACATTCGAGCAGACCTTTTGCGACCAAAAGATATCGGTGGCCTTTAGTATGGGATCGTTTACATCCGAACCTATGATAATAGAATGATATCCTTCTTTCTTATAAAGTTTATAAATATGGCGGAGAAGAGCCTCCAAAATTTCGGGATCCCGATTTTCTACGGCATATTCCGCAATCGTAATATCTCGAAAAGCTTCTCCTTCCTTTGGGAGTTTGGAGCCACCGAAAATCCGTGCTGCCATATTGTAGAAAAATCGGACGGTTTTCATCTTTAAACCGCATTTCAGGATCCTATTCTTTTTGAAGGGGGTCATATCCCATGCAGAACAAACGCCCACAACCTTATTTTGGAATAGTGCTACAAAATAATTGGAAATATCCAGATAAGGCCGATTCGCTAAGTTATTCAAAAAAACATCCCGATCTATATAAGGGGCAAGAAATTGCTGCGAATATTCTTTTTGGAGTAGCTCAATGATACCGTCAATGTCAGAAAATGTAGCCCTTCTTATTCTATACTTTTTATTCAGTTTAACGGGCAAAAGCAAAAGGATCGTAATCATAGATATTTTTCCTATTCTGCTGGGAAAGAGATATCCAAGATCAACCAGTTTCATTGCAGGTTTATTATGTTCAATGATATATGCATAGAGGTATTCTACGCCGGTGCCTTTGGGGATGATATCATAAAAACGTTTCGTTAGAAGTTCGAGCAATTCTCGTCCCAGGCCCTTTTTAACCACATGCATATTTCCCAGATAGATAACATTAACAACACGTTGGTGAATATACCGTTTTTGGTATGTAGCCATTGCATAACCCACAAGCTGACCCTCTTTAAATAAACCTAAGCAACGGTATTTATACGATGTTAATTTGGGTATGGTGAAAATATCTGGAGAACGATCGAAAAGTATCTGAAAAGCACCTGCTTCTACCGGTGATTGGCGGTTTAATTGTAACAGCCGCTTATTCCATTTCTGATCCAACACCCGCAATTCATATTCAGATGAGTCTGTATTATCCTCTGTACGTAGATTGTTCATGATCAACTATTAACTTGAAAAGGAATCAAATTGTAAAAAGGGAACCGATCCCGTCCCAGCAGCTTTTTACCCCATTGCGGATTACGTTGAACAGCATCTTCTAGCTCGACGGGAATATATCCGGGTGAATGAATATAGCGTATTAGACCACAGGCATTACTTCCGGATTTATTGATGATCAGATCTATTAGCTCTGCAAAATCCTCATCCGTCAACCAATCACTGACATTCGAAAGAGCGAACTTATTGTACGTTCCTATCTTAGCATTTTGCAGGATCTCGGTGTACGATTGTTTTATAAATTTCAGGCGATCATTTTCATTTTGTAATCGTTCTCGTCCTTCAGGTAGAAGATAAGAGGGCAAGGCATTTTCAAAGAGAACTTGGTTAAACAATACAAACTGCAGTATCCAGTTTTCACGAACCGGTGTTTGGGTACAAAAATCTCTGAACTTATTATAGAATGTTACTCCGATGTTTTGCTCACCCATATGGATCAGGCCTTGTTCAGAAACGCCCTGATTTTTGTAAAGTCGCCGGTGAAACATCAGCTTGAAAAGATTTTTGAGCAATCCCGACCGGAGTTGGGTATCGAAGTATGTTTTCTGCTCTTGGATGTTTTCGCATTCAAACAGCCTATGTATTTTATGTTTCCCCCCAAGTAACATTCTTCCCAGCGGGGCAAAAAGAGCGATATAGGTCTCATATCTTCCCAAATGAATGGGGCCGTCCTCAAATATTTTTGGATTATCCTCCCAAAAGTAAACCTCTTGCTCTGGGAGTTTCCCTTTAATTTGCTGAAACCAGTTTTTCCTGCTTTGCTCATTCGAAGGGAGGTACCCCAGAAAACGCGCAGCTTCATCCGTTTCAAGTGTTACTGCTGTATTCAACTTTAGGTTGGATAGCATCAGCTGTGAAGGAGCAATATCTACGGCATCAATTGCAATTGAACGGCCACTATTTACCAGCAGTTCAAGAGGAACTTCGCCAGCACTGGCAATACATAAAACGCGATCGCCGGGAGTAAGCTCAAGAGCTCTAAGTTCACTTTGGGGATCGTCCTGGGAAATCCCAAAATCATAAAGATATTTTCGTTTCATAATCCCTGACTCTTTATAAGAAAATATCGTGGCATTGAGTCGCTTTAATTTCGCCATCGAGCAGACTGATGATCGACATATCTACTACCCTAATCTTCTCTTTAGATTTCTGAATCTGCCTTAACAACTATCGCTTACTCACAGGGCTTCCACTTTTAGATTCCTTCACTTCTTTCATTACCCGGCCCAACAACATTTTTAACTGGTCCCAATCGGTATATTCTACATCTTTGGAAGTGTCCGTACTACCGCCACTTTTCTTAGCGATCATCCGCATGATGAACTTTTTCAAAAAGTTGTACTTCGTATACCGCAGGGCCCCCGCCACCTGTTCGACAAATGTTGGATTCCACCCGGTCTTATTTAAAAACTCCTCTGTTTGATTTCTGAGCTCCTTCCATGATTCTTCCTCGTCGCTGGCGGCAGTTAAACTGACAGAAAGGAAAGCTGTAATCTTGCTGTTCAATTCCTGATGATGTTCGTGAACATAATGTTCCACTGCAGCCTGATACCTTCCGCCATGAACTGAAGACCCAACAATAACGGCATCAAACTCAGCTGGATGAATATGTGATTCAAGCGAATTTACTAGAGAAACCTGATAACCCGCTTCTTTTGCTTCATTACTAATAAATTCACAAATCTTTCGGGTTTGTCCCTCTGTAGTGCCATACACAACAAGAAGTTTCATAATGATCTATATATTTGAGTCTACTATTACTTCAAAATTTATTAAAACAAAGATCATCAGAGCAGAAGGATAACGAGGAGTTTGTCCTAAGAAAATCTCCTACATTAATGAGACATATAGACTTATGGCAAGAAACCAATAGCTGCAGGAGCTATTTATATTGATCGATGAGCCATGAAACTTCCTAAAGTTTGAGACACTTCTGTGCACTTAGTTAATTGGATACAGGATCTCTGAACTAGTTATTATCTGGGGCAGACTCTGAGCTGTAAATAAATGAAATGAATAAGATGATCGCTAAGAAATCAAAAGAGTTTAAAAAACAAAGGTGGCTGGAAACATGCGTTCAGCCACCTTAGTTAAACTAAAATTATAATTGACTTTCAGTGTTAGATATGCCGGTAAAAGAGATTACCAATGTTTATTTGGTGATAATGAAATTAGTAAGTGCCTATAATTTATGAACACCATTTTTATCAACACGGTGGGTGATCATTGTCAGCTTATTCACTGACTCCTCACGAATTGAAAACGCATTTTTCAACTCATCAACCGCTGTATCTTCTAACTGCTTATTATTGGTATATCCCACAGCTAATGTTTCACCTCTTTTAACCGAATCACCTATTTTCTTCTTCAATGCTATTCCGGCAGCTGGATCAATGTTATCTTCCTTTTTCTTACGTCCCGCTCCTAACTCAAGCGAAGCCATCCCTACACTATAAGCATCTATTTCAGAAATATATCCCGCTTCTCCAGCCGTAAACTCAAAAGAATATTCAGCATGATCATAGGTTGAGAAATCTTTGAGCACGCTGGTGTCTCCCCCCTGCTCTTCTGTCAGTTCCAGCCATTTATCAAAAGCCTGACCATTTTTCACTGCCTTGCAACTCATTTCGATCCCTTCTTCGACTGTATCAGCCTTACCACCGAGCATAATCATCGTTCCGGCCAGCATATGTGTGACTTCCATCACATCATCGGGACCATTCCCTTGTAGACCTTCCATAGATTCTTCAACTTCCAACCAATTCCCAACTTTATATCCTAACGGCTGATTCATATTCGTCAGATAAGCCACAGTCTCCTTGCCAAAATCTTCACCGATGGCAACGAGTGTTTCGGCCAGCTCTCGGGCATCTTCATGTGTTTTCATAAAAGCCCCCGAACCAAATTTCACATCCAATACCAAGGCATCAATACCTTCTGCCAGTTTCTTGCTCATGATACTTCCTGCAATCAATGGAATAGATTCTACCGTAGCCGTTACATCGCGCAGCGAATATAGCCGCTTATCGGCCGGAGCTACTTCCTCGGTTTGTCCGGCCATCACCATATTGCACTTTGCTAATATTTGTTGATATTGCTCTAAGTTTATATCAACGTTAAAGCCGGGAATAGATTCCATCTTATCAAGCGTACCCCCGGTATGCCCTAACCCGCGACCGGATATCATGGGCACAGGTACCCCGTAGCTGGCAACAATAGGTGCCAGAATCAACGATAGCTTATCTCCAACGCCTCCCGTTGAGTGTTTATCTACTTTTTTACCAGGAATATTACTGAGATCAAGCACACGTCCCGAATGGAGCATAGAATGTGTCAGGGCTGATGCTTCATCTTCATTCATGCCATTCAAAAAAGAGGCCATCAAAAATGAACTCATCTGATAATCAGGCACTTCATCTTTTGTATATTCGTCAATTAGATAAGATATCTCATCTCTGGTAAGTGCATTACCGTCTCTTTTTTTTCGAATTAAAGAAACAATATTATACCCTGTGGTACTCATACAATAAATGCTGTTAAATTAACTTTACGGTGTCTCAAATAAATTAATCTACTTAAGTAAAATCTCAGATGATCAACGTTTTAGCCGACCAATATCTATATAATATTCAGTCTTATCTACCTGAAAGTATAAATTTAAAACTTTTTGACCCTGCCCGAGGATTACCGTCCGATCTTGAAAAGACCAATGCAATGCTCATCCGTACGGTCATTCCCATAAACAAACAGACCCTTCCAAATATTCCAAAGGATCTTACATTTATTGGCACTGCTTCTTCAGGAACAGATCATGTAGATTCACAATATCTAGTTGATCACAATATTCACTTTGCCGATGCAGCCGGATGTAACGCTCGGTCTGTGGCCGAATTCATAGCGACGGCGCTTTTACTTTGGACAGAAAAGCGCCGTAAGGATTTATCAGCACTTTCGTGCGGCATTATTGGCGCTGGTCATGTTGGCACAGAAGTAGTAGACCTTCTTAATAGAATCGGATTACAAACAATAGCATACGACCCACCCCGCGAACAACGCGATCCCAATTTTTCATCAGCATCACTTGATGAAGTATTGGGTTGCGACCTCGTATCTTTCCACACTCCGCTTGACAAAGAAAGCGAACATCCCACTCATCACTGGTTAGACCAATATAAATTAAAAAACCGAGCATTTGACCTAGTTATTAATACAGCGCGTGGCGGGGTGGTAGATGAAAACGCACTGCTTGCAGCTATGAAAAAAGGTGCGGTCAGAGACACCATTATTGATACCTGGGAAGATGAACCAACAATACATCTTGACACTTTTGGTGCAGCATTCCTGAAAACACCGCATATTGCCGGATATTCGGAACAAGCCAAACGGAATGCATCAAAATTTGTCGCTGATGATTTAATTAGTCACTTTGAGTTGAACCCACCAGAAATTGAATCATACAATAAAAAGATCACTTTCGATAAGAATCCGGATAAATATCATTCGCTCTCCTCACTCTTGACCGACCTGCACCCCATCAAGAACTATGAGCAAAAACTATCTGACATCGTTACAAACCACCCCCAAAAACGCGGTGAGTTATTCAATAAATTGCGGGCTGAATTCCCTCTGCGACAACAATTTACGCAAATAAAGCTGACAAAAGCATACTTCAATCAATATCCCGTACTAAAAGAGCTGGGATTTTCAGAGATCAGCTAATCCCAAAAAAACGCAAAGCATTTTTGTCCGTAATCGCTTCTACCTCTTCAAGCGATATATCCATCACTTCTCCCAGCCGCTCAGCGGTATATTTTACGAAGGCAGGCTCATTGCGTTTACCGCGCTTGGGATCAGGTGCCAGGTAGGGGGCGTCGGTTTCGACCATCATATGCTCGATGGGTAGCTCAGCTACTGTTTGGTCAACACCGGCATTTTTAAACGTAAAAATACCGCCAATACCTAACTTCAATCCCAATTCAACAGCACGCCTTCCTTCATCCACAGAACCGGTGAATGAATGCCAGACTCCCTTTAACCTTCCATCCTGCTCTTTTTCAACTATATCAAGGAGATCGTCGGTACTCTCACGATTGTGCAACACAATGGGCTTTTGCACTTCTTTAGCCACCCTGCAATGCATTCGAAGGCTTGCTTGCTGTTCTGACTTATAATCTTCACTCCAGTAATAATCCAAACCTGTTTCTCCCACCGCTGTATATTCCGGTTGACTGCAAAGGTCATACAGTTTTTGCTCGATAATCCCTTTGCCGTCATTTATACTGGTGGGGTGAATCCCCGCCATTTTATGAAAGGCAATTTCGGGATGGTGAAGCTTATCCATTTTTGGAAGGGAGTCCAGATCAATTGCTGGCAGAAAAATATGTGATACTCCTGCTTCTTCCGCCCGACCTAAAACCGCATCTAGATCGTCTTCAAATTGGTCGAGATAAAGATGACAATGTGTATCAATCACGACTGTTGGAGAGCTGGATCTGAGTGAAATGTTACCAATCGATCCATCGGGTTCTTAACAAACAAGCCCGCTCTAAGATCATGCTTATTTAAAATTTCTTTGATTAAATTCTGATGGGCAAAGGCAACTGATCCAATAAAACGGACCTCGTAATCTGTGGCATCGGTATAGTTTAATAAGATGCGGGAAATAAAACTCTCAAATCCTTTATACAGCATTTCTTTGATAAAAGGATGGTCGGCATGGTCACCCAAAAATGATCCATAGGAAGCAATAAACCTACTTTTTTGATCGCCGTCATACAGTTCCCTGGTAATATGGTCGAGGGACATGTTATAATTTTTCTCAAGGTCTTCCTTAAGATCACTGGGAATCTCAAAACGGAAATATTTATTAATTAGCTTCTTGCCGAAATAGCCCGCACTGCCCTCATCCCCTAAAATAAATGCCAACGAGGGAATATGTTCAGCAATTTTTTCACCGTCATAAAGACACGAATTGGAACCGGTTCCAAGAATACAAGCAATGCCGGGCTTATGGTGGAAACACGCTCTTGCCGCTCCCAGCAAATCATGATAAACATTGTTATTTGAATCAGCGAAGCAGGAATCAAGCGCTTTTTGCACCACTTGATCTTTCTCATCACTGTCGCACCCTGCTCCGTAAAAAAAAACCTCATCAATGGATACTTTGATTTTGGGCAACAAATTTTGCCGGATAACCTCTGCAATACTCTCTGTTGTATGATAGTACGGATTTAATCCTTCCGTAAAATGTGTTTCCGTCTCATCATTAACCAAGCACCATTCCGTTTTCGTAGCTCCACTATCAGCAATTAATATACTCATAAACACTTTTCTTTTATTAATTCCGCGACAAATCTAAGCAATTTTAGCTACATACAACAGCCGGAATCTAAGATAGAGACTATCTCAAATTCTACCTATTATTAGCTGATGCCTAAATGTATAAAAATACCTATTGGGGATGAAACTTACCTATAGCAACTATCTGAAAATCGATGAACTTCTGGAACTACAACAGCTTCAGTCTGATCCGGAAGAGCACGACGAAATGCTCTTTATCATTATTCATCAAACCTATGAGCTCTGGTTTAAACAGATTCTGCACGAGATGGATAAGCTTCGTGATAATCTAAAAGCGGGCAAAACCTGGGCGGCCGTTAAGACAATGAAACGCATATTAACCATACTAAAAACGATGGTCGCTCAAATTGATATTCTGGAAACCATGACTCCACTTGAATTTGAGAGCTTTCGTGGGTTTTTGGATGAAGCCAGCGGATTTCAGTCGGTGCAATTTCGCGAGATGGAAATCGTATGTGGCCATCGATCCGAACACATCCTTAAAGTCCATGAAGGTCAACCCCAATATATCGATAGAATGAAAGAACGAATGGCTGAGCCTACGCTCTGGGAATGTTTCTGCATATACCTACAGCTAAAAGGATACGATGCCAAAATACCCGAACGCAAACACAAGAATGGCTTGCTTTATGATCCCTCGGAAAAAAACCAGCAAATCTTACTCGATGTTATGCAAAATGATCAAGAAACGGCTATGCTCTGCGAGTTGTTTGTAGATTTTGATGAGGGAATGCAGGAATGGCGTTACCGCCACGTAAAAATGGTAGAACGTACTATAGGAAATAAAATGGGTACAGGCGGTTCAAGCGGTGTAGACTACCTTCGCAAAACGCTGCACCAGCGCATTTTTCCCGATCTGTGGGAAATTCGATCAGAAATTTAAACTACAGCGTATAAAAATTGCATCAATGATGTCACAAGATATTAATCAACTTGCCCAAAAACTGGCACCGCATTATTCCCGTTTTGATGTCAGCAACCGACTGCTTTTTACGGGTCATTCTCACCAAGCCTGGCCGGACGTTGCCCGAGAAGGCCTGCTAGAATCTTTCGATGTTGCAGCTTCGGATGTGGATAACAAATGGGAGGCGGCATTTGAAAAAGTAGAAAAGCTCCGCAACTATCTACGTAACTTTTACGATGATCCGGATGGAATGTACTGCCTTGGGGAAAATACCCATCATTTGTTGGTGTCGTGGCTATCCAGTTTTGATCTGCAGGGCAAACCAAAAATTATCACTACCGACAGCGAATTCCATTCGATGTCCCGTCAGCTAAAACGATTAAAAGAGGAAGGGCTTCAAATCATTACTGTTGATGGTCATGCAAATGATATTGTTGAACAAATCGAGAGTCATATCGATGAAACAGTATCAGCTGTGATGCTATCGCGCGTTTATTTTAACAGCGGGATTATAAACCAGCATATCAGCGAAATTGCGGAGGTTACCAGAGCGCAAAACGTCCCCTTTTTGATTGATGATTATCACGGAACTAACGTTATTCCGCTTTCTATTTCTGATAAAAACCTCGAGGACTGTTACGTCCTAATTGGTGGTTATAAATATCTACAGTGGGGCGAAGGAAATTGTTTTTTACGATATCCCAAAGATTGCGATTTACGTCCGGCTATCACAGGCTGGTTTTCTTCTTTCAGCAAGCTTGATGAATCGAAAGATAAAGAGAAGGTATCCTATACTGATCCAAATCAACGTTTTGCCAGTGGCACTTTCGATTCCACCTCTCAGTTCAGAGCAGCTAAAGTCGTTGATTTTTTCGACGAGATGGGGTTGACTCCCCAGGTGCTCCGCAAACAATACCAAGCACAAATAAAGCGGCTGCGAGATATTTTCTTAGAGCATAACTTTAATTCCGAAGTTATTCGACTTACCCATCAACAACCTCCAGAACACATTGGCGGGTTTCTGGCCCTACAATCCCCCTTTGCGCGAACAATCAGGGCCAAGTTAATGGAAAAAGGAGTGTTTACAGATGCCCGAGGCGACATCCTCCGCTTTGGCACAGCGCCTTACATTACAACTCAACAGATCAACAAAGCAATGGATGAGTTGGAAAGTGTGGTATCTAAAATAAGTCCATAATGTAAGGATTCATAGCCTAAGGGATCTTACTAAATAGGCTACCGCTAAGACACCAATATGTATTTTAGGAACATAACTCGTTTCCTTAACGGTGTACTTTAAGATTACAAGAAGATAAACTGACACTACGTTGTCATTATTATTTAATATATTGATCGATGAAAACACAAAAATCTAATTACTCTTTCATTTATGTCTGATAATAAAGATCGCGAAAAGGCACTGGAAATGGCCATTGGCCAAATTGAAAAACAGCACGGAAAAGGCACCATCATGCGGCTTGGGGATGAAGCTACTCAGGATGTTCCCAGCATTTCTACCGGATCTATCATGGTAGATTACGCACTGGGTGTAGGGGGCGTACCCCGCGGCCGTGTTACCGAAATTTACGGACCTGAAGCCAGCGGTAAAACGACCCTTGCACTTCATGTTATTGCTGAAGCACAGAAAGCTGGTGGGTATGCCGCTTTTGTTGATGCTGAACATGCGTTCGATCCCCGGTATGCCAAAAACCTGGGCATTAATACTGATGAACTACTTGTGTCTCAACCTGACAGCGGTGAACAAGCTCTTGAAATTACCGAAACGCTCATCCGTTCTGCAGCGCTGGATGTGATCGTAGTTGACTCGGTAGCTGCACTCGTTCCCCGGGCGGAGCTCGAAGGCGAAATGGGAGATTCACACATGGGACTGCAGGCACGTTTGATGTCTCAGGCGATGCGTAAAATCACCGGTATCATCAACAAAACCCGAACATCTGTAATTTTTATCAACCAAATTCGTGAAAAAATTGGGGTCATGTTCGGTAATCCGGAAACAACCTCCGGCGGACGTGCACTTAAGTTCTATTCTTCTGTACGGATGGATATCCGTCGCATTGGCTCCCTCAAAAAAGGAGACGATATGGTTGGGAACCGCACCAAAGTGAAAGTGGTCAAAAATAAGGTTGCCCCTCCCTTTAAAGAAGTTGAATTCAATATTATTTATGGCGAGGGAATTTCGCGCCTGGCCGAAGTTCTTGATATGGCTGTAGAGTTTGACATCATCGAAAAACGCGGCAGCTGGTATCGATATGATGGCGAGCCTATTGGTCAGGGTACCGATAATGCAATCGAATTTCTAGAGTCTGACCCCGAACTTGCCGATAAAATTGAAAAACAGGTTCGCGAGCAGATGAATCCTTCTGAAGAGAATGAAAAAGCAGAAGAAAACGGACAGGAAAAAACTGAGGAAGAAGATTCTGACAGCGACGATTAGTAATGGCCGATGAATCAGACCAACAGTTACCCGGAGTAATAAGCTCCATCAGCGTTCAAAAAAAGAATAAAGAGCGCTATTCTATTTTTGTTGATGAGGAGTTTCTGATCGGTGTTTCCGAACAGACACTCCTCAAATTCAATCTGGCCAAGGGAGAGACGGTAACCCATGCCCTGCTCCGAAAAATTGAACGGGAAGAGGGACGATTTGCGGTCAAATCATATATGATGAGGCGATTGGGCAGTCGCGACCATTCCCGCAAAGAACTTTTTACGAAAGCCATACGCAAAGAGTATCCCAAGAATATTATCGAGAATGTCCTTGATGAACTCGAAGAAAAGGGATATTTGAATGATATCAGTTTTGCTGAAAAGTTTGCCCGGGATAAAAGTCATCTGAATAAATGGGGGCCCAACAAAATAAAGGCCCACCTCTATAAAAAGGGGATTGCGAGTGATGTAGCTGAGCAAAGCATTCAAAAAGTATTTGCGAATAAAAACATTAAAGAGGTTTTGTTACATTTGGTTTTAAAGAAGAAAAGGCGCTTTTTGAGAGAAGAAGATCCTTATAAGAGGAAGAAGAAAGTAGTTGATCATCTGGCCCGAAAAGGATACCGATCCTCAAATATCTTTAACCATATTGATGAGCTAATGAAAGCTATTGAGCAATGAACAATATTACTCTTGAACGCGTAATAAAGTCAGTGGTAGGGTTAGCAGCTATTGGGGTAGTTAGCTACTTAGTGTTTCGGTATGGCACACTGGTAGGATATGCGATTATAGCAATGATATTTAGTTATATTCTTGATCCACTGGTAAACCGCATGCAATCAGCCGGTTTAAATCGGACCTTTTCCATAACGCTGACATTAAGCTCGCTTGTATTGATTCTCGTCTGGATCTCGACGAATGTTATCCCCATCATTGCCAATCAAATGGTAGAGTTGGCCAGTCAGCTCAGCATTAAAAATATCCAAAGCATCACGCAGAAAATTGAAATTCAGCTTACAGAGAAGTTTACCTTCTTGCCGGATGGTATCCTGAGCAATAACTTGGCTGCAGCTCTTGAAGAACTGTTTGATATTGGAGAGATACCTTCTGCGCTCAGTAATCTTATCGGTATCTTTACAAATATCTTCTCTGCTGCACTCATTATTCCATTTGCCACCTTCTTCTTTCTGAAAGACGGCACTAAAATCCGTCGCGATATTCTGAAGTTAGTACCTAACAAATATTTCGAAACGGTTTTAAGTTTAATAGACAAAATTGAAAGTCGTCTGGGATTGTATTTCAGAGGAGTAATGCTGCAAAGTCTAATTATCGCATTTTCTGCTTGGGTTGGATTATCAATCGTTGGACTTAACAATTCACTTTCCGTTGGAATTGCAGTAGGAATCGCCAATACTATCCCCTATTTCGGACCAATCATCGGATATATCTTATCAATTGTAGTTTCCATTATTGAAGTAGGAAACTTCTCGCTCGTACTACCATGTGTACTAGCTATACTTGGCGTTCAAATGCTCGACAATGTTGTGCTCCAACCAATTATCTTTTCCCGATCTGCTGACATTCATCCGGTGGCCATATTATTTATTATAATGATTGGCGCCGAAACGGCCGGTATTCTGGGGATGTTGGTTGCCGTACCAATAGCTACGATTATCAAAATTACGTTTAACCAGATTAGCTGGAGCTTTAATAATTACTACGTTTTCAGGGCTGGAAATTCCTCAGAAGCGGAGTAAAGTATTCAAAATCGACACTTAATCTGTCTGCTTTTTTATTTATCTTAGCGAGCAAATTAATAACCATTTTGCTCCGTTATCTTGATTAACATAGTCGTATTTGCCTCGGGATCGGGCACAAATTTCCAAGCTATCATTGATGCTGTTGAAAACAACCAGATTAATGGGCGCATTGTTGGTCTTATCACTAACAAAAAAGGCATCAAAGCCATAGAGCGCGCTCAAAAATACAATATTGATCACAAGTATTTAGCACCCTCCGACTTTTCCTCCTATCCCAATTATATTGAAGCTTTACTCAAGCAACTGGGACGATGGGATACACAGCTTATTGCCCTGGCAGGGTACATGATCAAAATTCCATCAGAAATAATTGATAAATACAAAAATCGCATTGTAAATATCCATCCTTCCCTCTTACCTAAATATGGCGGCAAAGGATTTTACGGGATGAACGTACATCGGGCTGTCATTGATAATGAAGAAGCACTATCAGGCTGCTCAGCACATATTGTTACCGAAGAATATGATCAGGGACCCATTTTAGGACAACGAAAAGTGCAAGTCAAAGAATCAGACGACCCTGAATCGCTAGCTCGACGAATTTTAAAAGAGGAACACAAATTATTTCCCGAAGTAATTGCAAAATTAGCTAATCAACTAAATAAAAAGTCTAACGCCTAACTTTACTCTTTACTCGTGTCATTACAACCACTCGACTCTCTCCCCAAGACCCCTCTAAAAATTAACAAAGCACTGCTCTCTGTTTCCGATAAAACAGGCATTGTTGAACTAGCCCGGCAGTTACATCAGTCAGATGTAGAAATTATTTCTACCGGAGGAACTGCCCAGAAAATACGCGAAGCTGATATTCCCGTGACTGATGTGAGCGAGATAACAGGATTTGATGAGTGCCTCGATGGGCGGGTTAAAACGCTCCATCCCATGATTCACGGGGGGATCTTAGGACGCACCAGTCATGAACCCGATCTAGATGAAATGAAGCGCCTGAATATCGATCCCATTGAATTAGTTGTGGTAAACTTATATCCCTTTGAAGAAACGATAAAAGACCCTGATTGCACTCCTGCGATTGCCACTGAAAATATTGACATTGGCGGCCCTACGATGATTCGCGCTGCGGCCAAAAACTTTGCTCACGTCTGTATTTTGACATCCCCCAACCAATATCAAGAGTTTGCTCAGGAACTTGGAGAAAAAAATGAAATTACATTCGAAAAACGTAGACAATGGGCACGAACAGCTTTCAATCAAACGGCCCATTATGATGCTAACATCGCAAATTATTTTAATCTTCTGGATGAAAGTGATGATAGGCTGCCTCAACAGCTAAATATTTCATTACCAAAATCACAAGAACTTCGATATGGCGAAAATCCTCACCAAAAAGCAGCAGTTTACGGAAATCAAGATGAAATTATCGACTGCTTTCACGGCAAGCAGCTCAGTTATAATAATTTCACCGACGTCGATGCGGCGCTTAATCTTATCGCCGATTTTAAAGATGATAAACCAACCTGTGCAATATTTAAGCACACAGTTCCATGCGGCGTAGCAGTCTCTGATAACCTCGCTGATGCCTGGGATAAAGCCTTTGCTACTGATACCATGTCTCCTTTTGGTGGGATTGTGGTCGTCAATAACGAGCTGGATATTGATACAGCACAAAAGATTGATGAAATTTTTACGGAAATTATCATTGCACCATCATACAGCGAGAAGGCATTAAAACTGCTGCAACAAAAGAAAAACAGAAGACTTATCCGTATTCAAAAGTTTCCTAATACTGATCAAAACCTGCAGTTTCGATCAATTTTCGGGGGAGCTTTGAGCCAAGAAGCTGATACAAAAACCATCACAAAAGAAGAGTTACAAACAGTAACAGAAAGAGAACCTACTTCAAAAGAACTACAAGATCTTCTTTTCTCCTGGAAAGTTGTGAAACATGTTAAGTCAAATGCGATTGTATATGCAAGGGATGGGCAAACAATTGGCATTGGCACGGGACAAACGAGCAGGGTTGAAGCATCAGAAATTGCCATCGCCAAAGCAAAACAAGAAGGACTTTCCCTGGAAGGCACAGCCATTGCTTCCGACGCCTTTTTCCCATTTGCCGATGGTGTTGAAGCCGCGGCTGAAGCAGGGGCATCCTGTGTCATCCAGCCCGGTGGCAGTATTCGTGATGAAGAAGTTATTGAAGCTGCTGATAAACTAAATATGACCATGATCTTTACCGGCAACAGGCATTTCAGACACTAAAATATTCGACAATTTGGTTTTTACTTTTAATCCTGATTAATTCGCAAATAGACTTACAAAATTGTATTTTCATTCTTTGAAATTACTCAGGCGATCAACTTGATTACAATTAGCTCATCTACAACACATAATCATGGATAAACACGCATCTAAAAAGAAGAAAGATCAGCAAAATGCTGGCTGGTTTGATTGGCTATATACCGACATAGCTATTGACCTCGGTACGGCTAACACACTCATCTACTCGCGCGGCGAAGGTATTGTATTAAATGAACCTTCTATTGTAGCACTGAACTCACAAAATGAGCCGGTGGCAACAGGTCACGAAGCACGGCTAATGCACGAAAAAACGCATAAAAACATCCGTACTGTTCGTCCGCTCCGCGATGGAGTCATAGCCGATTTTGAAGTCGCCGAGCAGATGATCCGGGGGATGATTGACAAGGTTAAAATGAAATGGTATTCAAGCACGCGTCAGATGGTAGTTTGCGTGCCCAGCGGTATCACTGAGGTAGAACGCAGAGCAGTGCGTGACAGTGCTGAACATGCCGGAGCCAAAGAAGTTCACTTGGTTGATGAACCAATGGCAGCTGCCATTGGTATTGGTCTCAATGTCCATGAACCTATCGGGAATATGATTGTAGATATTGGCGGCGGCACTACCGAAATTGCCGTTATAGCCCTTTCAGGTATTGTTTATGCCCAATCTGTTCGTCTGGGCGGTGATGAGCTTAATGATGATATCATCAACTACTTCCGGCGCAATCATAACTTATTAATCGGGGAACGAACGGCCGAAAAGATTAAGTGCGAAATTGGTTCTGCAGCCCCCCTTGATGAAGAGTTGGATATGGAAACAAAGGGGCGCGACTTGGTCAATGGAGTCCCCCGAATTCGTCATGTTTCTTCAAAAGACGTTCGCGAGGCGATTTCTGAATCAGTAAATACTATTGTAGAATCTATTACCAAATCGCTCGAGCAAACACCTCCCGAACTATCAGCCGACATTCTTGATCGTGGCATTATGCTAACCGGCGGCGGCGCCAAGCTCAAAAATCTGGATAAGCTAATCATTGAAACTACTGACCTGCCCGTCCACATTGCTGAAGACCCACTCACAGCGGTAGTTCGCGGAACGGGAGCTATTCTTGAAGATATTGAATACTACAGAACTGTCATTTCTTAAATCCAGTGAAGGTGAATGCGATTCAAACTTCCCAGCATAGCTGATGCTAAAGATCATATACTCACAGCGCTCATTCTGATTATTGCAGTAGCGCTGATGATCGGACGATATCAAGGAGGTTTAAACAACCTGCGTAAAGCATCGATAACGGTGTTCAGCTATCTGGAAGAACCACTTTCAAATGTTCGGGTATACCGACAGGCACTAAAAACGAACACCTATTTAAGGAAACAAAACGTACTACTTTTAGATGAGCTAAGCCGCCTCAGAGCAGCAGAGCAGCGAAACGAACAACTCAGGGATCTATTGCAATTTAGTAGTGAGAGCAACTTAAGCCTGTATCCGGTACAAATCGTGGGCAAAGAACTTAATCAGGTTACCAACTCTCTTACGGTAGATGCCGGAAAAGAAGAAGGTATCACCAATGGCATGCCAATGGTTTCATCCGAAGGACTAGTGGGCAAAGTGATCTTAACAGCGAACGGCTATTCGCAAATAATGCCCTATTATAATACCCTTTTTAAGGTTAGTGCAAAACTTCAGCAATCTAATGCCTATGGCATAGTATCGTGGGATGGGGAAAGCAAAACAGAGCTACAGCTTAATTATGTACCCCAAACTACCAATGTTGATACTGGTGAAGTTGTGGTTACTTCAGGATACAGCAATCAGTTTCCACCTGATATTCCCATCGGGAAAGTACTGCGAACTGAACCACAGGAAGGCAAAGAAACCCAACGTGTATATATAGAACCATATGTAAATCTATTTGAGATTGCCGAAGGCTTTATTGTAAAATTTGAGCCAGATACCACCATCAAGAACCTAAATGAAGATTATGAAAATCTTTTACAATGAATCCTGAACGCTTTAAAAATTTTGGTATTGGGATTGCCTTCCTCTTGATTCAAGTTATGCTTTTTCGGCATCTTAAAATCATGCAGGTCCAACCTGATCTTTTGCTCATTTTTCTTGTGTGGTATATGGCAGGTAAAGATCGAACATCTGCGTTACTTATAGCTGCAGGGTTAGGGTTTTTACAAGATGCTATGCTTGATTTATGGGGACTAAATATGTTTTCCAAAACGTTGTTAGTATTCATGAGCTATAACTTCATTCCAAGAGGATCAAAAAAACAGTTACTTATTGGACAGGTATTTTTAACTATTGCTATTGCTTCTTTAATCCATAATCTCATATTTCTCGGACTCAATGTTGCTATTCAAAGTTATACCGGAGAATTTTATTTCTGGCGTCATCTTATAGGCAGTAGTCTGTATACTGCTTTTGTAGCAAGTTTTATTCAATTATTTAGAACAAAATAAACCATGCAATCCCGAAAAAAAATACGTACCAAAACCTCTCTACGGGTGCTACAGGTATGTATTATTATTTTGGGACTTATTATTTTAGGACGATTGTTCCAACTACAGATACTTGATTACGACACTTATAATCCCCTTAGTCGGGAAAACTCGCTACGCCAGGAAGTTATCAATCCTGCCCGGGGCTTGATCTACGATCGCAATGGTAACCTAATTGTTGATAACCAACCAATCTATACCATTACCGTTACACCGGCCAGTTACGATTCCAAAAATACTCCTATTCTTGCTGACCTTATGGATGTACCGGTAGAAGAGGTCGAAAATAGAGTGCAAGAAGCCCGAGACTATTCCTATTATCGATCCTCACGCATCTTTACTGAAGTTGATTTTGAAACCTTCTCCATCATTCAAGAAAGTATTTGGCAACTTCCGGGAGTAGGACACCAAATTGAAAGTAAACGCGATTACCCTGTGGACAGCCTTCAGGCTTCTCATATTTTGGGGTATTTGCGGGAGGTATCCAAAGAGGAATATCTGAGGACACAAAGTTATCATCTCGGGGACAAAACGGGTAAAAGCGGTCTCGAAATGGCCTATGAAGAACAGCTGCGCGGCACCCTCGGTACCAAGTATATTCAGGTTAATGCCATGGGGCAAAACATGGGATCATATCAGGATGGGGCTATTGATGAAAGTCCTGAAAAAGGATCTGATTTATATACTACCATTGATACAGAACTGCAGCTCCTTGCTGAAGATCTCATGGAAGGTAAACAAGGAGCTGTTGTGGCATTAAATCCGGATAACGGAGCTGTTCTCAGTATGGTAAGTGCTCCGGAGTATAACATTAGAAAACTATCAGGGCGCCTCGACAAAACGTATTGGGATAGCATCAATGCCGACACTACCAATCCGCTTTACAATCGGGCGGTATCAGGGAAACAACCCCCCGGCTCTACCTTTAAACCGCTTATGGCGCTGATGGGCTTGGAACTCGGTATTATCACGCCGGAAACAGAAATTGACAATCCGGGCTACTACTACCGCGGGCGTCGATATAACGACTTGGCCGACCCCGGCAAATATGATGTTGAAAAAGCGCTCCAAGAATCCAGCAATACCTTTTTCTTCTGGCTGATGGATAAAATTGCTATTGAAAAAGGTATTGATAAATGGCAAGAATTGGCTACATCCTTTGGATTGGGACAGTACAATAACATCGATATTCCCAATGAAGTAACAGGTACCATACCGGACAGTACATTTTTTAACCGTGTATTGGGCGAAGGTAAGTGGGGAATTGGCGATCAGCTTAGCTTAGGTGTTGGGCAGGGGTTTGTGGCCGTATCCCCACTGCAAATGGCTCTGGTAGCTGCCCAAATTGGCAACGGCGGATATAAGGTTCAACCTCATTTCGTTAGCGCAATTCGAGAAAGTAACGGGACGATGATGTTAACTAATCCCAAAAAAGAAAAAATTGGCTGGGTCGATCCCGACGAAATAGCAGTTGTAAAAAATGGTATGCGCAGAGTTGTTACCGATGGGAGTGGCCGCTACTATGCCGATCTGGATAGCGTTAAAGTTGCCGGAAAAACAGGAACAGCCCAAAACCCGCATGGACAAGATCATGGATGGTTTATTAGTTTTGCGCCGGTAGATGATCCCAAAATTGCTGTTGCCGTTCTTGTTGAAAATGGAGGTTATGGATCTATTTCTGCTGCCCCAATTGCCTCTCTGTTAATCGAGCAATACCTGACTGGAGAAATTGATCGATCGTATGTGTACAATTATGTAAAGACTTTTGAGCCCCGAAAACAGACAACCGATGAAGAAGAGGAAGAAAATATAGATGATCAATCTCAAGGAACTTAGCTGGTCGCTTGTCATAATTTGGACGAGCCTTATTGCTGTGGGATTGGTAGCTATTTACAGCGCTACGCAAGGTCCTGTCGCTGAGTTTTTACCCAGTTATATACAGTTCAATTTTTATAAACAATTGATCTCCTTCGGCATTGCAGTGCTGCTTTTAATAGCACTTCAATTCATTAATCCGCGTACCTTTCAAGAGGGCTCTTATATATTTTACGGGCTTGGTATCATACTAATGATTCTCACTCTTTTAATCGGAAAAGAAGTAAACGGTGCCAAAAGCTGGCTTGTACTGGGACCGTTTAACTTGCAAGTGAGCGAACTAATGAAAATCGCAACCATACTTGCCGTTGCTAATTACTTAACCAGCCGCCGAAATATATCAGCAGAGAATTTAAAGTCAGCAATAATTGCTGTTTCTCTTATCGTCATTCCGGCCTTCCTTGTCATTCTACAAAATGATATGGGTACGGCCATGATCTATTTTGCATTGATACCGGTAGTATTGTTTTGGTCAGGCCTGCCTTACGGTATCTCATTATTTATAATTTCTCCTGCCATTGTAGGCTATCTTACTATTATATCATGGTACTGGGGCCTTGTTGCCGCAATAGTTACTACCCTGGCAATTTTTATGATCCAGCGACGAACTTGGTTAACATTCACTTCGTTTGTTACCGGAGTTTTACTTGTCATTGGCATTCAGATTGCCCTGAATCAAGTTTTACAGCCGCATCAGCGGGCTAGAATAGAAGCCTTTACCAATCCTTCTTTTGATCCTCAGGGAGCGGGTTGGAATGTCATCCAAGCAAAAACAGCGATAGGGTCGGGAGGAATTTACGGTAAAGGATACCTTGAGGGAACCCAAACACAACTACGATTTTTACCAGAACAGTGGACCGACTTTATTTTCTGTGTAATCGGGGAAGAGTTTGGTTTTATTGGTGCCGGATTTACGGTTCTATTACTACTCGCGCTCACATTACGATTACTGCAAATGGCCGCTGTCCACAGGCACCCCTTTGCCCAGCTGGTGATAGTGGGTGTATTAACTATTTTCTTTACTCATTTCTTCATCAACGTTGGATCGGCCACCGGCTTATTGCCCGTTATTGGGATCCCCTTACCTTTTGTTAGCTATGGAGGTTCTGCCCTAATCACTAATACCCTGATGCTGGGAATCTGCTTAAATCTTGATTTCTATAAGCGGCAGTTCAGCATCTACCGATAACTGTTATTCTTCTAACTGCTTATCGGTGCGCAAGTTAAAACTCTGTCGATGGAATTTAGTGGCTCCGTGCTTCTTTAATCCCTCATAATGCTTGGCTGTTGGATATCCAACATTCGTATCCCAGCCATAATGTGGATACTCTTCGTGAAGCTTGATCATCCACTCATCTCTATACACTTTTGCAATTATTGAGGCTGCAGCAATACTCATCGATCGATCATCCCCCCCTACAATACATTTGTGCGGACATAAACCAGCACTAAAGCGATTCCCATCCACAAGCAGATAATCCGGATTAGCCCCGTCCGCTTCAGCACATTTTGTCATTGCTTTAATTGAGGCATGCAAAATATTTAGCTCGTCAATTTCAGTTGGCGTACACCATTGAATAGTCCAATACAGTGCCTCTTTTTTTATCTGTTTTGTTAGTTGCCTACGCTCATCAAGGGTTAGTTTTTTACTATCACGAATCGCTTCTACAAAAGTCCCCGGCTCAAAAATAACGCCCGCTGCCACAACGGGTCCCGACAGACACCCCCGTCCTACTTCATCCAAGCCCATCACTCGATCATACTCTTCTCCCCAGAGCTGGCGTTCGAACATAGTCCGGTCTGTAGATTCAACATTATTTAAATTGCTCGAATTAATCATTACAATGAATTAAAAGGATTTCGAAAGCGTTAGTTTTACTCAGGCTAAAGTTAATTTTTTTACTATGCATTTCAAGTACCAAAAATGGGATGAACGCTTCGCCAAATCCAAGGGCCAATCCCCTTTTGACGCACTATGGGACACTTTCCAAGAGCTACTAACCATTGCCAGTGGTGATGTGCAACAAGCCCTGCGCTGGCTCACAGAACTGGACAATGATTATGACCTCACCGATCAGTTTGACGATTATAACATTGGTGATTTTATTGATGAACTGAAAGAACGCGGCTATATCGAACAAGATGATAACCAACAAATATATGTTATCACACGCAAAACGGAGCGGAGCCTGCGCCAACGATCACTCGAAGAAATATTCAACAATCTAAAGAAAGGAACTGTCGGCAATCACCAAACCGATCATACCGGCAAAGGCTTAGAACGCCAACCCGAAACCCGCAAGTGGCACCAGGGTGATGACATTGCCAATATTGACAGCGTGGGTACCATGATGAATATGCTGCGGCACAGTAATATTGATCAGATGCAACTGCATGAAGACGACATACGTGTTCATGACACTGATCACTACACATCGGTTGCTACGGTATTGCTCATAGATTTAAGCCACTCTATGGTGCTTTATGGCGAAGATCGCATTACTCCGGCTAAAAAGGTTGCTATGGCACTTTCAGAACTCATCCTGAATAATTACGCCAAAGATTCGCTGGATATCGTTGCCTTTGGTAATGAAGCATGGAAAGTAGACATCGAGGATCTTCCCTATTTAAAAGTAGGCCCATACCACACAAATACTCAGCAGGCACTCGAATTAGCCCGCCATACCCTGCATCGACGCAAGTTTGCCAATAAGCAGATTTTTATGATTACTGACGGCAAACCATCCTGCATTATTGAGAATGGAAAGATGTATAAGAATAGTTTTGGGCTCGACCGAAAAATCGTAAACAGAGTGTTGGATGAAGCTGTTAAATGCAGACGTGATGATATTGATATCACAACCTTTATGATAGCCCGAGATCCTTACCTGCAAGATTTTGTACGAGAGCTTACCGAAGCTAATAAAGGACGGGCTTACTTTGCATCTCTTGACAACTTGGGCGGCTACATTTTTGAAGATTATATCCGGAATCGTAAGCGAAGGGTTAAATAAAAAAAGGCAGCCCATTACGAGCTGCCTCAATCAAAAATGATCTGAAACTGCTTGCTGTCTTAAATGCCCAGCTCCTGCATTACCTGGTCAGTAATGTTGTATTTCTCTTGGGCTTCATTAGAAGCATAAAGAATAATTTGATCACCCTGACTGGTAGTAGTATTGATCACATACGTGAGTCCCATATCTTCTGCGACAGTACCAACAGCGTTATCTATCTGATCCAGAAGTGGCCCTACCAATTCTTGTTGTTTCTGCTGTATCTCCTGCTGAATTTGGGATTGATACTGCTGCAACTCAGCATTTAATTTACCGAGACGTTCTTCTTCACGTTTACGAGCCGACTCATTAATAACATCAGCTTTTTGTTGATACTCTGTAAGCTGCTGTTGGAAGTCTTGCTGCTTAGTAGAGAACTCTTCTCGTTTGCGCTCAATAAAGTTTTGCAAACGCTGCTGAACCGCCTTCATTTCAGGCATTTTATTCAAAATTGCCTGGGGGTCAACATAGCCAATTTCCATTTTTTGCCCCTGTGCTTGTGCAGTAGAAAGGCCTGTAAAGCCAACAGCCAAAAAACAAAGTAGTGATATAGATAGTATTCGTTTTAACATAGTATGATATATTTTCAATTAATTCTGGTCTGATGTTTCATTGATGTATTGTAAAACTTGCTGGGTAATATCCATTTTCTCACTAGCAGCATAGTAAACAACATTTTCACCACTGCTGGTAGCCTCGTTGATCACAAAGTCGAGATCATTACTTTCTGCAACTGTACTAATAGCTTCATTCATCTTAGTATACAGAGGTTCTAACAGTGTGGCCCTGCGTTGTTGAATCTGCTGCTGAAGTCCCTGCTGAAATTGCGTCATTTCAGCCTCCATTTGGGCAAGCTGTTTTTCTCTTTTTTGGATTTCAGCATCAGACATATTCGCCTGGTTCTGCTGGAATTCAGCAACGGAATCCTGAAATTCTGTTGTTCGCTCTTGTAGTTCTTGTCGTTTTTCCTTTATAAAATCATTCAACTCCTGCTCTACTTGTGATCGTTCTGGCATTTGGCTCATTACTTCCTGAGTATTCAGATACCCAATATTAAGCTGTCCAAATGCCGATGTACTTACAACAAAAAAGAATAGGAGAAATAAACTTGCTAACTTTCTAAACATCAGATCAATTTATCTTTGGGATTCAATTATTCGGCGTGTGAGTATAAAAACTATTTTTATCAATTGCTTGCTTCATTTAACGTATACCAAGCTCTTGTAGTACCTGTTCATTCAAATTCCATTCCTGTTCACCATAAAGCATGTTGGAATTTTGGGCACGATCAAAAACAAAATCAAAATTCTGATCATTGGCTATTTTATTGATAGCGTTAAAGACTTTACGCTGAATAGGCTCAAGCAGCTCTTTTTGTTTCTCAAAATATTCCCCTTTGGCGCCAAATTTTTCATCTAAATACTGCTGGCGCTGTTGTACTTTGTTTTGGATTTCCTGCTGTTTCTGCTTTTTGAGCTCTTCAGTATATAAGATCTTTTTTGCTTCAAAGTCTTCCTTAAGTTTTTCAATCTCCTGCTCCATTTGATCCAGCTTTTTATTCCACTCAGAACTAAGCGTACTCAACTGTTGCTGGATTCCCTGATATTCCGACATTTGAGTTAAAATTTGATCAGTATTCACATAGCCAATCTTTTGATCCTGGGCAGTGGTAAAACTGGCACAGAACAACAAAAAACAACAAGTAATAACGCTATGTAAAAACAGATTTCTCACTATTCAAAAGGAGCTCCAATATTAAACAGGAATTGCCATTCTCCTGCCGGAATAGGATTGTTCGGGATGGCTACTCCGTCTAAACGATATCCATAGCTAAGATCAACCAACCCAAGAATTGGTAGGTAAATGCGGGTACCAAAACCTACCGATCGTTTTACATCAAATGGAGCAAACTCCCGCGTATTGGCAAAAGCGTTTCCTGAATCAAAAAACATGTATGGGTGTACCTGTGCCTGCTGTTCAGTTATCGCAGGATAACGAAGCTCAAACGCATACTTAGTGTACAAGCGCCCGCCTACTGGCTCTCCATTTTTAATTGGTGAAATAGAACCATTACGTCCGCCGGGGAAGCCGCGTAAATCAATATTATCATCCAAAAAGCTCTGTCGCTGCTGCATCTGAGTACCACCCAGCTTGAAGCGTTGGAAATCACTACGCTGACTATCACTCAAATAACCCAAGTAACCGTACTCGACTGTATTGGTCATTACCAATTTACCGACAACCGTAGTGTGATTTTGGTACTTTGTTTTCAACTTGTAAAACTGTGAGAAGCCGGGGAAGGGCGGTGCAAGTTCACCGGAAATACTGAATTTAGATCCTGTTGACGGCGAAATAGGATTATCCACAGAATTACGCTCCAGTACCTGCTTCAGACTCAGAATACTTGAAGTTCCTTCTGCCAAGAATGAGGCTCCGCCCGCTACATCATATAATTGATAAGAAATTACCGAACGATGGGTAAAATAGTCATCAGGCCAGTTCAACCGCCTTCCGAGAGAAACACTGCTCGAAAGTAATTCATTGCGGGAAGATGAGCCTCGATAGCTGATTAAATCGTAACTCATATTCACACCCAGCGACAACGGCCTGCCTCCTAACCACGGCTCTTGAAATCCGAGACTATAACTTTGATAGCCGCTGCCGGTAACCTGTACGCCCAAAGATAATTTTTGGCCGTCTCCTGAAGGAATAGGGTTCCATCCCTCACCTTTTACAGCACGCTGTATAGAGAAGTTATTGAAATTCAATCGAGCTGATAAAATGAGTCCTATGCCTTGTCCACCAAATCCACCAGAAAACTCGAAGTTATCCGTACTCTGGGATTCATCAAGCTGATAATTAATATCTACCGTGTGGTTCTCGCGATCAGGAGATAAGTTTGGAGTAATTGCTTGAGGTCGGAAGTATCCCAACTGTCCCAACTCACGTATGGTACGAACGATTGCTTGCTGACTGTATTTTTGGCCCGGCACGGTACGTAGAGTTCTTCGCACTACATCATCGTGCGTTTTGTTGTTCCCGGTAAAGGATACCTCTTCGATATAAGCAATTTCATCTTCATAGATATTCATATTTAGATCCACCGAGTCTTCACCAACCACCTCAATTTCAGGCTCAACTCTGAAGAACAAATATCCAATATCACGATAGAGACTCGTTATGTCGGTACCTTGTTGGGAGAATTCTATCTTATCCTGGAATTTTTTCTGGTCAAAGATATCTCCCTTTTCAAAGCCCAACACTTGGGTAAGCCTTTCATCAGTGTAAACGGTATTACCTTCCCACATAATATCACGGACCTTGTATTGTGGTCCCTCATCAACCGTTAATTTCACCTTTATTCCTTCGGCAGGGGTTTCCAGAAACAATAACCTGTGCTGCGTATATGGAAAGGTATAAACAGTATCACTGGTTATGCGAAAATCAAGAAATCCATGCTCTCCATAGAAATCTCTTAAATTTTGCTTGGAGGTTTCAAAATCTTCTTCTTTAAAAAGTTTTTTAGAAAAGAATTTCCACCAACGATCTTCATTAATTTCACCCAATTCTTTTCGGAGTGTACGATCACTGAATTCCTCATTACCTTCAAATGTAATTTCTTTTACCTCAAGGCGTTCACCGGGATCAATATTGAAGTGAACCGTCACACGATTACGTACAGTATCCGGCTTGGATTTCTCAACTTCGATATTAGTGTACCAATATCCCTTATCGTCATAATACCGTTTTATGGTATTTCTTGCCTGCGCTAATGATGATTCGGTAACGGCATAACCTCGTAGTAGGGTAATCTCTTCTTCGAGATCTTTACGATGAGATCGCTTTGCCCCATGAATCTCGAATCCCTCTAACCGCGGCTGTTCTTGAACTACGATTTTCAAGTAAATACCACCCGGTTCGCGATCAGTCTCAATTATTTCTACATCAGAAAATAATCCTGTCCTGTGAAGACTTTTAATAGCCCGTGATAAATCTTCGCCGGGAATGGTGATTTGGGTGCCTACTTGCAGGCCACTAGTCCCAATTACAAAATCTTCTCGCGAAGTTGTCAAGCCTTCTACTTCTACTCCCAGCACTTCGTATTGCTGGGGTCGATTATTCATCGGGTTTTCGATATTTATAGAGGTATCCTGAGAAAAAACAGGATTATAGATGAAGCAAAGGACGAAAAGAGTAACTAATAATTTCTTCACGTGGGTTTGTTGTTGAAACAAAATTGAGCTTACGATATTTGTATGAAAGGTTAGGGTGTCAGCTCTTGAACGTATAGACCTACAGATTTCTTCTGTGTGTTCTCTGAAATTTTGCCGAATCTACGTTCTCGTTGTTGAAATGATTGAATAGCTTTATATAACTCCTCCCGGCGAAAGTCCGGCCAGCATGTTTCTGTTATATAAAGTTCGGAATAAGCCAACTGCCATAGCAAAAAATTACTGATTCGATATTCGCCGCTTGTCCTAATTATCAACTCCGGATCGGGTATATCGGCAGTAGATAAATGTGCGCTTATCATCTCATCGTCTATTTCATCGGGATCAACCTTGCCTTCTTTCACCGATTGAGCAAGCTTTTTAACCGCTTCGGTGATATCCCAGCGGCCCGAGTAACTGAGTGCAAGGCATAGTTGCAGCCGGTCATTATCTTTGGTCAGATCAATAGCTTCCCCTAATTCTCGCTGACAATTTTTAGGAAACCGGTCGATCTGTCCAATTGTTTCAAGCTTAATATTATTTTCATCCAGATTTTCCGCCTCATTACGCAGTGAGCGAGCCAGTAAACGCATCAAAGCACTGACTTCCATTTTGGGTCGTCCCCAATTTTCTGTCGAAAACGCATATAATGTCAAATACTTAACGCCAATTTGTGCACAAGCCTCAGTCACATCCCGAACAGAATCTACACCAACTTTATGCCCGTATGAACGAATATTGCCGCGACTTTTAGCCCAACGGCCATTCCCATCCATAATAATTGCGATATGCTCGGGGACTGCCCCCTGCTCTATCAGCGCGGACTGTGCCTTCTTGTCACTGCTATTCTGTTCTTTATTTGTGAGCGAAATTGGTTCCAATGCGTAGTATCAGTGTTTTATTAAGCTATCAATATTAGAGTTTTATACCCGTTATTTCAAGCTAATAAGAATTATAATTTTTCAAATTTTTCATTCAATGAAATCATTTCAACAAGGGCAAGCGCAGCTTCTGCTCCCTTATTTCCTTTATCCCCTTTGAGCCCAGCACGTTCCTGCGCCTGAGCTACATTATCCGTTGTTAAAACGCCAAATACCACAGGCTTATTACCTTCTAAATTAAGATCCGTCACACCACGATTCACAGCATCACAAACGTAGTCAAAGTGGGGCGTATCGCCGCGTATAACAGCTCCCAACGTTATTACACCGTCAGTCTGGTCTAATAATTTCCGAGCTGTAAATGGTAACTCGTACGCTCCGGGACAGCGAGCCACCAATAATTGTTCGTCACCAAACCCTTTACTCTTTAGCACATTTAGCGCCCCTTCCAATAATTCATCCGTTATGAATGAGTTCCATTTAGCAACGGCAATACCTATACTAAAATCATTAGCATCAGTTTCACCCTGTAAAATATTCTTTTCCATAACCTAGACTTTGAGTGCTTTTCGCTGATCAGTCAACCGAATCAAGCGATTCACATACTTGATATTAATAGTGACTACTCCAAAAAATTTCTGATATTCTTTATCTCCACCATGAAAATCGCTGCCACCGGTCTTCAATAGATTATGTTTTTCGGCAAATGCTTCTATCTGTTTTTGCCTGTCATAATCATGACTCGGATGGATAAATTCAATTCCGTCGATCCCAGCCTCTACAAGTTCTTTTAGTTCGTCATCAGAATACAAATTTCCCGGATGGGCAAGAACAACCGCCCCGCCAGCCTCCTTCACGTTTTCAATAATCTGATGGTGTGAATAATACTCATTATAAATGCTACCGAGCGACTGATCACTCAGATAACGAATAAATGCCTCCTTGAAAGAGGCAACATACCCCTTATCGATGAGCACCGAGGCAATGTGCGGACGGCCAATATTGCTGCCATTTGCCTCAGCCTTTACCTCCTCAATATCTACATCAAGCCCTTTTTTTGTTAGCTCATTCACAATCCATTTTCCCCGTTCCAGCCGGGAACGATAGTGCTGTGCTAATATCTGAGTAATTACTTTATGATCAGGATCAAAACAATAAGCCAACAGGTGACACTCACGACCATTAAAATCTGATGTGATTTCTACCCCGGGTAGCAATGTTATATCTGTTTTTTCAACTTCTTTGACGGCTTTTTTATAGCCGCGAATGGTATCATGGTCAGTGATAGATATGACATCCAGGTTATGCTTTTTGGCATTTTTTATAATTTGCTGTGGCGTTGAATGTCCATCTGATGCTGTTGTATGAATATGTAAATCTGCTTTAGCCACTCCTAGTTAGCCCCTGCTAAAATACTGTTATACTGTTCATTATTCTGCAATATCGAAATCGCTTCATTAACTGACCTATCATGCGGAAGCCATGCAGCCGTTTGCCCCTGCTGGCCTTTGTATCGTGCTATTAACTCCAGATATAATCTCTTCTCAAGATCAGAACGCTTTTGGGCATACTGTTGCTTCTTTTTCTTATCAATAATTTTTTCCAATTCCTGAATATGTTCCTTTCCATCACCCTCCACCCCATTGAGAAGCGAATCAATTCTCGCTAAATGTTTCTCGGAGGTCGTTTGGTATTGAAAATTCTTCTCGGACACGTATGCCGTAAATTCATCATAGAGATCATCAGAACCAAAAGACTCGCTTAAACTGTCATGGGTAGACGCATATTGGTTAGCAAAATCAAAAAACAGATTCTCCCTCAAAAGAGAAGTTTCGAGCAGTGATGGTTCTTTATCATTGATCTTGATATCCGGGGCAATACCATTGCCATCATAAACCGTTCTGCCATTGCGCGTCTTAAATTCCTTGCGTAGTGAATCGGGTTTCAATACTGCACTGTTGTCATCATCATGAGTATAGGTTATGGATTGAATGCTGCGACCACTGGGAATATAATATCTTGAAATTGTCATTTTAAGGGCCGTGTTATACGAGAGTTGTGTTACGGTCTGCACCAACCCTTTCCCAAAACTTTGTTCTCCCATGATCACTGCCCGATCATAATCCTGCAATGCACCTGCCACAATTTCTGATGCACTGGCACTGCCTCCGTTTTGCAGTACCACCAGAGGCATATTCGGTAAAACGGGTGTTTCTTTGGTTGTGAATATGTTGTTATGCTTGCTTTGACGTCCCCGAGTTTCAACAACCATCTGGTTTTGCGGGATAAATTTATCAACAATACCCACAGCCTCTTCTAACAATCCACCGGGATTATTGCGAAGGTCCAAAATTAACCCGTTAAGCTGATTATTTGTGGTGAGGCCCTCAATCGTTTTGCGAACTTCGTCTGCTGTGCCTTGTGAGAAGCGATTTAATAGAATATAGCCAATTTTTTTAGTGCTCCCCACCAAACCGGCATACCCTACATTTCTCACTTCAATGCGCTGGCGTTCCAGCTCAAACTTTATGGGACTTTCTATACCATACCGCGTAATCGTCAACGTAACTGTGGATCCCAGTTCTCCATCTATCAGCCCTTGTACCTCCTCGGGCATCAAATCCTCAACCGATACGCCATCCACCTTTTCAATAACATCACCCGCACGAATACCTTTTCGGTGTGCCGAATATCCTTCTATAGGCGCAACAACAACAATTTGACCGCCCCGAAACCCCACCTCCAAACCCACCCCTCCATAACTGCCACGACTGATGATCTCCATATTTTGCTGTTGTGCTTCATCAACCATCACAGTATAGGGATCAAGCGACTCCAGCATCGCATCAATCCCTTTACGCATCAGTTTTTCGGGGTCCACCTCATCCACATACTCCAGGGAAACTGTGCGATACACCTCACTAAAAATGGTAAAATTCTTTTTGATGAGGAAATAAATATCCGGGTTACGTGCCACACCTATAAGCGCCAGGAAGGTCAGCGCCAGCAGTCCGGCAACTATAAATTTCCTCATTTTACTCATTGAAGAATATCTTATTTAATCTTCAACTGCTGACCAACAAAAATTCTTGATCCATTGAGATTATTTAAGCGTTTTATCTGAGTTACAGAAACACCAAATGAATTAGCAATCTGTATCAATGTATCATTAGATTGGACCGTATAAGTAAGATCTTCACCATCATCAGCTGATGCCAAATACGCTTCGGTAATATCTTTACCGGACCGCTGTTCACGTTCCAGTTTCTGTTTCTTATTAAACGACATGCTATTGATCTGACTGTAATATGACTGCTTAGATTGGGGAACGTAAATTGTCAGATTTTCTCCCGGCCTAATGTAGTTTGTTGTTCCATTCCAAGAACGTATTTGCCAAGCCCGAACATCATACCATTCTGCTATATGTCCGATCGTATCACCTTTTTTCACCTTGTAACTTAGCTGAGCTGAATTAGCTGGTGCCTTAGACTTTGATCGTCCTTGTCTTGTAGAGGTATTACCCCTGGGTTGATGCGTAGGTTTATTAATAGCAATCTTTTCACTGCTTCCCGGTGCCAGTGGTACTACAATTTTTTGACCCGGATAAATGGTATTTGAAAGACTTTCGTTGGTCTCATAAAGTGCACGTACCGAAGTACCGTATTTCCGGGCTATATATCCCAAAGTTTCTCCGCTATTTACCGTATGCATAGCTACATTCTGGCTGCGCTCTTCCTTGGGAATGTCGTCATAATTCGCAGCAAATTGCTCTTTCGTTCCTGCAGGCAACTTTAACGGGTAGCTATTTCCCGGAGGTGTTGCCCATCGCAGCAGCTCGGGATTATATTCTTTAAGTTTTTCGGTAGTAATACCTGCAGCATCGGCCAAAGCATCAAGCGGCATCAGTGGGGCAACCTCAAAAACTTCGTAATCATACTCCTCGGCCTCATAAGTCCCTTTAAATCCGAACTGTTCAGGATTCATTTCAATCATAGTCGCTGCAATAAACCCGGGCACATACCCCTGTGTTTCACGTGGCAGATAAGGCAGTGCGGCCCAGTAATCTTCTTCACCGGCTGCTCGAATTGCCCTTTTTAAGCCACGTGGACTAATATTATAATTAGCAATAGCCAGGTGCCAATCACCCCAAATATTGTAAAGATCCTTTAAATGTCGAGCCGCTGCTCGTGTAGCCTTTTCCGGATCGCGGCGCTCATCAATCCACCAATTAACCTCCAGCCCATACATAGAGCCTGTTGCCCGAATAAACTGCCACATTCCAACGGCGGAAGCCCAGCTTCGTGCCTCGGGATTTAACCCACTTTCTACCATTGCAAGGTGAATTAATTCTGTTGGCACCCCCTCATCTCTAAAAATCTTTTCCATCATTGGAAAATACTTCTTGGTACGCTGCAACCAGGTTTCCATTACTTCCGGACGTTTAAGCGTATAGTACATCAGGTGACGATTAACCTGGCGGTTTTGAACAAGCGGCACTTCGGTTTTGGGAGTTGTAATATTCTCCGGAAGTACATACTCCTCATTTTCATTCATCCAGTCGTCTTCTTTGGAATACAACTCTTTCTGAATAGCAAAAATATCACCCTTAACCTCTTTCGAAGAATCTTCAACTCCATAAAATGCTCGGTATTCGGTCATTACCGATCGATACAATGCACTGAAGCGTTTATTGGATTGTACTTCTGGATAAGTATCCAAGAGGTTTTGCATGGCATTAAGCGCATCGGTGATGTGAGTCTCAGCACTTAAGGGATCATCCTGTATTTGTGCCTCAATTGCATTAACATGCATGCGATATATATCAGCGATGCGGCGCATCAAATCTTTTTGGAAATTATCGAGCTTTTCTTTCGGTCGGACTTCTTCTGCTGCAAAATCATCATCACTCGATATCATAGGATTATTATAGGGAAGCAGCTTGGCAGGCAAAGGACTTTCCTCCAGCTGTATGTCTTCATCCTGTTGCTGTGCCAATGAAGGAGCAACACCTATGATTAAAACAAAAACAAGTAAAAGCGGTAGCCTATTCTGCATAGAATTTTACGATGTAGAGTTAATTTTTTGTTGATGCGCTTCTGTAATAACGTCAATTTCGATTATTTGTCCAACGCTGTACCAACGGCCAACGCCGTCCCGTTCCGAAAGCCTTATCACTAACTTTTATTGCAGGAACCGCCTGAAAGCGCTTATACTCATTACGATCAACCAGTGCAATAATTTCCCGAACGATATCAATATCAAAACCCTGTTCGGCAATTTCTGCAACGGAGTGCTGCTTTTCAATATAAGCCTCCAGGATAGGATCTAAAATATCATATTTCGGCAAACTATCTGCATCTTTTTGATCAGGACGTAATTCGGCACTTGGCGGCTTGTTTATTATTGCAGAGGGAATAATTTCTTCACCATAATATTCTTCATTCAGCCACCGAGCCATTTCAAATACTTCCAACTTATACAGATCCGCAATAACTCCCAGCCCTCCGGCCATATCGCCATATAACGTACAATAACCGGTAGCCAACTCAGATTTATTACCGGTATTTAATAGCATATTGCCAAATTTATTTGAGTATGCCATCAATAATGTGCCCCGAATGCGCGGTTGTAAATTTTCCTCAGCCACTCCAAAGGGTGTATCTTTAAAGAGCGGCTTCAAAGTAGTGTTAAACTGATTATACAGACCTTTGACTGCTACCTCGTGCAGCTCGATTCCAAGATTTTGTGCCAGCTCTTGTGAATGGGTAACGCTACCTTCCGATGAAAATTCTGAAGGCATTGTAATACCAACTACATTTTCTGCTCCTAACGCTTCCGTTGCAATAGCAGCAACTAACGCAGAATCAATACCCCCGCTCAATCCCAAAACAACATCTTCGGCAATACCTGTTTTGTTGAGATAATCTTGCAATCCCAATTTCAAAGCACTGAACATCTGAGCAATTTTCTTTGGTATATTGACAGGAGCAGAGCCAATATTTTCTAATGTATCTACTTCCGGCTGCCAGTCGATATCTATAAAGCTCTCTTCAAAAAGCGGAGCTCGTCCCACTACCTCGGTATTGCTTTTAATAGCCATCGAGTCGCCATCTGAAACCAACTCCGTATTTCCACCTACCTGATTAGCATAGAAAATGGGTACCTCTAATCTTTTAGCATGTTGCTGCAACATTTTTTGACGACTATGTGGTTTGTTTCGAGTATAGGGCGAGGCTGAAAGATTGAAAATTGCTTCCGCTCCTCTTTCTACCAACTCTTTGGCAGGATTTACATCGTAGGTCAAATAAGAAAGCTCAAAGTTATGCCATATATCTTCACAAACAGTAATACTAATTTTCGTCCCTTGAAACTCAATACACTCAAAAGTATCATTGGGTTCAAAATACCGAAGCTCGTCGTACACATCGTAAGTAGGAAGCAATGTTTTATGAACTTCTGTGACCTTTTTTCCATTTTGCGCCAAAATCGCACTGTTAAAACATTTGCGACCGGCACCCTTATTGGGAGTTGCAGTTCCAAACAACACCCCAGTGTGAGTAGAATTTGTTACAATTCGGTCATTCGCTTGAAAAATGGCGTCCAAAAAAGCCTGGCGTTCAATTAAATCCATCGGGGGATATCCGCAAACCACTAATTCCGGCAATACCAGTAAATCCACATTATCTGCTTCTGCAGTAGCCATAGCCTGCTCAATCAGTGCAATATTACCACTGATATCACCTATCGTAGGATTTAACTGTTCTAAACGGATAATCATGAATCAACAATTAGTCGTCTGCAGAATATACTTTCTTGCCTCCCATCCAGGTCTCGAGGACTTTGGTTTGCCAGATCTCAATTTCAGGAACTTCAAAATAATCCCTATCTACAAGAATAAAGTCGGCCCACTTACCCGGCTCTAAACTGCCGAGCATATCTTCCTGATGAGCAGCATAAGCCGCATCCAGCGTAAAAGAACGTAGTGCCTGTTCGCGACTTAAACTTTCGGATGCATACCACCCGCCTTCAGGGTTCCCTTGATGGTCTTGCCGTGTAACTGCTGAGTATAAACCATAAAACGGATTTACATGTTCCACCGGAAAGTCTGAACCAGAAGCTACCGTCGTACCCTGATTAACAAATGTTTTCCAGGCATAACCGCCTTTAATGCGTTCAGGTCCCACGCGATCTTCTGCCATATTCATATCGCTGGTGGCATGGGTTGGCTGCATGGAAGCAATAACATTCAGTTCATTAAATCGGGGAATATCTTGCTGAGAAACAATCTGTGCATGCTCTACCCGATTTCTCAATCCCTGTTCTCCCAAACTGTCTTTGGCATTTTCAAACGCATTGAGCACCTGTCGATTGGCGGCATCTCCGATCGCATGAATGTTGGTCTGAAATCCATTTGACATTGTTTTTAACACCTTCTGATTCATCTCTTCCTGGGTGTGGAAAAGAAGACCCGTATTATCTGGATCATCAGAATAAGGTTCCAACATAGCTGCCCCTCGACTACCAAGCGCACCGTCACCATAAATTTTAACACTGCGCAATGCTAACAGATCATCCGCATAGGAAGTAATGGGACCATTTTTTCCAAGTTTATCAAATGTATCTTCGGCTCCGCCAATCATTGCATAAATACGCGTGGATAATTCTCCTTTATTAGCAAACTTTTTGTAGAGTTTCCAAGTCTCAGCAGAAACTCCGGCATCATGAACACTCGTCAGACCTTTGCTACGCATTTGTTGAAGGGCCTTTTCCAACGCCATCTGCCGCTCTTCGGCCGTTGGCTCAGGAATATGTGAGGCAATAAGCTGTTCCGCTTCATCGACAAACACACCGGTGGGATGCCCATTTTCATCACGGATAATTTTTCCACCTTCAGGCGATTCGGTTTCAGCGGTGATTCCTGCCAGTTCCATCGCCTTACTATTTGCCCAACCGGCATGACCATCGACTCGACTCAACCAAACCGGACGATCATTTACCACTTTATCGAGGTCTTCGGCTGTGGGAAATCCTCCATCCTCCCAATGCGTATTGTTCCAACCTCTTCCTTCAATCCACTCTAAATCAGGATTTTCAGATGCGTATTCTTCGATGTGTGCTAACGCTGAATCCAATGATTTAATGCCCATCAGATCCACATTCATAAGCATAGTTCCCAACCCCATAACGTGGGCATGAGCGTCTACAAGACCGGGAAGCATAACTTTTCCTTCCCCATTGATAACTTCCGAAGAAGCATCAGCAGTGAACGTAGTATCATCATACACATCTACGACTTTACCTTCTTTGATTTCAAGTGCTGAAAACTGTATCAAATCGCCATCATAAAAGGTATACCCCTTTACATTTTGTATTACTGTTGTTTTCGATGGTTGATCACTCTGGCAAGAATACCCTATAAAAGCCATACACAAAACAGCAATAACTGAAAGTCGCAGATTATACATAAGAATAGATGTGATTAAAATTTGGCTTCTAAATTTATGACAATCCCGTTAGGATTAAAAAACAGATTGCCTTCCTCATTGTAAGAAGCTGTTAAAATACCGGATAGTTAAACCGTCGATCCCAATGTTGCACTTTCTCAACAAGACTGGAGGGAGCAAAGTCTATTTCAGAAAGCGTATCAATAGGCATCCATTGTAAATCGTGCAAAAGTTGTCGATCCCAAGATAGTTCGGGATCTTTACCTACTTTTTCTGTCCCACCTATTTTTTTGACTTCAAAAAAACATTCTACAGCATGGTACGGTTTGCGTATAAGCTCATTAACGTGCACCAATTCTTGAACTTTAACTGATAGATTAGTCTCTTCCTTAAATTCTCGCTTGAGGCCATTCTTCATTGATTCCCCAAAAGTTAGCCCACCGCCCGGCGGCATCCATACTAACTGTTTAGAAATCGGAGAATGGATTTGTGCCAACAATATTTCATTGTTCCGGATCAGTACTCCGCAAACGCGAACTCGTAATTTATTGGCACACGTCTGATCCTGTGGCATAGCCTTTCCTATTAATTGATTACAACCTTTTCCCGTTTAATGGGCTCAGCCAAATTATTTTCCTTGGCATGCTTCAGGCTGGTCTTAACAAAATCTACGAAGAGCGGCTGTGGATTATTAACCGTTGAACAATATTCGGGATGAAACTGAACACCTACAAACCATGGATGGTCAGGCAATTCAATAATCTCAACAAGATCACGCTCAGGATTAAAACCGACCAGCTTCATTCCATCTTCTACCAGCTTATAACGCAAGTTGTTATTCACCTCATAGCGATGGCGATGACGCTCCTGTACCAATTCCTTTCCATAAGCCTCATAGGTATTGGAATCCTTTTTTATTTTGCAATCATACAATCCCAGCCGCATGGTCCCGCCTTTGTCTTCAATATTTTTTTGATCCGGCATCAAGTCAATAATAGGATACTCGGTATCTTCATCAAATTCGGTGCTGTTCGCTGTTTCCCATCCGCATACATTCCGGGCAAATTCGATAACGGCGCACTGCATTCCCAGACAAATGCCAAAGTACGGAACCTCATTTTTACGGGAATAATTAGCCGCAGCCAGCTTGCCGTCGATGCCTCGGCCTCCAAAACCGGGAGCCACCAGTACACCGGAAACCCCTTCCAGCTTGTCGTTAACATTATCTGCTGTCAAATCATCCGATTGTATCCAACGGATATTTATTTCGCAATCGTTGACCGCTCCACCGTGTATCAACGCTTCCGCAATGGATTTATAGGAATCATGATGTTCTACGTACTTACCAACGAGCGCAATCGTAATTTGGGTGGATGGATTTCGGACCGCTTCCACAAATCCTTTCCAACGCTCCAGATCTGCTTCGCCGGCATCAAGCTTGAGCTTCTCAATCACCCTTTTATCCAAGCCCTCGTCCTGCATTAAAAGCGGAACCTGGTATATACTTTCGGCATCCAGCGATGCAATTACATCATCATATTCTACATTGCAGAACTGGGCAATTTTATTGCGGATTGTATCATCAAGTGCATACTCAGAACGAGCTACAATAATATCAGGCTGCAATCCACTTTCGGAAAGCGTTTTAACCGAGTGTTGAGTAGGCTTAGTTTTAAGCTCTCGGGCTGCTGATAAATACGGTACCAGTGTTAAATGGATGGAAAGCGTATTCGCTCGTCCCACATCATACCGCAGCTGACGTACCGCCTCTATGTATGGCAAACTTTCAATATCTCCTACCGTACCACCGATTTCGGTAATCACCACATCGTAATCGCCAGACTCACCGAGCTCGACAATATGGGATTTAATCTCATCAGTGATATGTGGAATCACCTGAACGGTTTTTCCCAAATACGCACCCTGACGCTCTTTGGAAATAACATCATTGTAGATACGACCGGTAGTAACATTATTTTCTTGGGAGGTTTTGATATCCAGGAATCGCTCGTAATGCCCCAAATCGAGGTCGGTTTCCGCACCGTCTTCGGTCACATAAACCTCCCCATGTTCGTAGGGATTCATCGTGCCCGGATCCACGTTAATATACGGATCAAGTTTTTGGACCGTTACCTTCAATCCGCGTGCAACTAGCAACCGCCCCAGCGATGCACAAATAATTCCCTTTCCCAGTGAAGATGTAACTCCGCCCGTTACGAAGATATACTTGGTGGACATATTAGATCAGTTTGGTTAGGTAAAATTAAAAATAGAATGTTTCTGCTCACCATTCAAACCCGAATGAATTTTTTTTAAAATTTATCCTGAAATACGCCTTAATATTGTCGGTCAGGAATAGTATTATTATTCCAATCTAAGGATTAAAAGAAAAGCCTCCTGAATGAACTTCTCACACCTCCATAATCACACGCAGTTTAGTATGCTCGACGGTGCCGCGAGCATCAATCAGCTGATCAAGAAATCTAAAAAACACGGCATGCCCGGGATCGCTATCACTGATCACGGAAATATGTTTGGGGTACCGGAATTCGTTAACACGGCCAACCAACATGACGTAAAACCTATTATTGGCTGTGAGTTTTATGTAACGCCTTCTGGAATGGAGGATAAAAAAGATCGTACCCGTTATCACCAGGTACTGCTCGCCAAAAACATGACGGGTTATAAAAACTTGTCGAAACTGTGTTCACTCGGATATACTGAGGGACTGTACTACAAACCGCGCATTGATAAAGAAACGCTGGCCGAGCACGCTGAAGGACTTATTGCTACCACCTGCTGTATTGCCAGTGAGATTAATCAAACGATTATCAATAAAAGTGAGAAGGAAGCGCGCGCCATTTTTGAATGGTATCTCAATCTTTTTGGGGATGATTACTACATCGAGTTGCAGCGTCACGGTCTTAATGATCAGGACCGTTGTAATGAAATTCTCGTAAAATGGTCGAAAGAATACAATGTGAAAATGGTGGCCACAAACGACTGCCACTATGTGAATGAGGAAGATTCGGAAGCTCACGACATCTTGCTTGCCCTGCAGACCAATGCCGACATCAATGATCCCAATCGCTTTCGGTTCACGGATGACAACAACAACCTGAATACCGATTTCTATCTAAAAACGCCTGAGGAAATGGAGGAGCTCTTTAGTGATCTTCCACAGGCCATTGATAACACAAATGAGATTATCGAGAAGGTCGACAATATTGATCTTAGTTCTGAGCTCCTGCTTCCTCATTATGGTATTCCGGATCAGTTTGATTCCATGGATGAATACCTCCGCCATTTGACCTTTGAAGGGGCCAAAAAACGCTACGGCGAAATTACCCAGGAAATCAGCGAACGTATTGAACAGGAGCTCGGTATTATTAGCCGGATGGATTTCTCCGGTTATTTTCTAATTACGCAGGACTTTACAACCGAAGCGCGCAAACGGGATGTATTCGTTGGTCCGGGACGTGGTTCTGCAGCGGGCTCTGTTGTAGCCTACTGTTTGGGGATTATCAATGTAGATCCCATGCGCCACGACCTGCTTTTTGAGCGTTTTCTAAATCCCGAGCGCGTAAGTCCGCCGGATATTGATATCGACTTTGATGACAGCGGGCGCCAGCAAGTCATTGACTATGTGGTAGAGGAATACGGTCGCCAGAATGTAGCCCAAATTGTAACCTACGGCACGATGAAGGCCAAAACAGCCATTCGTGATGTGGGACGCGTACTGGGAGTACCATTGCAGGAAGTAAATCGAATTACGAAACTATTTCCCGATCAGCCCGGTCTCAACACGTTTGATAAGGTCTTAGATAAATCAAGGAATCCCGAGTCGGCAGCTGATATCCAGGAATTATTTGAGCACCCAGATCCCCAGATTCAAAAGATGATGCGCTTTGCCCGTACGCTGGAAGGTTCGGCCCGGCAGACGGGAGTGCATGCAGCGGGTGTTATTATCGCACCGGGGGAAATTAGCGAATATGTGCCGGTAGCCCTATCCAAGGACAAGGAATTGATTACACAATACGACGGGCCGCACGCCGAAGACTGCGGTCTGCTTAAGATGGATTTTCTTGGGCTAAAAACACTCTCCATTCTCAAAACATCTATCAAGTATGTAGAAAAAAATCACGGCATCCATTATGAGCTGGATGAGATTCCCGAAAATGATGAAAAGACCTTCCAGCTATATCAAAAAGGGAATACTATCGGCACCTTTCAGTTTGAATCGGATGGCATGCGCAAGTATCTCAAACAGCTGAAGCCAACCGAGCTGGACGACCTTATTGCCATGAACGCCCTCTACCGTCCGGGCCCCATGCAGTTTATTCCGGAATATATCGACCGCAAGCACGGACGTTCGGAGGTGGAATATCCGCATCCAGACCTTGAAGAACTCCTGAAGCCGACCTACGGTATTATGATTTACCAGGAGCAGATCATGAAGGCGGCCCAGAAAATCGCCAATTACTCCCTCGGTGAAGCGGATTTGCTGCGCCGTGCCATGGGTAAGAAGAAGAAAAAGGTGATGGATGAGCAGCGAGAAATCTTCACCAATCGCGCTATCGACAATGGCGTTTCTGAAGAAAAAGCCGAAGAACTATTCGATATCATGGCCGAGTTTGCTAACTACGGCTTTAACAAATCGCACTCAGCTGCTTACTCGGTAGTAGCATACCAGACCGCCTTTTTCAAAGCCAACTATCCGGCAGAATACATGGCGGCTGTTCTCAGCCATAACATGGGCGACATTGACAAAGTGTCGAAGTTTATTGAGGAATGTAATCGTATGGGCATCACCGTGGATCCGCCCAATATCAACAGCGGACAAGGAAAATTTGTGGCTGTAGATGGGCGCATCCAATACGGGATGGAAGCGATTAAGGGTGTTGGATCCAATGTGGTTGAGGAAATTGTAAAAGAACGGGAAGAAAACGGAACATTTGATTCCATCTATGACTTCGCGCGCCGGGTTGATTCCAGCGTCTGTAATAAGCGAACGTTGGAAAGCCTTTTCCAGGCCGGAGCTTTTGATGAGCTGAATGCCAATCGGCGACAGCTTTTGCAGCACATGGAGATTTTACTTAGTTACGGATCGCGCGTGCAGGAGATGGAAAACTCCAACCAATCGGATCTGTTCGGCAATGGTGGTGACAATTCATCTGCCATTGACGAACCCCAATTGGAACCGGTTGATCAGTGGTCAAACATTGAGCGACTTAATAAGGAGCGGGAACTCATCGGCTTTTACCTGAGCGGTCATCCGTTAGATAAGTTCCAGGAAGATGTACGCATTTTTTGCTCACATACCTTGGATGCTGAGAAACTGAATCAGCTTAACGATGGAACAGATGTACGCGTTGCCGGTATCATCACCAAGGTCAATCGTGTGACGGATAAAAAGGGACGTCCCTTTGCTTTCCTTGAGATGGAAGATCGTCATGGACACGTAGAAGTCGTTGTGTTTAATGAGGTATACGATCGCTGCCTGGGCATGATTCAGGAAGATACGCGCGTGGTAGTGGATGGTAGCTTTGATTCCTCACGTGGAAAGCTGCAGATCATTGCCAATGGTTTTGAACGCATCGAGAGTATGCGCGAAAAGTATCAGGATCAGATTGAATTGAAGCTGGATATCGATACCAACTACGTGGACGAAGAGGATCTGGAACAGATGGCACAACTCTTCAGTAAAAATAAGGGGGAAACAAATGTACGCTTTAACGTGTTAAGCAGTGAAGCCAAGAGGCCATTTGCGATGCACGTTCGCAAATTTGTTATTGATCCCAATGAAGAATTACTGGAGGGATTAAGATCCATTGTAGGCAAAGAAGCCGTTGCACTAAACCGTTATAATGGTAACGGTAGGTAAGATAAGTTTTGATAATGTATTCTATAATAAGAAACGATGTGATAATTGGATTATATTATCCGATATTTACTTTGTTGAATTAAAGGATATTTAAATTACAATTAACGAAGGTGAAAGAAATATTATGAGTAAAGCAATCGAACTTACAGACAACTCTTTTGAGGATGAAGTCATTAATGCCGATGCTGAGAAACCCGTGTTGGTAGATTTCTGGGCAGAATGGTGTGGCCCTTGCAAGATGGTTGGACCTGTTGTTGAAGAACTTGCCGAAGAGTTTGAAGGAAAAGCAAAAGTTGGGAAGGTAGATGTTGACTCAAATCCCGAAACGTCTACAAAATATGGTATCCGAAGTATTCCATCGCTGCTTATTTTCAAGAACGGCGAAGTAGTAGATCAAATAGTTGGAGCGGTACCTAAAGCTCAGCTTAAGAAGCAGCTAGAAGCTCAAGTAACAAATTAACAGCTTCAGCAAGTTCCCCCATTAAGAAAGGGCGATGAGGCTTGTGTTTCATCGCCCTTTTTATTTTCTCTTTTCAACCTAATTTCAACTATCTAATTGAAAAATAATAGTAGCCTTTGCCCCCCCTTTGGAAAATTGCAGTTCATCGGCATACTGCCTGATCAGATAAACACCCCTTCCACCCTCATTTAATAAATTCTCTTCTTTCAGAGGGTCGGGAATTTCTTCGGGATCAAATCCTTCCCCTTCATCTTCAACACTGATCGTAAGGGTCCGATTTTCCTTGTCTAAAGTTGAGAGCACAATTACCTGTTTCTGCGGATCTTCATTATTACCATGAATAATAGCATTATTCACAGCTTCACTAAGCGCAAGCATAATCCGGCCGGAATCTTCATCATCGATATCAGCCCGCTGCTGAAGTTCATCGATGAATGGTTCTAACCGTTCCATCTCTTCAAACTTGGAATCTAGAACAAGTTTATTAGTATCAGTTTTTGACATAGACGAAAGATGTAAGAAGGAGTGTCTTTCATTTTAAACACCCCTATAATGCAAAAGCTACTAAGCGTATAATCCACGCAATTTCAGCGTCATAGCAACCTTATTAATACCAAATACATAAGCAGCTTGCCGCAGCGTAATGTCATACTGGTTCCGAACTTCAAACAGATTATCAAAGGCGTTGCGCATCATCCTGTTAAGGCGACGATTCACACGCTCTTCAGTCCAGAAATATCCCTGACGATCTTGGACCCATTCAAAATAGGAAACCGTAACACCTCCGGCATTCGCAAGAATATCAGGCACTACCATAATACCCTTATCTTCAAGAATGGAATCAGCATTGGCAGTCACCGGACCGTTGGCCCCTTCGGCGATAATTTTGGCATTAATATCAGGTGCATTCTTTTTATTAATCTGATCTTCTTTAGCAGCCGGAATTAATACGTCGCAATCCATCTGCAACAGTTCGTCGTTGGATATTTTCTCGGCCTCAGGATATCCTTCAAGCGAATTATCATTGTTTTTGGAATACTCTATTGCAGCCGGAATATCGATTCCGTTTTCATTGTAATAGCCACCGGAAATATCACTGATAGCAATAACCTTGGCACCTTGCTCGTACATTAACTTTGCACTAACGGAACCTACATTACCAAATCCCTGTACAGCAACGGTGCACTTATTAGGCAACAGACCCACTTTATTAAGTGCCGCTAATGTAACCGTTACCACGCCACGGCCTGTAGCTTCTTTACGTCCATGTGAACCACCTAGTATGATCGGCTTGCCCGTAACAACCGCTGTTTCTGTCTTATGGGCATTCATGCTATAAGTATCCATTACCCATGCCATAACCTGCTCATTTGTATTCATATCAGGGGCAGGGATATCGCGATCGGGACCAAATACCTCGAGCATATTTGCGGTATAACGACGGGTCAAACGCTCCAATTCGCCATCCGAAAGCTGTTTCGGATCAACACGTACACCACCCTTAGCTCCACCAAATGGCACATTCACAATAGCACACTTCCAAGTCATCCAGGCAGCCAATGCATTTACCTCCTCAAGCGTTACATCAGGCGCGTAGCGAATCCCACCTTTAGACGGTCCCAGCAGGTTATTATGGATAACTCGATATCCTTCAAAAACACGAATATCGCCACTGTCCATAACAATAGGGATAGAAACAGTTACCTGCTTAACGGGACTAGCCAAATATTGAAACATACCTTCGTCAAGCTCAAGCACTTCCGCGGCAAAACGAAAACGTTCTAACATAGACTCAAAGGGAGATTCTTCATCAAGCTTGGGCCCGGGCTCCTTATAATATCCGGTGGTATACATATTTTTGTTGTAAGGCATAAATTGATATTAAAAATCTGATCTTGTTACTGTTAAATGGTAAAAATCTTTTTATAATATTGATTGCCTGATAGCAATTTTAAAAGACAGAAAGGTATAAAAAAATTATTAGATGATATAGGTAAGATTTGAGAAGTGTACTGTGAATACTTTCTGCCATTACAGTACAAATAATATAATACTATTCCCTCATTGATATAACGACATCTTGCATTTCAATAAAATTTAATGTTGCTTCTACACATTAAACATGCAGACAAACGTTATAACATCTTTTTGATGTTAATTTCATTGCTGTAAAACAACGTAGATGCTATGGACGCAAATGTGCTGGTATTAAACAAAGATTACCAACCATTAAGTATTTGCTCGGTACACCGTTCGGTTAAACTTCTATTTTTAGATAAGGCCGAAATGGTTCATGACTACCCCGAGCGAACTATTAGCACCGTTTCAAGGGATTTTTCTTATCCCTCCGTAATCCGATTGCGCCGATACATCAACATTCCCTACAACAAAATTGTGTTGTCTCGCCATAACATTATGAAGCGAGACCATAAGACTTGCCAGTACTGCGGTTCATCAAAAAATCTTACAATTGATCACGTAATGCCGAAAAGCCGTGGGGGCAAAGACACCTGGGAAAATCTCGTAACAGCCTGTAATACATGCAATGTCGAAAAAGGAAACCGCACTCCTAAAGAAGCAAAGATGCCATTAAAGCAAAAACCTTTTCGACCCATTCATATTACTTTTTTACAATCTATACTCGGTGGGGTTCAGGAGGATTGGAAGCCCTATCTGTATATGTAATACGTCAAAGATATTTATTAAAGGTCCCGAATTCTCTTCACAAGAAATACATAAAAAAACCTTATCTTCGGGGTTCATCCACAATTCACAGAATTCAACCAGTACCATGAGTAGCAAAGGACGAGTATTAGTAGCTATGAGCGGAGGGGTAGACTCCTCTGTTGCAGCTGTTATGCTCAAAGAACAAGGATATGATGTCATCGGAATTACGATGAAAACATGGGACTATTCCCGTGTTGGCGGCAAATCGGATAAAGAAACCGGATGTTGTACCCTTGAATCCATGAACGATGCACGACAAATTGCCGTCAACCATGGCTTCAAGCATTTTATCGTGGATATCCGTGATGAATTCGGTGATTGGGTTATTGATCGTTTTGTAGATGACTATATGAATGGACGCACGCCCAACCCATGTGTTCTGTGTAATACGCACATCAAGTGGGCGGCACTGCTGCGTCGCGCCGATAACCTGGGATGCGATTATATCGCTACCGGCCATTATGCCAATGTGCGAGAAGAGAATGGACGATATGTTATTTCGAAAGGATTGGATCCCAAAAAGGATCAGTCCTATGCACTTTGGGGCGTCGAACAAAAGCATTTGGCACGTACCATATTTCCGTTGGGAAGCTACGAAAAGACTGAAATTCGTGATATGGCAGAAGAATTTGGGCTCACAAAAGTAGCCGACAAACCCGACTCCTACGAAATATGCTTCGTACCTGACGATAATTACCGACGGTTCTTAAAAGATCGTGTTGATGGTCTTGAAGAACGCGTCAAAGGCGGAAAATTTGTTGACCAGGATGGAAACATTGTTGGCGAACATGAAGGGTATCCCTTTTACACCATTGGACAGCGCCGCGGTTTGGATCTGGCACTCGGCAAGCGTGTGTACGTCACTGATATAGATCCTGAATCAAATATTATTACGATTGGTGAAAAAGAGGATTTGGTAGCTACTACATGCAAAGCCAAAAATATCAATTTGAGTAAGTATGGCGAAGTCCCCGGTGGAGAGATGGAAATTACCGGAAAAATTCGATACAACGATGACGGTGTTGTCGGCCAGCTAAAACAGTTGGGCGACGACGAAATCGAAGTCACTTTCCCTACCGGACGAGAAGCCATAACACCCGGTCAGGCAGTAGTCTGTTATGAAGGTGATGATGTTGTCGGTGGAGGCTGGATCCATAAAGTAAACGTGGATACCAACGTTCTCCAAGAAGCATAATCTTTTATGGTTACCAAACGTTAAACAGCCTGCTTGTTAACATGAGCAGGCTTTTTATTTTTAGCGAAACTTTGTATTTGTTATCGGTGTAAAAAAGCATAACCAATTATTTACCTAAACTTTTTTGATCATGAAAAAAGCGTCCTATTATCTATCGGCCATGCTCTTAGTTGCTTCTTTTAGTCAACAACCAGCTGCTGCGCAATTCGAGGGCAAAATAACCTTTAACAGCTATAACTATTCATCAGAAGGCGTTGAGCAAAAAGACGATAATTTTACGTTGTATATCACTCCAGACCGCATTCTACTGCAGGGTGAAAAGGAATACGGTTTTATGGAATCTATCCAAACTGAGGGGGTACTTGTTCGACTCGATTTTGAAGATTTTGTCTTCCTGACCGGAGATAATGAAGCTCTGAAAATCTCCAAATCCGATATTACTTCCATGATGAATATGTTTGGAAATGGACAAAATGCAAGTAAAACAGCTGAAAAAGCCGATAATGTTAATTACGAGCGCACCGGTGAATCAGCAACTATTCACGGGTATCAGACAGACAAATTTATTTTCCGTGATAACGAAGAGCCCAACGAACACACCGAAGTATGGATGACTAATCAGCTCGATGTAAACTGGGGCATGCTGGCCGAGTCCTGGAGCGGTAGTGCTGAAAATATCATCAGCAGCTTACCAACAAACCTTGTGTTCAAAGAGAAATACTTTCCCCTTAAAGTAGAAGTATTTAAAAACAATCAATTGGTATCAAAGTTAGAGACTACTGAAGTGAATACTTCATCGATTGCCAAAGCCATGGTTCAGGTCCCTTCAGGCGTTAAAGTACTCAGTTTCCAGGATTACCTCTTTCAAAAAATGAGTCAACAGTAGATCGTAGAAATGGGTATGATCACTGCCCATTAAAGCTTCCCATAAGGTGCATTTCGCCATCCGGTCGGGACGATTCGCCCTTGGTCTCCAGCGTAACGGCAAATGAAAAATTCTTGCTTTTATCCAAGCCATCTAAATTATCCGCCTGAAATAACGCGTCTCCATTGGCATCTACCGAAAATGAGCTGATATTTATAGCTTTATTATCAAAAATTGCCCAAAACTGGTATTGACCCTCTTCATCCGGAGCCGGCAACTCGGCAAGCCGTACAATGGCTCTGTTATTCTGAGAATCCCAAATTACATTGCCATAACCAAAAGGATTCGCCTCCATCCCCAGCAATCTCACTATATATAGTTGGCGCGAATCGGCCACCGCTAGCATTTCCTGCAACTCATTCATCTTATTTTCAAGACCAGCTATCTCCTCATCTTGAGTGGCAATAATACGCTCTTGGGCACTAATCTCCCATCGCAACGAAAAAGCATAAAACACCAGGCTTAAACAGATAAAACCCAAAACAATTGATATCACCAATGTAAGAGAAACACGGGTTTCCCCGTTGCCAGCAACATCATCTACAACCTCTTGATCCGTAGCTGACTCCGTATGTTGAGAAGAACGATTCGCAACCTTCTCATTCCGATCCTCTACTTCTGTAATCAGCTGTTCTCTCAGCTCCTCCGGCGAAGGATCATCCTTGTCAGAAAATAGCAACTCATTGCCCTTGGTACGCATCTGCTGATACAGTTCCCGCTCTTCTTCCGTCGCCTCATCCAGCATTTCTTCGAACCGCATCCGCTCATCCTGATCAAGAATATTCAACACATAATCTGCACAAAGTTCTTTGAACGTTCTCCTATTTCCTTGTCGTTTGGTCATCGCTAACGGTATATTTGATGAATATTACAGAAATCATTATTCCACATTAGATAACAGATAAAATAAAAACCAACAAAACGTGCCCTGGCTTCTCAGAATGACACTCGTGGTAGCTTCATTGATGCTACCCGCCGTACTTTACCTATCATTTCGCTATTACGCAACCTTCAAATCATACCTTCATAAATGGCTGGTCCCCATAGCACTGCTCACATTTTACGCTTTTCCATTTAGTGCTCTTATCGACTATTACACCACCGGCACCGTCGATCTGCTCAGCTATCCTCAGCCTTTGGCCTACTGGTTTTGGTTTGGGCTCATATTCGTATTTCAGCTGGCAACCTGGGTCATAATCACCGATCTCATCAAAGTAATCACCAACTACTTTTTTGGAGATAAAAACGTAATCTGCCGGTGGTATCCACACGTTATCGTAGCACTATTTGTAACTATATTCCTGTTTACCGCAACAAAAACCTATCTCCAAACCACTCAAGTGCAAGCAGAACATCATACCATAGCCGTAGAAGATCTGCCCGAATCACTCGAGGGACTCAAAATTGTTCATATTACTGACATACAGGGTGATGAATATACCGGACGTCATGAAATCAGGAACTATATCCAAAAAGTAAATGCTCAAGATCCGGACCTCGTTATTTTTACCGGAGATCTCATTTCTTACGGCACGGATTTTATTGAGATGTCGGCACAAGAACTGGGCAAAGTAAAGTCAAAATATGGAACCATTGCAGTAGTCGGTGATCACGACTACTGGGCTGGTCTCGGCAATATCGAACCTGCGCTCAACGAACAAAATATTCCTTTGCTCCAGGATAAAAATTACACCATAAGCATTGACAGCACCAGTAGTATTGCCATTACCGGTGTCACAGAAGTCTACAGCAAGCAATCCAATCCCGCTGAAGTAGATTCATTGACGAAAACTACTGGCGCCAGTGCGCTAAAAATATTTGCTTCCCACCAAGTCAACGACCAATTAATACCAAAAGCTCAAAAACAGAACTACCAGCTTATGCTATCCGGACATACCCACGGCGGGCAAATTCATGTGCCATTTATGGGTATGAACTTTTCCGCATCCCAGCAAGAAACAAAATATGTTCATGGAATGTACCGGGAAAAAGGCTTGCCCATCAATGTAAATAATGGATTGGGATTTACACTTGCCCCCATTCGATACGAAGCTCCACCCAATATCTCAGTCATTACACTTCAAAGAAAAGGTAAATAAATAGCATCAACGAAGCAGCTCCAGCATTGTATCCGGATCATTTGTCGGCAGCTCACAAGCATAATTCTGACACACATAGGCAGTAGGGTTCCCCTCTTTCATTCCAAAATCAGAAAGGTACGGTACTAAATCACGAATCGCATTGTCATCCCGATCATGGAAAACAACAACTGCCCGAGGTAAAAAACGAGCGTGCAGCAGACGAGTAAATTGTTCTGTCTCAGAATCATTTTGATACCCTGTGATAACAATTTCTCGGGTGTCTCCCTCCAAAAAGTCTACACTCTGCAGAGCGGCTCCAAAACTCGTCGGCGCTTTTTCAATATTATTTGCAAATAACTTAAGCGATTCGTCCGCCATCTGTTCCCACTTCGTATTTGCCGTCATTCGTCCCAAGCGAAGCAGGTTCCAGATGGCGACAGAATTCCCCGAAGGCATCGCTCCATCATAAATCTCTTTCTTACGTCCCAGCAGTTCCTCTGCTGATTCAGCCGTAAAGTAGAAACCTCCGTTTTCATAATCCCAAAAATGTTTAATAAACTTCTTATTCAGTGAAACAGCATGCTGCAAATACTCCGTTTTAAAGGTAGCTTCATACAACTCCAAAAGACCCCATATGACAAAAGCATAATCATCAGCATGACCATCAATAGCTACATCACCGTTGCGATAACGGTGTTTAAGTCCGTTGTCTTCAGTTAACATCTCATCTTCAACGAACGACCAGCACGCTTTCGCCTTTGCAATATAATCCTGGTTGTCGAGAGCCGATCCCGACTTGGCCAGTGCTGCGATGATCAATCCATTCCAGTCGGTAAGAATCTTATCATCCAGCAGCGGATGCACTCGCTTTTTGCGTTCTTCTAATAATTTTTCTCGAATTGATGCCAATGCAGATCGAAGATTTTCTGGCTCCATATCCCGCTCCAGGGCAAGCTCCTCAAATGACATTTGCAGATGCGGAATATTCTTACCTGTTTTCCGACCGGTAGCCTCATCATGATAATTCCCTTCATCGGTTAAGTTATAGGCCTCAATAAAAAGCTCCGCCTCAGCCAACGGCAATTGTTCTCGAATTTCCTCGATGCTCCATACATAAAACTTACCTTCCTCACCCTCACTGTCAGCATCTTCAGCGGAATAAAATCCGCCATTTTCATCCTGCATCTTTCGCATCAGGTAACTGACAATTTCATCTACCGTCTGCTTGAACAAATCATTCTTAGTGCACAGCCAACCTTCGGTATAAGCCATGAGTAACATTGCCTGATCGTAAAGCATCTTCTCGAAGTGGGGCACCAACCATTTCTGGTCCGTTGAGTAACGATGAAATCCTCCACCGACTTGGTCAAAAATACCGCCCATTCGCATCTGAGTAAGAGTTTTCGCTACCACTTCCAGTGCTTTTGATTCCTCTTTGCGATCTGCATAGCGCAGCAAAAACATCAGATTATGCGGACTCGGAAACTTGGGGGATGAACCAAACCCACCATAATGCGTATCAAACTGCTGCTCGTACTGTTGATACGCCTCATTTAAAATATCACTGTTCAAATGATCAGCCGGCGAAAATGCATTCGACTTCTGAAAAGCAGAGACAATTTCATCGGTGGAATTCAAGATTTTCTTCCGATCATTCTGCCAGAGCTCAGAAATCCACGGGATAAGCTCTCGCATGCCTGGCCGACCCTGCCGCCCTACTTTGGGGATATATGTTGCCGCGTAAAAAGGCTTTTTATCAGGGGTCAAAAAGACGTTCAAAGGCCATCCGCCGCTACCGGTCAGCATCTGACAAACCAACATGTAGGTATTGTCGATATCAGGACGCTCTTCGCGATCTACCTTAACATTCACAAAAGCACGGTTCATCAGTTCGGCAATCTCTTCATCCTCAAACGACTCATGTGCCATTACATGGCACCAGTGGCAGGTTGCATAGCCTATGGATACCAGCACCGGTTTTTCTTCTTTTTGGGCCTGTTCAAATGCCTCTTCTCCCCACGGATACCAATTTACCGGATTGTCCGCATGCTGCAGTAAATATGGACTGGATTCATCGGCCAGATTATTTTGATTGTTGTCTAGAGAATCATTCATCTATTTATCTACATCTTTTGAAAAGCGCTGGCTGTAATCTACGATAAAACGATCATACTCCTCATCAATCAAATCCGTTGAGATCATAAAATCGGCTGATGATCGGTTACACGCCATCGGGATGTTGTAAAGTACGCCAATCCGGAGCAGTGCTTTTACATCTACATCATGCGGTTGAGCTTGTAATGGATCCCAGAAAAAGATCATCATCTCAATCTTATTTTCTGCAATGGCAGCCCCAATTTGCAGGTCGCCCCCCAGCGGACCGCTATTAAAGCGATTCACATCCAAACCCACCTTATCGGCAATCATTTGGCCTGTCGTACCTGTTCCAAACAGGTTATGTTTTGAAAGCGACCCTTTGTTAAAATCGCACCAATCGATTAAATCCTTTTTACGATTGTCATGGGCAATAAGTGCAATGTTCTTCTCTTTTTTCATCTTTTTTGCTCCGGGAGCAACGGGCTGACGAGAATTTTCTTTTGCGTTCATATCAGATATATGGTTTTAAAAATTGTATGGACAGCAGATAAGCTACGGTAAGTAGCGGTGGCTCTCAAGCTATAAATTCAGATAAGAAAACAATCCTATATCGCCAGTCGCAGAGGGGAATCACTTATTTGAATTCGCTTAATGGAAAATGATTCTTTATCAAATCCCTTCAGGCGAATATTCATATCCTCAATTCTCTCTTTATTGTCAGACTCCTCAAGCATTTCTTGCAAGTTATACTTGCTAAATACGTTCTGAGAAATAATAAGCTCATTTTCTGATGCGTAATCCACAAACCGGGAAGCAATATTAACGGTACTACCAAAGTAATCAATCCGACTGTTAAGATTGACAGCTACACAGCTCCCGTGATGAATTCCGGCCTTTAACTGAAAATTATCGGTGAAGCGTTCGTCGTCGGATATCATTTTTTGAGCCCTTAAATATGCCCGTAAAGCCTGATCGGGCTTACAAAATACCGCCATTACCGAATCGCCAATAGTTTTAACAATAGCACCGTTCTCTTTTGAAACAACCTGATGCAAAATTTCAAAATGGTCAATGACCTGTCCCACAGCTTTGTCATCGCCTTCCTCGTTGTACATGCCCGCTGAGTCAAACAAATCGGTAAACATCAACGTCAAATTATCAACGGATATCTTCTCACCCTTGCGCAATACTTCATTGGCAAAAAGATTGCGAAACAGCTGCGAAGATGTTGCCCGGGCGGCGCTTACGCCATCCAAAGACCAGCTCTTTTGTTCAAGAGTGATCAGCTGATTTTTGTCAGTCGTATTTTCAATACTCAGGTTGGGGCTGTTTGCAATGTGAACCTCTTCACCGGTAAGTCCGGATGGACTAATATTTACATGAACCGTATCATCTCCATCCTTATCCACATGAACCATTGCGGTGCCCTTTGATTGGGTCGATCGTAAAATATATTCCCCGGATTGTAAATCTGTCATTAAATAACGCTTTTGGCCTGGCTTGAGATACTGCTGGATCACCACGTGTGACTTCTGCTGAGGTCCACGCGTACAATATTCATCCTTATTTATTTTTCGGATGAGCGGATGCGGTGTAAAACTAAGTTGAACCGTTTTATTAAAATTAACCTTGAATTCCTGCTCACACTCATCACAATAGATCGGCTCATGAATCTGGTTCAAGGTTTTTACTGATTCTTGAACACCCCTGCAGGAAGGGCAATACAAATCCCAATTAAAATTTAACAGATTGGCTTTAGCAGCATGGATAAAAACCTCAAAAACCTTTTCCTTAGATAATCCCCACTGTTCTGCAAGTTTGGGTGGAGAAATTTGACGCAGCTCCAAGTCATCGGCGCGGCGAATAAACTCAATCAACCGTTCTAGTACCACGGCATCAACCTGGCTATTATGCAACTCTTCTTTAATTTGGCGTAGCCGCTTTTCACCACCCCGAACCAGTCCCTTTTTCTTGGCAATTTGATAATTTTGACGATTACTTATAGCTAACTGGTCATAGGTATCTATTACACTTTTAAAACGTCGCTTCACCAACGTCTTAAGTTTTAATGTTGTCCAAAATGAAAGGAGTTTATTTCTAGGAATAGCCCAAAGCTTAACCATTAACCGGGTGCCCTTTTCATTTTCCTTTAAGTCAACCTGTATTTTCAAATCCTTGTAGGCCCCCGACTGGTAATGTCGAACCATACCAAAGCGAAATGGATATTCCCACTCAAAAGGCTCTTCCTCCCACACCTCATAACGGTTGATACCATTATAGGATAGCTGAATCAAATCCTGATCTACCGACTGTGTAATATGAACCTTCTGGATACTAGGCTGATTTAAATCCTTAAACAAGCGATTGATATCCGTAATAAATGGCCAAATCTCTTGCGGAAGAGCATTGACCTGCCAGCTCCAAGATAATTGTACCGTTTTATGATTCACCATTTATCTGTAGATATTTATAAACAAAAAAGTTCTGCACAATCGACTTCGTGAATTAGTGCAGTAAGCGTTATATTTACGTCCTTTATTTAAAAGAGCATAGAAATACTAATCTGTTACAAATCTTTAAATTCATTTTATGGCAGTAGAACGAACACTCACGATCCTAAAACCAGATTGCGTACGAAAAAATCTAATTGGCGAAGTTACAAGCCGTATCCAAGAAGCCGGCTTTCGCATTGTTGCGATGAAAATGACTCGTCTGACCAAAGATACCGCAGGCGGATTTTATGCTGTTCACAAAGAACGTCCATTCTTCGATGAGCTTGTTGAATTTATGAGCAGCGGTCCCTGCGTGCCCATGATTCTCGAGAAAGAAAATGCTATTGAAGATTTTCGCGAATTTATTGGTGCTACCGATCCCAGCGAAGCTGAAGAAGGAACCATCCGCGCCGACTTTGCAGACAGTGTAGGCGAAAATATCATTCATGGTTCCGACTCAGTAGAAAATGGTAAAAAAGAAGCTGCTTATTTCTTTTCTGAATCTGAGGTAGTTGCTAATAAAGCCTAGCACAAGTTTCGAGGATATGCGAGCTGCAACTTTCCTTCTTACCGTTTGTGCGTGTCTAACTTTATTGGGCTGCAATTTGACCCAATCCCAGCCAACCGTAAAAGTAGGTGCTCATGTCTTGCTTCACCATCATCTTGATGAGCTCGAAGGCAAACGCGTGGGCTTAGTGATGAATCCAACTGCCCGCGTTGAAGGCTCGCATATGCTTGATACCTTAGTTGCTCGTGATATAAACGTCACTGCACTTTTTGCTCCTGAACACGGTTTCCGAGGCGACGTTGGAGCCGGAGAAACTATAGAAGACGGCATTGACCAGTCTACCGGTCTGCCTGTTTTTTCGCTTTACGGAAAAAACCGCACACCCACCTCCGAAATGCTTGAAAAGGTAGATATCCTGCTTTTCGATATTCAGGATGTTGGGGCCCGATTCTATACCTATAATGCTACACTAGGTAATATCATCGAAGCAGCGGCTGCCCAAAATATTCCCGTCTGGATTTTAGATCGTCCTAATCCCGCCGGCAACCTAATTTCAGGATGGATGATGCAGGAGAAACACCAAACATTTGTGGGCAAATATCCCATTCCGATGGTACATGGGATGACGCTCGGAGAACTGGCTAAAATGATGGTGGGTCAACAATGGATTAAAAATCCAGAACAAGCAACTGTTCGGATCATTCCCATGGAAGGATGGAATCGTTCCATGAAATGGCCTGACACAGGTCTTGATTGGATTCCACCTTCTCCCAACCTGCCCACTTTTTTTCATGCATATGTATATTTGGGGACCGTCCTTTTTGAGGGAACAACAATGTCTGAAGGTCGCGGAACCAATGACCCCTTTTTGCGAATAGGATCCCCGCAAACCAAACTGACCACTTCACATATAGCCCAGCTTCGCCGACAATTTGCCGGCGTCAACATTGAACGGCGCTCTTTTACTCCGGAATCTATTCCAGGCAAAGCATCCAACCCCAAATTTGAGGGCAAACGATGTCACGGTATTGCTATACAAGTAACTGATCCCAATGCCTTTAACCCCGTTGCACTCGGAGCTGAACTTTTAACGACACTACTTGAAGCAACCCCTAATGCCTCACTTAATGATTATATGCCCAAACTCAGCGGTGTTGATAATCCATTTTTACAAGAGCAGCTAAAAGACGATTTATACCTCAAAAAATGGGGGAAATCAGCTCAAGAATTCAAAGAGAAGCGCAAGCAATATCTTCTCTACAAATAATATTTAGCCCTGCACTTTCCGTTTCCATTCATAACAAAGAAGAGCAGCACTAACCGAAGCATTTAGCGACTCCACATTATTTTCCATGGGAATATGAAATTTATAATCGCAGTGTTCTAAGGTTTTTTCGCTAATACCACTACCTTCATTCCCAATGACAAATGCCAGCGGTCGATCGACCTCCAAATCCCATAACTCTTTATCACCGTTCATATCCAGTCCGCCGATCCAAAAACCTTCATCTTTTAGCTTCATGATGGATTGGTTCAGATTACCAACGCGAACAACTGGGATGCGACCCACTGTCCCGGCCGATGTTTTATGAACAGTAGCATTGATTGGAGCTTGGCGATGTTTGGGAACCAAGACAGCCGATATTCCCGCTGCCGCTGCTGTTCGGAGCATAGCTCCCAAGTTTCCGGGATCCTCAATTTCATCCAGCAGCAGAACAGCCGGATAGTCAGAGGTATCAACGGTATCGAGCCAATTTCCAAAATCCTGATATGATATTTGGCTCATCAGTGCTACTACACCCTGATCATTTACGGTTCCCACAAGGTCGTGAAGTTTAGAACCGGGAACATGCGAAATGGGTATACGATGTTGAGATGCTAAATTAAAAATCTCTGAGAGCTGAGAATCGTGTAGTGAATCGCGAACAAAAATCTTTTGCATGCGTTCGGCTTCATTCCTCAAGGCCTCAAGAATTGAGTTGCGACCATAAACATAAATATTTGTATCACTTTCTGACATAGTAATTCAGGAATTGAAATATTAATAATTTCGTTTAACTTATAAGTACTTAACGATTTATTAAAAACGGTTTACCTATGAAAGATAAGAACCCAAACGATGATTCTTTTCCATCTTCTGAATCGTCCAATATAAAGGATTCCATACATAATTCTGCCATTTCTCACTATGTAGAAGAAACACACTCACTCTCAACATTCTACATGATTGCTGCCATATCACAGATATTTTTAGGATTGGCAGTTGTTACGGTTTCCGTCTTGGGACTTATCCAACCGCATTGGCTATCCACCGGCTTAATTATGGTTGCCAGTGTAACAACTATGATTGGTTTCTATCTCATATATATTACCGTTTCCAAGAAGAATAATCGCAATTCATTGTTGCGCAACGCTATGCAGCGGATCATGCAACACAAAAATTGATATGACAGATTTTAGCGATTCTGACACGCAGGAACGACTTCAATCTTACCTTACCGTACACCTTAAGAAAGACGAACTTTCACTATCCGAAAGCAATAAAATAGATGCCCTTCATAAGAAAAAGCGGAATAAGTGGATTCAACTTGCCGTAAATATTGCCGCCATCCTGTTTTTTGGATATTCCTTCTATTTTGATATCACTCAGCTCGGCCAAACTTTTTTCATTATCATTTTTGGTGTTTTTGCAATCAATGTGGGATTAATATTCTATCAAAAGAATCAAATTGATGAGCTGCTGGATTACCTTCAATGGAAAATACAGCATGAGAATTAAGCTTCTCTGTCTTATCTTGGCTGTTGGTTCTTTTGCAACTGTTAACTGCTTAGCACAATCGTCTATGATGCAAAAACATAATTTACCCGTACTTTATAATGATGATGGGGATGAGTTTATTATCATCGCCCACCGTGGTGCCAGCGCTTACTACCCCGAGAATACGATGATCGCCTTTGAAAAAGCTGTTGAAATGGGTGCTGAGATGATTGAGCTGGATGTTATGTTGAGTAAAGACGGCGTGCCAATCGTTTTTCATGATGCTAAGCTTAATCGGCACACCAACGGCAACAGCTATGTTAAATATTATACACTCAAAGAGCTAAAGAAATTAGATGCCGGTTCATGGTTCAATCCAAAATTTTCCGATCAGAAAATTCCAACACTGGAAGAAGTACTTCATTTTGCATCGGGTAAAATTGCGCTCAATATTGAGATTAAAACCGAAGCAGTTTCTGATCAGATCAAAAATGGAATAGAAGAGAAAGTCCTTCAGCTCGTCAAAGAGCATGGTATGCAAAAGCATGTGCTTTTTTCCAGTTTTGATTATCGAGCCGTTCGTCATTTCAAAAGATTAGACCCGAATATTCCCGTAGCATTGCTCTACGAGAAAAGTCAATCAAGCCGACTACTGCCGCATCAACTCGTTGAAAAATATAATGTTGATGCTTTCAACTGTAGCTATCGACAGCTAAAAAAGAAATGGATCACTGATATTAACAAGTTTAATATTCCGGCATTTATATATACCGTAGATAGCAAAAGACGGATGCAAAAACTTATTACCGGAGGGATTACCGGAATTTTCACGAATAAACCGGACCTTCTGAAATCTGTTGTGCAAAGCTATCATCTGAATAGCACAACAAATTAGCACGCTTTTTTTAGCTTATTTCCCCAACGCCTGTAAAAAAATCCTGCGGTCCCTCGATTTATTGTCATGATTTATAATCACGATCTGCTGCCACGTTCCTAGGACCGGTTGACCATTGTGCAGGGGTACCGTTACTCCCGGCCCCATCATTGTTGCCCGCATATGCGAAAACCCGTTGTCATCACCCCAGGTTTCGCCGTGACGTGTTGTCTGATCGTGTGGAGCAAATTCTTCCAGCTTATCTTTCATATCTTGCACCAACGCTGGCTCAAATTCTATTGTTGATATAGAAGCCGTAGAACCTATTGGAAAAATATGGATAAGTCCCTCTGAAAATCCGCTTTGCTCAGCAAATTGCGTTACCTCTTCTGTGATGTTTTTGATATCCGAAAACCCCTCGGCTCCAATCGTAATCTCCTTGCTAATGATATCCATATCACTTATTTCTTACATTATTATTTAAAAACTCCTGCAGTGCCGTGCGATATTTCTCCCCTGTTTCCCAGAATCCGGAACCGTGCGATCCGTTAAGTTCCACGAATGTTTTGGGTTTATTGGCCGCTTCAAATAGTATTTTCCCGTGCTGATACGGAATAATTTCATCATCCTTGCTATGAGCCATAAATAGTGGCGACACAATCTGCTTGATATTTGCAAGCGTGTTGTAGTCATATTGGATGATGGTGCGCACCGGCAGCCAGGGATACAGATCAGATCCCAAATCTGCCGCGGAAGTAAAGGTAGATTCCAGAAGGGTAGCAGCCGGTTTTTTTTGTACAGCAAGCCATGAGGCAACAGCCCCGCCCAGCGAACGTCCCATGATCACAATGTTGTCATTTTGCTCATCTCTTTCTGACACTAAATAATTCCAGGCCGCTTGGCCATCGTAATAGGTTCCCTGCTCACTGGGACGCCCCTCACTTTTTCCATATCCCCGGTAGTCAAAAATAAAAATGTTGAGTCCCAAATCATGCAACAATTGGATCGTTTGTAAGCGACCTGAAATATTACCCGCATTACCATGGAAATATAACACGGTGGAATTACTACCATTGGGGATGTACCAACCATGTAGACTTATTCCATCCTCCGTTTTAAATGTAACATCCTGATATGATAGTCCAACATCTTCGGGGGTAAGAGTGATCGATTTTTGAGGATAATAAATCATTTGTGACTGGAGCAAGTACATCATAGCAACCAGCAACAGATATCCCACAACAACACCCAATAGAATCCATAAAAATGACTGCACAATTCGTAACATTAGTTAGTTGAATTGGAAGTAATAAATCAAAAATAACAAAACCTATTCATCCGATTTCAGAAAATAGGTTTGCAATCGGTGATGACGTGCTCCATCAGGATGCAATTTACTCTCATATAGTGCAAATTCATTAACTAGAATATCCCGAAGAACAAATGGTTCATGCTGATTTATATATGAAGTAACCGCTTTTTTGGGCGTATTTTTTGTTCGACCTATCGTAACATGGGGTTTATAAGGTCGGGGTTCGGGAGCAATTCCATTTTTCTCACAGCGGTGTTCCACTTTTTTATGCAGCTCCTGAAGGTTTGCATTTTCTTTGATACCTGCCCACAATACTTTGGGTTGTTTACCTTCAGGAAAGTACCCAATCCCCGCGATTGTCATAGCAAAGTGCGGATGAGTAATGTTATGCAGTTCATCCCGTAACTCTCCGGCAGTAGCTTCATCAACCTCTCCCACAAATTTAATGGTCAGGTGCATCTGCCCTTGAGACTGCCATCTAATTCCATTAATGGGCTGCTGTAAGTCCAATAATTTTTGTTTGATGTTTTGCAGCAGGGGAATAGCAATAAATAAACGCATAAAAAATATTAATGATAGCGGACCTCAAATTCTTCATAATCCTCATCAGCTTCTTCAACCGTAACGTCAATATTATCTACCCGGCTGGCCCCCGGTCCCTGCTCGCAACGGTTTACCATCTCCCTGATGTGATCCATAGGTCCCGCAAAAATGGCTTCCACCCTGCCATCGGGTAGATTTTTAACCCATCCGAATACGCCTACTTCTTCAGCATTTACTTTTGCAAAATGTCGAAATCCTACTCCTTGTACCCGTCCTTCGATAAATACATGCGCCTGTTGCATAATTGATATATCTATGCTTTTTATTAAATCGTTTAACTCTCGATTGTTTAATGATTCACGGCTAATGTACTAATCTGAAAGGAAATCTCGAACTTTCACAAATAAAAGTTCTAAAGTTTGTATAATTCCGTCAAACAGATTGTCACAATTACTGCTTTGAAATAGATTATTATGACTCTTACGCAACTCAAATATATTATTGCTGTCGACCGTTACCGCCATTTTGCCACTGCTGCTGAAAAATCATATGTCACCCAGCCGACCCTCAGCATGCAGATTCACAAGCTAGAAGAAGAACTCGGGATTACCATTTTTGATCGATCCAAATCTCCTGTTATACCCACAGAAATTGGCGAAAAAATTATTGCAGAAGCCAAGAAAATCATCAAACAGTCTAAGCATATTGAAGATATTGCTACCTTAAATGATGACGAACTACGAGGCACATTTCGCATCGGAATTATCCCCACCGTTGCCCCTTATCTGCTCCCGCTCTTTTTACGCAACTTTCGACAAAAACATCCCGACGTTCGACTCATATTCGAGGAAGTGGTAACTGATGAACTTCTGGACCTGCTTAATCAGGATCACCTTGATATAGGTATTATAGCCACACCGGCCGATCGTGGTAATATTTTTGAGGAAGACCTCTATTACGAACCTTTTTTGGGCTATGTGTCGGAAGATCATCCGCTTGCAAAGAAAGATCGTCTTTCGGTGGATGATTTGGAAGTAGCCAATTTGTGGTTACTCAACGAGGGGCATTGCTTTCGCGATCAAACCGTTAAACTGTGCAAGAAATTCAGAAAAAATAATCTCGATAATCCAAAAATTGAGTTTGAAAGCGGCAATCTGGAAACACTAAAACAACTGGTTGAACAAAATTTTGGGATGACGCTTTTGCCTTACCTTGCAAAGAATCAGATCAATGCCCATTGTGCTAAAGCTCATTTACGAGAGTTTGACGATCCGGTTCCCCGTCGAAAGGTGCGCATTGTGTATGGACGCGAATACCTGAAAAAGAATATTATTGAGGCTTTCAAAGAAGAAATAATGGCGTCTATCCCCGATGTACTAAAGAAAGAGGAAGATGGGTTTTTGGTCGAATAATCTAGTCAACAGATAGCTATTAATTTTGTCAAATAATACCTACTTTTGAGGCTTATTTTTAAATCTCAAAAATAGATCTCCATCTTGGATCACTCCATTCTGCTGTGGTCGATATTCAATGTGTTCATCATTGCGATGCTCATAGTCGACCTTGTCGTACTTCACAAAGAGGATGAGCCCGTCAGTATCAAAGAAGCCCTTTACTGGACGGGTATTTGGATTGCCTTGGCACTGGTCTTTGGCATTGGGGTGTATTACTATATGGGATCCCAGACAGCTCTTGATTACTATACCGGCTACCTGATCGAAAAATCACTCAGCGTTGATAATATATTCGTCTTCCTGCTGGTTTTTACCTATTTCAAAGTTCCGGATAAATTCCAGCACAAGGTACTTTTCTGGGGAATTTTCGGAGCTCTTGTCATGCGTCTGATCTTTATCTTTACCGGTGTGGCCCTCATGGAACGTTTCCACTGGATCATTTATGTGTTTGGAGGTTTCTTGGTTTTTACCGGTATTAAACTGGCCATGGAAAAAGATAAAGAAGTCCATCCCGAACGGAACCCGATCTTAAAACTAGTCCGGCGATTTTTCCCTACCACCAAGAGCTACCACGGCTCTAAATTTTTTATTCGTAAAATGGGAAGGCTTATTGCCACGCCTCTGTTCATCGTTTTAGTGGTCATCGAAACAACCGATCTTGTCTTTGCCCTCGACTCCATTCCCGCCATCTTAGCCATTACGCGCGATGAGTTTATTATCTACAGCTCCAACGCATTTGCCATACTGGGACTTCGCGCCCTCTACTTTGCTGTCGCCGGCATCATGCGTCTTTTTCATTATCTGCACTACGGGCTTTCGCTCATTCTTGTTTTTGTTGGAGTTAAAATGCTGGTTTCTGACTTTTATCACATACCCACCCCATATGCCTTAGCATTTATTGGCGGGGCACTTGCGCTGTCGATTATTGCTTCCGTCCTATATCCCAAAGAGGAAACCCCAGTCGAAGCCGAGAATCTTCCAGACGAATAATTCGACATTATGGATTTGGAAAGCTTTTCAACAAAATGGTTTGCCCTATACTATTCGGTACTGGCTATTTCTTTGATCGGAGCGGGAGGATATCTCACTATTAAGAAGGATCAATTTGCAAGCTATTTAACCAACAAAGCGGATCATGAAAATCCACCAACCCTATTTATCAGGGTTTTAAAATACTTCTTATTTTTTACCCTTCCCGGTATCATACTTTCGTTTACCCCTTTTTCATGGATTGAACTTCTCTTTACGATTTGGAGTTTAACCGTAGTGTATATCGCAGGACTTCAGCTGGTACGGTGGGAGCAAAGTCGAACGCTCATTAAAGCCAGCCGGCAGCTGCCCGGTATCATTAAAAGAAGCGGTGCCATTATGGTGGCAGTCGGATCAGCTATATTCCTGCTGGCATACTTAGTAATCACACGACATCCAATGTCATGAATATCACCAAAGCAGGATATCACGGCATTCTGCTCCCGGATCTTAACATCGGTTTTGACTACAGCGGTACTGATACCCAGCATACCTTTATTTCGCATGCCCATGCTGATCACATGCCGCGTAATCGCAAGAGTAGCGTTTACTGTACCCCCAATACGCTAAAGCTGATGCAGCGCCGCGGATACAAAGGCGATGCAACAGTTCTGGATTTCGGCGAATCAATAGAAACTAACAGGGCACAAATTACCCTTTATCCCGCTGGACATATTCTCGGCTCTGCGATGGTATATGTAGAATCTGAGGATGGGTCCGTGCTCTATAGCGGCGACTATCGCACCCCGCCGTCTCCGGCTTCAGAGGGATTTTCCATTCCCGAGCAGGTCGATCATTTTATTACTGAAGCCACCTTTGGACTGCCTATCTACAAATGGGATTCTCACGAAAACCTCGGACAGCAAATTCGTTCCTTTGCCTCAAAATCCCTAGAAGATGGATATACCCCAATATTTTTAGCCTATAATTTAGGTAAGGCACAAGAAGTGATGCATCTGTTGGCACCACTGGGGCATAAAGTACAGATTCACGGTGCAGGATTTAAGATGTGCGATGTGTATGAAGAAGCTGATATCGATTTAGGCAATTATGAACCGTATGACAGAGATACCTGTGAGGGCAAAATTTTAATTACGACCAACGCTGCCCTAAACAGCGGCTTTGCGTCTAACGTCCAAAAAAAGCGCATAGCCTATTGCTCCGGATGGGCTACCCGTGAAGCGGCTCGTAGTCAATTGACTGTGCACAAACTCATTCCGCTTTCCGACCACCTCGATTTTTTTGAACTGATTCGCTTATGCGAAGAATTAAATCCGCAAAAAGTACACATTACCCATACTTCCAATGCCGATGTTGTTCAATATTATTTGGAAAAACGAAATATTGAGTCACGGTTTTTAGATATGGAAATGGAAGAAGATGATTAGCTATGGCTGAGAACTCTTTTCAAAAATTAGCACAGACCGCCCAACAAATCAACGAAACGCGTAGTACCAACGCGAAGATCACCTGTTGTGCTCGGTACTTTCAGTCTCTGGAAGAAGATGACTTAAAGCTTTCGGCTCAATTTTTGGGTGAAGGAGCTTTTTCATCGATCTCCGGGAAAAGAGCAACGGTGGGGAGCCGAACGTACTCAACCTGCGCAGCCGAATTCTGCGAAATTGACTATGAAAAAGTATTTAAACCGTGTAAAACTGCCTTGGGCAGTGCTTCCGAAGCTATCGAAAAGCTGATGCACAACATTGAAGCTGCTCGCAACAAACGCAAACCGGCACAATTAAGTCTCCGAGATATCGAATCGATATACGAGGATATTTACAACGTTTCCTCGCGGGCAGACAAGCAGCACATTCTTAGAAATGCCTGGAAACATATGACCCCGGTCGAAATCAAGTTCTTCATCCGAATTATGACGCGGGGATCGCTGCGTATCGGCTTTGAAACCAAAAGCGTCGTTTCTGCATTGGCCGAAACTTTCGACAAAAAAGTAGATGATGTTCGTTATGCCCACATGATTACCGGCAGTATTGGAAAAACAGCCGTGCTCTGTAAAAACGATCAACTGGATCAAGCAAATTTCAAGTTGTTCCACCCTCTTTCATTTATGCTCGCCTCCCCAATGGAGAGTCGCGCTGTTGAGAACCTGGATGGATACATAGCCGAAGAAAAATTTGACGGCATGCGGGCACAAGCTCATATCAGCGGACAACAGGTAGAGCTGTATTCTCGCGACCTCAATGACATCACCCATTCATTTCCAGAAATCGTACAGTTCTTCGTAAAAAAGGATTTGCCCGACGCAGTCCTGGATGGTGAAATATGCGTATTTAAAGACGATGAAATTCTGCCATTCCAGTTACTCCAAAAACGGATGGGACGAAAAAAACCTGGCAAAGAGATTATTGAGAAATACCCGGTCTTGTTTATCTCATATGACATGCTTTATTATGACGATTATCCCATCTTTGAGAAGAAGCTAAGGGAACGCCGCAATTTACTTACCGCATTATCGCAAACCCATAAACTCCCTATCACCAATCAATTTAAAGTTGAAGACCATGATCATCTTGATGAGCTATTTGAACGTGCATTAGCCCATGGCAATGAGGGATTAATGCTCAAAAAGGTTGACAGCACTTATGAATACGGTCAGCGTAAGAAATCATGGCTCAAAGTCAAAAAGCCGGGCGGTACGCTCGATACGGTAATGATGTATGCGCATGCCGGCTCCGGAAAACGAGGGGGATACTATTCTGATTTTACGCTGGGCATCCGGGTTGCAGAAGATGAGCGCTACGAAGAAGAGTTTATTCCCATTGGCAAGGCGTATGGCGGCTATACGGATGAAGAAATGGAACGAATAAATGAGCGTATTAAAGATTTGACCGTCGAAAAATACGGACCAACCCTGGGATTGATTCCCGAAATTGTGATTGAGCTCGAATTTGATGATATCCAGAGAAACAAACGTACAAAGGCAAATTACTCGTTGCGATTGCCTCGATTTAAGGCCATTCGTTGGGATCTAAATCCCGATGATACAGACACGCTCAAAGATGTGGAGCAATTATATCAACAGAAAATTAATAGAACACGATTGAAACAAGAAGAAAATCCATCTTTTTATATTGAGCAGATAGACCGCGAAACAAGTGGCGAATAACAAAGGTTGAAATAGTTTATATCAATATTACACTCTTAATTTTCAGTACATTATTATGAGCAACTGGACCCTTGAATCCATACCACCGCACGATTGGTTTCTTTGCCTGGATATCGATCAGTACTTCGATCATGAACACGATCCTGAAAAAGTCTTTGAAGAGGGATTTACCCGCCCTATCCCTTTGAAGGATCGGGATATCCTTGTTAGCTCTTTTTTCAATGGGGATCCGGAAAATCCCGAATTTCACTTCGAAAGTAATGCATCGTTAAGTACTGACGAAATTAAAGAAGCCAATAAAAGCTTAGCCCGTATTTTTGGCACTAACATCGATCTGCGTCCCTTATACGATCAAGCTTCCGATGATCCGGTACTGGGTCCCTTGCTTACTGAGTACTATGGATTCAAGCGGATGGCCCGCGCAAATCTGTTTGAGGATACTATTAATCGGATCATCCAAATGCGACTATCCCACAAGCCTACGGCCAAAAAAATGGTCTATAATGTGCGTAAAAACTACGGATCCCTGATTAACGCAGAAGGAGACAACCTCCCTGCCTGGCCGCGACCGCATCAGCTCATTAAGGCCACCCCAATGAGTATTCGGCAGCTCGATCCCGGGCCAACGAAAAGAAAAGGAGAATTTATTATTGGCTTTGCCGAGGATTTACTATCGGGAGAACGAGATCTCCATCACCTGGAAACTTGTCAACCAGAAGTCTTTTATAATACTATATCCAAGGTACGAGGTATTGGTCCAACTTCTGCCCAACAGCTAATGCTTTTTCGGGAACGTCCCGATGCCGTTTTCCCAAGTAACAAAAAGAAAGGAAAAGAAAAGGGACACCGGCGGTGGATTATTCTTAATTATGGTGGAGATCCGAATAATACCTCCGAAGAAGAATTTCAGGAGATGATCAAAAACTGGGAAGGATATGAATCAGCCGGACTTGAGTTTTTATTTGTTGACTGGGTTATGAGCGAGAAGGAAAAGAAACAGAAAAATTAAAACACTTTGCGTATCATCCTAAATTTGTGGTGTCCCAAATATTTGAGATTTTAACATCTATCATGCAAGATCCCGAAATAAGTTCGGGCTGACAGGATGCCATATTTATCAATCTCGTTCTACGACATTCCTCACCACCAAAGATTTCAGCTACTCTTCAAACAACTCCTCATCGGGACGAATTTTTATCAGCTTGCGCCAAGCCTTATAAAGCAAACCGGATGAAACAATAGCAACAACAGTAATTATCGAAGCTAACATCCATTTGCCGTAAATCCAGTAGCCGGTCGCAAAGAGCGCGCCGTAAACGGCGATGCATCCCAAGACCATACAAAGCAATCCTTGGGGAACGCGCCAGGCTTCATCTTCGAGCGGTTCTATATTCTCTCCATTATCTTTAGCTCGGCTAATAACATGCTGCCAGCCGGGTCCCCCGGGACGCGCTGCCTCACAAAAGTTAACGAGTGTTTCGTGATCAGTGGGTCGCGTCATAAATGTTACCGACAGCCAACCGATTGTTGTAACAATCACTCCAATAATGAGTTCTTGCCAACCGGTAACTACCGGAAGACCTGTATGGGAATGGCCAAATTGGAAATATAAAGCTACGGCAAAAGCGATAAACATGGCGGCGATCTCACTCCCCGCATTAATACGCCACCAAAACCAGCGAAGAATAAACAACAATCCCGTACCGGCTCCAATCTGTAAGATAATCTGAAAACTGTCGAGCGCGTTCTGAAGCAGTAACGCAAGTGCCCCGGCTACGATCATCAGAATTACGGTAGAGATACGCCCAACAGCGACAAGCTCTTTTTCCGAGCTTTCAGGACGCACAAACCGCTTATAAAAGTCATTAACCAAGTAAGAAGATCCCCAATTTAGATGGGTGGAAATGGTAGACATATATGCAGCTGTCAATGACGCAACCACCAATCCCAACCATCCTGTCGGGATAAACGTAAGCATTGCAGGGTATCCCATATCATGATCAGCTACGCCCGAAACATCGGGAAACGCTTCTTTCAAATCAGCAACTTCAGGAAAAACAATAATCGAACACAATCCCACTATAATCCATGGCCAGGGACGCAGGGCATAGTGGGCAGCATTAAAAAAGAATACGGCAGCAATAGAGTTATTTTCATCTTTAGCAGCAAACATGCGCTGTGCAATATATCCCCCGCCGCCCGGTTCAGCACCCGGATAATAGACGCTCCACCATTGAATAACCAGCGGGATGATAAAAATGCCAATAGCCTGCGAAGGATCAGAAAAATCAGGTAAAATATTTAGCTGCCTCACTACTTCTTTGTGTTCCAGCAATCCACTGAGTCCCCCAACCTCCGGATGATTTAACGCCACATAGGCAGCAATTAAACTCCCGCCAATGGCTAAAAAGAATTGGAAAAAATCAGTAAGCAGTACGCCACGTAATCCCCCGAGAGAGCTGTAAACAACCGTAACAAGTCCGCCTATAACGACCGTTTCTACTGGGGTTAAGCCCATTAATACACCACTTATTTTTATCGCCGCAAGCGATACGGTTGCAATTACAACCACATTAAAAATAAATCCAAGATATACGGCACGAAAGCCACGCAGAAATGCGGCCATCCTGCCACTGTAACGGAGCTCATAAAATTCAACATCTGTCAGAACTCCCGAACGCTTCCAAAGATTGGCATAAACAAAAACGGTCAGCATACCCGTAAGAAGAAAGGCCCACCATACCCAATTACCTGAAACACCATCAGTACGCACAATATTAGCAACCAGGTTGGGAGTATCTGTTGAAAAAGTAGTAGCTACCATTGATATCCCCAACAGCCACCAAGGCATATTTTTTCCTGCAGCAAAAAATTGTTCTGAGTTCTTACCTGCCTTGCGCATGACCCATACCCCTATGAGCAGAGAAAACAATAGGTAAGCACCAATTATGGCCCAATCAATGGGAGCAAGAATCATAGTTCTTTATCAGAATTACGTTTGTTTATCCGAAAGAACTCTAACAAACATAAATTTATCGAGATGCTCAACGAGAATTTGAAGGCAAATATAAAACATTAAAATAAAAAAGCCCCGTCCCTAAATTGGGACGAGGCTCTTAAATCGTCTTATGAAAGACGAGTTCTTAAGAACGGTTGGCTTACATCATGCCACCCATTCCGCCCATTCCTCCGGGCATACCGCCTCCCATGCCGCCTGGCATACCGCCGCCGGCAGGTCCGCCATCATCGTCATCATCATCGCCTTTAGTAGGCTTGTCAGAGATGAGGGCTTCAGTTGTCAGCATTAAGCCGGCAACAGAAGCAGCATTTTCAAGAGCAGTGCGTGTTACTTTTGTAGGATCAATCACGCCTGCTTCGATAAGATCTTCATACTGCTCGGTTCGTGCGTTGTATCCAAAGCCGCCTTCGCCTTCAAGGACTTTCTGTACAACAATGGAACCTTCAGCACCGGCATTATTTGCAATAATTCGAAGCGGCTCTTCAAGAGCACGACGAACTATGTTGAAACCAACTTTCTGATCAGGTACTTCAGCTTCTAACTCATCCAGTGCTTTTCGAGCGCGAAGCAGTGCAACGCCACCACCTGCTACAATGCCTTCTTCAACAGCGGCACGAGTAGCGTGGAGGGCATCTTCAACACGGGCTTTCTTTTCTTTCATTTCTACTTCAGAAGCAGCACCAATGTTGAGTACCGCAACACCGCCGCTCAACTTAGCGAGACGCTCTTGCAGTTTTTCGCGATCATAATCAGAAGTGCTGGACTCAATCTGTCCTTTAATCTGATTTACGCGTGCTTGGATGTCATTATCTTTGCCTTGACCGCCAACGATTGTGGTATCGTCTTTGGTGATGTTGACACGATCAGCAGTACCCAAGAAGTCAAGCGTAGCATTTTCGAGCTTGTATCCACGCTCCTCAGAAATAACGGTACCGTCAGTCAAGATCGCGATGTCTTCCAACATCTGCTTACGACGATCGCCAAATCCAGGCGCCTTAACAGCTGCAATCTTAAGCGATCCGCGCAGCTTGTTAACAACCAATGTAGCCAGTGCTTCGCCTTCAATATCTTCAGCGATGATAAGCAGCGGCTTGCCGGTTTGAATAACTTTTTCAAGGATAGGAAGAAGATCCTTCATGTTACTAATCTTCTTATCGAAGATCAGAATATAAGGTTCTTCCATCTCTGCGACCATATTTTCGGAATCAGTCACGAAATAAGGTGACAGATATCCGCGGTCGAACTGCATACCTTCTACCGTTTCGAGATAGGTTTCAGTACCTTTCGCTTCTTCAACAGTGATAACACCGTCTTGGCCAACTTTTTCCATTGCATCCGCAATGTTCTGGCCAATTTCTTCATCACCGTTGGCAGAAATGGTACCAATTTGCTTGATACTTTCTAGGCTGTCACCAACAGGTTGACTGTTTTTGCGAAGCTCCTCGACAATTGCTTTAACAGCAATGTCAATGCCTCGCTTCAATTCCATCGGGTTCGCACCGGCAGTCACATTCTTCAGACCGGTTTGAATGATGGACTGGGCAAGAACGGTAGCCGTCGTTGTTCCATCGCCAGCATTATCACTGGTTTTGGAAGCAACTTCTTTTACCATTTGAGCGCCCATATTTTGTCGCTTGTTGGACAGCTCAATTTCTTTTGCAACAGTGACACCGTCTTTAGTAACTGTTGGTGCACCAAATGATTTTTCGATTACTACGTTTCGTCCACGCGGTCCCAAGGTGACCTTGACAGCATTCGCAAGCTTGTCAACGCCCTGCTTGAGAGCATCGCGTGCTTCCATATCGTAATGAACTAATTTTGCAGACATAATTGCCTATTTAATTTTTTTGAGTTTTTGTTTGAAAAATATTGAAAGAATTGCTTAGGAAACGATTCCAAGAATGTCGGATTCTCGCATAATCAAATACTCTTCACCATCCAGCGTAACTTCAGTGCCAGAATACTTTCCGTACAACACTTCGTCGCCTTCCGTAACCGACATATCAATCTTGTTTCCGTTTTCCACTTTGCCGGGACCTGCAGCTACGACAGTTCCTTCCTGTGGTTTTTCTTTTGCCGAATCAGGAATAATGATTCCGGATTCTGTCTTCTCTTCCGCAGGTTTCGGCTGAACCAAAACACGATCGCTTAACGGTTTAATCTTAGATTTAGCCATAAGTATGACTCCTAATTTTAGTTAATAGTTGAAATTTGAAATTCTTGAATCCAGCAATATTGCTGTTAATACTTTTGAAATTCCTCTGTTTGAAATCACATCAATTTCAACAGGGTTATAGGTGAGCAAGTACCATACCAAACTTTGAAAGAAATGTATTTTTATCGTACGACCGGCATTAGAAGTGTTAAAATCCCCAATTAGCGGTACTTCTAATTTTGAAAGATCAAATTGGAAAAAGGTGTGGTCGAAATTTCAGGTCAAAATGCCATCTTCGACCAGTTGTGCTGTCAACTTTTCATATTCGGATGGTTCCCATGCCTCGGCCCGCTTGTCAAAGTTGAACCCTTTGGGCTGCTTATCTTTACTGACCAGCGGCTTAAGTGCGTTGCTCAATTTTTTTCGCCGCTGATTGAAGGCGGTACGAACAACCGTTTTTAGATTTTTATCCGAACAGTTTAACGCTCCCTTATCGAAACTTAATTTAACGATGGCGCTTTCCACATTAGGCTGCGGACTAAAACAGTGACGAGAAACAGGGAACAGAATTTCAGGCGTACACATCAGCTGCGTTTGTACGCTCAATATTCCGTAATCTTTGGTTCTGATAGAAGCCACTAATCGCTCCGCCACTTCTTTCTGCATCATCAGCAGCGCATCGGCCAGTAAGTGCCGATTTTCAAGGAGTGAAAACAAAATCTGACTTGTAATATAATAGGGAAGATTCCCAACCACATGGGTTTTCTGTTTTCCAATAGATAACTTCTCCCATTCGACATCCAACACATTTTCGTGATGAATTTCCAATCCATCAAACTTTTGCTCAAGCACTTCTATGGCTCGTTGATCCAACTCCACAGCCACCACATCTTCAAAACGATTGAGCAGTGCTCCGGTTAATGCACCAGTACCGGGACCAATCTCGATAACTCGGTCCCCCTTTTGGGCAGGAATAGCATCTGCTATTTTTTCAATAATATTTTCGTCAGTTAAAAAGTGCTGGCCTAAACTTTTTTTGGGTCTAATACTCATTTCAAAAAATACTTAATGCGTTCAGATCCGCAGGATTTCTCAAAGAACTACTCATTTAATTTGCTTTGAAACCTTACTAACACCCTGAGATCTACTCGCTTAAACTTAAATTGTCTTTTTGCTTAGCGTCAGTAGGTAGATTAAATTAAGCTACGTTACTTCTCGTAAAATTAATCAATATGGATATTAACCCCCTAGAAACAGAACAAATTGGAATACAGACGCTGGAAAAGCGTCTGATGAAATCGGAATCCAATATTTCCCTAAAGATAGGGGTACCAAAGGAAGTCTCCAATGATGAGCGCCGAATTTGTTTAACCCCTGGTGGTGCTTCGGTATTGATAGCCAACGGGCATGAGGTTTTTATTGAACAAGATGCCGGTGCCGAAGCCAATTTTACCGATCAGGAGTTTGCTGACGCCGGGGCTGAAGTTGCTTTCAGTATCGACGAGGTGTATAAAAAGTCCGACATGATTGTTAAAGTCGCACCACCGTCGGATTCTGAGTTAGAGCTTCTGGAACAAGACCAAACCCTCCTTTCAGCCCTTCATCTGGGTAATGCCACAGAAGAATTTATTGATCTTTTGATCAAAAAGAATATTACAGCTATCGGCTTCGAGTTTATTAAAGGTGATGACAAAGAGTTTCCCCTTGTGCGCATGATGCATGAAATAACCGGATCGATGTCGGTACAAATTGGAGCACACTATCTCGAGAAAAACGAAGGCGGTCAAGGTATTATGCTTGGTGGTATTTCAGGAATCCCACCAGCCACGGTTCTTATTCTGGGAGCTGGCATTACCGCAGAATATGCAGCGCGTACAGCTCTGGGTTATGGCGCCCAGGTTTTTGTGATGGATAACGACTTGGCCCGACTCCGACATCTCGAAAATGCACTTGACCGGCGCATCATTACGGCCACTGCGAATTATCAATACTTATCCTCGGCCATCCAATCTGCCGATGTGGTGATTGGCGCTGCCATGTTTGAGGGTGAACGCGCTCCAGTACTCGTTACTGAACCTATGGTTGCTTCCATGAAACCTGGCAGCGTAATCGTAGATACCGTAATTGATCAAGGGGGATGTATTGCTACCAGCAGAGCCACCACTCACTCTAAGCCTACATTTATGGCACATGATGTAATTCATTACTGCGTTCCCAATATTCCATCCAATGTTGCCCGCACCGCCACCTATGCCCTCAATAATGTAATTGTCCCTTACCTCTTGGCTATTGGTGATGCAGGAGGAATTCGAGAATGTTTATGGACCAATACGGCGCTGCGCAATGGTACATATGTTTATAAAAAACATCTCACCAAAAAGTCACTTTCCAAAATTTTTGATATGCCCTACCGTGAAATTGAGATGCTGATTGCCAGTCAAATTTAAGAATTGAATTTTTCAATGGACTTAAATAAATCTTCCAAAATTATTCTGGGGGTCTTGACATTCCTTCCCCTTTTGTTTGCGATAAGTTTTCTGGGCTTTATCGTAATAAATTTTCTATCTGTGTTTTTTTCACAGGAGCCTGTAATGCCTATGATGGTTTTTTCCTATCTGAGCTATATTCTTCCCTATGTATTTCCCATTTTCCTGCTTGCTCTGGGATTATTTGTTTTCTATATCGTCCATATTATTCAAAACGCTTTTTTAGACACTGAAAAGCGAATTTTGTGGATCGTTGTTGTGTTACTTGCATATGGACTTGCATTACCCACTTATTGGTATCTTCATATCTGGCAAAACACCCCATCCAATGTGAATAAAGCTGATCAACTAACAGACGATTACGATGAACCAGGAGCTCGACCCCAGAAATTTTAAGCGTATCAGCATTATCAACTGGATGCTGAGCGTACCTTTTTTCCTGCTTTTTGCCTGGCCCTACTGGTATTTAGCAAATTTGTCAGGTATTGAACAGTTTATTATTTACGCAGGTTGTTGTCTTTTTTCCATCCCGTTTATGATTACCATTCTCCACGGGCATGTAACCATGGCACTGGGCGAAGCACATCGACATCACTACTATGATTGGCTGAGCAAAAAACCTCTTACCTATGGCTTATTTTTTCATCCCATGATGATGCGCACGAGATTTCGACTCATCCTTTTAGTGATAAGTATCTTACTCTTCATTATGGGGTTTTTCCTATCGATATAGAAAAGGACACACCAAACTAATGATGTGTCCCTGTAAGATTATTTGAGTATATCGGTGATCAGTATGCGGTACCTTCTATTATTTCATCTACCACACTGGGATCGAGCAATGTGGAAGTATCGCCCATATCATCCGTTTCTCCGGCCGCAACTTTGCGTAAAATTCGGCGCATAATTTTACCTGATCGCGTTTTCGGCAATCCATTGACAATCTGAATTTTATCCGGTTTGGCAATCGGACTAATTATTTTGGTTACCAAATCATCGATTTCCTTTTTAAATGTTTCCGGTTCCGAGACTCCATCGTCACACGTCATAAAGGCGAAAATACCTTCGCCTTTAACATCATGCGGATATCCCACGATAGCAGCTTCTACCACTTTGGGATGTTCATCAATCGCATTCTCTATTTCAGCAGTTCCCAATCGGTGACCAGAAACATTTAGCACATCATCAACACGACCAGTTATTCGATAGTAGCCATCTTCATCGCGACGACAGCCATCACCCGTAAAGTAATATCCGGGATAATCCTCAAAATACGTTTCCATATAGCGCTCTTGGTTGCCCCATATTCCGCGGGTCATTCCCGGCCATGGCTGCTTGATCACAAGATTTCCTTTAACACCGTTGCCATCGATCTCCTTTCCATCATCGTCCATTAAAGCTGGCTCAATACCAGGTAACGGCAGCGTAGCAAACCCGGGTTTAGTTGGTGTTACTCCTGCAAGCGGGGAAATCATAATACCGCCAGTTTCCGTTTGCCACCACGTATCCACAATCGGGCACTTTCCGTTTCCGATTTTATCGTGATACCAATGCCAGGCCTCTTCGTTAATCGGCTCACCCACCGTTCCGAGTACTTCGAGTGAACTTAGATCGTATTTATTTACATACTCAATATCTTCTTTCATCAGCGCACGGATAGCTGTTGGGGAAGTATAGAAGTGCGTTACATTATACTTTTCACAGACCTCCCACAGTCGACCAGGATCGGGATATGTTGGAGTCCCTTCGAAAATGATACCTGTTGCACCATTCAGCAGCGGACCGTATAAAATGTACGAGTGTCCCGTAATCCAGCCCGCATCAGCCGTACACCAATAAACGGAATCTTCTTCAACCTGAAACACATTGCGGAAGGTATAACTCGTGTAGACCATATATCCCCCGCAGGTATGTACCTGTCCCTTAGGCTTGCCGGTCGATCCCGAGGTATAGAGAATAAAGAGTGGATCTTCGGCATCCATCTCTACGGCTTCATGTTCTTTAGATGCATTTCGAATCAGCAGGTGCCACCATTCATCACGTCCTTCGACCCAGTCGATATCGCGGTTTGTGCGCTGGCACACAATCACTTTTTCAACCGTAGGGCATTCTTCCAGGGCTTCATCTGAAATATCTTTAAGCGGCACATGTTTTTCTCCGCGGCGCAACCCATCATTCGTGATAAGCATTTTTGCATCGCAATCCTGGATACGCTCGGCCAGTGACTGGGCAGAAAATCCGGCAAACACAATAGAATGCACTGCGCCAATACGAGCACAAGCTAATGCGGCAATCATCAGCTCCGGCGTCATTGCCATATAAATAGCCACGCGGTCACCCTTTTCAATACCTTTGTTTTCGAGAACATTGGCAAAACGGCAGACATCCTCATGCAATTGCCGATAGGTAATCGTCCGTCGAAAAGAATCCGGGTGATTGGGCTCAAAGATAAATGCAGTTTTATTACCAATAGTGTTCAGGTGACGATCCAGACAATTTTCGGTAATATTCAGTTTGCCACCTTCAAACCATTTCACATTCCCATCCTTAAAGCTCCCGCTATGGGTTTCATCCCATCGTTTTCGCCAATAAAACGTTCCCGCTTCATGCTCCCAAAATTCTTCTGGGTTTTTAATGCTATCATTATAGACTTCTTTATACTCTTCAAACGAATCAATATTTAACCACATGGCAATAGTATTTAAGTTGGGAATATTCTTATCTCACTGACCATCATATTTTAAATAATTAAAGCAGATAATCAAGTCAACTAAAGAAACAAATTATATTCAAATCATTTCCGTTAATTACCCTTACGCGATTAGAAATAAACAAGATTTCAATCTTAATGAAAAGCGACGGCTATCAAAAAATTGAACAGTGGTTTACTCAACGTGGGTGGGAGCCATTTGACTATCATCGGAAAGTGTGGAAAGCTTTTTTATCAGGAAAGAATGGATTACTGAATGCTCCCACAGGCAGCGGAAAAACCTACGCCCTGTATATGCCGATGCTCATTAAATGGATTGATGAACATCCGGAAACATATACCGAACTTGCTGATAATGGCCTTCAATTGTTATGGATTACCCCGCTTCGTGCCTTGGCTCGCGATATCGAGCAAGCGCTTCAAAAGGTTGTTGATGATCTGGAAATACCCTGGCAGGTGACTCGTCGGACCGGTGACGTATCATCCTATCAGAAACAAAAAATGAAAAAACAGATGCCGGAGGTGCTCATTACCACGCCCGAAAGCTTACATATCCTGATGGCCCAAAAAGGATATAAAAGCTATTTCATAAATCTTGAAGCTGTAGTCGTTGATGAGTGGCACGAACTATTGGGATCAAAGCGGGGAACCCAAACCGAACTTGGGTTATCACGGTTGAAACACATACAACCAAACCTGAAAATTTGGGGCATCTCTGCAACTATTGGCAATCTAAAAGAAGCGCATGATGTGTTGCTCGGAATACATGCCGACAACCAAAATTCTGTTATCATAAAAGCTGACATAGAAAAGAAGTTAGAAGTACGATCTGTTCTACCTGATGATGTCGAAAAGTTTCCATGGTCGGGACACCTTGGTACAAAGTTACTGCCTAAAGTGTTGCCTATCATCGATGAAAGTCGATCTACCCTTATTTTTACCAATACCCGCTCCCAGTCAGAGATTTGGTTCCAGCAGCTTTTAAATGCCAAGCCTGAACTGGCCGGAACCATCGCCTTGCACCATGGGTCGCTGAGCAAAGAAGTTCGTCGCTGGGTTGAAGATGCGCTACATGAGGACAAACTAAAAGCTGTCGTTTGTACTTCAAGCCTGGATCTCGGTGTCGATTTCGCTCCTGTTGAAACGGTTATACAGGTTGGCAGCCCCAAGGGCGTTGCGCGTTTTTTACAGCGTGCGGGACGTAGTGGTCATCAGCCGGAATCAACCAGTCGTATCTTTTTTGTGCCAACCAATGCCCTGGAATTGATCGAAGCTGCTGCACTTAAGACGGCAGCTACTCAAAGGGTAGCGCTTGAAAGTCAGGATCCTATCCTAAAACCATACGATGTCCTTATTCAATATCTGGTTACACTGGCGGTTTCGGATGGATTTAAACCCAATGAGGTTTACGAGCAAGTTAAAACAAGCTTTGCCTACCAGACGCTGTCTCAAAAAGAGTGGAACTGGATTATGGATTTTATAACAACCGGCGGGCAATCACTTACAGCTTATGATGAATATTCTAAAGTAGTTGAAGAAGATGGCCTTTTTAAGGTTGTTGACAAGAAAATTAAGCGCCGTCATAGAATGTCGATTGGTACGATAACCAGTGATACGATGATGAGCGTCAAATATCTAAAAGGAGCACATCTGGGTAGTATCGAAGAATGGTTTATTGCCTCATTAAAACCGGGTGATAAATTCTGGTTTGCAGGTCGAAGTCTGGAACTTGTGCGAACCAAGCAAATGACCGCCTATGTACGGAGGGCAAACACATCCAAAGCAAAAGTACCCAGCTGGATGGGCGGACGTATGTCGCTATCTTCAAATATGAGTAGCTTGCTTCGCCGTAAGATGCATCAAGCCATTGAGGGCTCTGCCAACGATATTGAACTTGAAACTATTCAACCGATACTGGATGTCCAAAAAAACTGGTCCACCCTGCCAGATGAAAATGAACTGTTAATTGAACAAACGACTTCTCGCGAAGGGCACCACCTATTCTTTTATCCTTTTGAAGGACGTTATGTACACGAGGGAATGTCAGCATTAGTGGCCTATCGAATATCTCAGCTTACACCGATCACTTTTTCTATTGCGATGAATGATTATGGCTTTGAACTGTTATCGGACAAGAAAATTCCTATTAAACAAGCTCTTGAGAATAAGCTATTTTCCGATGAACATCTTGTTGAGGATATCTTTTCGAGCCTGAATGATACCGAACTTGCCAAACGGCGATTTCGGGGAATCTGTCATATTGCCGGACTTATTTTTAAGGGGTTCCCCGGCCAGCAAAAAGCCAGCCGCCATCTGCAATCTTCGTCGAGTCTGTTTTTTGATGTATTTGACCAGTATGAGCCAGACAATCTGTTGCTCCAGCAAGCCTACGATGAAGTGCTTTCCTATCAACTTGATGAAGTGCGGTTACGGAAAGCACTAAAACGTATTCAATCTCATAAAATAACACTTAAAACTACCGAGCGATTTACACCGTTTGCATTTCCAATAATGGTAGATCGACTGCGCGAACGGCTGAGCTCTGAAAGTCTCACCGATCGTGTGAAGCGGATGCAGTTACAACTCGAAGAACATGTATAAATTATTTTTGGAAAACTACCTCAGTCCAAATACCTAATAGTTAAATGTCATTAAATAAATGCACCCATAAAGTAAGATAAACACCTTTTGAGTATATGAACTCCAATTCACGAACTTTCAACCTAAAGCACCAACGTCTCTGGCTCTTGCCTCAAAAAGCAATCTACTGGCAAAAGAAAAAAACACTTTTGGTTGCCGATCTGCATATCGGCAAGTCGGGACATTTTAGAAAGAGTGGTGTTGCCGTTCCCAAGGAAGTAGCGCAATCAAACCTAAACAAACTGGATGAGATGGTCGACCTTACAGAAGCCGATCACCTCATAATTTTAGGAGATCTTTTCCATAGTAATATTAATAAAGAGTGGAATCAATTTATCAATTGGCGTAAAAATAATCGGCAACTCGAAGTGAGCTTGGTAATTGGTAATCATGACATTCTTGAGACTGCAAATTATCATCGGGGAATTATCAATGTATTTTCAAAATTATCCGCAGGTCCCTTTTTATTCGTTCACGATATCGATCAGCACCAGGATTTAAGTAAATCAAATCAATATATTTTAAGCGGCCATATCCACCCTGCCGTACAATTAAAAGGGCGCGGTCGACAAGCTATGAAATTACCATGTTTTTATTTTGGAACAGAGTACGGAGTCTTACCGGCTTTTGGCGGATTTACCGGTACGCATGTAATTGAGCCAACAGAAAAAGATGACATTTTTATCATTGCAGATTCCAAAATAATCTCACAAAATGAACTAAACTATTGATGCGATGAAAAGTTTACACGCCAAGCTACTGTTCTTTCTATTTCTAATTGTCTCCTCTCTTTTACTTTTGACCAATAACAGTACTGCCCAAAATCTATCGGAATCCCTTGCTTCTTTTAACCAACAACGGATAGATCTGAATATAAAGGGCATGCATATCCTATCGGGTTGGGCTATTTCAAATATTGCTGTAGGTTCTATCGGTTACTTTAAAAGCAGCGGAAGTACAAAATATTTGCACCAAATGAATGTTGGATGGAACCTGGTAAACCTTGCAATTGCCGGAGGTGCCCTGTATCAGTACAGCCATGCAGATCCTACTTCATTTTCATTAGCTCAAAGTCTCAATGAAGCCCATTCCATTGAGCAAATTTTACTTTTGAATATTGGATTAAATATGGGGTATATGGCTACCGGTGGATTTTTATGGGAGCGTGGGATCCGCAAATCGAAAGACCGTTTTATTGGATATGGTCAATCATTAATTATCCAAGGTGGTTTCCTCCTATTGTTTGATTCCTCCCTCTATTTTTTGAATCAGACAAATAATGAAACCTTAGATAAGATTATGGAAACTGTATCTATACAAGGAACTCTGCTCTCAGTAACGATTCCACTCTAATAATTATTGACGCCATTTGCGTTTAAAACAGTGATGCAATCGGCTTAAAATACGTGATTTTTTGGTGCGCACGTTGGCTCCGCTGATATCAAAATGAGCGCTTGCCTCTTTGGTTGTGGCATCAGGCTTATCAATAAAATACTCAATAAAAGTACGCGACTTCTCCCGAAGTTCGTTCAGACAGGCCTCCAAAATAGCCTGGCGATCTTTATCCATTAAATTCTGAAACTGCTCGGCGGGATCGACCAGATGATCTTTATGATCCTCAACAGGATTATTAAAACGGTGCTGCTCTTTAGAAAGGCGGAAATATTCGTGCCGACACGCACGTATCATATAACTGAATATATATTTCTCCTCCCGAATATTGTCTTTCTGTATCTGTTCGTAAACATTAAGAAATGCTTGTTGCGTACATTCCTCAGCATCTTTTTCATCTGCGTTAAGCACCACCTTCAAGTAATCTTTAAGCCTGTGCATCAGTTCTTCCAACAGCTCATTGGCCTCACCTTCCCTATTCTGCTGAAGAGCATATACTAATTCTGAATAATCAACTCTGGAGTTACTCAAGGTAGCTTATAAACCTAAATTAACTGACCCGTTCATCACGAAATGAATAAATAAAGCCTGCTGTAGTAATTGTGCTTTCTAATATATAACTATTGAATTGGCAAACAAATATTAGAATGTAATTCTATAATAAAATTGAAGTAATTTTTAATTATTTAAAAAATTATTTACTTAAATATTACTATTTATTGTAACATATTATTCTTTATTACTCTTGTAATCTGGAATAGAATATAATTAGAAATAAAAATTTAAATTATAATATAAATTTGTTACAAAATAATTTTATACGGTATGGCTTACAGACAAAGCTTTTTTTGTAACAAATTAAACTTTGATTACTCTTGTAATCAGCTATTAGTATGTCCGAAAAGTACAGGTTTAGCTATTCGGAAATACATTTTAACGAAAACGTTACAAATTTAATCTGAACACAAAATCAACAATCAGTTATGAAATCTTTTACTCACAAACTTCTCGCTATCGTCTTCAGCATCGCATTGTTCACCGGCTGCGCCTCGGTTACCGACCCCGGCCTCGACAA
>NZ_JBYEIQ010000004.1:0-606621 GCF_058386955.1 Fodinibius sp. GM21 | reverse complement strand
TTCTTTTTGTGTCATGATTTGTCTAAGTTAGTAGATTTTAAATTACCAACCTAGACAGAGTTAGATTTACACTCTCGGAGTACACTACCCCACTTTAATTTTGCTATGACTATCAACAAACAATCTTTTAACTAAGCCTCCCCTATTCCTTGCTGCTCTTGGTTTTTCATTCCACGCTACCTCGTAGGAAGGTTATGCGAAAAATCTTTAGCGGCCTTACCATTCTAATATTAAATCTGAATCCTTCCTATTATCTTAATTCCCGGTTATGTAAATAACACGATTATAGTTAATGGGATGTATTATTATAAGATATATAAAAGCATGTACTTAGCTGCAATGATATACGACTATGACGAAAGAAAAAACAAAACAAATACTCAGGATAGTATTGCCTGTTGCAACTATAATCTCCCTATTTTTTGTACCATGGATTTTGGTCAAGGCTTGGATATTGCCCCTGCCGGAGACGGTGCAAGAACAAGTCAATGAAGCCATTGGTTATGGGTTTGATGGTGTCATTGTGTATGTAGATCGAGCTGGCCAGCCACCGGGATTTTATGCTGCCGGATGGCATGACCGAAAAAACAAGGTCCCTGCCGACCCGCACGCCTTATTCAAAATTGCCAGTATCGGCAAGTTATATGATGCTGTTGCGATCACAAAATTGGTTAATAACCAGCGCCTGTCCCTGGATAAAACACTTGCCGATTACTTTCCGGATCTCGTCGAGAGAATCGAATATGCAGATGAAATAACCCTGAGAACGTTGGTCACGCATCGAAGTGGCATTCCCAACTTAACGGATACGCCAAACTTTTGGACAGACCCGCCAAAATCCAGTGAAGAAGCGCTTGAACGGGTACTCGATTTGCCGGCCAACTTTAAACCCGGTGAAGACTATGAATATTCAAACACCAATTATTTGTTGATTTCTAGAATTATTGAAAAGATAACGGGGCGCAATAAGTTCCAATACATCAAGGAGGAAGCCTTGGCGCCGCTCGGACTAAAAAATACCTTCGGTTCTATTCATGAGGTGAATATGGACGATCTGATGAGCGGTTACTACATTGGCGTTGAGGAGGATATCAAGACTGTAGATTACGGATCAATGGTCGCTACAGCAGAAGATGTGGGCATATTCTTACGGGCATTAAACGATGGGTCATTGTTTGATGAAGGAGGACAGGATATCTATTCTTCTCACTACGAGTATGAACACACGGGACTAATCCCCGGCTACCAGAGTATTGCTAAATATCATAAAGACATTGACGCGGTTGTCATCCAATTTATGAATACAACTGATTTTGAAGGCTTCAAATGGAATCTGTCAGAAATTATGTACAACCGTATTGTGAAAATATTGCGAAATAATACCAGCTCATAAGGATATATAAACCACACAAAAGCTTTTCAAATTCCCCATTAGGGTTATAAACTTGCGCAGGAATGTATTCCTGTATAACCCCTGCATTTATGTATTAGAAAGACAACTCTTCCCACACGTTTTCTTTGACCTGCTCAAAAAGTGAGTAACGTCCCAATATAACACGCTTAGTTGGCGGAGCGTGTACTGCTAATAATTTTCGGTTTCGTTTTAATCCGTTTCCACAGTACCTTATAAATAATTACAGCGCTGTTTTGCCCCCTATTCAAGGGCATTACGGAACATTACACTAATCAAGAAATGAAACAAAGATTTAATTTCCTTGTAATCCTATTAATTATCTCTCTTTATTCTTGCAGCTCGGATAATGGGTCGGAGCACTCTGCGGGAAGTGAGTCTGATTTGGCTGGCAATTCAATAGTTAAAGAATCTCAAATTGCTGTAAACATCGATCGGTACTTATCGGCAATCGAAGCCATTGGTTTTTCGGGTGCTATTATCGTCAGTGAAGGCGACAGCGTTGTATTGAGAAAAGGATATGGACACGCAAACCGTGAAAGCCGACGCCCCTATACGCCAAATAGCATACAGTCGCACGGTTCACTTACGAAGCAGATGACAGCGGCAGCAATTTTACTTCTTGAACACCGTGGGAAGCTTTCTGTCGAAGACTCCATTTCCAGCTATTTTGATAATCTTCCGGAACCCAAGCAGGATATCACTATTCATCAAATGCTTACCCACACATCGGGGCTGCCGGGCGGTGTTGGATCGGATGAAGAACCTATTCAGGCCCAAGCATATATCGATCGCGTAATGCAGGAGTCTTTACAATTTGATCCCGGCACAAATTACGCCTATTCCAATGTGGGATATGCCCTACTCGGAATGATCGTAGAGCATGTATCCGGACAGGGATATGAGCAGTTTCTGCGCGATGAACTGCTGTTACCGGCTGGCATCACTGAAACCGGATACGTACTTCCCAATTGGGATCAGGACAGGCTGGCAATCGGCTACCGAAATGGTACAAAGTGGGGGCTTGTATATAACCGAGGTTGGCTTGAAGACGGACCGGGTTGGCACCTGCGAGCCAATGGAGGACTACATACAACCGTGGATGATATGTACCTCTGGTTTAAAAACATCCTGCAAGGACAGGGTGTGTTGAGCGAAGAAACCGTCACGCGTTGGACCACAGGTTACATTACCGAGAGTAACCGGGAATCCAAATATGGGTATGGCTGGGTGATTTATGATACTGAATGGGGCCCCATGATTGCTCACAGCGGCAGTAATAGGATTTTCTCGGCCGACTTTGTTTGGCTCCCTGAGAAAGACCTGTTCTTTTATATTCAGGGCAATACTTCAATGATTGCCGCCTCCCAGCAACGCGCATCTATTCTCGGTGCAGCTCTTAAATCTGACTTCCTGATGCCCCCGCTCGTCGAGCCCATCGATGAGGCGAGTCCCCAGATTACCCAGCAAAGAGAAGGGCTCTACCACCTGGATGGAGGAAAACTGGAACTTACCGCTGACCATACGCGGCTTGTGGCTAAGCTCTGGGGACAATCTGCTCTAAACCTGATGCTAAATCATACCGATAAACAGAAAAATCATTTTGCGGAACTCAACCGACGCACAAGAAATGCTATGGATAAACTAAAGGCAGGTCAGAAAGATGCGCTTAAAGACTTAATGCGCCAAGGAGAAGACCCAATTGCCCCAACCGCAGCAATGCTAAAGCGTATCAACCAAATTGGCAATCTCGATTCCCTCCATGTTATCGGTACCTTCGCCAATACTTCCGGCTTCCGATTTGCAGATTACGGACCGTGGACGACCTTTGTTTATGCAGAATTTGCAAACTGGAATCAATACTGGAACATCATCTGGAATAGCGACAGTACTTTCGAAGGTGAATATAGCGGACCATGGCCGACATTCATTTTGGTTCCAACTGCTGATAATCAATACAAAGGGATACGGCAAGGGCCACCCTGGGACACGATCGAACTTCAATTTGAAGATAGATGCCTGATAAGTTCCGGGCTGAATGCTTGCAAAGAAGCATAGATTCTTTAAAAATCATTTTCAGGGAAACATTCACACCGAATCAATGTTGGGATAGAAAGAATTTTGACTAAACATATCTCAATCCCATTCTACTACTACAACTGGCTTTTTAGCTTTTCGTTCAGTATTTAACAAATAAACATTCATTCGTACGCCTTAAACTGACACAATATTTTGCATTTCACTAATCCGCATATGTACTGCTAAATACTTTACTTATGACTGATAATGAACTACGTTATCTGAAATTACTGGCTCAACAATATCCCTCCATTCGGGCAGCATCAACAGAGATCATCAATCTCAGCGCCATCCTTGAGCTTCCCAAAGGGACCGAACATTTTATTTCCGATATCCACGGGGAGTACGAATCCTTTTTGCATGTGCTGCGTAACGGCTCCGGGTCGATAAAACGACGCATTGAAGAAATATTTGAATATACTCTTGACGACCGGGAAAAACGAAACCTGGCTACCCTTATTTATTACCCGGAACAGAAAATGCCGGCTATTGTCAAAGAGCTTGATAATCCCGATCAGTGGTACCGAAAAACTCTTTTTCAGCTTATTAAACTTTGCCGCGTCTATTCCTCAAAATACACCCGAAACAAGGTACGCAAAGCACTGCCAAAAGACTTCAGCTATATTATTGAGGAACTGCTTCACGAGCAAGAAAGTACCCGAAATCGCCAGGAGTACTACAGCAGCATTATTGATTCTATTATTGACACAGACCGTTCGGGCGCTTTTATCACCGCATTGGCCCGACTTATTCAGCGACTTACCATCGCGCGCTTACATGTCATCGGCGATGTATACGACCGCGGACCGGGAGCACATATTATTATGGATAAACTCATGGAGCATCATGCCGTAGATTTCCAGTGGGGCAATCACGATATTGTTTGGATGGGAGCAGCGGCCGGCAGCCAAGCCTGTATTGCCAACGTTATACGCGTTTCCCTGCGCTATGCCAATATGGAAACCATTGAGAATGGCTATGCCATTAGCATGCTACCCCTGGTTTCACTTGCTGTAGAAGTTTATGGGGATGATCCCTGTGAGCTTTTTCGTCCCAAAGAAGCTGACGATGAATTTACCGAAAATGAACAACTGCTGATGGCCCGCATGCAAAAAGCCATCACCATAATTCAGCTAAAGCTGGAGGGGCAAGTTATTCAGCGACAGCCACAGTTCCAGATGGAGGATCGGCTCTTGCTCGATAAGATTGATTATGAACAGGGCACTATTCACCTTGGAGGTAACACCTATTCCCTGTTGGATACTTATCTACCAACCATTGATCCCGACAATCCCTATGAACTTTCAGAGAAGGAACAGGTGGTTATGGAAAAGCTTTCCTTGTCATTTAAAAACAGCGAACGTCTTCAATCCCATGTGCGATTCCTTTTTTCCAAGGGTAGTATGTACCTGACCTATAACAATAACCTGCTCTATCACGGCTGTATTCCCATGACGAAAAGCGGCCGTTTGCGGCACTTCACTCTTGATGGCAACAAACACAGTCCCCGCGAATTTATGGATCGCCTGGAGCAGCTTGCCCGGCAAGGCTATTTTGTAAATGATGAACCGGCAAAAAAACAGTACGGCCTTGATACCATGTGGTACTTATGGAGCGGCTCCCAGTCTCCGCTTTTTGGCAAAGACAAAATGGCAACTTTTGAGCGCTATTTCATCGAAGACCCTGAGACCCACCAAGAAGAAATGAATCCCTACTACGATCACCGAACCAAGGAAAAAGTTATTGATAACATTCTGGAAGAGTTTGGTATCAATCCTGATGAAGGGCATGTCATCAACGGTCACGTTCCGGTGAAGGTGACCAAGGGCGAAAGTCCCGAAAAAGCCGGAGGTAAGTTATTAGTCATAGATGGCGGGTTTGCCAAGGCCTACCAGGAAAAAACCGGTATTGCGGGATATACTCTCATTTACAATTCATATGGACTCATCCTCGCTGCGCACCAGCCTTTTGAGTCCACACAAAAAGCGATTGAGGAAGAAATTGATATTCACTCCGAAACCCGAATCCTGGAACGCAATAATCAGCGTATCCGCGTTTGCGATACCGATAACGGCAAGGAAATAGTGCGAAAAATCAAGGATCTCCAAAAACTGCTGGAAGCTTATCGATCCGGGCTGATTAAAGAATTATCATAATCTTAAGAAATTAGTGAACCGCATGTCTATGACAACTAATATTGTGATCCTGATTGTAGCCTTACTGCATATCGCTTTTTTAGTACTCGAAATGTTTTTATGGGATACCAAAATTGGATTACGCATTTTGGGCCATTCCAGAGAAAAAGCAGCTACAACAAAAACTTTAGCTGCCAATCAAGGCCTATACAATGGTTTTCTTGCCGCGGGATTATTGTGGGGACTTAGCCTCGGTTCAGAAGGTTTTGCTATCACTGCATTCTTTCTGTGTTGCATAATTATTGCGGGACTGTTTGGCGCTGCGACGGCTAACAGGATCATTTTCTATATTCAATCCCTTCCCGCAATTTTAGCTTTGCTGCTACTCTATTTGTCATAGTAAATATGCTTTTCATTTCGTTTTTAATCTTTGACAATCAGTATTCAATATCACGAATGATCAAGGGAGTTCTGGATGTAACCGATGGCAACCTGGCAACACCCATAAAAAAGTTAGAACAAGAAGGTTTCGTCGAAGTGGAAAAAACTTTTGTCGATAATAAACCCAACACCACATACTACATAACCCAAAAGGGCAAAAGGCATTTGAGAAACATCTTGATGTGTTGGAAAAGATTATCAAATTACATGATAATACATCAAAGTAAGTATGAAAAAAGACAGCACTAAAAAACTAAATATACACTCCCTGTTATCGTTAATTACCATTGTATTAGGGATTGGACTTTTGGTATTCATGATAATTGTTGAAAGTGAGCCGGGTGCAATTCCATTATTGTTAATTATAACCGGTGCCGGATGGTATTTTATTATCCGATACAGACATGGATCAAAGCACACATAATTTATAAAACAGAGCGTATTTTTTTGCCTTTTAACTTTGTATCTAAAAGTACTTTCCAATAATAACCAAATAACTCACCATGAACACAAATCGCAAATTTTATCAATCTATTGCCTGGTTAGCACTTACAACAGGGCTTTTATTAATGATCCCACTAATTGCCATGCAATTTACTGATGATGTAGTATGGACACTGTCAGATTTTGTCATTGCCGGCACTCTCCTATTTGGTACCGGACTTACATATAAACTGATAACCAGAAAATCGAATAAAACAGCCTACAGTATCGCAATCGGATTTGCACTCTTTACTGGATTATTCCTCGTCTGGGTGAATGGTGCTGTAGGCATTATCGGATCGGAGGACAATCCCATCAATCTGTTGTATTTTGGGGTAATTTTTGTTGGAATTATCGGTGCGTTCATAGCCCGTTTTGAATCAAAGGGACTGGCTTTAACAATGTACGCAATGGCAATAGCTCAAGCATTAGTAGCTGCAATTGCTCTTATCGGTGGTTTTTACCAGTCCCCACCCAGCACGGTATTCCATATCATAAGCATAAATGGGTTTTTCATCACGCTATTTGTGGTATCGGCCTTATTATTTCGATATACTGCTCACAGAAATTTTGCTACTCTTGAAAAGTAGTACCTTACAGCGACAAGCTTATTGATTATCAAATAGCAAAATACCATCATATATAAAAAAAGGGAGCCTAAAAAGGCTCCCTTTCTTAGATTCGGAAAATGTCAACCATATTTGCAATGCAAAATTTTATATAAGAACTATTGCATCGTGGCTGAATTTAGTCCAGATCGAAGCGATCCAATTGCATTACCTTTGTCCATGCATCAACGAAGTCTTTCACAAACTTCTCTTCTGCATCATTCGCTGCGTAAGCCTCAGAGAGCGCACGCAACTCAGAATGTGAACCAAAGATCAAATCAACGCGGGTGGCTTTCCACTTCACGTCACCGGTATCACGGTCTCGGGCTTCAAAGAAAAGCTTATCATCCGAGGTCGCTTCCCATTCGTAATCCATATCAAGAAGATTCACGAAGAAATCGTTGGTCAACGTTCCCGGCTGATCGGTTAAAACACCGTAATCAGAATCATCGTAATTCGCGTTCAATGCACGCATACCGCCTACCAGTACTGTCATTTCAGGTGGTGTAAGCGATAGCAATTGCGCCTTATCAACTAACAGTTCTTCAGGCTTGGCACCGCGTTCAGGGTTGTAATAATTACGGAATCCATCAGCAGCAGGTTTAAGCCACTCAAAGGATTCCTCATCGGTTTGCTCTGCCGTAGCATCGTTACGTCCCGGCGTAAAGGGTACGTCTATTTCATGACCCGCATCTTTGGCCGCTTTTTCAACAGCTGCGGAACCACCGAGAACAATTATATCAGCAAGTGAAACACGCTTGTCACCCGATTGGGCATTATTGAATTCTTTCTGAACACCTTCGAGCACTTCAAGCGCCTTGGCTAATTGTTCGGGATTATTTACCTCCCAATCATTTTGTGGAGCGAGTCGAATGCGAGCACCGTTGGCACCGCCCCGCTTGTCGGAATCACGATAGGTGGAAGCCGAAGCCCAAGCTGTTTTAACAAGCTCGGATACGGAGAGATCAGTATCAAGGATCTTCGCTTTAAGCTCTTCGATATCCTTGTCGTCGATTAGTTCATAATCAACTTCTGGAATTGGATCTTGCCAAATCAAATCTTCCTCGGGAACCTCAGGTCCGAGATATCGAGATTTGGGACCCATATCACGATGAATAAGCTTGAACCAGGCACGTGCATAGGCATCCGCAAATTCATCGGGATTCTCATAGAATCGTTTGGAAATCTTTCGGTACTCCGGATCTACTTTCAGAGCAAGATCCGTAGTCAACATCATAGGCGCGTTCTTCTTATCAGGATCGTGAGCATCGGGCACCGTACCGTCCCCGGCTCCGTCTTTTGGCTGCCATTGATAAGATCCGGCAGGACTTTTTGTTAACTCCCATTCATATTCAAAGAGATTCTCAAAAAAGCCCATATCCCATTGGGTAGGATCGTTGGTCCAAGCACCTTCTTCACCATCGGTGATCGTATCACCGGCTTTTCCTGACCCATAATCACTGATCCAGCCGAAGCCTTGTTTTTCAATATCAGCCGCTTCAGGTTCCGGACCTTTATGTTCTAATGGTCCGGCCCCGTGGGTCTTACCAAAAGTGTGTCCACCGGCGATAAGAGCAACCGTTTCTTCATCATTCATCGCCATGCGAGAAAACGATTGTCGAATAAAGTGGGCAGATTTTTCCGGATCCGGTTCTCCATTAGGACCTTCGGGATTTACATAAATCAATCCCATATGATCAGCGGCAAGTGGTCCTTTTAGGTTACCTTCTTCATCGTGACGCTCATCGCCCAACCATTCTTCTTCAGAACCCCAGTTTACAGAAGTGTCGGGTTCCCAGTCGTCTTCACGTCCACCGGCAAAACCAAAGGTTTCAAAGCCCATTGATTCCATTGCAACATTACCGGCCAGCACTAACAAGTCGGCCCAAGACAATTTACGACCATACTTTTTCTTGATAGGCCAAAGCAAGCGACGAGCTTTATCTAAGTTGGCATTATCAGGCCAGCTGTTCAGAGGAGCAAAGCGTTGCTGACCACCGGCAGCTCCACCGCGACCGTCAGCAACACGGTACGTTCCGGCAGCATGCCACGACATTCTGATAAAGAGTCCGCCGTAGTGCCCCCAATCCGCAGGCCACCAGTCTTTCGAATCAGTCATGAGGTCATGAAGATCTTGCTTAACAGCCTTAAAATCGAGCTTTTCAAATTCTTCCGCATAATCAAAATCCTCATCCATTGGGGTACTCTTGGACGAATGCTGACGAAGCATCTCCACATTTAGTCGTTCGGGCCACCATTTTTCGAGTTTTGTACCGCCGGTAGCGGTTTCATTTGAATCCCCATTATGAAACGGGCACTTGCTTTCGTTGCTACTTGATGTATTATGAGATTTGTCTTTATCCATAGAACGCTTGGTTATTCAATTTTTTATTTGTCCACTTAATCTAACCAAATCCTTTATTCATATAAATTATTTTCTGATAGAAAAATACTATACGTGATATTAGACTTAGTTATATACTTCGCTATAAACCGATTTTTTTGTAAGCTCTACCTTTCTTTCTAAATCCTTATTTAACTACTGAAAATAATTCTAAGCTAAGAACAAATATTTTATCGAGTACATAGAGAGAGCAAACGATTTTTGTTTATAATAACTTATAATAACTTTGAAAGTTATTCGCGTTTCAAAATCAAATACATGATCGAGTATGAAAAAATTAGCAGGTTTACCGGTTTGGATTATCGTTTGCAGTTTGGCCGGTGTTTTTGGAGCTCAGTTTGAGCCCGGCCCGTGGTACGAACTCTTGCAAAAACCAATCTGGACCCCACCGAACTGGGTCTTTCCCGTAGTTTGGCCCATTCTGTATGTAATGATGGGGACTTCGGCCTGGCTTGTCTGGCGGATGGAAACCGTTTCTTTATCAGATTACGAATTTAAATGGTTTTTTGTACAGCTCATACTCAATGCACTGTGGTCGTGGCTTTTTTTTGAAAAGCACTACATTTCAACCGGCTTGGCTGAAATATTACTGCTTTGGATTGCCATTACCTTTACTCTACTTCTTTTCTGGAAAAAGAATCGTCTTGCAGGACTGCTACTCCTCCCCTACCTACTTTGGATAAGCTATGCTTCGGCCCTGAACTTTGCGATCTGGCAACTTAATTAGTCTATATAATTTATGCAGCATTTTGACTACATAATAGCGGGTGCAGGTGCATCGGGACTTTCTCTCGCTTGGAAAATGCTGCATTCGCCATTGTCCGAAAAAAAGATCCTCATCCTCGACCAGTCCCTTGGCCCCAGAAATGATAAAACCTGGTGTTTTTGGGATGCTTCCGATCCTCCCTTTGCCGACTTGGTTTATCGGAAATGGACTGAAGCAGAAATCAGTATATTTGGGAATCGATCCATTGAACACTTAAATGATTACACGTACTATTGCCTGCGAAGCGGCGATTTTCGCCAGCATATTTTAAAGAGTCTCAAAAGCCATCCCAACTTTGAGCTACTTGAAACTCCAATTACGGAGCTATCGTACAACGGCCATAATCCCACCTTGGGCACTGAAAATAATTCTTTTGAGGCAGACTATATTTTCCAAAGTTGCTTCACCCCTTGGGATGAGGCCGAAGATCATCCCCGCCATCCGTTATTGCAGCACTTTCTGGGATGGGAAATTACCACATCAAACCCGGTATTTGATGATAATGCATTTACTTTAATGGATTTTGATCAAACTTTTGGAGAGGGAATTGCTTTTATTTATCTGTTGCCCTGGTCAAAAACTTCTGCTCTTGTTGAGTACACGATTTTTTCGGACACTCTGCTTGATAAAAAGCAGTACGCGGAAAAGCTTTCCCTATATTTAAGCAACCGATTTGATCTTAAGCCAATAAATTATAGCATTGACCGGAAAGAGTATGGGAAGATCCCGATGGAAGATCGCCCCCACAAACCGTGGTATAAACCCGGGATACTTAATCTTGGTACATTTGGAGGAGTTACCAAACCTTCTACCGGCTATACCTTCAAACGCATCCAAAAACAAACTGATGCAATTATCAGAGATTTAATATCGGAGAATAAATTACTACCACAACCTCCTTCTAAAAAACGGTATAAAGCATATGACCTCTGGCTGCTACAAATTATTGATCAGCATCCCAATGACGCATTTAAGGTTTTTAATCACCTTTTAAAAAATAATACACTGGATGATGTCTTTCGATTCCTTGCTGAGGAATCGTCTATTCGGGATGATCTGAGTATTATGAGCAGCGTACCCTATCTTCCTTTCCTGAGAGCTATATGGAAAACACGGAACCGTCTGCGAGAAATCTAATCCTTGCTACTTTCTGCTACTGATTCAGCAGGTTTATATTCCCCGCGATTTCCCAACAAGTAACCGTATGGCTTTAACGCTTCAACCTGATCAAAAATACATTTTAAGATTCCCAACAGGGGTACGAACAATATCATCCCGGAAATACCCCACAGCTGACCACCAATAACGAGAGCTATTAATGCCATAAAAGGATTAATACTTACCTGCGAACCAATTACATTCGGAGTAATAAAATTACCTTCAAGGAACTGAACCACCGCAAATACGACCACCACTCCAATCGGATTCAATAGAGAATCAGTAAATAAAAGTGCAAAAATGATAGCGGGCAGACTTCCCAGTATGATTCCTATGTAAGGGATGATGGCGAGAATAGCCGCAAATGCTGCAAAAAATAATACATGATCAATACCGACAATCCATAATCCTATTGCATTTAGTACTCCCAGAATTGTAATGACCGTCATCATCCCCACAATATAATTCTGTGTCACCGTCTGGACACTGTCGATAACGGAATCAATAGCATCGTTTTTCCCATCCACGGCAGTATGCAAAAAAGTGCGGTACATTTTTTTGTAATACATCATAAAAAACACAAAAAATGGTAGCAGTCCTAAAGTCGTAAAAACGCTAGTTGTGGCTCCCAGCACCGTACTGACATATTCACCACTTTTATTAATAGCCGTTTCAAGCCCCCGTTCTAAAAACTGTATTTGCCGGTCGGGAGAGAGATTAAATGTTGACTCAAAAAACTGTATCAGATCGGTGCTCAAAGTCTGTAATTTGGCATTGGCTTCGGGCAAACGATCGGCAAACTGAATAAACTGGAAGGAAAGCAATGACATAATACCTCCCAAAATTACAGCGATTAATATAATACTGGTTACAATAGCCAGAATTCTATTAAATTTATGCCGCTGTAACCATGAGCTGATCGGATCCAATAACATGGCAATAAGAGCCGCAAATGCGAGAGGCATTAAAATAAATTTTCCGTATGATAAAACGATGAACAACAAGATAATCCCAAACAATATTGTTGTTCCTTTCAACCAAGTTGGAAAATCTTTTTTCATCAGATATTTAATATTGGCAATTGATATTATACATCTAGTTGATCCCCTAAATCAGTCAACGGCGGGTCATAGTCTTCCTGGAAAATTTCGAATGGAATCCTATATCCTACTTCTTCTTTAACATTGCTATCCTCAATTACCTCCTGATACGTTTCATAACAATCGAGTGCCGTTAAAAATTTTTGATAATCCTCTTCATTGGCTTGAACCCAACAGTCAATATCGCCCTGTTTTGATGAGGTCAGATTAAACTTCCCCTCCCCCTCATCTTCACTGTAATGGGTGAAAAAGGCCAGTCTTTTTGGATAGTCAAAGCCCTCTCGTTTTAAATCACAATACACACTCTTTACTGCCGCGTGACTTACCAGATGATCTTCGAATCCACTGATGCCATGCACCGCATAGGTTACCAGTACATCGGGTTCAATTTTCTGAACCTGTTTGCATATCACTTCCTCAATATCAGCAGGATCCATCTCTTTCAATCCGCTATCGGGCAGATCGAATACTGTCATCCCATTTAAATCAAGTACTTTTTCTACACATTGCATCTCTTTGTACCGTATTTTTCCCATCTCTTTTTTATTTACTCCCAGACGAAATCGCTGTTTGGTAGCCTCTCCTTTCGTCAGGGTAAACAGATATACTTCATGACCGTTTCTACGCTGAGCAGCAATGACCGGGGCCGGACCAAATGACTCGTCATCGGGATGGGGGAAAATGTAAAGAATTTTCATGGCAAGATGTTTTGATTAAATCATTTGCATGATGTTAATCATAATTTTACTACCACAAAACCCAAATGTGCTACAAAATTAATTGCGCCAAAAACAGACTCTAAATACTATGTTGCGGCTGCTTCAATCTGGATCTGCTCATTTTTCAATGCAGGATCATCAACTTTCTCATCGCTTTCAATCTTTCCATCACGAAGACGAATAATTCGACGGGCATGCTCGGCAATTTCAGGTTCGTGTGTAACAACAATAATCGTATTGCCCGACCGATACAGCTCCTCAAAGAGCATCATAATCTCTTCTCCCGTCTGGGTATCAAGGTTACCCGTAGGCTCATCAGCCAATAAAATAGAGGGATTATTGACCAGTGCACGAGCAATGGCTACCCGCTGACGTTGCCCGCCGGAAAGTTCATTAGGTTTGTGATCGATACGATCTCCCAGCCCAACCCGCTCTAAGGTTTTCGCTGATCGCTCATGACGTTCAGCAGTTTTAACACCTGAATAAATTAGAGGCAACTCCACATTTGAAAGGCAATCCGTCCGTGGGAGCAAATTAAAGGTTTGAAATACGAAGCCGATTTCCCGATTGCGAACCTCCGCAAGATCAGCGTCATCAAACTGGCTGACATCCTCTCCATTTAAGATATAACTGCCCGAAGTTGGGGTATCCAGGCAACCGATAAGATTCATCAACGTAGACTTCCCGGATCCGGATGGCCCCATAATAGCGATGTATTCATTTTCCAATAAATCAAAGGTGACACCATCGAGAGCACGGACCTCCTGTGTTCCCATCTGATAAATTTTGGTTAAGTCCTCTACCTGAATAATCGGTTTTGCCATTCCAATCTTAATTTGAAGCCATTCGGCTAAACTTATTATTGTTTACATTCACCTTATCGCCATCCGAAAGCTCACGTGATAACATGCGGTAACTACCTGTGACCACTTCTTCACCAGCTTCAAGTCCGGATAAAACCTGAATATGGGTATTATCACTAATGCCCGTTTTTACTTCTTTACGCTTCGCTTTGCCTTCCTCTACCACAAAAACCACTTTCCGCATATCCTCTTCAGGTATGATTAGATCTTCATCCACAGTCGTGGTATCGCTGTCCGTAGTATCATTCTGTGCAGATGCACTTTCATCCGCAAAATCACGCACGGTCACAGCTTGTATTGGTACCGAAACAACATTGCGCACGGTCTGTGTTTGCACATCTACCGTGGCAGACATTCCCGGTTTAAAGGATGGAACAAAATGATCCTCCGGCATCTCCTCGGAAGCCTGTTGCACCAGTTGAGTATCTCCCACCATATCAAGATTGTGGGGCGTAGCTACCCTGATTTTTACTTCGTAATTGGTAACCTGCTCATTCGTTCCCTCTCCGGAAATTTCAGCAGAATTGGCAATTTCTGTCACCACACCATCAAATGAGCGTTCGGGATAGGCATCAACGTCAATATTTGCGGTATCACCGGTCGAAACATTTACAATGTCATTTTCATTAACCTGCACCTGTACTTCCATCTGATCCATATTAGCAATCCGAAGAAGTTCGGTTCCGATGGACTGAGTATTGCCCAATACACGTTCGCCAACTTCAACGGCCAATTTACTTATGGTCCCATTCCGTGGGGATCGAATAATGGTTTTTTGCAACTCTTCCTTAGCCTGTTCGAGCTGGGCTTCACTGCTTTGCACCTGGTACTTAGCAGCATTAAAGTTCGCTTTTTGAGCTTCGTAATTTGTCTTCGACTGCACATATTCCGTTTTGGAAATAGCTCCTGTTTCATAAAGCTTTTTATTCTGCTCAAAAACTGATTCAGCCTCCAACAGCGATGCACGGGCTTGCTCCATGCGTGCTTTTTGGGTAAGCAACATCGCATTCGTTTCATCAATTCGAGCCTGATAAATATCAGGTTTTATACGCACTAAAAGTTCTCCCTGTTTAACATAGTCACCTTCTTTAATCGGTAGTTCTATGATCTCTCCGGACACTTCAGGACGTAAAATAACCTCCACCTCCGGCTGCATTTTGCCTGAAGCTGAAACAATCTGTGTAATCGTTTTAAGCTTGGCTTCGGTTACCTCTACCTCCTTAGCTGCCTGTTCACCTCCTATCCACCCCATCGATTTACCTAATATTGCGCTTGCTCCCAGTAAAACGACAAGACCAATACCTATATATAATAACTTTTGCGTAGCTGTCTTTTTCTTTTTTGACATTTTTAGATTCTATTCTCTTAATTTAATGACATTTCTTTATCTAATTTACCAATATAATAATCCAGAAGCTTTTCTTGGAAAATCAGATTATATAACGCTCGTGCATTATCTGACTGTGCCTGAACATAATTTGCATTGGCATCACTGAGTTCTATTAACGTGCTCGCACCAACATTATAACGCTCTTGCTGTGTTTCATATGTTCTTTCAGCAGCTCGTAATGCTTTTCTTGTTGACTCCAACTCTTTTTGATATGACAAATAATCATTATAAGCCTGCGTTACTTCCTGAATTATTTGCAATCTAGTGTTTTCTAATCCCAGCTTAGCATTTTTTAAATTTATTTTAGCCGTCTGAATCTGGTTCATACGATTCCAATTATTGAAGATTGGAATATTTAGCGAAAACCCTATCGAGGTGGTATAATTTTGATCATAAAACTGATCACTGAAAGGAATTCCTCCACCCAGATATTGATCGTTGTATGAGGACGATAATCTCGCACTTGCACTTAACGTAGGGAGTAGATTAAACTTTGCCTGTTTTAACTGAAGTTCAAGAGCTGTTAGGTCTGCCATTTCACTTTTAAGGTCAGAGCGATTATCCAGGGCATTGGATATTAATAGGTCTATATTAAATTCTTGTCCTCCAATCTGAATGTTACTATCAGTTTCCAATTCGGGATTTACAAATTCATAATTCCCCCTGGGATCAATCTGCAATTGTCGAACCAGTGCAAGCCTGCTCATCTTTAAGTTATTCTCACGCTGTGTCAGGGTAAGCTCATTACTGGCTACTGTTGACTCTTGATTATACAAATCCACCGTTGGTCGGGAACCGACTTCAACTTGTGCTTTTACCTGCTCCAGCTGTTTTTGAGAGGCTTCAAGATTTTCTTTGGCAATTTCCACCAGTTGTTTGTCCAAAAGTACCTGTAAAAAATTTGATGCCGCATTGAAGATTACATTTTCTTTGGCTCTTTGTAGGCTCTCCTCAGAAGAAAGCTTATCAGCTTTGCTTCTCCTCAAACTTAAAATATTTTCAAAGCCATTAAATAGGGTTACGTCGGCACTTAAACTCCCGTTTAATCCATTGGTAACATTATTTACATAAACATCCGAGTTACCCTGTCTAACAGGCTGCTGCCCTTTTCTACTTGACCCACTGAGATTCCCTGAAATTGAAGGAGCAAAATCAGCATATTCACTGAAGATTCCTTTTTCGGCAAGCTCTAAATTGTTGGAGGCCTGCTTAAGCTGATAATTATTTTCAAGAGCTATATCAATGGCCTCTTGCAGCGAAATTTTCTGGGTCTGGGAATCCTGAGCCTGTACAGTAATACTCAAAATTAATACACTGAATAATAAACAGATACCTTTGCGCATGTCGATAATTTATTTTTTTGGTTTACAACTCGGGAGGTTACACGATGAATGATACGAATTGTTACAGAGAGGAAAGGTTATTTTACGTTAAATTATGAAAAGGGATTTAATCATCCTGTGTGCCGTTATTAGACGATAAGTGCTCTTCGGCCTTTTCTTCGAGAATATTTTCGACATAATCAGTAGCAAAATTTATAGCCTTACGTGTAGCAAGTCTCTTTAACTCCGATAACAGCGCTCCACTAAAATCTCCGCTTTTATCAGAAGAGGCTGCAGATGATCTTCTCTTATGGCCTAATAAAAATCCTATCAATGCCGAGGCCCCCACAATCGGCAAAGGATGTTTTCGAATGATATTTTGAGGAGATAAACTACTGCTTACATCTTCGCGAACCTGATCAATTGAGTTATCGAGCTCTCCTTGAATTTTATTTAACTCCTCTTCCAGCTCCTGCTTCTTTTTCTCCAGTTCATCAACTTTTTTATGTGCCATAATAATACCCTATGCTTCTTTGGATTTCGACTGCGCTTCTTTTTCAATTTTCAAAGGTTCTTCAATAGCTTTTCCATTCTGTTCGATTGACTTTATTACTTCAATTTCAAACCGATGTTGAAGCTGTTTAAAAACACTTTTAGGCTTCAAATACATAAAAAGTCCTCCGACAAATAACAACGGTAACGAGACGATGACGTATCCCAAGCTTCGACTTTCCAATAAATCTCCAAGATAAATAGCCAAGGCAAATAGCAAAAAACAAAGACCTCCCAAAAGCAGGAAAACTCCAATACCACGCTGCACCGAAGCAGCCATTAATCCCGATATAGCTTCTCCAACATTGAGCATGGTAAGCTCAATGCGTTTTTCGAGATATAGTTTCAAATCAGAGATAATAGATCGTAAGCGCTTACCTAACTGATCTTTATGTTTGTCAGTCTTCATTTTTTTAATCTTCTGAGCTCAATAATTTGCCAACGATATAACCAATCAGTAATCCGCCCGCAACACTTTTAACTGGGTGCTTTCGAACTATATTCTCGGCTCGTTGTTTTAACTCCTCAAGCCGTTCCGCCAGTTCTTCGTCATCTACCATTTGGCGACCTCGATCGAGTGCGTTATCGAGCTCTTCATTTAAATTTTCTAAAATTTCTTCATCCATGACTATCGTAATCTTGTTAAAGTAATAAGCTATATCGGCTTAATTATAAGGAAATATGTAGACATTAAATATTACATATTTTGATTTTTAGCCTCAATCCAGCGTCCCATGTACTTTGTACTTTCAGTAGTATGGTGCATTAACATTTGACCGATAAAGTTTTGTGCGCGATGCTCTTGAAGATTTTTCTGAAGTCTGCAGATATTCTCTATCAGCAGATTATCGAAATCCGGTTCTGTAAACTTTTTCGCAAGCATTGAAAAACCTATTTCCTGCGCATCATGCCACGCTTTTTCATCAGAATAAAGACTTCGTGCTGCAGCGGCAAACGCTTTAGGATTTTCAGCAATCTTTCCTCCCCACACTTTAGTATCACTTACCATACCTTCTGCCCCCATTCTTGTTGTAATGCTTGGCGTCCCACACTGCATAGCTTCTATCAATTTGCCTTTAAGACCCGCACCAAACTGGAGCGGAGCCAACAGCACCTTAGAATTTTGCACCACTTTTTTTGCATCCTCTGCCCTGCCTTGCACTAAAAATCCCTCTTCGGGATTGTGCATCTGCTCTGCTTCCTGGGTAACATAGGCTCCGTATACATGCAGCCGGGCATCAGGCAATTCCCTCCTGATCATCGGCCAAATCTTCTTTTTGAGATATTTCACTGCGTCCATATTCGGGGCATGCCTGAAGTTACCAATAGTTATAAAGTCACTTCGCTCATTAAAATCCGGCAACACATTCTTTTCTTCCTCAGTCAGAGGATCAAGTAAAAAGGGCAGATACTGCAGTAAACGGGAGTCGACCTCAAATACCTCTTGGAGCAGATCCATTTCATCCTCAGAAATGATCAGGGATAAATCTGATCGATAGATGCTGGCAAGTTCTCGCTTGGCACTTTTTGAAGATAATAAATCTTCCTCTGTACACACTCGACTATCATCACGTGCCTTTTTTCGTGCTCTTCGCAGAAAATGCAAATCTTCGGTATCCAATATCCTAAGTGCATCAGGGCATTGCTCTGCCACACGCCATCCAAACTGCTCCTCCACCACGAATCGATCAAAAAGAACAATAGATGGATTAAGTTCTTCGACAAATTCGTCAAATGTTGAGCTATTCATTTTCACAGAAACCTGATCAACGTCCATATCCTGCAAGTTGGCCATGTGATCAGTTTTAGCAGCAGAGCTGGCAAACGTTACTTCCCATCCTTGATCTTTAAATAGATGGATCAATTCAAGCATGCGTTTGCCGGCAGCCGACGAATTGGGCTCGGGCCATACAAAACCAATTATCAGAACATGCTGTTGATCATCTTCCATTATACTGTGATGAAAATTATTCGTAGCGAAGACTTTCGATAGGATCCAGGCGGGCAGCTTTATAAGCGGGATATACTCCAAATAATAAGGCAATCACGAACATTCCAAAAAAGCCGGTCAGCACTGCCCATATAGGAATAACCGGTTCGGTTTCAATCCAAATTGCCATCCCATTACCGGCAAGTATCCCAAGTACAATTCCTATTAATCCGCCCAACTGACAAATAAAAATTGTCTCTGTAAGAAACTGGGATACAATTGCCTTTTTGGTTGCTCCAACTGCTTTACGAAGTCCGATTTCACGGGTACGTTCAGTTACTGATACAAGCATGATATTCATGACTCCGATACCGGCTCCAAACAGCGTAATGCCTCCAATCACAAAGCCGACGGCATACAAAATAAAAGTGAACTGATCGAAGGTGCCCGCAAGCGAATCATTCGTTTCTATTTCAAAATCATTTTCAGCACCGGGAGCCACTTTTCTAATAACTCGCATGATCCCGGTAATTTCATCCATCGCAGCTTCTATAAAATCCATAGCCGGCGCCTTTACCTGTATATCGATGTTGCGATCCCCCCCATAAATCATAAGTCCGGCGGTATATGGAATCAGCACGAACTCATCCTGAGATTGCCCAAAAACACTCCCCTTTTCATCTAAGGTCCCAATAATCCGGTATTGCTGTCCGGCCACGCGAATACTTTTACCAATGGGATTAACATTTTGAAATAACTCCTGCTGAATGTCATGACCGATAATAGCTAATAATCGTCCGTACTGTATATCCTCAGAACTAAAATTACGACCCTCACTAAGTTCATAGGCATTGTTACTAAGATAGTATTGATTACTCCCGATCACTCGTACGGTAGGATCGGTTTCCTCATTCCCGTACATTACTTTGGTGTAATCAAATGTTTCGTCCGGACTTACATTCTCGGCCAGTCGCAGCATTTCCTGAAGTCGTTCAGCCGTTTCAAAAGTAATATCCTGCCGATTTCGCACATTATCTGCAGTCCCGCCCATCCGAACAGACGGCGTCTTCGAAACGTTGATTACATCGCCTCCCATGATGCTCATGGTATTCTGGAAAAAATTGTCCAACACCGCCACCGCTGTTGTAGAAACAATCACCGAAAATACCCCTACAATAAGAGCCAATAAGGTTAACGAGGACCGTAACTTATTCGCCCAAAGAGAATCAAATGCCTGTTTAAATACTTCTCTGATGTTCATCTTATTCGTATCTCAATGATTCTATGGGATCTGATTTTGCGGCACGATAAGCCGGGATAAATCCAAAAGTTAGCCCAACAATTGAACAGAGCACAATAGCAGCTGCGACAACACTGATATCAATGCTGGCTACAAAAATCTGATTTAATAACATGCTCAGCGGATAGGAGAGCAGAAGTCCGATCAATCCACCTAAAAGACACATGATTACAGCCTCAATTAAAAACTGGTATAAAATTTCCCAGGCTTTGGCTCCTACGGCTTTTCGAATTCCAATCTCTTTGGTGCGCTCACGTACTGATACAAACATGATATTCATGACCCCAATGCCACCGATAATTAGTGAAAGTGCTGTAAGTCCTCCTCCAACCATGTACAGTCCGGCTTTAAATGACGAAAGCTGAGCTTCAAAAGCTTGTGGTTTATTTAGCTCAAAATCATTTTCTTCCGTAGCATCAAGTCCGCGCACACGGCGCATAATGCCCTCAATCTCATACTCTCCTTCTTCAAGAATCTCTTCATTCGGAAATTTTACAGCAATCTGAATATTGCTGCGCAAGCTAAATAACTGTCCATAGGCCTTGATCGGTGTTATAGCGCGCCGATCCATATCAGCTAGCCCCAGAAATTTGCCCTGCTTTTCCAACAACCCAATCACCCGAAATCGCTGACCACCGATACGAACCTCTTCATTTAACGGATTTTGCCGATCAAAAAGGTTCTCTGCCAGTGTTGCACCCAAAATTGTCACTTTAGCTCCCCGTTGGATCTCTTCGGGAGTAAAAGCACGCCCTGTTTCGATCCCCAAACCGGCTGTTTCAAAATAATCATCTGTAACTCCGGCAATAAAAACACCGTCAGCACTCACCTCATCATACCTGATAGAGGTCCCTCGCGATGCCGAGGCCGAAACAGCAGAAGCAAGCCGACTAGACTCCCGGATTTCTTCCACATAGTCTAATTTAATGTCTCTGCGGCTGCGATATTTCCACCACTCATAATTGGGCCCCCGATTCCAGGGATGTTTTTCGACATACACCACATTCTGGCCCATCATGGCCATGCTCTTATCAAATTCAGCATCCATGCCATTACTCACCGCATTCATCAACGTGACCATCACAATACCAATAATGATGCAAAGCGTTGTGAGAAAAGAGCGCGTTTTATTGATGCCCAAAGCACTCAAAGAGATTTTAAGTCCCTCCCAGCTGCTGTTTATAAATCGACTTATTTTAGACATGCCCTATTTCAATTTTAAATTTTTATGACGTCTCCTTTACGAGTTAAAATACGAATCGTTACAGTAAAGTTAAGAATTTCATTTTTAGCGATCCTTCAAAATTCAGCTATATTATACGGTAAAATTGAAGAAACTACATGATATGGAACTGGATATTTTGGCATTGTCTTCTCACCCCGATGATACCGAACTTTGCTGCGGTGGTACATTGGCAGCACTCGTCAACCAAGGCAACAAAGTGGGCGTAATTGACTTTACCCAGGGCGAAATGGGGAGTCGAGGCACCCCGGAGCAACGATTACAGGAAGCCAAAAATGCTTCTGATATTATCGGACTCGAAGTTCGCGAGAATTTAGGCTTGCCTGATACCAGGCTCAAAAGCACACGAGAATATCAGAAAAAAATCATTCAAAAAATTAGAAAGTACCGCCCGCATGTGTGCCTGGTCGGGGCTCCGTCGGATCGCCATCCCGATCATGGAAATGGCACCGAGCTGGCTTTGGATGCCATTTTCTATAGCGGATTAACAAAGATCGAAACGTTTGACCAACAGAATAACCGGCAAGAGAGGTGGCGCCCTTCACATGTGCTACATTTTATGCAGGATCGTCCTTTTGATCCGGACATCGTTTTTGATATCTCGGATACCTTTGAAACGAAGAAAGAGGCTATCTTGGCGTTTAAATCGCAGTTTAATGTACAAGACCCCGGTGATGAACCTAAGACGTATATCTCCAGCGAACAGTTTTTCGAGGGAATTGAGGCTCGTGCCCGACATTATGGACACTTAATCGGTACTACGTATGGTGAGCCATTTAAATATCACAACGGGCCGGTACCAATGTCTTCATTTGATGCCCTTTTTGAAACAAATCCGATGAGATAAAAACAAGAAGCGATAATTAAATTAGTCTCTTCTCATTTTTTACGTTTCGCTTCTATCTCATCCACTTCAAAAAAATTTGCAATTTCATCTAACAGAAATGCATGTACAGCAGGATTTCCGGCTATAATTCGTTTACCAAAAAGCCAATCATCACCGCCCGACCAATCGGTAACTCTTCCACCTGCCTCCTGCACAACGAGAGCCGCCGCTCCCACATCCCAGGGATTAAGGGCATACTCGTAGAATCCTTCAAAACGTCCGGAAGCTACACAGCATAAATCATAAGAAGCCGCACCCGCACGACGTACGCCCTGAATATTCGTCATCAACATGCGGAAAAACTGCAAATAATTGTCCACAAGACTTAAATCGTTATACGGAAATCCCGTACCGACAAGCGCATTAGCAGGATTATCGATCTTGGATACCGAAATAGGATTACCATTCAAATACGCCCCCTTATCCTTAATAGCCGTAAAACATTCTCCTCCAGAAACTTCGAGCACTAACCCCATTTTAGGTTCGCAATTTTCCCAGAGACCAATCGAAACACAGTAAACCGGAAAGCCATGCGCAAAATTTGTTGTGCCGTCGATGGGATCAATCAACCAGGTTCGTCCCTCAGGCATTTCCTGCTCTACGGATGACTCTTCAGCAAGAATGTGATCGTTCGGAAATTCCTTTCCAATCACAGAAAGTATTTCTTGTTCTGCCTTTACATCCGCTTCCGTAACCAGATCATTCTTACCTTTAAAATCTATCGAAAAGTTACTTCCCTTTTGAAACTTTCTAATAATTTTGGCTGCTGATTTCGCAGCCTTTTTTGCCACATTCAATTCAATGGTAAAGTCGGACATCAATTATATCCTTAAAGTTAGCTGTCAGCTTAAGAGTTACTATACATTATTGATCGGATTCACGTTCGTGCTTCATCTTGTACTCAAATACTTTATCCGACACTTTTTTCGCCGCATCAGAATCGGGATCCGGAAAAAGTTCATCAATCGGTGACTCCTGCAGCAGCGTACGCTGACGTCCGGCCTCTTTCATCGCTTTCATCACTTTTTTGCGTTCATCCTTTTCTTCGGATGAATTATAACGCTCGTATAAATCAACTTGCAATCGATCGAGGTAATGAATTTTAAGCGCTTTGAGTGCACCTTTGGCCGTACGATAAGGGTTTTTATCCTTTTTATACTGCACACCGATTTTCTCGTGATGACGCTCACTGACGGAATGTTGTTCAAGCACAATTTCTCCCACTAGCTCGGGATAGGGATGCTCCCGTTCGGCATAAGCCTCTACCGAAACTTCTTTTTCATCTTTATAACGATCGATGATATCCGTATAAAAATTGCGGAGTTGCTTATCCTCAAACTGCCGTTCATTACACTGTGATCCGATGTAGTCAATCATATCACGGTCATACATAAGCATCAGTCGAATCAGTTCCTTTTCATAGTTGGGACGCTTTTGGGGTGGTTCCGGCTGGTTCTGTTTGGGGGAGCGGGACGCTGCTTCACGATTATTATATCCCATCGAATGAGGAATCGGAGCCTGCGGCCGCTGATCTCCCTCTCCTTGCTGCTGACGTCGGGCCTCACGTTCTTTTCTTCGTTTCTCGCGCTGACGTGCTTTCTTGCGTTCATCCTTAAGCTGCTTACGGATTTTACCGAGCTCATCAAAAAGAGCACGATCCCCAATTTTCGCTTTGCTATTCAAATGTTGCACATACGTTTCCCGGGATACCTGATCGGGCATGTGTGCAATACTTTCCAAAATTTCGGAAATCACCTTTTTCTTTTCGGCCGGCTCCTCCCATCGCCCTTCATCTTTGGCTTTATGGATCTGATAACTCAGAAAATCTTCCGACTCCTCTTGCTTTAGTTCCAGAAATGAATCTTTCCCAAATTGACGTACAAACGAATCAGGATCTTCTCCCTCGGGAAGCTCAAGCAGTTTAACATCCATTCCCTCACGTAAGGCAATATTGATGCCCCGCTTCATAGCCCGCTGTCCGGCAGAATCTGAGTCATAAATCATCGTAATCGTATCGCCGTAGCGGTGCAGCAGCTTCATCTGGTCAGGAGTCAACGAGGTTCCGCTGGATGCCGCCACGTTATTGATGCCGTGTTGCTGCAGCGAAATCACATCCGTATACCCCTCAACCAGAATAACTTCGTCTGTTTTTCGGATATCATTCTTGGCAAAATTGATGCCGTAGAGCACCTTGCTCTTATTGTATACTTTGGTCTGTGGCGAATTGATATATTTTGCCGTTTTCTCTTTCCCGAGTACTCGACCTGCATAGGCAATAACTTTCCCGGAGGGATTAAAAATCGGGAACATTAATCGCCCACGAAATGCATCATAATACCCGTCGCCCCTATTGCTCGGTTTTATCAGACCCGCTTCAAGCAAATACTCTTCATTGAGTCCGGAGTCTAGGGCCGTTTTATACAATTTTTCCCCATCAGATGGAGCATAGCCAAGACCATATTTTTTGATGATACTGCGGTCGTAGCCACGCTCTTGTAAGTAATCCCGGGCTTTTTGTGCTTCTTTGGTTTCCATCAAATGACGATAAAAGAACACCCCCGCGTATTTAAGAGCATGGTAAATTCCCTCGCGAAGATTATGCTCCTCATCAAACTCTTCGGCATCTTCTTCGGGCAGCGAAACGCCATAGCGGTCGGCCAGTGAACGCATTGCTTCCACAAAGCCTACTCCTTCCATCTCCATTACAAAATTGAAGACATCACCCGATTCCCCACATCCAAAACATTTATAAATTCCCAGATCGGGGGTTACGTGAAAGGAAGGCGTTTTCTCATCATGAAACGGACAAAGGCCTTTCCAGCTGCGGCCCGATCGCTTCAATTTTACATAGTCCTCGACTACCTCAACGATATCCGCCGCGCCGCGTACTTCTTCTTTTTTTTCATCTGGAATCATGGTAGCCATAGCTCTAAAATAATAACAGAATTCATGATGAATCTCATCTCAATATGGAGATAATTTTCTAATTGTCTTTGAAGAGTCACAGAATATCGGCTTCAGAAAACTTCATGTAATTTCCTGAAAAGAGGAACACAAATTAATCCGATAAACCTAACATTATTTTGCACTTATCGGGAACTTTATTTTAAAAAACAGGTTTCTGATCAAACACTATAACTTAATATACAAGAGGTTTGTTATGCTACTGAGAATACTATCAACTATTATTTTAGGAACTGCACTGTTTGTTACAGGCTGCAATGATCTTACAGATGCAGACTTGGCTCAGGAAAACCAAATAAGTGAACAAGCCAATGTCGAAGCATCTATATCCATGAAGCAGGGAAATACTGCCAATGGTACTATACTCGACATTGCCGGTGCCAATGGAGACTTCTCTATCTTGGCACAAGCTGTTCTCTTTGCAGAGCTGGACGGTGCCCTCGATGGAAAACGCCAATTGACCGTCTTTGCCCCTACAAATGCTGCATTTGCCAAACTTCTCTCTCAGGGTCAGACTGCAGAAGATTTATTACAGTCTCTGGGTAAAGAAACTGTAAAAGATATCTTACTCTATCATGTAGCGCCGGGTAAACGCCAGGCCAATGCGGTTCTCGGGTCAGAGCAGATTAATACGCTACTCAAAAAATTTATTGACGTCGAGCTGGATGGCAGTGATCTAACAGTTGGTAATGATGAAAATGGCTTTGCCATCGTTACTGATACGAACATATATGCTTCCAATGGAGTTATTCATGTGATTGATGCTGTAATGTTACCACCAACATCTTCTTTACCACCTGCTGCCAGATAACTCATTTATAATTTAGAACAGCATGTTTAAAGGAGTCCTTCAGTATCGGAATGGACTCCTTTTTTATTATAAAATCCTCCGTTCATTTGCATACCCCAAATTTTCAGATCCTGTCTTTGCCAAATCATGATCTTGTCGGTATATTCCGACCGACTTAAGGAAATTATTTTAACTTAACTTAGGAAAGTTCATGAGCGTACTTGTAGGTAACGACACACGATTAGTTGTACAAGGAATTACCGGTAGCGAAGGAAGCTTCCATGCCGAGCAAATGATTGAATACGGTACGAATGTAGTTGCAGGTGTCACCCCCGGAAAAGGCGGAAAAGAGCACCACGGGCTACCTGTTTACAATACGGTGGCCGATGCGGTAGAAAAAGAAGATGCCAACACATCGGTTATCTTCGTACCTCCCGCTTTTGCCGGTGATGCGATTTCTGAGGCTGCTTTTGCCGGAATAGAAACCATTATCTGTATTACGGAAGGTATTCCCGTTAAGGATATGGTTACTGCCAAGCAGATTGTTAATAGTCATGGAGCAACACTTGTCGGGCCCAACTGCCCCGGCGTTATTACGCCCGGCGAAGCAAAGATCGGGATTATGCCCGGCAATATTTTTACGCCCGGTAAGGTGGGACTTATTTCGCGATCCGGAACCCTTACTTATGAAGCTGTTGATCAACTGACTAAAGCCGACCTCGGACAAAGTACCGCTATCGGTATTGGAGGCGATCCGGTCATAGGAACTACGCACACCGATGCTGTAAAACTTTTTGAAGCTGATGATGATACCGAAGCTATTGTGCTGATTGGAGAAATCGGCGGTACGGCCGAAGAAGAGGCAGCAGCTTATATCCAAGAAAACGTTGATAAACCTGTTGTAGCATTTATTGCAGGAAGCACAGCACCTCCGGGCCGACGTATGGGTCATGCCGGAGCCATTATTTCTGGTGGAGAAGGCGGTGCTGATGCCAAGAAAAAGGCGCTGCGCGATGCCGGTGTTACGGTTGTTGACAGTCCTGCTGAAATTGGCATTACCCTGAAAAAACTTTTAGAGACCGCGTAATTATCCAACTCGTCCGGTCATGAAACTTATGGTCGGACGAGTACTTTTATTAACATTTCGGATATGGTTTACTTCATTTTTGGATTGGCAGTGGGTGTTTTCGTCAGCGGATTGATTGAAAAATATCATAAAAATGAAGCAACAAACTGGATAAATCACTCTTACCTTTTCCTGATCAGCGGCATCACGTTTTTGGTTTATATCTATCTGGATTGGTCAGCGTTACAACAGGTTTTTGCAAACCTATTTTCCTGATTTTGTTCTAGCCTTCTTTAATATCTGTCCCTTTCTTTTCTCATTATATCTACCTTTCTCTCTAACAAGCGCACCATTCACCATAATCCAATCAAATCCTTCAGCTAACTTGTGGGGATGTTCAAATGTTGCCCGATCCTGAATTTCCTCGGGGTTAAATATCAATAAATCAGCTTTCATCCCCTCCTGAAGTAATCCGCGATTCTCCAGCCCAAGTGTTTGGGCAGGCAAACCGCTCATTTTATAAATGGCTTCCTCAAGACTAAGCAACTCCTTTTCGTTTACGTAATACCGAATCATTTTTGCAAAGCTTCCGTAACCTCGGGGGTGGCGCATCGTCGGACTCCCATCCGAACTCACCATCACATTTTTACCTAACATCAGCTGATCCTGGAGCTCCTGATCCATCACAAAATGGGCCGCTGAAGCCGATTGTGGTCCCATCTCCATGAGTAAGTCAATCGCGGATTTGCTTTCCTGATTTGCCGCTTCTTTAAGCGTTAGCCCTGCAAATTCTCCCGATCCGAATAGAATAGCACCGGGACCATTACGCTGTTTTACTTTATCTACCAAAAATTGGCGCAATACTTCAGGACACTCCTGCAGGGCATTTTGCCATTCCGACTCCGTTTTTGCCCAATCCGGAAATACAATGCCAATGCCGGTAAAACTAGCCGAATATGGATATATATCAGCAGTAATATCAACACCCTGATTACGAATTTTACTAATATAATTCAGGATTTCTTTGGCCCGTTCTGCGCCCTTTCCATATACTACTTTGAGATGCGCTGCATGCACCGAGGCATATTTTCCCTGCATAGCGAGCTCATCCAACGAAGATTCGATTTCAGAATTATCCTCGCTGCGCATATGACTCATAATGATGCCGTTTGCAGCGCCAACGATTTTGGCAAGTTCTACCAATTCATTTTTACCGGCATACATTCCCGGCACGTATTCCAACCCCGTACTCATCCCAAACGCCCCGGCATTCAAATCCGACTGCAATAGTTTTTGCATTCGCTTCACCTCTTTTTGCGTAGGATCCCGCTTACCGATATCTACCTTGGAACGAATGCTTCCATGTCCCGATAGCAGTGCTATATTTACGGCCGGACTTTCTTCCTCAACCTGTGTAATCCAACGATCAAGGGCACCAACAGCGGACGAAGAGCCATCCTGCCCCAATACAATAGTAGTTACGCCCATCCCCAGAAAGTTGTGGAACTCAGGTTTTTTCAACGGATCTCCATGGGCATGTGGATCAATAAATCCGGGTGTAATAGTTTTTCCGGAAGCATCTATAACATCTTCCGCTCGAATGGTATCAGCCTTTACAGCACCGATATAGCCGATAGAATCAGCACGAATCAATATGTCTGCTTGATACGACTCTTCACCGCTGCCATCGATTACAGTACCTCCGGTTATATGCCAATCCCACTGTTGTTGGGCAAAAGCAGAATTCATCGCGAATATTCCTAATACAAAAAATAAAACCGAATGCTTGATGAGCTTCTTCAAAATTATATAACACTTATACTGAAATTAGCTTTAAAGAATAAAACAAAGTTTTACAAATAGTATAAATACTCAACCGCTTAAACTGTTTTTTACGTACTTTTATTTGGTTCACACTCGTTAGAGTGATAATTTTCGTTACTAATTATGATAAGACGTAGAATAAACATATCGGTTGGGCTTTTGCTAATAATGCTTCTGGGCATTAGCCTTTCCTTTTCTACGTTACACTCCCACCACAATCTGGAGCTTCACAACTCTTCAGAATTTGCTGATACAGGACATTGTCTTACCGCTGATTATACGCTTTGTCCTGTTTGTGCCAATCTTATCGAAAGCGATATCCCTTCAATAAATGAATCCGAAACCACTTTTTTCAGAATTGAAGAGCAAATTGTAGTTACTGATGATAACAAGCAATCACGTGCTGTTGTCGTCAATCGGGGACGCTCTCCTCCCGTTCTTCTTGGTTAATAATCAGTCTTTTTGAAAACAGGGTTAAAGCATGATGGTCGTGCTGTAACCACCATATCCAACTTTCAGATATAATACCAAGATCAATGAATATTTCTACAAATTTTTCAACCAAACTAATTGCGCTAACATTTGTTGTTGTATTGCTTATTGCAGGATGTAGTAACCCTGCCAGCAATGATAATGACCACGAAAAACATACTGAACCCGATACTGTTGAGTTTCTCATAAATGGAGACGTTATAGTTTCCTACAGCCATTCAAGTAAAACCACCGAAGGTCAATTCAACGTCACTGTAGGTGAACAAACACCATTAATTACCGTTGAATTTAAAGATGAAAATGACAATGAAGTTCATGGTGAAGACCTCGGGGATGAATACAGTTTAGACTGGAAAATAACCAATACTGAGATTGCCGAAATTGTACAAACAGACTCAGATGGACGCTGGCAATTCCGTATTACAGGGAAAACTGCAGGAGAAACCACTGTTCAGTTTATGCTCATTCATAATGACATACATTCAGATTTTGAAACTCCAAATATAGAAGAAAATAATGCTATCACTATTCAGGTAGCAGATCCAACTCAATAACAAAAACAGCCGGAGACATTCGTTATTTCCGGCTGTTTGTTTTCCTATACCATTTTATAAGACACTTATGACAAAGTCTTTAAAATTATATTTCATCTTATTAATAGCTTTGACATTTTATTGGTTATTGCCCCAGTCATTAGCTGCATCTGCGCTCCCAAACAGTACTCTTACTGGTATTGTTATCGACGAAGAAACAGGTGACCCCATCAGTTATGCCTATTTATTTTTAGAAGGAATAAATCGCGCGCAGACTACACACAGCGACGGCACCTTTACCTTTAAGAATATTCCCGGCGGAACATACAGCATTAAGATGCAGCGGATTGGCTATCAAACAAAATCACAAACTATTGAAGTAAAGGCCAACGACACACTTAAAATCACATTGTCAATGAAACCAACCATCCTGGACAATGAAGGTATTGAGGTTGTTGGCCACCGTCACCGGGAAAACAGTAATCACTTGGAAAATGCAACGCAAACTATATCAGAGCAAACTCTACGACAAAATCTCTCCTCCACGCTGGCCAATACCCTGGAGGATATACCGGGATTAAGTACCCGATCAATGGGTACAGCACCCGGACGTCCGATTATGCGCGGTCTGGGCGGTGAGCGACTGATGATTTTGCAGGATGGTGAGCGCACCGGTGATGTGTCATCACAATCCTCCGATCATGCTGTCACATTAGATCCAATGTCAGCAGAAGAAATTCAAATTGCGCGCGGCCCCACGGCCTTGGAATATGGTTCAAATGCCATTGGAGGAGTGATAAATGTGGTCCGAAACCAAGTGCCCTCAAGCCATCCCGATCATATACATGGAACGGCCACCCTGCAGGGAGAGTCAGTAAATATTGGCGGCGCTGCGGGAATAGAACTTCTTTCCCCACTTTCTACAAACTTTGCTTTAAAAATTGACGGAAACCTTCGGTCTGCACTTAATACTAACACCCCCGAAGGCACTCTAGAGAATTCAGGGATATTTTCTACCAATAATGCCATAGGTATCGGCTATATCCGTCCCTGGGGACATGCCGGTTTGGCCTCCAGTTTGTACCTGAACAATTATGGAATACCTCCCGATTCGTTAGGCGGTCATCCCAACGGCGTAAATATTGAGATGGAGAAACTACAGGTCGAAGGCAAAACGCAAATTTATGTCAACAACTCCATTTTCGAAAAGCTGCAAATTGACCTTTCTCATAAAAGCTATTATCACCAGGAAATTGAATCGAACGGCATCATTGGCACCGAATTTGGGCTTTTAACCAGCAACGCCTCCGTAAAAGCTGATCATAAAGACGTTGGCATTTTTGACGGGGGAAAAATTGGAATGTGGGCTGAACGCAAAAACTACGCTGTTAACGGCACCCGGACTCCCGACTCTGATTCGTACAGTTTCTCGACATTCCTTATCGAAGAAAAGGATCTGGGGGCTTTACATCTCGAACTTGGCGCACGGCTGGATCACACCACTTCTGTTCCAGATGTAGAAAACCAATCCATCCAGGGTCGAGAAATTCGAGATAGAAGTTTTACGGCTCTTGCCAGTTCTGTCAATGCCGTTTATGACTTTGGTGGGAGCTTTTTCATGGGAGCCAGTGTTATTCATTCGTTCAGAGCACCCTCACAGGAAGAGCTATTTTCTCAGGGGCCACACCTTGCGTCTTATTCTTTTGAAGTCGGAAATCCCGACCTTGATCCCGAGAGAGGCCTCGGCAAAGAAATCTATTTCAGATATCACAAAACCAGTGTACGTGGTGAACTCACCGTTTTTCACAATGGATTCACTAACTACAATTATGCACGCAACACCGGTCAGCGATCTTCCCAGAACCAATCCTTATTTATCTATCAATTTACCGGAACCGAAACAGTACTTTCCGGGGTTGAATTTAATTCCCGGTTTAAACTGTCTAATCATTGGGCCCTGTCAGCTTCAGCAAGCTACACCCACGGCAAACGCAAACTTTTTGAAAATGAGCAAACAAACTCCAGCGAGGAATGGAAACCGTTACCATTGATTCCTCCATTTAAAGGAAAAATTGAGCTGTCTTATACCTATGACAAATTGAAAGTGGGAACAAAGGCAAGAGTTTCTGCCGCTCAGAAACGTACCGGAGAATTTGAAACACCTACTGACGAATATACTGTTTTCAACTTATTTAGCCAGTATCGATTTGAAGAGTGGGGCCTGCTTCATACCGTATCATTAAACGCAAACAACATTTTTAATACTACCTATCGTGATCATCTCTCGCGCATTAAAGAGATTTATCCCCAGCCGGGTCGTAATATCTCTATGCTTTACCGGGTGTATTTTTAGATACCATAGAATGATCATATATCAACGATTGTTGCTCAACGTAAACCTCATAAAAGTATAAACTTCGAATTTTTTAAAAGTTAGATGAGATTTCATTCCACCATTATAAACCGTGCATTTTTGATGGTGGTTGGACTATGTCTTATCGGGATTTCATTTCATATTCATGACGAAATTCCCGAAATCTCCGAGCAACATCAGCTTGACCAACATATCAGTCTCGACCAACCCAATTGCCTGGCCTGTCTGCACTTGCTTCGAAGCATTCCCACCCAGTCACAAACAGGAGGTATTCCATGTTTTCAAAACCATACCTTTTCACTTCAAAACCAGCTTTTTTTGGGATCGGGTGATTCCCTCAGGATTTCAAATAAGTCACCGCCGGCATATATCTAACCATTAGCAGGCCTATCCATTCACAGCTTATTTGAAATCAAATAATTTGCTATGCAGTACCTATTAAAAACAACAATCCTGATATTTTTAACTGTTCTATTAACTACCTCATTTCTAACGTCATCACACGCCCAAAATCAATCCGATGATACAGCTATTATTACCGGGAAAGTTACCGATACTAAAGGAGCGTCTCTGCCCGGCGTTAATGTAGCATTTGCTGAACTTGGAAGAGGGACATCAACGAAAGCAGACGGAAAATACCGGATAGAAAATCTCCCTTCCGGTACCTATTCCCTCACTTTTTCTTTTGTGGGATACGCTTCTCAAAGCCGGGAAGTAACACTTAGGGATGGCGAAACCACTACTCTCAATGTAACCCTCACGCAACAGACACTGCAATCGGAGACTATTACAGTAACCGGCACCCCTTATGAGTCAGATCCTCTTACAACACCTGCAGACGTGGATGTGTTAACCGGTGATACCAAGTTTTCGCGTCAGCAAACTTCGCTGGGAGCATCCCTTGAAGAACTGGCCGGTATTTCCACGATCTCAACAGGAAGTCAAACGGGAAAGCCTGTTATTCGCGGCCTCAGCGGTAGCCGGGTGCGTGTGCTCGATGACGGTGCTGCCATGGATTACCAGCAATACGGGGTGCGGCATGGCCCAAATGTCGATCCGTTTACCTCAGAACGCATCGAAGTTGTTCGTGGTGCAGCAAGCGTACAATATGGGTCGGACGCACTTGGCGGAGCTGTCAATGTTATCTCTAACTCACTGCCAGACGCAATAGATTCAAATCCTTTTCTACAGGGACAAACACTCGGTGAATTTTCTTCCAATAACAACGAACTGGTCGGCGGATTACACTTGAATGGCGCTACCGGACGATGGGGCTTTACAGGAACGATCATCCGCCGCTCTGCGGGCAATATGAAGGCGCCGGATGTAGCTACCTTTCAGGAGAGCAATGATACCTCTGCCCCCAAGTTTTCGGGAGAATTGGATCACACAGACTATGACCAACTGAATGGGAGCTTCGGAATTGGTTACCAAACTGATATTGGACAAATATCCGGAGAGTACACCCGTTGGCAAAACAATCACAATTTTCTGCTTCCCAACGGCTTGGGCCTGGGGCAAAACCTGGAAAATAACTCCCTGCAGCTTGAGGGAGAGCTGGATCTCGGAAATGACTATACTTTAAATCCCCAGTTTACCTACAGTCAAAACCTGCGTCAATCTAACCCGGGCGGGGCCAATGCCGAGCCGCGCAGTAAGCTGCCCGACGACGGTTTTGCATACCTGGATATCTTGTTAAACAGCTATACTTTAAAAACAGATCTCAAACATCCTGCTGTAGGGCCATTTTCAGGTACGGTTGGCCTTGAATATAAATACCAGGATCAGGACACTCGCGGCATAGAACCGCTGGTGCCTTCGGCTACCATCCAGAATTTTGCAGCTTTCGTTTTTGAGCAGGCCGCGATGAACAATTTAACGCTCTCATTTGGGGCACGGATTGACGCACGATCTCAAGAAGCCGAATCAAATACCGACCTGAATCTGCCCGATGTTAATATCGGTGAAACGGATGAGGTACTTAGTCAATCGTATGTGGAATTCAGTGGTTCGCTGGGCGCTACCTATCAATTTACCGAAGAATTTGCCATCGCAATGAATATCGGCCGTGGATTCAGAGCGCCGAGTCTATTTAACCTTCACGTGGATGGTGTTCACGGTGGTATTGCTGCCTATCAGGTTGGCAACCCATATCTGGATTCCGAGCGATCCCTGAACACAGATTTATCCCTGCGCTGGCGATCTGAAAGCATTCAGGCCAAAGCAACGGTCTATCGTAATGCCATTGATAATTACATGTTCTTAGTGAATACCGGTGAGTTTGCCGGTCCGAATAACGACGGTCCCCCTATTCTAGAATTTGTGCAGGGCAACGCCCGATTAGTCGGAGCTAATGCTGATATTACCGCACAGGTATTGCCCTGGCTACAATTATCAGGAACCTTCGAAACGGTTAACGGCCAAAACGTGGACGATGATATTTCTGAAGTTGATGATTTACCGCTTTTACCTCCCACAAAACTAAGTGGTAATATAAAAGTGATGCGTTCATCAGTAGGTAAACTTGACAACGTCTTTGTAAGCCTAGGCATACAATATGCATCTGCGAAAGAAGCAGCCGGACGCTACGAGCCTTTTTGGCAGTTTGGGAACGCGCCCGAATTTAGTGACTTTGGTGTCGCCTCAACGGATGCCTATACCTTATTTAGTGCTACGATAGGTGCTGAAGTATCTCTTTGGGATCGCCCTGTTGCACTTCAATTGTCAGGTAACAATTTACTTGATGAGGCTTATCGAGATTTTCTGGATACTTATAAAGGATATGCGTTGAGCCCCGGCAGGAATGTAACCCTCCGAATCAAGGTTCCCTTTACCATTTTGTAAATCTGTTTAAAGATTCTCGAATAAACATTGATAAATACAAGGGAATAAAGTTAGTTTAACCCCGTTGCCAAAGTGACGGAAGAACAAAACATAATTTTATTATCTAAGCAATGACTAATACTCTTAAATACCTATCTACTATTCTACTGGCAGTCGTACTTATCGGATGCCAAAGTGATTCCTCCGAAAACACGAATACTCAACAACAAAATTCGCAACAGTCTAATCCCATGGCACAGATGCAGCAGTCAGCCCCGGATGTTGATGTTTCTGATGAAGAGGCTGCGACCTTCGCCGATGCGGCCATGAATGCCCAGCGCATACAGATGCAGGCTCAAAAACAAATGATGGGCATCATCCAGGATGAAGGACTTGATATTCAAACCTATCAAAAAATTGCACAGTCCAAGCAAGCGGGGCAAGGCGATTCCACGGAATTTAGTGACAGCCAAATGGAGAAATTTGATGCGGCTACCTCTTCCATTCAAGAGTTGCAGAGCGATATCCGAGATAGCGTAACAAAAGCTATTGAAGATGCCGGCATGAAAATGCAGCGGTTTCAGGATATTAGCCGTGCCGCCCAGCAAGATTCTGCTCTCCAAATGCAAATTCAGCAACAAATACAGGAGAAAATGGGTGGACAAATGCAACAGCAACCACCTTCTCCACAAAACTAAGTAGAAGAGTTTCACTTAGATTTTAAAGTCCGCTGTGGATACATGGCGGACTTTTTTTATGGGAATTTATCTCAAGGGATGCTAACAAAAAAGGTTGACCCTGCCCCTACTTCACTTTCGACCTGAATATCACCACCGTGCGCTTCTACAATTTTTTTGGCAATTGCCAATCCCAGGCCGGTACTTTTTTCGCCGCCTGTAGGCTCACTGCTTATTTTAGCAAAGGGCACAAACAGATCTTCAAGTTCATCTTCGGGAATGCCTTGTCCTTGGTCCTCCACATAAATAGTTAGGCCATTTTCATCTCCTTCTTTAATACCCACCTCCACTTCTGTTTCAGACTTTGAATATTTAATAGCGTTGGAAACTACGTTATCCAAGACCTGCTGAAACTTATGGGCATCGACCTCTTTCGTTATTGGCTTATCCGGCAATGTAGTGAAAAGAGAAATATTCTTTTTCCCGGCCGTCGGTCTATTCAATGACACCACTCGCTCAATAAGTTCGGAGATATCCTCATCATCTTTTTCCAAACTTATACTGCCCGATTCGATAGCAGAAATATCAAGCATATCCTCAATAATCTGCACCATATATTCACTGGATTCTTTGATCTGTTTTACCAGCTGAAACTGATCATCCGTAAATATGTCCTGCTCTTCGTGATCTTCAATCAAAAAATTGGAATAGTTTTGGATAAGCGTAAGCGGATTTCGAAGATCATGAGCCGCCATGCCCAGCATTTGATTCTTGAGTTCGTTCATGCGTTCCAGTTCGGCCGTCTTTTTCGTAAGCTTGCGCTGCATATTCGCCAGCTCGTTATTGAGCCCGCTCATCTGATCATACATCGCCCACTCATCATCTTGGGATCCGGCGGATTGCTGCTGTTCTTTCATAAACGTACGCAGCTTATTGATAGATTCATTATTCATTTCCATCAATCCATTCAAAAACTGTTCGGTATCATCCGGATTGGCAGTCCCTATTAACAAATTTTCATCGTCAATCCGAATACCGGAAAAACTAAACAGGCTAATGTCTTCACCATCCGAAACATGAAGCTCCCAGCCATAGGCTACATCGTTGGTATTTATGCGTTCAATAAACTGATAGGCTTTGGGTATGCTGTCACTCTCCAGGCAATCCGCAAAAGAAATGGTTTCTTCTCCCTGAAGTGAAAATAAGCCAAAGGAATCATGAATGATATTCTGTAAAATCCCGTCATCATCTACAATGATAGCAATTCCATTTGGAAGGGTCTGTTTTCGTGTACTCAATGTTCAATCAGTTCATTTGCAATTTCAATGGCATCATTTGCAGATCCTGCTGAAGCATCAGCCCCGATTTTCTTCCACAAATCGGGTACCACTTTAAACGGATATCCGCCAACCATTATTTTTAAGTTCTTAAGCTCATTTTCTTCGCGCAACTTTTGAATCAGGTTTTTGGCTCTGCTGATATGTAGGGGTAATGTTACTGAAATCGCCAATACGTCGGCTTCTTTTTCTTTAACCGACTCTGTTAAGTGCCTGGCCGGCATATTCGCTCCCAAATAATGGGTATCCCAGCCCTCCATCTCAAAGAAGTCAGTTACCATGCGAATGCCAATCTCGTGGAGCTCGTCTGCTACCGAACATGCAACCATTCGTTTATCACTCTTCTCCATGGAGAATATTTGCGGATATAACCGCGACATGATCAGCTGCGTGGCAGCAGTACAATAATGCTCATGAGCTACCGTAATTTGATTTTTTTGCCAAAGGGCTCCCACTTCATATTGTGTCTTTTGAAAAATATGCTCATAAATATCTTTTATTGACGTTCCCTCATCCACCAACTTTTCAATCAGCTGAGCTGCTTCTTTACGTTTTCCCGACAGTAACAAATCCAAATATTCCCGCGCTTCATCAAACAAAGGATCATCCTTATCCAGGAAGGAAATGTCTTCGATTTCCGTATTCTGCAGCGAGGAAAGCCCCTCACTGATATATTCCACCAATGAAGAAGCCTCCTCATCGGGCAACGTCTTTTTTATAGCTTCTCGTAAGATTACGATATTATCAACCAGATCACTTTGAGGGATCTCCCGTTCCTGCAGCATCGTTCGCGCCCAGCTCAAATAGTTATTAAACAGTTCCTGACTGTCAACACGGGCGGCCTGTTCTAAGTAATCAAGGTGATAAATGGTATCGTCATAACATTTCTTTCTTCCCTCTTCCCCATACTTTTTATCCAGTTCCGGATGACGTTCAAAATGCATCGACGTGACAAGCCCGGCCAACTCTTCTTTGTGAGCTTCTAATTCTTGTACTACCTTTCGATCTGATCCCGGCATAGTTAGCCTTTCTTTATGAGGTTATGTGATCAAAATAGTTGAGCGAAAAGCTTCGTTTTACCAGTTTTAATCCTTTGGGAATATTCTGATGTGATTCGCTGCGATGATTATCATGCCAATCCTGAAAGGACTCCTCATCCTCCCAATGTGTTATCAGCCAAAACTCCGCGGGGTTATCTTTCGGCGAAATCACGTTAAGCCCTACAAAACCATCGGCATCTTCCACCAGTTTGGGCCGATTCCTAAATGCCTCCCGCACTTCTTCTTCCATATTATTCCGCACTTCAAACTTACTAATAGCCGTAAATCTCATATCACTGCAGATGACGTTATTTTTACAACTGCCTTAACCTAAATGCTTACCTAAAGATGTTCTGTTCATTCTGACATGTCTGCAAATGCATGTGATTTAATATTAAAATAGTATATCAACCATTCAATTACTATACCTTAATATACAAAACCTAACTGGTTTACAATTTAGCGTCTTTTAACAACACCTCAGGTATCTTATTGTGATCCCGCTCGCTATTCCAGGTAATATTTGTGATCCACCAGCGCTCTTGATCATACACCAGTTGCACTGTATTCACTCCGCGCCGTGTTACTTTTCCATCTTCAGCCGATTTAATTTTAAAGGATGTATGCACCGTTGCAATTTCCCCAAACCGGAACACCTGCCGAGTAATCTCTTCTTCCCAAAACCCATTCTTTTTAAAAAACTCATCATTGCGCTCTCTGTACTGGTCTGGCGTCATAGAAACATATCGCAATGCTCCATCCTTAGTTTCACTGATCGCTCCCATCGTTGCCTCCTCTTTATAGAGCAAAGAAAATCGATCCCAGTCGCGCTGCCCGGCCGGACCGGAGATAACATCGTACAAAGTGGTGATGATTCCATCGATGCTTTTTACATCATCCGCTTTAACCTGCTGGCCAAGAAAAATACTACTGAATAGCAAGAGAAACATAATTAGTAATCCGAAAAATAATCTCATAATAACATATTTTTGTTTTGGTTCATGATCTGCTTTTACTGAGAGTCGATACATAAGATACGTTTAACTCTCATTTTATCGGAACGCTATATCTATTCATTTTATTTACATGCCATGCACTAACACCTTAACCAACATAGCAAAATAATTTCTACCTCCAACCGGCAATCTCTCCTCAAAGATTTAAACCTTTATGTAATTTTCGGGATCACTCTCTCGGCAGTGATGGGTGTTTCCAGCATCGCCCCCGCCCTGCCCAAAATGGCCAACGTGCTGGATGTCTCCAATGAACGCATCGGGCTCCTTATCACAGCATTTACCGTACCCGGAATGTTTTTAACTCCATTTCTGGGGGTTTTCGCTGATCGTATCGGACGAAAAGCAATTCTGGTACCATCGTTATTTATTTTTGGGATTGCCGGCACGGCCTGTGCTTTTGCAACGGATTTCACCTGGCTGCTCATCCTCCGTTTTTTACAAGGCATCGGCGGGGCTTCGCTCGGAGCACTCAACGTCACGCTCATCGGCGATCTCTACGAAGGAAATCGAAGAGCAACAGCCATGGGATACAATGGAAGTGTGCTCAGCGTAGGTACGGCAGCATATCCGGCCATCGGTGGTGGGTTGGCTTTGCTGGGCTGGTTTTACCCCTTCTTTTTAACGCTCTTAGCTATTCCGGTAGGTCTGTTTGTGTTGGCCAAGCTGGATAATCCCGAACCCGATAATCACAAACATATCAAGTCGTACCTGGGAGATATCCTCAATGCGCTCAAGTCAAAAACGGTTCTCGGGCTCTTCGCTGCCAACTTTCTTACATTTATCATGCTTTACGGTGGCTACTTAACTTATTTCCCCATCCTGCTCGATGAACAGTTCAGCAAGTCGTCACTGTTAATCGGAATTATGTTATCAGGATCATCCCTTATTACCGCTTTCTCATCCTCACAGCTGGGTAATTTGACCAAGCGGTTTTCTGAGTCCTCGCTCATTATCACAGCAGCTATCCTCTATCTCGGCGTTTTTTTAAGCATCCCCTTTATTGAAAACATTTGGCTGTTTTCGCTTCCCATCATCGTATTTGGATTTGCACAGGGCATCAACATCCCCAGTATTTTAAACCTTCTTACTCACCAAGCCCCCAAAGAATACCGAGCGGCTTTTTTATCGGTTAACTGGACGATTATCAGAAGCGGACAGGCGGTGGGTCCATTCCTTTTGGGGTTGGTTTATGGTGCTATCGGAATCTATGGAACATTCTGGATATCTGCATTGGCAGCCTTTTGCCTCTTCTTGGTAGGTGCTCTGGTAATAAAAAACTAAAGCAATATGAAATTGTTCAATAAGCGAATTTTTTTTATCGTGCAGTAATAATAGAAGTCACTTTTAGCACAATAAAAAAAGACCTCAGGAGTATCCGTCCTGAGGTCCCGTGCTTTAGGTTTCAGCATTTAGGAGTGACTAGAGTATCTAGTTGGCTAACTAGATGGGGTCTAGAGAGACAATAATAGTGCGTTCTGTTTTCAAGAGTATGGCAAACCCTTTTTGTTACAAAAAATTTATCTTATATCACGTATTGCACATTTAAGCTCGTGGAACAAATTATTGAGCCTGTACTATCACTAATCCAACAGTTTATCAATTAACTCAGACCGGCTATTATTAATGAACTTTCCAACATCGGTATCCGTAATTTTTTTGGCATGCTCTTTTCTTCTACTGGATGGATGTACTGCCCTTGAAGATTTATCTAACTCTATCCAAAAGCCAAAGCTATCGGTCGAGAACGTCCGCGTTAGTGACTTTAATTTCCAAGAGATGGAGCTCACTTATGACATTAAAGTTGATAACCCAAATGCATTATCGGTACAAATGCTGGCCTACGACTATAATCTTGACATCAATGAACATTCGCTGGTAACCGGCGACCAGAAAAAAGAGCTTGCGATCGAGGCTTCCGGTGCCAGTACCTTTCAAGTTCCAATGCGACTTAATTTTGCGGATATCTACCGAAGCGTTCAAAGCCTGCGGAATTCTGACCAGGTCTCTTACAGCTTTTTAAGTAACCTGACGTTTGATCTGCCTATAGTCGGACAAACAAAAGTTCCGGTTCGTAAAGAAGGGCAAATTCCGCTGCTGAAAAGTCCAAAAATAAGCCTCGAAGACATTAACGTCACCGGCGTTAATCTAAGCAGTGCCGCCATCAACCTGCAGTTACGTTTCGATAATCCCAACGGTTTTGGAATCGACGTAAATGCCCTCAATTACGACTTAATGATCAACGGCGATCAGTGGGCCGACGGCACCGCCCTTCAAGGGACAACTATTAAAGAAAAGGGCGTGACCATACTAAACATCCCGATATCACTCAATATCACCAAAATCGGGATGTCAGCCTACCGACTGCTAACGGGAGGAGAATCATTTGAATATGAAATAAAAGGAGCTTTTAATCTCAACGCCCGGCATGAGCTGCTCGGCCAAACCACCTTCGATTTTCTTCGCTCCGGCAATCTCTCAGTGCCGACAAATTAATCTTTAACCTGACATAAAATTTAAATCGTTGTCAAAAGATTACACAACATACACTCAATCCCCTATTGGTTTTCTACAACTAAAAGCCAACGAACAGGGTCTCATAGCCATAAATTATTATGATGATGACCCGCCTGAATCATCGGATCAACACCAACTCCCGGTGCTCAAAAAGACCATTGCCCAGCTAAGTGAATATTTTGAGGGACAAAGGAAATCTTTTGAGATCTCGCTTGTATTAAAGGGAACCAATTTTCAGCAAAAGGTCTGGAAGCAGCTGCAAGAAATTCCATATGGACAGACCATAACCTACAGTGAGCTGGCTGAACGCCTCGGAAATTCCCAAAAAGCTCGGGCGGTGGCCGGCGCCAATGGATTAAATCCCATTCCCATTATCATTCCCTGCCACCGGGTTATCGGGGCGGACAATAAACTGACAGGCTACAGCGGGGGCATCGAGCGAAAGCAGTTTCTGCTGCAGCTTGAAGGAGCACTTCTTTTGTAATTACATTGAATGATTTACGTCTATTTCAACATTATTAGGGAATACACAATCTTTTGGCTGCAAAAAAATAGTTGCATCCCTATTGATATTATTTAAAACATTTTACTGTCTTCCCCTGTCTCTGATTATTACATTCCAACAAATCTTAACTTTTGATACAAAGCGCATGAACAAATACGCAACTTGGATAGCATCTCTCTTATTACTTTTTGGGATTGGTATTGCCAACGCCCAAGTGCAGGAAGCCCCCGATCGCAGTATGGGCGAAGGCCCCTACGATCGGCTCATCATTCGGGGCGTAACACTGGTTGACGGCACCGGATCTCCACCCCGTGGCCCTGTTGATGTGGTCGTGGAGGAAAACCGTATTGTATCGGTACAATCAGTAGGATATCCCGGCGTGCCCATTGATGACGATCAACGTCCAAATGCCGATGAAGGCACAAAAGTTATTAAGGCAGATGGCATGTATCTGCTGCCCGGATTTATTGATATGCATGCCCACACCGGCGGCGAAGCACAGGGTACGCCGGCCGAATATGTATACAAACTTTGGATGGCCCACGGCATTACTACTGTACGCGAGCCTGGATCTTTTAACGGTATGGACTGGACGTTGCGACAAAAAGAACGCAGTCAACAAAACGAAATTACCGCGCCGCGTATTTTTTCCTATATCGGTTTTGGGATGGACCATGACGGCCCTATAACTTCACCCGAAGAGGCGCGCAACTGGGTCCAAATGATCGCGGATGAAGGAGCGGACGGCATTAAATTTTTTGGAGCATCCCGTCCCATTTATAAAGCCGCTATTGATGAAGCTAACAAGCTGGGACTGGGAACAATGACCCACCACGCCCAAACACGAGTTGTGTATAATAACGCGCTCGAATCTGCCCGGATGGGACTCACAAGCATCACGCATTGGTACGGCATTCCCGAAGCATTATTTAGCGACCAAGTGATACAGGATTACCCGATGGATTATAATTATAACAACGAGCAGCACCGTTTCGAGGAGGCTGGCAAGCTATGGAAGCAGGCCGCGGAACCGTACAGCGACAAGTGGAACAGCGTGATGAACGAGATGATTTCATTGGATGTCACGCTTAATCCCACCTTTACCATTTATGAAGCCAGCCGTGATTTAAGCGCACAGCGACGCGCCGAGTGGCACGAAAAATATACCCTCCCCTCCTTGTGGGAATTCTACAAACCCAATCGCAAATCACACGGCTCATACTGGATCAACTGGGGGACCGAACAGGAAATTGCCTGGAAAGAAAACTTTGATCTCTGGTTTAAATTCGTCAATGAATTTAAAAATCGGGGCGGTCGTGTTACCCTTGGCTCCGATGCCGGCTACATATATAAATTATATGGCTTCGGCTACATCCAGGAAATGGAGATGCTGCGGGAAGCCGGCTTTCATCCGCTGGAAATTTTCCAGTCGGCATCATTAAAAGCAGCCGAAGTACTGAATATGGACGATCAGATCGGAACCATTGAAGTAGGGAAATTGGCCGATATGGTGCTTGTGGATGCGAATCCACTCAAAAATCTAAAAACGCTGTACGGCACCGGCGCCGTCCACGTGAATAAAAACAACCAACCGGTTCGCATAGGCGGAGTTGAATATACTATCAAAGACGGCATCGTTTATGACGCCCAGGAACTGCTGCAAGATGTGGAACAAATGGTGCAAAAATCGAAAAAAGAAAAGGATTACGAAATAACTCAGCCGGGATTGGATTACTGATTACTTTTTCCTGACAAAAGTAATTAGTAAACAATATCAGATTTATATTATTTTATGTTATAACATCAGGATACAAAAGTTACTTCATCAAAAATTAAATTACTAAAAGTATAAAAATCATGAAGAAATCATTACTCGCTTTTTTGGTTTGTGGATTATTATTGGTCGCAGCAGAAACTACACACGCCCAAGATTCCGATCTTGGAGTTGGGGCCGTTATAAACAATCCTACCGGTCTTAGTGCAAAATATTGGGTCAGTGAGGACATAGCAGTGGATGCAGCATTTACATTTTCTCTGTCAGACAATTTCTCGGATTTTTATCTGCACTCTGATGTCTTAAAACATACCGATACTATTGACTCCGAAGCACTGCAACTCTACTATGGAATGGGCTTACGACTTCTGTGGGGAGATTTTTATAATGATGTAAATGCCGGACTCCGCTGGCCGCTCGGCACAGAATACACCTTAGCAGACAGCAACCTCAAAAGTTTTATTGAGCTTGTGCCTACATTAGATTTTTCACCCGACGCCAGTTTTTTCTTTGGCGGCGCGGTAGGTATTCGCTTGTATTTAAATTAGTGGGTTGCTGCTTTCATAAAAATTAGTATGAATAAACGTCTTAGAAAGAAAGCAGAAAAACTCCATGTAGATAAAATCAAACGGCATATTTTTATCTGTGCCGACCAAACCAATCCCAAGTGCTGTAAGAAAGAGATTGGTTTGGAGGCCTGGGAATATCTAAAGAAAAGACTTCGTGAGCTGAACTTAGATGGATCCGGCGGTATCTACCGGACCAAGGCCAACTGCCTGCGCATCTGTAAAAAAGGCCCCGTTGTGGTTGTATATCCCGAGGGAAGCTGGTATCACTCCTGCAAACCGGAGGTCCTCGAACGCATCATCCAGGAACATCTGATTGGCGGCACACCCGTAAAAGAGTATCTATTTGCTGAGCAACCGCTGCAGTGAATAGCTTTTAATTAAACACTCTTATTGAACGGACCAATATAGCTTCTTTATTATTGTACGTAACCGGGTTTCCAACCATTAGTGTTACAAAGCTACTTCCATCCGATGCCCTGTGGATAGACAACTGTTTTAGAAGCTCTGATTCCGAATCATCCGGAAAGTCTCCCGGGATATGATCACCTGTGAAATCGTCATGGAATAGATGACTGAATTCAACTTTGGAATATCCATATGCGTCAACAGCAGCATCATTCACTTCCAAAATTTGCTTATCAGTTGAGGTATAAATCCACATGGGAATAGGATTACCCCCAAAAAATAACTCCGATAAGTTCTCTTTACTTAGGTATTTTTTGTTCTTCATAACATTATTTATCCCCTATTTGGTTTAAACCAGTGCACTGGATGAGCCTTTTATGTCTTTCTTTTTGAAGGAAAAGGTAAATGAAAGGCCATTATTATCCTCTATCTTCTGGTCGGCTTCCAGCTGCTGAATGAGCGTTTCAATGATTGTGATACCAATGGACTTTGACTTTTGATATTCAAAATCACTTGGCAATCCCCGGCCGTTATCCTGAACACTTATTACAATATTACCCTCAACATTTCGAAGTATAATCCTTATCAAACCACGTTTCTGATCGGTGAACGCATGTTCAAATGCATTAGCTACCACCTCGTTAATGATAAGCGCACAAGGTACGGCCTGGTTCACATTTAGATTAAACGAGTCGTATTCCAGTTCCACTTTAATGTTCTGATTAGTCGCTGATACGCCTTTAATATTTTGAATCAAATCCTCTACATAGGACCCAAAATCAATTTTTGAAAGCGATGAAGACTGATATAGCTTCTCATGAATCAGCGCCATCGTTTTTATTCTGTTTTTACTGTCGGTCAGCAACCGCTTAACTTCGTCATTTTCGGTGCTAAACGTCTGCAGATCCATCATACCCGAAACCACCGCCAGGTTATTTTTTACCCGGTGATGTATTTCCTGCAACAGGGTCTCCTTCTCTTTTAGTGATTCCTTTAATTCGCGTTCGTAAGCTATTTGATCAGTCACATCCTGCCCAACTATTTGAATCGCATTTTGATCACCCTCGTAAGTAATCGGGGTAGACTGCGTTTTTATATGGCGAACCTTACCATCCATCGCCGTAACTTTATGAATAACAGGTTCTAACGAGTGGACAAGCGGATCTGAAAAATTAGCATTTAATTTCTTTTCCCGTTCCTTAACCAGCACCATATCATCTGGTTTCACAATCTCACCCAGATATTTTCCGGTTATTTCCTCAGGGACTTCGGCCCCTAATATTTGTGCACCGGACTGGTTGATAAATTTGATCTTTCGATCCACTACAATCGCAATAAGATCGGGGTCATTTTTAACCAATTTTTCCCATCGGTTTTTACTTTCCTCAAGTTTTTGATTGGAAATAATTCGGTCAATTTGTGAGGAAAGGGTATCTGCCACACTGTTAATTAACTTTCGTTCCTCCTTCAGGAATGGACCCTCATCAGCCGCTGGCTTCTCTTCGGTATACACTACCTTTAAAGTTAGTTCTTTGTCTTCAATGCGATCATTTTCGGTAGACAGCTGCCAACTGTTTTCACGATATCCTTCTGTTTTATACACATTATCACCAAAAATGATAGCTGCCTCCGTAGCATCAGGGTACTGAAATCCTTTTGAGAGGTAGTTCACAGCTTTTTGCAACAAACCTTTAATCGTATTTTCCCGCTGGGGCAAACTTGAAATATTATACAGGCACCGCTGTTCTTTAATGCGCTCCTGTAACTGATTTGTAGCCTGTTGGAGATCCGTAATATCAGTTGAAATACCACACATGCAATTTTCGAAGCCTGCAACGCCCTTCAGCGGATATCTCACCGTATGATAAAAGCGACTTTCTTTACCGTTGGACCGAACTTCTTCAAATTCAGAAATTTCCTGGCTTTCTAATACTTTGTAATCGGTTTCTCTAACCTTACCTATCTGGGAACCGTGTACCTTATGATCTGTTTCACCAATAATTTCGTCACGTTTCAAGTCATAAAATTCTAAATAACTGTCATTAACCAGCCGATATTTTTTATCATTGTCTTTAAGATAGATAAGTGATTTCGTCTGATTGATTATGGCATCCAACAGTTGACGGTGTTGTTCCAACTCATACTGGGTTTCTTTTATCTCGGATAGATTTATCCCCGTTCCGACAATAAAGTCCGCATCTCCCCTCGTAAACTTTCGAGCAGTTACAAGATGAGGGATAAGCTCCCCACTTTTGGATTTAATTTGTACTTCCGCTTCAGCAAAACCATTATCAAAAACTTCCTGGATCGTATTGGCAATAAACTGTTGGTCTTTCTCACGAAATAATTCAACCGGATGCATATCCTGCATCTCTTCATCCGAATATCCCAAGACCCGTTTGATATTATTCCACTTGACAAAATTCTGCTCCTCGTCAATCATATAAAACAACTCGGGCAAGCTCTTAATAGCCTTGTCAATAAAATCCTTCTCTTCCTTCAGTTTTTGCTCATACTCTTTCCGCTCGGAGATATCACGCGTGCTAGCCTGTATCTCGATTAATTCACCTGTTTCTTCACCAAAGATCGGCCGCATTACGCTTTCCACCCACTTATATTCGCCATTTGCAGTACCTTTGCGGAAAGTAAACCGCTTTACTTCGTGATCTGCGAAGAGCTCTTCAATGTTTTTAAACATTTTACGATCCTCGGGATGCATATTATTAAACGGTTTTTGGCCGAGCAGTTCTTCAGACTCATATCCCGTCAACTCTTTAACTGCCGGGGATACATACCGATAGGTCCCATCAGGGGCATGACACGAAATCATATCCGTGGCGTTCTCGGTAATCAGTTGATACTTGCGCTTCTCTTCGGCCAGTTCCTCGTTTTTTTCTTTCAGTAACTGATTTTTTTGCTCCAGCTTCAGAGAATATTCGCGCTGCTTTAAAAGCATTTTAACACGCGACTGCAATAATTTGGTAGAGGCTGGGATGTATACCACATCATCAGCGAATTCTAAAACCGTAGTGCTGTTTCGGGCTGCCTTTTGATCCGGTGAGAGCAGCAAAAAAGGCAGGAAAATGGGAGAAGCTTGTTTCTTTAACCCCTGCAGTTTATGCTTATTAGCTTCAAAAGATTGGTGATCCAGGATACAAAGATCAAATGAACGATCTGCAATGCCATTTTCACTTATTTCAATCGTAAAAAAGTCGGGCAAGAACTTTTTAATAAGCTGTCGGTCCTTGGCATTGTATACCGACAGTAACAACACCGGTTGCTCAAGAAGGTTCAACTCGTCGGTATTTAATGTATGATTTGACGTCTTCATCATTGCATAACCCAGAAGATCTAACCTGCTATTTCAGGAACACCCGATAAAATGCCCCGCATATTTTCCAGCTTCTTGCCTACTTGTACGCCTTCGGAGTTGATTTCAAATTCTCGTATCGACTTCTCAAAACCACTTAGGCGTTTCTTCAATACGCCAATTGCTTTCTGAATATGACCGTTAACTTCCAAGTAGCGCAGAAAGATGATATTGTCTGCCAGATAGCTGGCATTCATATTGGTGGTGGTAAATTGACCCGTCACATTTTTTGATTCATTTAGCAAAAGCGTGGTAACACCCATATTCTGCAGATACACCGTAAGTGAGTGCAGGTGTTCAAGCACATCTTCTCCGCGAACGGCCATCCGGTATCCGCCGATCGCATCAATCATAACAATTTGCGTATCGTTTTTTTCGACGTCACGGCGGACAATCTTTGCAAACTCATCAGGGGAATACGAAAGTGGTTCTACCGGAACAATATTCAAATAACCGGCATCTATCATATCATTTATGGGAGTATTGATATTTTCTGACCGCCGAACAATCAGCTCTTTAGACTCTTCAAAGGTATAAATAGCCGACCGCTCGTTGCGTAAAGCAGCCTCTTTGGCAAATTGAAGCCCCAAGTTGGTTTTGCCTGCACCGGTAGGTCCAACGATCAAACTCGTCGTTCCTTTTTCAATGCCGCCGTTCAACAAATTATCAACCCCTTCAATACCCGAGGATAATGTTCCTTTTGTAAACTTTCGGCTATAGTTATTCGGTCGGAGCCGTGGGAAAACGGTAATACCTTTACCGGTTATTTTAAAAGCGTGTTTTCCACTTAGCGAATCGGAACCCCTGAACTTGGGAACACGCAGGTTTCTCCAATCACCATCATTTTCCAGCTCTATGATACCATCCACCCAATAGGCGGCATCATCTTCAGAGTTCTGCGAAAGTGATTCGGACGTCATCATCAGGGTGGCATCATGTTTGGTAATGTAATTTACCAGCGAAAGGGTCAATTTCCTCATCTGATAGGGATCCTGATTCAGCAACCGCAGCATGGTAAACGAATCGAACAACACACGGCTGGGCGAATGTTCTTCTACAGCTTCTACGACTGATTCCATGATGGGACCCTGCTCTACGTCGGCCGAAGAAAATACATTGTACTGCTCCGAATTGCCGGTGACGTCGTCTTTGGGACTCAAATCAAGAGCAGCAACCTTGGAAAGGTCCAGCCCGAATTGAGACGCATTTTGAAGAATACTCTCCTTCGACTCAACCATCGTTACACAGAGCGCTCGCTCACCATTATCGATGGCTTGTCTCAAAAAATGAAATCCCAGCGTGGATTTACCCGAACCTGGTCCCCCTTGTACCAAATAGGCCTTTCGTGGAATTAATCCACCCTTTAAAATTTCATCTAATCCTTCTAAGCCCGTTGAAATTTTGTCAATATCGTGCATGTAAATAATGTTATTTATACTTTTAAAAAATACTTTTGCCCAGAGTATCTAAAAAGTACATTAACTCAATCCTCATATTTATTTCGGTTAGAAAGTAAGGGGTTCTAAACAGAAATTGTTGACGTAAAAAACCTATTTTTAAATATGGGTATTTTCACCTACTGGAGTGAGATAATTACAAGAAAGACTTAGTCATTTCTCATTAGCCGCTGTAAACCACAAATAGTATAGCTAATTGTGGTCCAGCTGCAAGATCGTTTGAACCAGCTCTTCCGGTTCGGAATCAATGGAAAAACAGAAATCGGCTCCGGCCTCAACCAATGCATCGTTCAATTCATCATATTCGGGCGGATAAAATGCAATGAGATATTTAGAGAGGTTTTGTTCCTTTACATATTGCACATACTCAACGGGTTGTTCAGGGAATGATACAAGATCGATAAGCAATACTAGCCCTTCCTTTGTTATGGCCATCTCATCTTGAGCTTGCGCATGGGTCAAATGCCGAATTTCTCTATCCATCTCTGAACTGAGAATGGATTTAATTGCATCATTCTGCAGGGATTGATCACCGATGAATAATATCCGCATATGAATGGGATCATAATGTTTGCCCTGTTCATATAGCGGTTACCATTAAAGAAAGAAAAGCTTCTAAATCAGCTAAACATCATATCAACAAAGGTATTAACATATATAAAGCGTTTATAGCCGAAAGCAAAGCAATAAATTACCTACTTTTATTTCAGATCAAACAAATCATTTTTTATGGCAAACTTTACCAGGCCTACCGTATTTTTAGATCCGGTTTTTTGCATCAGATTACGGCGATGAGCATCTACTGTACGTACACTAATACCCAGATCTTCAGCAATTTCCCGGTTGATATGCTCTCGGCATATTAACTGCAATACCTGAAACTCGCGCTCGGTAAGATCGGCCACCCGCTCACTGGTAGAACGAACCTTCTCTCCTTTAACCAGTAACGCTATGGTATCGTTACACAGATATTGATTGCCCGCCTCAACCTCCTTAATCGCTTTGATAAGCTCACCGGCACCGCGCTTTTTAAAGATATAACCCGAAGCCCCGGCCTGCATCACATTTTTTATCTGATGTGGATCTTCATCATCACTCATAGCCAAAATGTACGTATCGGGATGATCTTCCAGCAGACTTCTTATGGTACTCAATGAATCCAGATCCGGAATATCAAGATCCAGCACAACTACATCTATCTTATCTACTTCAGATTCATAGGGGCATAGCTCCTCCTTGTTTTTTGCTGAACCAATCACATTAATATCGGGGTCTTCAGACAGAATCTTCGTAATGCCATCTCTTACAATCTTATAATGTAATGCAATAAGAATATTCACAACTGCTACAAAGCTATTTATTACTGATCTTAATAATTATGCGTAGGACAGCCATGCCTGATATATATTATGAAGCATACGCAAATGTTTCGCCCAATCCTTTTTTAACAAACTTGCGTGTATAGTATACTACACAATTTATATCCTACAAGCTTTTGATTCACTTTTCAGGAAGCCAATAATTTCCAGACCAAGAATAACTTTTTTAAAGCACGATATATATAGGTCAATCCACCTAATTTATTAATAGGTAAAAACTATAAGTACTTTTTATATGTGAGCTTTTTTTTAAGAAAATTTCTGACCCATTCATTTACTCTCCAACCTAAATCGTTTTGAAATCAGTTTTTAATTACTGGCATAAAATTTTTACTCTCAGAGTACGCTATTTCAATTTCTCAATTAAAATGCTGTTATGTCAGATAGTACACCGGTATCCGTTCCAACTTTTGAACAGGTACAAAAAGCATATCTTAAAATTCGCAAGAACGTCCATCGAAGCCCGGTTATGAAAAGCCAAAAAGTGAATGAACGCGCCGGCGGACAGCTTTTTTTTAAATGTGAAAACTTCCAAAAGGTAGGTGCTTTTAAATTCCGCGGTGCAACTCATGCCGTGGAAAAATTACCGGACAAAAAAGCGCAAAAGGGCGTTGCCACCCACTCATCCGGCAATCATGCCCAGGCGGTTGCGCTGGCCGCCAAGCAGCGCGGTATCCCCGCCCATATCGTGATGCCGGAAAATGCACCAAAAGTTAAAGTCCATGCTGTTCGGGACTATGGGGCTCATATCACCTTTTGTGAGTCGACGCAAGAGGCTCGGGAAGAAACGTTGGAGAAGGTCGTAGAAGAAACCGGAGCTACTTTTATTCATCCCTATGACAATCCTCATATCATTATGGGACAGGGTAGCGCGGCCCTTGAATTGCTCGAGGACAAACCGGAACTCGATATTATACTGGCGCCCGTTGGAGGCGGCGGCCTGATCAGCGGGACGGCTATTGCCGCTTCGGGATTTTCGCCCAAAACCAAGGTGATAGGTACCGAGCCAGAAGTGGCCAACGATGCGTATCTATCATTCAAAACCGGAGAACTCCATCCTGTTCAAAGCACGGATACCGTTGCTGATGGCTTACGTACCTCCCTCAGCAAGTTAACCTTCAGCTGTATCCAAGAGCATGTAGATGATATTGTAACTGTCACGGAAGAAGAGATTATTGATGCTATGCGATTTATTTGGGAACGGATGAAAATTATCATCGAACCATCGTGCGCTGTTCCGGTTGCTGCGGTTTTCAACGGCAAAGTTGATATCAAAAACAAAAAAGCAGGTATCATCATCAGCGGCGGAAATATGGATCTGGATACCCTGCCCTGGCAATGAAATTTGGAATCATAAATTTAGTATTGGGAATTAAGCGTTAGATTTGAACATGACTGATAAGATTACTGTGATAGGAGCCGGCGTTTCCGGAATTACAACAGCACTTGCACTGCAACTCGTGGGCTTTGATACAGAAATAGTGACGGACAAAAAACCTTCTGAAATTACCAACAAAAATAATTATCCCGAATTCGCCAGCCTCTTCCCTTCGGCTTCGGTAATCCCACACTCCGTCTATTCTCCCCAACTGGAAGAGCTGTTTAAACAGTCGCAAGCTTTTTTCTACGAGCTCCGTAAACACGCATTCCCCGGAGTAACTACACACAAACATTTTGAGGTTTTTGAGTTTGAAGCCGATCAGCCGGAATACTGCAGCTGGATGCCGAATTTCACTGTTCTTGATGAACTTGCCGAAACTGAAATTCCGCGCCGATCCAATGATAAACCGCTTTATGGCTGGCTGTTTGACTGCATCTTTGCAGACTGGTCACTCTATTTTCCTGCGCTTATTGAACTTTATCAACAGAGCGGGGGAACCATGACTCAACAAAAACTGGAACGAGAAGATATTTCCGACCTCTTATCAAAGGTGGTCATCAACTGCAGCGGTACCGGCGGACCTATGTTGTTTGATGATCCCAGTGAAAATCAGCTCATCATGCGCGGACACCTGCTTCATAAAGCTGAAGCACCACTGATTACAACCAAGCATGGTGAAATTATATCCTATAATTACACGCCTAAACCTAATGTGTATTCAGACGCTGAAGGGAATGCCTGCGATGTGTATTGCTATCCCCGGAAAGACGGATGGATACTCGGCGGCAGTCGTCAGGTTGGACAACTAAACAGGGATAATATCTGGGAAAGTTTGGGAGAAACATCAGCTTATGCGATCAATCAGATACCGTTTCCAAAGCAGATCATAGACCTCAATAACGAGATCCTTAACCATACCTACGATCATTCACTTGAGGTATCCAATGATATTACTCCTTCGGTTGGTTATCGATACATCCGCAACCGAAAAAACGGCTTACGACTTGAAAAAGATAGTGCATCAGGAAAAACAGTATACCATAACTATGGACATGGCGGCGCCGGCGTTACGCTTTCCTGGGGATGCGCATTGGAAATTGTTTATTGGATATCACAACAAAACAAAGATAAGGTTAGGGCAGAGCTGCTGGAAAACATCAGTGAGATTAATATAAAGACGTTTTCTTAACGGTTAGTTGTAGATCTGTTTTTCAGCACAGTCCGGACAATCAAGCCAGTTTTCTGAAGGCATCTTGGGCAACGCTTTCGGACTACTCCCCTTCTCAAAAACAGGCCGATAAAGTACATCGCCCTTGTCATGAGACTCCCCGCAGCTGTGACAACTCTCCTCTCCATCAAGCTCTTTGGGCGTATATCCAGCAATAACCCAGCCTTCATGACCGGCATGTACAGCAAGACTTTCCAGGGCGGCACGAACAGTTTGAGATTTATTCCCGCCGTAATACTTACCGGAAAGTTCCTCTAACAGTTTTACAGTATCGTCATCGAGTGTAAAATTCAGTCGTTTCATACTTCGCAACCTGCTTTATGTTTCGTTTGATGAAATTTGTAGTTGTACCAGTGCCCAGTAACCAGCAATGCACTTCCTGCCATTGTTACCAGAGATTCTCCCCATAACCCTAACCATTCATGAAAAATCCACGCCAATGCCACTACGACTAATCCGGCGTACAACAATATCGGAATTCGCTGCGGCAGATTACTATGACGCAATGCAAAAACTACGGTAGGAACAATGAGCAAAAACAGAAGCGGGTGGGTCCAAAAATGAATCGACTCAGCCATCGGCCAAAGTGGTAACAAAGCAATGGCTACCGGAAAAAATAAACAGTGTATCGCACATAATCCTGATAAGCTGATGCCTAACTGATCCCAAAAAGATTTCGAAAACAAAAGTCGTTCTAATTCGTTGCATTTTTGATGTGTATAAAGATACACACTTTCCGCCTTTCTTACAAAAATATTGATCTGATCTTCCGACGGAAAATATTTACAATTAATTTCAATTCTCGGTTTTATAATTACTTCAAGCTCCTATTTTAAGATTAATAAATCTCAAATCAACAGTATTACAATGTTAAACAGTACAAGAATTTTCAGGCTGTCAGGAATCATCTTTTTAATGGTTTTCTTAACGGTTCCTTCGCTTGCACAGCAGAACAATTTTTCAAGCAAGGATTACGAAAAATCACAGTACGATATCGAGATGCGTGATGGTGTCAAATTACATGCTGTGGTGTATGCCCCCAAAGACACCACACAAGAATATCCCATACTGATGAAACGAACGCCTTACAGCTGTCGTCCGTATGAAGAAGGAAAAGTGCCGGAACGTATTATGCATAATCCACACTTGCAAAAGGCCGGATTTATCTTTGTGTGCCAGGATGTGCGCGGGCGCTGGATGTCGGAGGGCGATTACACGACAATGACGCCGAATCGTGAAGATCCTGATCAGATAGATGAAAGCTCTGACACCTATGATACAGTGGAATGGCTCATCAACAATATTCCCAATAATAATGGAAAAGTAGGTCAATGGGGAATCTCCTATCCCGGATTTTATACTACGGCTGGACTACCTGATGCACATCCAGCTATGGCCGCTTCTTCCCCGCAAGCTCCCATCTCAGATTTCTTTTTTGACGATTTTCACCACCACGGGGCTTATTTTTTGAGCTACTGGTATGTAACTCCCCTCTTCGGAATCCAGCATGAAGGACCCACCGATACATCGTGGTATGACTTTGCAGACACCGGCACGCAGGATGGCTATCTTTTTTACAAAAATATTACTCCTTTGACCAAGGCCGACCAATATTACGACAAAGATAATTTCTTCTGGCAGGAACTTAAGAATCATCCCAATTACGATGAGTTTTGGCAAAGCAGAAATATTCTGCCCCACTTAAATGAAATCGATCACCCTGTGATGACAGTCGGTGGCTGGTTTGATGCCGAGGACCTGTACGGGCCGCTCAATACATATCGATCTATAGAAGAAAAAAATCCGGATACCCAGAATACTATTGTCATGGGGCCCTGGAGTCACGGTCAGTGGGCAAGCAGCAGCTCTCACCAATCGGTAGGAGAAATCTACTTTGGAGAAGGAATCTCTGCCTTCTACCAAAAAGAAATTGAATATCCCTTCTTCATGAAACACTTGAAAGATGTTGATATTAAAGACCTCCCTGAAGCATACATGTTTGATACCGGGAAAAAATCATGGAGTGCCTTTGACCACTGGCCCCCAAAAAACATCGAGCAAAAATCATGGTACATCCACAGCGGTGGTCGTTTAAATGATACCAAACCGGGTAAAACCAAAAAGAAATATACCGAGTACAAAAGCGATATAGACAACCCGGTACCTTATAAAGAAGAAAGCGAGCTGGTATTTATTCCCCAGGATTATATGACTGACGACCAGCGTTTTGCAGCCCGTCGACCGGATGTTATTACCTTTGAGACGTCCATACTCGAAGAAGACGTAACATTGGCCGGAGACCTGCTTGCGAATTTATTTGTCTCAACCTCGGGAACTGCCTCAGACTGGGTAGTTAAATTGGTAGACGTATATCCTCCCAGTACTGAGGAAAGTGAGCACACCCCTGAAGATGTAGAGCTTGACAACTATCACCAAATGGTGCGTAGCGAAGTCATGCGCGGGCGATTCCGTGAAAGCTACAAAAACCCAAAACCATTTAAACCCAATAAAGTCACGAATATCGATCTTCCGCTGCAGGATGTTTATCATACATTTAAGAAAGGGCATAAGATACAGATCCAAATTCAGAGCACCTGGTTTCCACTGGTGGATCTAAATCCACAGAAATATGTGCCTAATATTTTTAAAGCAGATGAAAAGGATTTCCAGGATGCCATCCAGCGGGTTTATCACAACTCTAAATATCCTACTTCTATTGAAGTAAAAGTTTTGAAAAGCAAACAGTAGGATAAAAACTAATCTTGATTATTTATTCAATAAGAAAGGCCCCGAATTCGGGGCCTTTTTTTTAGCAGACAATAAAAACCAAATCTAACTGGCTTTGCGTGCAAACCAAATTTTACCATCGGGATATTTGAGTGCAATACCCATCATTACTTTCCACGCCGGATTATACCCACCATCTTTCTTTTTAATCCTGTTTTTAACGTCCGGCTTTGAGCCACCGTACTCCTTGCGATGCTGAAACTTCGGTACTTCCACCATACCCGAAAGTTCAATAACAGAACTGCTATCTGTTTCAATAACTGATGAGGTTAACCATACCTTTTTCTCGTTGTACTTTTTAAAATTGGTTTTAAGTACGAACTCATTTTTATTATAAGACTTAATACTAAACCCCTCTTCTTTCAGGATATCGTCAAGTCTGTCAAATGATTTTTCTACCGGATCGGAAGTTTCAATAAGTATGACGTTAGCGTCCTTCATTGGAGTAGAATCAGGACCGGCAGGACCAGAATTTAGCGTAGCACAACTTACGAATAGTAAAAAAACAGACGACAACCAAAGGTACTTCATTTCTTGATTTTTGAGATATAATTTGAATTTTATGAATTAAACAGAACCCATGAAAAAATAGCAAATTATTTGTGATGAGCCGTTGATAAATTTTATGAATCCAATCATAAAGGAATTAGAAATAAAAAAGGACTCCGAAAACTCGGAGCCCTTAAAATATTAAGTCTAAACGGATTTATTATCCCGCTTTCTTCTCGGCCTTAAAGCGATTGATAACACCACCATGCAAGACCGCTTCTTTCTGTCGCTCACTGAAGGTGTGTTTTACCGTATATTTATTGCCTTTCGTCTTGTTATGAACGACTACTTCGTTGCCATTTTTAATAGCTTCCCGAATGTCGTTCACTTCAAGAATATCTCCCTGATCAATATCTTCGTAATCCGCGTCATGCTCAAACTCTAACGGTGGAATTCCGAAATTAATCAGATTTTGCCAGCCAATACGAGCGTAGCTTTTGGCAATAACAGCACGCATACCTAGGTAGCGCGGCGCAATTGCTGCGTGCTCACGGCTAGAACCCTGTGCATAGTTTTCGCCTGCAATGACGACATGTCCGTCGTGTTCTTCCTTGGCTTCCATGGCACGGTCATGGAAATTCTTATCCACAACATCCAGTGTAAACTTGCTAATTTCAGGAATGTTACTGCGATAAGGAAGCACCTCGGCTCCGGCACGCAGAATTTCATCTGTTGAAATATCATCACCCATTTTCAAGAGAACAGGAACATCAAAATCTTTCAGCTCATCAAAGTCGGGCATCGTAGAAATATTTGGCCCCTTCTTGATTTCACCGCGCTCCTCCTTGGGCTTGGGGGGAGTAAGCATCTCAGTATTTACAACCAGCTTCTCCGGATGCTCATACTTGGGATATTTCATGTTGTAAAGATCCTCAAGATCTCGCGGATCAGTAATCTTACCTGTCAGTGCAGAAGCAGCTGCCGTTTCGGGACTGACCAAAAATACCGAATCTTCGGGCGTTCCCGATCGATCAGGGAAGTTTCGCGGAACGGTACGTAGACTGTTCTGTCCTGATGCGGGTGCTTGTCCCATCCCGATACATCCGTTACATCCGGCCTGGTGAATACGCGCACCGGACTGCACCAAATTAAACATGACATTATTCTTGACCATATTCTCGATGATCTGTCGTGATGTCGGATTAATATCCCAGGAAACATTATCATTTACCGTTTTATCTTTTACAATCTCGGATGCCATCCAGAAATCACGATATCCCGGGTTCGCAGAAGATCCAACATACGATTGATAGATGTCTTGCCCCTCTACTTCGCGAACGGGCACGACATTCCCCGGACTGCTGGGCAGAGCAATAAGCGGCTCTACATCATCCAGCACAAGTTCTTCATATTTATCATATTCAGCGCCTTCATCGGCTTTCAGCTCAACAAATTCGTGACCGCGCTCCTGCGATTCCATGAAACGACGCACTTCGCCATCAGCAGGAAATACGGTACTGGTTGCCCCCATCTCAGTACCCATGTTTGCAATCACGTGGCGATCCATCGTAGAGAGGTTTTTCAATCCTTCGCCAAAATATTCAATCACATATCCGGTTGCACCATCCACATCATAGCGACGCAGCATCTCGAGCACTACATCTTTGGCACTTACCCAGTCGGGCAAGTCACCTTTTACTTCAACGCCTAATACTTTAGGCATTTTGATATAAAGCGGTTCACCGGCAATGGCAAAAGCGACATCCAAACCACCCGAACCGATTGCAAGCATCCCCATACATCCTGAGGCAGGCGTATGACTGTCGGAACCTGCCAATGTTTTTCCGGGAATAGCAAAACGTTCGGTTTCAATAGGGTGACTTACCCCATTCCCCGGACGACTGTACCACATACCAAATCGTTCGGCAGCGGATTTAAGGAATACGTGGTCATCAGGATTTTTAAAGTCCGTTTGAATCAAGTTGTGATCGACATATTGACACGATATTTCGGTTTGTGCCTCATCCAGTTCCATGGCCTCAAGCTCAAGCATCACCATAGTACCGGTGGCATCTTGCGTGAGGGTTTGATCAATTTTAAGACCAATTTCCTGGCCCGGAACCATTTCACCATCAACGAGATGGCTTTTGATTAGTTTCTCAGTAACATTAAGTGGTTTACTCATAAATATTTTTGGATTTATTTCCGCTATACAGTTGATTACACTAAAGTAAAATGCTTCAAAAAACGTTTCTTAAAATACCGGACGATGCCCCTATTCTTCAAGTAAATGCACAAGAAATAATAATTTATACATATTCTAAGCTATTGGTAGAAATATATACTTAGTTTTTAAAGTTTTTTTTCTTAATTAACGGTATCTCTGTTGACAAACTTATAAGTATAATCTGAGTTTAATCTTCGTATGAATACGAGCGATGTAGTAGCGATGCTTGCCGAACATTGGGATATGACGCAAGTTGAAGCACGTGAATTATTAGATGTTATTACTCAGAGATTAAGCGAAAATATTGCTACCGGTAATTCTATTACAATACCGAAGTTGGGGACGTTTAGTACTACCACTCGTAAAAAAAGAAAATCTTATAATCCCCACTATGAGCAGTATATGGAGTTACCCCCGAAACGGGTTATTGACTTTAATCCCAGCAAGGGACTAAAAGAAGACTTCAAACAGGCAGATACAGGCGATGAGTGAAAAAGTTACATTTGGAGAACTTATTGAGTCAATTGCTGAGGAAACGGAACACTCCAAGCAGTTTACTCATGATTTTCTCAAGGATTTTGTGGACGTCATCAATGGCGGACTCGAAGAAGACGGCAAGGTAAATATTGCCGGCTTTGGAAAATTTGAACTTCAACGCGTGGAGGAACGCGAGGGATACAACCCACAAACTGAAGAGAAAATAACGATTCCGGCTCATAACAAAGTGGTCTTTAAACCCTATAAAGATCTCAGAGAGCTTGTAAATGCTCCCTATGCACATTTGGAGCCGCAGCTGATAGAAGAAGAGGAAACTGAAGCTTCTGATGAGGATCATTCTTCTCCAAGTCAGCAAGAACAAGAAATAGAATCCCAAACTGAAGAATCAGGTGCTGCGGGGAATAAAAGCAGCAACAAAGAAAATGAGCAATTAAAACAGAAAAAGAAGGCAGATCCTGATATTCCGAAACGGTCGGAAGAACAGGAACTCAACCAAGACGATTTTATTCCCACAGCTCCACCTACATCACACAAAGAAGATAAGGATAATCCTGATGGCGAGGATCAAGCAAGAGCAGAACAAGGGTCTCCTTATGATATGGTGGAACAGCAAAATGAGGATGAGAAACTTTCACAGGATACAACTTCTGAACTTTCAGATGATGAAAATAATGACGACAACGGAGATATTGTAGAATTCAATGCGGCTCAGTCGGATACGGAAGACGATCTCCTTGAAGAGTTTATTGGCTCAGAAGAAAAAGAAGAAGACGATGAACCCTCAGAAGACTTAACCGGTACAGAAGAAGAACAGCTTGAATCAGAAAAAAACGAGTCGCTCGAAACTGAAGAGAAATCGGATGAAGCAGTATCAAGCGAGCAAAACGACGAAGAGAATTCAACCGGGAAATCGGCTGAAGAGGTTTTGGCAGAAGAGGTTGAAAAGCTTGAAGAAGCTGCTGAGAATTTAAAATATGAACAACAAGATCAATCTGATCAAGAAAATGAGGGGACTCCCCGCCCTGCTGTGGCAACAAGCCGACCATCTGACCGAAATTCTTCCTTTTCGTCTGTAGCGGCCGCTGCAATTATTCTACTTCTTATTGCAGGAGGAGCCTGGTATTACAGCACCTTACCTACAAATGATACTGATACTACCCTTATTTCTTCATCCGAAGAACAGACAGTCTCGGCCGATGCTACTATGCAGCAGAATAATAACAATGAACCGCAACCGGCAGAAGAACAGGCCGAAAACGCTCAACAAGCAACACAAAATCAGTCCCAGTCAGCAACGCAGTCTACAACAACACAATCAACAAGTAATACTACACCCAACAATCAAGCTGTTGAAATTGAGGAAGGACAAACATTGTGGAGTCTGGCTGAGGACCGCTATGGGAATCCTCGGTTATGGCCCTGGATTTATGGCAACAATGGTTCTCTTGATGATCCCGACCTGATTTATGCCGGCAGTTCACTTTCAGTTCCGTTGCCATCGGGACCCCAAAACACCCTCAACGACACTGATTCGGTTGGTGTTGCAAGGGGATATATTGCAACATACAAATGGTATAAAAGCAATGGGGAGCCCGAAGCTAAAAATCACCTTTGGGCCGCCAAGTTATACCACGATGATTTACAGCAACTTGCTGATGTTCCCATAGATCAAACAGATCTTTCTTATGCCAACAGAGCCCGCTAACGGTTAATTTGGCAAACCTTAGACCATTTAAATCAAATTTATAATAAAAGCACACCATAGGAGTAAACATATGATTCGTCACGTAGTAATGTGGAAATTGAAAGAGGAAGCGGAAGGTGCCACCAAGGAAAAGAATGCTGAAAAGATGAAACTTATCTTGGAGGGACTAAAAGTAAATATTGATGAAATTAAAAATGTGGAAGTCGGCATCAATATCTCAGATGATGATGACGAAGCAGGTTCCCCGTATGATGTAGTGCTTATCTCTGATTTTGAGACCGAGCTGGACTACACCATGTATACGCGGGATGAAAATCACAAAAAAGCCGTAAATTTTATTAACTCTGTAATCGAAGAACGCCACTTCGTAGATTACAAAGTGGATACCTAAAAACTTAAAGCCACTATTTTATTTAGAGCAGGGGTTTATCACATAAGCCCCTGCTCTTTTATTTTCTCATCTTTTTCTCGGCTTCTGTTACCAGCTGCTTAAAAATCCGACGCTGTGCCGGTATCTGCGGCATATATTCCGGATGCCATTGTACGCCTAAAATAAAATTCCGGTCGGTATGCTCAATGGCTTGCACAATGCCATTTTCTTCGCGTGCAACAACTGCTAACTGTTCTCCAAGCTCATCTATTGCCTGATGATGCAGTGCATTCACCCAAACCTTGTTAAAACTCAAGATATCGTACAATCTACTCTTTTTACCCACCTCCACTCTCTTTTTGGGCCACACGCTGTGCACCCTGGGCACTTCAGTATAATAACTTGCAATATCCTGATGTAGCGTTCCTCCAAAATGAATATTCAATAGCTGGGCGCCCCTGCATATACCCAATATTGGGATGTTGTTATCTACTGCCTTTTTAATCAGGTTAAACTCGAGTTCGTCCCGATTGTTATCTATATCCTCTGAGGAGGCCGAAAAAATCTTCCGCAGCAAGTAAATAAAAGGGAAAAATATCACGGTCAACAGGTAGGTAAAAAACTTGCGCACACTCGATACTTTTTCATCCTTCGAAAAAAGATCACCAATATCTTCTGCCCCATATCTCTCTGGGTTAATATCGGCGCCCCCTCCAATTATGAGACCGTGAATATCGTCATCAGGTAATCCTTTTTTCGGATGAATACGAATAGCACGTCCCCCGTGCAAAGACACGGCAAACCAAGTAAACCACCAAGCGGCACGGCCTCCCCTATCGGGTCCCGTAACACCAATATTTGGTCTACGTTTGGTCATGCAGGTCCAGTAAAATTTCCAGAGTTTTGGCCCATTCTTTACGAAGAGACATTACCGTTTCCTCTCGTCGCAGAAGGTATAACCGACTTAACTTCTCAAGCATTTCATTTTGACTAACAAGTTTCTCAACCACCAGCCAGTGGTTCCATTCATCTGCAAAACGCCAGTCCGGATCATCAATCCTGCTATTGGGCAAGCGATAATGAAAAGTGGGACGCGGATCGTTCTTTGATCCTTCCATCACCGGGGTAATAAGCTCATTATTTAACATTCCAAAAATTGGCATCATATCCAGCGGACGATTCCGGGTGGGATTAAACTCGATATAATCCTCAATTAATTGATCAGCATCGGGTGTATATTCAGGATTCAGAATTTTATTCACATATTTATCCGGGAAAGGATCCACAAACGGAGAAATGCGCCGCGTCATGTCGATATCAAGTACTTCCAGCAGCCAAGGATACACTATGACAAAGGCCCGTAAGTAATTTAACAACGTAGCCGTCTTCAAATCAGGGGATTCAATATTTATGTGCATCCCAAAAGCATGTACCATGGAAGCATGAGTGCCCTTGGCTTTATTTTGCTGTAGGACCTCGCGCAATTGTTCCAGTTGATCTAATTTCTCAATTGTAACCGGCGGCATTACAATTTCCAGCGGTACTACCGAACGCGCCATTTTATCTACCACATCTTCTATCGATTTGCGAATAGAATCTTCTTCGAAATTAATCCCCAGCTTATCAAAAATATTTTCTTCAGCCATTTTCCGAAGGATGCGCGCATCCAGCTCCACTCTAAAGTCCCCTAAAGCCGTGTCGGTGATATTTATATGATACCTGTGCTCTTCTGATATTTTTCCGCCAAAGACAGAGGAAATAATTTTCGCGGCCTGCATAGGTTCAATACCGGCGAACTCGAGCTCAAGTCCAACCTTTCTGGGATTACCTTCTTCATTTTTTGGTATCGGGGGCAATAAAAAGGACATTTGTAAAAGCTTGAAAAGGAGCGTATTGATAATTTGCCAACAAATCAGCTTCTTAGCATAATCAAGTTTTAAACGACTGCAAAATATCATTAATAAAATTCAGGGAAAACTTATGAAACAATTTATCGGGCTTAGTCTACTGCTGATCTTATTCTTACCTATCATGTCGGCAGCCCAGCAAGCCAAGGTTTTTACAGGAGCCAAAATCATTCCCATAAGCGGAGAACCCATAAATAACGGTGTGCTCGTTACAAAGGGGGATAAAATCGTTGCTGTAGGATCAGAGGGCGAAATTGAGATTCCATCTAATGCAAGAACGTTCGATGTATCCGGGAAAGTTATTATGCCCGGACTCGTAGATTCTCACTCGCATATTGGTGATGGAGACGGCGGTGACCGCTCTGCTGCACTCCATCCCGATGCCCGAATTATTGACAGCATTGATCCGCACAGCGAAACGTTTAAAAAAGCACTGGCCGGAGGCGTAACAACGGTTAATGTGATGCCCGGATCAGGTCATTTGATGAGTGGACAAACGGCTTACCTAAAACTTCGCAATGCGGATAAAATTGAAGAGATGCTTTTTGTTGATGATCCGCAGAACGAAATAGCCGGCGGCCTTAAAATGGCAAATGGCACCAACTCCATAGGTAGTCCCCCGTTCCCGGGTACGCGGGCAAAATCGGCTTCAATGGTTCGTGAACTTTTTATCAAAGCCCAGGATTACAAAGAAAAAGTTGAAAACGCTGACGGTGATCCCGAAAAGATGCCCAAGCGTGATGTAGGCATGGATGCGCTGGTTGAAGTACTGAACGGAGAGCGTATCGTCCATTATCATACGCATCGACATTACGATATCCTTACAGCCATTCGACTGGCCGAGGAGTTTGGATTTCGTGTGGTATTACACCATGTAAGTGAAGCTTGGAAAATTGCCGATGAAATTGCAGAAGCTGATGTTCCGACATCCATCATTGTACTGGATGCACCCGGAGGAAAACCCGAAGCATCAGAAATCAAATACAAAAACGGCGCTGTTTTAGAAGAAGCCGGCGTAACGGTAGGTTACCATACGGATGCATCTATTACCGATACGCGGTTGTTTTTGCGCTCCGGGGCATTTGGCGTACGTGCGGGGATGAGTCGTGAGGCAGCCCTTAAAGCCCTGACCATCGAGAATGCTAAAATGATGGATCTGCAAGATCGGGTAGGAACCCTTGAAGCCGGTAAGGATGCCGACTTTGTCGTTTTATCCGGGGATCCGCTGAGCGTCTATACCAAAGTTGAACAAACCTGGGTAGAAGGTATTAAGCGATTCGATTATTCGAATCCCAGAGATCGCAAGTATTCGACCGGCGGTTATGATGTTTTCAGAGGTTCTGCTCACAATCATCACGGTGATGAATAATTCCAAACCGAAATGCCATGTTGCATTTAATTCAGCATCTACAAGAATTTAAGCTTTAAATAATTAGCGCTATGAAAAAACGAATAATATTTTTTGTTCTTGCACTATTAATGGGATTAAGCACTATCACCCAGGCACAAATGGCTGTGCAGGCTGATACGCTTTATACCATGGAAGGTGATAAAATTGTGAATGGTGTGGTCCTTATCGCTAACGACAAGATTGAAGCAGTGGGCTCAGCCTCCGAAATTAACATCCCATCTGATTATCAAACTCATCGGGCGTCGGTTGTTACACCGGGATTGGTGGATGCTCACAGCGTGGTAGGTCTGGCCGGAATCTATAATCGCGACGATGACCAGGATCAGTTGGAAACCTCTGACCCCATCCAACCCGAGCTCAGAGCTATCGATGCCTACAATGCCCGAGAGGAACTGGTTAAATTTGTCCTCGATAAAGGAGTAACCACAACACATACCGGACATGGTCCCGGGGCCCTGGCCAGCGGACAAACAATGATTGCCAAGACGCCCTACAATACGGTGGAAGATGCGCTTTTGGATTCCGCAACAACCATTGCCTTTACGCTTGGCTCCACCGTTGGTCGTAATTTTGACAGTCCCGGCACAAGTGCCAAAGGTATTGCGATGTTGCGGCAAAAGTTTATAGATGCCCAGGAGTATCTCAAAAAACGTAAGGCTGATGATCCTGATAAACGCCCCGCAAAAGATTTACGGATGGAAGCCTTGGCCGATGTACTTAACGGAGAACTAACAGCTTTGATAACTGCCCATCGCTCCAATGATATTATGTCTGCCCTGCGACTGCAGGAAGAATTCGGATTTGAAATGATTTTAGATGGCGCAGCTGAAGCATACTTGCTATTAGATGAAATCAAAAAAGCCGGAGTGCCTGTTATTATCCATCCTACCATGGTGCGCACCTATGGTGATACCCAAAATGCCAGCTTTACTACGGCAAGTAAATTAGCCGAAGCCGGTATCCCCTTTGCTTTTCAAAGTGGGTTTGAAAGTTATGTGCCGAAAACAAGAATCATCCTTTTTGAAGCGGCCATTGCCACAAGTTACGGTTTGGATAGAGAAAAAGCGTTACATGCCTTAACCAAAGCACCCGCTGAAATGCTGGGTATATCGAACCGTGTTGGTTCGCTGGCGGTAGGTAAAGACGCTGACCTCGTCCTATTTGACGGCGATCCACTCGAATATACGACCCACATTAGTTCTGTAATTGTAGACGGAAAAGTGGTAAAGAAAAAAGATTAGAAACACACTAGGTCTTTAGGATTAAACCTATCGTATTCCCTATTTAGACTCTAGATCCCTGTAAAACCTAAGGGTTTTTAACAATATTAGTTATTGTTTGTAAAAGCTTCGCGGATTGTTCCGCGGAGCTTTTCTTTAGTTTTTTCATTTGTAAAAGCATGATCAACAGCCTCTAAATTGCATCGCAAAAAATGATCAAGATTCCACTCAAAATAATCGGAGAGCGTTTGATATTCATCATCTAAGGTTACATTAGAAATCGTACGCGTATCTGTATTTACGCTCAGTGAAATACCTTTTTCGAAAAGAGCATTAATAGAATGATCTGAAATAGTATCAAACACATTGGTTTGCACATTGCTTGTGGGACAAACCTCCAAATGGATTTTGTGTTCTATTAAATAATCAAGCAACTCATCATCTTCTGCACTTCTTACCCCATGACCGATGCGAGAAGGCTTAAAATGCTCGATCGTCTCCCAAACGCTTTCGGCTCCACAGGCTTCTCCCGCATGAGCGGTGCAGTTCAATCCCTTTTCATTCGCATATTCAAAGGCCGGAATATGATTATCGATAGGAAAACCAGCTTCGTCAGCGGCAATATCAAATCCCACCACCCTACTGCCGTCAAACTCTTCCACAAGCTTCACTGTTTGCATACTCTGATTTTCGGAATAATGACGCAGCGTGCATAAAATAATACCGGCCTCAATTCCCGTAGTCTTTACTTGTTCTTCGACTGCTTCATTCACAGCCCCGACCACCTCCTTCGCCGTCAACCCTTTCCGCGTGTGCAACAGAGGAGCAAAACGAATTTCTGCATAGATTACATTATCTGCCTGTAACTGTTTAAACAAATCTTCGGTAACCATATGCAATGCTTCCCGACTTTGCATCAACGCTACAGCACTTTCGGATCGACTGATATAATCCGCTAAATCTCGACATTTCGGTGGTGCAATAAAATTTTTGCGATACTTTTCCTCACTTATCTCGCGATTTAGCTGCTGCACAACATCAAAACTTAACGAACAGTCCAAATGTAAATGTAGCTCAACCTTGGGAAGCACAGAAAATGACATATCAACAACCAGTAAAATTTTAAGTAATGTTATTGAAAATCGGGAATTTATCAGAAAGCACAAATAGGCTTAACCATCAAAAAGCACAATATAACTGGTGTTATTGTGTAATGATTTGATGTGATCAACGTTTCTAAGTGGCGCTTGGGTTCCTTATTTTGCATGGCAATTAAAATAAGCTATCAAACCATCTGTTTTGGCATCATCTATTATTCATGACGTATCTTTCCACTGAAAACCTGTCAAAGAATTACGGACACAAGGTCTTATTTGAAGGACTTACCTTTGGGATCTCCGAAGGGGATAAAACAGCCCTTATTGCCGAAAATGGCACAGGAAAATCTACGCTCCTCCACATTTTAGCCGGCAAAGAAACGCCGGACAAAGGCAAGGTGATGATCCAGAACGACGTAAGCATCGGTTTTTTGGAACAGGATCCCCAACTCGACGAAAACCTGACTATCCGTGATTATATAGCGCAGAGCAACAATGAAATGGTGCGTTTAATCCAGGAATATGAGCGCGCCGCGGAGGCTCAGGCCCAGAACTACAACGAAGAAACACAGCAAGCTTTTCAGAAAGCGGCCTCCAAGATGGATGCTGCCAATGCCTGGGATTATGAGCAACGCATGGAGCAAATCCTTGGAAAGCTAAATATCCACGATCTTGACCAATCTATTGCAACACTCTCGGGCGGTCAGCGGAAACGGGTCGCCCTGGCTTTTGTCTTATTGGATGATCCCGATATGCTCATCCTTGATGAGCCGACCAACCATCTTGATGTGGAGATGATCGAATGGCTGGAAGATTATCTTAAATCAACAAATAAAACGCTATTAATGGTTACCCACGACCGTTATTTCCTCGACCGGGTGTGCGACCATATCATCGAGCTGGAAAACGGCAAGCTCTATCATCACCAGGGAAATTACCAGTACTTTCTGCAGAAACGTGCTGAACGGCGTGAAATTGAGCGCAAACGTGCCCACAAAGCCAACCAGCTGTACAAACAAGAGCTGGAATGGATGCGTCGATCACCCAAAGCACGAACCAGCAAATCAAAATCGCGCATCGATGATTTTAAGGAGTTAGAAGATGAACTCGATACCGGTCCCGATGGGCCCGAACTGCGCCTCCAAATGGATATGCAGCGCATGGGCGGAAAAATCTTGGAGCTGCTTAATGTTTCCAAGAGTTACGGGGATGAGAAAATTCTGGACAGTTTTTACTACGACTTTGAAAAGGGAGAACGCATCGGTATCATCGGTGAAAACGGCGTGGGCAAAAGCACCTTTCTAAAAGTTCTTACAGGCGAAGAGTCATTTGATTCCGGCAAGCGACGTGTGGGCGAAACAATTGTCTTTGGTCACTACCGGCAGGAAGGGCTCAATTTTGATGAGGAACAGCGCGTGATTGACGTCATTGAAGATGTGCGAAAAGTAGTAGAGCTGGCGGATGGATCAAAAATATCGGCATCGCAGTTTCTTAAACACTTTATGTTTACTTCTGACATGCAGTATACGCCGGTCAAAAATCTGAGCGGCGGTGAAAAGCGTCGTCTCAGCCTGATGATGGTACTGCTGGAAAATCCCAATTTCCTAGTCCTTGATGAACCTACCAACGATCTGGATTTGCTTACGCTTAACAAGCTCGAAGAGTTTTTAATGGGATTTGAGGGATGCCTGATTATCGCATCACACGACCGCTTTTTTATGGACAAGTTGGTTGACCATTACCTTATTTTTGAAGGAGAAGGAAAAGTACATGACCATCACGGTTCATATGAAGAATATCGTCAGCTAAAAAAAGAACGTGAAGCCAAAGAACGCGCAAAAAAGAAGGCAGAATCCTCGACATCCCAAAATGGACAGAAAACGTCCGGCAATTATGATGAACGTCTCAGCTATAATGAACGCCGGGAGTACAATAAGCTCGAAGATAAAATTGCGAAACTGGAGGAGAAGAAAAAAGAACTCGAAGCTGAAATTAGCAGCGGTAATTTAGACCATGAACAACTTCGCGAAAAGTCAGATGAATACTCAGCACTAAAAACTGAAATTGAGGAATGTACTGAACGATGGTTTGAACTGGCCGAGCGAGCGTAAAAGTTTTTTCTGCAATCACTTTCTAAAAAGATAAATTAACGCTCAAAGCCACACTATTTCGACTGGCAAGCGGCATTATTTCCACCCGATCAGATTGTATCTTTAGATGCTTTTTTGATAAATGATAAGCCATTGAAAAGCCAATGGCAGCTCCGGCGGTAACATCGCTTAGCCAATGACGTCCCTTGGCAACACGAGCAATTGCAGTCCCTACCGGAATAGCCATTAAGGAATAGGTTACCGGACTTGGATAATAAATAACCCACGGTGTTACCAATGCGAATGCTGTAGCTGTATGCCCTGACGGAAATGAAGTTGCCCCTAACTCAGCAAATTCCACATCAAAAGGTCCCCCGTTGTGGGCAGGACGTTGTCGGGCGAACAGAAACTTCCCGGCATTAACCGTAATATTGGTCATAACTAACGACTGTAAAGAAGTAAAAGCAGCATCTTGAAATTTTGTGTTGTTAGTAAGCAGCGATGTGCCAAAAATACCCGCCGAAACAGGTAATACGGTTTCCCAAGCCCCCCATCGATTGGTGAAATCAAGGATTGGGGATTGTGAATAATGTCGCCGCATAGTGTTACTTATACTGACATCAGAAACAGAAATTGCAGCTATACCCATCCCGAATGAGGCCATCGTTAAGAGCTGGTCAGACTGTACATTCGAAATCATAGATACAGGATCATCTTTAAGCCACCGTAAAAAACGGCTGTTATCATGTTGACAATAGGCACACTTTGCCCCCATCAACAATACAAGCAGTGTAATAAATGATATGATCATCTGTTTCTTCATCACTTGATATATAATAACAAGAGAATAAAAAACAAATACTTGGCGGCAAGTATCCATAAATAAACGTTTAATCTCACTATTCTGCTTTCTATACTTATCTTTTCAAGAAATAAATTAGATTATTAAGATAATGGAACCTACTGAAATTCCCATTGATGGGACTCTAGACCTGCATACCTTTAAACCAGAAGAACTGGGCTCACTCATTCCCGGTTATATTGATGAATGCCTGCAAAAGGAAATCTATGAGATTCGCATAATTCACGGCAAAGGAACGGGCAATCTCCGGCGTTCGGTACATGCTCTTCTTAACAGAAATGATAAAGTAAAGTCCTACTCCCTGGCAAATGACCGCAGCGGGTGGGGCGCTACCATTGCCACACTTAAAAAAGATTCATAATTTCTTAAACGTTGCTATTTAGATAACAAGTTGAAAGTTAAGCTGGCACAATAGAAAATAAATAACATCGTGGTAGTTTTTACCATTGTAACAGCCATACTCCTATTTTTTCTTGTTCTGTTGGGTTATAACGCTTTTATGAGCTATAAGTGGCACAAAAATAATCTGGGAAAACAATACCAGTCTGAGGCCAAACACTTTTACTGGTACTTCATCTATTTTAACCCCAGCGATCCACGACTTTTTAAACCTCGTGGTGGAGGATACGCCCTCAATTTTGCCAGACCTACGGCAGTTATCACAACAGCACTGGTAGTCGGTGTATATATTCTTGCTATGATCTATTTTTAAGTATCAAAGTTATCGATTATTTCGAAGCTTAAACATAATAGGAAGTGTAAATTGAACACGAACCGGGACTCCTCGCTGCTCTCCGGGTTCAAACTTCGCTAATTTCGCAACACGTAGTGCCTCCTCATCACAACCGCCACCGATACCGCGGATAACTTTGGGATTCTCGACTTCGCCCTTCTCATTGACAACAAACTGTACAATAACACGCCCCTCTATACCGGCTTTTTGGGCTTTATCAGGATATACAATTTTCTTTTGAAGTTCAGCTAAGCTGGTTTTCATTTTGGGCATTTTTTCTACTGAGACAAAGAAATCCTCTTCCTCCTCTTCAACCCCTTCTTCCTCCTGGGGTGGGGGTGGCATCTCCAGGGATTCCTCCATATCAATTTCTGCATCAATATTGATTTCCACATCCTCAATAATCTCACTGTTAGGCACTGCTACAGGAACTTGTGGTCGTGGAGGTGGGGGTGGACGATTTTGTTGCTCCGTTTGTACAACCTCTTCCATCTCAACAACCTCTTGTTCCCCCTTGAAGGTTATTTCTGATTTTTCTACACTGAAATCAATTTTCGTCAACCCAATAAATATCAGGAGTGAAATAATAACACCGGTTTCCCAAAACAGTTTATAATATGTTCTGAGGTCATATTTGGGATTCTTCATATCTGAATACATAACAACCTCCTTTTTATTTATTTGGAGAGCCGAAAACAGATAGCTGGTCAAACGACAAGCTACAAATGGTAATACTCCTTCTATGTTTTCAGCGTTTTTTAATAGTAGTACCACAAGAATCAGACCATTCTGTAATGCCTATAAGGCATGCATTAGAACCTCCAGACCATACATTTTCAACCATTCCGAAAGCCCCTATTGCAACAGTGCAAGAATGGCATCAATCAAGCTTGTGGTAATGCATGATTAAGATAGCACTACCCATCTTATCTCTCCGGAAAAGGAATAATATTTGATTAAAAAATGCCCCCTTTTAAATCTTTTTTTAGTTATTGCAGGTTTGAACCTGATATTTATCATTTCGGGCAACACAAATTTCTTTATATTCAACTGATCAAGACCCAACAACCAATTAACTTTTGTATGATGAAAATTATTCACCTTTTAATTTTATCGCTGGCATTCAGCCTATCACTATCATCCTGCGATCAATCCAAAAGTGAAACAGATTCGATGAACAACAATCCCCTATTTTCTGCAAGTTCTCTTCCCTATGAAGCACCCGATTTTGATGCCATAGAAGTTGAACATTATCGCCCTGCTTTTGAAGAAGGAATGAAACAGGAACTGGAAGAAATGGAAGCTATTGCGACCAACCCGGAGCCGCCGACTTTTGAAAATACTATTGTGGCAATGGAAAAAAGCGGAGAACTACTTCGACGAACAAGCTCTGTCTTTTATAATCTTACATCGGCCCATACCAACGATAAGATACAGGAAATACAGTCAGAAATGGCTCCTAAGCTGGCTGCCCATTCCGATGATATCCTGCTTAATGCCGATCTTTTCGATCGTGTAAAAACCCTTTACCAAAAAAGAGACGAACTTGAACTTGACGAGGCCTCATTAAAACTGCTTGAGGACACTCATCGCGAATTCGTTCGCGCAGGGGCCGAACTTTCGGAAGAAGAAAAAGAACGAATGCGCAAAATCAATGAGCGTGTTTCGACACTTACTACTCAATTCCAGGATAATCTGCTGGAAATAACCCAAGAACGCGCCGTTTTAGTTGATGATGTAAATAAGCTGGACGGACTCAGCGATGATCGTATTTCAGCTGCCCAAGAAACTGCAGCTGAACGTGGTGAAGACGGCAAGTATCTACTTACTATCACCAATACCACCCGCGTCCCCATTTTAAAAAGTCTGAACAATCGTAATCTACGCGAACGAGTATGGAAAGCCTCTGCCTATCGAGGCATTGGACAAAATGGTGGGATAGACAACCGTCCCATTGTTCTAGAACTTGCTGAACTGCGCGCCGAAAAAGCAAACTTATTGGGATACGAGAACTTTGCTGCCTATAAACTTGATCCCCAAACTGCGAAAACACCGGAAGCTGCTCTCGATATGCTTACGGATCTCATTCCGCCGGTAATACAAAACTCACAAAATGAAGCGGATGCCATTAAAGAAATGATGCGAAAAGATGGCATCGATGAAGAAGTCCAACCCTGGGACTGGAATTACTATGCTGAAAAGGTACGCAAGGCAGAATACAATATCGATGAATCAGAAGTACGTCCTTATTTTGAACTCGACCGGGTGTTAAAAGACGGTGTGTTCTATACAATGAAAAAATTGTTCGGTATCACCTTTGAAGAACGAAATGATCTGCCGGTCTATCACGAAGATGTGCGAACATTTAATGTGTATGATGAGAACGGCGAACAAATCGGTTTGTTTTATGCCGATTATTTTGAGCGCGATTCCAAGCGCGGCGGGGCCTGGATGAACTCTTTCGTATCACAATCGCATCTGTTGGATAAAAAGCCCGTGATTGTAAACGTCATGAATATCCCCCCTCCCGCAGAAGGAGAACCCGCACTCATCAGTTTCGATAACGTTACAACCATGTTCCATGAAATGGGGCATGCCGTACACGGGCTTTTCTCTGATGTAAAATATCCATCCCAATCAGGAACATCCGTTCCTCGTGATTTTGTAGAGTTTCCATCTACATTTGAAGAAGACTGGGCCATACAGCCGGAAGTGCTTGAGAATTATGCTATCCACTACAAAACAGGAGAGCAAATTCCACAGGAACTGCTCGACAAAGTCATTGAAGCCAGCAATTTCAATCAAGGATTTGATACCCAAGAATATCTGGCTGCAACGATGCTTGATATGGAATGGCACCTGCTGGGTCAGGATGAGATTCCACAAGATGTACAGGCATTTGAAAACAATGCGCTTGCAAAATACAATCTTGACATGCAGGCCATACCACCAAGATATAAGTCTCCCTACTTTGCCCATATATTTTCCGGCGGATATGCTGCCAATTATTACGCTTATATCTGGAGCGAAGTTCTTGCCGCCGATGCCTTTGCTTATATGATGGAGCAAGGCGGCTTAGAAAAAGAAAACGGGAATCGATTCCGTGAATACATTCTCTCGCAAGGTGGTAGTGATGAGGCCATGGAACTCTATAAAGAGTATCGCGGCCAGGAACCAGATGTCAACCATCTGCTGAAACGACGAGGGCTCGAAGTGTCTAATTAAAGCTTAGTCTATCAGGATTTAATATTTTCATAGGCCGGATTTGTATAAAATTCCGGCCTATTTTATTCATGTGCCTTTTATCTCATATATTGTCAGGTAATCACACCAAATTTGATGATAGAACTAAACTTTTTTAGAATTACAAAAAATCTACAATAAGGTTTGTTACAATACCATGAGACAGTTAAAACAGCTACTGTTCATTTTATTGATTGCAGTAAGCATTACACACTGTAGTGATCTAAAATCATCCCATGATGCCGAATTATACTTCGAAGGAGAAGTAACGTATATGGAAATTGAAGGTGGCTTTTGGGCGATAGAAACTGGCAATGAAACCTACGAACCCACCAACCTGCCCTCTAAGTTTCAAGAGGACGGGCTTGATGTTACGGTCGCTGCCAATGTCGAAGAAAACGTGGGAAGCATCAGAATGGTAGGCCCTGTGATTCGTATCGTTGATATTACAAGAAGATAATTTATCTTCACAAAAGGACACTTTGATAACTTCCGTAATTTTTAAAATAGCAAACAGGTATTTGTCACATCCGTTCGGTTTTAGCTTCTTAATCCACATATTTGACCAAGACCATTTTTAACTGCCTTTCTGAAACTTATTTGTAATTTCTGCGTCTGATATTTAACCATTATTTGTTAACCCTAACTGTTCATGAATTATTCTTAGGTAGCAACGGAGGTCATAGAATTTTCATTTTTTAAAGTAATCACATTAGTATTTTTGTGAATTTGCAATTATTATGTTGATCGTAATTCACAATTTGTGCTATAAAAGAGTTACGATATTCTTTTCATAAAATTTAAAAGACTCGACGGTTTGAAAGTTTTAAAATTATTTTTGGTGTTTCTCGTCACAACAGGAACGATCGCTTGCCAACACACAGAAAAAACAGCAACACAATCTGCGGACGATTCAGCTGACAAATCAGAACTTGAAAAACTTTACTGGGATCGTATTGAAAGTTCGCGCACATCATTCAGCAAGGCCGACGTCAAGTTTATGACAGGAATGATTGCTCATCATGCCCAGGCACTGGTTATGTCCCGCTTGGCCCCGAAAAATGGTGCCAGCCCCGAAATACAGCGACTGGCCGCACGCATCATCAATGCTCAGAAAGATGAAATTGCATCAATGCAACAGTGGCTCCGGGAGCGCGAACAGCCCGTGCCACACATCGAAATAGAAGGACTTAATTTAATGATCGAGCTCAATGGTAAACCCTATACCATGTATAAAAAAATGAGGGGAGTTTTATCCCAGCAACAAATTGAAGAATTAGCCGCTGCAAAAGGAGCAGACTTCGACAGACTTTTTCTTAAATACATGATTGAGCATCATTCGGGCGCTGTATATATGGTAGAAAACTTATTTAATACCGATGGCGCTGCGCAAGATGATACAGCATTCCGATTGGCATCTGATATTCAGGTAGATCAACGCACTGAAATAGATCGCATGCAGCAAATGCTCGATCAGCTTACCGAATCAGGATAACACCTTAACAACGCTTTACCTTTAACCTAAAACTATCTTTATGAACTCACTTTACAACCGCATCATTACCGTTGCCGGATTAGCGGGAGCAAGTAAACGCTGGCTGGGGCTATTATTCGTAGTAGCTTTATTCGGCACTTATGCCTGTTCTTCTTCATCAACGGTAACTGAAAATCAGCAAGAACAAACCATCGAAACATCCAATGTAAAATCTCTGGATGTAGTAAGTCCTCCCAGCCCAGATCCTCGCGTGGGTCTTAAAGCGGGATTATTCGATGCCGAAGACGCGATATGGAATCTCGAGATGCTTTCGACGACCCCACCGCCCAAAGACTTTATAGGCTCAACAAACTCTGACCTGGCTTTTAAAGGAAACTATGCCATTCAGGGGAATTATAATGGTTTCATGGTTTGGGATATATCCGATCCTGCAAACCCAAGTCTTGTGGTTGATTTCCTTTGTCCGGCTTCTCAAAGTGACGTATCTGTTTACGGCGACCTACTCTTTGTATCCGGTGAAGGACTGGGCGGACGTCTCGACTGCGGTACCGAAGGAGTTAATGAGCGAGCAAGCAAAGAACGATTGCGTGGTATACGAATTTTTGATATAAGCGACATCGAAAATCCCGAATATGTTTCCAACGTACAGACTTGCCGAGGATCACACACTCATTCAGTCTTAGACGATCCTCAGGATGATGAAAATGTGTACGTGTACGTTTCCGGATCAGCTCCGGTACGTCCCGATGAAGAATTACCAGGCTGTTCTTCGGCTCCTCCCTCTGAGGATCCAAACTCTGCCCTGTTCCGAATCGAAGTAATTCAGGTACCTTTGGATAGTCCCGAAGATGCCAAGATCGTTAATTCTCCACGCATCTTTGAGAATCTTACCGAAGCCCCTACCCACGGAATGTCTCCTGCTGATAAAGAACAAATTGAGAAAGCGAAAGCAGAAGGAGCATTTGTAGCTGAAATTTTTGGTCAACCCCGTATCATACCTGATCGTTATGTTCAGCAGATGCTTGCGCAAGTTGTAAAGCAACGCGGCGGCGAGGGCGAACCTACCGCACAAGACAGTGCCATGCTGCGAGAAAATATTGGCAAGATGATCGAAGAACGCTTTGGCGGTAATGATGATGAGGAAGAAAATCTTATGGCAAATCGCGGTCCAAATCAGTGTCACGATATTACATTGTATCCTGAGATCGGATTGGCCGGCGGAGCTTGTGAAGGATACGGACTTCTCTTAGATATTGAAGATCCTGCTAATCCCAAGCGTGTTGATGCGGTTGCGGATTCAAACTTTGCCTACTGGCACTCTGCTACATTCAATAATGAAGGTGACAAAGTTCTTTTTACGGATGAATGGGGCGGCGGCGGTCAACCGAAGTGCCGCGAGAAAGATCCTATGGAATGGGGCGCAAACGCCATCTTTACCATTGATGAAAACAATGAAATGGATTTTCAAAGTTACTTCAAAATGCCTGCGCCACAAACCCCAGAAGAAAACTGTGTAGCGCACAACGGCTCGCTGATACCCATACCCGATCGTGATATCATGGTACAATCCTGGTATCAGGGTGGTATCTCTGTGTTCGACTGGACCGATCCCAATAATCCTGTTGAAATTGCTTACCACGATCGTGGTCCTGTTGACTCTACTCGTATGCAGATGGGCGGAAGCTGGTCGGTATACTGGTACAACGGTGTTATTGTGAACTCTGAAATCGCCCGCGGACTTGATATCTTTGAACTGGAACCTAGCCCCTATCTCACCAAAAATGAGATTGCAGCTGCCAATACCGTTACGTTTGAGCAACTCAATCCGCAGGGACAACCGAAATACAATTGGCCTGCCACTTTTGCACTTGCGAAAGCATATGTAGATCAACTCGAACGAGGTGAAGGACTTTCTATGGATCAGATAACTAAAGCCAGGAAGCAACTCGCTGCAGCTGAAAAAACATCAGGAACAGAACAACAAAAACTTCTTGATGGATTGGCTGATGATATGGATAGCCGGGCATCAAAATCCAGTCAAACTGCGAAGGTCAACAAATTGGTTAACACTCTTCAAAAACTGGCTGATAAATAAGTCACTATTATTTAGAAGGGCATTTATTTGAACAACTATTAGCTCTTATTGGAATTGCTGAGACGCATTCCGATAAGAGCTTTTTTTTAAGGATCTTAAGAAACGAACGCATAGAAAATAAAGTCCGGAAACTTAGAACGCTACCGGACTTTATTACTCACCTTCCACAGCTCCCTTAGTATGCCACCAGAAATACCTTGTCAACAACGTGGACATAACCATTTGAAGCATCAACGGTACCTAGAATTTTGGCGCCGTTAATATATACCCCTTCATCTTTCTCTTCCGACTGAACGTAATGTCCCGTAGCCAGATACACGTTCATACCGCTGGCCAATTGATCTTTATCCAGCGAAGCGGGAGAAGCATGAGATGTTAATATTTTTGCCAACTTCGATTTGTTCTCGGGCTTCATCAAGTCATCGAGTGTGCCTTCAGGAAGTGCCTTGAAAGCTTCGTCAGTTGGAGCAAAAACCGTTAATGGTCCCGGATTAACCAAGACATTTTGAATACCTGCTGCTTCAATTGCTTTAGCCAAAATGGTATGATCTGGAGATTCTTTAGCAATTCGCAAAATATGTGCTTTAGACTCATCATCCACTACGCCGGCCTGTCCTGTGGTAGATGCAGAAGCTGACCGATTCTGAGTTGTGTTATTGGATTTTTCTTCTGTATTGCCACACGAAATTAATGCCATTGAAATTACCGTCACCAACACTAATGTGCCTACTTTATGTATAATATTCATAACTATTGAGGGTTTATTTTTTTGATATATCACCTAACAAGAATAAAAGATCTTTTTATCCTTTATTTGAATTTATAAAAAAATTATGCCTTGGCCAATAATAAATTATAGCTCTATTTTCTATCTGCATCTTTTCGCTGCTTTCTCTATCCTTTGACATAGTATTTATATTCCAACAAAACATTATATGCAAAACTATTCCCGACAGTCGTTAGCAAACGCGCTCAAAAATCAAGTCCGTCGTTTATCCGATAATATTGATGCACTTAACAAGCTAAGCAGTAGTCTCTCGATGGGTCGCCTTTTCGGTTTTGTGGGAGGCCTTGCACTGGTTTATGCGGCAGGAAATTGGGGGCCGGAATGGCTTTTCTGGATTACATTGGCAGCGTTTCTCTTTGGATTTAACCGGTTGATTACAATACACAATAACGTTGAGCGCTCTAAAGAAGAGTTTGAAATTTGGAAATCGATTCGGAAACACCACTTGGCACGCCAGCAATTAAACTGGTCAGATATACCGAAACGCAAACCTACCTCAAATTACGAAGACCATCCCTTTGCCAACGACCTCGATATAATTGGCAACCACTCTCTGTTGCAACTTATTGATACTTCCACCTACCAAGGCAGTACCGATGTACTTGCCAAATATCTGTTAAAGCGAGAACCCACGATTGAGGATGTCAAAGAGCGTCAGGAAATTGTCAAAGAACTTAAAGCAAAACCACAATTCCGTGACAAGCTACAGCTGCTGGCAGAACTCAACAGCAAGCAGGAGCTTAAAACCGACTGGAATCTCGATGAGCTGCTCGACTATCTACGGAACTCACAAGTGGTCAACTATACGCTTCCGCTAACAATACTTGGAGGGTTATCGGCTCTCAATATAGTGCTGCTGGCACTCTATCTCATGGGAACTATTGCTCCCTACGTCATCATTAGCTTCGTAGCATATTTAGTGATTTATAACTTTAACAGCGAAAAAATATCCGGGTTATACACCGAAGCGCATCAAATTGAAAAACAGCTCAGTCGCTTTAATCCTGTTTTACACTTCTTAGAAAATTACGATTATCAATCCAATAATCGCCTGAAAGCATTTTGTAAACCCTATTGGAGCAGTGATTATTCCCCCTCCAAATATGTAAAAAGCATTATTCGTATTGCCGGTGCAGCCTCTTCACAACAGAGTGAAGTTATCTGGGTGCTGCTTAATTTTTTAGTACCCTGGGACCTCTACTTTTCACAAAAACTGAGTACCTATAAGAAAGAACTCGCACCAAAACTGGACGAATGGCTCACACACTTCTATCAGCTTGAGGCTTTTTGTTCAATGGCCAATTTTGCTTGGCTAAATCCTCAGTATCTTTTTTCCTTGCCGGATGTTGAATCCTCAGTCCCTTTTTCAGCTACTGCCCTGGGACATCCACTTATCCCCCATAACGAGAAAGTAACCAATGATATCACTGTTGATTCAAAAGGCGATATTCTGTTGATTACCGGCTCAAACATGGCTGGAAAAAGCACATTTTTACGAACTATGGGAATCAACCTGTCCATGTGCTTTGCAGGAGCTCCCGTCAATGCTTCAACCTTTTCTGCGATCCCTTTTCGAATTTACAGCAGCATCAATGTAACAGACTCGCTGGACAATGGGCTGTCTCATTTTTATGCAGAAGTTAAGCGCTTGCGGGAATTACTTGATATGCTTAATGACAACCATGATACACCGGTATTTTTTATGGTAGATGAGATATACCGCGGTACCAACAACCGGGAACGCCTGCAGGGTAGTGAAGCATTCCTGAAAAATGTAGCCGGTAAAAACGGGGTGGGACTTGTGTCTACTCACGATCTTGAATTGGCACAGTTGGAAAAGTCCATCCCCGAACTCAGCAACTGGCATTTCGCCGAAACCATCGAGGGCAATAAGATGAGTTTTGAATACAAGCTGAAACCTGGCCCCTGCCCTTCTACCAATGCTCTTAAAATTATGAAAATGGAAGGATTACCCACCTAATTTTCAAATACAAACTCCTAACGATCACCGTATGATTATTAACCATCTGCGAATATTTACCTTTTTTATTGTACTGCTGACCATATTTTTATTAAGTGGGTGTCAGCAGGAATCAAAATCTACTGTTTACGACCAAGAAATTACCTTCGAACAAATTAGCTTCCTGGCTCTGGGTGATTCTTACACGATTGGCGAAAGCGTCGACAAAGAAGAGCGCTGGCCTGTTCAGCTTGCTGATTCTCTACGCCAGCGCGGCTATTCTGTTTCGTCTCCTGATATTATTGCCGAAACCGGGTGGACTACCGCTGATTTACAAGAAGCAATCAAAGAAAAAAATCCTCAAAAATCGTATGATTTGGTTTCGCTACTTATAGGCGTTAATAATCAATATCAAGGCTTGAGTTTTGATCAGTTTGAGCAGGAGTTTGAAGAATTACTTTCCCAAGCTATTACTTTTGCAGGAGAAGAGAAGGAAAATGTGTTTGTGGTTTCAATCCCCAATTATGGGGCCACACCATTTGGACAAATACGTAATCCTGAGCAAATACGGGAAGAACTAACACAGTATAATGAGACCGCCCGATCCATTGCAGAAGAATACGAGATCACATTTATCAACATTACTCCTATCTCTGAGAAAGCACTGGACAATCCTGAACTAACGGCCAGCGATGACTTACATCCTTCAGGAAAAATGTACCAGCAGTGGGTTTCAAAAATGCTTCCTTCAATTCTACCTAAACTACAGTAAATGATATGGAGCTACTCAAAGAAATTGAACAAGCTCACAAGCGTATTCGTGATGATGTTTTTCATACGCCGCTGATCTATTCACACTGGCTAAGTGACTACTGTAACGGTGATGTCTATCTAAAACTGGAAAGCGAACAAATAACGGGGTCTTTTAAAGCACGGGGCAGCTTAAACAAGCTTAAATGGATACAAGAGCAAAATATAACCAATCTGCCAGTTACGGCATCAACGGGAAATCACGGGCTCGGCTTTGCCCGTGCTTGTGACCTTCTTGGCATAAAGGGAAAGGTTTTTTTGCCCCATAATGCGGTGACATCCAAGGTTGAATCAATCAGCGCTTTTGATGTGGAAATCGAATTCCATGGGGATGATCCCTATACAACCGAAACCTTTGCCCGCAAGACAGCCGAGGATAACGGATGGATCTATATATCACCCTATAACGATCCGCAGATTATAGCGGGACAGGGAACCATCGGAATAGAACTGTTAAATGCTATGCCCCAACTTGATAATATTTTAGCAACTGTGGGAGGCGGTGGTCTCATTTCGGGTATCGGCGCGTATGTGAAAAAGCATTTACCCGATATACATATGATTGGCTGTCAACCCGAAAATTCCCCGGAAATGAGCGTTAGTGTACGTGCCGGTGAATACCGTGAAGTAAAATCAGAGCCTACCCTATCGGACGGTTCAGCAGGTGGATTTGAGCGCGATTCTATTACTTTTGAATTGTGCCAAAAGCTTGTCGATGATTTTATTTTAATTTCTGAAGACGAAATTGCCGACGCTATTCGTTCCATGATCAAGCACCACAGAAAGTTAGTGGAAGGATCGGCGGGTGTGGCTATTGCAAGTTTGCTTAAACACCCCAACAGCTTTACTGATCAAACAACCGTTATTATTGTTTGTGGTGCCAATATTTCTCAAGATAAATTACAATCAGTCTTGTGTGATTAACATATTTAACTTAAAAAACACGTATTCTATGAGAGCTCTTACCCTTTTCCTCGCACTATTTATTTTAACAACAAATGGACAAGCCCAAAATGAAATATCCATAAATGCCGCTGCGGAGGTACTGGTTCCGGCGGATAAGATTGCTTTTCAAATCAACCTCAATGCTGAGGGGGATACGCCTCAAGAAGCGTATGATCTTCACAAGGAACGGGAAAAAGTGTTAGTCAGGCAGCTAAAAAAGCATGATATAAAAGATAAAGATCTGAATTTTGAACCTATCTCAATCAATAAAAGACACAACGATTCATATCGAAATAAGGAAGAGAAACGTATTTATACGCGACAAAATGTTATTGTAACACTGGATGATTTTGACATCTATGAGCAAATACAGATTACGCTTATCGAAAATAATTTTGACGAATTCAGTGGTAATTTTACATCCAGCAAATCTGAGGAAGGAAAAAATGAGGCTCTCAAAGAAGCATTAAAAACTGCTCGAGAAAAAGCTGAAATTATTGCTTCAGAAACGGGTGTATCTATATCCGGTATCAAAAATATCAACCATTCCTATAGTAGTCGTCCGCCCCGGCCTATGATGGAAATGACCGCAAGCAGAGCTGCTGATAGCGGTTTGATGGAATTTGACCAGACCGTAAGCGTTACAGCAAATGTGTCGGTAACCTATAGATTCAAGAAATGATTTAAGCAAGAGATGTCATTGCTCAAAACAGTGGCATCTCTTTTGTTACCTCCGAAAATCCACATTGGGATTTCGATAAATGGGAACGTCATTAACGGCCTCAAAGAACTCCTTCGCTTTTCTTAAGGCTTCTTTATCATTACTAGCATACGGCCAATACTGCTCCACATTGCCGCGTCCCATCAAAAGCTGCATGGTTCCCTGCGATTTGTGCTCGGCAATCACCCAGTTTGCGATAATCTTGTAATCCAGCCGTTTATCAAATCCAAATTTCTGTGTCCGATCGAACTCCATCGGCTGTTGTCCCTCCATAAGCTTCGAAACCGGATATCCTTCCAACTGCGTATAGTTTATTTTATCTCCCAGTGAATCAACTATAGTCGTTGCAAAAACAAGGGGTCGCTCATCTTCGGGGAGTTCTTTTATAGCCTGCAAGGCTAAAATCGCTGAGGCTTTGTGATGTCCGTGCGTCGACTTTGAAGGCGTCATGGTAAATACAAAGTCGTACTGTTGCTCTTTCAATATTTTTTGCAGTCGCTGTTTTATCCAATCGATGTCCCACTTTTGCATCGGGCGACTAATGTCTTTTGAATATTCATCATCCACCTGATCGAAAAAGAAGTAGTTGCGCATACCTACAATTTTACCGCCGGCCATCAATTCCCTTTTGCGGATGCCAGGCAGATATTCACGACCCACTTCTTCCCGGTCCAACTCACGATTATAAATATAATTACCCAACGTTGAATATTTATATCCACCTTCGCCATTCGTCATAATGGCCAGATCTACAACACCATCCAACAAATGAGTAGTCTTAAATACCGTGGCTGCATAAAGCGCATCATCATCGGGATGTGCGGTCACCAGCAGTACTTTCGGTTCATAATCGAGTTCCTGAGCTTGGGATAACCCCGTAAATCCAAATAGAAAAAGTAAACTGATGATTAGAAAAATCCCTTTTATCCTGCGCATAATAGTAAACGCTTTTAATTAGAGTGAGTATCTGTTCTTTTTGATTGCAATATTGGTTTTAACACGTTCCAGGTTTTCTCAGCCAACAATCTGTGACCAGCTTCTGTCGGGTGGATTCCATCGGACTGCATTAATTCTGAATCGCCCCCCAAATCATCCAAAAAATAAGGAATTAGTTCAGCGTTATTTTCTTCGGCCAGTTTAGGATATATTTCCTTGAATTTAGTGGTATATTCGGGACCCAAATTAGGCGGCACCTGCATTCCCGTTATAACAATAGCGGCACTGGGGTATTTGGCTTCAACACGATCAATAATCTTCTGTAAGTTCTTTTTCGTTGCATCCAAATCAATACCACGAAGTCCGTCATTGCCTCCCAGCTCAAGTACAAACACAGATACCGGCTGACGCAACATCCAGTCAATACGAGACAGACCGCCGGCCGATGTCTCACCGCTCGATCCCCCATTCACTGTTTTGAAATTCCAATCCAGCGAATCAATTTTCTGCTGGATAAAAGCAGGGAAAGCATTTTCTTTGCCCACTCCATACCCTGCCGTAATACTGTCCCCAAAGAAAAGGATGCGTTTGGGTTTTTCCTGCCCAAAAAGCAACAACGGAAGCAAAAAAATCAAAACAATAGCCGTCAAAATTCGTTTCATAAATCAGTTAGCATAAATTATTGTTACATCATTTTCATTTAAGTTGGGAAACGCTTTCTTTTACGGAATGATTCACCCGCCGGTAGATGTTACTACCCATAATTCTATTACGATATTATTTTTATGGCTTTAAATCCAATACTGGAAGTTACAAATCTAACACAACAATTTAGAAGTGGGGAAAAAGAATTAACCGTCCTCGATCACGTCGACTTTTCGATAGAATCGGGCACCACCTGCTCTATCGTGGGCCCATCGGGCAGTGGCAAAACAACCTTGCTGGGACTTTGTGCAGGTCTCGATCGTCCAACAACCGGCGAAGTAACGCTCAATGGCGTAACATTGGGGCCGCTTAATGAAGATCAACGTGCAGAAGTTCGCAATAAACACGTGGGGTTTGTTTTCCAGACCTTTCAGCTGGTGCCTACCCTTACCGCTATAGAGAACGTGATGGTGCCTCTTGAACTACGAGGTGTAAAAACTTCTGAGGTACAGCGCAATGCTGAAGAATTGCTTACCCAGGTTGGGCTTTCTGATCGAATGAGCCACTATCCTGCTCAACTCTCCGGAGGAGAACAGCAGCGTGTGGCCATTGCAAGGGCATTCATCAATAAACCGAAGATTCTTTTTGCGGATGAACCCACCGGAAATCTTGACTCTGAAACGGGAGCCACTATTGAAGAATTACTCTTTGATCTCAATAAAGCACGCGGCACTACCCTTGTTTTAGTGACACATGATTTATCTCTGGCTGAGCAGTGCCAGCGTATCATCCGACTTAAAAATGGTAAGATCCATAAGGATGAATGGATTGACAATCCCACTGTTGAACAGGTTCAATAAGATTTTTAGACATTAGATTTATGTCATCATTCTTTTCTAAATGGTCATGGAAGATGGCCTGGCGCGATGCCCGATCAAACAAAAAACGATTATTCGTTTATATATCTGCTATTATTATTGGTGTGGCGGCGCAGGTAGCCATCACCTCATTTCGTGACAGCCTCAATAATACCATCAATAATCAGTCGAAAGAACTGCTGGGGGCTGACCTAGAAATTGAAACCGAGCAACCGCCCCCCGATACCCTTACCGCCTATTTTGACACCTTGGGCGGAGAACAATCCACTATTACAGAATTTCCATCAATGGTGTTATTTCCCAAAAATGGAAATACCCGTTTAGCTAATATTCGCGCGCTGAAAGGAAATTTTCCCTTTTACGGGGCACTCGAAACCATCCCGATCGAAGCAGCCCGAACCTTTAAAACAGATACAACGGCCTTGGTCGATCAGGCCCTGATGACTCAATTCAATATTGAAGTCGGAGACTCTATCAAGGTCGGAGAAGTAACCTTTTCGATTGGTGGTGGAATTACTAAAGTCCCCGGAGAAGCCGCAGCTGCTGCAATGGTAGGCCCGCGCGTATTCATTCCCGCTTCTATGCTGGAGGCCACAAATCTTATTCAGCGCGGCAGCCGTGTGGAATACAAGCAGTATTTTAAGTTTACGGATAATCGAGATATTACAACCATTGAAACACGGGTCGACTCGCTCCAGGATGCCCTGGGCATTGATATTGACACAGAAACCGTAGAAGAACGTCGCGAAGAAATTGGCGAAGCGGTCGGTAATCTCGGAAAATTTCTGAATCTTGTTGGATTTGTTGCCCTGCTGCTTGGTGGTATAGGTGTGGCAAGTTCCATCCATGTATATATCAACCAAAAGATCAGTACAGCATCCGTTCTTCGATGTTTTGGAGCTTCCTCTGATCAAACGATGAGCATCTTCCTTATTCAATCAATTGTTTTAGGATTTTTGGGGGCTCTTGCAGGTACGGTTATCGGAGTCGGTATTCAATATTTATTACCCGGCCTGGTCAGTGATTTCCTGCCTGTTAATGTTGAGCTGACAACCTCTTGGTTGGCTATTGGTCTTGGGCTCTTTACCGGCACGGGTGTTGCCCTTGCTTTCGCCCTGCTGCCGCTCCTTGCCCTCCGTAAAGCCTCTCCGTTATATGCTCTGCGTACTATGGAGGGATCAATTACTGCCCTGCTATCGAATAAGACAAAAACTATTATATATGTAACCGTAGCGCTTGTTGTCATGGGATATGCCACCCTATTGACTTCCGATTGGATAGTGGGCGGTATATTTACTGCAGGAATGATCGTTGCTTTCGGATTACTATGGCTCGTTGCAAAATTATTGATCAAACTCATCCGACGATACTTCCCTTCCCACTGGCCTTATGTATGGCGACAGGGATTGGCAAATTTATACCGTCCGAATAATCAAACAACAACCCTGATGCTTTCTTTGGGTTTGGGCATGCTGTTGGTCAGCACACTGTACTTTAGCCAAGATATGCTGATGGAAGAACTCGATTTTGCCACGCGAGATGATGCGCCCAACCTTATCTTCTTTGACATCCAACCCGATCAAAATGAAGGACTCAATCAGCTTTTAAAAGAAAAGGACATGCCGATTCTTCAAAACGTACCCATGGTCACCATGCGATTGGACTCACTCCGAGGACGAAGTACCCAAGCTATCGTCGACGACAGTACCAATGATATCCGCAACTGGGCACTGCGCCGTGAATACCGTTCTACCTACCGAGATTCGCTTATTGATTCCGAAACGTTGCTCAAAGGAGAGTGGATTGGACAAGCCCCCGATACCGGACGAGTCCCCGTATCAGCGGCCAAAGAAATTTCTGAAGATCTCAACTTGGAAATTGGCGATTCCCTTACTTTTGACGTCCAAGGGGTTCCGGTTGAAGCTTATGTGGGAAGTATTCGGGAAGTCGACTTCCAGCGGGTGCAGCCTAACTTTTTCATGCTGTTTCCAGCCGGGGTATTGGAACCTGCTCCGCAAATTTATGTTACCATTTCGCGGGCTTCCAGCCAAGAAGCTTCAGCCTCTATACAACAGTCGGTCGTACAAGAATATCCCAATGTATCGGCTATTGATGTCAGACGTATCCTGGAGACCATTAATAAGTTTATCGATAAAATATCGTTTGCCGTACAGTTTATGGCGCTGTTTAGTATTCTTACGGGACTTATTGTTCTTGCCAGCTCGGTGGCTACCAGCCGGTTCCAACGCATCAAAGAGAGCGTATTGCTACGAACAATCGGGGCCAGCAAAAAACAGATTATTCAAATACTTTCGGTGGAGTACCTGTTTCTCGGGATTCTGTCTGCCCTTACAGGACTTATTTTGTCGGTAGGTGCTACCTGGCTGCTGGGCTACTTTTATTTTGATATTACCTTTACACCCAATCTGTGGGTAATAATTTTGGGCACGTTGATCGTTACCGTACTTACCATTCTAATTGGTATGTTTAACAGCAGAAGTGTCTATAAAAAGACGCCACTCGAAGTCTTACGCATAGAAGCCACATAACATTATGGATATCGAACAAAAAACAAACCTAATCTCCATAATCGTGTTGTTGGCATGCATTTTAGCAGCTGTTTTAATCTATATGTATACAGGAAATGTTGTGCTCGTTCTCTTTATTGCTCCGCCGATAATCCACTGGATTATCAAGAAGCGCCAAGGTTCGGATTATATGTAACCTCCTTGCTAACAGCTATTTATATGCTTGTTTTAGGATTAAAGCTTAGCCATATTACTGGCCTTAAGCTTAATTTTAAAAAAGCATAGGTATGGCTCCCAGAAATAAGCTCAAAAACTTACTTCCAAGCATCCATTTTCGCCGATCAGGGGATCGAAAAAAACCCGGTTCTCCCCCTGGTACCGTGGAACATACGGGAGAACGTCACATGGATGAGGTCAAAATTACCGTTCATGACTATGATGAAGAACACATTGAAGACATTTCAATTAGTAAAATCCAAAAGGTCCAGCCTTATCTCGATGCCCCTTCGAAAACCTGGGTGCAGGTCCGAGGTCTGCACGACACCGAGAAGTTAAAATCAATTTGGGATTTCTTTGAACTACACCCTCTAATACAGGAAGATATTGTTCACACTGCCCAACGTCCCAAGGTTGAGGTATACGACAATTGCATCTTCTTTGTACTTCGTTTGCTGTCTTATTCCAACGGAGGACAAAAAATAAACAGCGAGCAAATAAGCATTGTGCTGGGCAAAAATTATGTACTTTCGTTCCAGGAAACAGATAACGATCACTTCAAACCTGTACTTGATCGATTATCTATACAAGCCTCCCGCGTCCGACAAAAAGGAGCGGACTACCTAACCTATGCTCTAATAGATACTATTGTTGACTATTATTTTAATGTGATTGAACATATCGGTGATGATATAGAAGCCTTGGAGGATGAACTTTTAAAAGATCCCGAAGACCACCTGTTAGAACAGGCACATAAAATCCGGCGCGAAATTATTTTCTTTCGCAAGTCTGTTTGGCCGCTTCGCGACGCCTTGAACACGGCCATCAGGGATGAATCTCACTTCATTGATAACAGCACTAAAATTTTCTTGCGCGATGTTTACGATCATATTATTCAGGTGATCGATAATATCGAGAATTATCGCGATATGGTTTTAGGGCTTCATGATATGTATATGTCCTACGTAAGTAACAGAATGAACGAGGTAATGAAAGTCCTCACTATCATTGCCACTATTTTCATTCCGCTTACCTTTGTCGCAGGTATCTATGGAATGAACTTTGATCCCGAAACGAGTCCCTATAATATGCCGGAACTAAGCTGGTATTGGGGATACCCAGCAGCAATGGGCGTCATGGGAGTCATTGCTGTTATTATGATTTTCTACTTTAAACGTAAGGGCTGGTTCTGAGATAAAAAGATATTTTTGTATTTTAAATAAAGTCGTTAATCAAATACTACCATCATGGAAAATATCAAAATACTTGTGCCCCTCGACTTCTCTGAGCTCGGATCAAAAGCCCTTCAATCTGCTGAAAAAATGGCTAAATTATTTAATGGAAGCATTACTCCTTTTCATTCTTACTTACCGCTTAATGAAGTTGATGGTGGGCCCTATATGTTTGGAATGGGGACTTCTACGATGGAAGATTTTGATGAAATAGAAGATGCCCTTCACGATCGGCTTGCTGAGCTGGCCAATGAAGAAATTGATCCCGCAATGGTTACAGAACCATTGGTATCTATTGGTAACCCGGCTCAATCTATAGTAGAAGAATCCGAAGATTTCGATATGATTGTGATGACTACTCATGGTCGCACTGGATTTTCTCGATTTTTCCTGGGATCCGTTTCCGAGAAAGTACTTCGAATGGCCCATGTACCCGTTTTGATTGTAAATGAAGAACGTGAGCTTACAAATTTAGAGCGCATAATGGTGACTACGGATTTCTCTGATCACTCTAAAGAGGCCTTTTCCGTGGCCATGGAAATTGCCAAAAAAGCCAATGCCAAACTTGAGCTGGTTAACGTAATGCCGTATGATCCACAGCACGAGGAAGAGCCTGACGAGTCAAAAAAGCAACTTCGCCAACAACGACTGAAGGTGTTAGCCAAAGAAGAGATGCACAAAATGGGTGATCTTTTAGAAACAAAAGTAATTATATCAGAAGAAACCCCACACGAGGCCATCCTCAATTACAACCTTGATAATCCACACGATCTCATCGTTATGTCCACGGTGGGCCGAACCGGCATCGACTACCTCATGATGGGCAGTACTACTGCAAATGTGGCCCGACATGTAAAAAGTCCGGTCCTTAGCGTTAACCCCAAAGCCAATAAGTAAACTGTTAATGAAGTTTTCGTTTCAAAAACTCTCCTTCTTTCTCACTGCAGTACTGGTTGTGTTAATAGCTTCGTGCGGCACCCCACATCAGGCTGAAGAAGACCCTGAGGAGGAGCAGGAAGAAGAACAAATTGAACAGAATGATCCTGTATCACCGGATGGTATTCTGGAAACCGTGACATGGAATATTGAATGGTATGGGGCGGAATCCAATGGCCCTTCAAACGAAATGCTTCAGACAAAAAATATTGTTGAGGTCGTAGACTCTTTAGATGCGGATCTCTATGCCTTTCAAGAGGTATCAGATCAACACGCCCTCAACAATATTACACAATATATGGAGGGGTACCGTGGCTTTACGGCCAGTCATGTGCCCAGAAATCAGGATATGGCCTTTGTTTACAATACTAATACCATTGACTCATTAGAAGTGGGAGAAATAAGTGATGTAAGGCAAGAATATCAAAACGATTGGTCTTACTATTGGGCCAGTGGACGTACTCCCCTGTTTTTCCGATTTAATTATACCTACCAAAATACGACCCGGGAATTCTATGCTATAGTCATTCATGGTAAAGCTAACACTAGCAATTATGCCGAATCTTATGAACGCCGTCAAAAAGCCGCTGAAGGACTTTATTACTATTTAAAGAATAATAAACCGGATGCCAATATTATTTTACTGGGGGACTACAACGATGATGTTGATCAGTCGATTTATTATGCTGATGAAGGTGGAGAAAATGTCTATCAGCAAACACCGTATGACGAATTTGTTGAGGACACCGAAAACTTTGATGTGATTACCAAACCACTATCTGAAGCCGACGAATCTGCGTCTATAGGATATGAAGATCTTATTGATCACATCACAATCAGCAATGAGCTGTTTGATGAGCATATACAAAGCAGCACTGAAGTATATTACAATCCCCAATCTTATATCGAAAACTACGGCAATACGACTTCAGATCATCTGCCTGTTTGGGCTAAGTTTGAAATATCCACTCAGAAAACCGTTTCAAACAAATAACCTTTATAATGTCATTCTAAGGCCGGCCATTACATTGAGGCGGGTAACCTCTTCTTGCACAACTTCGCTGACATCAGGCGTAGAATAAAGCGCATTTTGATCATCCCAGAAGCTGTACTGGATGCCAAAATCGAACATAAGGCCTTTGGTTAATACGGCACTAAATCCTCCGCTGATGAACTGGCGATCACTGCCGGGCCCATCCTGCGGGCTGGGAAAATAAGCGTATCCAAACCGAGCGGTAAAGGTATCATTGGTCTTATATTCCAGCCCCCCTCGTAAATTAACGACATCGTTAAATGCAGATCGTACGTTGCTATTGATATCATCTTCAAGCGGATTCAGATCCAGCTCATCAAAATTGATCTCAGCATTTGAATAGGATATCGCCTCGGCCGATCCTGACAGTGTAAGCTTTGGGATTCCCTTGAATGTCACACCTGCTTTAATTCTCTGCGGACGCGTAATAGTATATGAAAACGCGCCGGGTGCCTCATCAGAAAATTGAATCGTATTATCAAATGTAGTGGTTATTATCGTGTTGAATTCTTCATCGATAAAGAGTTTGGAAGGAAACTCGTAACTGGCAGCCAGTCGAAACTCGGGCGCAGGTTCATAAATAACTCCCAGCCTAGCACTAAACGCCTGAATTTCAGCATCTATGCGATCTTCACTTAAAATATTATCGATATCCGTATCGGGGTTACCGTCGCCATCAGAGTCAATAAAAGTGGCATTGTAGTCATCTTGTCGATCTGACTCTAAGAACTCTCTTCGATAGGTATATGTGCCGCTGTAATAGCCTATAGAACCTCCGACGTAGAAATTCTCCAAAAGTTCAGTTGCCAAAAAAAGCGAGTATTCCCCTGTCTTCCCACGTTCAGTCAGTTCCATATCCTGATTGATGCCGGGATACTGCTGGAATCCGATTCGGAAAATGGAAGAAGTTTCGGCAAAGGAGCTATCGGTAGTAGCAAAATCGACCGCATAGGCATCAAAGGCCGCGAAAAAGAGGCTATCATCACTGGTGGTGTTATAAAAATCAGTGATGGTAGAACGTTCATTTCTACCGGTAGCGGATAGTGCACGATTAAAATCTGTTGTTTGACTATAACCACCTCCCACAACCAAACTGCCCCGCGTGGTCGGCACTTTATAAACCAGTCCCAAATCGCCTATCCCCGTTTGGTTATCAGAATAGTTGGTGCTATTGCCCAAATAAGTGCCCGTTTCATCAAGGAATCGACTACTTAAGCCCATCGAGAGAAAGCTCTCATCAAACAGCGCCATCGATGCCGGGTTTTCCTGGTAGGTTCCGAAACCGGTAGCATTGCTAACCCCCGGTATCACCAAACTAACAGGATCATACGAAGGATATTCCAAGGTGTACCGCAAAACATCGTCCGCACTCTGAGCTTTAATCTGAGTAGTGGAGAAGATGAACAAACCTATCAGTAGAATAATACTTTTTTTTGACATACTTCTATCGTTCATGAGTTGAAAATGATATTCTTTGATTATCGTCGCTTAGTGTAATATTATCAGTTGCCGCGACTTCTGTCGGAACCTGATGAACCGCTATTGTCGCTTCGGCTTCGAGAAGAACTACTGCCCCGTGAACGTGAATTACCGGACGACGATTTACTTTTTGTCACCGAACTTCGATTAGTACTACTTGAGCTTCGATTTATATTTGATCTTCTAGTAGATGGGGAGCTGCTTCTGCTACGCAAAGTTTGCCCATTATTTCCATTTGTAAAGCGACTGCTGTTTTGTTCGAAAAAGTTCTTCATTCTATTGAAGAATGTTGTTCTCTCACTGTTGTTATTAATGCGAGAGCGGTAACTACTATTATTTCTATTATTATCTCTGATTCGAGCTCGAATCTGTTCTAGCTGTTTTTCATCAATTACAAGCGGTATCTCATCACCTCTGTTACGATAGCCATAGTCGAACCGACTTGTCTGACTGTTATTATTGATTTGATCCTGCCCCCTCGTTCGACTTCGACCTGCAGAACTGCTGTCACTGCTTTTTGTACGGTTCACCGATGAGCGAGCGGAAGTGCCTCGGGTGCGGGTTGTGCCTACCGATCGGGTGCGAACAGTTGATGAAGTGCGATTGGTTACCGCAGCTGATCGATCGCTATTAACCGTTCTGGTTCTATTTCTATCCGTATCAACTCGGTTTGTACCAATTGAGCGTGGGCCATAACGAACATTATTATTCTCTCTAACTCTATCATCAGAATAATATCCGTGGCCAAATCCAGACTTTCCATAATAATTCCAATATCCATACCCATAAGCATATCGACTATAATATCGATGCCAGTAATAGTCATAGTAATAGGGATTGTAGAATGGATCATAATAACCGTAACGATAGTTTGGCCATCCCCAACTTAAAGTAATCGAAATTCCATAATGGGGTCGATCATACCAGCGTCCATACAAACTATGAAAAGCCCACCGATCGTAACTAAAGGGATACCACGAATAAAAAGTGCTGCCTCGTACATACGGATATGCATTATATCCATACCAGTCGTTACCATAGAAGTTGTAAACATCCCCATATTTAGTGGCATACTCATAATCTTTATAATAAATAGGGATATATTCATCGGTTACTTCTTGCTTATTTTCTGCCTTTGCTAGATTCTCATCACTATCATTTTGAGAAGATTCGGCTTTCTCTTCCCCACTCCAAGAATAAACGGGCGTATCGTTTGTGGATTTCTTATCCGTAACCTTTTTCATGGTTTGGCTGTACTGAAGCTGCGTGTAGCAACCGGTAAGAAAAAGTGCTAACAAGGTGATTATAAACACTTTAAATAATTTCATAATAGACTCCGTATTTTACCCAAATTGGCAGAAGAAATTAGCTGCTTCTGTTATTGTCTATAACAATAGTATCAAGCAGCATCGTTGCATTCAATCACATATTCATGCGAAAGGATTTTTTATATTTCTCCTTTCAGTGACTTGGCAATAACTTCTGCTTTAGAATTAACGTGCAGCTTCTTGTAAATATTACGAATGTGAGCACGAACGGTATCAATTGAAATATCGTAGCGGTCAGCAATCATCTTGTAGCTAAGACCATCCACAAGTCCATTCACGATATCATGCTCACGGGGCGTCAAATCTGAATCGGTGTTCTTTTTCGGTGCATTTTCCTGAAAGTGATTAATTACCTTACGGGCAATCTGTGGGGACATGGGCGCGCCGCCACCAACCAATTTTAGGATCGATTCTTTAATCTCCGGCAGAGAGGTATGTTTTAGCAAATATCCCGATGCCCCGGCCCGCAGCGCATTGAATATTTTGTGGGAATCGTGATATACCGTTAGCATGATGATATCTACATCTTCGTACTTCTCTTTAATAAGGCCGATACCTTTTATTCCTGACATGCCCGGAAGCTGGATATCCATCAAAATAACATCTGGTGGGGGATGCTCTTCAAGATACTCCAACATCTCCTCTACTGAATCCACCGCAACGGGACATGACAGCTCCTCCTGCATATCCAAGTAGCGCTGTATCAAATCCCGAATTTTCTTGTTGTCTTCAACAATTCCTACTAATGGTGCCATAGTGCCGGATTTTTACATTTTAGACTTAAGCTATACTATTTAGTTACGATTCTCTACGATCACTTCAAAACCATTCTTTTCATTAAATGAAATTTCTGCATCAATTCGTTTCGCTCGCATTTCCATGTTCCGAAGCCCCTGTCCACTTTTTCGTGACCCCGAAACTTCACTTCCATTATCTTTTATCCCCATAGTAAATCCACTTGCATCCGCACATAATTTTACTTCCACGCGGTCGGCATTAGAATGTTTGGCAATATTATTCACCGCTTCTTTATATATCAGATACAGGTTTTCTTTTAACGATACATCCAGCTGTTGCTGCATATCACAGTCAAAATCATAGTACACCTTTCGATCCGGTAATACATTATTCATGTGATCCTGCATGCGATCCGTCAAATCTCCAACGGTATCGTTACGGGCATCAATAGACCACACAATGTCATCCAGGCTGGAAACTATTCTCCTGCTTTGTGCACCAATTTGCTTTAGGGATTGCTCCAGCTTATCCGGAACCTCCATTGTTTGTAAAAAATCGGATTGAAGCGCAATTTCTGTTAGGGCTGATCCCACATCATCATGAAGATCACTGGCAATCCGAACGCGCATTCGCTCCATTTCCACCATTTTTTTAACGCGGTAATAGTTATAAATAAACAAAATGATACCTGTCAAAGCGATAATAAGCAACGCAATAAACCACCATTGCAGCCAAAAGGGAGCCTGCACCGTAAAACTGATACTGGCAGTCTGAGGACTCCAATGCCCATTAAAATTTCGTGCCTTTACTTCAAAGGTATAGTCTCCGGGCATAAGTGCTGAATACCGAACCGAAGGCTGAGTGGTTTCCTGCCATCCTTCATTCGAATTTTTTAATCGGTAACGATATTGCATCTGATGGGGGGCCGTAAAGCTAATACCTATAAATTCAAAAGTGATATTACGATTATTACTTCCAATATTCACCGGCTCTTTGATTGATATAAGTTCCCCGGATACGCTTATGTTTTCTATATGTACTTTGGGAACGGCATTGCTAATTTTTTCTTTAGTGGGATCAAAAACGGATACCCCTCCTACTGATCCAAACCAAAGTCGTCCGCGGCTGTCCTTATAGGAAGCTCCGGCATTCATTTCGTTAGAGGTAAGTCCCTGATCAGTGGTTAACAGTCGGAATATCTGCCTATTTGTGTCTTCCGTTTCTGACTGATAGGCCTGGTAATCAAATCTTACAACGCCCTTATTGGTACCAATCCAGAAAATTCCACGGTCATCCTGTTCTATAAAGTAACAGATCTCATCAGGCAAACCATCTTCGGGGGTTATTGATTGAAAGCCATCCCCGGTAAAGCGCGCAATGCCTCCAAATGTAGCCACCCATAATTCCCCGTTATTTGCAATTAATACATCCAGAATACCATTATTGGGCAATCCATCCTGCAGCGTATAATTTGTAAACGTATTGTTCTTAATACGACTCACTCCCCCATACGTGGCCGCCCAAACGGATCCATCAGTGCCCCTTTCCAGTGCCATTACCGTATTATTAGCTAATCCGTCATCTTCGGTAAACTGATCAAATTCTTTATCTCGATACCGAATAATTCCCTCACCATAGGTCCCCAGCAAGATATCTGAACTATTCTGAGATGGTAAGATTGCACGAATTTTACGATGGGGAAGTTCATGCTCGTTAAAATTATTGAATGTCTCATAATTATAGATACTAAATCCCCAACGCGTGCCAACAAGCAACTGATTCTGATCGTCAGTGTGCAACGTATATACTTTGTTATCTACCAAACCATCCGAGGCATTGATAGTCTCAAGCGATTGTTCGTCAATTTTGGTTATGCCTCCACCGTAGGTAGAGATCCAATGATGTCCCGTATGATCTTCAGTAATTGAAGTAATAACATTATTAGGCAACCCATCCTCGATAGTATAGTTTTCAAATTGATCGCCCAGGAAAAGACTAATCCCCCCACCAAAAGTACCAAACCAAATATTACCCTCGGTGTCATAATAGGTTGAATGGATAATATTATTCGCTAATCCTTCATCCACGGAATAGTTTTCAAATTCCCCGGCCGAAAAGTAGCTGGCACCTTCTTCCGTACCCAGCCATAAATTATTTTTCCCGTCTGTAGATATGGATTGAATGCGGTTATTAATTAAGCCGTCTTCACTGGTAAAGCAACTAATTTCATCATCGGATATCGAACAGAGGCCACCGCGGCTGGCAACCCAAAGTTGTCCACTCTCAGTTAATGCAAGATCCCGAAGTCGATTGTCGGGCAATCCATGTTGCATCCTGAACGTCCTAAAATTACCATCTTCCAGTTTCGTCAGGCCGTCACGGGTAGCAAACCAAATAACCCCATTTTTATCCTCCAGAACATCCCGCACCCGATTACTGCCCATACCATGCACTTCTCTATACTGAGTCAACTGCTGGCTGGAATCCCAATGCCAAACCCCCTCACCATCCGTTGTAAACCAAAACTCATTTCTGCTGTCCTTGTAAATCGATAAAATCGAACTCGAATCCAGTGGCTCCAGCTCCGCTATCGTATGAATGCTATCTTTCCTCATGACGTTAACGCCACCTTCGGTTCCAATCCACAGCTGATTATTTCTATCAGCATAAAGCGACTGTATTCCGTTATTGAGCAAGCCATCCTCAACGTAATAGTTCTTAAATCTAACGCCGTCAAAACGGTTTAATCCATAACCGGTACCGATCCAAAGATACCCGTCTTTATCTTGGGTGATCGTATTAACAACCGCTTCACTTAAACCGTTTTCAATAGAGTACGTTCGGAAGGGGTATGTCTGCGCCTCCAGAGTAGCAGCTGTAATAAGCAGTAGTAACAATAAACTGATTCCTTTCTTCATAATTGTAAAATGGAAACGGCTGGAATAATATTTATTAGTTATCCCTATTCTATCAAAAGTTTAGACAAATAAAAAAGCCCCGAAATTCGGGGCTTTTAATCATTAAATAAGGCTTATGGATTTTGTTATCCTAAATAAGCACGAAGCGCAGCACTTCTGTTATGGTGTCGCAACTTACGAAGTGCTTTCTCTTTAATCTGACGAACACGTTCACGAGTCAAATCAAAACGCTCACCAATTTCTTCAAGCGTTAGCGAGTGTTCGCGACCAATTCCAAAATATAGGCGAATAACTTCTGCCTCACGATTGGTAAGCTTTGAGAGTGCACGCTCAATTTCAACTTTGAGGGATTCACCCATCAGATCGGTATCGGGATCGGGCGTTTCTTCATTTTCAAGCACATCGAGCAGCCGGTTATCTTCACCCTGTGCAAAAGGAGCATCTACAGAAAGGTGTCGGCCGGAAATCTTAAGCGTATCAGCTACTTCCGAAACCGTCATGTCCAAGCTTTCAGCCAGCTCAGCAGCAGAAGGCACACGTTCATACTCCTGCTCCAACTTAGAAAGCTCTTTTCCAATCTTGTTTAGGGCACCCACTCGGTTAAGCGGCAAGCGTACAATTCGGCTCTGCTCTGCAAGTGCCTGTAGAATAGACTGCCGAATCCACCAAACAGCGTATGAAATAAATTTAAAACCACGTGTTTCATCAAAGCGCTTGGCGGCTTTAATCAAACCTAGATTCCCTTCATTAATAAGGTCACCCAGCGAAAGTCCTTGATTTTGATACTGTTTTGCAACAGAAACCACAAAACGAAGGTTTGCTTTTGTTAAATCTTCAAGGGCTTTTTGGCTGCCTTTTTGAATCTCTTTGGCAAGCCTAACCTCGTCTTCGGGAGTGATAAGTTTTTCTTTTCCTATCTCCTGTAAATAGCGGTCGAGAGATTCTGATTCTCGAGTAGAAATACCTGAACTTCTAGCCACGGGATGTGATGGGTTAAATTAGGATTTATTTGCATTGATTTGATCTGCTGCTAAAGATCGCTTCGATATGACAATCAAGTTTAATGGGATAATACAACGACTAAATTGGATGTATGTTGCCTACTATCGATCTCTATAATATAGGACTTTTAAATATTAATTTCGAACCAATTTTAAGCACATTCTACAGCCTGTTTAACATTGATGTACCAGGAAATGTTTCCGAAATCTCAAAAAAATCAGCAGCAGTGCTTGCTATATCACTAAACGTATTACGAGTTCCCAAATTAACGCGTTCCGCCTTTTCAGAAGGACATAATAGTATGGGTACAAACTCTCGGCTGTGATCAGTGCTTTCGGATGTAGGATCGTTACCATGGTCACCCGTTATAATCAATATATCATCCTCATCAAGCTTACTTACAATCGCAGGTATCGCCCGATCAAACTCCTGTAGGCATTCTGCAAATCCTTGCGGGTCAAGGCGGTGACCGTACTTTTGGTCGGTGTCAATTAAGTTCACAAATACAAAACTATCTTTAACTGCTGACATCAGGCTTAGCAGCTGAGAAATACCCTCCGCATTGCTTTTGGTACGACGAAACTGAGTAAAATGATCTTCGTTAAAAAGGTCAACTACCTTACCAATAGAATACGTTTTAATGCCCTGCTGCTGCAATACACTAAGTATATTATGCTCAGGTGGTTCCAGAGAGAAATCATGACGCTTATCAGAAATACGATCAAAACTCCCAGGCTCCCCTGTAAAGGGACGCGCAATAACTCGCCCCACTCCGTGTTCGTCTTGCAGCACTTCTTTGCGTGCAAATTCACACCACTTATATAACGTATCTGTCGGAGTAATATCCACATGGGCGGCAACCTGGAATACACTGTCTGCCGATGTATACACGATAGGATATCCGGTTTGCATATGCTCCTCGCCATAATCAGTGATGACCTCTGTACCCGAATACGGTTTATTTACCAACGCCTTTTCAACCCCGATTCCCTCACAAAACTGGTCAATAACCTCTTGAGGAAAACCATCGGGATACGTTGGAAATGGTCGGTTTAGCTGTATACCTGCAATTTCCCAATGGCCCGTTGTCGAATCCTTTCCGGCCGACTGTTCCCGCATTTTCCCATAGGCACAAATAGGGTCCGATTCTATGGCTACTGATCTGAGTGAAATAATATTGCCAAGGCCCATTCGCTGTGAATTTGGCAGTTTGACTTCCGTTTCTTCACAAAGATGGCCCAGCGTATTTTCTTCTTCGTCTCCATATTCAGACGCATCTTCTTGTGCTCCAACGCCCAAACCATCGATAACAACTACATAGCAATTCCCCATAAATATTATACTGCTTCGTTTTTATTGGATTTGAGTGCCTGTGATAAAGCCGATTTGGCATTTTTTACCACTTGATAGCTATCAGTGTAGTCACTGTCCAATCGTACAAATCCCACTTTTATACCTGTTTCAATATGAATGCCGTTGGAAAGTTCAAACGAACTGTCAAACTTCTTTTTGATAGATTTACTCCAGTTCTTTACCGCATCCTCATCTTTGCTCTGGATCAAAAAGGAATACACATAATCAGAGTTATATCCTAAAATGCCATTATAACCGAACTGACTTGGATTAAAGGATGCAACCAAATCCTTCTGCATCTGATCCAATTGATCCATCCGCAGCTTGGTCCGTAATTCAGGTAAATTCGAAAGCGTTACCAATCCAAACCAAGTTTTTTGCATTCCTGAATCAGAATTGAGACGATATAATTCTGAATTTATAGTTTGCTCCCACAGCTCCGGTAAATAGGCCCCATATTGATTGGCAAATACAGAACCGTCAACATCCAACTTGGGGTTATTTGAGAGCATCTGTAATCCCGCAATACGAACCAGATTTACTAATTTATGCTTTGTAGATTCTTTAAATATGAGGGGATTTTTATCGTATACCAGCACCACTCCCTGTCGCCGATCCTTCATCTTCAATGGAATCGCAAGCGTTGCTCCCTCCGAATGCAGTTCCCGCGGTGAAAGCCGTTTGGGATTGTTGTTAAAATGGATCGCAAACTCTGCGCTTCCTTGCTCAGCAGCCTCATAGGCCAGCGAACGCTCTTCCATCTTCATACCAACAGGCGGTGCATATTTGGCCTCATCAGCGTTCAGCACATTATACCAATTGTCCATCCCCCTGGTGATAAATGAAACCCCTCCGTCATACAAAAATGATTGAATAGTATTCAAGAGCTTCTTTATCAACTCTGTTCGGTGACACCGAACCTCTAATTCCGAAATACAATTCTCGTAATTAATCCATTCGTCCTGCTGCTCATAAAGATCACTGATCTCTAAGTAGGTATTCAATACATTGCGCAACGCATTGATATACGAATAAATAACATCGCTCTTATTCTCTGTAAAGATATGATCTTTGGATTCCAACACCGTTAGGGCTACCGTTTCTCCATTATTTACAAACGGAAGCAACGTAATATATTTGACAGGCACTTCACTGTAGTAATGATTTAGTGCTGAAGCAGGTATATCCTCACCAATCTCTATCGCCGCAGGTTCATCCAGATCCTTGAACTCGTTGAGGAAGTGTTTGTCGAAACTGATCCGATCTTTAAACATCACATTCTCGAAAGCCGTTGATTTTGTCTCCATCACAAACTGCTCCCTCGAACGGTTAACCCAATACATATATACCGTTTCCATTTCGGAAGCACTCTGTAGCAGAAAAATCAGATCATTAAGCACCTGTTTGAATTCACGAAGCGCTTTTTCCTGACGTTTCTGCCCCATTAATTCGGCATTCGATCGCTCCTTATCCCGTGCCGTTTCGTAATTATCCATCCCCTGTTAATTTATCTTTTTTGCCAGTTCTTCTGCCTGTTTGATCATCTCCTCAATAGCCGATAGACCATTATCCCAAAAGTCCGGCTGTGTAATATCTAATCCTAACTTGCCGACAATATTTTCCGGCCAGTCTGATCCACCCGCGCGCAACATCTCAATATATTTATCCGAAAACCCATTTTCTGAACGCGTATATTCTTGATACAGTGCCAATACCAGCAGTTCGCCGAAAGCATAAGCATATACATATCCCGGCGTATGTAAAAAATGTGGAATATAACTCCACCAAAGATTATACTCCTCAGTTAATGTTACTGAATCACCATAAACTGCTTCCTGAGTCTCACGCCATAGTGTTGAGAAATCCCCGGTGGTAAGTTCTCCTTTTTCACGCCGATGGGTATGCATAGCGTGTTCAAACCGGTTCATCGAAACCTGACGAAACACCGTGGCAATAGTATCATCAATTTTACCGATAAGCAGTGCGAGTTTTTCTTTGGGATCGTCGAGCTTTCGCATCAATTTTTGAAAGACCAGCATTTCTCCAAATACAGAGGCTGTTTCAGCTGTAGTCAAAGGAGTATCAGCTTGCAGAGCTCCTTGCTCCCGAGATAAATACTGGTGAACTCCGTGCCCCAGTTCGTGTGCCAGCGTTTGCACATCACGAATCTTACCATCAAAATTCATAAATACATACGGATGCACCGACGGTACAGTACTGGCCGAATACGCCCCGCCACGCTTGCCGGGCTTCATCGCAGCATCGATCCAACTGTTGTCAAAAAACTTTTGGGTTACGGAACCCATCTCTGAATGAAAGTCGGTATACGAATCCAACACCATTTCCTGGGCTTCATCCCACTGGATTTTCTTCTCGCTCTCAAGGATGGGCGCATACCGATCGTAGTCATAGAGCTTTTCATATCCCAAAAGATTACGCTTTAAATCATAAAACCGATGAACAAGATCATAGTTATTCGTAACCGATTCAATCAACACCTCAACGGTTTCATCGTCAATTTCATTAGCCAGATTTCGTGATGAGATCCAGCTATCGTAGTTGCGTAATTTGTCATCGGTATGTTTATCAGCCAGCAGCGTATTAAAAATAAACGTCAACGTACGACTGTGATCCTCGAACGTCTCCGTTAGTGATGCGTGTGCTCGTTTCCGAAGATCACGATCAGGCTCATGGAGCTTGCCCAACACCTCCTGCTGGGTTAACTCTTCGCCATCCAACTCAAAACGGGCCGCCCCCATGGTTTCATCAAAATAACGATTCCACGCACTGCGCCCGGTTACTTTCTTTGCAGATAATACCTGCTCTTCCTTTTCACTCAGCACATGATCTTTGTATCTACGGGATGTTTCGAGATAGTGCTTGTACTCTTGCAACTCATCACTTTCTATCAACTTGCGAGCTTGTTCATCATCCACAGCCAACCATTCCACATCAAAAAACACTAGCATCTGATGAACTTCGGACGTAAGCTCGCTTGCTTCCTGTTTCAGCTTACCGAATTCGGCCTTATTGGTGTTTGTGGACCACATGAGATGGGCGTATGAACCGATCTTTCCGGCCATCTCAATAAGCTCTTCATAATCTTGCAGAGCCTGTTTCATACCTTTTTCATCAAGATCAGCTACGTTTCCCTTGTAAGTTGACGCAAACTCTTTGGCCTGCTCAACGATTTTTTTCTTATCGTTTTCAAGAGCGGAGTCATCAATAGAACTGTAGAGATCAGAAAGATCCCATTGCACATCTTCTGCCCCTGTTTTTTCTTTCACTTTGTCGTTCATAAATTTACTGAAACCTACTTTATCTAATCATTGTTGGGATAACTATCATAAACAGAATAAAATCAAAAATTATCTCTGCTCAAGAATCGTAATTTAATATTACAATGATTAACTTTACGCTTGATTGTTTATGGTTTAAAGAAACCAAAAATAACACTCAATATTAACTCTTGCAGACGTTTATTTCCTAATAATTAAAACAACCCAATAAGACCATATTTTGAAGTCGCTCGAAGCTGTTTTCGGACCTAATTCCGCACTCGTTGAAGAACTGTTTAATCAATATAAAGAAGACCCTTCTTCTGTTCCTAATCACTGGCGCCAGTATTTTGATGAAATTGAAGGCGTAGAACGGGCGGAAGACCTTAAATCGGAGGCACAAAAAGCCGGCAACGGTCCGGCCCCTGCCCAAACTGCTCCATCAAAACCCAAGGAACAAAAAACAACCCAAAAAGCGTCCCAGCCAAAAGAAGATGGCGACGCTGATATTCCTTCCGGAGCAACCCTTGAAAAAATCAAAGGGGTATCCAGCAAGATTGTCGAAAATATGGATGAAAGTCTGGAAGTACCTACAGCTACTTCGGTTCGGTCACTGCCTATGAAGATGCTCATTGAGGATCGGGCTATTATCAACCGGCACCTGAAGCAGCGCAACGAACCCAAGTCTTCATTCACGCACTATATCGCTTGGGCAATTATCAAAGCGCTGGAAGAATATCCCAACATGAATAACTCGTTCATCTACAAAGATGGCGAGCCTCACAAAGTTATTCCAGACCAGGTTAATCTGGGATTAGCTATTGATGTTCAAAACAAGGATGGCTCTCGGAATCTGTTGGTGCCCAACATTAAGGGCGTAGATAAGATGAACTTTAAAGAATTTCTTTATGCCTATTCGGATCTTATTGATAAAGCCCGAAACAGCAATCTTGAAATTTCTGATTTCCAGGGTACAACCCTTACGCTCACGAACCCGGGAATGATTGGAACCGTACAGTCGGTACCGCGTCTGATGAAAACCCAGGGTGCAATTATTGCTACCGGGGCTATCGACTATCCGGCGGAATACCAGTCGATGTCGCAAGAGGTACTCAATAAGCTGGGCATTAGCAAAGTTATGAATGTGACTTCGACATACGATCACCGCGTAATACAAGGAGCCGAGTCGGGAGCATTTCTAAAGAAAGTACACAGCTTACTCAACGGGGAAGAGAGTTTTTACAACGAAATATTTGAGGATCTTGAAATCCCCTATGATCCTCTGCCCTTTGGGGCCGATACCTATGTCGGTCAGCTTGATGGTAGCGGTGCTACGTTGGAACAAAATAAGCGTGCCATTAACGTGATGCGACTCATTAATATGTACCGCACGCGCGGGCACGTTCTTGCCGATCTTGATCCATTAAGCGATGAACCCGGACAGAGTCCGGAACTCGATCTCAGCTATTACGATCTCACGCTTTGGGATCTTGATCGAGAATTTTACTGCGGTGGTCTTGGAGGCAATGAGAAAGCGACACTTCGCGAAATTATTACCTTGCTGCGTGAGACTTATTGTGGCAAGATGGGTGCCGAGTTCATGCATATCCTTGATTTGGAAGAGCGCAAGTGGCTGCGTGAACGCATGGAATCCACAACAAATACGCCTGAACTTACTAAAGATCAGAAAAAGCAGATCTTGCATAAATTAAATCAGGCGATGGCTTTTGAGCAGTTCTTGCATAAGAAGTATATCGGTCACAAGCGTTTTTCTCTGGAAGGTGAAGATACGCTTATTCCAATGATGGATCACATGCTTGAAAAAGCGGGCGAAGACCAAGTTGAAAAAATATTTATGGGTATGGCCCATCGGGGACGCTTAAATATCCTCGTAAATATTATGAATAAGCCCTATCGAAAAGTCTTTGCTGACTTTGAAGGGAACCTCGACCCTGACAGCATTCAAGGATCCGGTGATGTCAAATATCACCTGGGGTCGAAAGGAACTTATGAAACAACGGCCGGTGAAGAAGTTGAAATTGAGTTGATGCCAAATCCAAGTCATCTCGAATCGGTTAACCCCGTTGTTGAAGGAGCCACTCGCGCTACTCAGGATCACGACGGTGAAAACGCCGAAAAGAAAAATCTACCCGTTCTTATACACGGTGATGCTGCGTTTTCCGGTCAAGGGGTTGTTGCTGAAACACTAAATATGTCTCAGCTGGATGCCTATAAAACCGGCGGTACTATCCACATTATCTTAAATAACCAAATTGGATTTACGACCCTCCCCGAAGATGGACGTTCGACAGAATATGCTTCTGATCTTGCCAAGGCTATTTTAGCTCCGATTTTCCACGTTAATGGTGACAATCCCGAAGAAGCCGTACATGCTATGCAGATGGCCTTCGAATATCGCCAGAAATTTGGCAAGGATGTGGTTATCGATTTGATCGGCTTCCGTAAACACGGACATAACGAAGGAGACGAACCTGCTTTCACGCAGCCGGGCATGTACAAAGAAATCGAAAATCATCCTACAGTTCGCGATATCTATACAGAAACACTCTTGGGACGCGGTGAATTTACGGAAGAAGAAATGCAGGAAATCTTTGATGAATTTGACGAACTTCTTCGTGAGGCTTTCGAGGATGCGAAAAATGCCTCTCCCCTTGAGGTTACAGAAGATATGATTGACCGTCATGAGATGACCCAAGACGAATGGCCGGAATTCCCGGATACCACCTATCCTGAAAAAGAACTTAAAGATATTGCCGTAAAATTGAATACGGTTCCCAAAGATTTCGACGCAAACCCTAAGTTGTTAAAACAGCTTGCCAAGCGCGCCGAAACAGTTGAAAAAAATGAGAAGAAAATCGACTGGGGCTTTGCAGAAGCATTGGCATTCGGTTCTCTATTGAAAGATGGCACGACAGTACGACTTACCGGTCAGGATGCAGAACGCGGAACCTTTTCGCACCGCCACGCCATTCTGCATGGCACAGAAACAGATCAACAATTTATTCCACTCAACAATCTTGAGGACGATCAGGCGCCCTTCTATCCATATAACAGTTTGCTCAGTGAATTTGCTGCAGTAGGTTTTGAATTCGGATACAGTGCAGCCAAGCTCGATGCACTCGTTATTTGGGAAGCTCAGTTTGGTGATTTCGCAAATGGGGCACAAGTAATGATGGATCAATATGTATCTGCAAGTGAAGCCAAGTGGGGACAAAATTCATCCCTTGTAATGACCCTGCCCCACGGTTATGAGGGACAGGGACCTGAGCACTCATCAGCACGATTGGAGCGTTATCTACAGCTTTGTGCCGAAGATAACATGCAGGTTGTAAACCTGACTACTCCAGCTCAGTATTTCCACATCTTGCGTAAACAAGCAAAGCAGGATAACAAAAAGCCGTTGATGATCATGTCGCCTAAGAGTTTATTGCGTCACCCGCTGGCAACATCCAAAACTGATGACTTAGCCAAGGGAGAATATCAGCCGTTTATCCCTGATCAGGAAGTAGAAGACGAAAGCAATATTGATCGATTGGTAATCTGTTCCGGTAAGGTCTATTATGATCTGTATAAGCAGCGCCAGGAAGAAGAAATCGATAATGTAGCTATCGCTCGGTTAGAGCAGTTTTATCCTTTCCCTGACTCGGACGTAAGCAATATTCTGGATGAGTACAGCCATGTTGATGATATCGTTTGGTGCCAGGAAGAACCTAAAAACATGGGGGCTTGGACATTTGTCTCAACACGCATCATGCAGCAACTTAAAGACGGCCAGAACCTGCGTTATGTAGGTCGTCAAGCTTCTGCTTCTCCGGCAGCCGGACAAAAGAAAGTTCACAAAGCCGAACAGGAAAAACTTGTCAATGAGGCTTTGAACTAAGCTCTTAAAACGGCTTCGAAAATTTTAGGCATCGCAGCTCATTAGCTGCGATGCCTTTTTAATTTCCATACCCTCATTGCAGAATCTATCTTGTAATAGTTTTTTTGTTGAAAAGCTTCGGTGTAGGCAGGCTTTGCTACAGTATAGGTTTTGGCAACGCGTGCACCTTTTGGCTTAAACCAAAAGGTGCTAAAGGATCAAGGCTATCTAATTCTGAATGTTATCGTATTTTACTGGGTTAATGTCATATAATCCCAAATGATGCTTAATCAGCAATATCTGCCTTAGCTGGTTTTGCCTTCTGGGCTCCACCTCGTGAAATATCTTCCAAACTTAATCCTTTGGTTTCGTCTACAAACTTCTTCACAAAGAAGTATGCAACAACGCCAAAGAACGCATAGATACCGTACGAAATACCAAGTCCAAGATTTGCTAACAATACTGGGAAGCTTATTGTAATAATAAAGTTTGCTCCCCACTGAGCCATTCCACATACGGCAAGTGCAGCACCGCGGTAGTGATTTGGGAACATTTCACCAAGCATAACCCACATAACCGGGCCCCATGAAAAAGCAAAGAAGGCGATATACGTATTGGCAGCCAATAACGCAATAATACCTTGCGTTGGACCTAATGTCACGGAATCTGCTCCACCACTCGGTGCAATACTAAAGACATATGCCATAACGCCGAGCATTACGGCCTGTCCCAATGATCCAATTAATAAAAGTGGTTTTCGTCCTACTTTATCAATCAGCATGATAGCGACAAAAGTAAAGAAAATGTTCACACTACCGCTGATTACGTTTTGTAACAGAGCGTCACCCTCCGTAAATCCTGCTGACTTCCAAAGGGTTGCACCGTAATAAAAAATGACATTGATGCCCGTAAACTGTTGTAGTACAGCTAATCCCAAACCCACCCAAACCAATGGATGTACCTTGCCGCTGTAACTGTCAAAAATATTCCGGAGTTTGGGCTTTATCCCTTCTTGCAGGGTAGACTCTATATCCGCGACTTTTTTTCTGATGTTTATTTTTGGCAGGATTCCTTTAAGTACTTTACCCGCCTCCTCAACTTTTCCAGCCGCCACTAAATACCGTGGAGATTCAGGGATAGCCAACAATGAAAGAAAGAATATAGAAGCAGGAATTATCTCAGCCCAGAACATCCATCTCCAGGTTTGAAATCCCCCCCAAAGAACTTCCGTTGCCCCACCGGATAATCCGGCCAGCCAGTAATTACTCATGAACGCCATGAATAATCCTACCACAATCATCAATTGTTGCAGCGTAGCCAGACGTCCACGCACCTTAGAAGGAGCAATTTCACTTATATAAGCGGGAGCAAGAATACTGGCCGCTCCCATAGCCATCCCTCCGATAATCCGATAAATAATAAATTCCAATGATCCATTTGATATCCCTGATCCCCAGGCACTACAAATAAATGCAAGTGCCGTGGCAATCATCACCGGTTTACGACCAAATTTATCTGCGAGTGTTCCGGCAAAGAAAGCGCCGACCATGCTACCCAGCAGCACGGATGCCACATTAAAACCTGTTCCGGCCGAATCAGAGTCAAAAGCCAATTGAAGGGCGTCTACCGTACCATTGATGACCCCGCTGTCGAAACCGAATAAAAACCCACCAAGTGCCGCTGCTGATGATAATAGAATTACGCGGCTTACATTATAACTTTTACTCATTTGAATTCTATTTTACTTTATTGAGATTTGAAGACCATCATTTTTGATATACATGTACGTAGTCTACTTCCATCGTTTGGGGAAATTGGGTTGTCTCATCCGGATTTCCGGGCCAGTCTCCACCCACGGCAATATTAAGCAGGATAAAAAATGGGGCATCGAATTCACTCATCGCCGTAGATTGGATGCTGAGCGAATAATATTGCACGCCATCAAAATACCACCTAATCTGCTGCTCGTCCCATTCTATTGCATAAGTATGAAAATCCTGCGAGAGCTTTTCGGAGTGCGTTACTGAGCCGCCTTGATAAGTATGCCCATTATCATCCCAGTGTGCCGTTCCATGTAAAATGCTGTCATCTTCACCACCGCCCACCATCTCCAGAATATCAATTTCACCGGTAGCAGGCCACGTTGTACCCTCAAAAATGTTTTTGCCTAGCATCCAAAAAGCAGGCCATATACCTTGCCCTTCCGGCAATTTAATGCGTGCTTCCACACGCCCATATTGCCAATAATGGTCATTTTCATACGTAATCATTCGGGCAGAGGTATAGTTTGCACCTTGATAATTCTCTTCTCGAGCAGTAATCGTTAATACGCCGTCACCAACCCGGGCATTTTCTAATCGGTCGGTGTAATACTGCAGCTCATTATTGCCCCAGCCGTTAGCTCCAATTTCAAAATTCCATTTATCGGGATCAGGGGCGCCCTCATAATTAAACTCCTCGCTCCATACAAGCTCATATTCATTATTGCTGGTACTGGTATCTGGGGGATTTGGCTCTCCTGGACCCGATGTCGTGATTCCTTTATCATCTCCACAAGCTGCTATCGTTAGCACAGACATGATACTGACAATACAAAAGAGAATTTTTCTGTTTAAATAAAAAGCCATGATTCAAAAAATTTAGTTAAAACCTGTTGTTTGTGATCTGACCATTCAAAAACAATTAATGACCAGCTCATTTTTAGTCACAATAATGCTACAGTACCAATACCAAACAATTGGGAAACAATTTCTTCTATCGACCAGGAGTATCACAAGAGTACTACCCGTTCAAAGTTGCTATTTATCCACCCAAAAAATTGTAACCCGCAGGATAAATAACTAATCAGAATCAACCTTTTGGCAGCTCATTAAAACAGAAATGAACATTCGATCAACAACGGTGTTACAGGGTATGCTATGCTGTCTTTCATAAATAAACCCAATAACCGAAAAACCTTTCTTCGGCTATTGGGAGTACCAAATTAAACTTTACTGCGTAGGTGCAAAGATATATCTAAAAGCGAGATTAATGTCATTGTAAATTGCAGCAACGACTAAACGGTCTTGCGTGAGTTCCAATATTTCATATGATATTGAACTTTCAGGAGTAGCAGTAATACCACTGTCTCCTACTTTATAAAGCCCCATATAAGCGCCGTCGCCATTAATATTCAATTGATTTCCGGAAAGTGAGTAGTTAAACGTTCCCGATCCCCAAGCAGAATAATTAGTATTTATAACACTCCAATCGTAGCAACCGGTTTCGCCACTGGATATAATATCACCTGGAAACGGATTAGCACTTCCTTCCGCATCAACCCAGATATCTCCCAAAAGATCTCTGTTCATGGTAAGATCAAGATTAAAGGTATATTCATCATTGAACTGGCAACTACGTCCGGTGATATCAGCTTCTGAATAAGCGAAATACTGGGTGCCAAAGTCCGCTGTTCCAATCCATACAGCTCCGGCTTCAGGACTTAGCGCCCATGTTTTGCCATCACAGCCCGTTAGGAGTTCTAAATCACCCACACAGGCATTTTGAGCTACATTAAGGATACTGCTTGCAGTATCAGAGCCAGCTTCTCCAAAAGCTCTCAGCTTTATATTGTAGTCACCTGCCTGGGAGTAGAAGGCAGTATCAATTTCATTACCTTTTTGCCAACCATTTCCATCATCAATATCCCATTCCCACATAAAAGCACCTTCGGTTGTGCTCTCCAACACATAGGTATTTTCTTGATCAGGTACCTCCGTAACTGTAAATGAAGCATCGGGAGGCGTAGATCCAAGCTCACCACCGTTTGTAGCACTATCATTGCAAGACGAGATGAGCAAACCTCCTATGAGTACCAAAACGAACGTCAATGGCTGTTTCATGATTCTTAAATTTTTAAACTTAAACATAATGGTATATATCTTTCAGATTAATGTTTTGTATACCGATAGCTGTTTCCACAAAATCCTATGGTACATTCCAAGGGTAATATGCATAAACAACTACCGGCTAAACGAATAAGGTTATCTCTGTTATTCATAACCATCGTTTTGTTCAAGAGCTGAGTTATTGAGTGACTCCAATGGAATAGGCAATACTTCGTGAACACCTTCCACAAACCCTTCATCAGCCAATACGTCTGCCGCCCGGCCGGTACGCACCAGATTAAACCAGCGGTGCCCTTCGGTAGCCAGCTCCAACCACATTTCTCGATAAATGTTATCAAGGGTGGCAGGTACCGTTCCCAAGCCCACTCGGTCACGAACATCATTGAGCAACGATTGAGCTCGAGCATCACCAGCACCATTCAGCCGAACGAGCGCTTCGGCCTCAAGCAGATAGGTGCCTGCAAGACGAACTTCTATGTAATTATTGGGATAATTAAGTTCAATGACCCCGCTTTGTGCTGTGTATTCTTGCAAAGGGGCAAACTTCTCAACAAAGTACCCCGTATCTTCATAGCCTGGCTCGTAACTGGCTGTTCCTTGGTCTGCCATGCTTCCAATATCAGCAACAGTATAGTCCAAACGTGGGTCGCCCTGGAGTGCATCCACTAATTTAGTTGTGATAGGATTAAAACCATACCCACTATTGTACGTGGGTCCGCTATAACCACGGGCACCAACAAACTGCACATACACATTACCATGAATATTTCCACTGCCAAAAAATCCCCAATCAACTTGTCCTTCCTCCGTATGGGTAATTTCAAAAATGGACTCCGAATGGAATTTATTATCCGGACTGAATATATCAGGATAATTATCGAGTAAGTCGTATGACGTAGAGGTATTCACTTGGTTGAGCAGATCTGCAGCTCGCTGCATCTTCGCCTGATCTTCACCATCTCCTACTTCCCACATCAGCGATTTTGCCAAAAATGCCCGTGCTGCACCCTTTGTAGCACGTCCAGCTTCGTTTGACGGAAGTGGGGCTGTAGGCAAGTCACCAATCGCAGCAGATAAATCTGCATCAATCTGAGCATATACATCTTCAGGCGGCGCCTGCTCTTGTTGATAAATCTCGCTGGTCTCAAGTGGTTCTGTAATCAACGGAACATTGCGGAAAAGGCGAACTAACCATAAGTAGTAGTAGCCACGCAAAAACCGGGCTTCTGCAACGTATCGGGCTTTCGTTGCTTCATCCATCCCTTGAACACCGTCTATTCTTTGCAGCAATAAGTTTGCACGATTAATACCGGTGTAACTTCTGCTCCAATAGCCTGCTTGTGGTCCCACAGCACCACTTAGATCGTAGTTGTTCCAAGCTTGCCATGGTGTTACATCATTGGGTCCCCCACCACCGGCATTCATACCGTCCGAAGCACTGTTAAGCGGTCCGAGAATATTTATATAGGTGCCATCAGGTCCGCCCGTTTGCCACCCAATAGGATTGTATGCAGCCACTAATGCTGCAAATGCCTCGTCAGGAGTCTGATAATAATTCGACTCTAACTGCTGTCCCTTAGGCTCCACGTCCAAGACGTTATCACAGGAGGCAAAGGAAACGATTACAGCCAAACACATAAGATATGTAAGTAAACTTTTCATCATTTTCACCAATTATTGTGTTGTTTAAATTTGTCTGTGTTAAAAATTGATATTAACCCCAACTTGGAACGATCGGGCTTGCGGATAAATACCGCGGTCAATTCCAAAGCTGTCTCCGCCAACCTCAGGATCATAACCGGAATATCCGGTTATTGTTGCCAGGTTTTCGGCACGAACGTACACACGCGCTTTTTGAATACCGAGATCATTTGAAAGACCAACCGGCAAAGTGTACCCAAGCTGCAGAGTTTTGATCCTGAAATAGCTTCCATCAGACAAATAAAAATCAGATGGATTTGTAAAGTTATTGTTGGGATCATTATCGGAAAGACGCGGATAAGAATTTGAAGTACCCGGTCCTGTCCAACGATTCAATGCCCTTGTTGTGTAGTTGGCAGAGGCAATATCGAGGCGTCGCAAGCCCTGGAAAATTTCATTTCCGTATACCCCTTGCCCAAACATCTTGAAATCAAACTGCTTCCAGTTTGCAGAAAGGTTTATACCAAATGTCCAGGGAGCCGTTGGATTCCCGATAAAAGTACGATCTTCACTCGTAATTCGGCCGTCACCATTTAAATCCTTCCAGCGAAAATCACCAGGTTGGGCATTTGGCTGTATGAGATCTCCGTCAGAGTTTGTATAACTATTTACTTCTTGCTGTGTTTGGAAAATACCCTGCGTCTCAAAACCGTAAAATGATCCGATTGGTTGTCCGACTGTGGTTCGGGTTAGCTCGTAAGCACTAGCCTGAAGGGGAATCGATCCGACTAAGAAATCATTTTCACCAATATCGGTAACCTCGTTCTTGTTGTAAGAACCATTCGCGGTAACACTAAAGCCGTAGTCCTCAAACTGCTTGTTGTATCCCAATTCAAGTTCAACACCATCATTGGTCAAACTGGCTACATTACCAAACGGATTACCACTGGCTCCTACGTATGAGGGAATTTCAACTTGAAGTAACATTCCATTAGTCTCTTTATGGTAGTAATCAAAAGTCAAAGAGAAATCATTCAGGAAAGTGGCATCAAAACCAGCATTTATTTGGGTGGTCTCTTCCCACTCCAGGCTGGGATTAGCCGGCGCGTTCGGACTTGCACCAGTATAAATACTGTTCCCAAACACATAGTTTCGACCTCCAGAAACCGTTGACTGGTACTGGAAATCACCCAGCGATCGATCATTACCGTTAACCCCGTATGATGCACGAACTTTCAAATAATCAATGAAAGTGTCCGGGAAGAATTGTTCCGAGGTCGGAACCCAACCAACTGAAACAGCAGGAAACGTTCCATACTGATTTTCACTACCGAATCGGGAAGAACCATCAACTCGGAGTACGACCGTTAACAGATATCGGCTATCATAATCGTAATTGATTCGCCCGAAGTACGAATTAAGGGCATATGGCTGTGCCTCTCCTCCAAAAGCAATTCGCTGGTCGTTTGGCACCGAAAAGTTCATTGAGGCATTATCAAAGTTCTGTGCCGGGATAGCCTGATACGTTCCACCAACAGTTGTAGAACTTTGTTCACGAGTACTGGTTCCTACAAGGAAGTCAAAATTGTGATAGTCGAAGCTGGTGGTATAGTTAACAGTATTTTCCCAACTCCATATTAAGTTACGACTATTCTCGCGAGCAAAACTATTGGTACCTGTATTCTGAGCAACCGAACTCAGGTAATATATAGGGGTGAAAGACTCGAAGCCATAGAACGCCGGCTTAACTCCAATGTCAGTCTTAACCAGTAGATTTTCTATTGGTTCAACTTGGAGGCTCAGATTACCAACAATATTATGTGAATACCCATAATTTCCACGCTGTGTCTCCATATATGCCAGCGGATTTGACATTTCCTGTCCTACATATTGCGATATAGCGTAGGGATATCCTTGATCGTTCCGTATTACAGGATTATTGCTGTAGGGAGGGCTGTTAATAGTAGATTCATTGGTAATAAGTACTGGAGTAATAGGATCCAGATTAATTGCGGAACTGAGGGGACCGCCATACTCCGTATTGGTTCCTAAACTTCCACGATTCTTCTCGTAGGTATAACTAATATTTTCACTAAAGGTTAACCAGTCCGTAACATCAATGGTTGAGTTTATTCGGAATGATACCTTTTTATTATGAGAAATTGGTGATGCCACAATACCCTGCTCATCATAATACCCAATTGAGGCATAGTACGAGGAAGATTCATTTCCACCGCTAAAACTAAGGTTCTGATTAATCACCGCTGCAGAGTTATTGAAAATCGTTTCCTGCCAGTCGGTCCCTTCGCCGTACTGCTGTGGATTAGGAAAAACCATCCCATTACCTGCTGCTACGGACGACTCATTTCGCAACACAGCATATTCTCTGGCATTCAACAGGTCTAATTTTTTTTCAGGCCCCTGTATACCATAATAGCTACTGTAGCTCGCTTCAAAATTACTGCGCGACCCACCTTTCGTAGACACAAGAACAACGCCACTGGCGGCTCGTGTACCGTAAATTGCTGCAGAAGCCGCATCCTTCAATACCTGTATCGATTCGATATCACTTGGATTCAAATAACCGATACCGCCATTTTCAATAGGTACACCATCCACAATATAGAGGGGATCACTATTGTTGATAGAAGTCGTTCCACGAATTCGAACTGATGAAGAGGAACCAGGAGCACCTGAACTTGAAGTTACACGAACTCCGGAAAGACGACCCTGCAAGGCATCATCCAAGCGTTGCACCGGGGCCTCATCCAAATCCTCTGAACTTACAGAAGATATCGAACCACTTACATTTCTTCGCTGTTGAGTTCCATAACCAACAACCACAATTTCTTCTCCCGCAGCATATGTGCGCGGCTGTAGAGCTACATTTAATACGTTTTGTCCATCATATACAATTTCTTGCGTCTGATAACCAATATAAGAGAAACGCAATGTATCTTGAGGCTCTACGGATGGAAGAGAATATTCTCCATCCATGTTCGTAGAAGTACCACGACTCGTTCCCTTGACAAGAATATTCACTCCGGGAAGTGTTTCGTTTGTTTCACTATCGGTTACAACACCGGATACTGTATCAGCTACAAGTTCTAATTCTTCCTTAGATAGCTTTGATATTACAAAGGTCCGATTATCGATATAGTTGTAATCTAGACCATGAGGCTCTAAAAGTTTTTTAATTTTTTCTCTAAGCGTTCCGTCAAGCTGTTTTGCAGAACTAAGTTTTCCTTCCACAACGCTGGATTCGTACAGAAACACCACATTGTAACCGGTTTCAATACGTTCCAATTTTTTCTCTAAACTTACCGTCTTATCTACCTCTTGGGTCTCCGCAAAATTTTGATTTAGCACATACTGTGTTGACTGATCTGCCCACACGGCATTAACGCCAAATAAAAAGATGAACAAAACCAAGAAGGTGTAGCTTTTAGTTTTCATATCATTTAGATTTTTAATTATATGATTAATCATGATCCAGTATCCTATGAATCGGTTTTTTCGTTGATATACACTCTCTGTTCCCGCTGTTCGATATTAACATCCAATGTCTTAGCAATACCCTCCAGAATGAAACTCAAGTTTAAGTTCTTAAATCTGCCTGTGAGTTTTTTATCCAAAAGCGCTTTGTTATTTACTGTAACCTCCACATTGTAGGTAAACTCAATTCTCTTTATTAAGTCTGAAAGCGGCGTATTATCCAAAACCAAACTATCACTGGCCCAAGAGGTATACACTTCGGGATTCACTTTCGCCACTTCAATTTCATCTAGGCTGTGAGAAAATAACGCCATTTGATTTGGCTCCATGTTATAATGCAAACCTTTCTTTCCAAGCGTGTCCTGGACATCGATCCTCACTCTTCCCTCTTTCAATACAACCCTGCTGTGCCCATTGACAGTATTCACCGAAAATTCTGTTCCAAGAACCGATACCTCCCCATCAGGGGTATGTACGATAAATGTTCTGGACTCATCTTTTGGCTTTCGAGTTATGCTAAAAAGGGCTTCTCCTTCTAACCAAACACGCATAGTATCAACGCTGGTTAATCTTTCAGGGACCCGCATTTGAGAATTGGCATTCATTACAATATCGGACCCATCAGAATAATGGACCGTTGTTTTTTGTCCCGGAGTGGTTTCTATGAGTTGATAATTAATCGAGGTGGCCCGGCTACTTTCTGTTCCGTCGTTCTGTTGTAAAAGTGTGTGCCGGGCCAAAAATCCAACCAAAAGCAAAATACCAGCAGCTGCAGCCATAGTGGCCCAAACCATCTTATTGTGCTTTCTCTTTATTTCCTGAAGGGGCTTATATCGATGTTCCGAGTCGATACGCTCCATCAGCCGTTCTAATTCCAGATCCGTATCTGGCTTTGGGACGGTCTGCGTGCCTTTATCAAGCAATATTTTGGCTTTTTTTGTCAGCTGCTCATTTTTAGCACTTTCCTGCATCCAAGCAGTCCATTGCTCCATTTCCTCCTCCGATGCACTTCCTTTCAGAAAGCGGACAAAAGAGTCATCCTTTAATAATTCGGAGAGTGTGTCAGGCATTGATTTATTTACTTTTTCTATTAGATTAACCTCGATTTCACTGTAATAGAGAGGCCCCAACCCTATTTCTACTCAATATTTTTCACTTTTTCTCTCTGATAAAATAGTAATAGCATAAACCACTGGCAGGCAATGACTTACTGCATTACAAAAAGCCATAAAAGTTATTCATCCAGGTAAATTCGCAAGTTTTCCAAAGCATCATGTACCAAATTATAGACACTTTGTGCGCGAATCTGTAGAATCTCGGCAAGCTCTTGTGTAGAAAGGCCTTCAAAATATTTTAAATAGATCACTTCTCGCTGACGTGGGGTAAGATCGGCAATCGCCTCTTTTAAGTCTCCTTTTTTTTCCTCTTGCAGGACCAAAGCTTCTTGCCAAACCTGATAATCCAGGAGTGGGTCAAACTCTTCTGAAAAATATTTTTTATCCACATCCTCTCTCCGTTTTATATTTTTCTTTTTCCGAAGAAGTTGACGACGGAGCGATATGAACAGATAGGCTTCAACAGAATCGGGTTGGTTCAGATTATTTCGGTACTTCCACAGATTATAAAAAACCTCCTGAATTGAATCCCGAACCAAATCAGTGTTGGGAACTACGCGATAACCATAGTTATACAGAGAATCGAAATTATTGTTGAATAGCGCTGTCAGTGCTTCAATATCTCCCTCACAAAGCTTTGTCCAAAGCTCTTGGGGGTCAAAATTATCGTATTCAAGCTGATTAGCACTCATTAATCTCCGCAAATAACATTCGTCATTTCATGATTGGATAAAATACAAAGTTTAAGACAAAAAACTCTGAATATGCTGATTGCTTATTTCATCTAAACCGCAACCAATAATATTTGAACAATACAACACGGCTAAGGCTCAACCAATATAGATCTTATTAGTTGTAATCTGAACAAAAAGTCGCTCGATTTGTCTCAGAAAAGAATATAAAAACATATAAGAGTTGTAGAATTATGCAAGTTTTATACTTTCTCTTGATAGTTGTAAAATCTTGCAGTAGCTTCAAGGCGTTCCGTCGTTCTGAAATTTCAATTACTTCTGCTACAAACAATAAGGCAGAAGTATCTTATATTTAAATTTAAATTTCAGAATACGACGACTATGGATTCTCAATCATTTCTTTTTTCACTCCGACTACAAAGGGGAATTTCTCTTCTAATTGCCTCTTTTTTTAGCTTCTTAATAGTTTTGGGAAGTGTAAGTATCGCCTCAGGACAAACGTATTTAGATCCCGAAAGTCCTATCGATGAACGCGTAGATGATCTGCTCAGCCGCATGACCATTGAAGAGAAAGTTGGGCAAATGACTCAGCTTAACATCACGCTTATAAACGAGACCGGCGTTCAGCGCAATGTTAGTTTGGATCCTCAAAAAGCCAAAAAGTTATTGACTAATCATCATATTGGTTCATTTCTGAATGGTGAGGCTGTGCCACCGGAACAATGGATTGAGTATACTCGCAAACTTCAAGAAATTGCGGTAGAAGAAACAAGATTGGGTATCCCAATCATTTATGGTATTGACCATATTCACGGAGCCAGTTATGTGCAAAACAGCACCATTTTTCCACATAACATAAATATTGGAGCCACTTTTAATCCTGAAAATTCGTATCAAAACGGTCGCATTACGGCTCTTGAATCTGCTCCACTGGGACATACCTGGAATTTCGCGCCGGTATTAGACCTCGGGCAAAATCCATATTGGGCCAGACAATATGAAACCTTTGGTGAGGATCCTTACCTTGCTTCCAAACTTGGAACGGCTTACGTAAATGGATATCAACAAAAACACGATATAGTACCCTACCGCCTGGCTGCAACAGCAAAACATTTCCTGGGATACTCAGTTCCACGATCTGGCTGGGATCGTACCCCCGTAGATTTGTCAATGCAAACAATCTACGAATTCCATCGTCCGTCTTTTCAAGCTGCCTTTGATGCAGGAGTTAAAACGGTGATGATTAATAGTGCTGAAATTAATGGGATACCGGTTCACAGTTCCAAACAACTGGTTACTGATTTACTTCGAGATGAAATGGGATTTGAAGGTGTTGCAGTAACTGACTGGGCAGATATCGGCAAACTCGTTGACTATCATAAAACAGCTGAAAATTATGATGAGGCTACCTATCAAGCTGTTGAGGCAGGAATTGATATGAGTATGACTCCGCAGTCATTGGAATTTAATGAAAGCCTGTTAAGGTTGGTTGAAGAAGGGCGCATCAGTGAGGAACGCATTAATAAATCCGTACGACGTATTCTCAAGCTCAAATTTGAGTTAGGATTATTTGAACACCCCTATCCGTCCGGCAAAGGATTGGATAACATCGGAAGTGAATCTCACAAGAAAAAAGCGCTTCAGGCCGCCCGCGAGTCAATGGTACTACTCAAAAATGATAACAATACCCTCCCCTTTTCAAAAGATTTAAATCAAATTCTGGTTGTCGGTCCAACTGCTAATAGTAAAAAGAATCTTTCCGGTGGATGGACATTAGCATGGCAGGGCGCAGAAGAAGAACGTTATCCCGAATCAATGAAAACGATAAGTGAGGCTATTGCAGATAAGTTCTCTGATACCAAGGTGGTAAGCATCGATTCAATTGGTCCAAGGAATTCAGACCAACGATCTCACTTTAATGAAGCCTTAAATAATTCCGATGCGGTTATCATTGCAGCCGGGGAAGAGCCTTACACGGAGTTTGTCGGTAATATTACCAGCCTCAAACTTCCCGAAGATCAGCTGGATCTCATTCAAATTGTCAATCAGTCCGACAAACCCTCTGCCCTTGTATTAGTTGAAGGACGTCCCCGTGTTATTACCGATATTGTGGATGAAACCAATGCAATCGTTTGGGCCGGACTGCCCGGTTTTGAAGGAGCCGAAGCTATTGCTGATGTATTGAGCGGTGATTATAATCCAAGTGGTAAACTTCCCTTCTCATACCCACAATTTGTAGGTCACTTTGCACCATATAATCACAAATCAAGCGCCGTATATTATTTTGATGCTGATATAGCTAATAATATCGAACAAGCCGATAAGACAACTGCTCTATGGAACTTTGGTCACGGCCTGAGCTACACTGACTACTCATATGATAACTTATCGCTCAGCGATACCACACTAACCGAGGATCAAAAGATAACGGCTACAGCAACAATAACGAATACCGGGGATCGTGTTGGCACAGAAACAGTGCTTTGGTACATCACAGATGAGGTGGGACGAATTACCAGGCCGGTTAAAGAATTAAAGCACTTTGAGCGTTTGCAATTGGATCCCGGAGAGCAACAAAAAGTAACATTTGAAATTGATCCCAAAAAGCATTTGGGATATCCCGATTTCAGCGGTACAAATATTCTGGAGGAAGGGTATTTTACGATTCACTTCGGATCACAAAATATGCGTTTTTACCTGAAAACCGACTCATCCTCAATTCAGTTGCAGCCAAAATAATTCACTTCCATTGGTAATGTAATTCATAAAAAAAGCCCTGAACGTTCTCCAACGATCAGGGCTTTTATCTTATAATAACTTTAACTCCTCTATCGCAGGCCGTTTTTAATACCTTTGCAAATCCGGCTTACTGCATCATGACTGTGTAAACTTTCCATATGTACACATCGAATCACAAAATCGTGAATACGTTCCTCATCATTTAACTGCTCATAAAGCAACCGGGCAGCATCTTCTACGAACTTTTGATAAGCACCATTCATCTCTGCAAACGCCTGCTCATCTTCTCTTTTAACCATAACCTGCGTTTCCGTCATGAGTGCTTCTTGGCAATGGCTTACTAATTCCTCAATAAAAATTTCCTCGTTCAGTTCCACCGTAAGATTCGCAATACTGCGCTGACTGTGTGGGATACTGGCGACTTCCCGTGTTTCGCGAGCATGCTCAGATAATTCATATGAGCAGGGACAAGCACTGCTATATTCAAAATCCAGATGCATAAACTTCCGAAAATGTCCGTCGGCATCCATTGTACCTTCAATAGCTACGGAATAGTATTGATGACCTTCTAACCCTGATCGCAGGCTTTCCTGCTTAATCGGGTAGTTAAATGTGAGTCGCAAATACGCCGATTTCGAATCTAGTTCCTGGCGATACGTTTCCAGTACTTCTTCCAATTTATCCGGATGAAATACATCATCTTCAAAATCATAAAACGATCGCATAATGCGACTCATATTGATGCCCTTCTTCCCCGCTTCAAGTCCGACATAGCCGTCCACTGATGTTTCCAGCGTAAGCAACTCGCCATCGGGTCGGGGGTATTTCAAAGGCAACTTAAAATCTGATATACCAACTTGCTGAATAGGTACATCTGCTCCTTCAATCAACGAAGCCGGCCCATTTTGTAGATCAGGCAGACTTGCCTTATAGTCGTCAGATACAGTAAATGTAGGATCGTAGTGTCTATTCAATTTTGTAGAAATCATTCGTTTAAGCTACAGTTGTTAAATTACTTGATAGCGGGAATATCTTTTTCTAAGAGATACGGACAATATTTAGCAGAATTTCGTTCGGTTTCATGCAACTCAACCTCATACAAGAACCCTCGATGTTGTGTTGCCTCACGAATGGGATCTTCCAGTTCGTAAAAAAAAGCCTCAACTAAATTTTCTGTTGATGGCATAATCCCGTCCAGAAAAGAAACATCAAGATTCAGATTTTTGTGATCACATTTATCTACAATACGATTTTCAACAATCTCCTTTAAGTCAGATAAATCTATAACGTATCCGGTATCTTCGTCCTGCTTACCGGCAACGGTTACATTCAGCACATAATTGTGCCCGTGCCAGTTTTCATGATTACATTTGCCGAATGTTTCTTTGTTCCATCCGTTTGATTTTTCGGGGTTATGCAACCGATGGGCTGCATTAAAATGTGATCGTCGGGTTACAAAAACCAAAATTCACTGTTTTTATTGTTTCATATTGACCCTTATTAACGATTCTGAAATTTACAGGGTTCCCACTTTAAAAATATCAAACAAAGTTATCAGCTATGGTGATTTATATCAAATATTAGTTGAAACCGCCATATTATGAACGATTTCTTAATTACTTCCCTTGATGCAAATTAGGTTCGAGCGATTTTTTATAATATTTATCTTTGAGCCAGAATGCTACGTTTACAAGCCCGATCAGTGCCGGCACCTCAATAAGCGGCCCCACGACTCCGGCGAATGCCTGTCCACTATTTAACCCAAATACTGCAATAGCAACAGCGATAGCCAGTTCAAAATTATTCCCGGCGGCCGTAAATGAGATGGAGGCATTCTTGTCGTATTCAGCTCCCATCATTTTGCTCACGGCAAAACCGATAAAAAACATCACTACAAAATAGATCAACAGTGGTACAGCAATGCGGGCTACGTCCAGCGGAATTTGAACGATGAGTTCTCCCTTAAGGCTGAACATGACGACTATAGTGAAAAGTAATGCAATGAGTGTCATTGGTGAAACTGCCGGTAAAAAGGTGTTCTCGTACCACTCCTTGCTTTTTAGGCGGACCAACCCAAAGCGGCTAAGCATCCCGGCCAGAAATGGAATTCCAAGGTATATAGCTACGCTCTCAGCTACGGTATAAATAGAGATATCAACGATGGCTCCCTCAAAACCCAGCAATGGGGGGAGTTTGGTAATAAAAATCCAAGCATAAAAACTGTAAGCAAACACCTGAAAAACACTATTAAGCGCCACCAGTCCGGCCCCATACTCACTGCTTCCATCAGCCAGATCATTCCATACCAAGACCATGGCAATACAACGAGCCAGACCAATGAGGATCAAACCAACCATATACTCCGGATAATCCTGCAAAAAGATCAAAGCCAGGGCAAACATGAGCACCGGCCCAATAATCCAGTTAAGTACCAGCGAGATACTGAGCACTTTAACATCCTTAAAAACCTTTGGAAGCAGTTTATAATCCACTTTGGCCAGGGGTGGATACATCATCAAAATAAGCCCAATAGCTATTGGGATGTTGGTAGATCCACTGCTAAATGAATTAATAAAATCAGGTGTCGCTGGAAAAAAGTAACCGATCGCCACTCCTAACCCCATGGCTACAAAAATCCACAGCGTTAAAAATCGGTCCAGCAGGTTCATTTTCTTTCGCGGTGCAGACATAGGTATAGTAGAGATTTTAGATGAATTTAAATTTTGATTATTGATTTGATCAGTTCAATTGGGAAAGCATATAATACATTTCAGTAGCGATTTGTCGACATCGCTCGTCGTACGTTTGTGCCTCATGGGGGCTCCCATCGGCTTGTTTGGGATCTTCGTACGGTATCGTAATTCGAAACTCGGTCCCGGGTACAACCGGACAATTTTTGTCGGCATCCGTGCAGGTCATGATCGCTACAAAATCCTGGGTGGGATTAGCCTCATCATCAAACGTTTTTGAATAACAAACCAAAGGCTCTTCTTGCTCGTCATAAAAAACCTTATAACGGGGATTCTCTCCATTCTGCTCTTCTACAGTAAAGCCGGCACGTCTGATTGCCTCAACTGCTCGGGGATTAAAAGCCGTCACTTCGGTTCCGCCCGAGTAGGTTTCAATGCCATCCAAGCCAAAATGGGTAGCCAAAGTAGCAGCCCATATTTGACACAGGTGACTTCGCCTGCTGTTGTGCGTACAAATAAAAGTCAATTTAGCGGGATCTCCGTTTCTTAACTTCGTCCAAATGGAATCTGAGATGTCCCTGAGTTTCTCCTTGCGATCTTTGGGAATTTCGTCAACCCTATTTTTCAGCCTGTTGATGTACCCCTGTAAAGTAGAATTCATTAGTGCGAATGTATATTTAGAAATGTTAGGAAGAGTCCAGAAACTTTTAGATAGTTAGCAACAGCCTGAACCCGGCGTACAAGCCTGAGTAGTGGATTGCTTGTCGACCATTTCTATTTTCTCAGGTGAACTTTGATCTGCTCCCGGTTTTCGGGCAAATACCGTAATGCTATAAATACCGGTATCACCATTTTTGAATTCTTTAATCTCATCTTCAGATAAGTATTTACTCAAAATGTCGTCGGGAATGGTAATCGTCTTTTCTTTTTGAATAGTAATATTCTCAAACCCTAAATCTTTGATGTAACCCATATATTTCTCTTTTGGGATGGCTCCGGCCACACATCCCGCGTACATCTCTGCATCTTCTCGCAATGCACTAGGCAAATCTCCCACGAGCACGATATCCGAAATGCTAAAATGTCCCCTCGGCTTAAGAGTGCGAAAAATTTCGGAAAAGACTTTGGGTTTATCGGGCACAAGATTCAAAACACAATTGCTCACAATTACGTCGGCCACATTATCCGAAATGGGCATGTCTTCAATATCTCCATAGCGAAACTCAACATTATTATATTCCAGCTTATCGGCATTTTTCCGGGCTTTGGCAATCATCGGCTCGGCAAAGTCGATACCTATTACCTTACCCTGCTCTCCCGTTTCATGTCGGGCTACAAAGCAATCATTACCGGCTCCTGATCCCAGATCAACTATGGTATCTCCTTCTTTTATTCTAGCAAATTGCGTGGGTAAACCGCATCCAAGACCCAGATCGGCATCGGGATTATAGCCTTCAACCTCACTGTAATCATCAGTCATGATATTATATACCTCTTCTGAATTCTCACCCGCTCCGCAGCACGAGCTGGCATTAAAATCCATGGGCTGATCACCAATTTGGCTATATTTTTCTTTTACCGTTTGCTTCAGTTCTTCCGCAGTTTTCTCATTGTTAGTCATATCAGCAACAATTGTCTTTAGTTTCAGTTGTAAGATTGGTTAAAAGTGATGTCAACAGTTTCTCCATTTCTCCTATTCCTTTTTCATCGAGACAGTAGCAAGTCCGCACGCCATCTATTTCTCCTTTAATGATACCCGCTTTCTTAAGGGCTTTTAAATGTTGCGAAACGGTTGACTGAGCCAGAGGCAGTTCCTCAGTAATATCCCCACAAATACAGGTGTCACGCTCTGCCAGCAGTTCAACAATTGCTATTCGCGCTGGATGACCGAGAGCTTTCATAAGCTCGGCTGATCGCTTTTGAGATGCGTTAAATAACTTTGCTTTGGTAATGGCCATATCCCTTTATCGGTTATCGTAATTATACGATTAAATGTACGTTTATTGCTCTAGTTTGTCAAAGGCAATTATGCTTTAAAAATAAAAAAGGAGGCCCCGAATCAACGGCACCTCCCTGTGATCAGCACACCTCACATTTAGCATGTGAGATATTCAAAAAGTATCAGAAAGAATATTTGAAACCTATACTATAAGTTCTTGCAGGACTATAGGCCTCATATATTTTGTCAGCCGTGTTATATCCGTCATAAAATTCTTCTCTTCGATCATTCAGGATATTAGAAACATTTACACTCAGTGAATACTGGTTTCTAGGACCAAAAGCTTTATTCAAATTGAACTTGAGGTTATGGAAGGGTTCGGAATAAACATCCGGATATGTCCCCCCTCCTACCAATACCAGTGTTTTTCCTTTTAGATTATAGAATAGTCCGGCATCCATATTTAGATCAGCATTATCATAGGTAAGACCCGCATTTATAATGTAGGGAGCCTGACCCGCCATTTGTCGCTGGTCATCAATATTTTGCCCTTCTTTTTCCCTGTTCTTGCGGGCATTGTATTCCTCATCAGTCATATCAATTAAGGATTTCACAACCGTAACATTCGTGCTAAACCCAAAATTGGTTAACGATTCTGATAGGAAGTTAAATGACTTCCGGAACTCGAATTCAGCCCCGTATACTTCCCCATTTCCAACATTCCGTGGCTGAAACTCACTGGAAGTAGCAGAAGCTCGAAGTCTGACAAGTTCAATGGGATCGTCAAATGTTTTATAAAACCCACTAACTGATATTAACTGATTGCCGCTTAAAAATGATTCAAAGCGAAGATCGAAATTATTTATTCGGGTCTCATGCAAATTACCGTCCCAGCTGCCTATCGGATATAAGCCACCATTAAAAATCCGGTTTGATATCGGATCCAATATCTGAGCAAATGACATCTCTTTAAATGAAGGGCGTGCAATGGTTTTTGAGTACGAGAACCTCACATTCATACGGTCTGTAACATTATAAATCACATTTGCAGAAGGGAAGAAGTCAAGAGCATCAAGCACTTTTTCATCGTCAAAATTAATTCCTGCTTCTGTAGCTCCCTGTGCGTATGAAATATCCCGGCCCGTGTGACGCAATACATAATTTTCGACTCTCAGACCAATATTTGTTTTTACATTTGGAATCACACTAAACTGATTAGATACATAAAAGGCCGTATTTGAGGAATTGGAATTGTAGGCATTCGGGTTGGGATCCGGATTCCCCGATTGATAATAGATCGTGCCACCATTTCCATTACCATATATGTGATCATCTATCAGAATCTCGGAAGGATCGCCCTGCCAGTCAAACTGATTGCCAAAGAAAGAAGCCGTATATGATAAAATCTCATAATCACGCTCTTTATACACATGACTTCCTCCGAATTTAACTGTAGCGGGATTGCCAAACAGTTCATAATCACCGGAAATATTAACCCGACCTACTAAGTTTACCTCATCCATGTAGCGCCAGGTTCTGCTTGGAAATCCTCCGGCTCCTGCATTAAATGTATGGTCGCCATTGGGTCTAATTGTATACGTTGTTTTTCTCAAATCGGGATCATTCATAGTTGAAAAAGTGGGAGAAAGTCTCCAATCTATTTCCCAATTCGCATTATCAACATAGTGCGTACCATTCAGCAAAAAGTTTGTAATACTGCGTTCACTGTATTCCAAATTATAAGATTCACCAATATAACCGGACTGCCCCGGAGCACTTTCACTGTTGTCAACTAAGAAATTGGCAGTCCTGCTTTCTCCGTTTTGTAAACGCATGCCGGTAAGCTTTAATTTTGATTGCCCGGCTTTATAGGCTATTCCGGCTATTCCACCTAAAAACACATTGTTTTCTGCTACTGTACCATTTTGGGTTGTAGAGCGGATTAAATCAAAGTCCTCTGCATTTAGGGCATTTTGCCACTCCCCGTATGCGTAATTGTTATAGTACTTTGTTTTGTTACTATATTTACCGGATAAAATATATCCGAGGGTTTTATCATCCCCTACCTTGTATTGATCTCCCAGGGCAAGTCCGAGGCTGTAATCCATGTTATTTTTTTTCTGTTTTGGACCAAGTGTTGGATTGAAGCTGTTCACAAAATTATATACGTTATTATCTGATGTACCACTCAGAGGTGATGGGATGCTCTCTCCTCTTGCTTCATTCGGTAATTCTCGAGTCCCGTTATCAAAACCCAGAAAATCAGTATCACTTCCCTCATATGTCAAATAGTTACTGTTGAAATGCATATCGGGGTTATAGGTAAAGCTTGTAGAAATATCAAATATCGGACGCTCAGGGAAATCAATCGTTTCAATATTGACAATACCTCCAGTAAAATCTGCGGGTAATTCTGCAGAAGCTGTTTTGTTTATCACCATATTTTCAATCAGATTGGAAGGGAAAATATCAACCTGCAAACTATTACGGTTGGGATCCAAACTTGGAATCTCAACTGAATTCAACATCGTGTTGGTATATCGATCTCCAAGGCCGCGCACGTATACATATTTGCCGCCTTCTACCGATACCCCGGTCACTTTCTTTAGCGCTTGAGCTGCATCCGACACCCCTATTTTATCAAATTTTTCGGACGAAATTCCATCTAGCATCTGGGGTGATGTTCTCTTCATAGTCAGCATTGCCGCCTCAGAGTTTCTTACCGCTCCTGCCGTAACTACTACTTCTTCCATTTCAGTCGTAGCTGTGGAAAGTCCGATGTCATTCAATACCTTAATCTCTCCGGCTTTTACCTCTATACCTTCAATTGTTTTGTTTTGATATGAGATGTATGAGAGACGAAGATTGTATGTACCTTCGGATACTTTCAGGCTGAATGCTCCATCAACATCGGTACTAGCACCGTCTGATGTACCCACAATTAAAACGTTAACTCCAATAAGTGGTTCTCCGCTTGAGGCATCAATGACCTTACCTCGAATGGTTCCTTGCTGACTTTGACCATAAACCGTATGGGCAAAAGCAAAGATCAAAACTAAGAAGATGTATTTAGCGAATTTCATAATATGACTGATCACAAGTTATATATTACTAAGAAATGCTTTCAAAAGAATGACTTGCCCTCCGAATTAAGGGCAAGCCATATCGAAATGTATTGCTGTTAATTAAAGTCCAACATTTGACAGAGCCCCTGCTTGGCTGGCCCATGTCCAACCGAACACAGACGTATCAGCTCCTGTACCGCTTTGAGCATCAGCGACTTCTTCGACTTCACCGTCGTCAACTAAAGATTGAGGGAAGTAGTCAGCAAGTGCCGTACCGGATGGCAGAACAGCATCAATTGATGTTATTGCGTAGCCATTAGTATTGTTAGCATATTCTGAATAATCGCTTGAGAACATATTGTCAGCGTTTCCATTGTCATCAGTAGCTAAGCCAAAGAAGACCACATTGCTGATGTTAACATTTGTGTTATCATCAACATCTATTAGCTCTGAGCCGTTAGTCTCGACATATGCTGAGACATTCATGATCGTATGTGCATTACCACTTACCGTAGCAGATGACCCTTCTGGACCGTCAAGCTCCATAGAAGAACCCGCCGGACTCATCGTAACAACATTGTCTACTGTTCCCTGCCAGTCTTGGTCGGTATCCAGAGCGTCATCTCCGTTATTCCAAACCAATACATTGGTAACATTTACTGTACCACCGAACCATTCAACGCCGTCATCCTGGTTGGCAACAATTTCGATATTCTCGATCGTAGTACCATTACCTACACCTCCGAGAGATAGGCCGTTTATTTCGTTTCCTTGTCCAATATTAGCTCCACCGTGACGAATAGTTACATATGTTAACGAACCAGAGCTATCACTGGGGTCGTTACCACCGTACAAAGCAAGAGTCTCGGAGGTTGGAATACCTTCAATCTGAGCTTCTGTTTGGTCGTTACCATCATCATCGCTGTACGAAATGGGAGCATTTCCAAGCACGATCACACCGCCCCACAGACCGTTTTGAGTTTCATCTAAATTCGGGCTTCCGAAATTGCCGTCATCGATGTCTTGAGGAGTGATCTCGTCTGCAATAGACGTAAAGATAATGGGGGCCTGGGCAGTACCATTGGCATTCAATGTAGCATCTCGAGCAACAAGAAGCGTAGTAGCATTTGAGCCACTTCCAGCTTCACCTTTTACTACGGCTCCGCCTTCAATAGTAAGAGTAACATTAGGCTCAACAATAATTCGCCCTCCGAGAATATATGTTTTACCATCTTCCCAAGTCGTATCTTCCGTAATGTTTTCAGTTATAGTAAACTCAGTTTGCTCTTCATTAACATTGACAACCGCCGTAGCATCATTGGATTGTCCACCAGAGTCGTTGATTGTTACTACAACCGATCCAGCACCAGAATTACTTGGCGTATATTCAACCATTACATCCCCGCTTGTTGCTCCTGTATTAGGCTCAGAAGTAATGGTAGCATTACCATTATTGGTTGAAACGGTAGCGGATTCATAACCAGCCCCGCCGGAAAATGAAAATGTAAGTTCAACTGTGCTTCCTACAACTACAGTTTGTTCTGAAGGGGCTTCAACTGAGACGGGTCCCGGATCATTTCCGTTGTCGTCGTCATCGCATGAAACAAATAAGGCCAACACTAAGAATAGGCCAGCTGCATGTTTTAGTATCTTCATAATTATTATCTATAAGATTAGGTTTGATTACGGATTACTTTGAGATGGAGAACTTATAATGCTGAGATTAGCTTTGATTAAAATCAGTATTACCAAAGTATTATCTTCGGCAGTTATGAATTTTAGGAGAGAGTTTATCTTACCTATCAAACAGGTATTCAAGAATTTCTTAGTTGCAAGATTGGATAAATCCATTCCAAGTATGCTGATTTTAATTTGAGTAATATCCTCAACTCGTTTAATCAAGGATAGCATACTTAGATTGCATAACTGTTATGACACCGTTATGCCTCTGTTATTCTAGTTTTAAGAGAATATTAACAAGTAGGTTTTGAGTAAATGAAGATAGGTTTTACTCACCGTACCAGTTAATTTATTGTTCATCTAAGAAGGCAACTGCAGTGCTTAGTTTGAGACCGACGAGGAACTGTCTTCTTCAACGGATTGCTCTTCATCTTGCTCTAAGCTTTTCTCATCTGAACCGTTTTCGTTTTTGGATGTCTCCTCGTTTCTAAAGATACCTTCCGGGTATTTTCCTTCGGGATGATCACCGAGTAATTCTTTTAGATCATTGTGATCCAGCACTTCTTTATCAAGCAGTGTCTGAGCCATATTTTCGAGCTTATCTTTATGTTCGTTAATAAGCTTTTTTGTTCGTTCATAATTCTGTTTTATAATTGATTTAACGGCCTCATCAATTCGCTCAGCTGTGTGCTCAGAATATTTTTTGTTAAAGCCATAGCTATTTTCAGGATTTTGGGAATCTTTAAGAGATAAATACCCTAACTCCTCACTCATGCCATATTCAGCTACCATGGCAAATGCCATATTTGTAATCCGTTCAAGATCATTCTGTGCACCGGTGGAAATCCTCCCAAATATAATCTCCTCAGCTACACGTCCACCGAGGAGTGCACAAATCTTATCGTTTAACTCTTCAGTTGTCATCAAAAAGCGATCTTCAAGCGGTGTTTGCAGGGTATATCCCAATGCAGCTAATCCACGCGGAACAATACTAACTTTCAAAACAGGATCGGTATGCTCAAGATACCAACCCACGATAGCATGACCGGATTCGTGACAAGCCACAATCTCTCGCTCCTTGGGACTAATAAGCTTATTCTTCTTCTCCAGTCCGGCAATAACCCGTTCAATAGAATCCTGAAAATCTTCCATCTCAACTGCATCCTTACCGCGTCGCGCTGCCATCAAGGCTGCTTCATTACAGAGGTTAGCTAGCTCTGCACCTGCAAATCCAGGTGTTTGAGAAGCAAGAAGTTTTAAATCAATGTCATCAGAAAGTTTAAGATTTCGCGTATGTACTTTAAGCACCTCAACACGTCCGCGAAGGTCTGGTTTATCAATAACTATTTGCCGATCAAACCGGCCTGGCCTAAGTAGTGCCGAATCCAGTACATCCGGACGATTCGTGGCAGCTAATATAATAACTCCTTTGTCAGTATTGAACCCATCCATTTCACTAAGCAGTTGGTTCAATGTATTCTCACGCTCGTCATTTGATCCCATCTGCATCCCCTTACCACGACTTCGACCAATAGCATCAATCTCATCAATAAATATGATACAGGGTGCTTTTTCCTTGGCCTGTTTAAAGAGGTCTCGGACACGAGCCGCCCCAACCCCTACAAACATTTCAACAAAATCCGAGCCACTTAAACTAAAAAAAGGCACATCCGCTTCACCTGCCGTTGCCTTAGCTAATAGGGTCTTACCGGTTCCAGGTGGGCCCACCAGCAATACACCTTTGGGTAAGGTTCCACCAAGTTTAGTAAATTTTTGAGGGTTTCTGAGAAACTCAACAACTTCTTCCACTTCTCCTTTAGCCTCTTCGAGGCCTGCAACATCTTTAAAAGAGACTTGGTTTTCGGCCTGCTTATCGTAGAGCGATGCCTTGTTTTTTCCAATACTCAGAACCTGTTGTCCCGGATTCATTCTCCGGAAAATGTAAATCCAAAAAATAATAGCCAGACCAATTGGTATGAGCCAGATAAGAATTCCACTGAACCAATCCTCTTCAATTTGAACATCATAAGCTACATCATGTTCGTCTAATATAGGCCGAATATCATCACCCTCAAGCATTGTGCTTGTAAATCGGTTGCTTTGGGGTTCAGATGAAAGCGCCCATTCATTTTCATCCTCTGATGGCGGTTTTATAATTCCATCTTCTACAGCCTTTTCTGTGTATTCACCATTAATATAAGCACCGTTTTTGATGGTAATTTCTTCTACATACCCCTTTTCAACATACTCCAAAAAAGTGCTATACTTTATTTTATTCCCTGCATCAGGATTCATAAAATAAAACTGAATCCCCAACAGCACGAGTAATAAAATTACATATATCCATATAGGGAACTTTGGAGCACTTTCAGTTCCTTTTAATGGAGTTTTAGAGTCTCCCTTTTTCCCTTTAGGTTGTTTTTCATTATCAGACATGTTGTAATAGCTATTATTTGTTCAAACAATAGAGCAATATACGGCAAATATTAATGTTCTGCGTACTTGCTTAGATATTTCTCGATTACTTAATTTGCTTAAAATAACAAAGCCGACCATAAAGAACGGTCGGCTCTGCTAGTTATTGGATGAATATTTAGTTATTCGCCGTCATTGGGTTCGTCAAAAAGAATCATATCCCCTTCTGCCTGCTGCATTTTAACTCCCTCTTCTCGATCAATAACTTTACCAATTACTGCAAAATCAGAAAATTCATCGGTTAATTTCTCTACATCATCCTCTGGCAAGGTAAACATCAACTCAAAATCTTCTCCTCCATAGAGAGCATACTTATCTACATCTTCTTTCATCTCATCAGCGACATGCCTTGTTTTTAAGGAGATCGGGATGGTTGCTCCATAAATATGGGCACCAACTCCGGAGGCATTCGCTAAATGCTTTAATTCACTAACTAATCCCTGCGTGATATCTATCATTGAAGTCGGAATAATGTTCAGTTCATCAAGCTTATCCACAACATCTTTACGGGCAATGGGTACCAGCTGACGCTTGACCACATATTCGTATTCATCCAGATTAGGCTGAAAAGATTGTTGCTGCTCCTGCTCTTCCCAGTATTCCTTTTCTCTCATTAAAATCCTAAGGCCTGCAATTGCACCACCTAAGTCACCGGTCACACAAATTGCATCATTCTTTTGCGCTCCCTTACGATAGGTAATCACATCTTTCGGAACTTTGCCATAACAGCTAATACTTGCGCTCAAAATTTGATGAGAGGCTGTTAAATCACCACCAACAATTTGAAATTCAAAATCCTTAGAAGCTGCTTCAATCCCTTTATATATTTCCTTCAGCATATCCACTGAAAGTTTATTCGGAACAGCTAAATTTACCAAAACAACCTCCGGGGTACCGTTCATCGCATAAACATCGCTCACAGCTGCAGCTGCAATTTTATAACCCAAATGGTGCAGTGGAAAATAGGTGAGATCAAAATCAACTCCTTCCATAAATGTTTCGGAAGTCAATAACTGATAGCTATCTCCATCTTCCAGTACTGCAGCATCATCACCGGAACTTTGAAGAACTGATGGTTTTTCAAAAGTGGCATGTTCCATTAGCTCATCGATAAGTTGGGTACGGCCAATGGATTGAATTGAACGGAAAGATTCTTTGTCCATAATATGTAAGTAAATAAAAAAAGGCAGGTACACATAAGTGTACTTGCCTTTCTAGAAAAAATTAATCGTAATAATTACTGTTCCTTTTTCGTAGAATAATTAATGCGAAGGGTGCCTGCGTCTCTGAGTTCTTCCTGAATATCTGTTACAATTCCGAACTCAGTTTCATCATGAACACGGAGTGATACGATAAGACGAGGTTCTTCTTTCAACTTGTCATACATAAGCTGTTGAACTGCACCAACATCATCGATGATTGAATCATCGATTTGAATTTTGGTATTACCTACTCGGTTACCCTGAAGTTTTTCGGGACCAACATAGATGTAGCTGACAAGTCGTTTTTGTTCTATCTTCTCAATATTCTCTGCACGAGTATAATCTACTTGAACCTGCAAGGTAACTTCGCGCAATACTGTTGTCACCATAAAAAAGATGAGCAACATAAAAATAATGTCTGGCATAGCCGTAAGCGAAATTGTAGGATCCGACTTTGCAGACTTTTTTTCAAAATGTCCCATAAGTTAAGCTCTTTTATTGGTTGGGCTCTGCGATTGAAATTTTCTTGGGATAGGTATCCTTAATAGCTTGTTGCTGCTCGCTATCATCCTCTAACTGTCCATAGTTTCTCCCAAATTGTGCTTGGGCTGCTTGATTACGTAATTCGGCATAAGCACCCATTACCTCATCAAGCATATCAATATAGACGTTATACGGAGTTTCTCTATCCGTTTTAATAGACACAATAGCTTTATCCGGAGAGTCGGATAATTCAGGATTTTTTCCTCGATTCGTGATAAAGGCTTTAACCTTCTGTTTTACTTGGTTTACCGGAGTTGGTTCTTCATCCATCAATACCATACCCTGAGAGTTCACCAAAATATTCAAAAGGTTTCGCTCTTTAATGGGTGGGGGCTCCTGATTTTCTTCAGGAGCAGGTGGAAGTTGAAGCCCTATCCCGGTATCAACATCAATTGTTGTAACAAGTAAAAAGAAGATAAGCAGCAAGAAGGCAATATCGGCCATTCCAGCACCACCTATTTCCGGATCTTCTCGATCTCTTTTATTATCAAACATCGCTTCGCTGTTTTGAAAGAATTATATATTTAATGTGGTTCGCATACCGGTAAGCGCTATGAGCAGAACCATAGCTCCCATCATAAACAACATGGTTCCAATAGCAGCCTCTGTCACTGTACCAGCAATACCATATGCGATACCGAAGACAACGAAAGGCACAATCATCGTAATGATTTTTTTAATATCCTGCTTACCCTTCATTACACTTCTGATACCGGAAACGATCATGCCCAGTACTCCAAGTCCGATTAATCCTAATCCTAGTCCTAATGCTATATTTACAATCATAATATTTATACTCTAATTAAATATGGGTGAAAGTATAGAATTTCCGGATACTTATTCTGAGTCTCCAGAAGTGTCAACTATCTGTTCACCTTCTTTAAGCATTACAATAGAATCGATCAGGGTAATTGAGCTTTCTTCCATTTCTGAAATAAGTCGATCAATTTTAGATACACAATAGTTGTATCCTACCTGAAGGATAATACCGGCAAGCAGACCTGCAGCCGTTGTTAGAAGCGCTACCTTAATACCGCCAGCTACAAGAGTAGGGGAAATGTCACCCGCTTGCTCAATAGCATCAAACGCCTGAATCATACCTACAACCGTTCCAAGGAAGCCAAGCATTGGGGCAATGGCAATAAACAAAGAGAGCCACACAAGTCCCCGCTCAAGGAAACTCATCTCAATGGAACCATATGAAGATATGGCTTTTTCTGCTGCTTCGACACCTTCGTCGACGCGCATTAATCCAGCCTGGAATACGGAAGCCACAGGGCCTCGTGTTTCTGCACATAGTTCTTTAGCTGCTGGTACGCCCCCTTCTTGAAGGGCTTCTTGTACGTCAACAATAAATTTACGTGTATCAATATCAGCTAAGTTCAAGGTGATAATTCGCTCCAAGAAGATAGCCAATCCAAGTATTAAGGCGACAAGGACCGGCCACATGAACCCACCCTCATTACCTTCGTTAAATTTTTCTACGAGAACATTAAAAAATCCTTGGTCTACTCCTGCTTGAAGGAAAAAGAGAGCTATAGACGATGTCATACGATTACTCCGATTAGATTATTTATTATCTGTTAATAAGGGCTTATAAAGATGCAAAATGATAGATCATTTTGACTAAAATGTCAAAGACAGTAAGCTACAATTTTTAATTAAATAGTATTTTTAAATCTATTTAACGAAATAAAGCTTCAATTATAGGTTTCCTGCCCTAAAATTATCATTGAATTGTTCAAACCGTTGAATTCCTGTATCTAAAAATTGACGAAATTTGTCTTTGTTGGCATATCCTACAAGCTGATCCATAATTTTTTCGTTATCAGGATCAACAATTACATAAGTAGGTAACGCTACTGTTCCCGTCAATTCAAATTGAAACTTTTGATTTGCTGGTCCGTCAGAACCGTCATCAGTATATAAACGCACTTGCTGCATTTTTGCAAATCGTTTTTGAATTTCCTCCAATGGAAAAACATTTGTCTCCATAGCCCGACAATTTGTGCAAGTATACCCTGTGAAGTCTATAAACAAAGGTTTGTTTTTCTTTTGGGCTACTTCACGGGCTTCATCATAATTGCTGGTCCAGTTTTCTCCTTCTCCAGAATTAGTTGATCCGATCCCTTGCTGTGCGAGTGAACGAACTACACTTACATCTGTAGCTTGTTTTGGAGGAAGCCAAGAATCCCAAATTCCAAGCGATGCTCCCATTAATCCAGGAATTAAATAAAAACTAAATAAGATAAAAGGCATGGCCAGCATTAAACGGCCTGTACCAATTTGATTAGGTTTAGTGTCATGGTTTATGGAGTACACACCCAATAAATACAAACCGGCCATCAGGAAAATGGCAATCCATGTGGCAATCGCAAACGGACGCGATATAAGCCCCCACTCCCAAACAAGATCAGCATTAGATAAAAATTTAACAGCTGCAGCTAACTCTATAAAACCTAACAATACTTTAACAATATTCATCCAGGAACCGCTCTGGGGTAGACTCTCAAGCCAGCGCGGAAACAGGGCAAACAAAACGAAAGGACTGGCAAAAGCTGCAGAGAAGCCGGCCATGCCTATTATTGGATAGAACCACTGCCCTCCAGCAGTAGCGGCCAATACACCTCCTACAAATGGTGCTGTACAGGAAAAAGATACAGCACTTATCGTCAGTGCCATAAAGAGGATCCCAATCAAACCTGAACTTTCATTACTTTTTTGATTTAGCCAGTTCGTAAGTTGATGGGGAAGTCGCAGTTCAAATGCCCCCAATAAACTTATGGCAAATACCACAAGAACAAGTGCTATAAAGAGGTTGACCCAGGGATTAGCTGCAAATTTATTGGCACCGGATGCTCCTATAAAAACCGCCAACAATGCCCCTAAAATGGTAAAGGTAATAACAATGGCCAGACCGAACCCAAAGGCGTGTCCGATTGCCGCTGTTCCCTTGCCTTCCTGTTGTTTAGAAAAGAATGACACCGTCAAGGGTATCATCGGAAAAACACAGGGCGTTAATAGAGCTGCAAAGCCAGCAGCCAATGCAATCCAAAGAAATGAGAAAATCCCGTTCGAACCATATCCACTCGTATCAATTTGACCTGTATTTTTTTCCTCTTCTGGTGCTGCTTCTGCCCCCTCATCTATAGTCTTGACTTGTGAGGATTCAGTATCTCCGGCATTACTTTCCTTAAAATCACTGTAGGGATTGTCAGCCACTCCTTCGACAGAAACGGAATGTACAATAGATTTTGTCTTCGGGGGCAAACAGGATTTATCATCGCAAACTTGATACAATACCTCTAATGCAATCTCTGAAGACCCCGAAAGACCACTTTGTAATGCTACTGGAATAGTAAAGGTTGCTTCTTTGGTGTGCCACCCCAGCTCAGCATTAAAATTGGGATCCATTTCAATAGAGGGTTCACTTTCCTGGACTTCTCCTGCAATGGCTACATCCGAAGAAGCGGAAGAAAACTGGGTAGGATACGGTCCAGCATCAGGGTCGTTTGCAACTGAATACAGATGCCACTCGCCTTCAATAGAAGCTTTAACCGTAATTTCAAATACTTCCCCTGCTTTCACCTGTTCGGGAGCCTCAACAACAGAATATGATACAGGATCTAACATTTGACCCTGAACAAAAAATGGGGATAACATCATGACGATGATCCCCACTACTTTCTTAATAGGTAAAGAATTTTTCATTACCAATCGATTCTACTAAGCGGTAAATTGTTTTATTCTTTAACCACCCAAACCTTAATTTGTGCTTTTATTTCACTAATCAGGCTGATGGTTGCCGTGTATTCACCTAACGTTTTGATATCTTGATCTATTGTAATCTTACGTTTATCAATATCGATATCACGTTCGGCTAATGCATCAGCAATATCCTGGGTAGTAATTGAACCATGAATACGTTCGTCTTCACCTACCTCAACAGGAATAGTGACCGACGTCGTTTCAAGTCGCTCGGCCATATCCTGAGCACGCTCTACAGTTAACTCTGCACGGTGCTCTGCTTGCTCTTTCATGCGCTCAACCTGCTTCAATGCCCCGTCGGTAGCCATCATGGCTTTACCTTGAGGAATCAGGTAATTGCGGCCATAGCCAGCCCGTACTTCAACAATGTCGCCGGATTCTCCGAGCTTATCGACATCTTCTCGCAAAATTAATTTCATGTACTTATTAGCCATTGGAATAAAATCTTTTGTTATCGAAGGTTATCTGCTACATACGGAAGTAATCCAAGAAAACGAGCGCGCTTAATAGCACGAGACAGTTGGCGCTGATATTTTGCACTCGTTCCGGTTACACGACGAGGAAGAATTTTTCCCTGGTCGTTCATAAATCGTTCTAATAGATCCGTATCTTTGTAATCAATATACTCAATGCCCGCTTTGGTAAACTTGCATTCACGGGTTTTAATATGTCCCTTCTTTGGGTGTGATGGATTCTTAATCATAATCTTAAAAAATTTTGTTTATGGAGATGAATTAATCTTCGTCTTCTGCTTCTTCCTCTTGCTCATCGACAAAGACCTGGGGAACGGCATTTTTACGCTGCAACTCACGATGACGCTTCATCTTTGCATCGTACTTGAGCGTTAAATAACGCATTACTTGGTCGTCAATGCGAAGGGCGCGCTCCAGCTTTTCGATCAATTCTCCGGGGGCAGTAAAATAAGCGTTTATATAATATCCGCTTGATTTACTATCCATTTCATATTCGAACTTACGGATTCCCCACTCATCTACTTCATCAATTTCACCGTCGTTATTTCGAATAAGTTCAGTGAATTTGTCGACGATCTCTTCGTATTGATCGTCTTCTAAGACAGGATTTAGTATATATGTTAACTCGTAATAATTTCTACTCATGTGATATGTTTCCTTTGGTTGTTCCTTAATTGAAACAGCCGACGTGGTGACTTTCACTCGTCAGCAGGCACGCAAAAATAGGCTTTTTTGAATTTAATTCCAATCCATGATTGGATAATATTTCCACAACCCCAATGCAAGATAACAAGCCACCAATTACAGATAAGAGTATTATCTAATGACCCATTAAATGAGTGACCCAATCAGCGCTATAATAAGAGGAAAGCAAATTGTGCAAGTCACCAAAAGCGATACCGAAATAAAGCGTTAATGCGGCAAGAACCACGAGTGTAGAACGGAAAACAATGCCAGAACGAACCAGTGGAACATCTTTACGAGGATCTCTGAAATACATATACACCATTGGACGCAAATAATAATACACACTTGCTGCACTTGCCAGTGCAAGAATAACAGCCAAAGCTACATATCCGGCATCAATGGCCGCAGCAAAGATTAAGTACTTACCAACGAATCCCACAAAGGGCGGTATGCCAACCAACGAGAACAAGAAGAATGAAAGCAGGACACCCATCAGGGGCTTTTTGAATCCGAGTCCCACATAATTGTTTACATCTGTAAAATCCAGCCCTTGCTGGCGTTCGTAATATGCAACCACTCCAAAAGCACCAATATTCATGATAGTATAAGCAAAGAGATAAAATAGTACTGCACTATAACCTTCCGGGGTTCCGGCGGTTAATCCAACTAAAAGATATCCTGCATGAGCTATACTCGAATAGGCAAGCATTCGTTTAATGTTATCCTGAACGATAGCTATCAGGTTACCCAGAACCATCGTAAGAATGGCAATAACCTCAATTACTCCTGCCCAATCGGCAGTTTCGGCCGGAATCATCTTGGATAATACGACCAATAACGCCACAAAGGCTGCAGATTTAGATGCCGTGGCCATATATGCAGTAATTGTTGTAGGTGTCCCCTGATAAACATCCGGCGTCCACATATGAAAGGGTACAGCCGAAACCTTAAAGAAGAAGCCAATTAACAGTAGTGCTGCTCCTGCTATAAAAATAAGATCTGAGCTGGCCGCTTCTGCAATTTCGGTCAGATATAATGAGCCTGTAGCTCCGTACAAGAGTGCCATCCCATACAACAAAAATCCCGTAGAGAAAGCTCCAAGAAGAAAATATTTGAGCGATGCCTCTGCCCCGGTTTTTCGCTCCTTAATCAATCCTGCCAGCACATATAAGCAGATAGACATCGTTTCAATGCCGATAAATATCATGATTAAATTGTTGGCACTGGCTAAACCCAGCATTCCTGCCGTAGCAAAAAGTATTAGCGCATATACTTCGCCGTACTCATGATCAATGGCATTTAAGTATTCCCGGGATATCAACACGCAAAAAAGCGCGCCAAATAATATGACGCTATTCCCAAAAGCCGCTACACCTCCATATGTTATCATGCCCGAAAATGCTTCTCCAACGGGACCAAACATATCTATGACCGACAGAACAAGTCCGGCCAACAGCGAAAAAACAGTAAGGCCATATATAGCTCCGTGGTCGTTCTTATAAGCATCAATGATGATCGCAATAAGTCCGGCAAGTGCGACTATGACTCCGGGCAAAAAAACGTTAAGATCGTGTAAGTAATCCATGCAACTTATTTGTTAAACAGTGACTCAATAGTTTTTGCGAGCTTGATATCTTTCTCGGTTACCTTTCCTCCGGCATCATGGGTGCTCAGTGAAATGTTAACCGTGTTGTATACATTGAATATTTCAGGATGATGAACCTGCTCCTCGGCTTCAAATGCTATGCGATTGATAAAAGCCATCGCATCCCGAAAATTATCAAAACCAAACTCTTTGGTTAATTTATTGTTTTCGTAATTCCAACCAGATAGTTCAGAAAGTTCTTCAGCTATTTTATGATCAGAAAGTGGTTCAGCCATAATCCTATTGGTTTTCTATTTTTGATGCTAATTCATCCGTAACATCATATAAATTAGAAGCCCATTGAGGGAGATTCTCACTATCAGCTGACCGCTGAATAGCCATCCGTTTTTCATTCGATGATTCTAACAACTCTTGTACTTGAACTTCAGAGTACTGGGTAAAATCTGTGGGTCTGATTCCAATCCAAACCATAAAGATAACCAATGGAACCAAGAGCCCAATTTCACGTGCATTCAAGTCAACCAGCTTCTTATTTTCCTCATGCTTGATAGGACCAAACATTACACGCTGGTACATCCAAAGCATGTAAACTGCAGCTAAAATAACACCCAGTGCTGCAAATACTACGAAAGCATTCTCCGGAAGCACTTCAGAGCTAAATGTCCCGTTTAGAATCAGAAACTCACCAATAAATCCATTTAATCCCGGAAGACCAATTGAAGCCAACGTAGCAATCATAAACATTACCGCAAAAACAGGAACTACTTTCGCAATCCCGCCATAATCTTTGATCTCTCGAGTATGCGTACGGTCATAAATCATTCCTACAATTAAGAAGAGCGCTCCTGTTGAAAGGCCGTGATTAATCATCTGAATAAGTGCGCCTTGTACCGCGATAGTGTTAAAGGCAAACAATCCCAACACCACAAAACCCAAGTGGCTAACCGATGAGTAGGCCACCAACTTCTTAACATCTTTCTGAACCATTGCCACAAGCGCGCCGTAGATTATCCCTACAACTGCTAATGTAGCCAGGTAAGGCGCAAATTCGACAAAGGCATTGGGGAAAAGTGGCAAACAAATCCGGAGCAGTCCGTACGTTCCCATCTTCAGCATAATGGCTGCAAGTACCACCGAACCTGCTGTTGGCGCTTCTGTGTGCGCATACGGCAACCAAGTATGGAACGGAAACAGCGGTACCTTGATACAGAATGCCAAGGCAAATGACAAAAACAGGTAGGTTTGTTCAACTAGTCCAATCTGGTAGGCATCACCGGACAAAAATCGCCAGTCGGTCGTAAACTTATATCCTTCGATTGCGGCTCCTGCATCGTAGCCTGTATAAATTAGACCAACAAGCATAATGAGCGATCCTACCAAGGTATAAACAAAAAACTTGACCGTTGCGTGAATCCGGTTCTTCCCGCCCCAGATGCCGATAAGGAAATACATGGGAATTAGTGAGAGCTCAAAGAAGACGTAAAAAACGATTAAATCTAAGGACGCAAACACCCCCATTGATGCTGTTTGCAACAGCAAAAGCATTGAATAATACCCCGCCAAGTGCTTTTTGATGGAATCCCATGAAGAAAGTATTACAATAGGTCCCATGAGCGTCGTCAGCATAAAAAGCAGTAAGCTGAGACCGTCAAGACCTATGAGATACTTAATATCAAGACCGGACATAATATTACTGCCTTCCGTCAGGTATTGAACCGTACCAGAATTGGTTATATCAAAACTAAAAAGCAGTGGCAGCGACAATAAAAATGTTGCTGAAGTGGCGATAAGACTTATCCACTTTGTAGCTTTGTCATTCCGGAGAGCAAGAATCCCGGCAATTCCTAAAAGGGGTAAATAAATAACTAAATTTAAAAGTAACTCCATTATCAGTTCTTTTTTACAGGATCAACATACTTAATACAAGAATTACACCTAACACCAGCGCTAATGCATAGCTACTGGTTACACCCGTCTGGATATATCGGAAAACACTGCCAAATAGCCGGACGACACCGCCGACAGTATTAACAATTCCATCCACGATTTTCATATCAAATTTGGCCAAGCCTTTATCTGACCACTTAACGGTGGGATGGACGACAATACCTTCGTACAATTCATCAAGGCTGTACTTTTCTTTCCAGGTTTCGTATAGCGCTCCAAAGCGGTCGGCAAGGGTGGCATCGGATTCTTCGGTGGCCCCACTTCCATACATTTTATATGCAGTGTAAACACCTCCAACCGCAACGAGGATTGATACCGTCATCAGAATCCATTCTACAGAGTGGGATAATCCAAGCTCATAATCTGCGGTAACATTGTAGAGCCAGTTGTGAAGTAGATTAATATGCTCTTCCTGGTGCGTAAAAGTTGATAACAAGAAATTCGGTACACCCAAAAAGCCACCAACTACAGAGAGTCCACCGAGTGTCCAAAGTGGAATTGTCATCGTTTTCGGACTTTCATGCAGATGCTTTTCAGCTCCTGTCGCTTCACTTATTTTCTCGGGAAGCTTAAACTCACCGTTAAACGTTCCGAATGTGAGTCGGAACATATAAAATGCCGTTAAGAAGGCAGTTATAATTCCCACGCCCCAAAGTGCCATATACAACGGCTCTGCAAATCCGGCGAATCCGGCATTAAAAGTAAACGCTAAGATCTCATCCTTGGAGAAAAATCCGGCCAGTGGCGGTATTCCGGCAATAGCAATGGTCGCGATCAAAAATGTCTTGTAAGTTGAAGGCATATATTCTTTGAGTCCACCCATAAAACGCATGTCCTGAGGATCGAAGTGGACATCCTTACCTTCTTCGTGCAGCCCGTGTTCGACATGTTCCATCGCATGGATAACCGACCCTGAGCCAAGAAAAAGCAACGCTTTGAAAAAGGCGTGAGTTACTACATGGAACATGGCCGCCGTAAATGCTCCCGACCCCAACGCTAAAAACATATACCCAAGCTGCGAAACCGTCGAGTAAGCCAATACACGTTTAATATCATTCTGTGTAAGCGCGATTGTGGCTGCCACAAGTGCTGTAAGAGCTCCAATCACAGCGATAATCATCATCACTTCCGGCGACATCACAAACATTTCGGACATCCGTGAAATCAAGTATATACCAGAAGTAACCATCGTCGCCGCGTGAATCAGTGCTGATACTGAAGTGGGACCGGCCATCGCATCAGGCAACCAGACGAAAAGTGGAATCTGAGCGCTTTTACCCGTTGCGCCAATAAACATCAACAATGCTATCCAAAATTTATCCTCCGCGGGAATCGCCTCAAGGCTTGACAGTATCACATCAAAATCTAAACTACCCACGTGTTGAAAAGTCAAAAACATGGCTACCAGAAATGCAAAATCACCAACGCGGTTGTACCAAAAGGCTTTACTTCCCGCAGCAGAGTTAGCCATATCGGTGTACCAAAAACCGATCAGCAGATAAGAACAAAGTCCAACCCCCTCCCATCCGAGAAAAAGAAGCAACAGGTTATCTGCCATTACTAAGTTCAACATCGCAAAAATAAAGAGGTTTAGATAGGCGAAAAACTTCCAGTAACCTTCATCCTCCCACATATATCCTACAGAGTATAGATGGATCAAAAAACCAACACCGGTTACAACGAGGGTCATCAGTATGGAAAGCTGATCAAGCTGATAGGCAATATCTACGCTAAAATTTCCAACCTCAATCCAGGTGAAAAGCTCTGCAAAAATGGGGGCTGAATCTTGCCCCATATTGAGAAAGAAGTAAACAGCTATTGCGAATGGGATAAAAACTGTGAGGTTGGCAATCGTACCAATGAGAGCTTTCCTCTGGCGAAATGATTTTGAGCTTAATCCAAGAAGCCCGTTGACGAGAAAACCCAACAGAGGCAATGCAATAATCAGACTTGTAAGCGTAGTAGCAGAATCCATTAAAGATGATCTTTCAAATTTGTATCCATATACATTTTTCGGCCCAAATGTAGCCAACACCCCATGCATTAACAAGGGTAAATTCTCAAGTGGCAAAGATACAAAAAACTAAGTGAAGGTAAAGGATAGAATTGCTGTTTAGACCCATTATAGAAATAAAAAAGGCTCCTGAAATAGGAGCCTTTTTTTAATTTAAAATCTACAGTAAGAAATTACCAGCGCATCAGATTCACTTTATTGATGTCTACAGATAGGTTATTTCGGAAAATGGCGATAATGATGGCTAGTCCAACCACTGCCTCTGCTGCTGCTACGGCCAAAGCAAAAAATACCAGTATCTGTCCATCAATATTGCCATAATGGCTGCTAAAAGAGATAAGAGATAGATTTACGGCATTCAGCATAAGCTCAACGCACATAAAAATGACAATGGCATTTTTACGAATTAAGACGCCAATAATCCCAATACAAAAAAGAAGAGCGCTAAGTGCTAAAAACCAATCAATACTAATCATTCGTTGCTCCTGATTTAATTTTGTGCTGCGCTACGATTAGTGCTCCTACAACGGCAGCCGTTAATAAAATTGCGGTAAGTTCAAACGGTAGCAGATATTCAGTAAACATCACATCCCCCACTGCTTCCACAGTTCCAACATACGCCATATCAGAAGAAACAGTCGGCAGGGTATCTGTAAAACTACCAAGGCTATAAATAATTTGAGAGAAGACTCCAACACCCAGCAAAAAGGCTACAAAATATTTGAAGCGAAACTTATTAAACAAACTTTCTTCATTCTGTACATTCAGCAACATTATGACAAATAAAAACAACACCATAATGGCCCCGGCATACACTAAAATCTGAATCACAGCTAAAAATTGCGCTTTTAAAAGCAGAAACAATCCAGCCAGTGCCAGCATATTCAATACAAGGAATAATGCACTGTTTACCGTATTTTTACTGATCACCATTGCCAAGGCTGATGCAACAGCTAATACAGCTAAGAAAACGAAGAAATAAGTTATCATATCAATCTGTTTATTTTTGTGGCTTCAAAGGTAGATAAATTTAAAAACCTCATCAACTAAAATTGTAGAAATTCACCTCTCCATTAATCTTTTATATTCGATCAAAATAAAACGGACTTGATGCTGTTATTGGAAGTCACCAAATAATCGCATTGCGAGATAGAAAAGAATTGATAATTTCCATTTATTAACGTTGTTCTTTTTGAACCGGTGCCTATTGAAGGCATACATCGATTAAACCTCAATAAATAACAATTTTTCAACCATGGGTAACACGTCAACGTCAGTAGATTCAGTGGATATGGAAAAGCTGGGTGCTAAAATTGAACAATCCAGCGCTTTTATAGATGATATTTATTCCGAGTTAAACAAAGTTATAGTTGGTCAGCGTTACATGATCGATCGACTGCTTATCGGACTTTTAGCTGACGGACACGTATTATTAGAAGGTGTGCCCGGACTTGCCAAAACGCTGACGGTTTCTTCTCTTGCTAAAGTAATTGATACAAAATTTCAGCGCCTGCAATTCACTCCTGATCTGTTGCCGGCCGACTTAATTGGTACATTAATATATAACCAAAAAGAAGCAGAGTTTACGGTAAAGAAGGGGCCCATTTTTGCTAACATAATTTTGGCTGATGAAATAAACCGTTCGCCTGCCAAAGTACAGAGTGCTCTTCTCGAAGCTATGCAGGAGCAACAAGTTACGATCGGTGAAGAAACCTATCCGCTTGATGACCCTTTTCTGGCATTAGCCACACAAAACCCCGTAGAGCAGGAAGGCACCTATCCCCTGCCGGAGGCACAAGTGGATCGTTTCATGATGAAAATCAAGATTGATTATCCTACCGAAAAAGAAGAATTAGAAATTATGCGCCGTATGGCCAAGACGGGTGCTGCCGAGGAGCTAAAGCCAGTTATCAACACAGAAAAGGTTCTAGAAGCACGGGACGTTATTAATGATATTTATGTTGACGAAAAGGTAGAGAAATACATTATAGATCTCGTTTTCGCCACAAGAGACCCGAAAAAATATAATCTTGAAGATCTTTCGGAGCTTATCAATTTCGGGGCCTCTCCTCGTGCTTCTATTAACTTGAACCTGGCTGCAAGAGCCCATGCCTTTATGCAACATCGCGCCTATGTTACGCCCGAGGACGTTCGAACTATAGCTATGGATGTGCTTCGCCATCGAATTATCCCAACCTTCGAAGCAGAGGCTGAAAATATTACCTCCGAAGACCTGATTGACAATATACTCTCGACAATTCAAGTGCCTTAATCAACTTTCCAAAACTTGAAACTCTTTCAGGGGCTTTATTTCTTAGTAGTAACACATCACCAACCACTCTTTTATGGACATTAATTTTGTCTCCAGAACAGATATAGACATTTCAAAAAAAAGTTCTTCTAAATACAAACCATTACTTGATGCCGTAAAGTTGCTGGAACCCGGTGGGAAAGCCCTCGAGGTTTCATTTGAAGATGAAACAGAACTTAATTCTATGCGCAACGTAGTTTACGGGTATAATCGAGATACGGGAGATCAAATAAAGAGCAGCAAACATCCGGAAAGAAATGTAGTTTTCTTTTACAAAGAAGAGGAATAAAGAAACACTAACGCTCTTCTCTCCTAAATCCTCGATTATCCAAAAAAGAAAAGGCTCAGAGTTATTCACTCCGAGCCTTTTTCAATTCAGAAAGAAAAGTATTAGAAATTACTCTTCTTCATCAGTTTTGTCTTCTTCCTCTTCAACCTCTTCAGCTTTCTTCTGGAGATTGCGAGCTGCTTTTTCTTTATCAGCCATCTCTTTCTTGAGATCAGCAAGGCCGGACATTTCACCTAATGTAGGCGTACCGGTTTGTGGAGCCGGCTCCTGTTCTTGCTTGCCTCTCGTTTTCTTAGCTGATTTAGCTTCCTTAACATCTTTCTCACGCTGACTTAGCGTAATATTTTTGTTGGTTTCATCCAGCTCAATTACAAAAGCTTCAACAGTATCGCCCTCTTCAAAATGTTCTTCGGGCTCTCCTTCGGCTTCTGTTTTACTTGCCGGAATAAATCCTTCGAGATCATGTGGAAGTTTCACAAACACTCCTTTGTCGGTAGTCTTAAAGACTTCACCTTCAACTTGGTTTGTGCCGCTGTATTCTTCAGCAAATTTCTCCCATGGATTCTCTTCAATCTGCTTGTGACCAAGCGTGATTCGACGGTTTTCAAAGTCAATCGCCAGAATAACAACTTCGATTTCTTCATCCTTATCGATAACCTCGTTCGGATGGTTGATCTTCTCGGTCCAGCTCAAGTCAGATATATGGATGAGTCCGTCAATGCCGGGCTCGAGCTCAACAAATACACCGAAGTTGGTGAGATTGCGAACCGTTCCCTTGTGCTTGGATCCGACAGGATAACGCTCGTCGATATCTTCCCAAGGATCTTTCTCGAGCTGCTTGACGCCGAGTGAAATTTTCTTCTCAGGCTCGTTAACATTCAGCACAACACAGTCAATGATGTCATCCTTGCTGACCAGTTGTGATGGGTGCTTTATGTGCTGTGTCCAGGACATTTCACTAATGTGGATAAGTCCTTCAACACCTTTTTCAAGCTCAATAAAGGCACCGTAATCAGCGATAGAAACAACCCGACCCTGAACTTGAATATTTTCAGGATACTTAAGATCGATTTCCTCCCAAGGATGCGGCTGCAGTTGTTTAAGTCCAAGAGAAACACGTTTCGTTTCTTCATCAAAGTCGATAACCGCAACATTGAGCTGCTGGTCAAGCGAAACAATTTCCTCAGGATGTTCAACACGTCCCCAAGACAGATCAGTGATGTGAAGCAGACCGTCAACACCACCAAGATCAATAAATACACCGAAGTCAGTAATGTTTTTGACGATACCTTCAAGCACCTGACCTTCTTCAATCGTTTCAAGAATTTCTTCGCGCTGCTCTTCGAGATCAGACTCGATAAGTGCACGGTGAGAAACAACGACGTTTTCGGCCGACATATTTAGCTTTACAACCTGAAACTCCATCGTCTTGCCTACATAGGCATCAAAGTCACGAACCGGACGAACATCAATTTGCGATCCGGGCAGAAATGCATCGATGCCCATGATATCGGCAACCATACCACCTTTTATACGACGTTTAATATATCCTTCAACAATTTCGCCGGTTTCTGCAGCACGTTCAATAGTCTCCCAGGCATGCAGAATATCAGCCTTGCGACGGGAAAGAATTAACTGTCCTTCCTGATCTTCAACTTGATCTAAGAATACATCAACTTCATCACCTGGCTGGAGATTCTCAACTACATCATCAGGAAATTCATTGGTTTGAACCATTCCCTCAGATTTAAATCCGATATCGACGACAACATAATCTTCATCAACAGAAACAACACGCCCGGTTACAATCTCTTTTTCTTCAATTTCATTGAGCGTATCTTCGTACATATCTGCAAGCTCATGAAACTCTTCATCGGTATAATCTTCCGATGCAGCTTGCAGCTGATCATAAGTGTATGTCTCCTCTTCGTCCAAATCACCGGTAAATACTGCTACATCCTCTTCTTCCGGTTCAACTCGCACTTCTTCTTCAGTAGTAGTTTCGACTGCAGTTTCTTCAGTTACCTCTTCGGTAGCTGTGTCCTGCTCTTTTTCTTCGTTGGTTTGTTCTTGTTTAACTTCTTCGGTCATTATTAGTTTTAGTTAAAATTACCGCATTCCAAAATATTCGGAATGGGATTAATTTAGGGTTATAGTTAAAATCTTTATTCAGTTTCTTTTAAAACTCCGCTTATTTCCGAACAAATTTTATCAACCTGTTGTTCGAACGTCAAAGTTGTTGTATCAATTACAATAGCATCATCTGCTTTTTTCAAGGGGTCAGCTTGACGCTTAGAATCTTTTAGATCTCGTTCTGCGATATTTTGTTTCACCTCTTTCAAAGTTAATCCGGGATTTTCATTCTTTTGGTCTTTTAGGCGGCGTTTGGCCCGCTCTTCTAAATCTGCAGACATATAAAACTTCAGCTCTGCATCGGGAAAAACCGCCGTCCCCAGATCACGTCCTTCGGCAATATAAATACCATCCAAAACGACGTCACGCATCAAGTTATTCACAAAAGACCGAACACGTGGTAGTGCTGCAACCTCACTCACGGCGCCGGTAACTTCTGTAGTTCGGATTTTATCCGTAACCGGTTGTTCGTTTACCGCTACATGAAATTTTTGGTCTTCGTAATAAAACGAGATTTTTTTCTGATTCAATAAACGAAAGAACGTTTCTTTATCCCGATCCGCTTCCAAATAGATTAACGTAACCGTTCGGTATAATGCTCCTGAATCGAGATATTCAATATCTAATCTGTCGGCGATTGCACGGGCGGTTGAACTTTTGCCCGATCCAGCCGGACCATCGATTACTATGATCATAAACGAAAGTCTCCTAACTTACCTTTATTTTACTAATTTTTCAATGATTTCTTGTTTAACACTTCCAGAAATTTTAACTTTGACATCTTTCTGAATTGGCGCAGAAAATACAAATTAATTTCCAGAACTGATAAGAAACTCTTAGAAATCATGCCACAACATCAATCAGCGAAAAAAAGAGTACGACAAAACGAAAAGCGTCGTGTTCGAAATCAAGCTAAGCGCTCTAAAATGAAAACACTAATTAAGAAAGCGCTTGAAACTACCGACAAGGAAGAAGCAGAAAAGGCTTTCAAGGAAGCCAGTTCATTTCTCGACAAAATGGCTGCCAAAGATTTAATCCACCAGAATTTTGCGGCTCGCAAAAAGTCAAAAATAGCTGATCACGTTAACAGTCTATAAAAGATATAAATCTATTGGCTGACCCATATTCCAAAGCACTTCTTATAATTTTAGACGGCTTCGGGTTAGCCGAAAATCCCGAAGTAAGCGCCATTGACAAAGCGCAAAAGCCGTATATTGATTCTCTTTTTGCCAACAATTCCCATTCCAAACTATCGGCCAGCGGAAAAGATGTGGGCCTGCCGAATGGGCAGTTTGGTAATTCAGAGGTTGGACACCTGAATATTGGTGCGGGACGTATTGTCCCCCAAGAATTAACTCGCGTAAATACGGCAATTGAGGATGGTAGCTTTTTTGAAAACAGCGTTCTAACAGAGGCCTTCCAAAAAGCAAAAAAACATGGCCGTGTCCATATCATGGGCCTTTTTTCTGAGGGTGGAGTACATAGCCATAATCAACATCTTTTTGCGTTGCTGAAATTTGCTCATTCTGTCGGAATTGAGGATACCTTTGTACATGCTTTTACAGATGGACGAGATACCTCTCCGCATGGCGGCATTGACTACGTAAGAGAATTTCAGCAGCAAGCCGAAGCTATCGGATCCGGAGAAATTGCCTCTATCGTCGGCAGATATTATGCGATGGATCGAGATAACCGATGGGAACGAACGAAACTTGCTTATGATCTTTTAGTTCGTGGAAAAGGGGAAGAGTTTGAAAACCCTGTAGAAGCCCTTCAAGCTTCGTATGATGCGGATGTGACTGACGAGTTTGTCAAACCAAAACTCATACATACCTCTCCAAATTCTCGTATCCAGAAGGACGATGTAATTATATTTTATAATATTCGGGGTGACCGCGCACGGCAAATTACACGAGCATTAACAGAGGATGACTTTGACAAGTTTGATGTAGAAAAGAATCTGAATTTACATTATGTCACGTTTACTTCCTATGATGATACCTTCGAACATGTTGAAGTAGCCTATCCCCCACTGGAATTGCACAACACTATCGGAGAGGTTGTTAGCAAGCACAACTTAAAACAGCTTCGCATTGCTGAAACGGAAAAATATCCCCACGTCACCTACTTTTTTAATGGTGGTGACGAGGAACCTTTCAAAGGGGAAGAACGTATCTTAATACCGAGCCCAAAAGTTGCCACCTACGATCTTCAACCAGAAATGAGCGCAGTCGAAGTAACAGATGCATTATGTGCTCAGCTAATAACCGAGAAACATAACCTTGGGATACTAAACTATGCTAATCCCGACATGGTTGGACATACCGGTGATATGGATGCCACCATCAAAGCTGTTGAAACGATTGATCAGCAGCTGAAAAAAGTGATTGAGACTGCAACCGAGCACAATTTTAAAATTCTTATTATTGCCGACCATGGTAATGCAGATTGTTTAGTCAATGAGGATGGAAGTCCGCATACCGCCCATACCTCTGCACCGGTTCCCGCACTTATTTTAAACGAACCGAATGCTAAAATGAAAGATGGCATTCTGGCTGATGTTGCGCCTACCTTGTTAAAACTTATCGGAATTGAACAACCGGAAGAAATGACCGGAACCCCACTTTTCTAATTTTGAAATAATTAGAAATCAAGTCCCCTTCTTCATATTTTAGGAACAACTGATTGAGGTAAATGTTTTTTAGCTTATCCATCGGAAATATTTTATTGGGTAGTAGTAAAGCAATTTTAAGTGTGCATTGATAATGACTCCTTGTGCTACTTGTTTGGCTTTCAGGAAGCTATAACAAAATCATTAATAGATATTTAACCTCATGTATTTCTTACAAATTTTAAATTTTCTGATAGGCGATTTTGTTTGCTTTTGCACTATGCCAGCACTACTTTCGTTAAAGAATATGAACTAAATATTCTGGTCACTCGTTACTACGAATGACAAATAACTTTAAAACTACTTGAAGGTTCGATTTTATGGAGGGCAATTTCTCTAGCAAAGTTCGAGATGTAATACAGTTTAGCCGCGAAGAAGCACTTCGCTTAGGGCATGACTATATCGGAACAGAGCATTTAATTCTCGGTATCGTTCGCCTCGGCGAAGGTGTAGCTGTTAAAATCTTGAAAAATCTGAATTGTGATCTTTTCAAATTAAAAAAGACTGTTGAAGATACCGTGCGTGGTACGGGCGGCTCGGTAAAAGTGGGTAATATCCCCCTTACAAAACAAGCAGAAAAAGTACTGCGCATTACCTATCTTGAAGCTAAGTTGTACAAAAGTGATACCATAGGAACAGAACACCTTTTACTATCACTTTTACGTGATGACGAGAATATTGCTGCACAAATTCTTCAACAATTTAACGTTTCGTATGACGCAGTACGCGAAGAGCTAGATCTTATTATTTCAGGAAAATCCTCTGATGAGGATCGCAAAGATTCTGGTTCTGTATCAGCAAGTTTATCATCCTCAAAAGGAGGAGGTGGTTCAAAATCCTCCGGAAGCTCTAGAGAAAAGAAAATGGAAAAATCAAAAACACCTGTACTTGACAATTTTGGTCGTGATTTAACGCAGCTGGCTGAAGATGGCAAACTCGATCCTATTATCGGTCGAGAAAAAGAAATTGAGCGCGTTGCTCAGGTTTTAAGTCGTCGCAAGAAAAACAACCCCGTACTTATTGGCGAACCCGGTGTAGGTAAAACAGCTATTGCCGAGGGACTAGCTACCCGTATTGTTGAACGCAAGGTATCACGCGTGCTCTACGACAAACGGGTGGTCGCACTAGACCTCGCCGCATTGGTTGCCGGCACTAAATATAGAGGCCAATTTGAAGAACGTATCAAAGCCGTAATGGGTGAGCTCGAGAAAACCCAGAACGTTATCCTCTTTATTGATGAACTCCACACTATTGTTGGGGCCGGTGGTGCAAGTGGCTCACTCGATGCTTCAAATATGCTGAAGCCCGCACTAGCACGTGGCGAAGTCCAGGCGATTGGAGCAACTACCCTTAATGAATATCGACAACATATTGAAAAGGACGGCGCTCTTGAACGTCGCTTCCAAAAGATAATGGTTGATCCCACTACACCTGAGGAAACCATTGAGATTCTATCTCAAATTAAAGATAAGTACGAGGATCACCACAGCGTAAGCTATTCTGAAGAAGCAATCGAAGCCTGCGTGAAACTTACCGACCGGTATGTGACCGATCACTTTTTACCGGATAAGGCTATTGATGCCCTTGACGAAGCCGGAGCTCGCGTGCACTTATCTAACATTCACGTGCCGCAGCATATTATTGATCTGGAGGAAGAAATTGAGAAAACCAGCAATGAGAAAAACGGAATGGTCAAAAAGCAGCGCTTTGAGGAGGCTGCCCGGTTGCGCGATAAAGAGAAGCGACTCACCGAAGAACTCGAGCAAGCACAGAAGGAATGGGAAAAAGAATCCGAAGAAATCGTTTACGATGTTGAAGAAGAAGACGTAGCCCATGTTGTTGGAATGATGAGTGGCGTGCCTGTGAGCAAGATTAACCAGAGCGAAAGCAAGAAACTGGTTAAGATGAAGGAAGAGCTTTCAAAGCAGATCATTGGTCAAAACGAAGCTATTGTTAAACTCACTAAGGCAATCAAACGCACGCGAGCCGGTCTTAAAGATCCTAATCGCCCAATCGGATCATTCATCTTTCTTGGTCCGACCGGCGTGGGTAAAACCGAAATGGCCAAAGTGCTTTCTCAATATCTTTTCGATAAAGAAGATGCACTTATTCGCATCGATATGAGTGAGTACATGGAAAAGTTTTCAGTCTCCAGACTTGTTGGTGCGCCTCCGGGATATGTCGGATACGAAGAAGGCGGACAGCTCACGGAGAAAGTACGCCGAAAGCCTTACAGTGTTATTCTATTGGATGAGATCGAAAAAGCACATCCCGATGTCTTTAACATTCTGCTCCAGGTTCTGGATGATGGAATTCTTACAGACAGCCTGGGACGCAAAGTTGATTTCAGAAATACTATCATTATCATGACTTCTAATATCGGGGCACGTGATATTCGCAGCCTTGGTGAAGGTATCGGATTCTCAAGCGGAGCAAAAAGCTTCGATTATGAGAAAATGAAATCGACCATTCAGGATGCACTCAAAAAAGTATTCAACCCTGAGTTTTTGAACCGTATTGATGATGTCATTACGTTCCGCGCTCTTGAAAAAGAAGATATCTTCCAGATTATTGATATTCTTTCTGATGATCTCTTCCAGCGTATCCACGATCTGGGTTACGAAGTTGAAGTTACCAAGGGGGCGAAAGAGTTCTTGAGTGATAAAGGGTTCGATCAGAAGTATGGCGCCCGACCGCTTAAGCGTGCTATCCAGAAATATGTTGAGGAACCGCTGGCGGAAGAGTTATTAGAATCGGAGCATGAGGAAGGAGCACAAATCAAGATTAAGATGAACAAGTCTCGTGACGGACTCCTCTTCGACTGGTCCGATACCGATGAAACCACTGATGTGGAAACCAGCGACGATGAAATAAAAGCTGCGACAAAGGATGATGACTCTGACGACGACTCGGAAGATGAGAAGTCAACCTCAGAGGCTAAAGCTTAACGCGGACTTCTATTAAAATCGAAATTGAAAAAGCCTGACAGATTTAATATCTGTCAGGCTTTCTTATTTCTCGGATATACTTTCAATCTATTCGATAAGCATACTAAAAGTTTGCGCTAACAGAGACATTTTTATTTGCTCCTTTTAGCATGTAGCTATTTCCGGCATTCCGAACTAACCTGATTTCTATTGCGTCGTTCAATCCTAAGACGCCGGAAAACTGCTGACTGGCAATTGAACGCTGTTGTAAATTTATGGCCCTGAATTCAAGATTATTTAGTGTTCCTGAACGTTCAGAGTAATTACCCGTTAATGCTAAAATCAAATTATCTGCAGGAAAATAATCAGCAATTATAATAGGCGATCTGGAACTGGATGCTCCCAAACTCTCGCCACTGAGTGTATTATGAACCATCACCCGCCCCTTGGAATAGATCGTTACCTGCTCTAAATCATCCGTGAATCTTACATCTTTAAGATCTTCTCCCGCCGAAATCGCATTAAGCTCGTTACCATATTTATCCATAATAAGCACTTGATCATCCGTACCTTGTTTAGCTGTTATAGCTGCAATCAAGCTTCCATCCTTTGATATAGTAACATTTTTTAAATATCGATCACTGCTAAAAAAGATATCCTCAAACTCTTTGACTCCTGTACGAACTTGTGCTTTGGATCCCAATTCACCGTTGCGTTTTATTTTGGGATTATAAATCACAATGGTATTACCGGTTCTGCTCCTGGCTACTTCCGAAATTGCCTCTCCCTCTGTACTTTGACTACTGCTCGACATGCTCGTCGTAATTTCTCCGAAAGAGTTATAAAAGGTAAAGTTGGCAATTTTATCACGCAGCAGCGTATTTCCGTTATTAAAGGAATACAATCCAAAAGAAGTCTCATCTGCTAAAGAGATGGTTGAAAAAGCATTTAGCTTTTCACCCTCCGGACTGTATAGCGAAATTTCGCCCTCTTGGCCATTCCAGGTTAACATACTGATTATGGTCTTATCAGAGGATACTCCAATAGCATCATAATTTTGTTCTGTATCACTATCCAAAAAGCGAATAGATTGCGTTCCAAAGGTGACCTTACTATTTCCAAGTGTAAAAGTAGATCTGTTATTATCAGCCGTTTGGTCTGCAACCGACACATTTAGAGATTGTCCCAAAGCTATTGAAGGGAGTAAAAAGAAAACAAGAATCCTGAACATCGTAGCTACCATAAAAGAGCGTTTTCACAAGTTTAAATTAAAGGCTAAAGAACGGAATAATTTGACAGAGTTTCATCTGTATTCACCCAAAACTCTGTAATATTATTTGTAGATTTGCCCTACTTAAAATTTAAGACTGATTTATGTTTTTCTCTGTCATCATTCCGGTTTATAACCGCCCGCACGAGGTAGATGAACTGTTGCATTCTCTCACGCAACAGACATCCAAAAACTTTGAAACGCTAATCATCGAAGATGGTTCCGAAGATCGTTGTGATGATATCGTTGAACAATATCAGGACCAGCTTGATATCCGTTACTATTACAAAGAAAACTCCGGACAGGGATTTAGCCGAAACTTTGGATTCAAACGTGCCGAAGGCGATTATTTTGTCGTTTTTGACTCGGATTGCCTGATTCCGTCCCACTACTTTCAAACGGTCGAAAACTATTTAAAAACTCATCAATTAGATGCTTACGGGGGGCCTGATAGAGAACACGAAAGTTTTTCTGCCATTCAAAAAGCCATCAGTTATACCATGACCTCTCCCCTTACAACCGGGGGAATCAGGGGAAATAAAAAACATGCCGGTACCTTTCACCCGCGCAGTTTTAACATGGGTATCTCTCGTGAAGTGTATGAGCAAACGGGAGGCTACCGAATTACGCGTATGGGAGAAGATATTGAATTCAGTATCCGCATCATTAAAAATGGATTTAAAACCGGGCTCATCCCTGATGCTTATGTATATCACAAAAGACGGACCAGTTTAAAAAAGTTTTTTAATCAGCTTCACTTTTTCGGTCGGGCACGGATTAATATCAATCGTTACCATCCGGGAGAAATCAAATTCATTCACACCCTGCCTGCTATTTTTACGGTTGGATTATTACTCTTTCTTACCCTTCCATTTTGGTACTTCAGCTTGTTTAAAATACTGCTGATCCCTTTCATTTTATTCGTTTCGCTCATCTTTGCTCATTCATCTACAAAATATTCCAGCTTATACATTGGAGTATTAAGTGTGTGTGCTACGTTTATCCAGCTTACGGGTTATGGAATAGGCTTTTTAGGTGAGTTATGGGAAGAACAAAAAGAATAAAAATTCATTGGATTTGAAATTGATTTGAGAAGTAAAGTCCCTTATATTTGACATCTTTCTAAACGGGGAGTAGCGCAGTCCGGTAGCGCATTCGCTTTGGGAGCGAAGGGTCGCAGGTTCAAATCCTGTCTCCCCGACTATCAGCAATTTCAAATTGCATCATCAAGTTGTAAAAACTTGGACGTTTGACGTACTGATTTTGTAATTTGCCTTTGAGTTAGCGCGCCCGTAGCTCAACTGGATTAGAGCAACTCCCTTCTAAGGAGTAGGTTACAGGTTCGAGTCCTGTCGGGCGTACAAGAAAAACTTTACGGCGACGTGGCCGAGTGGTCAGGCAGAGGTCTGCAAAACCTCCTACGGCGGTTCGATTCCGCCCGTCGCCTCTGAAGCTCTTATTTACTGATTTCATGCCGCGTTCGTCTAGGGGTTTAGGACGCCGCCCTTTCACGGCGGTAGCACGGGTTCGAATCCCGTACGCGGTACTCTTGTTCTTTTTTTATTCGATGATAGTAATTTGGTAGTGATATACTGCCATAAACCATATCATCCAAACTAAATGGAGCTCGTAGCTCAGCTGGTTAGAGCGCCAGGTTGTGGCCCTGGAGGCCGTGGGTTCAAATCCCATCGGGCTCCCATTTTTTTGGCATTTGAGGTTGTTAAAAATCATACAAAAACGTATCCTTGATGCCTTGTTTTAGCTTTGCTGAACACTCATTCGGCAAAGCTTTTTTACTGATTATATGCCGCGTTCGTCTAGGGGTTTAGGACGCCGCCCTTTCACGGCGGTAGCACGGGTTCGAATCCCGTACGCGGTACCAGCCCAAGCCTCTGCAGGTAGTATACTTGCAGAGGCTTTTTATTTAGTACAATCAACTATGGGTTTCAGAAGTCCTTCTACAATCATACATTACTTAATTAATACAATGTAACTGAATCAGTTTATGGACCTAGACTTAGCTGTAATTTGGAACCTGCTCTCTGCGCTCGGTATTGGGCTGCTTATTGGCATTGAACGTGGATGGAGCGGACGCCTCGAAGATGAAGGTGACCGGGTGGCAGGAATTCGTACCTTTAGCCTTGTTGGTTTGTTTGGAGGCGTGTGGACAGAAGTAAGCCGATTTGTGAATGAATGGATTCTTGCCGTTGCATTCCTTGCTTTGGCTGCTCTTGTAATTACATCTTATGTAGTTGAGGCAAAAGTTGAAGAAGAAAAAGATCTGGGGATTACCACCGAAGTAGCATTATTACTCACTTTCACACTAAGCTCCTGGGCTGCTTTTGGATATCATGTTTATGCTCTTGGTGCCACCGTTATCGTTATCTCACTATTAAGTCTTAAACCAACACTACACAATTGGCTACACAAAGTTGAAGTTAAAGAGATCTATGCCGGCATAAAGCTGTTAATTATTACCGTTATACTTTTACCCCTTTTACCTAACAAGGGATACGGTCCCTGGGAAGCCATAAATCCCCATTGGATTTGGTGGATGGTCGTTCTCATTTCGGGCCTCTCCTTTATCGGGTATATTCTCATCAAATATCTGGGCGAAGATACGGGCACTATGTTAACAGCAATTACAGGTGGCTTGGCTTCATCCACAGCAGTTACACTAAGCCTTGCTCAATTTGCTAAACAACAAAAAAAGATAGTGAGCGGGATTTTTATTGCAGGAGTTCTTGTAGCTTCTTCAATTATGTTCGTTCGGGTCGGTATTGAAGTCGCTGTTGTTAATACCGCTCTGCTTTATCCACTCTTGATTCCTCTCACTACTATGTTAATTCTTTCATTGGGAAGTGGATTCTGGCTCTGGCAAAAACATCTCAAATTGGAAGATGATCAGCCTCCTATTGAATTGAAAAACCCTCTGCAATTTTTCACGGCCTTACAGTTCGGATTACTGCTGGGAGTAATCTTACTGCTTGCAACAGCTATGGAAAAGTGGTACGGAGATCAAGGTATCTACCTATTGGCTCTGTTCTCGGGATTAATGGATGTCGACGCCATAACACTTTCTCTTGCTCGCATGGCAGAAGAAGGCACCGATCCAAGTGTAGCAACGCTTGGAATTGTGATTGCTGTCATTACCAATACTATTGTCAAAGCCGGACTATTTATATTCTGGGCCGGTTACAACAAGAGTAAACAACTAATCTGGCTTTTTGCCATCATCTCTGCTATCGGGGCAATCAGTTTACTTCCTTTTTTATAAACTCCCACATCATAAGTTTTTATTCCTCTATGACACTTTACGCCAACTTTGCCACGTAGGAATACCATTATCATCTCTCAGAATCATCTGCATTTTTTCTTTTTGTATCTCTGATGCAACAATAATTTCAGTATCCTTAAAGGTAACTTTAGAACCCTTTACCTTAATCTCATCTCCCTCTTTAAAATGATATGGTTGACGAGTTATATACCAAAGTGGTCCAAGATGAACCGGAATCTCTGCTTTCTTGGTGGCTAATATGAGGTAGGCCCCATGTTTTTCATTCTTAGTTTCCTGAGAATTAGATACTTCAACTACCTTTCCTTTCATCTCTACCATGTTTTTAAGATCAAAGGGTCGTTCGTAACCTCTTCGGTGATTAAGGCGACGAGCTACGGCATAAGCAACTCCTGCTGCAGACAATAGTGCTAGTCCTCCACCTACCTGTTGAACTTTTTTAAATACATCTTGCGTATTCATAACTATAAATTTTAGAATTTAAATTAGGGTACGGTCAGCTATAAATTCTGACATTGGCAATCCCCACGAAGGAATTTTTCCGCCCGTGGTATAATACATTGATTTAAAACCCATCTTTAACATGTGGGGAGTATATCCCATTTTTAGAATACTTTTATTCCCACCCCACCATTCATCAGTGTGCATATAAAATCCTTTATGATCTCCCATGTCCCCCATACAAATTAATTCAAACTCCAGGGGATCAATTTTTTTATCAGGGGAATAGCCACCAACTTCTTGTCCCAACACTCTGGCCAGCACTTCTGCCTCCATGTGTCCCAAAGAACCAAGTTTGGGAACCGTAATCGAGGCAGCATCTCCCACAGCAAATACTTCCGGATAATCAGGATTTCGCATGTAAAGATCAGTTATAATAAAGCCTTGATCATCACTGATAGGCAATCCCTTCAAGAAGTCATGTGCCTTCCAATTTGGGAAAATAATCTTCATTTCAGCTTCCAGGTTACTGCCATCTTCAAACTCAATGCCATCTTCATACAAACGTTTGATACCGCGGGTATTCGCTTTATAGCCATATCCCAGCTCATTAAACATGGGTAACAGCTGATCTAATATCTGCTTTCCGGCATCCTCAGCAATAACTTCAGCGGGTGTAAACAACGTAATATTTTCGGCTCCGCCTAACCCTCTCTTTTGAAGCCATTCGGCCATCGAAAAAGATATTTCTACCGGCGGTCCTTCACATGCTGCCTCGGCCGTGGGAATATCGGGCAACTTATCACTGGTGCCCTGTTGAAAATAATCGGATCCAATCACAATTGGTCCTCCCTTGTATTGTCGTTCATGTAGATACCGACGCACTTTATCACCGTAATAAGTATCGGTAAAGGTATGCCCATATTTTCCAAATCCTTCTATTTCATCAAAAGCTAATTTATTGCCCAATGCAATAACAAGATAATCATAATTAATCTCTTCCAGAGCAGATCCTGAACGTTCTACCGGTTTAAAGTCAACAGATCTGTTCACAACATCTATGCCCTGTACTTCTCCCTGAATAAAATCAATATTATCGCGATCCAGGAACTTAATGAAGGATAGGTGAAGCGAACGCTCAGGGTTATTATTATTCCAAACCTCAATCGGAATATTAGGAATGAATGTTAGGTAAGGCTTGCGGTCCATGCAGGTAATTTTAACTCCATCACCGGCGTACTCCCGTATGTAGCGTGCCGTTGTCAATCCTGCGAAATTACATCCTAATACTACTATGTGGGGTTGGGCAGTCATAGCAAAATGTGTGTCTATATTTTTTATTAATAATGGCCAATTTTTAAGCGAACTCTGAAGTAATATCCCAACAGATAAAGTAGTTGAGATTCCCAAGTTTATATAAGGTTTTACCTTACACCCTTTATTTTTAAAAATAATCCTGCAAATATTATTTAGCTGTTATCGAGCAATTGCTTAAATTTATTATAAGTCTGTAAGACAGAGTGTTACATCATCAAAAACTTTTTGGTCTTGTATTTAAGAAGACTGAAAATTACTTAAAAAATATCGCTATGGCTTTTTCAATTAATCATATCTTCTTTCCCACAGATTTCTCAAAGAATGCTGAGAGAGCTTTGCCATTTGCTGCAGAAATTGCACTTCAAACAGATTCCAAGCTAACGCTATTCCATGCTACCCAGGAGACAATGGATATTGCCCCTGATTTTGAAAAAACACGTGATCAAGTTATTGACGAGAGCTCCAGTAATTTTGATAATCTCTTAAATAGCCTTGAAGGCGATCGATACGATAATTTGGATATTTCTACGGTCGTACAGGATGGGCAGACCGTAACGGCGCTACTCAATCAGGCAAAGGACCATGCCATAGATCTTATTGTAATGGGAACCAAAGGGGTAACCGGTGATCGGAATGCTATTTTGGGAAGCGTTGCCTCCAGTGTTATTCAAAAATCGCCGGTACCCGTGCTTGCAGTTCCTACCGGTAGCAGCCTCGATAATTTTAAAAACCTAATTTTTACCAGCGATTACAAGAAAGGAGATTTGACAGCTTTGTCTAACTCTATCGACTTTGCCAAACTGTTCAACTCATCTGTTGAGGTATTACATGTAAGCGATAAAAAAAATATGGAATCAGAGATAAAATTCCGTGGATTCCGAGATCTCGTAGATGAACACATCAATTATGATAATATCTCTTTTCACCACAAGTATGAGCTGGATTTCTTCCCAACGATCAGCCAGTTCTTAGCAGATCGTCCGAATTCATTATTAGTTATGGTTCGGTATAAAAAATCGTTCTGGGAAAAGCTGACAAATCGCAACTTATCCAAAGAGATGTCTTTTTATTCTAACGTACCTCTCTTGGTAATGATTGGTGATCAAAGTTCAACATCCGAAACAATCCTGGAAGACTCTGAAAACGAAAGCAGCTAAAGAGCTGCTTTCCCGACTTATTACTTTTGCGCCAATGCATAGATTCCAGCACCGCGTTCGTTATCATCACGGATATCCAACGCCATTAGCAGCAAACTCAATGGCAATATTGGAATGTAGTAGACGGCCATGATGGGCAATGCCCACAGCTTAATTTTGTTAAGCCAAAGCATGGGATATTTAATTATAAGCTCCCAAGCGAAGTGGCCCTTGGTCCCGTAGGTATAGGCCACATCCAAAACTGTAAAACCTGATTTCTCTAATTTTTCTCTGATATCACTTTTTGAATACCCCGGACGAGCATGCTCATCCACAAAACTTTCATCTCCATCAGCGTCTTCTTCTGAATAGATTGAGGGAGAGTGCATTAGAAAATATCCATTAGTCTGCAGGGAACGACAGATATTTTGCATAACCTTTTCATCCTCCTCGATATGTTCCAGCACATCCACACAGATTACAAAATCGAACACACCTTCGTATTCAATCCCAAGCAGGTCTTCCCGATTAAAAGTGATTCGCCCAGCTTCAATGTCGCGCTCAAAATAACGACGTGAATCTTCCAGGTACTCTTTTTTTACATCAACGGCATGTACATTCACATTATCAAATTCCTGCAAAATAAACCGATCATACTGACCAAATCCCGAGCCGGCATCCAAGAGTTTCCAATCCTTTTGAGCATCCAGATCGGAACCATACTTGCGCAGTATTTTTCGGATGTACCAGCTTCTTAAGAAAAACAGATCTAATATTTTATAGAAAAGCGTCCGCAAAAATCGAAAGCGGCGAATAATCTGTGCAAACCGGTCCTTAACCGGATCATAGGCAATACGACTCATTAACAAAAACTTTTACTGGCAATTACTAAATTCTGTTTACAGTATACCGATCCCATATCTTAAAGCTGCTACACTTTCTCCCTGATATTGGGTTTCTGCTGCTTTTCGTTTCGCTTTTGAATCAATTCTCCCAAAAAACCAATAGAAAAAATCTGAGCCCCCAGTACCATCAACATCACGCCCAACAGCAATAGCGGACGATCACCGATAGGCTCTCCATAAAATATTTTATCAATCGATAAATAGGTATTAATGGCTCCGCCTAAAATCAAGAAGAGAAATCCAAGTGTACCAAAAAAGTGCATGGGCCGCTGCAGATACCGGTTGACAAATAACAGGGTCAATAGATCTAAAAAACCATGCATGAATCGAGAGATACCGAATTTCGTTTCCCCATATTTTCGAGGATGATGCTTGACCACTTTTTCTCCAATGCGATCGTATCCCTCAAGTTTGGCTAAAAACGGGATGTATCGATGTAATTCCCCATACAGATAAATATCTTCAATAACATCTGCGCGATAAACTTTTAGTCCACAATTGAAATCGTTAAGCGTAATACCGGTTACCAATGATGTTACCTTGTTAAAAAAGCGTGACGGCACGGTTTTCGAGATGGGATCATGACGCTCTTTTTTCCATCCGCTCACAAGATGCAAATCCTGTTCTTTAAGCTGTTGCAGCATTAAGGGAATCTCATTGGGATCGTCCTGTAAATCAGCATCCATCGTTGCAATATATTTACCGACAGCATTTTCAAAACCAGCCTGCAGGGCCGAACTCTTACCATAATTGCGCTGCAGCCGGATTCCCACAACATGCTTCTTTTCTTCTGTTACCTTCTTGATCTCCTGCCAGGATTGATCGGTCGACCCATCATCCACAAAAATAAGTTCATAATTATGCTTTCCGGATAATGCTTCATGCACCTTTTGGGACAACTCACCAATCGACTCAGCCTCATCGAGCAGGGGAACGATAACGCTTAGTTCTATGTCGGATTTGTTTAAATCTTTTTCAGGCAATGTTTTTTAAATATTTTGTACCAAAGAGTTAGAAATAATGCACCAGATCATGTATAATTAGCAATAAAGATACGCTTTTAGTCCTCTTATGAAAAAACTTTATTACTCTATAGGTGAAGTCAGCGATATTACCGATGTTGAGGCGCATGTGTTGCGCTATTGGGAAACGGTTTTTGACGAATTAAATCCCAAAAAAAATAAAGCCGGCAACCGCGTCTACAAAGAAAATGATATTGAGACAATTTTAAAACTGAAGGAGCTGATTCAGGAGAAAAAATACAGCACTGAGGGCGCCCAGCAGGTACTCAAGAATGATGGAGAGGAAGAAAGGGAAGAAATTCCAGTCAGCGTTAAAAAGGATCTAAAAGAAATTCGCCTTTTTCTTAATCAGCTTCTTGAAAAACTTTAGCTTTTCGCCGTTTTGTATTTGATGTTAATCCGACAACCATCCAATCACATTACTTATCAATGAAGAAGTCGCACACATCCATTGGACCCTTTAATTTATACAGCATCGAAGCCGGCAGATTTCGTCTCGACGGCGGAGCAATGTTTGGGGTAGTCCCAAAAACCTTATGGTCCCGATATATTGATGTGGATGAAAAAAACCGTATCCACATGGCGATGCGGTGCCTGCTTATTGAGTCTCAAAATACGAACAAGCTTTACCTGGTGGATAACGGATCGGGAACCAAGTTTGATGATAAGTTTGAGCAGATCTATCAGCTGGATTATGAGCACTCCGATTTGCTGAGCTCGCTCAACGAATATGGATTTAACCCCGAAGATATTACAGATATCATCTTTTCCCACCTCCATTTTGACCATTGCGGAGGTACCACCTACTATGATGACAATGGAGATATCCAACACACCTTCCCTAATGCTACCTATCATGTAACTAAGAAACAGCTTGAAACCGCAACGGATCCCAACGCTCGTGAGAAGGCCAGCTTTCTGCCCGATAACATTAATCCCATAAAAAACTGGGATAAACTGAATTTAGTAGATGAACACCACACCTATGAAGATGGATTGGAAGCTCTGCCGGTTAACGGACATACAATCGGACAGCAACTGCCAAAGATAACCGGAGGACAGCATACTGTCGTTTTTGCTGCTGATTTAATCCCTACCCACGTACATTTGCCCCTGCCCTGGGTAATGGGCTATGACATGTATCCTGTAACCACACTTGATGAAAAACAGCGTTATTTGGATCAGGCAGTTGAGGATAATTGGCACTTATTTTTAGAGCACGATGCTGATCAAGAAATGGTTACCGTTAAAAAGGAAAAGGGGAAATATGCAGTCGACGAGAAATTAACACTTGGTGATCTTACCGGCTGATCCCAAATTTATCCTTCTCTAAAATTTGGGATCACATTTGGTCACTCATTTTTAACAGATAGGATATTGGAGTATCCAATATTTTCGTTTATTTAAACGTTACTGTAAAACCGATTCCACTCCACTGCGATTTAGCCAACGGTGATGAGCAAAGAACAATCCACAGATAAATCAATCCGCCCGTTTGTTGATATTATTCAGCAACGACATCGGTCCCTTTCCAGAAATTTTTATATCGCTCTTGGTGCCATCTTTGTAGCCATTCTGTTTGTGGGATTTACAATCATCGGAATGTTCGAGGCCGTGTATTATCTGTCATCAACCATAAAAATTACAACATTATCATTACTGCTGATAACAGCAGTAATTACCTCTGGGTATTTGTACAAAAGGTTTGAACTACCTTCATTCAAAGCGATTTATTACCAATTCAGTCGAAAGGAAAAGACGCCCGAACTTGCTGATGCTTTGGATTTGCACTATAAGCATCAAGAGGAAAACTCTCTGCACAAAGCGGCGATTGAGCAAAATCTTTCAAAGCTTGATTTCGAATCTTTAAAGAAAAAACTCCGACAGTTCACCCGGAATCATTCCCTGCATCAGCTTTTTAAACGAAGCGTCATTGCTTCGGTTGGGGGATTTGTTCTACTTTCCCAGTTTGCAGTTTTCTACCCCTCTGCCATAAAACGACTGGCCAGCCCGCAGCAATCCTTTTCTCCACCCAACCCCTATAATTTCGTAATTGAACCGGGGTCCTTAACGCTCGAACAAGGAAATTCATTTTTGCCCTCCATTCGTTTTCAAGATGAAGTACCGGAAGACATTTTATTGGCTTTCAAAACGAATATTGAGGAGAATTATCGGCAGCGAAGTCCGGAAACGCTGAAGCAAAACAAAGCTTCTTTTGCCCCCATCTCGCTCACCACCGACGGCCGTTACTATGTCATTATGGATGGATTTGAGAGCAAAAAATTCGACATTAATGTGCAGCTTCGTCCCAGATTTGAAAAATTGACTTTAAATGTTATTCCGCCCGATTATACACAACTCGATTCTACCTCGTACAGCTACCCCTTTTCCAAAATCCAGGCCTATCAGGGTTCTACCATAGAAATTGAGGGGCTTGCAAACAAGAAGCTATCGGAACTGATATATATTAGCTCAAACCTAAAGGATACCCTTTCTGTCAACAGAGACTCTACCCAAAAAAATCTCTTTACAATTAAAACAAAGGTTGGAGCGGTGGATACCCTTTCTTTTAGGATGCGGGATGAAGCCGGCCTAACCAATGAAAATAACTTCAGATTTATCGTTGATCCCCGAAAAGATCAGTCTCCTTATGTTGAATTAACTGCCCCATCCAAAAACATAACAATGAAAACGGCCGAACCTATAATAGTAAAATTTGAGGCCGGAGATGATTTTGGACTGACCAAAGCCCAACTGCACTATGAGCTACAACGGGCCTTCACTCCAAAACCGGAAAAAGGATCTCTGGAATTGCCAACACCTGCCATCAACGAACAGGAATCGTATCAGTGGAATCTTCCCGATTTAAATCCCAAGGCCCGCGACCAAATCACCTATTGGATCGAAGTCTATGACAATGATCAATACAACGGACGAAAAAAAGGGCGTTCCCAAAAAATGATGGTAACCTTCCCATCTACTACAGAGTTTATGGATGAGCTGGATTCCAAGGAACGTGAAATAAGCGAATCGCTGGAGGATGTCTCCCAGTCGTTTGAGCAAATGGAAAAGCAATACGAGCAGTTCAAACAACGGCTTCAGCGAAATCCCAAAACAGACTGGGAACAAAAAAAGCAGCTCGAAAAAGTTGAAAAGGAGCGCCAGGAAATTGACAAAAAGGTTGATGAGTTAAATCAAAAGTTTGAGGAGATCAGAAAAGAGATTCAGCAAAACCAGGCTATGTCACCGGAGACGTTGGAAGCCTATGATGAGCTCCAGAAGCTGATGAAGCAAATTAATGATCCGGAGCTTAAAAAGGCATTGGAAGAACTTCGGAATTCACTCGGGGAAATGAATCCTGATGAAATGCGAAAAGCACTTGAAAATTATGAATTTAATGAAGAGCAGTACCGCCAACGTATTGATCGCACCCTCAATCTGTTTAAATCTCTCAAGTTAAATAGTGATCTGGAAAAGGCAGCTCAATCACTGGAGGAGTTGGCCGAGCAGGAAAAAGAGATCAGCGAATCTAACGAGATATCACAGGAAGAGGTACAACAGCAGGAGTCAATCCGAGAGGATGTGTCAGGTGTCCAGGAGCAACTAGATAATATGGACGACACCGCGCCTGACAAAGCCAAATCCCAGGTTGAAGAGCTGCAGAAAAAAAGCAGTGAGCGACTAAAAGATATTCAAAGAGAACTGCAAGAAAATATCCAAAAGCTGAAAGAGCAATCATCCTCTCAAAAAGACTCCGACATTCAAAAACAGCAACAGAATATTCAGCAACAGCTGCAACAGCAGGCCCAAGAAATGCGCAGCGCCAAACAGCAGCTCAACAAGCAACGGCGTCGGATTAATATGGCCGCACTGGAATACATTTTACATTCGCTTGTCAACCTTTCTGTGAATCAGGAAGAATTAACCAAAGAAACCCAAAATATCCCGCCGCAATCCAGCGCTTTCGTTGAAAAGGCCAGAAAAGAACGAAACATTTCCAGTCAGTTTACTATGCTTTCGGACTCTCTATTTAAGGTATCTTCGGAGATTCCAAGCTTTTCCAATCGCATTAACAAAAAGAAAACCGAAGTCGAAAATTATCTTTCACGGTCGGTCGAACTGTTGGCAGAGCGTGACGGCTCTAATGCCACCCATGTGCAGCGTCAATCACTGGGCGGCATCAATGAGCTGGCTACGATGATCACTTCCCTTTTAGATCAGCTGAACAACCAGCAAGGCGGCGGTTCGGGTGCAGCCATGAGCATGCAACAACTTATGGAAGAGATGAAGAAGATGTCGGGCGAACAACAGCAGCTCAACAAGCAGATTCAGGAAATGATAAATGACATTCAGGGAAATCGCCTGTCGCAGGACCAGATGGAGCGGCTCAACCAGCTTTCGAAGCAGCAAAATAAAATCCGAAAACAACTCCGGGAATTACAACGGCGTGGAGAGCTCGAATCGGGCGACCGAGTGCTGAGTGAACTGGAACGGATGTCGGAGCAGATGGAAGATGCGATTAATGATCTGCGCGGTGGACAGCTGGACCAACAGCTGATGCAGCGTCAGCAAAATATCCTTTCGCGTATGCTTAATGCCGAAAAGGCGGTACAAGAACGCGGTAAAGAAGAGCGACGAGAAGCTACTACTGCAGACGAACAGGAACAACGTGCATCCCCGGATATCACCCTCGAAGAACTGCAGAAGCAGGTCCGAAAGATGATAAATGATCCCGATTACACTTCGTTTTCGGATGACTATCAGCGTTTAATTGAGCAGTATTTTGAGCTTTTGAAAAAGTATGAGAACTAGATAGCTTATCCTCCCTCTTTAAAAAAAACTGTCATCTCGAATTTTAGTGAGAGATCCTTGTTTTCATTTATACAATACACAGATTTCTCATTCCACTATGTTTCATTCGAAATGACAAGTGAATTTTCTTCACTCTGCAACTTTGTTACCTAGCTACCTAATTTCCTAATCGCTGAATCCTTAATAACCAGCTCACCCTGCCGCAGCAAGCTTTCTCCTGTTTTCCCGGATAACCTGTCGATATGCTTCCAAGACCGCTTCGGTGACCTCACTATCAAGTACTTCAGCTTCTCTCTTTACTGCTTCGGCTGCATTCTGTGGGGCAAACGCTTTTCCCACCAGCTGCAATCCCGGAATATCACCGCTGCTGTCACCAATATAGGCCACTTCGCTCGGATCAATATCCATGATGTCACAAAGCTGCTGTATACCGGTCCGTTTGTTGTTTTCAGCCAGAATTATATTAATGGATACTTCCGTATCGTGAACTTCGAACTTGGGATAATGTTCTTCAACGTATTCTGCTACCTGTGGATAGAGTTCCTGAATCACTTTGCTATCGAGATGAATAATACCGGCATCCATTTTCTTGGTAAATTCAACGATGATTCCCTGATGCTGCGGGACAATCTCTTCCCTAAGCCAGTCCTTTAGTTCTCGCACCTGCTGCTCGGCTTCTTTGTCAAATGCGGGGTGCAGTTGAATTTCGTTCGTGTCAAGTTTGTACACGCCTGCACTTTCAAATACCACGTGGCTGTCGATACCCAGCCATTGCGTTACGGCTTCGACATACGGAAAAGGCCGACCCGAACAGATAGATAACGATGGCACCGCCATATCATGAATGCTCTGTTCATTAAGCCGACGGATCTGGGAAAGCAGCTCCCAGTCCGGAGATTCAAAAGGTACAGAGATACAGCCATCAAGGTCGGTAATAAAGAGTTTTATCATATTTTGGAGTTATAACGTGACAGAGCTACAAAGAGACAAAGTGCTGCCACTGCTTTTTTTAATTATTTAGACTTCTTAAAAAACTACTCATCATTCGTTCAATTTCTCGGCTCATATCATACATTTTTGCTCCTTAATCATTCTCAAAATAATCCAGGTTTTGGGCAATTTCTATTTGAGTCTGAAGCTCAAACAAAGATCCCATTGAAATATTCAGATATCTCTGAAACTCTCCATTTGAATTTCGCCCATATCCTTCAGCTATATTTGAAGGTATCGAAACAGCAGATCTTCTTACTTGCGAAACCAATCCATACTTTTCTGAATCAGGGAAATAAGCCGTTTGCCTATAAACTTCTGTAACTAAATTCATCGCTTTCTGCCAGATCTTTAAATCTCTGAATGTACTCATATTCCCTCCTGATAAGATTAAAAGTTTAGTTATTACCTCTGATACTTTATTTCTTTGTTACTTTGCAACTTTCATTCTAAGTCACTCTGAAACTCTGCCACTACCATTTATCTTGAATTCCGGAAATACCATGCCTATAAAAACAAACAATAATCCTGCTGCAGCCAGCCACTGATATTGATTTTTAAAATCGGCATACTCCTGGCTGGAAAACTCCCCCTGTTGCAGCTCATCCAGCCGGCCCAGAAAACTGTCAATGCCAGAATTGCCACTGCGGATCTCATAAAATTCTCCGTTAGCCTGATCCGCAATCGAACGCAACACGCTGGACTGAAGTGTACTGGTAATAACCTTTCCCTGCTGATCTCTTTTATACCCCATTAGGGACCCATCTTCATCATACAGGGGAATATTGCCTCCCGATTCTGTTCCTATCCCCAAGGTATAAACAGATACATTTTGCTCCAAGAGCTGGTTCAGTTCCTCATCATAACTTTCCCCGTGATTTTCACCATCAGAAATAATCAGAAATACCTTGGCCGCCTGTACATTTTGTCCATCCTCATCCGTTGACTTAAATGCTTCGGATGCAGTTTCCATAGCCGCACTAAAGTTCGTCGATGACGATGGCATTTGATCGGTCTCAGCAATATTTAAAAACATGCGCAGAGCCGAATAGTCCAACGTCATAGGAGCCTGTAGATAAGCCTCTCCGGTAAATACAACCAGCCCAACACGATCACCGTTGAGGCGATTAACCAGTCGCGATACCTCATATTTCGCTTTCTCCAAGCGGCTGGGTTTCACATCCTCAGTATTCATACTGTCCGACAAATCCAAGCCAATCAAGAGGTCAACACCCTGGCGTTTAACTTCGCGAACCTCCGTGCCAATTTTCGGGCCCGCTGCGGCAATAGTAAGCAGGGCAAGTCCAAGATAAAGGCTGCCCATACGGATCCGTTTACCCCTCGGCCAAAAACCGCTGCGTAACCTTTCAAAAAGTTCAGCTCCAAAGTAGTTTTTCCGTTTCTTATCCAGCTTCCTGTTGTACCACCAGTTTGCTCCAATAAGCAACGGAATGATAAGTAATAGCCATAAAAAAATGCTGTCTTGCCAGATCATAACTACCTGTTTGGTTTCCAGTATGGATAAATCAGAATGAGAATAATTAACTGATGAAAATAAACCAAATTGTGTTTGGGTTAAGTGACAGAGACGCAAAGTTTCAAAGTAACAAAGTTTAATATAACATTTACTTTGTTACTCTGTCACCTTGCAACTTTGTTTCTACACAGAACCATCGCCACATCCATCAAGTTATTCCCGGTGGGCCCTGTTTTTAACAGTGTGCCCATTTGCTCATGAAAATGATAGGAATCATTATCCGACAAATAGGAGTTTGGATCCAAATTCTTTTCTTTGGCTTTTGCCATCGTTGATCCGTCTATGACTGCCCCCGCCGCATCGGTGGGACCGTCAATACCGTCAGTGCCCGCACTTAGCCAAGTTATATTGGGGTAACCAGCTATTTTACATGCGCCCCTCAACGCCAACTCCTGATTACGTCCTCCCTTTCCATTCCCCGTCACCTTTACGGTACTCTCGCCCCAGAAAATGAATAAAACCGGGTGGGCGCTCCCCAATTCCCCCTCGTCCGCAACGGATAAAACGATATCGGCAATGGAGGTGGCCACCCCTTCAACATCTTTGTTAAACGGCTGATCGGCTACGGTCACGTTCATTCCTTGTTGTGATGCCAGCTCCCCTACCTTTCCAGCAAGTTTACGTGCCGAGCTAATAACTTCCGATTGATGTGTCTTAACAGTTGATTCCCCAGGCGTTACCGTTTTCTCTACCTCTCCCCTGATTCCCTTTTCAATATGTGTGCGAATTGATTTTGGGATTGTCTGCCAAAGATCATATTCCAATAGCACGTGATAGGCATCCTCGTACGAGGACCAATCGGGTATAGTAGGACCGCTGCCAACCATAGATAACTCGTCATCCGGCACATCAGAAATCACAAGATCGATAAGCGTAACCTCCGGATTTAAGTAACGAAGCAGTTGCCCCCCTTTAACTTTTGAACAGTGCTTTCGAACGGTATTGATTTCGTGAATAGTAGCTCCTGAATTATTAAGCGAATTATACAATCCAGCTAGTTCATCTACCGAAACACCTCCGGCAGGGGCGGCAAGCAAAGAGGAAGTCCCCCCTGAAATCAGGGTGATGAGCATAGCATCAGACGGGATATTTTTCATAAATTTCACCGTCCTGTTCCCCGCTTCTACACTTCGTTCATCGGGCAGTGGATGATTCCCGACCATCACTTCATCAGCCTTGCAAGAAACAGCTGCTTCCGGATCGTTTGTTATCACTAAACTTTTTGTGATATGATCGCCCAATATCTCACTGGCTCTCTCATACATGGGAACAGCCGCTTTGCCAACTGCAAACAGGTAAATCGGTCGACCGTCGATAGGATAATGGGTATCCGTTATTTTAATTTTTCCATCCCTAATGTAAAGTGATTCTTGTATTGCATAGTGCGGAGCACATTGCTCAAGCCCTTCCAGATAAAGATTCTTCAGAACTATTTTGTTATCCACAGCCGTACATTTTGATCTTTGAAAATAATAGAAGATCAATAATCTAAGGATCTTGCTGAAAACACTAAATTAATCCCTCTCCTTTTTAAAAATCATCCCATTCATTGCCAAAGGAACCATCGCCAGTGAAAGTCCCGGGACAAGGTATCCATTTATAACATCAACAAGCATAAAGCCCCATTGCAATCCCAAGACTCCAATCATCAGACCGAGATAAGCAAAAACAGAGCCCGCAAGATGAATACCTCCCAACAGCCAATAGGGTTTGGGATGAGCGGTCATAAATATCAGCGGTACCAGAGCAACCAACAGAAAAAAGCCAAACTGCGGCCGGTAGTGCAATTCTTTTGAATCTCTGCTGTGGAAATAAGTAACTTCTATAGCTCCTCCTTTTAAGGACGATTGAAAGGTGGATTCTGAGGTCTCCAGTGACGCAACCTGCGGAAATACCAACTGTTCTGTTATAATAATACGCGCAGGCCGCCAAAGGAACAGATAGAAAACAAGTATCCCCGCCAATAACAACATCCTGATGCAATAAAAACGAAAGGTTTTTGTCGGTATAAAGTTCTTTAGGCTGGCCATAGTATTTAGGCTGTTTCGCGGGAGGAACCGACAGCGCGAGTATCATCCCCAAAATTAGCCCACACCATCCAGAGCACAAAAATGACAAGATAAAAAATGGCGGTGGTCGAATAATCGTGCGTTACGGCAAACATTTCCGGAGCCTGTACCTGGGTAATAGTGAGTACGATGATGCGCATAATATTTACAAGATAAATAACGCCGATACCGATAAAGATAAACGCAATGCGCGGGATCCACGCGCTGGGATAGGCGACCACAAATCCAACGAACAAGCCGATGGCTGATATCCCGCTGCAGCCATTAACCAAGTAGATACCGGCAGACTCTCCGATGCCGATCAACCGACCGGTGGCATAAAAATCGTAGCCCAGTATTTCTAATATTCCGGCCGAAACTGATACAATATTGGTGGTCACCCATTGGTCCAGCGTGCCATTCGGCAACAGCCAAAGTTCATAGATGAAATACCAGAGCAGGTATATTCCGGCTACTTTGAGTAAAAAAATTCCCACTTTAGATTTATACCATTGCATATAAGCCGTCTTAATTACTTTTTGAGGAATATATTAAATTCCGGGGTTGCTTTCTATACGATATGAATTTAGCTGCTTATTCATAAAAAGATGCTATTTCTTATAAATGCCAAACAGATCATGCATAAATTTTGCCCACTCAACAGCAGTACCCCACAACAAATAAATCCCTTTTCGCCAACTGTCAGCGTAACGATAAATGACTTCCAGCTTGTATCTCATCCCGATTAAGCGATTTTTAATTCGTTTTTTGAGTGGACGATCGTATCGGTAATAACGATATACAGGCTCCTTAACATAAGCTATCGTGTTGCTTTTTTGGATTAATCGAATAGCAAAATCTTTATCCTGTCCGCGTATCATTCGTGGGTTCATCGGTCCTGTTCGCTGCAGCAAACTTTTTGAAAACAGCATCGCATTTTGATGAATGGGTGAAATGATGGTCGATAACAGATGACGCTTAAGATATTGCCCATTTCGTTCGGCATATCCCTGAATAGAACGTACAGACTGAACGATTCCCTGATAACAAACCTCAAAACTCCCAATGCAAAGATCGGCCTGATCGGCTTGCAAAGCTGAGATACGTTTCGATATGCTACCGGGGGACAGCTGGTCATCGGCATCCAAGATGGTGAAATATGCTCCGCTTGCCGCCTCAAATCCACGATTAACCGCGGTGGGCTTTCCCTTGTTATGCTCAATCTCCAGCAGTTTTAACATCAGTCCCAAGCCGGATATTTGCGATCGATATATCCCGGCACGCGATCCATCATCCACAACAATTAGCTCGATATTACTGTAATTCTGGTCGGCTACGCTCTTTACCGCCTCCGGCAGAGAGGAATGCATATTGTAATGCGGAATAATTACCGTAACCTTGGGTTGGGAATCCGACACAGTCTCTTGACTTTAATAGTTTTCAATAACAAGAGTACTACATATGGATTTAATACTCAACATTTTGGGTGATATTTCTGTAAAAGACCTAAATTAGCGTCTCTATGAGCTATTTCAGCTCCACAATACCAGTTTTACAGAAAATAAACGCCGTTAACAAATAAGAAATGCTGGCTACTCTTCAGAATGGTATGAGGCGTAATCCTTGTATATCTCTCGGTAGTAATAGGAGTTGTAGTAATAGTCGGTTGATTTATTATACTCGAATGCTGTTAAGACCGTGCCCACAACATTCGCTTCTACCCGCTGTAAGTTGTTGAATAGATGGGAGAGTTCTGCCTCTACGGTATCGTTAAAACGAGCAACAACGACCACTCCATCGGTCTGCTGTATCAGTGCAGATGCATCCGTGATGATACCGTATGGCGGCGTATCGATCAGAACAATATCAAAATTTTCTTCGAGATCTTTTATGGTTTTCAAAAAGGATTTGCTCTGAACAATGGACGATGGATTGGGAGGACGATTCCCGGCCGTCAATACCGAAAGATTGGACAAAGGTGTGGGCTGCAAGGCCTCATCCAGAGCAACTCCATCAAACAACACCTCAACAATACCGGGTGCCTGCCGGCTTCCAAACTGTTTCAGGAGGTTTGGTCTACGCAGATCAGTATCCACAATAACCGTATTGTAACCGGCCTCCGCAAATACCGTACCCAGATTGGATACCGTGGTTGTCTTGCCATCACCCTTGGTGGCACTGGTAATCATCAACGAATTTATTTCATGATCCGGGTTGGAGTAGACAATGTTACTCTGCAAGCGTCGGAATGATTCCGAAATCGGCGACACCGAATCCAGCATGGATACCGTGGTAGTAGCAATTTCCATCCCATTCACTGTAGTAAATTCTTCCCCGTCATGTTCATCCTGCACAAAATCATTCATATCAGGAATTACCGCCAGCAGTGGATATCCAAACTCCTTCAATTTTTCCACCCCATCAATGCGGGTATTAAAAGCCTGACGCACAAAGATATAACCCACACTTAAAATTCCGCCCAGTATAAAGCCTACCAACAGATACAGCTTTTTATTGGGTTTTACCGGCGTTTCAGGAATATAGCCGTCATCCAATGGCCGCCCCAGCCCAAATTGCGTCTGCTTCCAGAGCGACATTTCTGCATATTGTTGCGATACCGTAAGATACAGCTCCTCATTTATCTTGACATCCCGCTTAAGCCGAGCCAGCTCAATCATGTTATCAGGCAGATTATCAAAAAAGGTGCGTTGCTCAGATAACTGCTCATTAATAACATCCATCTGGGCCGAATACTGCTCGCGCTCCACCTTCAATTCAATCAGCTTTTTATTCAGCTCGGTTACGGCCTGAGAAATATTGCCGTCCGATCCACCCAGGAATCCAAGGTACTGATCTCCCTGTTGCACCAAGTCAGAGGTCAACTCTTTTATGCGAGTCTTATAAACATCAATTTTATCATTAATCTCTTTCAGTTCCGTTGGTGGATTTGGCTTATCTTTAATACCGGGATTATTGGCGATCAGCTGCATTTTTTCAATCTCAAGCTCTGCCAGCTGATACTGCAACCTCATCATATTGGGACCTACGGCATCGGAATACTGCTCGGCCAGACCGGGTTTAATATTATTGAGCCGATCTTCATACTGACTAATTCCCGATTCAACAGCTACCAATTTAACTTTAGCTTCCTGTTTGCGTGATTCCAGTTCAGCCATACGGGTGATCAATTCCTCAGTCTGGGCATCCACCTTTACCAGCTGCTTCTCATTCATAAAGGTACGCAGACGATCCTCAACGGTATTCAGCCGTTGCTCTATTCGCTGACGTTCATTTTCCAAAAAGTCCACCGCAGAATTCGCAGAACGGCGGTTTTGTCGGGTTGAAAGATTGGTATATACCTCAATTGAAAGATTTACAATATCGGCTGCTTCCCGGGGAGCCGGACTTTCATACGTTATCGAAACCATATCGGCTTCCCGATCAACCTGGGAAAAAGATATGTTATTTCTGATTCGAAGAGCAACCGTATCTCGAGCAGCCAGCGATGAATCCTTGGGATAACTTTTAAAAAGGGCCGGATACTGTTTCCCATTGTCCATGAGTCTTCGCTTCATCAGGCTGTCCGCCATTTCTAACGAAAGCTTTCGCGATCGCAATACCTGAAGCTCATTGGAGATAGTGCTTCCCGTTCCAATGCCGTATGTGCTGGTCAGCAAATTTGCCAAGTCACTACCGGCATAGGAGTATCGGTTTTGCTGCTGGCTAATAAGCAACGAAGCCTCACTTTGATAGATAGGTGTTGAGGTATAGGCGACAATCCCCGCCAAAATGGTAAATAGCGCAACCGTTGATACAATAATCCACTTGTGATTCCAAAGCGTAAAAAATAACCGCTTAAGATCTATCTCATCCGGATCCCGACCTTTATTTCCGGGAGAACTTAGCCCTTGGGGCTCTCCCCGATAGGAACCATTATTGGAGGTGTTATCAGATCCGGGAAAATTGTCGTTGTTCGAAGCCATTTATACTATTAATGAAATGAAATCTGTTTAGAAAATCCTCAATGCAAAGGTACCGATTTTTTAATAAGCAACTAAATTATTTAACACTCGTGGGATTTTAAAATATTTTTATCAACAAATCGTGATGCAATATTGGATAAGCGGCTGCGCTACCTAATCTCTGTTAGATCAATATTTATATTCAATGCTCTCTGTGCGTTATTGCTACATACCCAAAATTTCCCGGCATTGAAGTACTGTTCTGCTGATTACAAACAAAACCAGCAACAGATTTAACTTCAACATTAAACCTTCAACACTTCGCAACTCTATAACTTTTCAGCTCTGTACGTCAGTTAGTTTAATCCTAACCACTCAATCGTACAATCATTGTTAGTTGCGACGAATCTGGAAAATCGTATTACTTACAATGGCAGCCATCGATACTATTGCGGACAGAATACCAATGCGTTCCTGCGTAGTAAGATCGCGCTTCTGCTCTTTACGGGGTACATAGATAGTGGCCCCGGGGCGGACATCCGGATAATTACGGAAGAACAGGAACTTGCTGGCACGGTCTACCTCTCCATTGGCATACACAATATAGGCATCCTTGGGCTTTCCGCGATCTGAGGCTCCGCCTGCGGCCCTCAAGTAATCTTTGAGCGACAAATTATCCTCATATCGGACACTGACCGGATAAAGCACTTCTCCGGCAATCTGTACCGTTTGCAATTCCTTGGGAATCTCAAGCACATCTCCTTCCCGCAGGATAAGATCTTCTTTTGAGCCTGGATTTTGAATTATTTTATCGAGCTCTATCCCCACCTTTGTCCTTTGTTGCTGCAGTCTCGCTCCCTGTTCAAGCGTATCGGGTATATTCAGGAAAGTAGTATCTACTTTCTGTTCAATATCCCGGGTAAGATTTCCACCGGGGGCATACGCATATTGGGTCAACCCGCCGGCTCTCTGAATCAGATCAGAAATGCGCATATCCTGTTCGTCCAGGGTATACTTGCCGGGGAATAACACTTCACCCTTAATGGTAACCTGCCGCTGCTCATAGTAATTGGGCGCATTACGTACAAATATCTTGTCAAACGGTTTAATCGTAAAATCAGCTGTTTTATCATCGAGCTGCAGATTTTCATTCACCCTGAACCGATGAATTTCTGCGATCTCCCTGGCCACATACATCGAATCACCGCTGTCGATTCTTCGTGATACCTCAATGCGGTATGGGGCCGCCGACTCCTTAAATCCATCAGCTTGTAGAATAACATCTTCGAGCGTCATATTTTCCACAAAGGGAAAAGTCCCCGGTTCCTGAACAGCCCCCACAACCGATATGGTATAATCTTCGCGAAGATCAAAAATGGACGAAATGCGTACAATATCGTTTCGCTCCAACTTTATATCATTTTCTTCGGGATTATTCAGCAACTCTCTGACGTTAAAAGAAACAACCTCCGTAGAAAGATCATCCTGCTCTCGGTAGATAAGACCGCGATTCATAAAGGCATCTTCCCGAATCCCTTCGGCCCGCTGAATCAGTGAATATACCGTCGTAGAATCTTTGAGCTCGTAATCTCCTTCTCTGAACACTGCCCCCTGTATCTCCACCCTGTTGGCAAAGCGGTCTAACACCTTTTCCACATAGACACTGTCCCCATCCTGCAGCTCAAAATCACTTTGCTGCGGATAATTAATATCATCGATTCGTTTCTGGGAGCCGGTATTCCCAATAATTTTCAGCCGCTTGGTATAGGCATTAGACGCAAATCCACCGGCATAGGTAATCAGATCCTGAATGGTCTCCCCTTTCTGAAGCTCAAAAATACCCGTACGCTTTGTCTTGCCGTTTAGTTCTACCCGTGATATATAGGGATCAATCTTGATGATATCCTGATCGCGCAACCTGATATTATCTTTCTGGTTCCCATACACCAGGAAATCGTAAATATCAAGGGTGGCCGCTATAGTATCGCCGCGAATGACTTCAATCTCCCTAAACGTACCTGTAGAATCAGGTCCGCCTGCCGAGTACAGTGCATTAAATACCGTAGCAAGGGACGGCAGTGTATAGGTTCCGGGAAAACGACTCTCACCCAGTACCGTCACATTGATACTGCGGACATTTCCCAGTGATATACGGGCCTGCGTATCCGTCGGTTTATCATCGGCCGCTTTTAATCCGGAGTATATTTTCGACAAGGAACTTTTTATGCGATCCCGGGCCTTTTCAATTGATAACCCATTTACATAAATAGGCCCTAAATTCGCAATGGTTATGGTGCCCTCCGGGGATACCGTCAGTTCATAGGTCTGCTCAGCCGCCCCCCAGATATCAATAATAAGCTGGTCTCCGGGTCCCAACTGGTAATTTTCAGGCGTGGGGACATTTAATGAGGGCGTGAACGTTACTTTATCTCTGCGAAAGAGATCAGATCCAAATATTCTGTTTCGCAGGGTATCTTTGCGGAGGCTATCCGGTCGCATCTGAAAGGTGGTATCAGTCGTTACCGACCGTAGCTGATTGGCCTGACGCTGCCCCTGCTGCCCACCATTCTGCATGCGCAAATTTCGCACCCTGCGCACCAGTTTACTCACCTCTGACGGCGACATGCCCCGGGCCATGGCCATCTGTTCCACCTGTGAGAGGGTATATCCCTGACTTTGGGCGCGTTCCCACAGCCGCTGCACCTGTTGGTCCGAAAGATCACTGGATCTGAGGTTTTCAAAATCAATAGACCCAATATCTTGTGCGGCTGCACCGGCAATAACAATAAATAAAAATACAAATAATACGGTTGCTGTACGCTGTAGCTGTTTCTTAATGACCATCTGTTCGTTTATTGACATTTGATAATCCCGAAATAAATGAGTCAAAAAGTAAGAAATATCCGCCTAAAGATACACCTCTTTTTAGGTGATTAGGTTATCGGGTAATTAAGTGACTGAGTGATTAGATAATTATGTGATTCGGTGATTAGACAGCCCTTCAACTTGACCGAACAATCCGAGCAAGAAATTTCTGATTCATCATTCTAAATTCAACATTTAACATTTCAAACCGTCATCCGTCGACATTCCAACAAAACAAAGATTTCTCCACTCCAGCCCCCCTCCGGCAGAAATGACAAACTTGATTCACAGTCATCAGTCAGTCGACCTCCGTCACTCAGCTTCTTTGTAACCTTGTCACTCAGCAACTTACTCCCTTAATCACCTAATCACCACTGAATCAAACCCACCCCGCCTCTTTCCCTCATAGGACCGGAATTACTCGATGCCCGCTTTGCTGATCAATCCTTCCGGAATAGCGAATTCTGTGTGGTGGCCAAAGGGTGAACAGGATAATTCTATATCGATACTATTCTTTAAAATAGATTCTATGCCCAAAGAATCATCAGAGTTATCCCACCCAAAGGTCGAAGCAGTTCCAGAATTTCCAGCTGGTCACTTTTTTGGTACGTTTTTTCCTGACTAAAAAAATGTTTAATAATATCTTTTGAAAAGATTCCGCATAATTGGGGCTTGATGCAGAATGGTGTCCTTATTTTGTAAGCTAAGAGTGGACTTACTTATTTGAATGAGCAAAAAAGTACCAAAAAGCTCACCGGGGGAATCGTAGATTTTGTTCTTTTTATAGTTCTTAGAACGCCAATTGCTTTAGATCATTTACTGCTTTTTTGTTCGATTTTCCCGCGATTCGCCCCAAACCCCCTTTTTTTTGAACCACTAAAGGATTTGATAGTGACACTTTATTTCCGATGGGCAATAACTAATCACAAACTACTTAGTTCCGATACTTCGGCGAAGTAGGCCCTTGATCTTTTCGTGCCCTTTTGGATCCAAACCCGTGGAATACCACGTAGTGATCATGCGATCCTCGGAAGATTCCACAGGGATCGAATCACCGCTCTCCCTGTTATCAGTCCTTTGTCGCCCGTCAAAACACACAGATTTTTTACTTCACTATGTTCCGTTCGAAATAAGAATTTAGAATTTCATTCAACATTGAACACTTCCCAAACCAATCACTTTGAGACTTTGCAACTCTGTTACTCTGCAACTTTGTCACTCTGTCCCTTAGACACTGAGTCACCTCATCACAAAAAAAGAGGCACCTCTCTACTACGTATAAAGCTTCGTAGAGCGTGCCTCACGAAAATGCCTAATACAAAACTTAACACTTTCTACTTAATACTCAGCCTTTCTCAATGCGCATTCGTCTCCAGTTTCAACATTTGCAACACCGTATGCCCAATAATCACCATATCAAGCCAAAGCGACTGTTTCTCAACATACACCAGATCTTTATCAAGCCTATTACGCATATGCTCCTCATCCAGCGTACCACCGCGAAATCCTTCAACCTGGGCATACCCAGAGATTCCCGGTTTAACCGCGTAACGGCAGTAAAAATCATCAAAGGTGTTATTCCAGTGCTTACATTCATCCACCGGGTACGGACGGGGACCAATAAGACTCATATCTCCCTTTAAGACATTAATAATTTGGGGCAGCTCATCCAGGTTGGTCTTACGCAGCATACTTCCAAACCAGAAGATGCGCTTATCTCCCTCTTCTGTTACCACCGGCTTACCGTCAATACGACGCAAGTTAAGTTGGTGCATAGTACGAAACTTAAAGCAGGTAAACTCTTCTCCATTCTGACCGGTGCGTTGTTGCTTAAATATAACCGGACCTTTGGAAGAGAGCTTGATACCCAGTGCAAATAAGGGATAGACCAAAGCAAATATCACACAACCAATAAACGATAATACCAGATCGATAGCCCGCTTGCCGGTGTATTCTTTCTGTTGCAATCGCTCAAAGTTGATGCGATCTGTTGTGGTATACGTCTGCTCTTGATAAGTTGTGGTCTCTTTCTCGTAGATAATACTGTCTCGAACAGTAAGTGCCTCATCCAGCACTTCTGCCTGTGCATTTTTTCCCATAACACCAATTTTGGTTAGTAACGGTTTCATCTATAGATTCTATCTTGATTTAATTTGAGGTTAGAATATAGGGAGAAATAATAACGATTGAAATTAATCTCGGTTAATATATTAATTTTTTTTAATATATCGAGCGAGTTACTTTAATCCTTCACTATTGCAGTCATCATACCAGTCTATAACTCCATCTTCTAATGAATAGGCTAGGTTAAAATTGCTCCTAGCTAGTTTTTCCCCTGAAACATTTGTAGAAAGCATCACCTTTTTAACTCTATCCGGATGTATACCCGTAAAGTCTTTGCCAATTATTTTCCCTAATACCATGATACAATAAGCAACAAAAACCAGTATTGGAGCAGGGATCAATAGCAGCGGTTTTCTGGCATCCGTTTCTTCTGCTACTGTTTCACAAATCTCCTGAATGGTAGGTGCTTCTTCATAGACCAGATTGTACAGATGCAGTCCTGCTTCTTTTTTACTAAAATAATAACAAGCACGAGCCACATCCTTTACATATACACATGCTTTTTTCGTATCTTTACGACCGGGATATACAAAAAATCCTTTTTTTTGAGATTCGTATAAACGAGTAAAATTGGCCTGTTCCCCTTTCCCAAAAATAATCCCCGGACGCAGTATAGAAAGCATCCTATTTTCAGGATCTTTTTCCTGCCAACCCTTGTGGATATGTTCGGCTACCAGTTTTGAACTACCATACGGATCTTCGGGTTGCGGTACCGATTCTTCGGTCTTTAGTTCTTCTGATTTGCCATAGGGAGATACTGAACTGGTGAAGACCATCTTTTTACACCTCAGCTCTTCGGCCAGTTGACAAACCGTTTCTGCGCCACGAATATTTGTTCTAAAATAATCGATATTAGGAAAGCCCGGGATACGGCAAATAGCCGCCAAGTTATAAATAACCGTATCTACGCCACATCCCAATTCTTTAAATGGTTCTGGATCTATGGCGTTACGGACGTCGCTTTCTATGAATTCAACTTTTGTTGATGCATTTGAATAATCTCTGGCAGGTTCTACAAAATCTAAAATGATAATAGAATCATATGCAGCTTCTGATACTAAATGATCGATAAGATGTGAGCCCACATAACCAGAACCACCACTCATAATACAAGTCATTGGAATATTTATTGTTTTGCCAATTCATGATACAAATTCTCATGTTCTGTAATAATTTTAGGGAGATTATATCTATTTTTAACAAATTTCTTAGCTTCATTAGCTACTTTTAACCTAACTTTTGGCTTTTTCATAAGCTCAATGATTTTATCTGCTATTAAAACTGGATCCTCCTGACAAAACCATCCAGTTCTACCTTCAATAATATGGTCTTCAGTGCCCATGGCTGGTAATGCGAGGACAGGTACCTCCATCATCATAGAATCTACTGTAACGTATCCAAAAGACTCATATCGTGAAAACATACAAAATAAATCGGATTTTGCAATTTCACGATCTGGGTCAGTTACCCAACCTGTAATTTCAGTATTTTCTAGGTTGTGATTTTTAATAAAGTTTTGAACTTTCTTGGCCTCTTTATCTGGAGAAGATCCATAATCTCCGATCCACTGGAAATGCACGTCATGCCTTTTATTAGCCACTTTTTCAGCCACCTGAAAAAAAAGTAAAGCTCTTTTTTGTTTACAGATACGACCACAAGCAGATATTGTAAATGAGGCCTTAGTCCTAGGTCTTAGTGTGGGATATTCTTCCTCTTTTCTACATGCAAGATATATATAAATAAGAGATTTTTGATCTACTAAATTCATATTTTTGAGCTGTTTTTTCTCACTTTGCGATGAGGCTACCAATATGTCAGTATAATACCCCAGTAATTTTTCAATAGGAAAAAACAACTTTGAATTGAAAACAGACAAAACATTTGGAGTAAAAATTACTTTGATTTCATTTTTAATAAGCCCCAACATTCTCATGATTCTTATTAAAAAACCAGCTTTTGAACTGTGTGCATGAATAATATCAGGATTAAAATTCTTAACGATATTATTTATAAGTTTTATAGATTTGTAATCTGAAGCTGGATTCACACCTCTAACCATCGGAACCTGTGTACAATCTATTTTTTTTTCATTTTCCAACCTTTTTATCTCCTTTTGATAGGATTCATCTGCGCGGTCCATACTATAAACATAGTGTGGTACAAATACAGTCCTATCCAAGTTGAATAACAAATCTAAAACATGCCTTTTTACACCAGCACTTCCTGGCTCAGAAACCATTAGTATTTTTGTGCTCATCCGTCTTTTTTATTTTTATATTCTTCATGAAAAATCAAGAGTGCGATTCCTATAAGCATCAGTACACGTAGGACATTACTAGACATTATAAAATTATCAAATGCCCCCCCTAAGATCATTGAATTATAGGTGGAGTAAAGAATATATATCAAATATATTTTTAGTAGATTATCTGAAAAAAGATAATTTTTAAATTTAACTAATATATGCCCGAATATTTTTCCCAAGCCAATCATTACAAAGAAAAAGAAAGACCAATTAAATGTAGCAAGAATAATAGCCGGAAATGCTCCTGTATACATATAATTACCTTCAAGTATTTCATAGATAAAACTACCGTTGGCAGCTTCTACCATAAGGTATTTTAGTCCTGTATATCCTTCAACAGGTAAACCAAACAGATTTTTTACTTCAGTCCATAAGTGAGAAGCTAAATATCCTCCTTCTGTTACTATAGAATGATAGGTTTTCCACCAAATCTCTCCTTGTAGTATAAAAATTCTTTCAAAAAGGTATGCCAGAAGTTTCCCGTCACCAAAAATATTAGCAGAATAGGAATAGGTAGAACTCTGTAATATGGTAGTTCCCAAAAAGAAAATGACAACCATTGCCCCCCAGCGGATAGTTTTCTTTAAATCAAACGATTTAACCTTAAACAATCCAAATAATACTGGACTGATCAGGAATGCGGTAAGAGCACTAAAAATAGCTGAAAACCGATTACCTCCCATAATCAAAAAAAGAACAATTAAAGTAATTTGGACAAGAGGTAATAAATGCCCACTATTTCTGATTTTTTGAAAAGAATATGAATACCCAATAAAAAAACATACTAAAAGATAATTTCTCCATAAAAAACCTACAATGGGAATAGAACTTAAAATTTCTGAGAAACTTGCTCGGTCCATACCAATCAAAAGCGGCACACCACTTACTAAAAATGCTGAATAATAGGCAATAATTACTGCTGAAATTACAAGATTCATCACCTGAATTTTACGGTAATTTACCTTTTTTACCTGTCTGCTAGGCAGAATATTTTTTATGTAGCCCCTTTTTTCAAGAACTCTTCGGATACTTTCAAAAAAAACTATATTCCCAACAATCAAGAATGAAGTAGCTAAAGTTCGACTCGAGGTGATTTTTAATTCATAAATATAAAATCCTCCAAAATCTAAAGTATAAACAGATAATACCATCCAAAATTGAATCACATACAAATAAAATATTGGTATAACCTGAAATCTTAGTCTTTGAAAAAAGAAGATCGAATATGCAATAAAAACGAAAAGGAATAAGGTATTTATTATAACAGTAATCACTACTGAACTATAGCATTATAGACTTCTTCGAGCTCATTAACATGGCGGTCGATAGTAAAAGGATCCTTCCAATATCTTTCGTATGCAACATTACCCATTTCTGCTACTAACTGATCATTCTGGAATAAATTAATCTTACGAATTAAATCGTCTACATTACCGTTTTCAAAAACAAGTCCCGTTTCACCATCATCAACCATATCACTTGCCGCACTTGTATCTGGTACAATAGATGGAACTCCAACCGAAGCGGCTTCTAAAACAACTAAGCCTTGTGTTTCATACCAAAGGGACGGAAATACCAAAGCCCTGCTCTCTTTAAGGTAATCTATAACCTTATCCTTAGATACCCACCCTGTTGTATGAACATTTGTAAATTGATTCTCAATCATATTTCTTAGCTGGCCATTACCAACAAACTGGGCCGGTACATTTAATTGATCTGCGGCTTTTGCTAACAAATGGGGCCCCTTCTGAAAATCTATTCTCCCGACTTGTGTAAATTTCTCATTTAAAGCCGGATCTATTGATTTTCTCATAGGCACATTTATGGGGTTATTTACCTTGTGGATGGTCGCATCATTAGGGAGATATGGTTTTAATATGTTATAACTAAAATCAGAAATCTTAATGAAATGATTAAGGAATGAGGGCATCCCCCCATATTCCGATTGTACCTTATGCCTGACTACCCGCCACATTTTGTGAAAGTAACTCCGTTTATCACAATGACAACTAACGCACGCTTTTGACATCGGAGTAAGTTTACAAATTTTGTTTTGTTGATAGTTAAAAAAACTGCCGTTCGGACAAGCTAGAAAATATTCATGCAGTGATACCACTGCTTTTACATCCATTTGTTGTATAGCCTTACCAATCGAAGCCGATAACCCTTTAGTCCAAGCGTGAAGATGTACTATTGTTTGTTCACTATTGAGTGACTTCAATAAGTCTTTTAACTCTAAAAATGCTTTTTTATTCCAAATTCCACGAAATGCTGCTTTTAGAGGATTTGGATCTTCTACAATATTTTCTTGATTTAAGCATATTACATTAACGGAACTCTCCCTTAATGTCTCATCTACTGGGCCAACTGCTGCAAAAAGTATCACATCATACCCCCTAGATGCTAACTCTTTAGCACTAGATATAGCCACTTCACCGGCACCGCCATTGACGTATGCAAAATCATTAATAATGACAATTGATCTATTTTTGCTCATAAAAAATCAAATATGGATTTTAAAATACTCTTTTGGGAATAGACATTAATTGTAGCAGTTTAAAATTCAATTATGTATTAGTTGCTTCCAGGTGATTTTTTTTAATGACCTTTGCAGGATTCCCCACTACGACACTATTAGGTGGCACATCATCTACAACTACACTTCCTATACCAATTTTTGAATTTTTTCCTACTGTAATTCCACCTAATATGACCGTATTTGCTCCAACTTCAACATTATCTTCAATTACAGGACTTGGCCCTTGCGATCCATCATCCTTTTTTTTACATCCAATTGTAGTGCAATGCCTTAGATGAACATTTCTACCAATAACAGAATTATCATTTATGACTAGAGCATAACCATGCTCAATTTTTAATCCTGGTCCAATTTGTGTTCCTGCTCTTAGCTCAACACAGAGAACATATTCAACGATAAATCTGTAAAGGGCCATGAAGGGAGTCCCTAAATACCACTTAAGACTGCCCTTTTCTTTTGCAAAAAAATGAACAAATCGGAAGAAAATCAGGATGAAAATTATTTTTACATGGCCTCTATTCTTTGAATAATCCTGTTTAATCGTATTCCAAAAGTCCTTAATCGTTTTCATAATGATTTGTGATTATTCCACTTCATTTTTTAACCAAGTTAAACACCGTTTGCTCAAAAGCGGATGCCAACACAGCTACATTAGCATTATCTAATACACCTTGGTCAGTAAAGGGATCAATCCAATATGCCGGATAAGACTTACTCAGCATATTTTCAATGAAGGCGGCGTCTTGCTTTTTATTTCGTTTAAAATCGGAAGTTAATGATAAGATTATTCCCTTCAATTTTCGAATATCCCTACATACTCTAATTGAAGATAATTCTCCAAAGTAAACCGGAGAAAACGTTATTGCAGGTATACCAATCATTCCGGCTTCATAGGCCGATGTCCCAGAAACCGTTAAGACCAAATCAACACGGTCAAAAATTGAAAAAGAAGAAACCGAATGCTTGAGTAGTTTAACCCCATATAGCTTTTTTATTTCTTTAAAAAAGTCAAGTTTCTTAACGCCAAGTTCATTTGGATGCTCTTTGACAACTAATGTAAAGTCGAACGGTAGTGCCCTTCGTATATCCTTTATGAGTTTTAGCTGATCACTAAAATAGGAACCTAATACATCAATTGAAGCCTCTGGTTGGACATGTAATGGATAATAAGCAACTCGACCGTTGACATCATCTAAGTTCTCATATCTGAAAAAATTATTTAAAATTTGGACATTGACAATTTTTCTTAAATTGTGTTTGATCCGATTTCCAATCGGATGGTGAGTCAAATGATCTTTACTGGTCTTTCTAGTTAACTCCAGTCTATTTTTAAGATGTTTACTAATCTTTTTAAAACTTAAAAGTTCTTTTTTATTGTTGATATCAAAATAGGTGGGAGCTTGCTGCTTTTCCTTAAATTTTTCAAGTACTGCCTCACCATCGTGTGTTTCTTTTCCTCCCTTAGATACAATTTTTTCAGATAAATAACCTTCTGTAAAAATGAACCGATTATGAGGGTAGCGCATGTTTCTTGGAGCAATAAATGGAATATCCAACTGCTCACATATCATAGCGGTTAATAATTCGTTGAAATTGGTTGGTTCGGCAATAACTATATCAATATTCTTCGAAACAAGGAACTTCTTGATATTAGCATAAAAAAGGAACACATATTCAATAATATTTTCCCGTTTGTTTTGTCTTAAAAACTGATCCATCATCAGAACTTGGAATACATTCAGATCGACTTGCTCCTCAAGCGCTAAAATTTCCTGTTTTATTTTTTGCTTCTCTGCCTGACCGAGGAAATCATCTTCTGTATAAACTAGTTCCAAAATATCTTGTCCTGTAACGCCAGAGTCCAACAAATACTTACTCCAATATTCATTGGTAGTCATCCAGTAATCACGAAATTTCTCCTTATCCATCGACTGGAAAATAGAATAAAATAATTTGGTATGATCAAAAATGGATATAAAAAGAGTATTTATCATCTTTTATGGTTTAAATTAAGAATTAAGTTTTGAATCAGCTTTTTTTCTTTCTTCTCTAAGACCATAAAATAGATGGCTGATAAATACAGACTAAGTATAATACTGCCAGTAGTTACAAAGGCTATAATTGATTGGATGTTAAAAAATTGTGTCACTAGGTAACAACCTACTGCCAGCAAGATCAGAGCATAAGTGGGATTTCTTAACTTTATTAGAAAATTAGTTAAATCTATTTCATATAATCTTAGAAGTTTCACCAAATAAGGGATTGAAAATAACATATAAGAAGTGGTTGTACCAATAACCAATCCCAAAATTCCATAACTAGACATCAGAACTACACTGATAATCAGATTAGACACTGCCCCAAAAAGTGAATATGGAATAAACTGCTTAACGTCTCCCGAACCCACAATCATAGTTGAACCCACTGAAATCAATTGAGTAAAGAAAAACTGTCCAAACAAAATAATACTCAGAAAATAAAGATGTGTGTATTTATCCCCCACCCACAAACCTAAAAATGGTTTAATTAGAAATATTCCAATAATAACACAGGGAAGAATCAACAAAAAACCAAATCTCGTGCCTTTCATAAAAAGTTGCTTCAAATGATATTTATTGTTGGAGGCCTTGAAGCTTGAGGCTGCGGGTGTAATAGTAGAATTGATCACGGAACTCAAAGCACTCATCAGATTTGGCACCTTTATAGCAATACTGTAATAAGTCAACTGTGCAACAGGAAGAAAAAAGCTGATAAGCAGTTTGTCAGTTTGATTATATACGAAACCGATAATTTTGCTGATAAAAAGATATTTGGCATAGCCAAATATCTCATACACAATCTGTAAATTTATTTTAAAAGTGAATCTCCGATTTCTTGGTAATAACTTAGACGAAAAGTAAAACTCAATTCCACATCGGAATAAATACAATACATTTTGTAACCAAATGAAATTATATAAATCCTGTTTTTCATACAGGAAAAAAACAATAAGGAAAAAGTTAACCACCAGGTACCCAACATTTATTCCTTTTAGAACCCCGAACCTTTGAACTGACTTCAAGGTGGATCCAAGTCCCAGTGACATAAATTGTAACGGCATTTGAAATGAGTAAGCAAAGAAAACAGCTTTAGTAAGGTCTTGGAGTCCTTTCGACACTTCAAATGGTAGCCGGTCCAATAGATTTATACCCAAAATAATTAAAACCATTATAATCAATCCAATGGTGCTATAAAATAGTATCCCATTCCAAAAGTACTCTCCAAATTTTGAATAGTTTTTCTTTGTATCCCATTCTGCTAAATATTTTACAAGAGCTCCTTCAAAGCCGAAATCAAGAAAAGAGAGAAATCCATTTACAGAAAACACGAGTAGCAAACTGTATATACCGAATACCTCGTCTCCCAGGCGACTTACAAGTATGGGTAATACCAAGAAACTAACCAGTATGGAGACAAATAAATCGGCACCATTAATAAATGTGTTGCGTGCAATTTTCTCTTTCGAATGGTCAGTATCACTCATCATATCCGGAGATATAATCATCCAGAAATCTCAAAATACGCTCCGAGACAGAACCATCTGGATTTAACAAATATTCTTCCAGTAGGCGATTCTTGGAGTCGATATCAATTTCATGATTAAAATCTGACTTAATAAATTTTTCAATGGTAGACTCAAGCTCTTTCGGGCTCTCAACCTTGTGAAATATATCATATCGATGAAAAGGTAGAATTCCATTCTTAAACTGTTCAACATCTTCAGTGAAGAAGGTATAAACCACTGGTTTATCAATAGATACAGCCTCTATTAATGCCGTAGTCTGAAACCCAATCACTAGATCGGCATTTTTAAGTAATTGGTTTGACGATGCGGCACCGGTTAATACCTTGACATTTTCATAACCCGCAAATTCTCGTTTAACATTTTCTACATCCGACTGTTGAGGATGGCATTTTACAATAAAATTGATATTTCTGTTGTTATTCGCAGTTTTCTTAATTATCGTATGGGAATATTCCCTTAATACCTCCCAGCTCAACTTACCATCCACAAAAAATCTGTTCGGTATGTATGCATCCAATTCATAAGTGAAAAATAAAATGAGTGGGGCACTGCTATTTTTAAAAAGATTAAGTTCCTTTGGTTCTAAATAGTGTAATAGATCTGATCTGGCTTGCCCTAGAATTGATATCTTTGATTTATCAACCCCCGCATTGATCCAAAATTTTTTTTGTCTTTTAGACCATACAATTAAATGATCCGATATAAAAGGAAATAATCTTTTTATATCCTCTGCATGATTATCAAAATAATAAGGTGATATGGTTCCTTCTTTATCAATAACTATGGTCGGTATATCATTGTCTTGTACTACATTAATAAATTCCCTTAACCAGTAGAATAAATCTGATGGAGTGACAATAGCTTTAAATTCATATTGATCCCTTAAAAACTCGAATAATTTTTCAGACCACTTCCGTGACCTTTTCCGATATTTATGAATTTTGCTAGAATTATAAGGTATTCTAGCTTTTCTTATCTTTTCTGGAAATAACCAAACTATCGGAGCAAATAACTTTTCAGGATCAACAATATAAAACGTGAATCGACCATCATTAGCTCTAATTAATGCTTCAATATCTTGATCAAAAAAATGATTGATGACTAAAATCTTTTGTGGACCGTCGCCAACTTTTGGAATTCTTCTGCGGTAGTAGAAGGATTTAAAACGACGGTAATATTTTTTCATTAATGCAATTAAATTCATTTTACCTGTTTTTAGATAAAAGCTAATAATACTTAGTTATTTAATTTACACTTTTTGTTTATTGAATTAATTTATTGCGAATAGGAGTACCCATTTCAATATCAACTTTTGCTTTTCTTCCTAAAATTGAATCTAAATACTTAGGATGCATTCCATATCCAGGCCGAATGGATCGGACGTTATTTTTCGTTAACTTTTCTCCTTTCTCAATATCCTTTACTGTAAATAATGAACGAGCAAATCGGCGATTAGGTTTGACCTGTTCATCAATCTCGTAGGTTACCTCACCCAAGGCTTTCTCAGCTTTTCGCACCGAATCAACCATCTGCTTAAATTCTTCGGGATCCAACGAGAAATCCGCGTCCGGCCCGCCAAGCGATTTATCCAAAATAAAGTGCTTTTCAATCACCTTTGCTCCCAAGCTGGTAGCTACAATGGGTACCGTATTACCGATAGTATGATCTGATAGGCCTACCTGCACATCAAATCGTTGTTTCATATCAACCATCGTTCGTAAATTGGCCAATTCAATAGGAGCCGGATATGAGGAGGTGCATTTTAGAAGTATAATTTGGTCATTCCCAGCCTCGCGGCACGTTTGCACGGCCAACTCAATATCTTCCTTTTCAGCTATACCCGTACTCATGATTATCGGCTTCCCCTTCGATGCCGCATATTCAATAAGGGGTATATCTTGTATTTCAAAAGAGGCGATTTTATAAGCGGGCGTATCCAGTTCTTCCAGCAGGTCTACCGCACTGTGGTCAAACGGGGAGGAAAAACATATGAGTCCTTCTGCTCGTGCTATGTCGAATAGTTCCTCATGCCATTCCCACGGGGTATAAGCTTCTTCGTACAGTTCATAGAGTGTTTTCCCATCCCACAGGGTCCCATCGTTAATGGTAAAATGTTCGTTTTCACAATCAATGGTAATGGTGTCCGGCCGGTAGGTCTGCAGCTTAATCGCATCGGCCCCGGCCTGTTTCGCAGCCTTAATGGTTTCTTTGGCGATGTCAAGCTCTTGGTTGTGATTGGCCGACAGCTCGGCAATCACAAATACATCCGAATCTTCGTCTATGTTGTAATCAGCTATCTTCATGGTCCTAACAGTTTTCCTTTAAATTGATCAGCGGTAATATCGGTGCGAATATCCGTGAGCGCCAAGGCCCCATTGGGTGTTTTGACGGTCACTTCCGGTGAGACCGCCAGCACCGTGCCATTGGGGGTCTCCCAATCGAATCCCTGGGTCGAATAGCGGACCTTGTCAACAATCACTTTTTGGTCGCCCACAAACGTAAACGCCCCGGGGTATGGGTCCGCTTGGGCGCGCACCCAGTTTCGTATTCGCTCGCGCTGCCACGCCCAGTTAATTTCCCCATCCGCAGGCCTGCGTTTGCCAAAATACGTGGCCTTCGACTCATCCTGGGGCGTGGGCGTAAGGGGGCCCCGGCTCATTTTTTGGAACGCCCCGCGAATAAGGTCGGGGTAGTGATGGCGGTATTGTTCCAGCAGTTCTCCGCCCGTCATCTCCGGTGATATTGTAATTGTTTCCTGAGCCACGATAGGCCCGGTGTCACACCCTTGATCAATCACGTGCACGGTAATGCCGGCCTGTGACTCATTATTAATAATGGCCCAAACATGCGGGGTCCGCCCCCGGTATTTGGGTAACAGGCTCCCATGTATATTTAAGCAACACCGCCGCGGGTACTCAATCACATCCTTTTCAAGTAAGTACAGGTAGTTTATCGACAGAATAAGCTCCACCGGCTCGGCTAACTCCTCAAGAAACTCGTGGAGTTTCCCACCACGGGGATTTCCTTTAAATACGGGGATATCTCGTTTTTCAGCCATCGACCGGAGCTGTGTTGAGGACGAATCCGTAGCCATACCAACCACTGTCAGCTCATCAATCAGCTCCGAGACCACATCACTTCCTAATCCGCCCGATGCCAGCAATACAATATTCATGCGATTAGTTGATTAAAGATTCGTCGAATTCGTTTTGGGGACTTCCCATCAATCACATCTTGCTGCTTTGCCTGTATATGTCGCGCCTTCCTTACCGTAAGCTCGGAAAGCCCTTTACTTATGTGTTCTTTAGACAGGTGTCCTACCCCCATGACCGCCCCGGTGGCCTTAAACCCTTTATAAATTTTCGTTTGGTTCTCCACGTAATATCCGGTAATCGCCGGCAGTCGTGCGGCCATAACCTCATACAAAATAGTACTGGACGGTACGATAGCAAAATCCGCACTTTTCATGAGCTTATCCATTTTCGCATCCGCTATATCATGATGGTGTTCAATAATAAGCTGATCGTTTACATTATTTTCAGCAATTTTTTCAGGCCTGTCATACCCTGCACCCGTCACAACAATAATTTTTGCCACCGACTTTTGTAGGCCGAGCACTTCCATCACATCTTCAGTAATATGTTGTGGATCTGATCCCCCCATACATACAAAAGCAGTTTCTAATTGTTCACAAGGCTCAAAGTCCGTCGTTAGCTTAAGATACTCCTCCCGCAAAAGGGCATAATCCGGACCAAGATAAAGGGTCGTATACGGCTCGGTCGAATACGCATCGGGAGGTATCCCCGGCGCGTGATTAATGACCGCGTCGCTTGCAAAATGGCCCCGGTGTATATCATCTACCGATACCACTTTAGTGCCCGCCTCTTTTACTGTTCGCTGGTAGCTCTCGTCAAAATCGTATCCATCTAACACCCCAACAAGCGGCGCGGATTGGTTTTTAATGTCTGACAAAAAGTTATCCTCGCTTGCTAGTTCGATCAGTTCGTAGCCAAACGTTGTTTCTATTCGTTTTCCGAGGGCCGGCGGAATTTCTTTCACGTAAAACTTAACTCTAAACTGATCATCAATCATCTGCGCCAAAGCCAAGCACCGGTATATATGGCCAAGCCCAATTTGGTCACTGCCATCAACTCGAAAGCACGCTGCGGGGGTATTCATTTAGCTAGTTGGTATTTCATTTCGGCCATCCGCCAATCTTCGGGCGTATCAATATCTTGCACGGCCATGCTGCTTTTTTCAATAGCTTTACAGTTCGACGTAACAAGGGTTTCCTGTTTTACTAACTCATCCATTTTAATCCAGTACCACTGGCCGGCATCATGGTAAAACGTCTCTAAATCCTGAGAGCGGGTTCGCTCATGCTCCGGCCACACATATTGAATGGTCTGGTCATTATTCTTTTTTAAGGCTCGTTGCACTGGAAATTCAAATGCTACTACTGGTAACGACGAGGTGGCCTCTTTCAATAGTTCAAACCCTTTTTGTAAATCCTTTTTTGTTACAAAGGGAGCCGTCGGGTACAAGCAACAGACCTGATCAAAATCCAAATTTCGTTTGCCATATTCTTTCAGCACTTCCAACAGCACCTCCACGGTTGTCGCATAGTCATCCGCGTTTTCCTCTGAGCGCATAAACGGTACTTCGGCCCCATAGTTCTTGGCGACTTCTGCAATTTCCTCATCATCCGTTGACACCATTACCTCGTCAAAGAGCCCACTTTCTAAAGCTATTTCAATGGAGTAGGCTATAATCGGCCTACCCAAAAAGTCTTTGATATTCTTGCGGGGAATACGCTTACTCCCGCCCCGGGCCGGTATAATGGCAAGGTTCTTCATCCTACGACATCTAATACTTTCGTGATCACAAAGTCTTGCTGCTCCTCAGTAAGAGTCGGGTACATGGGCAGGCTTATGCATTGCTCGTAATACGCTTCCGCATGGGGGAAATCTCCTTTCTCCCACCCAAACTGCCGGTAATAAGGCAGGGTGTGTACAGGGATATAGTGAATTTGACTATAGATTTGATGTTCGCGCAGATAATCGTACAGCTCTTTTCGGTTTTCGACCTGAATCACATAGAGATGATATCCATGGTGATTGTCGCGCTGTTCGGGAGAAACCTTTTGCCGGGTGATGCTGGTAACGTCGCCAAATGCCTCATCGTAAACCTTAGCAATTTCTCTTCGCCTCTGAAGCCCTTCATCAGCTCTTCGAAGCTGCGACAATCCAAGCGACGACTGGATGTCTGTCAACCTATAATTATATCCAAGCTGGTGCATTTCATAGTACCACCCGCCGTGATTTTCCTGAAGGTCTTCAGGGTCCTTGGTTATTCCGTGGGTCCGAAGGGTATCTAACTCTTTTTTGAGAGCTTGATCATTGGTGGTGATCATCCCCCCCTCACCGGCCGCAATGTGCTTGACCGGGTGGAACGAAAAAATGGCGGCATCGGCGTAGCGGCAATCCCCACAAAAAACTCGCTCCCCGTTACTATTTTCAAAACTTCCGCCGGGTGCGTGGCAGGCATCTTCAAGTATCCACAGGTTATACTTATCAGCTATCTTTCTTAGTCGTTCGGTATCTACCGCCAATCCGGTAAAGTCAACTGGGATGATGCCCGCATATTCATCCGGATTGCTATTAATTAACTTTTCTTCAACCAAATCAAGATCCATCAGAAATGTATTCGGATCAATATCTACAAAATCGACTTCTCCACCCGCATATTTCACGCAGTTCGCTGAGGCCGAAAACGTAATGGGAGTTGTAATCACTTTCTGACCGGGCTCGACGCCCAGTGCGAGTACCCCTAAGTGCAGGGCCGCCGTTCCATTGGACACCGCCACGGCATGGTCACTGCCTATGTAACCAGCAAATGCTTCTTCAAACTCGGAAACCTTTGGACCTTGCGTCAGGTAATCAGCCGTCAATGTTGTGGTAACGGCTTCAATATCTTCTTCTGTAATATGTTGGGTGCCATACGGTATTGGCCCCATTGTTTGTTCTCCCATTATGCTTTATTGGCTAACCTGTTCTTGTACAGAAAAAGAAGAGTCGACATATTGTTTAATTTTCTTACGCAGCGATTCCACCGTCTCCCACTCATCATTTTCGCCGGAATTATAGGTGAAGCCCGGCTCCACATATTCCGCATCAAACTGCTCCAAGTATTCTTCCTTATCCCAAACAGGTTGTTGCGGTAGAATGGCATAGTATTTGCCTAAATCAACGGTATTAAATGAGTCCGAGGCCGTAATCATCTCTTCATGAATCTTCTCCCCGGGTCGTATTCCAACTTCCGGGTGATCACAATTTGGTCCTATTGCTTCAGCTAAATCGGTAATTTTGTATGAGGGAATTTTTGGTACAAATAGTTCTCCTCCCCAGCCGTTCTTAATTGCATACATTACCAAATCAACGCCGTCCTGCAAAGATATATTAAAGCGAGTCATTCGTTTATCCGTAATAGGCAACCTTCCTTCTTCACGCTTTTTAATAAAAAACGGCATTACCGATCCACGTGACCCCATCACATTTCCGTATCGTACAACATTAAAGGATAAATCACGCTTGCCTTTCATATTATTGGCCGCAATAAACAGTTTATCAGAGCAAAGCTTTGTTGCACCATAAAGATTAATAGGAGCAGCTGCCTTATCTGTTGATAGAGCTACAACTTTATTTACACCACAGTCCATTGCGGCATCAATGACATTTTCTGCACCAATAACATTCGTCTTTATCGCTTCCATGGGATTATACTCCGCAACAGGAACCTGTTTAATAGCTGCGGCATGAATAATGACATCAATTCCTTCACAGGCACGCTTCAACCGCTCTCCATCTCTGACATCTCCAATAAAATATCGCATTGATGGATACTTATCTTTAGAAAATTGTTGCTTCATTCGGAACTGCTTCATCTCCCCCCGTGAATAAATCACCAAACGGCTTACATCCGGATAGCGCTCTAAAATTGTTTCTGTAAACTTTTTACCGAAAGAACCAGTTCCTCCAGTTATAAGAACATCATTCCCATTTAACATAAGCTAATTATTTAAACTTTAATTTTCGGTTATCAATTTTAAAATTAAAAGCATGGGTTCTTTTAAGAGCACATAAACACAACTACCTACGATCCCAAGAAGAATAAAAGCTATCAAAATATTTAGGCCGCTTATCTGATCTTTCAATGGCACTTGAATTGGCTGCAAAATACTTACCATAGGCGTCTGCTCTTGCACCTTCATCTTGGCCTGTTCTACCCGCTGTGCCACAGAATTATAGACATTAAACGCTAGGTCATATTCCGACTGCAGGCGCTCTTCGCGGGTCTGGGCCTTGGCCGTTGCTAAATTCTGATTACTATCACGAAACTCGGCCAGTTGATTTTGAGCCTCCTCAAAACGCTGCCGAACATCCTGAAGTTGCTGTCGGGCATACTTCAGATTTTCCTGGGCCTTTCTAGTGCGATAGTTCGTCATGTATTCTCTAAGAAGAGAGATACTCATTTTTCCCACCTGCGCCGCGGCATTAGGATCAGGCATTTTTACCGTTAGGTTAATTACCCCGTTCTCCTCGTTCAGTGACACCGTTACACGCTTTTGCATGTTTTCAATGACGCTCATCTGTCCCTTGGTCACAGACACTACTGAATCAGTCTCGAAGCCACGGGGCAACGGACGCTTAAATTCTTCTTCCCCTTTAAATAATCCTATGATTTTACCGGGCAATCCTAGAGTATATTCTTTGGCATAAGAGAAAACGGACGGCGTATACACTTCATCAAAAAAGGTATAAACCGTAGCGGTAGTATCAAATTCAGCAAATTCCACTTCTTTATTGAGTAATTCCAGCTGAAAGGGCAGACTCTGTACAATCTGAGGATATAAGGTGGGCGGAATCATGCCCTGTTGATCTATATTTAAACCGGCTCCACTCATTCCAAGCATTCCGCCGTATTGCTCTAACAGTCCGGCCGCACCGCTTTGCGTACTTTGTGTTTCAGGTAATAGGGTAGCACCGGTCTGGTATTCTTTTGGGGCTAATAATGCTACCATCAACCCTATGATAACAAAAACACTTGTTACCTTAGCAACGAAAAAACGATTATCCCAGATTTGTTTAACCAGCTCTAGATAATCAATTTTGTTTTCTTCAGTCTGGCGCTCGTCCCATTCTTCTACGGGCACGAGGCGGTATTCCTGGAGGGGAAAGTCTTCGGATCGTTTTTGGGGCTTTTTACCCGATCCGGATGGGTTATCGTTATGTGTGTCGTCGTTGCTCAGCGCGTTTTCAATTAAAAATTAAAAATAGCTATAGAAAATATAGGTGTGGAATCGTCTATAAATCCCTGCTCGATTTTAAGGTAGCTAAGTATAAGGATTTGTGAACATTGTAAAAAGATAGAATTTGGATTGTTTTTAAAATAGATATTGTACTTTTCTACCTTTTGCTATACTCGTTATATGAATGATGATCCAAGATTTGAAAGTTCCAATTTCATCAGCATAAGACTATATTCGATTTTTTAATGATGGAAAATATACGATCTATTTTTTGTAAACAAAGGTTTGTAGTGTTCATTTTGGCTTGCCCTGGTGGAATCCTCCGAAATTCGGAGGGCCATTACGTGGCATTCCACGGGGCTTGATCCAAAATGAACCAAAAAATCAAGACTTAGAATTTTACAATCGTCATCTCCCGGCAGCAGGCGTGTTTTTTGATGGTCCTTGTTCTTTGTCTGCAAGTCAATAAGTAAAAAACCGGTACAAAAAACACAATCACTTGCCTTGGTCGATTCCACAAAATTCATTATGCCGGTTGTTTAAAAACCGTAAAGTTTACACCATTTGGGAGGGAGGATATCTGGGCATAAGAATTCTGAAGCGGTAACCTGCCGGGCAAGGTGAGCAATTCATACCGGTGCTTATGTTGTAACAGGCACGATAGTTAAAGGACCATTGAATTGCTCTTACCCAAAGGTTGGAGCTGCATCAGAATTCTTCGCCTTGATTTTTTAGTCCCTTTTTTATCAAGAAAAAAGGGACAGCAAGACCTTTTCTATCGTTTCTCATCCAACCTGCCGAATGACCAATATTTAACCATTTGTTTTCTACTTTTCCGCTTTTTTATCCCCGCCCTAACGAATTGCCGGTGGAGAACCAAGGGCGTAAAAGATAATTTCGTACTGGGTCTTCACGTAGAAGTAAATAATAAATGTGATAGACCATCGAAATTATCCAGCCTGAGGTTCGGAACGGTTCGCAATTCTCAGACGGCCTGCCCTTTCGGAGCTTAAGCGTAGTAGGGCGACTTTTTTGGTTACTTTTTTCGTCGATGAAAAACAGTAACAACACACGTTGCGATGCCCCCCCTAACCCACGGTAGAAAAACCGTAAATATGAATTAAAAAAGTTCAGAGTTTCCTTTTCTACACTTTTGTAAGCAACAAGATCAACCATGGAAATTCTGTCTGACGAGGAGCTGCCCAAAAACGGAATCAACGTTGATGAATGATATCAGCACCGAGGAGTTACATTTCTATAGATCTTTCACAAGCCTTTTGGATCAAGCCCTGTGGAATGCCATGAAATGGCCCTCCGAATTTCGGAGGATTCCACAAGGGCAAGCCAAAAGGCGGACAAAAATAACTTTTATAACCACAAGGGCATGTTCCATTTTGGAACGATGCAAAATGCGTAATTCCTTTTTTGTAACCGAAGCACTGTAGTGTTCAGGTTGCTACGCCCCGAAAATTCGAGGCCTTGATCCAATGAGGTGATGTATATTCATTTTTTGTGACCAAAAAACGATTCAAAAAAGTCTTGGAGGGAATCGTAAATTTTGCTCTGGTTTAAGCAGGATCACGGGGACCGCTCTAAATCATTAGTCAATTCAAAGTTCAAATTTCCCGCGATTCCACCCCCCAGTGTCTAAAACCGTGAAGTAGTAATAAGTATTTGTATTTTCAGGCCTTCGCTCACAATTCTTAGGTCCTATTTTTTAAGACCAAAAAAGAAAACAGATTCTTTACCCAAACGTTGTTCATAAGCAAAACTCCCTCACAACGATATGAGATCTTTTTCTAGGGTATCCCACTCTTTTGTATAAAACGTTGAATTGTTTTGGGCATCCCCTAACCCCTTCTAAGGGAAACTTTTTTCTACCTGCTTCACGCTTTTCAACCCGTAATCCGAAACCGAAAACAAAGATTTTTCACTACGGTTATAGTTGCGTTCGAAATAACAGCATAGTCGTCGGTCTTCCGTCTTTCATCAACACAGATAAAACAAATCAACACCGAACCTCTAACATTTATTAATAGCTATCTACACGTTACTGCTTTGTTACTTTGATACTTTGTCACTTTGTGACTTAGTTTGTAACCCAATTATCTAATCCCCATTCACTGCTTCCTCAAAATAGTCCAGTGTCTTCTTTAGTCCTTCTTTGCGATCATACCTCGGCTCCCAATCCAGCACTTCTTTAGCCCGGCTGATATCCGGCTGTCGTACCTGGGGATCATCATTGGGTAGTTTTTCAAACGTAATTTCACTATCGGAATCTGTCAGCTCAATAATCTCTTTGGCAAATTCCAGGATACTTACTTCCTGCGGATTGCCAATATTCACCGGATCGGTATACTCACTTTGTGAAAGCCGGTAAATTCCCTCGACCAGATCGTCTACGTAGGTAAAAGAACGCGTCTGGGAGCCATCGCCATAGACCGTCAGCGGATTGCCTTTCAACGCCTGACGCATGAATGTGGGGAGTGCACGTCCGTCGTGTAATCGCATCCGGGATCCGTACGTATTAAATATTCGGACAATACGCGTCTCAATGCCATGGTAGCGATGGTAGGCCATGGTCATGGCCTCGGCAAAGCGCTTCGCTTCGTCGTATACCCCGCGATCCCCGATCGGGTTAACATTGCCCCAGTAATCTTCGCTTTGGGGGTGCGTCAGCGGATCGCCGTAAACCTCGCTGGTGGAGGCCAACAGAAATCGGGCGTCTTTTTCTTTGGCCAGCCCCAGTGCTTTATGCGTCCCCAGCGACCCTACCTTGAGCGTCTGTATGGGCATCTCCAGATAATCAATGGGAGAGGCCGGGGATGCGAAATGGAGAATCAGATCCAGGTCGCCATTCACATGGATGTAGTTGGTGACATCATAATTGACAAAGGAGAAGTTCTCGTTGCCTATCAGGTGTCCGATATTATCTGCATTCCCCGTTGATAGGTTGTCCATGCATATTACTTCATATCCTTCTTTGATATACCGGTCGCAAAGATGGGATCCTAAAAAGCCGGCACCGCCGGTGATAAGGACTCTTGGTTTATTTATGCTTTTATCTTTAATAGTATCTTCCAAAACAATATGAATCTAATTTACATTTTTTAGTTTAAAGACAACTGTCGACCGACCACTGTCATCGGTAGTCAGTCGTCCATTGCCAGTTATCAAAATACTATTAGCCTTGTTTGAATCTGGGGGACAATAGACTATCGACGACAGACAACAGTGGTCGGTGATCATTCGTCGGCTGTCAGCCATCATCTATTAAATAGTCAACTTTTTCTTCTCCGACTCTATCGCTTAAGGAATTTCTCATGGCCTGAATACGTGCAGCTAAATGGTTTGCTTCCTTATATAACTTTGCCAAATGTTTCTTTTCTGTTTCCTCTTTACAATAATTTCTTCTTTTGACTAAGTGAATACAGGCTACAGTTTCAAGAAGTGATCTTAAAGCTATTCCTAAAAATCGACTTTGTTGTTTGTTAGTTTGACCAGTAGATCCCTCAGCAATATTTAAAGAAACAGATGTTGAAGCTCTTCGCAATTGGTCAGCCAAATCGTAACGCTCTTTGGAGGGTAGTAAATCTGCTATTTCATAAGCTGCATCAACATAGTTTAATGACTGTTGCCAGATTTCTAACTTCTCGAATTTAAAAGCCATAGTTTCCTGTCTTTTGACTATTGACGACAGCGTCTGATGGTCAGTGGTCATTCATCGGTTGTCAATTTCATTTTACCGGTTCCAATTCTTCTGCCTGCACTACCGGCCTCCCCACGCTGATATAGGTGATCCCGGCTTGCTCGGCTCGGCCCAGGTCGTAGAGGTTGCGCCCGTCAAAAATAACCGGATCCTTCATCTCGTCGGCGAAATTGTCCACGGTCGGCCGGCGGAACTCATTCCACTCGGTGCAGATGACCAGCGCATCGATGTCATCCAGGGCTTCTTTCTGGTCGTGGACGAAGGTCGTATGATCCAACACCGCCTGGCTGGTCGCGGCCTTGAAGGTGCCGATCGCTTCCGGATCGTAAGCCAGCAGCCTCGCCCCGCGTTTGACGAGCTCTTCGGCAATATAGAGGGCCGGCGCCTCGCGAATGTCGTCGGTCTCGGGCTTAAAGGACAGCCCCCACATCCCGAAGGTCATCCCGCGGAAGTCGTCGGTGCCAAAATAGTCTTCCATCTTCCTGACAATGGAGACCTTCTGGGCGTTGTTGACGTCCATCACAGCGTCCACAATCTTAAAGTCGTAGCCGTGCTGGCCGGCCGTGTGGTGGATGGCCTGCACGTCCTTGGGGAAGCAGCTGCCCCCGTAGCCGATCCCGGCAAACAGGAAGCGCTTGCCGATGCGTGAGTCGGTGCCGATCCCGCGGCGGATATTGTCGACATTGGCGCCGACCTTCTCGCAGATATTGGCAATTTCGTTCATGAACGTAATCTTGGTGGCCAGCATCGCATTGGCGGCGTACTTGGTGAGCTCGGCGCTGCGGCGGTCCATCACGATAATGGGATTCCCGGAGCGGACAAACGGCTCGTAGAGCATCGTCATGGTTTCGGCGGCCCGGTCGCTGCCGGTGCCGATCACCACGCGTTCGGGGTATTTAAAGTCTTCGACGGCCGCGCCCTCCCGCAAAAACTCCGGGTTGGAGACCACATCAAATAGGGCGGGATCCACGTGCTCGGCAATCAGGGCTTCCACGCGATCGCCGGTGCCCACCGGTACGGTCGACTTGTTGACAATCACCGTATAACTATCGACGATAGGCCCGAGCTGCTCGGCCACGGCCATAACGGCGCTGAGGTCGGCCTGTCCGTCGCCACCCGGCGGGGTCGGCAGGCACAAAAAGACGATATCGGCCTGCGGGACGGCCTCGGAAATATCGGTGGTAAAGTGCAGGCGGCCTTCCCGCTGGCTGCGGGCAAAGATCGTCTCCAGACCCGGCTCATAGATCGGGATCTGCCCATCTTTGAGTTGCTGAACTTTCTGCTCATCAATATCGACGCACGTGACGTTGTTGCCGGAATCGGCGAAACAGGTGCCGCTCACCAATCCCACATATCCGGTGCCTATAATTGCAATATTCATAAATAATATCTTATCTCAATTTATCTGGTCGGTAATACTCTTGATTTTTGAAAGGCAAAAGATAAGCGAATGTTCCCCGTATTCAAAAGGTTGATAGATAAAACCATTAAAAAGATAGCTATTCAAATACAAAAAGTGAGGTACCGCAGTAAATCTTAAAACGCCCCGGACCATTGTACCCCAAACATGAATCCAACCCCTTTATATAAGTCGCCCGAATCCACACTTATCTTAAAGTTATAGGTCAATGACTTATTGCCCGGCGCTCCATAACGCAAAGCAAACAATCCTGAATACTGATCTTTACGAAAATTTTCTCGCGGCGTTATTCCAGGATCATCTTTGGGAATTGAGCTACTGGGGTTATCTACCCAGTCATTCTGCACCCCATAATTCCTGCTGTAGGTTATGAATGCCTTATAGCCTAGATTTCTTAAAAACCTTCCCTTGAAAGCCAAGTGATGCCCAACAATCACGTTATTGGTAATGGTATTCCCGTTAAAAAGAATTAACGGGGTTCCCAGCGTACGATTTTCGTATGTCCAACCGCTTCCATATACAAAGTTATCGTAATAATCACGTCGACCGATCAGCTCCCAATCTTTGGCATCCTGATTTTTCGTATTTATATGCTCATAAGTAATGGCATTCAGAACCCTGTTCTTATTTTCAAATATGAGGTTTGCTCCCCATACTCCATCCCATGGGCTCCGAAAACGAGTCGAAACCTTGTCCTCCAGGTAGAACATTCTAGTGAGCATGAGCGTGAAGTTCTCTTGCTTGTACTGCAATCCAAAATCATATGCCGCTACCGAGTTGCCTATCACATTGGATACCTCTCCGCCCGGAGCATTACCACTTTCATCTGCCCCCTGTCCGGTAATTAATCGGATGTAATCCCCGAATGATTGTGGCAGCTTGCCCCTGTCCGGATCGGTACCACCCCACTGGGCATTATGAACTATTCCGCCAATTCCTGACCAGGGACCAATATTTAATTTCAAATAAAAATATTTCTGATGAAGATAAGGACTTTCCACATGTCGGTCTTCTTCAAACCAACCGTGGCTAAACATACCTTTATATTCTACATGACTATCTGTAAAGGGAACTCCCATGAAATCGGGCGTTGATATACTAACTTTGGGAACAGGCATGGCATTATCACTGACCATCATTGATCCAGAAGACAAATGATGGTTATTCAGCCCTATCGGCTGGGAAAATCGACCAACATCTAATTGTAATCCGTATGCATTCGCTGTTAGGTACGCCTTTGGTAACAATACAGCATTATTTTCAGAGAGCCGGAAAATCCCTGCCCCACCGATATCTACCGCCAAGGCATCTGTTTCCAAAAGATGATGATTCACGGAGATTTCATTTAGCCAATTGGTACTGGCCGGATCAACCTTTCCATGCACATTTGAGTAAAACCAAAATGGCAGTGACCCATCAGTAGCAGTATATAACTCCGAACTGAGCTGATAGGTTGTCTTATCGCCTTCTCCTACCCGGGGTTCAATAGTCTGGGCTTCAGCTGTATCAATTATTAATGAACCCACTCCTATAGTTAGAAGGAGTATTTTTAAAAATTTATTTGTCAGGAAAAACATTAGGAGAACAGATAATTTGGTGCTTATCGATTAGCTGAGAAAATAATTGATATTTCTTACATCTCGAAGTGCTTTTGATCAAATATTTTCTGACTAATAAAAACGTTCCTCACCAATGGAACGTATTCTGCCTGCGCGGGGTCTTCTAAATAGTATAGCTACTCCTAATTATACAAGCTTAGGCATAGACAGGGAATCCCCTCTCTTGATATATACCTAATTCTGCAAAAGAGGATCGCAATTGGTTGCCCCGAACGCAGCAACGCTGCCCAACCACCATCCTGTCATTGCGAGCGGAGTGGAACGGAGCGTGGCAATCTCCTGATAGCATTAATATTTCTAATTGAGTTGGGGGGGATCGCCGTGTCTCCCGAAATATCGGGATCCTCGCGATGACAGTTATTAAATGACTGCATGTCATAGCGAACGAAGCAAATGTCATGAACGGAGTGCGCAATCCCCTGTCCTGATACCTCTGTTAAGAGAGAGTTGCACTCCCGAAGTACGTTGCCATTATAGCATCGTTCGAGGGTACAACCCTCTCTCAACTAATACAAAAGCAACCACCCGGAATTTTGCAAAACCCGCCCCCCGGGGAGGGGAATTATTCTATGATGGCCTCACGGTTTTCAACCCACAATCCAAAACCGAAAGCAAAGATTTCCCACTTCACCCACCTTTCTGAAGTTCCGAAATATCGGAGCTTAGACATGGTTTGAAATGACAACCCAAATGAAATGAACGGTCACCGGCCAACCATCGTCGGTCACTCACTAAAAACACTTTGTTACTATGTCACTCTGTAACTCAGTTACTACCTAAAGTATCATCCCCGCGCCGACGGTCTCGTTGGTATACTCGTCAATAAGGATAATACTGCCCGTCTTGCGGTTGCGCTTATAGGAGTCGTAAAACAGCGGCTTGGTGGTACGGATCTTGACCCGTCCAATATCATTCAGACCAATTTCCTTGTCCCCTTCCACGCGGTGGAGCGTATTAATATTGACTTTGTATTTCACATCCTTAACGATGCATCGCGCTTCTTTGGTGGTATGCTTGATGGCATACTTTCCATTGGGATCAAGCGGCTCTTTGTTCAGCCAGCAAACCATCATCTCGATATCCTGTCCTACTTCCGGTTGGTTATCCGGCTTGGCAATCATATCGCCGCGGGAAATATCGATATCATCTTCAAGCGTCATCGTTACCGACATAGGAGAAAACGCCTCCTCTTCATCCTGCTCGAAGGTTTGGATCTGATCAATAGTGCTGGTGAATCCGGAAGGCAATGCAATAATTTCATCGCCCGGCTTAAACACCCCGCCGGCAATTTGTCCGGCATAGCCACGATAATCGGGATAGTCCGTTGATTGCGGACGTGTAACCCATTGCACAGGGAAACGACTGTCAACGTGATTGTAGTCACTGTCTACCTGCACATTCTCAAGTGTATAAAGCAGCGTTGAACCACCATACCACGGCATGTTATCTGATTTATCCACCACATTATCTCCATACAGTGCACTGATGGGTATGTAATGAATATCGGGCACATCCAGCTTGGAAGAAAAGGTCTTGAACTCCTCTCGAATTTCCTTGAATCTCTCCTGGCTGTAATCCACCAGATCCATCTTATTAACACAAAGCACCACGTGCTTAATCCCCAAGAGCGATGCAATAAAGGAATGGCGACAGGTCTGTTCTATCACACCGTTTCGGGCATCCACCAAAATAATCGCCAGGTTAGCTGTAGAAGCCCCAGTTACCATATTGCGAGTATACTGAACGTGACCCGGGGTATCGGCAATGATAAATTTTCGATTGGGCGTGGAGAAATAGCGATAGGCTACATCGATGGTAATGCCCTGCTCGCGCTCGGCCGAAAGTCCGTCGGTCAGCAGCGCCAGATTCGTATATTCGTCGCCCTTCTTACGACTGGACTCTTCGATTTTTTCCATTTGGTCATCAAATATCGATTTGGAATCATACAGCAAGCGACCGATCAGGGTACTCTTACCGTCATCCACACTGCCCGCCGTCGTAAAGCGGAGCAGATCCATGTCTAAATATTTTTGTGCTTCGTCTTTTTCAGTGCTCATTATGATTACTCAGTGTCTTAAAAATTAAATTCGTTTATTACTCCTGCAGTATTAAGCTGATACTAATTGAATGTATGTTACATGTTGAAGGTTGCAGGTTAAGTTCCATAATTGACTACAACATCCTGAACCCTATCATTAGACCCGTACCCTTCTAAATAAGAAATTAACTTCTGTGTCTTTCTGGAAATTGTCGTGCATCGATCATAAAGCATTTGGAATTCTGATTTAGTGATATATTCACAATCTAAAGCTACATAAGATACAGACCTCGTTTCTCCGCAGGATCCTTTAGCATGTCCCAAATAGTTTATGAATCGTTTGGTTGTTCTACTCTCAAACCCCTCACTGATGTTATTCATAACAGAAACGGAAGAACGTCTTATCTGATCTTTTAGCCCGTAATCTTTCAAGAAATTCCTTTTTTGAGTCAGCTCATAAACATCCCTAACAAGTTCTCTTGTAAGTTGCCAAATCTCTAAATCTTCAAATCTCTCAATCGATGCCATAACGTTTAACCTGCAGCATTCAACTTTCAACCTTTAACACTTTTAGCTGCCTCTAAAAATATCCCTGCTTTTTACGCTCTTCCATGGCGGCTTCGGCTTTTTTGTCGTCGGTACGATTACCCCGCTCGGTAATACGGGCAGAGGCCACTTCTTCGATAATTTGTGGAATGGTATCGGCATCAGATTCAAAAGCTCCGGTGCACGTCATATCCCCAATAGTACGGAAGCGGATTTTCTTTTCTTTGTACTCCTCCTCTTCAGAAAGGGTAATAAATTGTGATTTCGCCAGATATGTCCCTTCTCGCTCAACCACGTCCCGAGTATGGGCAAGATACAAACTGGGGATATCGATATCTTCGGCGGCAATATACTGCCAGACGTCCATCTCGGTCCAGTTACTCAATGGAAATACACGAAAATGTTCGCCTTCGTTCTTTCGTCCGTTATACAGATTCCACAGCTCCGGACGCTGGTTTTTGGGATCCCACTGCCCAAACTCATCACGGTGGGAGAAGAAACGTTCTTTGGCTCGTGCTTTCTCTTCATCGCGTCGCGCGCCACCGAATGCTGCATCAAAACCGTGCTCTTCAAGGGCATGCAACAGCGTGGGAATCTGCAATTTGTTGCGACTCGGATTTGCGCTGTTGTCTTCTTTTACCTTTCCGGCATCAATCATATCCTGCACGTGGGCCACAATAAGCTCTACGCCCAGATCATCCATCAGCTGATCGCGAAATTCAATAGTCTCATCAAAATTGTGTCCCGTATCAACGTGTAGGAATGGAAACGGTATGTTACCCGGCCAAAACGCTTTTTGAGCCAGCCGAGCCATTGTTATCGAGTCTTTTCCGCCTGAAAACATCAGTACGGGATTCTCGAATTGGGCTGCCACCTCTCTGAAGATGTGAATAGATTCCGACTCCAATTGTCGGATATGGTTTAGTTTATATAAATGCATTTGCTAATATCATTTTAGAGTAAAACTATGGCGGAGGAAAATAAGGATTTTTACTTACAATGACTATCGAGACCTTCGAAATAATAATCTCGGCCATTTACTACTATTCATAAGTTATCCGTTAGCTTCGTTACGCAAATACTCAAATACTTGCTCTACCCCTTCCTCAGGAGTTATATGTGTAGTATCGATGCTGAGTTCCGGATCTTTCGGTTCTTCATAGGGATCGCTGATACCGGTAAAATTATCAATTTCCCCTTTTCTGGCTTTCTCATACAGTCCTTTCACATCGCGTTCTTCACACACTTCCAGTGGCGTAGAGATATGTATCTCAGTAAAGTCTTGGCACCTATCGCGGACAAAATCACGGGCATCCTGGTAGGGGGAAATAAATGACGCCACTACAAATACGCCGTGCTTCTGCAGCAGGCTGGCTACGAAACCGACTCTCTTCACGTGCTCATCACGTTCTTTTTTTGAGAATCCGGTCGTTGGAAATACCTCACGTACGGCATCCCCATCCAAATGTTCAACCTCATAACCCTGCTCTTTAAGTCGCGCATATACTTTTTCTGATATCGTGCTTTTCCCCGATCCCGACAACCCGGTAAACCAAAGAACGGTGGGTTTGAGGGTACTTTTGTTGTTTTTCATAAATCAATTTTCATTGGTTCAAATAGGTTAGCTTCTTTTTAGATATCAACGTTAAATTTTGAGTATTGAATGTTGAATTATCTTAGGCTCTTTTGCGAAGTCTTGACAATTGCGGTTAATATGTTGACGATCTCATTTATTTCATTCAAATAATAGTCAGTGTCAAAATCTAACAAATCGCTATGTTTTAGCAACCGCAACCAGTATTTCGTTTCTCGGGCTTATTTTGATGCAATTGACATCTTTGCAATAAAATCACGTTTGGATTGAGCCGCTCCAGCTTCCTCAACATTAGCTCCAATACTGGTTCCACTCTTCAACAGCTGTCTTGAAATTACATATTCATTTTTCTTTACAAGTTTTTGATTCAGGCTGATTATCTTGAGTGCAAAATTAAAACTCTTGGATTTAATAATATTTTTCTTTCTCATAACTGGTGAATTAATTCAAAGGCTTATAGTAAGACCTCAAAATCAATTCATCCTTATAGACTAAGTCGCAGAATTCAGTTCCTGCCAACTCAATGTTCAACACTCAAAATTCAACATTTTCTTTTAGCCCGATCAAAAAACTGCCATTCTTAAGGTCCGGTTTATTGTACGTCAAGGGCGATTCATGAACGCCTTCCCCCGCCGAATAGCGATATACTGCATCGCCGGCCGCCACGTCCCATTCCATGGTGGGCCCCATTCGCGGGTAAATATCAGCCTTACCTTCGGCCACTAAACAAAACTTTATGGAGCTTCCGGCCGGGATTGTTTCTTTTACCGTAAGTCCTTTCTCCTTCAGCTGAGTAACAAGCTTATCAGAACCGTGCGATCGGCTTTGCACCACAACAAGAGGGTCATTTTTATTACTGGCTGTAGAATAAATACGTTCCGGAGCATCGGTTCCTACCTGTTTAAAGGATCCCTTACCCTTTTCAGCATAATAGATCGTTCGCTTATCCGGCACGTACACCACGCCCAGTATGGGCTGACCATCCTCAATCAAGGCGATATTAACCGTAAATTCGCCATTCTTTTTGATGAACTCCTTGGTTCCATCGAGCGGATCAACAATCCAGAACCTGGACCATTCTTTCCGCTCTTCGTAATCAGGAATTCCCGACTCTTCCGAAATTACGGGTGTATCAGGGTCCAATTCTTTGAGGGCATCAACAATAACATGATGCGAAGCCAAATCAGCCTTGGTAAGTGGCGAGTCATCATCCTTACGGGTAATCTCCACATCCTGTGCTTCGTGATAAATTTCGAGCATCGCCTCTCCTGCTTCTTTCGCTATTCCAATAATTTCTTTAAGCATAATTTTGAACAATATTGTGGGAGTACAACTCCCTTTAAACTATTTTAGTTTTAGGACCTAACCTTCAACACCCAACATTCAACCTTTAACATCTAACTTTCCACTCTCTAATCTAAAACGGCCATATTTGTGGCACCAAAAGTATTGTAATTACCGCAATGATCAAATTCAAAGGCAGCCCTATTTTAGTGAAATCGGTAAATTTATATCCACCCGGGCCATACACCATCAGATTGGTCTGATAACCAATAGGCGTTGAAAAACTGGCCGAAGCTGCCATAATAATGGTCATCACAAACGGCATATAGTTCACTCCAAACGAGGCCGCCAGCGAAATCGCGATAGGAAATACAAGCACCGCAGCGGCATTATTTGTCACCATTTCGGTTAACAGCCACGTTGCTAAATATACGCCCGCCAATGCCAGGTACGGGCTGCCATCCGTATAACCTAAAAATCCTTCGGCCAGGACCGTAGCTCCGCCGGTATACTGTAGCGCACTCCCAATACCCAGACTGGCCGCAATGACCAACAGTACCGTCCAGTCGATGTAATCTTTGGCAGTGGCAGCTCGAACACATCCCGTTCCCACCATGAGTCCCCCCGCTAAAAATGAGGCTTGAAACATAGAAAGCCACCCCAAGGCAACGGTGGATATCATGATGCCCAGCACGCCCCAGGCAGTGCCCGATTTTTCATAATTGGGCGGACTTGAATCACTGATAGCACTTGTTAAATAGTAATCACTGGAATTTCTGTACTGTTCCAGAAAGTTTGGGTGAGCTTCCAACAAGAGTGTATCCCCTGTTTTCAAACGAATGTCCCCCACTTTTTCTTTGATACGTTCCCCATTTCGGGAGACGGCTAACACCACGGCATCATAAACATTACGAAAACGCCCTTCTTTAATAGTTGTCCCGTTAACAGGATGAGAGGGCGATATCACGGCCTCAATCAAGAGTCGCTCGCGGCGAGAGGAATTCAGTTTAAAAATCTGATCGGTGGCCGGCTTCAATCCCTTAATCTGCTGCAGGTCTACGATGGAATCTACAACGCCGGTAAATATGAGACGGTCCCCGCCTTTGAGCTTCTGCTCCGGATCAACCGCGGCAATAATATGATCTTGACGATAGATCTCCACCAGATATAATCCAGGAAGATGACGCAACCCCGCCTCTTCGACCGTTTTTCCCGGCAGCGGACTTTCGTCCTCCACAATCATTTCTATCGTATATTCGCGGGGATCTTTAAAGGTATCAAATCCGGATCCCCGGTCGGGCAACAGTTTTTTCGCAAACACAGTTAAGTAGATAAAACCAACGATAGCAGCCGGTACGCCTATTAGTCCCGGCTCAAAAATTCCAATGGTATCCGTAGAGGCCTCATCAATAAGCAACCCATTCACAATAAGGTTGGTACTGGTACCAATGAGCGTACAGGTTCCGCCCAAAATAGCGGCATAACTCAGGGGAATTAATATTTTTGATGCGGCTATTTGATTTTTGCGTCCCCAATCCTCCAAGGCGGGAATAAATGACGCCACCACCGGCGTGTTGTTTAGAAAAGCACTGACCACCATCACCGGTGCCATAATGCGAACCTGTGCTCTTCTGATGCTTTTGGCTTTACCTATAATCGAATTAACGACAAACTGAATGGCTCCGGTCTCTTTCATGCCGGCAGCCACTACATACAGCGCAGCTACCGTCAGCATCCCCTGATTTGCAAATCCGACAAGCGCTTCCTCGGGCGGTACCACCTGGCTTACGATCAGTACGGTCAACCCACCGATAAATACGACATCAACCGACAACCGGGTTGTTATCAGCAAGGCAAGACATAGTAAAATTATGGCTATTACCATCCAGCCGGCCAGGGTCATAAATGCGACGCTCTTGTTACGAGAATTATTTGAGGCACAAAGAAAACCAATTATGCCCTGTTTTCAAATTTAACATAACCAGAGAGTGTAGCTTAAAACTTTGTTGCTTTGTCACTTTGCAACTCAGTCACTCAATAACCTAATCACTTTATTCACCTAATCAGGTACAACCTTCAATTTGTAACATTCAACCTTAAACCAAAACCATCAACAATTCTTATCTTCTACATCGGCCAAACATACGGAATCAAAATGATGAGAACCGACCACAAGGCAATTTGGAGGGGAAATCCAACTTTAAAAAAATCGGTAAATTTATAATTACCCGGGCCATACACCATCAAATTTGTTTGATAGCCGATAGGCGTTATTAGCGACATAGAAGCAGCCAACGTTATCCCAATAACTAATCCCCGCGCTTCAATACCTTGTGTTTCTGCAACAGATAAAGCGATGGGAAACATCAATGCTACAGCACCGTTATTTGTAATAAACTCCGTTAAAATTACTGTAATAATAACAACTCCTGCCAGAGTTGCTCGGGGTCCATAGGCACTGGTCAGCTCAACCATGCTTTCTCCAATAATTACGGCTGCTCCACTCACTTCCATCGCTTTCCCCAATCCCAATGCTGCACCAATCACAATTAAAACGGTCCAGTCTACTGACTTTCGGGCTTCTCCGGCTTCAATCACGTTAAAAGCCAACAGTACAGCCACACCCAAAATACCAGCCAAACCTATATGAAGCACTCCTCCCGCAACCAAACCAATAACCCCAAACAATACTGCTACCGACACATATAAATCTTTACCGCCCGGTCGCTCCTCCATTATTGCTTCAGGATCTCCGGGAGCTTCACCTCCAGCCTCACTGGTCAAGAAAAAGTCTTCGGTGTCTTCATGTGCTCCACGAAAACCGCGTCCGGTATCCAGTAAGAGAACATCACCCGGATGTAAGACAAATTTTCCCAATGGTTGATCAATTCGTTTTCCCCGCCTGCGAACACCTGTAACAGCAGCTCCGAAACGTTCCAGCAATTGGGCTTCACCGACAGTTGCTCCTACTAAGCGGGATCCTTCTTTTACCACCACCTGGTGCAGCTCACGATCTCTCTCATTTCGCCGAATCGTTCGTGGTGGCTGATAGGCCAACTTCAATCCCGGGTACCCTTCAAGCTCGGGGGTTTTTGCTGCGATGCCCCCTTTTGCAGCATAAAAAAGATGGTCTCCGGCACGCAGCTTTTCTTCATCCGGGACCGGAGCAATTTCTTGTTCGTTTCGATTTATTCGGGACAGATAAAATCCTGAAATCGTTGACAATCCCGCTTCCGAAACCGTTTTATCTACAACATTCGCCCCCTCTGCAATTTCCAGCTCAACCAGCAGCTTCCTGTTCTGCTCTTCCTCGTAACGGATATCACGCCGTGCAGGAGTAAGCTTTGGTGAAACAACGACCAAATATACTAACCCAACAATGGCACAGGGGACGCCTACCCAAGCCAATTCAAAAAATGAAAATCCTCTAAAACCATGACTCTCCAATAAACCATGCGTAATCAGGTTAGTACTTGTCCCAATCAAGGTACAAAGTCCACCCAGAATAGCTGCATAAGAAAGAGGTATCAAAAGTTTTGATACAGGGATATGATATTTCTTTGCCCAACTCCGTATCGCCGGAATCCCCATCGCTACAATAGGCGTGTTATTAAGAAAGGCAGAGTAAACCGAGACACTGGGACACAATCGCAACAGAATTCGTTGCACACTTCTGGTTTCCTGACCCAAAATAAAATTACTGGCCCTGTCCAGTGCTCCACTTTCACGCAATGCAGCCCCAATTACGTATAAACTTCCCAACGCCAGCAGCGTTGTATTGCCAAATCCCAGAAAAGCATCCTCCAAACTTAATACCCCACTGACGGTAACAATGGCCAGCCCGGTCAGTAATACAGCATCGGGACTCCATAAATCGATCGCCAGTGCCACAAAGGTAAGCACCAGCACCACTAATATGATAATTATGTCAACACTCATGAACGCTATAGTCAATTTCTAAAATAAATAATCCTATATAAGATAGAAGAACTCTGTGGATATGCTATTACAATTTAAAGTTTCCCTAAAACCGCACGCGTGCCTGCAGGCCGATCTCGCTGCGATGGTCTCCTTCAATCTGGTTTAATCCACTACCAATAACCTGTGTATCTTCATACACGGTAATACCGAATTTGGCCCAAAGCTCCAAATAATCGAACGGTTCGTAATTTAATAACACATACATTCGCTGTCCCTGGTCAAAAAACGACTGACTGGAAAAGACATACAGCAGATCATTTTCGAACTGGTAGACGCGTGTCGCAAAACTTTCGGTATCGAACATGGAAAGCCGGGTATCCAAACTGAACTCATCATTGATTCGCAATCGCAAATCCTGATACAGCAAATACCCATGCTCCGATTCTTCTCCGGCATGGCGGCTACGAACCAGCTCTCCTCTTGTACGCAGACGCACATTCTTGTTCACCCAATACTCCAAGTTCGCACGAAAACTGCTGCGTTGCGCGGTACCCAGCCTGCGCTGAGTTCGACCAAAAGAATCCAACATCTCATATTCATCATCCTCAATTTCGCTGCGCAGCTGCACGTAAAAATTAAGATTATCGGTCAAATCTATCTCTGTCTTAGCCAACCAGTCAAATCCCTGGGTAGGTTGGTTCGTGCCAAAACGTGCACTCGGAAATCGAAACTGATCGATATAGGTACTTAGCGTAACTTTTTCGCCAAAGACATGCCGCATCCCCAAATAGATACCCTCCTCGTTTTTGGGTTGACCGGATACCTCTCCAAAGCCATTCCCCAAAATAGATTGAAATTCTTTCTGATACTTACGATACGCAACCGTTATATCTGTATCGTCACCGAGACTACTTTCAACGCCGGCGATCAAGCCATAGCCCCCATTTTCACTTTGCGCTATCTCACCAAAAACGACCGCAGGTCCGGCCAAAAAAGTATAATCGAAGCCGTAAGCATAATTGGAAGTCCCCTCAAAATCGTACTGTGCATAGGTTTGATTACTGGCTGCGATATACTGATCGAAAGTCGTTTGGTAGCCGGTAGCCCCAATAATACCAAAAGGCAGCTCCAACTGAATATGTCCGCCATATAACCTCTGCTGCAAATTATCTTTCTGAAGAAATTCATTTTCGGTGCGATGATATCCATCCCTACCGGGAAATCGAGTAGTATCGGAACTTATTTCGCTTGCACTTCGCTTTCGGTCCGAGAAGAACCCCGTAAATTGAAGCTTCCCGCCGTAGGTTATAGCCGCACCGCGATAATAGTTTGTTTCCTGCGCTGATGTATAAGGCTTGATACCCCGACCATTGCGACTCACCGCTCCTACTACATTACTGCCTTTCCCAAAAGCAGCTCCGCTCCAAAGCACCAATCCCTGGCCAAAAGCGAGGCTATAATCTCCGCCCACCAACATCTGTAGATGGCCATTATTTTCAAGCGCCACATGCCATGTGCGATGATCAAATTGCAAGGGTCCCACAAGCTCTTCACCGGGATCTTTTTCCTGCGTCAAATTTATGGACAAGTGATCACTCTGATATCCCATGCGCTGATAATATTTAATCGGGCTGCCGATATAACCTCCCTCCTGTGGAGGCTGCTGATATCCCCTTCCTTCTTGCAGGTCCCGCTGGAAACGCGAAAACATCTGAAACTCACCTCCGGATGTCCAGTATCGCGGATTAGTATAGAGCGTTCTCCCCAACTCCAGTCCGCTCCCCACCGTTACATAAGGTCGCAACTGCTCCAGCGTTACGCGTCCGATGCCCGATACCTCATCCAACTCCTCTATGGTTTCAAATGGTTTTACCTTGGATCGGTATTCGATAATGCCGCGGGCAAGCTTAAGATTTAATCCCGGTATCTGAAGCAATGTCTTTACGCTGGCATTGTTAATGTTGACGGGATTTTCTGCCAGTTCCTGCAGAAACTGAGTCATCTGTTCGCTGTCAAATTCGGGGTCGCCGGGATCAAAGTTTTCAATGGCATCTTCAAGATCATCCTGCACCTCAGAGCGGGTAGTATCCTGCTGCTGTGCCAGCACGACTGCCGGCAAGAGAACAAAAAAACCCGATATGATCAGTGTAACGGTGCGCATCACCAGGTAATTTTAAAATCGATGGCAGGACTATATCCCAGCACGCTATTTTCATGACGTTGCACGGCAATATTCACCGCCCAAAAATCCCCACTGTACCCAAATCCTCCGGCAAAAGTACGGGACTCGACCGTAATGCCTGCACGCACCACTAAATTTCTGATAACTACTACCTCTATCCCACCGCGATACGAAATAGGAAACTGCACATCCTTGACTACATCGCTGGTAAACAATGCGATATCGGACAATTGATATGACAAGCCGATACTCAGCTCCCGGGGCAACTTTTCATTATTCTTTGATCCATACTCCGGCTGATTAATGTTCGTGGCCTTGGCTCCAATCCATAAATCAGATACAATGGGAGCCGCCAATCCCACATCAACGCCAAGCGCACCTGCCGATCCGTACCCACCCCCAAACGCAACGTGGCTATAATTGAAAATAGCCCCGAAATGGAATCCGGCAAAAGAATTTTTGTATCCCAGTCGCAGCCTGTTCTCATTAAAACGGTCGTCTCCATAGCGATGGGCTCCCACTCCCAAAACACCAACGTTTGTTGGGAAAGATCCCGCAAAGGCCATGTCTGTTATATCCGAAAATCCAAAATAGCGAACTCCAAAAAACGACACCGATCGTTGATCTTCCGACATCAGTGCAGGATTGCCAAACATAGACCAATCGGTACCCTGTAGAGCCGATGTCGCTTGTCCGAGGGCTATCTCTCTTGCTCCTATTACTGCTTGAGCTTGCACAGATGAGCAAACTCCCGTAATAAAAATCAACCCAACACTAAATAATATGACTCTATACCTGTGTAAATGTAATAGCTTTCGTATCATACGATAAATAGACTCTCTGATGATTTTAAGTAATCTATAAATTCAAAATGAATTTTTCCTCTTTAAATTGGTTTACCGGAATTTTATTGGGAATTCTCCTAATAATTAGTGGTTCCCGGCAATTGTTTGCACAGGAAATTGATGCGAATGTTACCATCGATCGAAGTCAATTAAGTAGCACTTCGCTGAACTATCTTGATAACCTTCCTCAGCAAATTGAAGCATACATCAATCAGCATGAGTGGACCAACACAAACTTCAATGAAAATGAGCGCATAAAAATGTCTCTGCAGATAAATTTATTATCCGTAGAGAATTACAATTTTGAGGCACAGATTATTGTCCGATCTCAACGCCCGATTTATAACACCACTCGCAATACCGCCATTTTCCTGTTTAATGATCAGGAATGGAATTTTGAATATACCCCCAACCGTTCTTTCCTGCACGACGAACTGCAGTTTGATCCGCTTACCAGTCTCCTCGACTTTTACGTTTATACTGTTTTAGGTTATGATTTCGACACCTTCGAAAAGCTGGGCGGTACACAATACTATCAACAGGCACAGAATATTGTATCCCTTGCACAAACAACCCCCGCAATAGGATGGTCGCGCAGCAGCAACCAACGTAACAGAACCCAATTGCTTTCCAATCTTCTGCAAACCAACTTTGAGCCATTTCGTACTGCCCTTTATCAATATCACAGAAAAGGAATTGATCAGTTTTTGAATAGTCCCGAACAAGCACGAGATCAAATTTTGTCGGCATTAAAGAAAATTCAGCAAGCACAACGACAGACTTCATCTGATTTACTCTTTGATACCTTTTTTAATGCCAAATACCGCGAAATAACATCCATCTTTGAAGATGCCGAACCTGATGTAAGGCTGGAAGCCTATAACTTATTATCCAATGTTGATCAGGGCCATCTCAGTGAATATCAAAAGTTGCAATAACTAACGCTTTATCATTGCTATTTAAGACTTCAAGCACTTTTTTATGGATAGCGGTATACACATGGCGAGCTGCTGAACATTTAATCTCAGGTTTTGTATATTCTCAGCCTGATGAGTTACAATCTTTTTCCATTCTAACCGAAAATATTTTCATCGTATGAAATTTTACGTCTGTATTAAACAAGTTCCCGATGTAGATGCACCCATCCAAATTAAAGATGGCAACCTGATTCAAGATACCGATCGCATGGTGCTGAATGCCTATGACGCTTCGGCCGTTGAGGAGGCTCTGGTACTCACCGAGGAACACGGCGGAGAAGTGGAAGTGGTGCTGGTTGGCCCCGAGAAAGCAAAAGAAACCATTCGCAAAGCACTTGCGATGGGGGCTGATAAGGCTACCCATATCACTACGGAAGATGATGTTGATTATGATTCTGCAGTATATGCTAAAATTCTGGCCTCCTTTTTTGAAGATAAGGAATACGACGTAATCTCATGCGGCAAGCAATCACAAGATACGGATGCAGGACTGGCCGGCAGCATGCTGGCTCAACACCTTGATCTGCCCTATGCCACCAACGCTGTTGGACTTTCTATGGAGGACGATGAACTGGTGGTAAAACGTCAGGGCGATTCGGGACAGGAAATCATTGGACTTCCCCAGCCCTGTCTGGTAACCTGCTCAAATGATATGAATGAGCCGCGGATCCCCAGCCTAAAAGGTATTATGCAGTCGAAGCGCAAGCCGATGGAAACCATTGCCCTTTCGGATATGAACGTTGATGAATCGGCCCTTTCTGCGAAAACCAAAGTAACCGGTTACATGGAAAAACCGGAACGCGAACCGGGGCAAAAGTTTGAAGGAGAACCTGAAGAGCTGGCGCAGAAAGTAGCTAAACTGCTCGATGAAGAAGAAAACGTGATTTAAGTAAGTGAGCTGGCAGACGTAAAAAGGCAAATTCATCTCATAATTTCCGTCTGCCCTTCTAATCACAATGGCTAAAAGTAATGAAATTCAATAGTTAAAAATATTCCTTAAAACAATGAGTACACTACTAACCCACATCGCAGTAAGTGACGGAAAAATTAAACGGGCATCGCTGGAAGTATTATCTCGGATGACTCAACTGGCTGAGGCTAACGGACACTCTTCCGAGGCAGTTATTGTTGATCCCAATGCTTCTGATTACGTTGAAGAAGTTCAAAAATATGGTGCGTCTACTATTTACACGATAGAAGATCCCATTTTTGAGAACCACAAAAACACTCCACTCCTTAAGGCACTTTCGAAGGTAATGGATGAAGCCGATCCCTTTATTTTCGGCTTTGGATCAACAGAAGGCACCAAAGATATTCTGGGCGCTCTCGCGGCCAATCAAGATGCGGCTGTTCTCTCGGATGTTTCTGAATTCGAATTGACCGACGATGGAATTGAAGCTACCCGTCCGGTAATGGCGGCAAAAATTCTTTCAGACAATAAAGCCTCCGGTGATAACATTCTGGTCTCTGTGCGGTCGGGCTCTTACGACCTGAATGAATCTCCAACCGAAGCTGAAGTTGTTGATATCGATTTTAGCTTTGATGAGGACGAGCTCAAAGCTACACTGCGAGAAATTATTGGTGCTTCCGGTGACAAAATCGATCTCTCCGAAGCAGAAACAATTATTGCTGCCGGTCGCGGTGCCAAAGATGATGAAGGACAGGAATTGATTGAGGAGTTAGCCTCGGTACTAAACGCTGCACTTGGTGCTTCACGTGCTCTCACCGAAGCAGGAATCATGGATCCAAGCCTGCAAATCGGTCAAACCGGAAAAGTCGTTTCGCCACAACTTTATATTGCGGTCGGAATTTCGGGAGCGATACAGCACGTTGCAGGTATGGCAAACAGTAAGGTCATTGTTGCTATTAATAAAGATCCCGATGCCCCTATTTTCGATATTGCCGATTACGGAATTGTCGGCGACCTCTACAAGGTGTTACCACCTTTTATTGAAGAACTGAAAAAGATCAAAGGATAGAAATTTCAAGTTTTAAATGTTGAATTGTCGATGAACAAAGCAAATCAACATTCAAAATTAATTATTCAATATTTATTATGATGGACGAAAAGTTTGACTGTATTATTGTTGGGGCGGGAATTGCCGGTCTCGCAGCAGCCATGACGCTGGCACGCAACAACATGAAATTTCTACTCATCGAAAAAGGCGAATTTGCCGGATCTAAAAATGTCTCCGGCGGTGTATTATGGGGCAGTGATCTGGCCAAGCTCGTCCCCAATTACTGGGAGGAGGAAGACGGCGGCTGGGAGCGGTTTATCAACCACCGGCGGCTTACCTTCATGGATGATCAGTCAACTTTTTCGATTGATTTTAAGTCATCTCACTTCAATGAAACGCCCTACTCCGGTGTGGTGGTCCTGCGCTCCAAGTTTGACCGCTGGCTGGCCGGAAAAGTTCAGGATGCTATCGATGAAAGCGACTATGCCATGGAATCGTTCATCGCCACCAATATCAAGGTGGATGAAATCCTGATGGAAGATGATAAAGCGGTGGGCATCCGCACAGGCGATGAAGAGTTTCATGCCGACAGCGTCATCATTTCGGAGGGCGTCAATAATTTACTTACGCGCCAGGTGGGCTTGCAGGATGATTATGTGCCCGCCGATCACATGCTGACCGGCATTAAGGAGGTCATCCGCTACGACCAGAAAGTACTGGAAGATCGCTTTCAGTTGAATGGACTCAGCGGCATGTCGAATGAGTTTGTCGGCTTTGCCACCGACGGCGTCGAGGGCGGTGGCTTTCTCTACACCAACCGTGATACCATTTCTCTGGGTTTGGTGGCTGGCATCAAGGATATGCGCGAAAAAGAAAAAAGTCCACATGATTTGTTGAATACCTTTAAAGACCACCCCGTAATTCAAGATACGATTCAAGGCGGGGAAGTCGTTGAATATTCGGCGCACGTGGTTTCGTCTGGCGACAAGCGCGTGATGCCGAAAGAACTCTATAAAGATGGCGTACTGCTCTGTGGCGAAGCGGCGAACTTACTCATGAATGCCGGAAAAGCGATCCAGGGTATGGATTATGCGATGCGATCGGGGATTCTGGGAGCAGAAACAATTATTAAAGCAAAAGAGCGTGATGACTTCACGAGCAATACGCTCAAGGAGTACAAGCAGGCGCTTGCGGAAAGCTATGTCATGAAGGACATCAATAGCTTCCAGGATGCCGTTCACATGCTGCACAACCCAACGATGTACCAGGATGTACCAAACCTGATTTGTGACTTCGGACGCAAGTTCTTTACTATTGACAACGAACCGACGAAGAAATCGCGGAAGCTAATGAGTGAATCCATCAAAAAGCATTCTTCGTATTGGGAGCTTATGAAAATCGGATTTAAAGGCGCTAAATCGTTATAGGATTTGAAATATAACTATGTGTCATCCTGAATTTATTTCAGGATCTGAATCTAAATATTTTATAGATTCTGAAACGAGTTCAGAATGACACGGTGTTTAAAATGTTAAGTTTTTATTTTTCGCATTATGAAATTAATGGATCTTACAGAACGACTGGGACTGGTTAGCTATCGCAACCAGGCAAAATCAGATATTAAGCCCCATATTGAGGTAGATACGGATATCTGTAACTCAACCTGTCCGCATAAATGTACCACTTATGTTTGTCCGGCCAACTGCTATACCATGGATGAAGACGGCCAGGTGCACTTTCAGGTCGAAGACTGCATCGAATGCGGTACGTGCATGTATGCCTGTGATCAAGGCGCTGTAGACTGGAATTACCCAGATCCGGAGATTGGTCGCGGTGTTACCTGGAATTTCGGGTAGATTTTGTATTCACAACGCATAGTGCAGCATTGATATTTACAGACTGCACCTTGCTATTTGCTGCGACGTAACGAATTAGGTAAGTCACCTTAATAAAAAAGGCCTTCTGGTATTCGGAAGGCCTTTTTATTTAAACTTTATTCGGGATTATTAATCTCCAGCAGGTTTCAGCTCTATTTTTATAGAGTCTCCGTTTTCACTTACAGTAATATCCTTTTCCCAGTCTTCATATCCTTCCGAAGAGGCTTTAAGGGTATATGATCCGGGTTCAACTGAATCAAACGAAAAAGAACCATCTGCATCAGATCTCGTTTCCATATTTAACCCTTCTAACATAATTTGCACACCGGAGATAGCATCCTGCGTATATGCATCAACAACCTTTCCGGATAAACTTGCTTGTGATTGCTCTTGAGCAATAGCCTCAGTTGAAAACATCGCTAAACCTATTATTAGAATTAGCGCTGACAAAAGAGTCTTGTGTTTAAACATAACGTCCTCACGATTTTCTTAATGAAATTTATGCTAACCTTGATCAGTCAACTTTCACTCAATTTTACTATAACTCTTGCTTATTTGTTCCGATAAACGAATTCATAAATTGATGTTTTCATTATACTTACCACCCAAATATTTAATGCATATCAATTCATCTTAGTAGTAAAATACACCGCCTACAGTTTCTGCTTTTTATAAAAACGGTTTATCAAAATTTTTCTATTTTAATAGAGAGAAAAATTCCAACCTTATTCATTAATTCCATCTTATGAGTACTGACGTATTAAAAGGACCTACTGAGCTTAGTTTTGAACTTTCTGAAGAACAACAACTCATCAGAGACAGTATTAAGGATTTTGTCGAGCGACATGTTAAACCAGGCGTAAAAGAGCGCGACGCCAGCAAAGAATTTCCACACGACCTTGTTAAACAATTAGCCGAACAGGGATTTATGGGGATGGTTCATCCCGAAAAATACGGTGGCGGTGGAGTGGGACACGTCAGCTTTTGTCTGGCCATTGAAGAGATTGCCCGATGGGATGCTTCTCTGGCTTTAACGGTAGCCTCGCATACCTCACTGGCATCGGGACATATTGCTCTGGCAGCCAACAAATCCCAAAAAGAAAAGTATTTGACGCCCCTTGCTAAAGGTGAAAAGTTAGGTGCCTGGTGTCTGACGGAACCCGGATCGGGCAGTGATGCTTCGGGAATGAAAACGACGGCCATCAAAAAAGGCGATAAATACATTCTCAACGGTACCAAGATTTTTATCACACAGGGTTCGGTGGGGGATATATATGTAGTTTTGGCTAAAACAGATCCCGATAAAGGAACGAAGGGAATTAGCGCATTTATTGTTGAAGGCGAATGGGATGGCGTTGAATCCGGCGGAAAAATGGAAAAACTTGGAATGAATTCCAGCGATACAACCGAAGTCATCTTTGAGGATGTGGAGGTGCCCGCAGAAAACCTGCTCGGTGAACTGGGCCGCGGCTTTGTAGATACGATGAAAGTGCTCGACGGCGGACGTATTGGCATTGGTGCTCTATCCGTAGGTATTGCTCGCGGAGCCCTTGAAGAATCCCTGAAATATTCGGGCGAACGCAAACAGTTTGGCTCACCCATTGGCGATTTCCAGGCTATTGAAACCAAAATAGCCAACATGGCTACTGAAGTGGATGCCGCTCGTATGCTGGTCCACCGCGCGGCCTGGTTAAAAGATCAAGGTAAGCCCTTCACCAAGGAAGTGTCCATGGCTAAATTATTTGCCTCGGAATTAGCGGTGAGAGCAGCAGATGAGGCCGTGCAAATTCACGGCGGCTACGGCTACATCAAGGAATATCACGTGGAGCGCTTCATGCGTGATGCCAAGCTGATGACCATCGGAGAAGGAACCTCGGAGGTGCAACGGATGATAATTGCCCGTGAACTCAAAAAAGAATTCTGGGGATAATTACTGTTGAAAGTAAACAAGTTGGAGGTTGAATGTTTAAAATCTTCAACTTGAAACCTGAAACTTTCAACCATATCGCTTACTTTCGATAAAAGAAAATATCACCAACAATTATTACCTCATGGCCAGTAACAGCTTTAACATTGATGACCCCTTTCAGTTTGAATCCGAGCTCCCCGAAGATGATCGCATGATCATGGAAACAGCTCGTGATTATGCCCAGAGCAAATTAGAACCGCGTGCACTTAAGGGAAATCAGGAAGAGTATTTCGATAAGGATATCGCCACCGAAATGGGCGATCTGGGGCTTCTCGGCTCCTACCTTCCACCGGAATTTGGAGGAGTTGATGCCAGCCAAACGGCTTATGGACTCATTGCCCGGGAAGTAGAGCGCGTAGATTCGGGCTATCGCTCGTTTATGTCGGTGCAGTCGTCGCTGGTGATGCTGCCCATCTTTGAGTTTGGTACGGATGAGCAAAAAGAGCGATTTTTGCCAAAACTGGCCACCGGCGAACTCATCGGCTGCTTTGGACTTACCGAACCCGATCACGGTTCTGATCCCGGCTCGATGTCTACCACTGCTGTAAAAACTGATGGCGGCTGGATCCTGAACGGAGCCAAAATGTGGATAACGAATTCTCCCATTGCTGATGTAGGTATCGTCTGGGCAAAGGCAAAAGAAAACAAGGACGACGAGGGAGAGATACGCGGGTTTATTGTAACCAAGGATATGGATGGATACAGTGCGCCATCTACCAAACACAAAATGTCACTCCGCGCTTCTGAAACGGGCGAAATGGTTTTTGAAGATGTCTTTGTCCCTGATGAAAATGCGTTTCCCGATATCCGCGGGCTCAAAGGGCCGTTTACTTGTCTGAATTCTGCGCGATACGGCATTGCTTGGGGTACGGTGGGCGCTGCGGAATTCTGCTACCAGAAAGCGCGTGAATATGTTCTCGACCGCAAGCAGTTTGGGTATCCCATTGGAGCCAACCAGCTGCCCCAAACCAAGTTGGCCAATATGCTGACGGATATCACGAAAATGCAATTGCTTGCATGGCGACTGGGCAAGCTTAAAGATGAGGGACGTTCTCATCACTCGATGGTATCACTGGCAAAACGAAATAACTGTGGAACCGCTTTGGAGATTGCACGTATTGCCCGCGATATGCACGGTGCTAACGGTATTACCGGAGAATACCGGGTAATTCATCACGTGATGAACCTTGAATCCGTAAACACCTACGAAGGCACCTACGATATTCATGGCCTTATTTTAGGACGCGAAATTACTGATATTCAGGCGTTCGTGCCGCGTGGTAACGATATGCCCTAAATCTAATTCAATTCTATTAAATCCCCTGATAGGGTACCAAGCCCTGTCAGGGTTTTATTTTCTCAGCTTGAAGCTGCTTTCTCAATAGCTTCGTTTATATCACTTTGGCTATCCTCCAGCTTCTTTCGCTGATGAACAACCTCTCCTTCTTTGTTTAGCACCGTAATCATGTTGGAGTGCGTAAAATCCGTATCGCTCACGCGTTTATACTTTACGCCCAGAAGTGCTGCAATTTCCAACACATCGCCATTGCCACCGTTAAGCAGGGTCCACTTTTCTTCGGATAAATTGTTCTCATTGGCAAAAATTTTCAGGCGATCCGGCGTGTCCCGCTCCGGGTCAATAGAAATAATCGTAAAGTGCGTTTGCGCTGCGACCTCGTTTCCCAGGTTATCTTTAACACGTTGCATATCGGCCAAAATACGGGGACAGGCGTGCTCACAATGCGTATAAACCATTGCTACCACCTGCACCTTTCCGCGTAGCTTATTTAGCTGCAATTCCTCACCATGACGATTTTTCCACGTACTGTTGACATTATAAATAGATTCTTCCGAAGGCTCCGCCGCATCCATCTGCATATTTGAATGGACATTATGATTACTTGCGGATGCATTCGCTTGGGAAGATTTATCAGCTTCCTTCCCATTCCCTGAACAACCAATTATCATAAATACCAGTATTGCTACAACAGAAAATCTCATAATCATATATTTATTCTTTATCCTTGGCACAGCGAAATCCCAGGTTCCCTACTGAAAAGTCGGCCTCGAGGCTTCCCCGAAATGCATAGCGCAAAAAAGCGGCGTAATTACCTTTATCCGAATCCGCGGCTGCCGAACTCCCTGCAGCACAATAAAACTGTTTAAGCTCTCCCTGGTCGGAACGCGACTCACCGGTAATAAAGACCGTATTAAAATCCTGAACCCACTCCCAGGCCAATCCATGCATATCATATACTCCGTGATAGTTCGGGACTTCCTGTCCTACCGGAGGCATTGTTTTGGGATTGGGTCGGCTGTACCAATTCAGAATTTTTTGTACAAAGTCCTCATCTCGACTGGCCAATGGCTTGGTTGCGCTGGCTGAAGCCACATACTCCCACTCATCCAGCGTAGGCAGCCGCTTCCCCTTCCATTTAGCATAGGCACGGGCCGCGAACCAGGTCACATTCGTCACGGGTGCATTGGGATTGATATCTCCCAATTCTAATGCGCCCTTCCAGTGGCGAAGATAATCTTCATCCGCAAACACACTTTTAACCTCGGACCGTCGCCATTTTTCTTTTTCCCTGACGAATTCCAGAAATTCAGCATTCGTTACCAGATGGGTATCCAAATAAAAAGATTGCACTTCCACGCTATCACCCGATGAGCTATAAAATGGCATGTACGTTCCCTCTTCAATAGAGACCATCCCCTCCGGCTGTGCATCAACCGAAAGAGATAATCCCAGAAATAATATCAAAAAAGAAACAGTGAATAATCGCATTTAAGTTGTCTTTTATTCAACCGGACCTTGCTCACGCACGCGCTCGACATCCTTGGGTGTTATTTCCCCACCGGAGTTGTCAAAGTTGTTAAGGACGTACGTAATTACATTCGCGACCTCCTCGTTGGTTAGATTCTGTCGCGGCATTACCCCATCATAACTTTCTCCATTAACCGTAATTTCTCCAGATAAACCATGAACCACCGCACTAATTCCCCGATCAGGATTTTCATTGAGGTAATCTGACTCTACCAATGGCGGGAATGCACCCTCAATACCGGAGCCATCCTGCATGTGACAAGACTGACAAACAGAAGAATAGACCTCCTTACCGCGCTCGATCCGCTCTTCCATTGTCTCAGCAGCGGGCTCTATACGTTTCTCCTGCGGAATGGTCTGCACTGCTCCGCCTTCCGGCTGATATACGCGGTCCAATTGCTGACCGGTATAGACATTTTCATCCTCTTCACCGGAAACGGCCAGCGTAGCAAGCGCGCCTTTGTTAAAGGCACGGAATATAGCGTGATCCACCAGGATATAATCGCCCGGCACTTCGGTTTCGAATTCCACTATCGCAGATCCGCCTGCGGGGACTGAGGTCGTTTGTACGTTTTCCTGTATGCGATCGCCTCCCTCGTAATGTACCCTGTCAAAAATTTCTCCGATTACATGGAACGAAGAAGTCAAATTAGGACCACCATTTCCAACAAAAAGGCGCACATCATCACCGGGTTTGGAAGTGATAGCGTTATCACCGGTCGTTGATCCAACTGATCCGTTAAATACCACGTATTCCGGATCTTCTTTAATGGCCCGATCCATATCGAAAGGCTGTAATCCGCGTTCACCGTAATCACCCTCGGTGTAAAACTCACTCTGCATGATGTAATATTCTTGATCCACTTCGGAAAGGCCTTCTGCAGGCTCAATCAGGATCAGTCCGTACATGCCGTTGGCAATGTGCATTCCCACGGGAGCCGTGGCACAATGATACACATACAGCCCCGGATTCAAGGCTCGGAACGTAAATACGGTTTCACGTCCTGGTGCGGTAAAGGTCGATTCTGCGCCCCCACCCGGACCGTTTACCGCATGCAGGTCGATATTATGGGGCAGTTTGTTGTCGGGATGATTTTTGAGATGGAACTCGATCATATCCCCTTCGCGCGCTCGAATAAATTTTCCCGGCACTTCTCCGCCAAACGTCCACATCGTATACGTAACGCCATCGGCCAGGCGTTTTTCTTCTTCGGTAACCTCCATGTTCACAATCAGCTTTGTGGCGTGATCTCGATCAATGGGCGGCGGCACGTTGGGTGGAAGCGTTAGTTCGGCTTCTTCTTCCTCAACAATTTCAGCGGTTTCCGGATTAAAATCATTATTCGAAGAGCAGCTCAATACCAGCCCTGTTAAAAATAACATCACACCCATACCTTTTCTAAATAGCATATCCATCCCTGATTTAATTCTCGATTATTTTCTGAATGGAGAGCGGCAATAGCATTCTTATCGAATGCAATCATATCCCTCTAACAATCTATTTAACACATTACCTCAATCCATTGGTAGCAATATTGTTAAAAACACAGAAACTTTAAAATAGCTTCGTATCAAACCAACTTGAAATCTATGCCCATCGCAGCCGCATTCCGTTCAGGATGACCGCCATTACTGAAAGCTCGTGAATGAGCATGCCGCCCGCCATGTGCACCGATCCCATAAATACGCCCGCCAGTAATGCCGCCACGGTGACGAGCGCGACCACTACATTTTGACGAATATTGCGCAACGTCTTTTTAGATAGGGACAGCGCCTCCGGAATTTTCATCAGATCGTCACTCATTAGCGCCAAATCCGCCGTTTCAATAGCTACATCTGTACCGGCCGCTCCCATAGCAATACCTAGATCAGCTGCCGCCAACGCAGGCGCATCATTGATCCCATCACCGGTCATCGCTATCTTGTGTCCTTCTTCCTGAAGTTTCTTCACTACTTCCAATTTATCTTCGGGCAGCATGCGCGCGTGGACTTCATCAATGCCTACGGCCTCAGCGATGTTTTCTGCCGTTTCAGATGAATCCCCAGTGATCATCAAGACCCGTTCTACTCCAAAATTTCGTAATTTTTGGATCATCTGTGGGGCATCGGGACGCATAGTATCCATAATGCCCAAAGCTCCGATCAGTTCACCGTTTAATGCCACTGACACCACCGTTCTGCCGGACTCTGCCAGCTTCTCTATTTCTTCCGCAGCCTGATCATCCATGCTGACGCCCTGTTCTCGGATAAATTCCAGCCGTCCGACCAAAATATGATCGGCGTTGTATTCTGCTTCGATCCCCTGTCCGGTATGAGCAGTAAATCGATCGGCTTCGGCTATCTTATCACTGTCATTGGTGGCCTCCAAAATGGCATCGGCCAGCGGATGTTCTGAGGCTGATTCCGCAATCGAGGCCCAACGCAAAATCTCTTGCTGCTCACTGGAAAATGATTCTTTATCATTTCCATCAATAGTTTTCGAGATGATTGACATTGAATCATCCTCATACGTTCCTTCAACTGAGACGGCAGCCGATCTAAAACTCAAAACATCCGTTACTTTTGGATTTCCCTCGGTTAGCGTGCCGGTTTTATCCAGGGCTATCGCCGTAATCTTGCCGGCATTTTCGAGGTATTCCCCTCCTTTGATGAGGATCCCCTTTTTCGCGGCACGACCGATGCCCGTAATGATTGAAATAGGTGTAGAAATAACGAGCGCGCCGGGACAACCAATCACAAGCAGCGTTAAAGCCAGCTCGAGATCCCGGGTAAACACAAACGAGCTAATACTCAAGATCACTATACCAGGCGTGTACCAGGTCGCAAATCGTTCGATAAATCGCTGGGTAGGTGCTTTCTCCTCCTGGGCTTCCTCCACGCGACGGATAATTTTAGCCAGGGTTGTATCCCCACCGGCATGGGTGGCACGCACTTTAATACTCCCGTTTCGGTTGATGGTCCCGGCATACACCTCGTCATCTTCCTGCTTTTCAGCCGGCATCGATTCTCCTGTGACCATGCTTTCATCCACCGTCGTATGACCACTTACCACGACACCGTCCACCGGAATTTTTCCGCCCGGCTTTACCAGGATCAGCGAACCCGACTGCACCTCCCGCGCCGGAATTTCTTGTTGACCGTCATCCTGTATTACAATGGCGGTTTCGGGAGCCATATCGATGAGCTCTTTAAGCGTGCTTCGGGTTTTGCTGAGCGTCCGCGCTTCGAGCCATCCCCCCAACAGAAACAGAAAGGTCACCGCTGCCGACTCCCAAAACACGCCAATTACAAGCCCCCCAACAGCCGCAATGCTTACCAGCAGTTCAATATTCGTATGCCTATTCTTAAGCCCCTGCCAGGCGCGACTCGCAATATCGTAGCCGGCCAGCAGGGTGGCCGTAATCATCAAAGCATTAAAAATGACCGGGGCACTCAAAAGCCATTCAGCCGACCAGCCCATCCCAATAAACAGGCCGCTTGCAACCAGCAACAGCTTCTTTCGGCTTGTGGGATTTCTAATTTTCTGCTTTAATCGATTTAATAATCTCATCATGCTCACCTGCTAACCTTAAAATTGTGATACTTTTGCTTCGTATCCTGTGCTCTGAATAGCATCAATCAAATCCTGTTCAGAAACGGTATCCGCGTGGTGTTCCACTTCAATCCGTCCGGTGTTAAAATGGACTTTAGCATTCTCAATGCCATCCATATTATTCAAGGTTGATTGGATATTGCTGACACAGGATGGACAGCTTAATTCGTCGCTTCGCAGTATTGTTTTAGTCAGTGATTCCATAACATCTTCGTTTTTGGAGATTGAATTTTGCTGATTAATTTCCCACTCCGTGTGCCGGTCCCGCTTGGATGGCTTCGTACAGGCTGTGGACATACACAATATACCGCACGTAGGCATCCACCGCTTCACGTCCTGACTTAACACTCTCCTCTTTCTTACCCTGGGCTTCAATTGCCTGTTGATGCAGCTCCGTAACTTTTTCTTTAATCTCTCTGGAAAGTAACGCGGCTACCGGTTCTACATCACCTGACTCCAGAGCCTCTTCAGCGACGGCAATATCTTCGGGGTTGGACTGGGCCGGTTTCAATCCGGTATAGGGCATGCCTTCGGCCTCTCGATGCAGTCGTACGGTGGTCTCCATGAAATAGCGTTCGGCTAATTTTTTAGATTCTCCGCCCTGAGCATAAACCTCTTTTGTTTGCTCAAATGCAGATTTAAGTTCCTCGGCTTGCTTTTCGGTCACCCAGATGAGCGCGTGACTTACGTCGCCGGTTTCCAGGGCTTTTCGGGCATCTACTGCCACCGGACCATTGACCCGATCGCAGTGCGCCTCGGCCTGTTGTGGGAGTGATAATCCCGTTAAAAAGAAAAGTGCTATGAGTGCTGATAGTTTTACTGTTTTTAGTTGTAACATAATGATCTCCGTTTATTGTCATTGGTTTCTGTGCCCAATGTAACGGAGGCCCACCTGCACTAAAATGAGCTGGCTCAATTAAGGGAGGATTTATTTACTTCCGGGAAAAGTGGCTTTGCTGTACTCTAACCTGGCTACTCTTTGGCGATATCGGCAAGGCGATTCTCATCACATATAGCAACCCATTGGCGACCGGTTTTAATGATCTCCTGATCCTGAAAGTCACTCATAATTCGGCTGGCGGTCTCAGCAGATGTCCCGGCCATGTCCGCCAAATCTTTGCGGGACAGGGGAAGCTGCAAAAGCAATCCATGCGTGCTCTGTTCCCCGAATTTTTCGGCCAGCATCCCCAAGATATGTGCAATACGTTTTTTAACGGTGAGCGTGGTAAGATGACGAATTTTTTCCTGGGATGACTGCAGTCGGTCAGCCGTAATATCGAGGACGGCCACCGCGACTTCCGGATAGTCGTTAAGCAGCGATCGGAAATTTGTCATCCGAATGGAAAGGATGCAGACATCGGTCTGGGCTCGAGCGGTCTCAGAGTAAACGACTTTGCCTGTGGTAGAAAGGTTCCCAAAGTATTCGCCCGGCTGAAGCATATCCAGCAGTACATCTTTGCCCTCCATGGTATGGCGCACCAGCTTTACAGCACCATGGACCACCACCCGCAGCATCGTCGCCCGTTCATCCTGGTGATAAATGGTTTCATCTGCGTGGTGATGTGCGGCACTAAATTGCTGATTGATATCTTCGAGTGCTTCCTGATCCAACCCGGCGAAAAAGGGAACCATGCTCAGCTTTTGCAGTCGGAGGTCAACCGAGCAACGGTGGGTGTCAAGCGAAAAATCTTTGAGCGGGGTGGTTTTGCGGCCGGCCATAATTCAGGCTTACGATTTTATCTCTAATACAAGGTAATATTAAAACCGAAGGCCAGTATTAAAAATGTGACCGCCAGAGCGATGCGGTAATATCCAAAGTGACGGAATCCATACGAATCCACGATTTTCAAGAATCCCTTAACCGCAATCCAGGCAAAAATAAAGGAAAATACGCTTCCCAGCCCCAGCAACACAAATTGCTCCATAGATATTCCTGAGGCCGTTTTTAATAGATCATATCCGGTTGCGGCGGCCATGGTGGGTATCGCCAATAGAAAAGAAAACTCGGTCGCCTGACGCTCGTTATAGCCGATAGCCGCACCGCCGATAATTGTAGCAGCAGCCCGAGAGGTACCGGGAATGAGCGCAAAACACTGGGCAATTCCGATCATCAGGGCACTCTTGGTGGAGATATCTTCAAGCTCCTTGTATTGTGTTTCTCGATTTCGAGTCCACTTGTCGAGCCAGATGAGGACAAGTCCACCCAAAATAAGCATTACGCTTACCACTACGGTATTAAACAGCACTGCTTTAATGGCGTCATAAAACAGCAATCCCACCACCGACACCGGAATAAAAGCCCAGAACAACTTGTAATAAAGTTGCAATCCGGCAAACAGTTTATCGCGGTACATCACCACGATGGCCAGCACTGCCGAAAGCTGGATGGAGATCTCAAATGTTTTGAGAAACTCGGTATTTTCTATCCCAATAAGATGGGAAGCCAGGATCATGTGTCCTGTTGAAGAGATCGGTAAAAACTCAGTGATCCCCTCAATAATACTCAAGATGATAACTTCAATAATGCTCATGCTGCCAATATTTGGATGGGAAAGAGGTTTTCGGTTTGAATCCTAATACACCAACAATTACATGCCCGGCCAAGCGGACCACGGAATGCGGAGCAGAATCAGGAATAATCCCAGGCCGTAAAAAATGAGAATCTTTTTGTAGCGGGCTGCGTCATCATCGCCACTTTTGGCCTTGGAATAGCCAATGGTAATCAGCACGATACCGATAATCATGGTCAGCGGGTGCTCGAGCAAATACAGGCGCGACATGGCATCACCCATCGCATCCCCGGAAAACATGACGTTGGGAGAGATAAAATAAAGCACCAGACCGATGAGGAGCTGCGTGTGAGCGGCGATTAATCCCACTAAAGAAAATTTACGCGCACCCTCGGTAAATGGCTTTTTGTTGATGAAATTAACCAATGCATAGCCAATAACGCCCACTAAAATAAGCAGTACCAGATAGGCAAGGCCGGAATGCAGATGTTGGAAACCGGTGTACATATTAAATAAGATTTAAGTGGTTGGATTTATGAGGCTCAATGATACGAAACTGCCGTTGAAACAGAAACTTAAATAAGATCAATTCATAATAGCGATGACTTTTTCAAAAGGTTTCAGCCATTGACGGGTTTATCTCCTATAAGTAATTTTATAGATGCCGCAAACGCTTTCGGATTATCCGGTGAAATCACAATTTCGCCCTCTTTGGTTGTGAGTACAACCGTTTTATCGCGATGGGTCACATAGGCTTTGTAATTTTTGAGGATGCTATTTCGAAAATAACCGACGTAGCCAAACAGTCCGCCAATGCCGAATGTCCGCACCGACCCGGTCATGGCATGGGGCTTGAATTCTACATTTTTAACCTCTGATAAATCGATATCCTTCGACCATCCGAGGCGTAGAATTTTGAGTTGCCCATCTTCTAAATGATATCCAAAAATACCAAAGCCGAGCGCGCCCAGAATAATCGACCATGTTATAAGGGTGGAAAGTATGCCTGGCGAATAGTAATCGAGTCCCAGAAGCAGTATCGTGATTCCGCTCGTCATCAGGATCAGAAGCCAATCCCACGGGGCTTTGAATGTTTTTCTGACCTCTTCCATGGCATCCTAATTAAGTTGTTATTCTCCCAGCGCTTTATTCACCGCCGGTTTTACTTCGGTGGCAAAAAGCTCAATCGATTTGAGCAGCTTCTTATGCGGGATAGATCCTACGCTCATCTGCAGCAAAAAGCGATCGTGACCAAAAATTTCGTGCTGGAACAGCACTTTGTCAATAATTTCCTGCGGATCGCCCACGGCATTTGCTCCACGCAGCGTCCGGGAGGCCTCAAATTTATCGCGCGTCATCGGAGGCCAGCCGCGCTCTTTTCCAATTTTATCCATAGTAACCTTGAATGCGGGAAAAGCAATATCGGCCGCCTCTTTGGAATCTTCAGCGATAAATCCATGGGAATTGATGCTCAGCTTTGGCTCTTCATGACCATTTTCCTCGGCTCCTCTTTGGTGGATATCCGCCAATTGTTTAAACTGCTCGGGCTGTCCGCCAATAATGCCCAGCGCCATCGGCAAGCCCAGCGCCCCGGCCTGATAAGCAGACTTCGGCGTACCACCCACGGCTCTCCACACGGGAATCTGATCCTGATACGGCTGCGGATAGACGCCTCGGTTGTCAATATCAGCACGATGTTTGCCGTTCCAGGTAATGGTTTCACTTTCGCGTAGCTTAAGCAATAGCTCCAGTTTCTCTTCAAACAACTCCTCGTAATCCTGCAGATCGTAGCCAAAAAGCGGGAAGGACTCCACAAACGAACCACGTCCCACCATAATCTCGGCCCGCCCTTTCGAAAGCTGATCGATGGTCGCAAATTGCTGGTAGGCTCGAACCGGATCTTCCGATCCCAGTACGGTTACGGCGCTGCTTAGTTTAATTTGGTCAGTTCGCTCCGCGGCGGCCGCTAAAATGGTGGTTGGTGATGAGGACAGATATTCCTCACGGTGATGCTCTCCGATGCCAAATAGATCAAGTCCGGCTTCATCGGCCAACTCAATTTCTTCCATCAGATTTTCAAGGCGTTCAGCGGGCGTAAGCATCCTATCCAATTCGGGATGCGGAGTATTTTCAACAAAGGTATATAAGCCAAATTCCATGGATAATCTTCTAAAACTCTATTTACTTTAATGTTAAAGTTCATCCTTCGGAGGTGTAACGAAAAATGATCTATTCAAATTCCAATATACTTAACCGACACTATTATTTTGTAATTTGCCGTTTGCCACGATATTTGATTAAAACAGTATCCAGTTAACCTTGCTCTAAGGTCGGCTCACCTATTTCTATAGGATTTTGTGAATCGCTACTCCATTCGTACCATCCGCCATCATATACCGAAACCTTTGGCCAGCCCATTAGGTATGCATTCCAGAAAGCCTCACTGCCCCGCCAGCCGGTCCCACAATAAAAAGCCAATCGCTTTTCGGGTGTCAGTCCCTCTTCGATCCAGGTTTCCGCCACCTCCTGGTATTCTCGCATGGTGTGATCAAAATTCCTATAATTTTCCATGTGGTAAGCGTCACTGCCGCAATTCCCAAAAACCGCACCGGATATTCGTCCCTTTTTCTCGATATAGTGGTATCCGCTGCGTTCGCCGATAAATTCCGGCCAGCTACGCACGCTAACCAGTTCTGCATCATCAGCTGATAAATATCCTTTAGCTTCTGGTGTATCGATCATCAACTCGGGGCGACCCGGAACTTCGGCACCAAATTTATCTACGGGAATAGGTTCTACTTCTTTAGTTGAAAGTTTATATCCCGTATCCTCCCAAGATGTAATCCCGCCATTTAAAATACGGACATCCTTAACACCGGCATACAGCAAAATTGCTGCGCTGCGCATGGCTCCCAGATGTCCCGCACTCTTTCCCGGAAAACGCTCCTCATCATACACCGGCGCTGAAAAACGACCATACACCACGACTGTAGTATCGTGACGAATCCCCAAGCTTTCCAACCGTGCCCGCAATTCTTCTGGCGTACGCCGGTTCCAGGTCTCCGTCGACTCCAGCCAGTTGGTATTCAATGCAATTGCACCGGGAATATGTCCTTTTTCATAATCCTCAATGTAGCCATAATGCGAATGGCAAATCACAAAATCATCATTGTCATACTCTTGGGGATTGTTATCCTCGATAAGCTGTTTTAGCCAGTCGGGATGTACCAGCTGCTGATAACGTTCCAGTCGGTCCATCGCTAAACTTTCATTCGCTGACCACTCTGACAAGAACCCATCATAAACTTGCACATCGGTATAGCCCAGATTAAGCAACTTTTCTGCCATTAATCGTGTATCTTCATCATCATATCCATAAACCACAGCCGGCTCATCTTTCTCGACATTCTTCTCTTCCAGCACTTCCACCCAATCCATATAGCGGGTCCATTTCAGCGGGATACTCTTAGCGCTTGGGATATGGCCGCCCCGGTTTTCATCTTGCAGACGCCAGCCGTTATAAGCGGCTATAGGACGAATATCGATCACCTTTCCAGTTTTACTCTTGATAAACTTTTGCAGATTTTCCGTTGAGGTAGTGTTATGCTTTTTCATCTATCTTTATTCTATAATGTTAACGATTTCTTCAAATAAGGATGGTATCATTTGCAAAGCATGTTGTAAAATGATGCCGGCAAAACCAAGTACCTTTCGGAATCTAAATTTCTTATATCAATCAAACTAACAGATTTCTTACCCAAGAAATTCTCAATAACCTAAGACTATGCGTCCATTAGATACCTCCATTGAGCGAACCCTCCCTTTTAGCAGTGATAAGAAACTGCGTAAAAGATTCATGATTATTGACAAAGATATCCCCGGCAATATTCGCTGGGGACGTCTGCTTGAAGAGCTCGATAAAATCGCCGAAGACATTGCCCTCGATTATGTGCACGAGTTTGAGCCTGATGGCCGGGTGGTGACCGCAGCCGTTGATGATATCGCCCTGCACACTCCCGCAGACATTACGCAAGACGTATATTTACGAGCGCGCATCAATTATGTGGGACGAACCTCCATGGAGGTCGGTATTCGGGTAGATCAGGATAAAGAAGCCGAGCACTCACTGGCCGCCTGCTATTTTACAATGGTGGCGCGAAAAGGTAAAGGGGACGAAGCCGAAAGTCTGCCCATTCCGTCACTGGATTATGAAAGTGAGATCGAGAAACGAAGATACAACGACGCTATTGAACGGCGGCAAAAATACCAAGAGCAAATTGATGCCCTTGAAGAACCGCCCAGCAAGAAAGAATATCAGATGCTTCGGGAACTTCACAAGGCGCAGGAAGAAGACGACTTTGATGGACTGCTGGCCGGAAAGCAAATCCGTAACAGCGTGGAGCGGATGTATCCTGACTTGGAAAACGTGCCTCACAAAATATTTGGAGGCTACGTCATTCGCCGCGCCTATGAGCTGGCCCTCATTCAAGCCGAGGAGATCATGCCCGACCGACCGATATTCGTTCGCGTAAATCGCATCAACTTTTTGCAGCCCATCCGTATTGGGGATAAACTCGACTTTACCAGCCGCGTGGTTTATACCGGTGATACTTCGATGACCCTCGAAATTGATATCGAACGTACCAGCATGGACAAGGTGACCAAAGCGCTGTCTAACACCTGCGTGTTTACTTTTGTAAATGTGGACGAGGATCTCAATCCTAAACCGGTGCCTGATGTCTACCCCACCACGTATGCCGAAGATGAACGCTACCTGAAAGCCCACCGGCGACGAATCGAACATCACCAAATGCAAAAACAAAACAATTAACATATGCGAGCGCTGATTGTTGAAGATGAACCGCTGCTGATTGAAGATCTTGAAGAGTGTCTGCTCGAAGAACAGTTTTATGTGGATTCGGTTCAAAAGCTGAGCAAAGCTTCAGATATGGTAGCGGCCGAAGAATATGATCTTATTTTACTGGATCTGGGTTTGCCCGACGGTGATGGACTTGACTTACTCAAAACAATAAAAGATGATCATGAAGAAACTGCTGTAATCATAATAACTGCACGCGGCGAAACCGAAGATAAAGTAAAAGGACTGGAACTGGGCAGCGACGATTACCTTGCCAAACCGTTTCCCATTGCCGAACTAAGAGCACGTATTCACGCGGTCATGCGCAGAAAATACAACATCAGCGACAACCAAATTGCAGCGGGACCGCTGAAATTAAATATGGATCACATGAAGGTTTTGGTTGATGACAAACCGCTGGACGTCACTGAGACCGAGTACAAAATGCTGCGCTACCTGATGCTTAATAAAAATAAAACCATCACCCGCATAGCTCTTGCCGAACACATTTGGGGAAGTAAAATTGACGATCGTTTTTCACTGGATTTTATCAACTCTCACATGAAAAATATCCGCAAAAAATTACATGCGGCCGGAGTAGAGAATCTCATCAAAACGGTGTATGGTGTGGGATATAAACTGACGACCTATGAAACTGAATAATAAAATACTGCTGAGCAATACGGCGTTGACGCTGGTGGTTTTTGCACTCACTTCAATCGGCATTTATTATCTTGTCAATTCTACCGTTTATGGTGAGCTCGATAATCATCTGCTACAGCATAAAATTGATCTCATAAATCAGATCGACGAAGATGCTTCCAGCCTTCAAGATATCAAGGAACTGGGCATTCTCGGATCATACGAATGGATCGATATTAAAAAATATGACGGCACCGTTGCCCCCAATGCAAATAATTTTGCAACCATCGATACGATTCGAAATCCCAACAAAGAATTTGAAGAAAAATCCTACCGGCGGTTGACCACAGCCATCAATGTCAACGACACCTACTATACCATACGGCTATATGAAGAAGTCGCTTCCTGGGAACATATAAGCAGAACAATATTACTGAGCGTGCTGGCCGGACTGCTGATTTGGATTCTCTTGCTATATATCCTCAACCAATTTGTACTGGATAACGTCCTTGCCCCCTTCTATGAAACGGTTTCCACTCTCGAACATATTTCTGATCCCTCCGATCTTGACGAAACCTTTCCCGATACCACCACCTACGAAATTAATGTCCTCAACCGGGCGCTGAACTCTATGATGCAGCACATCCGGTCATCTTTTGAGGACCAGAAACAGTTTATTCAAAATGCCTCTCATGAGCTTTTGACACCACTTTCTATCATCCGTCAAAAAGCAGAAAAAATTCTTTCCAATGCCGACTCACTCGATAAACAAACCATAAAAGCAGCGGGAAACATACAGGATACGGCCGTGCGACTAAGTCGCCTGAGCAACGCCCTGTTGCTTATTAGTCGGATAGAAAATCGGCAATATTCGCTTGATGAAGACGTCGAGATTACTAACATCACTGAAAATGTAATAGATGAACTCAGTGATTTTATTGAAATGAAGCAACTTACTCTGGAAAAAGAGTTTGATTGCTCTATAAACGTAAAAGGCAATAGCGAATTGATTAGGGCCGCTATCTACAATATTGTTCAGAATGCAATCAAATATACGCCGAGCGGAACTTCCATCACCCTCCAAACAAAATGTGAAGGTGAGCAACGTAGCTTTTCTGTCTTGGATGAAGGACCCGGCATAGCAAATGAATTTTTGGATTCCGTCTTCGATCGGTTCCAAAAAACACAAAATCATACCGATGGTTTTGATGATGACAGTCCCGGTTTGGGACTCTCTATTGTCCAAAGTATTTGTCGGCTGCATAACTTCAGATGTTCGGCACAAAATCAATCTGACAAAGGCGCTGAAGTTTCAATTCATTTTTAATCCACCACTCCCAAAACCAAATGCAAGCGGGTCATTCGGTTTGAAAGGTTAGATCTTTCTGGGTTTCTCATCAAAAATCATCGACTCCCCTTTCTTTTCGCCTGTCCATAATTGAGCCATTAATCATAAAAAGCAGGTAATGTTGTCTACTTAATTATGAGCAGACAATGTACCTCATGAGCCGGATTTCCTGAATCCATTTTCTCTACAGATTTGGTTATTACATTAGTCCTCAGAACAACTGCGATTGCTCGCATAATAACGGACAAAAGAAATTTGTAATGATTTTTTCTGTAATAATTGCACTGCTTGTTACATTTCAACCGATCTCACAAGATACAACCGATCTTAATAATTTGAGCGTTGGCAAAGCCCTTGAAATTGCCTATGAACATAGTCCACAGGTTAATCAGCTAAAAAATAGCATTGAGGCCCAAAAACAACAGGCGGGCCTAAGCATGGGCATTAAAAATCCTACTGTTACCTATGCCCGGGAAGGTATTGGTCAGGGTACTTTTGCAGAACAGCGCTGGGTGGTTTCCCAATCATTGGACTTTCCCTTAACCGGGTATTATCGAGTAAAAAGCGAACGTGCCAATACCAGTTCGCTGGAACTCCAGCTGCAAGCCCTAAAACTTCAGGTCAAGGCCAATGTAAAATCGGCCTATACCAAACTTGCCTATGCAATCGAATCAAGCCACCTGGCACAAGAGCGGGTGCAGCTGTTAAAAAACTTGCGTAATGCGGCACAATCACGGTCCGATCTCGGTGAGTCCTCCGAAATTGACGCCATGCAGGCCGATCTTCAGCTCACCGAAGCACAAAATAATATGGAGAAAGCCTACCAGCAGATTATGGAGGCCCGCTACAATTTATTTGAAACGATTGGGCTGGATGAGGAGCAACAAACCTATGAAATCGGCTTCCCCGATACACTGCATTATGTAGAAGTAGATATCAATCAAGATGAGGTACTTCAGCAATTAGAAAGCCATCCACAACTGCAGCAAATAAATAAAGAACAGCTTGCTGCTTCTTATCAGACAAAAGCCGCCAAGAGTAGTTACCTGCCTGACCTAAATGTTATGTACTACCGTCAGGATTTTGGTAATGGTTTTGATTTCAATGCTTTTGAAATTGGAGTGAGCGTGCCCCTTTGGTTCGGCATAAACCAGTCTAACAAAGTGCAACAGTCGAAAGCAGAATATCGCAGAGTCGAATGGAAACATCGTGAAGAACAGCTTTCCATCAAAAAGCAGGCTGAACAAGCCTGGCACGGCTATGAAACCACGCGTGCCAACGTAATTCGATATCGCAAATCGATACAGGCCAAATCAAAAGAATTGGTAGATATGACTCAGAAAGGTTACCGACTCGGTGAATTGGATCTGCTTACGTTGCTGGAAGCCCAAAGGACTTACCTGCGAACACAGCAATCGTATTACGAAACACTGAGAGATTATTACCTGCGAGTGATCGAACTCGAGAAATATCTGCAAACAGATATCATATTTAAATAAAATCCAGCATTTATTATGAACGTCTTTTCACCCACAAAAACAACTTCATCTTTTAACCCGTTGGGACTGATTCTGTTGTCTCTTCTTTTTTTAGGAAGCTGCAGCTCGGATACCGGTCCCGATGGTACTACGACTGATCCGGGAACCCCTCCCTCCCTATCTGAAAAAGGAACCCAGGAACAAGTGGTGCGGCTTACTGAGCAACAAGTCGAAGATCTTAACATTCAGATTTATACCGTAGAAAAAGATCAGATTAATTTCTCAATTAATGCGCCGGGACAAGTTTTCGCGGCCCCGGAACGCATTTCTGTGGTTAGTTCCCCTATTAACGGAAGAGTATCGAAGATTTATGCCCACGAGGGAGACCGTGTACAAAAGGGAGATCCCCTATTAAATTTAGAAAGTCTGGAATTCGCCAACCTCGTTGGTGATTACTTGGAAGCAACCGCTGAAGTTACCTATCAAGAACAACAGGTTGAACGCCTGAAAGTGTTAACCGAAGAAAAGATTAGTCCAGAACGTACCCTTCAACGATCACAGGCTGACCTCCGAAGAGCAAAGACCAAACAGAGCGCTTCTTTAGCTCGTCTTCGTGCTGTGGGTATTACAAACAATGAGGTTCAAAATTGGGATCCATTCACTTCGGACCCAAAATCTGAACTCACGATTCATGCCCCCATCTCAGGCGTATTAAATCAGCATCTGATAGATCTTGGAGAATCCGTCAACTCCTATGACAAACTCTTGGATATCATTGATAATACCGAAGTTCTTGTAAAAGGCTTTGTTTCAGCAGCAGACGCTCCCTTTGTGCGTGAGGGTACCCCCGTTGTAATTACCGAAAAAACAGAAGGCAGTACGCCTCAAAAAAAGAGAATTGAATCGACGGTTAACTCGATCAATCCGGCTCTGGACGAAGCAAATAAATCTATCGTACTTAACAGTATTGTGCCGACTCAGGAGAACTGGCCTATCGTGGGTCAGAGTGTTCGGATGAATTATGCTGCACAACCCTCAGATTCGAGTTTTACGATTCCCCTTTCCGCTATTCAATTTGAACAACAAGATGCTGCTGTTTTTGTACAGCGATCTCCCCGAGAATATGTAAAGAGGGTCGTTGAAGTTGAACGTATGACTAATGATCGTGCCGTCATAGGTTCAGGACTAAAGCCGGGAGAAAAAATCGCTGTGAGCCAAGTCTTCAGCCTTAAAGCATTAGAACGTTTCGAACAATTTGCCGACTAACCTACAGTTTCGCCTACTATGTTAAACAGAGTCATCGATTTTAGTTTAAAACAGAAATTTGTAGCCCTTGCCCTGGTCCTGCTGATGGCTGTGGGGGGCGTGTTTTCATTATCAAATATCCCCATAAATTCTCAACCTGATGTTACTCCGGTTCAGGTACTGGTCATTACGAAAGCCGGCCAATACTCTCCCTATGATGTAGAACGGTTGGTGAGCTATCCCATAGAGACCTCAATGAACGGGCTTCCAAATGTTAAAGAAGTTCGCTCCATTTCACAATTTGGCTTGTCAGCAGTAACCATATTATTTGAAGAGGGTACCGACATCTATTTTGCCCGCCAACAAGTAAGCCAACGTGTTCAAAGTATTGCTGGCGAACTACCTGAAGGAGTATCGACCCCCAACTTGGGCCCTATATCTACCGCTATGGGTGAAATTGTTCAGTATGAGGTAAAAGGTAAAAACCATACCCTTACCGAACTCCGGACTATTCAGGATTGGCTGATTGCCCCTCAATTAAAAACGGTTGATGGAGTAACTGAAATCAACTCGTTCGGGGGCTTTGTAAAGCAGTATGATGTATCAGTAGATCCTGATAAACTAAGGAACTTTGGCATTGGCCTGAAGGATGTTACCGACGCTATTAAAAACAATAACAGCGTGTCCGGAGGTAACTTTCTTGAACACAACCGGGAACAGTATATTATCCGGGGTTTTGGGCAAATTTCCAATGCCGATAATATCGAGAACATCATTGTAAAACGATCGGAAGATCGTCCCATCTATGTTAAAGACATTGCAGATGTAAATATCGGCAAACAACTGCGACAAGGCGCGGTAACCCGGGATGGAGAGGGAGAGATCGTCACCGGTATTGTAATGATGCTTCGCGGGGGAAATGGCCGCAAAGTAATCCAGGATATGGACCAAAAAATTGACGAGGTCAATAAAAGTTTACCCGAGGGGGTAACGATTGAAAAATTTTATGATCAATCTGATCTCGTTGACCGTACGACCGACACTATTATTACCAACCTGGTAGAGGGTGGATTCTTTGTGATTGCCGTGTTGCTGCTCTTGCTCGGTGAAATTACGGGTGCCCTCATTGTTGCAGCTGTAATACCATTATCAATGCTCTTTGCATTTATTGGAATGGATCAGCTGGGGCTTGCCGCAAACCTTATGAGTTTGGGAGCCATTGACTTTGGTATGGTTGTCGACGGATCGGTAGTGATGGTAGAGAATATTGTAGAGAAACTGAACAGCGATAAAACGGAAAAGTCAAAACTGAAGATCATTAGGGAGGCCGCCCATGAGGTAGCCCGTCCGATTTTCTTTGGGGTGTTAATTATCCTGATGGTATATGTCCCTGTAATGACTTTTTCGGGGATGGAGGGTATTCTGTTTCGACCCATGGCTATCACCGTTGGAGCCGCAGTACTGGGATCACTTATTTTAGCCCTGGTTTATGTGCCTGCTATATCAGCTCTTGTATTTCGTAATGGGGTAAAAACGCGTAAAAACTATGTCATTAACTGGTTAAAGCCTCGCTATGAAAATTTCCTCAAGCAAAGTCTGAATAAAAAGGGAATCATTGTGGGTTCTGCCGTAGCAATATTTGGTATTTCCATTGCAATAATGCCCTTCCTTGGCACCCAGTTTTTACCGGAATTAGATGAGGGATCCATACTCATCGAGCAAATCCGCATGCCTTCGGTAACCCTTGATGAATCCGTGAACAATGCCAATTGGCTGGCCGGCAAACTCACAAAAAATATTCCTGAAATTAAAACAGTTGTTCCCAAAACAGGACGCTCAGATCTGGCCAATGATTGGATGGGTATTCACCAGACGGATGTTTGGGTAATGCTCTATCCTCGAGATCAGTGGCGAGACGGTATTGATAAACAAGATATTATCGAAAGTATTCGTCCCTACCTGGAAACTGAGCCGGGGCTATCATACAACTTTACCCAGCCTATCGCCATGCGTGTGGATGAATTAACGAGTGGAGTCAAATCTGATATTGCAGTGAAAATATTCGGTGAAAAGCTTGATACCCTCAATGCTGTGGGACAAAAGATATCAGGGCTACTCAGTGACCTTAAGGGAACCGATAACTTTATTATGGAGCAGAGTAGCGGGCAACCCTATTACAATATTCAAATTGATCGTGAAGCAGTAGCCACCTATGGACTCAATGTAAATGAAGTTCAAAGTGTGATTGAAACAGGTATAGGCGGGAGTACGGCCGGGCAGATTTTTGAAGGCCAACGCCGCTTTGATATCAGGGTACGTCTACCGGAAAACCTGAGAAAGGATTTTCAGGACATTATGGATGTGCCCATACAGCTACCCAACGGTGGATATATTCCGCTTAAAGAAGTTGCCAATATTAATGCTGAAGAAGGGCCCCGGCAAATTTCTCGAGAAAACGGATGGCGGCGTGCCATACTGGGTATAAATATCAAAGATATTGATATCGGTACCTACGTATCCAATTTAAGAGAGGCCATCAATGAGAATATTGATATCCCGGCCGGATACTTTCTGCAGTACGGTGGAACGTTTGAAAACCAACAGCGAGCCATGAATCACCTCTACATCGTGGTACCCATTTCGTTACTGATTATTATTGGGTTGCTTTATATGATGTTTGGCAAGTTCAGATTTACCCTGTTGATATTTCTCAATCTCCCGATGGCCTTATCCGGAGGTATTTTCATGCTCTGGATGAGAGGCCTCTATCTCTCTGTATCAGCCAGCATCGGTTTTGTGGCCCTGTTCGGGGTGGCCGTACTCAACGGTATTGTTCTTATTTCTCATTTAAATGATCTAAGGAGAGAAGGACAAGACCTCAAAACAGCCGTCATCCAAGGAGCCAGCGACCGTTTACGTCCCGTACTTATGACCGCCCTGGTAGCCAGCCTCGGATTTATCCCGATGGCCTTTAACACCGGACCGGGCTCCGAGGTACAGCGCCCGTTAGCTTCGGTAGTCGTAGGCGGACTTGTTACAGCAACACTGCTAACACTGCTGGTATTACCCACCATCTATCACTGGATGGAAAAAGGAAAAGAACTGGTATCGAAGGAGGAATCCTTCTAAACTTAAAACGGAGTTATTATGGAAGCTGATTATTTACATCTCGTCGTCAATCATATTCCTATTTTCAGTGTTGCTTTTGGCCTGCTGATCTTAGTATGGGGATTGATCAAGAAGAATACTTCTATACTGCAAATTGCCCTTACCTTCTTTCTTATCGGGGCTGTGAGCAGCTATGTTGCCATGGAAACCGGCGAAGCGGCCGAAGATATTGTAGAAGAGCTCAATGTAGCTTCTCATGATGTGATTCACGATCACGAGGAGGCCGCTGAAATCGCTTTCTGGTTTACAATTTTAACGGGAGTAATAAGTGTCGTGGGATTTTTTGCCCTGTCCTACAATATTCGATGGCAAAACACCCTCTTTGGAATATTGGCTATCTCAGCACTGATCTCACTGGGAGCATTATTGTACACCGCTTACCAGGGAGGCAAGATCTTTCATCCCAAGAATAAAACAAGCAGTGTTATAGATTTCGAACATCTTAAATCAGAAACCCCGCCAAAAATACAGATTTACCTTACATAACTATATGGGCAAAACTTACCCTCCAAAAGCACTCCACCATTATTGAAATATTTTCTATTAATGAAGGAAAATCGTATTTTAAGACAAATCACTCTTTTAATAGAACGGTGTGCTAAAAAAGCTAAACCAAATATCGTCAATAGTGATGCTCCTTTTCGTCGGAGCATCCATGTTGCAAAGTATTTCTCCATTGGTGATGTCGGAAATGAGTACTCATCATAGCGGAGAAAAAATGTCCTGCAGCATCGATGGCAACTGTGCGGGCTCCTGCTCAGTGGACGAAAAACAAGCTTGTAGTTGTAATCACGGCACCTCAAACGGTGATTCTACCGACGCCATGCTTTGCGGCTGTGATCATCATGGAGATGAACCCGTTGGCATACATGCTCCCTTCCAAATTAAAGCCCCGCTGGTTTCTGCTTTTGATGATATCACCTTTTCTCAAACTGCTATTCTTCTAAGTATAAAAAAGCAACATCTGTTTACATTTACGGATGATATTTTCCATCCGCCCCGTCTCCGCGCATAATCTCCGGATTACTTACTCAACTTAATAACCAATCTGTACCGCGATCGGATTATGCTATTACTATAGCTATATCTGCTTCGTGATGCGGATCAATGAAACCTTATCAGAATTATGCGTTTACAAAAACTATTTTCTTTAACAATAGGACTATTGCTCCTTTTTGCCCTTACGAATGCTGCCTGGGCACAGCAAACTATCTCCGGTAAAATAGTAGATCAATCAAATCATAAACCGCTGGCGGGAGCGCACATACATTGGTCAGAAGGTGATCTTACTACTATCACCGATGCCAACGGTACATTCAGCTTCACCGCTGATGCCAATAAATTTACGCTTCGCATTACGTATGTAGGCTATAAAAGTAAAACTGTTCAACTCACCGCAAGTGATGTTACTGAGGAGAGAAGAACGATCTATTTGCGAAAGTCAACGGAGGCCATGAGCCCGGTCACTGTGCTTGCACGAAAATCATCGCTCCAGCCCGACCAGTTTATGGATGCGATTTCGACCGTTAACCTCTCACACGATGCGGGTCAGTTTCTCAAAGATTCGCCCAATATTTCAGGCATCCGCAAAGGCGGCGGCTTCGGCGTTGATCCGGTATTGCGCGGCTTTCAAAAGAATCAGCTGATGGTCGAGATGGACGGCGTGCTGCAGTCGCAGGGGGCCTGCCCCAACCGCATGGATCCACCTACCTCACATGTTCAGATGGAACATATCGAAGAGGTCGAAATCCTGAAAGGACCCTATGCCCTCAAACACGGTCCTTCTTTTGGCGGAGTCATCAACTTTAAATCGCAACAGCCGGATTTCTATCGCGATCCCATTCTATCCAGCTATTTTACGGTAGGATATGAAAGCAACATCGATCGTCAGCGTTACGCCGGCGGCATCAAAAAAGAGGGCGGTCGCTGGACCACCAACCTCTATGGAGCTTTTGCATCCACCGAAAACTATGAGGATGGTTCCGGAAACAGCGTTAACGCTGAGATGTCAAATGCAGAATATACCGTCGAAACAGCAGTCCAGTTAAATGACGCTAATTCCCTTAAAGCCAAACTGAGCCAGAATTTTGCACGTGATATTCAATATCCCGCACTGATGATGGATATGCGCGAAGATAATATCACTAATGCTACGCTCACATATACCAACACCAATCTGGGTAGCGGACGTTTTGAAAGCTCGTTTTTTGGTTCGTACGTAGCACACCTGATGGACAATCTCGATCGGCAGATGTCGAACATGGTTGAAGCTTTAACTGATCTTTCCACCGAAACCTACGGCTATGATCTTTCCTATGTGCTCCCAGGCGCATCCGGCAACTGGACGTTCGGTACCGACGCTACCCTGCGCTATATGGAGGGCTTCCGCACCCGCGATTTCAATATGGGTCCCATGGCCGGACAAACTGTAACTGATAATGTCTGGCAGGGCGGCAAACGCAATCGCTTTGGCGGTGTCGTTGAATATCAGCCAAATATCAGCGAATGGAACGTGGTGCTCTCTTCCCGTTTCGATTACTACTATTCCAATGCCAGCAATCCCGATGCCTACTTTGCCCAAACGCTTGGGGAACTCGATCAAGAACACCTTGGATGGAGCGCCAGTGCCGGCTTAACCAAAGATCTGTATTCCAATTGGTCGACCGGTTTCTGGATTGGACGATCAGAGCGTTACCCAGGGATGGATGAGCTCTTCGTAAACTACCTGGCTATCGGAATGGATCCCTATGAGTATGTTGGAAACCCACAGCTTAACTCTGAGGCCAATCACCAGGTTGATGCTATGCTCAACTATACCAACGAAGTTATCAGCGTGGAAGGATCGCTGTTTTACAGCTATGTTACCGACTATATCAGCGCAACCGTTCGTCCTGATTTAAATCCCAAACAGATGGGTGCACCGGGCGTAAAGCAATTTGTAAATGTAGATGAGGCTGCGCTATATGGCTTTGAGCTAACCTTCCAAAATAATGGTCGCAATAAGTTGGGATATAATCTGTCCACTGCCTATACGATCGGACGAAACTTGACCACGGATGAAGACCTGCCACAGATTCCGGCATATGAAGCAAATCTTAAATTGGACTACAGCTTCCTAAGCGGCAAGCTTATTCCGCAACTGCATCTGCGCGGAGTGGCTGAGCAAACCCGCGTGGCCGAATCATTTGACGAACAGCCTACGGACGGTTATCTGCTTACAAACTTCAAGCTGAATTCTCAATTGGGACGTGGTATTCAACTTTCGGCGGGTGTTAACAACCTGTTTGACGTGACCTATCACGAACACCTGAACCGAAGTCTGCAAGGCTCAACCTTACCGCTCAACGATCCCGGACGCAGCCTGTTTGTAGAACTCAAATGGAACGGCATCTTGTCATCACTGTAACATCTGGCAAGTAATATTCAAGGGGGATACTTTGCAGGTATCCCCTTTTTATTAATAATGATACCAACGTCATCAAATAGTCAGGAAAATGAATCGAAAAGCCCTGAAATCACTCATTCAAACAACAGCTGCAATTATTGCAACCGCCTTTGGCTTGATAACTATCTGGGTGGGAGGAACTACGTTATTGGGCTTCTCCGATCCCGGGTATATCATCTTCTTACCCTTGCTGATCTTTAATTTCGTCATGGGATTTGTTTATACCGGCACCGGAATCTTTATCTGGCGACAGCATCCCAAAGCTTTACAAATGTCGCAAATCATTTTCGGACTTAATACACTGGTGCTCGTGCTCATCAGCCTGCTATATTGGATGCACTTCGACGTTGCATTCGACAGCTTAAAAGCAATGATGCTCCGAACCGTTGTCTGGCTGATAATCTGGTGGAGCCTATCACAGATTCGCCGCTAAGTTTTGATTCCTGATCTCTCAGGCAATCAAATAGTACCTACGCCTCCAGCTTCATAACCTTCACTTTCCACTCCTTGGGCATGGTCTCCAGGTACTCCCACTTAAAGGACTCATCGCTTTCGGCCTCCATCTGATAGTACAATGGCTTGGGATCGTGATCATTAATAAACACAAAGGCTTCACCGGGACTCAGCTCGTCAAAAGCATCAAAAACTATATCATGTCGCTTGGCCGGTGGGTGCGGACGCACATCAAACAAGTTTACGATGGATACATCTTCGAGAGCAGGATCAGTTTCTTCTTTTTTGGTCACATGGATCACATATTCACCCGGACGATCTTTCTTATACGTCCACGTATATTCACCGTCAAACTTCTTCTTAAAAATTTGACGGATTTCTTCAGGATCTTTTTCAGAAATGATTTCCATCGTATCCCCTTTCAGCATCATCCCGTAGCGATGAAAAACAGCATATTTCCAGTCTTTGGGATCCGCTTTTCGGAGATCCATTAACGTAGAAATATCTTCGAATTCTCTGCCCTGCGACGGCTCCGTTCGTGTTACGCGTACCTTCCATTCCTGCCCGCCGCGCTGCAGGTATTCCCAGCCGACCACATCACCATAAATCGATCGAAATTCATAATACAGCGGCTTGGGGTCGTGATCGTTGATAAAGACAAAACTGTCTCCTGCCGGCAAATCCTTAAAGAGTTTCAGCAATTTTTCGTGTCTTTTAATGGGGATTAACGAACGTACATCAAGTTCTTCTGTTATCTGGTTCATGGATATAAAATTCGTTTTGTTTTAAAGTGTTTACAATAATTTCAATCGTGTATTTAGACATAGCCAACTCTGAGGTAGATTATGTCTGTTTGAATAAGTTCTATTTTAATCTTTATAGGTTAACACGCGTCCCCAAAGGCTTTTGGTACCCCAGATGCCGCGGCGCAGCGTTTCGAGCTGTACAATCTGACTATGATCCACAAACATATTTACCTCTGGACCGTAATTCTTGATGTACCAGGCAAACACTTCCGGGTCAGCCGCTTCAAACATCAGCTTCTCAAGGCCGATTTCGTTGATGAATTCGGCTGGCACATCGGTTCTCCATGGATCGGCATTTTCGGTGATGCCTTCCGATTCGATCATAATCATGTACGCTCCGGCATCCACAAAACGCTTGGCCTGCTTCACGGCATAACCGGTGTCGAGCGTGCCTTCTGATTCGAGCTCCCCTTTGGCCGTATCGCCGCCGGCACCAAACTGGATGCCAATCTCAGGCTTGGCTTTCAATCCCGCATCCTGCACTTTTTCGATCAGTCGCAGCCAGTCATCGGTAGGCAGGGTAATAAATCCCGCCGAAAGCTCGATAATATCAAACCCATAATCTTTGCAGGTATCAATGTACTTGTCAACGGCTTCTATGCCCTGGGTGAGGACGTACTCCATAAATCCGCCGGTCGAAACCAACGCATCATGGTCGTGGGCGATATCAATCAGCTCCTGTAGCGCCGGCTTCGGCATAAGCGAAAACGATCCGCCGGAAAATTTTAGCGAATCCACGTGTTCGCCCATCGTCTCCATGATGTCATTAAGATATCGTTTTCCCATTACATCGTAATAGGGACCGCGAATCTCGGTAATACCTGTTGTTCTTGGTTTGGATTCCCGTTCGTTTTTATTCAGAAAATCGAATGTTTCTTCGCCAGCCATAATAGCCACCTTTTATGTTCTTAATTGGTGGAACACCTAATTACGTGTCCACGCTTTTTTCTAATTCAAGTTCTGTGTCGATTACTCATTTTTTTATCAGATAGCAATGTAATATCAGTTTAGGCAATCCTCCTGTCCTCCTTCCCCAAGGAGGAACACTATAGGTTTTAAGCCAACCCTTAAGTCCCTCTTGGCGAAGAGGTGTTTAGGGAGATTGAAAACCTAAATCGACTCTATTTTACCCTTAGCAGAATAGTGAACTTCTGTCAACAGCTTCATCAAATCAGAAACCGAATGCTGATCAAAATTCTGAACGGTATCTATAATTTTATTTCGCAATTTCTTGGAAGTATAGGATTTAGCCAGTCCCTCAAATTTTTGGATGATCGTCTCCCAGCTCATGGGACATGTATGAAATCCTTCGTAATCACGCTTTTCGATGGCATAGGATGCTCCATTCTTGAGATGTACCGTCAGTTTTGTCGGCATCTCATCGGGAAAGCGATCGCTGTATTCTTGCTTAGGTGAAACCTTCACTTTCTGCAATAACGACTGTATATCATCCGCCTCAATGCGATTCTCCTCATACTGCTCCGGCATTACTTGTCCGTCAAGCAGCGCCGCTGAAACCATATACTGCAAGCTGTGGTCGGCCTCTTCTTTGGTACGCACAATCGTCTTGTCGCCTTCTTCACCACCGCCGATAATGTGGTAAGCTACATCGAAGATTTCGATCTCTATTTTTTCTACTTCATCCGCTGTAAAACCGTGTTTTTCTTTCAACTCAATCATTCCTTCAATAGACGACTGCGAATGAATCTCAGCATTGTATTTCTTAATAATTGTATTTGTTACGCGCTCGAAATCTTCATTTTGCCAATCAATCGAAAACTCTCCGGTAATGGAATCCATAAGGCCTTTGTTGCCCTCAAAAACGGCGGGCGGACCGGTTATCCCATACTTCGCAAGCAGCGCGGCATGAGTCCCACCGAAAGCCGTATGGGGATAAGCCAATCCTTTCCAGTTGGAGAGCACTCCGGTTCGGGTCACGCGCAAGGCATTCAACGCTGTGCCATCAATAGAAATAGCGTTGGCTGTTTTATCTTCCTCCAATCCCAATGCTTTAGAAACACCAGCCGCTACGGCATAAGAACCCTGTGTAGTGTGATCGAAGCCTTTATCGCGCACCGGCGCTTCATCACTCAACCGGCACTGCACTTGATAAGCCACAGCCAAGGCCGTTAGAAAATCTTTTCCATTGAGTTCTGTCGTTTCTCCCGCCGCTAAAATAGATCCGATGTTATCACTCGGATGGCAGGTTTCCCCCTTGGCCAGATAGCTGTCATTAAAATCGAGATAGCGCACCAGTCCACTATTGTAAAGCGCAGCACGATCGGGCGTGGTTTTGCCGCCGCCAATCAGTGAACTCATGTCTGATCCGCCAAAATCGTTGACCATTGCTCTGATAGATTTAACCGGCGGACCCTCAATAGCTCCAATAGCGGTTCCAAGCGAATCCAGGAGCCTTATTTTCAACTGCTTTTTTGCCTCATCGGATAAATCATGATAAGATGCATTCTTAACAAACGTTGCTAATTCATGAACAATCATAATACTGTGATTTAACCATTCGGGATTATAAAATCATTAATCCTGCAACCAAGAAGTTCCATTATTTATATTAAATACTATTTTATCTTCTTTTTGTAATTAAACACTCTCTTCGGGCATTGCATTTCAACTTGAATCAGCCGGAATATCATAAGTACAGGAATAATCTCCCTCGGCGATATAGCTGGTGCGTTCGGCCTTTTCACTAAATAATTTCTTATAGAACATCTCCTCCAGTTTGCAGGGTAGCCGCGTTTCTTTTATGACTTCACTAAAGGGACAATTACACTCTTTTACTGTCAATGACTCATCGCGTTCATCCATCTCAAATTCCGGCATAAAGCCCTCCTCTTCCAGCATCTGCATTAGTACCTTGATCTTGGACTCTGAATCTTCGGCTGATGATTCCTTGATCCGATCCTGGGCTTCTTCCAGACGCTGGTCCCAGAAATCCTCAAAAAAATCTTCAACCAGCTGCTCACTCCCTTTTGATTTGAGATAGTTGATGATATTGCGAATGAGCTTCGACTCGGAGGATGGAAACAGGCTGTTCCCTTTGGATGTCAGCTGATACTGCAGGCTGGGACGTCCGGGCCCCGAGCGCACATAATCTCGTTCTACATAACCATCGCGTTCTAACTGCAGAAAATGCTCGCGCAGGGTCGTTTTTGCCAAATCGATCTCTTCCACGGCTTCATCAATAGAGAGCGTTCCCCTGCGTTTAATTAAGTCGATTATTTCTTTTTTTGAACCGGTAAACATAATGATCTTGATTAGTTTGGAAGTATCTCCTAAAAAAATTGTATTACCCTTTGACTCTTATCTCATCTTTGGTACGCGGTAAAACCTGATCTTCCTCCACTTCGAACTGTTTATCCAATTGTGAAAACAAGATTTTAAAATTCTCATTTTGAATCCGCAGTGTTGAACATGCATTCCCAGGGTTTTTGAACTGATTTCCTTTTTCCCGGATAGTCTTCATCAAGTTTCGAAGCCGACGCTGATCCCGTTCAATAATATTAAGCGATTTTTCTAATTTTTGAATCGTCCCGTGACTCAGATTGTTATTGCTATTCTTTTTGAGGCGTCCGATTAGCGGGAAAAACTTTTCCCGTTCAAAGGTATAATACATACCCAGTGCTTCTCTGAAGCTGTCAAATTCCCACTTCATCGTTTTAAGCCAGTGATACTGATTACCGTGTATCTTTTGGATACGGGGAAAATTTTCCTCAAGCTCTTCCAAAAGCGACTGGTTGGAATTCATAAACGATTCTTCAAGGTACGCAGTCCATTGCATGAGTGTCCAATCTTTATCAGGGACTGACTTGGTATTTGTACTTGATGCTTCTCCATTAGTTATGGAACTGTGTTTCTTTAACCACTGGAGGACTTCTACTGCACTCCATTTTCGCTGCTGGCAGACCGACCGAAGCGTTTCCTGCTCATGCTCAGATAATGCCAATCCAATGGAAGCAAGCAGTTCACCCGCCTCGCTATCCGTATTTATGATCTCCGAAATAGTGGCTTCAGGGGTGAGCTTTGAAAGGGATTGATCAGTATTCATAACAGTGTCTTTGTCAATTCGTTTTGTTTTCAATCCGTGCTTAAGATATCGATGATTTTATCATAAATCAATAAAAAAGGTTAAAACCGTTTTTATAGTTGATATTAATTTTAGGGACCCCTACCTTTGGAGTGAAGCAACTGAAATTGAGTACTATTTAACAGCTATGGCATACGTTGTAACTGATCCCTGCATCCAATGCAAACACACCAACTGCGCGGCCGTTTGTCCGGTTGATGCGTTCCGGGAAGGACCCAATTTCTTGGTCATCGATCCTATTGAATGCATCGATTGTGATGCATGCGTGGCCGAATGCCCCGAAGAGGCTATTTATCCAGACGATGAAGTGCCCATGGAGTGGGAAAATTATATTGAACTAAATGAACGGCTTTCTGAAGAATGGGCTGATCATATCATCAACCAAGCCAAAGAGGCCCTGCCCGATGTTGACAAATGGAGTGGAAAAGAAAATAAACGAGAACACCTTATTGGAAGCTGGGAAGAAGAAAAAGTAGTGAAATAATTGAACTTACATACGGACACAGTTCGCCGTGTCTCAACAAATTAAAACAAAACCTTAAACCAATGCCTGATACCGTAGAACAAATCGATGTTCGCAAAATTCCTCCCCACAAAAAACATGCAACCATTTTTGACACCTATGATGAACTGGATGAGGGAGAAGCATTTATCATCATTAACGATCATAATCCCAAACCGCTGCGCTATCAAATGGCGGCCATGCACGGGCAGAACAGCTTTAGCTGGGATTATCTCGAAGAGGGTCCTGAAGTTTGGAAAGTACACATTGGCAAAAATTCAGATTAACCTAACTATATCATGGGTTCTACTCCCATAGACAGACGCAAGATAGTCCGGCAACTTCGCGATGTCATTGATCCTGAATTAGGTGTAAACATCGTGGATCTGGGATTGGTATATAACATCTTGATTGACGATGACAAGGTGGTGCTTGAATATACCGTCACCACGCCGGGCTGTCCCATGCGTCGTTACCTGCAGCAGGAAATCGAAAAAGCGCTGCAATCCATAGACGGAATTGAGGAGTTTGAGATCCGGCTGGTTTGGGAACCCGAGTGGAACGTGGATATGATTAAGGACGATGTGGAGTTTTTTGCCCATCCCCCGCCGATGCAATAACTACAATTACCCATGATGTGGTTTAAAATCTAAGCAAAGTGTCATGCTGAATTCAGCCTACGTAGCCTGCTACTTCGGCGAAGTTGGCCTTGGTACAGCATTTGAAGTTTTCCTGACAAGCACAGAGATCCTGAAATAAATTCAGGATGACACTGCTTCAAAAAATTTACTTGTTCAATGAATTCCAATAAAACACCAACCTATATATTAGTGGGTCTCCTTGTTTTAGCTGCCGCAGGATTACTGACCGGCTTATATTCCGGCATGGTTCGCCTGGGATTACTTGTGTCTGGCAGCCCACCTGTATCTCCCATTGCCCACGGACCGCTGATGATTAATGGTTTTTTGGGCACACTCATCGGACTCGAACGCGCGGCAGCTCTTGAAAAGAAATGGGCGTACGTTGCACCGGTTTTTATAGCCGCCTCAAGCGTTTTACTTCTACTCGGATTTCCGATCCTCTCCAACTGGGCACTGATTATCGGCTCCGTCGGTCTCACTTTCGTAATGGGATACCTCTACTATCTACAGCCTAAAATCTATCACTTGATCATGGCTTTCGGGGCGGCCTCACTACTTACCGGCAATATCCTTTTCGTGCTTCACTTTCCCATTTATGAACTGGTGGCCTGGTGGGCAGCCTTTCCCATGCTCACAATCTTTGGCGAACGCCTGGAACTTAACCGCATCATGCGTCCCCCCAAACGCGCCCAATATATTTTTACGCTGCTCATTATCGGTTGGATTGCCGCTATAATCATCACCCACCTCGATCGCAGCATCGGCTGGAGCATCGCCTCGCTCCTGCTGATTGGTATTGCCGGCTGGCTCATTCAATATGATGTAGCCCGCAAAACAATCAAATCTGTAGAATGGACAAAATACAGTGCCACCTGCCTGCTTAGCGGCTACGGATGGCTCATTTTAGCGGGACTATTTGGACTATGGTACGGCTTTCCCACCGCCGGACCGATTTACGACGGGCTCCTACACATGCTTTTTGTGGGATTTGTGTTCAGCATGATTTTCGCCCATGCCTCAGTCATTATTCCCTCACTGTCGGGCAAACTGGTGCCCTGGCACCCCTATTTTTATCTGCCACTGATACTATTGCACGGCTTTCTGTTGATTCGCATTGTGGGCGACATGGTGTTTGGATCGCTTATCAGAATAATAGGAAGCTATGGCAATGTAGCGGCTATACTGCTGTTTTTGGGAGGCGTTATTTATCAGCTGTCAAAGGAAATTTATTTGAATAGATCAACACAACTATCAACCAAATCATAAAGACATAATATTATGCCAATACGTAAAGCAAACGCACAATGGAATGGCGACCTGAAAAGTGGAAACGGAACCATGCAGCTTGGAAGTGGAGCGTATTCCGGAACATACAGTTTTGCTTCCCGGTTTGAAGAAGGTGAAGGGACCAATCCCGAAGAACTTATCGGGGCCGCACATGCCGGATGTTTCTCTATGGCATTATCGCTGGAATTATCTGAAGCCGGATACGACCCTAAATCCATTGAAACCCAAGCTGAAGTTACTTTTGAGGTTAACAATGACGGTCCGGCCATCACAGGAATAAAATTAGTCACCAAAGCGGACGTGCCCAAAATTGGGAACGATAAATTTCAACAATTTGCTCACGGAGCCAAAGAAGGATGCCCGGTTTCCAAAGCCTTGGCAGGCACCGAAATATCCTTGGAAGCAACCCTACTTTGATCACAAAATAATGTGTAATCAATTAAATACTTTCGTATCTTCTGTACTTAAATTTTAACTCAAGAACCACACAATTTTATGACACGTTTTGCACCTTATTTATTCTCATTGATGTTGCTTTTTGTCACTGCCTGCGGCGGTGGATCAGATCAGCAGCAAGCTGAAGATCAAACAGCAGATACCCAGGCTACCGAACAAACTGACGACATTCGCACCATCGAGGTGGTGGGTATTGACCGCATGAAATTCGTTGTTGACGGCGAAGAGGAAGGAATTACTACCGGCGAAAAAATGGGCGATTATGTATTGCTAAAAACGATTACTGCTGCTCCCGGCGAAGAACTTCGTGTTCGTCTTACTACCGAAAGTGATCTTCCGGCTTCTGCCATGGCGCACAACTTTGTGTTACTTACCATGAATGCTGATGCTGCTGCCTTTGCAAATGCAGCATCCAAGGCTAGAGATAATGATTATATACCCACTGATTTAGAAGATCAGATCATTGCTCATACTGATCTTGCTGCCGGTGGAGAAACCGTTGAAGTTACCTTTACTGCTCCGGAAGAAAGCGGAGAATATGAGTACCTCTGTAGTTTCCCCGGCCACTATTCCGGCGGAATGAAAGGTATACTTAACGTTCAAGAATAGTACATTCTTTACGTTATACAATTTTCAAGGCGGCTGAGTTTATCAGTCGCCTTTTTTATTTCTGTCAGATTCCAAATACAGAAATTAAATAACCATGTACTATCTCTCGGTCTTTATCCATATAACATCAGCAATTTTCTGGATTGGCGGCATGCTGTTTACAGCCGGTGTTTTAGTGCCGGCAACACGTCATGAGTTATTACAAAACAAAAAGGGCGAATTCTTTACGCTGGTTGGAAAAAAATTCAGCCGTATTTCATGGATACTGTTTATCGTACTTATCATCACAGGCCTCACCAACCTGCTCACCAGTGGCTATTCTCCAGAACAACTATTAAGTGGCTCTTTTTGGATAAATGCCTTCGGCGGTCATCTATTTACAAAATTACTTGTCTTTGGATTAGTACTGATCGTTAGCGGGATACACGATTTCTATGCCGGTCCCAAAGCGGCCAAACTTATGGACGAACAGCCCAATCATCCCCAAACCAAACGGATGCGCAACATTTCGAGCTGGCTGGGGCGACTTAATTTATTGTTAGGATTGATTATCCTTTACTATGCCATACGATTGGTTAGAGGATGATTGCTGGATCCGTATTGCATAGTGCGTATTGATTACATCAAAAAACTGAATTCATTTACTGATCGGTACGCAACACGCCCTAGGCATCACGTGTTATAACTCACCGCCCGGTTCCAGTGGAGGGTAATGAACAATGTCACAGCACCCACTTCCAGCAGGCGTCCTACTATGGTTGCTGCACTCCCGAGTACATCTAAATACGAAGCCACATTGATCAGGATTCCTGTATTTAGCATCGCCACCATCACCATAGCCAGCTTGGGATTGCCTCGTGATTTTGTTTTTAAATAGCGGGGCAAAATCCAGTAGGCGGTACCCATGGTCAGCTGGATAATCCAGCCGAAAATACCGACTTCAATATGAACCGATAGCAGGCTCCATACCGACGAATATTCGGGATAGACTTTGCTAATCAAGATAAGCGCACCAATAGTAAAACCTGTCAACATATATATCATCGAAGCTTTGATCATCCAGCGACTGGGAGTTGGCATAGTTTGGTTGTTGGTTCGTAGTTAGTTATTTGTAATTTTTTCAACTAATGTGTCATGTTCATTAGTATCTGTAGCTATTACATTGATATATACTGCAGATCCTGAAACGAGTTCAGGATGACATGAAGCTCTATTTATTATTGGCTTTCTGTCGCTTTCGCTTCTTCTTACGCTGCCGGCGGCGCTGCTCTTTGGATTGAATACGCGGCCAGAGCTCAATAATGTACGTCACGGCTGCCGCTACCTGACTCACCGCCGACACCACGATCAATACATTCCACGCAGCCCCTGCAGCCACATACGTAGCAGGTTCGGCAATTACGCGCAGCAATAATCCGACATTCAGAAAAATATACGTCAGCCAGCCCCAGAGTTGCGCTTTAAATCCTTCTTCACGGGTTCGGCCGGGAAACATCCACATGGATACGCCAAAGATAATCTGCGTGATCCAGCCGACCATCAGCAGATGCCAAAAGAGCGGTGTTATACCGGCAAACTGCAGCCATTTAAACTCGGCCGCCAGCCCCAGTAATAATGAAGCCAAAAAGTAAATGAGTCCCGTTTTTATAAATACGCGTGCTATTCTTGGCATGACGGATCAAAGTCTTGAGGTTCATTGCGATCACATTTCTTACAATTCAATTCTTTTCCGAGCCGACTTTCCCGACTTTCTTCAGCAGTCACCCAGGGACGCAACATCCACGGAGGATTATGCCGTACGTGCTGATTGTGTCCGCACGCCAGTTCGGCCACCCAATCGTCTTCTTCATCTTTGTGAAAACCAACAATCGGTTGCTTCATGAACACTAATCCCTTTCTAAACGGGCCGTGGATATAGGCTCCCGATAATTCGAATGACAATCCACACAGCCCTGCTGGGTTATTCGGTAATACTTAAGCACCTTCTGCATGTTTTCCTCTACGGCCGCCATCCGCATTGAATCGGCATGATGATGTACGATCATATCAAACTCCACAAACTGCTGCATCTTTTCACCCAGCGTTTTCTTCACCAGTTTTTTATCCTCGGCCGTCATCGTTGGGTGATCGGAGATATTAGCCGCCCCTTCTTCAATCATTGCAAAATCTTCGGTATAAATGCCACGATCAACCTGCTGAATATCCTCCAGTAATTGCTGCATCATCGGTACCAGTGGCATGGTTTCAGGCTGAACCGCTTTATCCTGCGGATACCAACTCCATCCCATGATACTTATCGAAAATCCTATAAAGACTACAAAAATCAATATAGATCGCTTCATCCTCTTACTACCTTTTTTGAATTAGTCTTTCCAAATCGAGTTTTTGAATGGAGTTAATGGCCGATTCCATGGCTCCTTCGGTGCACAAGCCACTCATCGAAGCATCTTTAAATCCCTCGCGCGCCGCCTTGATGCAGGCTTTACGAACTGACTTCGCTAATTCTATCTCCGTTCGTTTTGTTTTATCATCTCCCATAATTAATCCTCACTCTTTTGATCAAACTTACCATCCATCGCCATTCGCGTGCTGAATGAATTGGCAATATTTACAGCTAACTCTTTTGCATAGTCAGCCCGATTGCCTTCAAATTGCTCATCTACTGTTTCAATAAACAGGCTTACCCATCGGCCAAAATCGTCACGTTCGATCGGCAGCGGCAGGTGCTCTCGAAACGGGCGTCCTTTGTATCGCTCCGTCCGAAATAACATCTTCGACCAGAAATCCACCATCTTGGGCAGATGCTCATCCCAATCTACATCGGCAACGTCATTAAAGATATGACCCAGTCGTTCATCTTCCTCTACTTTTGCATAAAAAGCATGGACCAAGGTTGTAATATCTTCCTCGTTTCTTATATCGTGCATTAATCAATAATACTTTTTCTTTTGGGATTGCATCAACATCATCCAATATATGATTACTGCCAAGATGGGAAGGATCGCTCCCAACGCCAAAGCATCGACAATCCATGCGCCGGAAAATGCTTCAGGCCAGATGCTGGTAAACATCAACAACGTAATAAGAGTAACTATTATAGAACCTGCCAGCAGATAAAAATAGCTTTTTGATACTGAGGTCTTGGTATTAAACCAAGAAAAAGCCAGTAAAGTTAATCCGCCTAACAAAAGAATATGCAGATAGAGCACGCGCAAGCCGGGATCAGACAGCCAAAATGAACTGGGCACCACGGAAGCTCCGAGTTGCATGCTACCTTTTAGCGTCAACAGTGCTACCGGCCAACTCCATATCGGATGTTTCCAAGTTCCTGATCTAAAAATAGCAGTTATAACTAATAATAATCCAGCGGCCGCCAGTCCGCCGCCAAAGCGCGCCGTTCCCAACAGCATGGGTGTAAGCAGTGACTCAGAAATCCCATAGGGAAATGTCAGTGGTGCTCCAATGGCAATGGCTCCCAATGCAAACTGCGGGGAGACCCACCAATGTCGTTCCTCAACTTCAAGCTCACTAATTAAGATGGCGCAAAGTATCAATACTACCCATCCTTCAGTAAAGGCTGCAAGGAAAAAGTGCGTCATGCTTTTCATCAGCAAATGTGATTGCGGGGCCAGCTCCTGAATGACTGCCACACCCCAGGCACCGATAGAACAAACTGCCAATAGAATAAGCGCACCATCAAACCATGGCAGACTTTCATCATCTTTTAATATGTCTCGGTGCTTCCAATAACCGACCATAAATCCATACCAGCCGATCATTACAAAGCCGGAAAATATAACTGAAAGCGGTAACGAAGCGGAGCCAATAGCTACCGGACGATATCCATAGAAAAGAAAAAATGGGTAGGCCATTAATCCAAAAAACAAGATCCAGGCAATAGAATATTTCATCCAGTTGACACCTTTTGCTATCCCATCCTTCCCAAGAAATTTCTGCATGATAATAAAGAGCGGAAGGGGCACCGCCCATCCAAAGAACATCAGGTGCGAATGAGCATGACGAATATTACCCAGAGACAATTCTCCGGGCACCCATCCCATCATCCCCAACCGATACAGAAAACCCGTTAGCCCGGCCAACACAAAACTGGCTATGGATATATGCCACAGCCATTGATTACGCCATAAATTGTTATTTGAATAATTATTTTTCGTTATCACCAATTCTCAATCCTTTCTAAAATCTCGGTTTTACTTCACCGTAATCCAGAACTATACAGTCACTTTTTTATCCTCAGAAACTGTTCCTCGTACGTCCACGGCATAGGCCCCTTCGTCTTCAGCTAACACTATTAAGGGATTAATTTCGAGCTCTGCTATTTCCGGGATATCATCGGCCAGCTGTGATAAACGCATTAAATAACGAATAACGGTTTCACGATCTCCGGCAGGCTGATTTCGCCACCCTTTCATCTTTTGTCCGGCTCGTGTTGCCGCAACTAATTCTTCGGCTTGGGTTCGATTCAAAGGAGCGATAGCCGTGTTAACATCTCGCAGTAGTTCCACCTCTGTACCTCCTGTGCCAAACAATACCATAGGACCAAACTGGGGATCGCGACGAAGTCCCATGATCACTTCCTGTCCGCCGGTCAGCATTTTCTGCACCTGCGCTCCTTCCATATCAGCACCTGCTTCATCGGCTGACTCTTTGATCTCATTCCATGCACGCACCACATCTTCGTCATTTCTAATATCCAGCTTCACTCCATCCACTTCCGTTTTATGCGAAATGGATTCAGAAACCAACTTTATCACAACCGGATAACCGATGGATTCAGCAGCCTGAATTGCTTCCTCCGCTGTCCCGGCAATCTGCTCCGGTGGAAAGTTAATGCCATATTCCTGAAGCAGTGGTTTCCAATCTTTTTCGGCAACACGTTCCCAAGCTTTCTGCTCATCAAAATCCGTAAATCGCTCAGGCGTTTGCTGAGGAGTATCAAGCCACTCTTTGCGCTTAACCATGGCCGCCAGCACCGATGCCACACGCTCCGGAAAAGCTACATTGGGTATTTTTCGCTTGTGCAAAATTTTTAGCGCTTCATCCACAGAAGCTTTTCCCATGATGGATGCAATTACGGGTTTTTGATGCGTTCCGGCCACTTCGCCCACCACCTCTGCCAAGCTGGCCGGTAAAAACCAGTCCTGGGGAGCCTGAATAACGACAACCGAATCTACCGTTTCATCAGTAAGCAGGGCATCCAGCGCCACCGCGTAAGTACCCGGACCCGAACCCGCCAACACATCTACGGGATTGCTCACGCTGGCTGCTTTTGGCAAACGCGATTCTAAATAATTTTTGGTCTCTGCAGTTAAATCTGCCAGTTCCAACCCCGCTTTTTCCAGGGCATCAACAGCCAGAATCGCCGGTCCACCCGCATTCGTCAACACTGCTACCTTTTTTCCTTCGGGGAGCGGCTGCCATGCCAGCGCCCGTGCCCAGTCGAACATCTCTTCCATAGTTTCCGCTTGCAAAACGCCACTGCGTTCAAACGCTGCGCCATACGCTTCGGCACTTCCTGCCAGCGCTCCGGTATGGGATGCTACGGCACGTGCCCCACTTTCACCTCGACCTCCTTTTAACGCTACTACTGGCTTATCCCTGGCAGCCTTTTGAGCCACCCTCATAAAATCCTCCCCATTTGATACTCCCTCGATATAAGCCGTAATCACCCGCGTTTGGTTATCCTCATGCAGTGCCTTAATCATCTGTGTTTCATTCACATCCACCTGGTTACCCAAGCTGACTATTCTCGAAAAACCAACGCCTGCCCCGCGTGCCCAGTCGATCACCGACGCTACCATGGCCCCCGACTGCGAGCAAAAACCAATTTCACCGGATTCAGGCATGCCCGTCACAAAGGTCGTGTTCACGGGAGTGTGCGTATCAATAGTGCCAATACAGTTGGGACCAATAAAATTGATATCCCATTCCTTTGCCACACGTGCCAGCTCCTCCTCCAGCTTCTGTCCTTCTTCTCCGGTCTCACTAAATCCACCACTAATTACAATTGCGTGTCTGATTCCTCGCTTTCCACACTGCTTAATAATTTTTGGGACCACCGCTGCAGGTACAATGATAATGGCTAAATCCACGGGATCGGGCACTTCTGCCACCGACTCAAAACACGGCAGATCCAATATTTCAGTCGCCGATCTATTTACCGGATAAATCCCGCCTTGATACCGATACTCTTTGAGATTTCGAACCACACCGTATCCCAGTTTATGGGGATTTCGCGAAGCGCCGATAACCGCAACACCCTGTGGCCTGAAGAATGGATTGAGCATTTTAAATGGAATTCTAATTTAAGAGTTATTTGTCTTATTTTACCGTTAATATTATACTTTGTCAAAGATAAACCGACTTTTTATTCAAAAATATTAACCGAAGAATCTGCATAACGCTATGGATACCTCATCCCTTTCCCCGTTTCAAACCGATACCATAATCGAACCCTTTCGTATCCGCTCGGTAGAGCCCATTCATTTTACCACGATGGAAGAACGCGAGCGACTGCTTAAAGAGGCGGGATATAATCCATTTTTACTGAAAGCGAAAGACGTACTTATTGATTTGCTTACCGACAGCGGCACGGGTGCGATGTCATCCAAGCAGTGGGCTGGGATGATTGAAAGTGATGAGTCGTATGCTGGATCTTCGTCATTCTATAAGCTGGAATCAGCCGTGCAGGATATTACCGGATTCAAACATTTGATTCCCACTCACCAGGGACATGCGGCCGAAAATATTTTCTTTACTACTATTGCAAAAGAAGGCGATGTCATCCCCAGTAATACTCATTTCGATACTACCCGCGCCCATGTTGAGCATGCTGGAGCCGAAGCGCGTGATCTCGTTATCGAAGAAGGGAAACAACCCCAAAGCAACCATCCGTTTAAAGGAAATATGGATCTGGAAAAACTGGAAGAAACCATCCGGGAGGTCGGTCCCGAAAATATTCCCGTCATCATGATTACCGTTACGAATAATTCCGGTGGCGGACAGCCGGTGAGTATGGCCAACATTAAAGGTGTTTCTGAGATCGCTAAAAAACATGACATTCCCTTCTTTATTGATGCCTGTCGGTTTGCCGAAAATGCGTGGTTTATCAAAACCCGCGAAGATGGTTTTTCGGATAAAGAGCCTAAAGAAATTGCCCAAGAGATGTTCAGCTATGCCGATGGCTGCACCATGAGCGCCAAAAAAGACGGAATGGCCAATATTGGCGGATTTCTGGCTCTTAATAGTGATAAACTGGCATCGGAATGTCGAAATCTGGAAATTCTAACTGAAGGATTTCCAACCTATGGCGGTATGGCGGGTTACGATATGGAGGCAGTTGCCCGTGGACTTTATGAAGCCCTCGATCCCGATTATCTCCGTTACCGAATCCGGTCTATAAGCTATCTTGGGGATAAACTGACGGATGCCGGTATTCCTATTGTTCAACCTACTGGTGGACATGCGGTATATCTGGATGCCAAGCAAATGCTGCCCCATATCCCACCGACAAAATACCCCGCGTGGTCATTTAATAATGCCCTTTACCTGCTGGGTGGAATTCGAGGTGTAGAAATCGGTACGGTGATGTTCGGCAAACAGCCAGATGGATCCGAAAAACCAGCGGCCATGGAACTGGTACGTTTGGCCTTTCCACGACGCATGTACACCCAAAGTCATGTGGACTACCTGGCTGAAGTAATAATTTCGGCTTATGAACAGCGAAAAAAGTTAGGTGGCTACAAAATTGTTGAAAGTCCTGATGTGCTACGACATTTCTCGGCCCGACTGGAACCAATCAAAAAATAATTATATATCGTTTCTTGATTAACAAGAAAGGGAGAAAACATTGACTCAAGAAAGGAGCAAAATAGAAAAAGCCCTGCGTTTGCAGAGCTCTTTTTTGATCAACTGTTTACAATATACGATGATTGCCCCATATGGAACAAGTATTTCTGCTATTTGGGACCTAATATATAACTAATCTGTAACTAATATTATATAACATATAAGTATCAGTCTTTTATCATTAGTTTTAGCAGCTAGAAAAATATCGAAATATAACTTCGATTTTGCTTTTTTGTGCTTGCGGTAGTGGTTCAAAGATAAAAAGCAGCTCTATACTTTGATTTCTATAAATCAGATAGGATTAAAATAAACGATTCCAAGCACCGTCTGGGGTGGTTGGGAAAAGTCAAGAGTTTATAACCAATTGACCGGTCCGCACCAGAGGTACGGACCGAGATTAGCTATTGTATCGAAAATAAAAAACCCTCAGGAATCTGAAATCCTGAGGGTTTAAAAGATAGAAAACAAAGACTTATCGCTTCTTAAAACGCGATTGGAAAAATCTCAGGTACTCCGGCTCGTAGTCGAATGCAAGACCGGTGATATCTTCACGCTGTTGATACACCGCTTCGACCGACTCGGCCACCACATCCATATGAGCCTGAGTATAAACGCGCCGCGGAATCGTAAGCCGTACCAGCTCGAGTTCGGGATAGTTATGTTCACCTGTCTCAGGATTACGTCCCGCCGAAACTACTCCGCGCTCCATACTTCGAATTCCGGCATCGAGATACAGTTCAGCAGCCAGTGTTTGAGCAGGAAGCTCATCCTGACTCAAATGCGGAAGAATTTTCTTGGCATTTAGAAACACGCCATGACTTCCAATCGGTCGCACCACAGGCACACCCATATCGATTAGCTTTTCGCCCAGGTATTGTACCTGTCCCACACGGGCACGAATGTGATCTTCATCAACTGATTCTGTAATACCAATCGCCAACGCCTCCATGTCACGTCCAGCCATGCCGCCGTAGGTATGCAATCCTTCATAAACCACCACCATATTCTGTGCCTTTCGGAAAAGCTCTTCGTCATTAAGTGCTAAAAATCCACCAATATTCACCAGCGCATCCTTCTTGGCACTCATCGTAGCCCCATCGGTAAGGGAGCAAATTTCATGCACAATATCCCTGATGGGAGTATCCTCATAGCCTTCCTCCCGCTGCTTGATGAAATACGCATTCTCGGCCACTCGCGTCATATCGTGGATAATCGGAATATCGTACTTATTAGTGAGCTCTCGTACTTCTTTCAAGTTAGCCATCGAAATAGGTTGCCCGCCGGCCATATTCACCGAAGTAGCAATAGATACATACGGAATCTTGTCGGCTCCTTTTTCTTTGATGAGATCCTCAAGCTTGTTGAGATCTACATTGGCCTTGAAGGGATGCTCATTTTCGGGATCGTGTGCCTCGTCAATAATCACATCCACAAAAGTACCGCCGGCCAGCTCCTGGTGCAGCTTGGTTGTGGTGAAATACATGTTGCCGGGTACAAAATCGCCCTCGCTGATCATGAGCTGAGAAATCATGTGCTCGGCTCCGCGTCCCTGATGCGTTGGAACCACATGCTCGTACCCATAATACTTTTGGATCGCTTCTTTTAAATGATAAAAGTTCTCACTCCCGGCATAGGCTTCATCGCCCATCATCATGCCCGCCCACTGCCGATCGCTCATGGCCGAGGTACCGCTGTCGGTCAAAAGATCGATATACACATCACGCGAACGTAACAGAAACGTATTGTAACCGGCTTCTTTAATGGCTTTTTCCCGTTCCTCACGGCTAATCATCCGGACCGGTTCAACCATTTTAATTTTATACGGTTCAGCCCACGATCGTTCTCTTTTATCTGCCATAAAAACTCCTTTACATTATTTTTAATTCGAAATATTACTCTATCTCACTATCAGTGTTTTTACAAAAAATTCGTTTTATTCAATCTCCCTAAATCAGTCTTTTCCAAGAGGGACTTTTGAAATTTTCCGTCTCCTGAATAAACTTAGAAGAGTTCCTCCTCGGAGAAAGAGGACAGGAGGATTGATCGAAGCTTCTTATGTCACGTAGTTTTACAAAAAACAATTTAATTCCAGTTACGCTCCAACAGAAATACGTTCTTCATAGCTGTCCAATATGGACTGCAGTCGCTCTTTCTGCTTGGATACAGTAAAGGAAATTGACGACAGATTTTCATCGTGATAAGGCTCAGAGTCGGCAATTTCCAGGCAGTAGTCCATGCCCTCCTCCAGATTCTTTTGAAACTTCTGAAGTTTCTTCAATCCGGATTCGCCATCCAACTGCTCGGCCAACTCTTCCACGTAATCTACATACAAAGTAATCTCCTTGGCAAACATGTGGGGACGCTCTTCATCCGCCAATGATTTGCTTCGTCCGTAGATATGATTAACCATCTCCCGAAGTGAATATTCTCCGTCATAATAGGCAATATTCGGTCCCGGACAAATGGCCTGTGGGGCACGATGCTCCGCCAGAATTCCAAGGTTAATTAGAGCCCCATTACCCAAGTGATCACACAGACATGCTTTGCCAAGCACTTTCTCGCGCTGTTCCTCTTTTTCATCTTCGGACATCTCACTTTGCGCAATCTCATCAAGCTTGAGCAGTTGATACTGCGTGGATGCCGTACATATAGGCTGCTCGGTAAATTCGGTGTTGGATTTTAGAAAGCCTTTCGGACAGGGTGAACCCGGCTTATCCTTTTCGATACGTTCTTGATGCCACTGCTCTGATCCCGTATTTCTAACGTTGTTAAAGGGCACACCCAGCGGCGATACACCGCTCAGATATAGCTCTTTTTCACCGGCATTCTCCAGCAACTGACGAGTAGGTTTGTCCACGGTTGTTGCTTCAGGCACCAATAGAAACGGACTGCCCCATCCGGTGGCATCCATGTCAAAATCGTTTAACAGGCGATCGGCCTCACCGCTCACCCCAATTCCACCCTGAACGGTAAGGCGCGGTTCGGTAATTTCCCAGTCATCTGAAAAGCCACCCGCATTTTCTTCATAATATTTTTCAATGAGTGGCTGTACTGCTTTGGTTAACTGATCTCGTTTTTCTCGAAATTCTCGAAGCAGACTCGGCATCAAGTGTCCGTCGGAAGGAAACGCATGTCCACCGCAGTTCAATCCCGACTCAATACGGTATTCAAACACCTCCAAGCCCTTTTTGGCCAGATACTTACCCTGAATTAAGGCCGAGCGAAAATCACTTACTTTCAGGATAATCTTCTTCTTAATCTCTCCTTTCGTATCCCGGTAAAAATCTTTGAACTCCGTAATGTAATTATAGAGACGAGGGTTAAATCCGGCCGACAAAATAAGGCTGGATGATACCTCGCTTTTTGCATATCCGCGGAGGGCGGCACTGGCATCACTAAATTCCTTGCTCATCGGCATATCGTCCTGATCATAATTCAGCTTATCCACCTTGGCCATAATATTTACATCGATGGAACCGGGCTTCATCATCCGGGAAAGCTCACAAGACAGGCGATCCCGAAGACTGCCCTCCTTGGTGCTCATCAACTGATTATATTTGTCCCTGATGACACTACCATCGGGAAACATCTCGAAGTATTTGGCTTTATCATTCTTCTCGAAGAACGGCTGGTTTTTGATAGCTGAAAACTTCTTTTCTACGATTTCTTTCACCGTATCCAAATAAGCAGTAATACGTCGAGCGCGGCCATCTTCGGCAGTACGACCGATGTTATTGTATTCAAAATCGTACTTTTGGCTATAGTACTTGCGGATTTTTTCTACGAGCAGGTCATCCACAATAGAAATCACCGAGTCGATGCCGTAGGGGCCGACGCGAATGGGGGAATCTATCGAATGGCCGGTTCCCATTACGGGAATAGAAAAATTGTGGTGGGAGTGGGACATGAATTTTATTTCTTAGGTTACTATAAAACTATTTATTAATGACGCATCACAAATCACGCATAAGTAACGAGTGATGCGTAATGCGTGTGGGTTGTACTTTTTAGTACAATTTCTTTTCGAGTTCAATCGCTTTGGGAAACAGGATATTGTTCTCCAAGTGCACGTGTTTATGCAGATCTTTTTCGAAACCTTCCAGGTTTTGATACAACAGCCGGTAAGTAGTGCAGGCATCGGCAGGAGGAGTAAAATCATTGCTTAGCCTACGAATCTTTGCCATAGAAGTTCCCGCTTCGTCATGCTCTTCTTCCATCATCGCAATGGGATTAGCTGCCTCTTCAAATTTGGGCTTCTCCGGCTTCGTCCCATTTTTATCAGCCTCTACTAATTTTTTGATGTAGGGAAATAAAATACGCTCCTCTTTGTCGAGGTGATTAAAAATTTCGGTGTGGAGCATAGTGAACTCATAATAAATTTTATTCAGCTCCTCGTGACGCTCGCCGTGAACCTTTGCTACTTTTTTGGCATACTTGCCAATTTCAGGCAGCTTATTGCGTGTAAATTCATGGTGATTGTTGACAATATAATCTACCAGAAAGTCCAGCGACCACTGATCGTAATTATTGTCCTTGGTTCCATTTTGACCAATGGCTTCCAATTCTCTGATTACCTGCTTGAAATCCACCCCTTTTTTTCTACAAGCTTCTTCTATCGTACGACCTCCACCGCAGCAAAAATCCAGCTTATATTTTTGAAATACCTGAGCCGTCCTGTAGTCATCTTTCACAATTTGTCCGACCGTTCGTTCCTGTACTGATTCCATGATCCTAACCGTCATTTTAGTAATTAAAAATAAAAGACTATTTTATCTTAAATTAAGCAAAAATCTTATCCCAACCAATTCGTTTTTAATTCGTGGTGGTACCAAATCCAAAAGAACAGTACTGCCAGAGCTCCGGCCTGATGTACAACACCTATCAATAGCTGAACATGTGTAAGTATTGTTAAAATGCCCAGAACATATTGTGTAAGCATTATTCCCAATAGAATGCGTGCTTTCTGCTTGAGTAAATGTGGGATTTCGGCCTGATGGTTTTGCCACCAAAAACCGATTGTAGCTATACTGAGCAACGTACCCAGGATGCGGTGCATCCACTGTACTGTTCCGGGATTTTCTACGAGGTTGACAATCACCGGCTGCAGTGTCCATGCACTTGCAGGAATCCAGTGTTCATTCATCATTGGAAAGGAATTGTACATATATCCGGCATCAAGTCCGGCCGTAAAGGCGCCCCAGATAACCTGAATAATAAAAAGGACGAGCAATCCAATTGACCATCGTCGCAATGATACCACATCTGTGCTCTGCTTCGTCGATTTATTCTTATAAAGATCTAGAGCATACCAAATGCAGAAACTGAATAACAACATCGCTAATATAAGGTGGGCAGCTAATCGATAATGACTTACATACGGTACATCAACAAGACCGCTTTTTACCATAATCCACCCCATGGCTCCTTGTAAGGCTCCCAGGCCAAACAAGATCCATGCTCGACGCAAGGTTTTGGCGTTGAAATACCCACGTATCCAGAAAAAGGCAAAAGGGATCAGAAAAACGAGTCCAATTAATCGGCCCAACAGCCGATGGAGATATTCCCAAAAGAAAATGGTTTTAAATTCCGCCAGTGACATTCCCGCATTCAACTGCTGGTACTGTGGAAACTCTTTATAACGTTCAAAAGCAGCCAACCAATCGGCTTCATTCATTGGTGGAATAGCACCCATAATCAAGCTCCAGTCAGACATTGAAAGCCCGGAATCGGTAAGTCGGGTAATACCGCCTACAACAACCATTAGAAAAATGAGTACCGCACCAGACCAGAACCAAAATCTTACAGCCTTTCTTTCAAATGAATTCACAAAAAATGTATTGCCGTCTGTTAATGATTTTAATTGTATTGGAAGTTATTTAATGGCTTCAATCCTCTCAAATAAAAGTCACAAAACCTTACGAATTAGAAAGCTGTTCCCCCCAATTATATGAGAGAAGAGCGGATGATATCAGTTGATCATGAAGTTATGATGAAACGACTTCTTTTCCTGATCGTAAAAAGGCCTGTGCCGCGGCAAGTCGTGCAATGGGAACACGGTACGGTGAACAGGATACGTAATTCAATCCAAGATTGTAGCAGAATGCCACACTGCTTGGATCACCGCCATGCTCACCGCAAATACCAACTTTGAGATCTGATTTTGCTCCTCGTCCTTTTTCAACGCCCATTTGCACAAGCTGACCAACGCCTTCTTCATCGAGCACTTGGAAGGGATCATTTTTGAGGATACCTTCATTAAGATAGTACTCAAGAAATTTACCGGCATCGTCACGACTATAGCCAAATGTCATCTGTGTAAGATCGTTGGTACCGAATGAGAAAAAATCGGCCTCTTCAGCAATTTTATCAGCAGTCAGCGCCGCGCGGGGAATTTCAATCATCGTACCTACTTTGTAATCGACCTCAATGCCCTTTTCAGCAAATACTTTCTCGGCAATTTCATCCACCACATGCTGTTCATGGATAAATTCCTCGGCCGTTCCCACCAACGGAATCATAATCTCGGGATACACTTCTTTACCGCGACTTTGCACCTCAACAGCCGCTTCCAAGATAGCCCGCGCCTGCATTTCAGTAATTTCGGGATAGGTTATTCCGAGTCGACATCCACGGTGACCCAGCATAGGATTAAACTCACTAAGTAATCGAATTTTGCGCTTGAGCTCAATTGTTTTAATTCCGAGTTCTTTGGCAAGTGCTTCAACCTCTTCTTCCTCATCCGGCAGAAATTCGTGTAGGGGCGGATCTAACAGTCGAACCGTAACTGGCAGACCATCCATCGCCTCAAAAATCTCTATAAAATCCTCCCGCTGGTACGGAAGCAGGTTTTCTAAGGCACTGCGTCGCTCTTCTTCACTTTCCGAGATAATCATGCGACGCATTTCACGGATGCGTTCATCCCCGAAAAACATGTGCTCGGTACGAGCAAGCCCAATGCCCTGCGCCCCGTATTCTCGAGCTCGCAAAGCATCTTCCGGAGTATCGGCATTGGTGCGCACTTTCATATCGCGGTACTCATCCACCCAGCTCATAAAAGTGTGGAAGTTATCACCAAACTGTGGCGCTTCCACATCCTTTTTACCGTTGATTACCGTTCCGCGCGCACCGTCAATCGAAATCCAGTCGCCCGCTTTAACAGTCACGTCACCGGCGATAAATTGTTGGTGATCGTAATCAATGTCGATACTGTCGCAACCGGCCACACAGGGTTTACCCCATCCGCGGGCTACCACAGCAGCGTGACTGGTCATTCCACCACGAGACGTAAGAATACCTTCAGCTGCCGACATACCGCCCACATCTTCGGGACTTGTTTCTATACGGACCAAAATTACCGGATTTCCTTTGCCGTGCTCTTCCTCGGCTTTGTCAGAATCAAAGACAACCTTGCCCACAGCCGCTCCGGGCGATGCCGGGAGTCCTGTTCCAAGGATGTCATTTTCATCAATTTCGTCTTCTTTTAGCTGCGGGTGCAGCAGCTGATCCAAATGGCCGGGTTCTACCAAATTGGCAACGGCACTATCTTTCTCCAGAATACCTTCATTTACCATATCGATGGCAATTTTAACCGCAGCTGCTCCAGTTCGCTTGCCGTTGCGCGTTTGCAGAATAAACAGCTTGCCCTGCTGCACGGTAAATTCAATATCCTGCATATCCTGGTAATGCACCTCAAGCTGATTGGTCAGCTCGAGCAGTTCATCATACGAGTCAGGCATCACATCTTTAAGCTCGTTGATATCGCGAGGCGTTCGGATACCGGCCACTACATCTTCACCCTGGGCATTGATCAAAAACTCCCCATAGAGTTCATCCTTTCCGTCAGAGGGATTGCGCGTAAAACAAACACCCGTAGCACTGTCATCCCCCATATTGCCATACACCATGGCCTGTACGTTAACAGCTGTACCAAGTAGACCGGTAATCTTATTTATTTTGCGGTACTTGATGGCACGATTAGCATTCCAGGATCCAAATACGCCGTTGATCGACAATTTCAATTGGTCATCAGGATCTTGAGGAAAATCTTCACCCGTATTTTCTTTGTATACTTTTTTATACCGATCAACCAGTTCTTTCAGATCATTTACCTCCAATTGTGTATCAAGCTCTACATTTTTCTCATCCTTTAATTTCTGCAGAGCATACTCAAATTTCTCATGGGATACACCCATCACAACATCACCGAACATATCAATAAATCGGCGGTAGCAATCATAAGCAAAGCGTTCGTTGCCGGTTTTCTCAGCCAACCCCTGTACGGACTGATCCGTTAACCCCAAATTCAGGACCGTATCCATCATCCCCGGCATCGAAATAGCCGCTCCGGAGCGAACCGAAACCAATAACGGATCTTTGGGATCACCAAATTTCAGATTCATTAACTCTTCTAAATGATAAACACTCTCTTTTATTTCTACTGCCAGTCCATCAGGCCATTGCCCGTTATGCTCATTATAATATTTACAGACTTTGGTAGAGATCGTAAAACCCGGTGGGATAGGCATGCCGATACTGCTCATTTCAGCAAGATTTGCCCCCTTTCCACCAAGCAAACCTTTCATTGATTTGTCGCCTTCTGCTGTACCACCGCCAAACGTAAACACTTGGTTCTGAGCATCCATAAAAATCACCTACACTGTTTTAGAGAACGAGCTGGCAGATTTTTTTCTATTCAAATATCTATCAAAACACATTGCTACATTACGTAGAAAAAGTCGACCGCGCTCGGTTATTGTAATTTTATTGTTTGATACTTCAACAAATCCATCAGCCTGTAACTCGGACAAACGTTCAAGACTGCCACTAAAATAGTCCTCAAAAACTATGCCCCATTTATCCTCAATCTCATCAAATGAGAGCCCCATCTTACACATAATTTGCATTATTACATGATGTCGCAGCCTATCATCTTTGCAAAGTTGCAATACTTTGGCCACCGGAACCTCACTTTTATCTAACATCTTATAATATTCACCTAGTTCCTTGGTATTCTGCCAATAATAGTTGCCCACATTTGAAATTCCTGACATGCCAAAAGCATACAGGTCTGCACCGGCCAATGTACTGTATCCCTGAAAGTTGCGTTGCAAAGTACCGTTATCCATAGCTTGAGAAAGTTCTTCATCTTCGCGCGAAAAGTGATCCATCCCGATAAAGCGATAGCCGTTATCGGTCAGGTAAGAAATGCTTAGCTGCAGCATGGCCAATTTTTGATCGGTCGATGGCATATCTTCCTCGTTGAGTAATTTCTGAGCCGGCATCATGCTGGGAATATGCGCATAGCTGTACACCGCCAGGCGATCGGGCTGTAGGCTTAGCACGTCATCCATCGTTTGGCGGAACGTTTCAAGTGATTGCAGTGGCAATCCATAAATGAGATCAAAGTTAATGGAATTAATTCCGGATTTGTGAAGCCACTCCGTAACCTGCCGGGTTTGCTTAAACGGCTGGATACGATGGATCGCTTTCTGGACGTCCTCATTGGTATCCTGCACGCCCAGCGATGCTCGATTGCAACCAATATCAGCCAGCGTTTGAATATGCTCTTTGGTACATTTCCGGGGATCTATTTCTACCCCAAACTCAGTTTCGTTGGTTACGTTAAATCGGTTATGAATGGCTTTTCCCAGTCGCTGTAGCTGATCGGGCTTCAAGAATGTGGGGGTACCTCCGCCAAAATGGATTTGCACAACTTCTGAGTCGGAATGCAGTAGTTCAGCCAGCTGATCCATCTCTTTCTCCAGGTAATCAAGATAGAGGTCGCCGCGATCCTGGTCTTTGGTGATTACCTTGGTACAGCCACAGTACCAGCAAAGCGAGAAACAAAATGGAATATGGAAATAAAGGGATACGGGATGCGGCTCTGCATTGCGCTCAACCAAATATTGATGTAAAGAAGCTATATCATCTTCATCGGCCTCCTGGAACTGCACGGCCGTGGGATAGGAGGTATAGCGCGGACCCTGAACATTGTATTTCTTGATTAAATCGAGGCTTATATTTGAAATAACATTTTTGTCATCCCCCTTATTCCCCCTTTGAAGGGGGACGTCCGAACCATTTTCTTTATCCATAATGCTGCCTTTTTATTTCAAAACACAATTTCTGCACAGCTGTATTATATCTGTGATAATCTGCGGCTAATCCTAAAAATCTTTCTTTTCGAACTGTCGCTGGCTTCTCCACAGCGGAATGCCCAACCAGAGCATTAGGCAACTCAACGCTACGCTTATCCCCATCATACTGCCAAAAAACCGATTGAATACCGCCCCGGTATATCCCATCAGGGCCGAAATATCAAATTCAAGGAGTACGGTGATTCGGGCCAGATCGATGGGGTTTGCCAGCGCAAGAGCCAGCATTGGCTTCTCAATGGGGTAATCCCCAAAAGCAAAGACTGCGAGCAATACCAGTCCATCGTAGAGCACCGCCAAAAAGAGCCAGCTTACCAATGCGAAACCGAGTCCCTTTACCCGATCCTCAAAAAACTTCAGCCCAAACCAGAATCCGAGCCCGGTAAACAGCAGGGTTAATGCTATGCCAAGCAGCAGTATTAACAAGATGGATTGCGTGCTGGCAGTAACGATCATGCCGGTATAAATCATTGGAATAACCGTTCCCAACGCAAAAGCAATGGCAAGCGGAGCTGCTAATCCACCAAATAATCCCCAAAACAGGGATGGCCGGTCGATCGGCTGAGCCAGCAGCAATTCGGTAAATTCACGCGACTGATACAGGTACAGCGCGCCGTAAATCATCCCGACAAGGGGAATCAACAGTAGCATAATATTCGAGATGCTGAGCATTGCCTTGGGGCCGGCATTGCCGAATCGAATCATGGCATCTGCAATTAGCAGGTAGATTAAACCGTACCCGACAATCCATTTACCGCGAAGCAGATCTTTCCACTGATATTTTAAAATTGTTAGTGCTTTCATGCTGCTGTTTCCTCCATCATTTTTGCTACGGCGCCTTCAAGCCGCTGTTCTTGTTGCCGTTCCATGAGCTCGCGCATCGGGCCGTCATATCGAATATTTCCTTCTACCATAAAGATCAGATGATCGGTCAGTTCTTCAATCTCACTCATAATATGTGAGGTAAGCAACACCGTTTTGCCCTTTTCCTTCTCCTCGTGTACCAGCTTCTTAAACTGTACGCTTGACTTGGGATCCAGGCCGGCCGTAGGCTCATCAAAAATCAAAATCTCCGGATCAAACATCATGGCCAAAATTGCGCCTACTTTTTGACGCATGCCGCCGGAAAGTGCTCGCATTCGCTTGTCAATTTCATTATCCAGCTCAAAATATTCGAGCAGCTCTTTGTCACGGTCTGTATCGCTGTCCCGCATATTTTTAATAAACTGGAAGAGTTCTCCGATCGTCATGTTTTCGGGGTATCGCGCAACCTGCGGCATATAGCCGATTTTATTGCGATACTCCCACTGCCCTTCAATGGATTTTCCATCAACTGTAATATCTCCGGACGTAGGTTTTACAAGTCCCAGTAATGCTTTAATCGTTGTTGTTTTTCCCGATCCATTCGGACCAACGATGCCGGTAGCCTGTCCGGCCGGAATCTTTAAATCCAGCTCGTTTAAAACCGTACGGGCACCAAAATCTTTTCGTAGTTTTTGTATAGAAATCATAGCACAGGTTCCATTTGCGGTTTAGAATCAATAAGCGTCTCTGGCGTGAGTGCCGGCATAAATTTTTCGGCGGCATCCAGTATATCGATAAGCAGACTTCGGAGAAGCAGCAGCGCCTGCGGTTGTTTTTCGACCAAAATCGAAAACAGGCGCACCGGACGATGCGGTACATCCCCTACTCCGTCGCGATCCAGATCATAACCCTCATATTGACTCCAGTAATTTTCATCAAAATTATTACTGTAGTTCATTTTGCTGTTTGTGGATACTTCAAAAGAGTTGGCTACAAAATTATTTTCACGAAATGTATTGTCGGTTGAATTCGCCATCAATTTTACCGCCCAGCCATTTTGATTAAATTGATTGCCTTCAATTTGGTTTCGGCTGGATGCCTCCATATAAAGTCCAACAGAATTATCTGCAAACGTATTTCCAATTACGGTACTTCTGTTGATTTCTTTCAACAGCATCCCGTAGGCCGAGGAGCCCCAGTTATCAGCAAAATGATTATTCACAATTTCTACATTCGACGTGTACATCACGGCAACCCCACCACCATTATCGCGAAAGGTATTGCGCTCGTAACGGCAATTATCCGAATACATAAAGTGGATGCCGTAACGGATATTATTCTCGCTTTCATTTCCGGCTATAAAGGCCCCCTCCACAAACTCGAAATAAAGTCCATCACGGTGACCACTCACATAATTATTCGTGACTTCTACATCTTTTGTATACCAGAGGTGAATACCATTTCCAGAGTTTGTTTCGCGCTGACGTGAGGCTGTAATGTGATTCCCTTTTACAATGGAACCTTCCGACTTCGCAAGGTAGATCCCAAAAAAGTTATTCACCAACTTTACATTTTCGATGCGAATATGATGCGCCCCTTCAACCACAATGCCGGCATAATCATCCATAAATCCGGCCTTGCTGTTATGCACCTCAATATCTTTTATGACCGCGCTGTCCGCCTCCACGACTACTACAAAGCCCTGTTCATCACCGTCGATGATGGCGTTATCTTCACCCAGTAGAGTAATCCTTTTATTTACGCGGATATCGTACTCAATATAGCGCCCTTCTTTAACCAACACCGTGTCACCCGGCTGAGCAGTATCAATACCCGCCTGTACAGATGTAATGTCACCGTCTTTAGACACGGTAACCTGCGTTGCAGCAGCTTGATGAGCCAAAAGCAATAGCATCAGTCCAGCCAATAATGCCGTTATTAATTTACATGATCTCATAGCCTCAATCCTTTATCCTTTTATTCGAAATTTTCAAACCCAACATGCAGCCATACTGCTACATTTCTGTTTGGGATACCTCTGCCCATTTCAACAATTTGCCCGGGCGTTCACTTACGTGCTCTTCTGCTTCTTGCTTAGATGGAAAAGCCAACAGCGATTCCCCCATGGGACTGTTAACCACTTCACTCTTTACAAACTGTGCTTCTTTGGCATTCATCCAATTGCCGGGCTTATCATAGTTACTTACATACAGCATTGCTCCCTCCAGTTCATCTTCATTCATCCGATGATAAACAGCCATACACTCTATAGCGTCAAATTTGTAGGCTTTTCCTTTATCAGTAACAATCTGTGAAGCAAACTGATTGTCGGTGATCATCATCTTACAATGAGCACACTCATCACTACCGTAATGAATCTCAGCCGGCTCCTGACTACAAGCCGTTGCCGATAATAACAATCCTATAACAACAATAACTTTTACTACTTTAGTTAAGTACATCATTTTCGACCTCTTTTTTATCAATCCTTTTTGCCTTTCCACCATAGCGTACCTGCAATACTCATTGACAACAGGGAAATATAAAATCCAATGTGCGGCAATGAGGTGGCATTGATATTTAGCAACTGTTTACTTCCTAGCAGGGGCGGCTGATACGTCATACCCGGAACTTTAATCGGAGCATTGGGGTCCAAGTTGTGGCCGTAGTCATATCCCCAGATATAAAAGTCCACCAGCCCTGCAATAGCGAACAGCACAAACAAGCCTAGCCAAAATAAAATCCATTTATGATTACCTACTCCCGCAATTACCAGTCCACTGATAATCAGAAAACCGAATATATACGGCATAATTTTTAGCTCTGGTATTGAATTGGGATTAATTTCTTTCATCCCGATATAGTGATTCAATCCGTTAATATTTTGCAGGTCGTTTTTCTGTTTGCCCTCGATATTATCCACACTAATATTCATGCCAATACCTTCGGGATACTGCGGAGCTTCCATACTGATGCTCCAAATCGGTGTAAAGTAAACTCCAATCAACAACAGTGCGGCAATCGCCATAAGAACCCTTTCTCGCGTATCCATAATATTAGTAACCTAAATTAAAACGTTGTTTTGTTGTAATAAGAAGCAGGGAGGCTTCACCCTCCCTACCTCAAGGATTGAGGTCATTTACTGACCTGTGCTATAAGAGATCGGTGTATCTGAATTTTCTGGAGATACCCGTACATAACCCTGCATCTCCTGGTGCAGAGCTGAACAGAAATCGGTGCAATAGAATGGGAACACGCCTACTTTTTTAGGCTGCCATTTCAATGTCAACGTTTCGCCCGGCATAATAAGCAGCTCGGCATTATTGGCCCCTTTCATCGCGAAACCGTGCGGTACATCCCAGTCCTGCTCAAGGTTCGTAACGTGGAAGTACACTTCGTCGCCCACTTTAATACCTTCAATGTTATCCGGTGCAAAGTGGCTTCGGATGGTCGTCATATACACATGCACTTCGTTGCCGTTACGCTCTACGCGCGTTTCTTTCTCACTTTTAGCTGCACGGGGGTGATTATTCTCATCGATTTCGTAGAATCGTTTCTGACGCTTCTTCACCTTGTCAGCTGTAATACCCTGGGCGTAGTGCGGCTCACCTTCGGTTGGGAAGTCGAGCAACAACTGCATCTTATCACCGGAAATATCAATCAGCTGTGCCGAGTGGAACATTTCTGGTCCTGTTGGCAGGTAGCGATCCTTGGTAATCTTATTCAATGCCACTAAATATTTACCATCGGGATTCCGACTGTCACCGCCGGGAATCATCAAGTGACCGGGAGAGTAGTATACATCGATACGGTCAACAACTTCTGTTTTTTCGATATCCCACTTAACAATTTCTGATGAGATAAAGGCCGTTGTATACGCATATCCTTTGCCATCAAACTCCGTGTGAAGGGGTCCCAAGCCTGGGTTCTCAACCTCACCGTGCAGAATGGAATCGTAATTTAATACCGGGATCCCCTGCTCTTCGCCTTCGAAGTCTTCATTCTCGATAGCAGTCATCATTTTGTCAAATGAATGTACCGGAATCACCGTTGATAGCTTACCACCGGCCGCTATATATTGTCCCGTAGGATCAACATCAACACCGTGTGGCGATTTGGGCGTAGGCAAGAAATATACAATACCTTCCAGCTTACGCGGATCAAGTACCCGCACTTCTTCAATCACTTCACTTTTGGCAACACCGCCTTCTTCATGATCGATGTAGTTGCGATAGTGCTTGCCGGGAATCATTTTGCCCTTGCCTTCCTTGGCATATTCAGCGGCCTTCTTCCAGTTGATAGCTGCTATATAGTCCTTGTCATTCCTTGAAGCATTGATTTCCAACATCGTATTCGCTTCTTCACTGTTGTAAGAAGTAAAGAACGACCAACCGTCAGACGGACCTTTTCCTGCATGGGAAAGATCATAGTTGAAGCCCGGCATCATAATTTGGAAATCGATATTCATCTTTCCTTCGTCAGACACCTTGATAAAAGAGATGGTTCCTTTAAAGTTCTCTTTATAGCTGTCAATACTCACATCCATGTTCTGCAGATCATCCTCGTTCATAGGTATACTGAACCGTGTAGCGGCAGATACATACTCCGTATTTGGTGTTACAAACGAAGAAGCGTGGTTACCGGCAGAATTAGGAATCTCAATAATCTCTTGGGTCTTAAACTCATCCAGACCTATACGAGCAATACGCGGAGTATTATTCTCATTGATAAATACCCAGCGGCCATCCGTCTCTCCATCTGTTTGAGAAAGTTCCGGGTGGTGTGCATCGCCCCACGGTACAAATCCGTCGGTCGTTTGCAGCATGGCTTTTGTTTCTTCAGAATATCCATACCCATTTACTGCAGCCTGTGAAAAGACCGGAATGGTAAAGATATGTCGACCAGATGGCAGTCCGTAAACGCCAAGCTGACCATTGTATCCACCGGAAAAGAAGCCGTAAAATTCGTCATGCTCTCCAGGTGCTACATAAACCTTTTCAGCAGCATCAGAAGAGGAACCAAACTCCCCGTTCGAGCTACATCCCATAGAAATAAATCCCATAGCTATGATTGCGGCAAGCGACCATAGCAAAGATTTTTTTAACAGTGTATTCATAGTATTATGCCTTTGATTGTTATGTATTTGAGGTTATTTATTGTGATTCTTGTGCCAAATATTCTACAACGGCTCTTGCCTTTTCTCTTGTTAATTGCTGATTCGTCATCCTCGTCGGATATTCCGTGACTAATGACTTTGCAACAGGATGTTTCTTTAACATTTCATCCGGATTTAAAATCATATTCATTACATAGGTAGGACTACGCGCATTCATAATTCCTCCCAACGGAGGCCCTACATAGCGCTTATCCAACTTGTGACAAGCACCGCACTTCATATCAAAAACGCGCATGCCTTCTTTGGCCAGTTCGGGATCGATTTCATCGATAGTAATTTCTTCTTTCACCGGACCGATGCCGTGCGTCATTTCAAATTCCGTAAGCTCCTGCTTTTCTTCCTGTGAACTGGCGTCACTTTTTTCTTCATTTGAGCTTTGACCACATCCCATAAGCAGAGCAGCCGTTAATACTATCAATCCAGTAAGTTTTGATATCTGACTATTCATCATTTTATAGTTTTAAGAGTATTTTGTCTTTTATTATAAATTAAGCAACTATTGTACCAAATTGCGCTTTACTATGCTTTTCTTAGTTTCTTCCATTTAATCAATCTGGAGGCATTTTCTAACATCGCAAATAACTCATATATGAGTTCTTGATGCTATCTTTTTGCATCACTGCAAAAGATTCAGCACTCCGACTTGCGTTTATGCAATACATAGTGATCAGCTCCAAATAAATTTCCCATCAGGGGTAATCCTCAAATCCTTTGCTTTTCCTTCCTTCGACATATCCTGCAAACTGGTGGAAGTAAATACATCATTAATTTCTTCTCGCGTGCCCTCCCATACATCATGCATCGGGCAAGGTTTCTCACTTCCACATCCAGGTAATCCCAACACACACTCGGTAAAAATAGCCGGTCCGTCTATGGCCTCAACAACTTCTTTTAGCATAATTTCCTCACCAGATTTTGACAGTCTTACTCCACCCTTTGGTCCCTTCATCGACTCCATAAGTTCGGCGGCCGTCAATTCCTGCAAAATCTTTGTCAAAAAATGAAACGAGATATCCAGCTTTTCACTTAATGCTTTAATTGACACATAACCTTCTCTTGATATCGATGCAAGATAGATCATTGCCCGAAGGCCGTAAACACATGATTTGGAGAAGATCATTTCATTTTAAGTTTTAAGACAATTTTATCTTAAATATAAATGGCTTATAAATAACCTTCAACTTTTTTTACGATTAAATATTGACATGAAAGCGAACACCAAGAAACCGCCAGCGAGGACCTACTCCCTATATCGTTGTATATACCATCTTATCGTCTCTCGCAAACGCTGCTCAAAAGACTCCTTGCTGTCCCATCCCAGCTCTTCTTTAATTTTAGAAGCGTCTATAGCATAACGAAAGTCATGCCCGGGACGATCTTTCACAAACGTAATAAGATCTTTGAAATCCGAGCTCGGTGCATCACCGACCTCCTCATTTAAGATATTGCAGATTTTCTTAACCAGGTCAATATTCTTCCATTCATTATTGCCGCCAATAATATAGGTCTCTCCCGATCTTCCTTCATTAAAAACCAGGTCCAAGGCACGGCAATGTTCCCGGACAAAAAGCCAATCTCGCACATTTTCTCCTTTTCCATAAACAGGAATATCATTGTGGTTCAGGGCCGTACGAATAACCGTGGGAATTAGTTTTTCATCGTGCTGATGCGGGCCAAAATTATTAGAGCAATTGGTGGTAACCACATTCATCCCGTAGGTATGAAAGTAGGATCGGATAATGAAATCGCTACCCGCCTTTGATGCCGAATACGGTGAATTGGGGGCATATGGTGAATCTTCTGAAAAAGCGCCCTGTTCTCCGAGCTCTCCGTAAACTTCATCAGTAGAAACGTGTAAAAATCGGTTATTTTGCCAACGCCCCTCCTCTTCTTTCCAAAACTGTCGGCACTCCTCAATAAGATTAAACGTCCCCACCACATTTGACTGAATAAACGGCTCGGGTCCCTTGATAGAGTTGTCTACATGAGATTCTGCAGCAAGGTGAAACACGCCTTCGGGCTTGTAACTTCGAATAATATCCCGCACAGCATCACGGTCTACAATATCCAGCTTTTTAAAAGTATAACGGTTAGAATTTTTAATCCCAGTTAAATAGGATAGATCTGACGCATAGCCAAGTTTATCAATATTAAGCAACTCATAATTTGGATACTTTTCGTGCAAATATAGTAGCAAATTAGATCCGATGAATCCCGCCCCGCCTGTGACTAATATTCTCATTAGAACCTTTAGTTATAATTTAAACTCTTCGTTGTTTTAATCTCGTCCTGTGAAATACGATTTGAGCCGCTTCTTTACAAACATCTTTCCATAGTGGGTTTTCAGATATTTTTCACGTCTTATAGCATCATCCTGATTCCTGCAGCCTTCAAAATAGATAAGTTTTAATGGCCTTCGATGCTTGGTTGATTGTACCTTTCCAGCCTGATGTCGCTCAAATCGTGATTGCAGATCTTCGGTATACCCGGTATACCAATTACCGTCTTTCTGACTTTTCAAAACATATACATAGTAAAACGTACTCATATATCCCCTGCAATCATTTCACGGGATGAATCCCGCCCCGCCTGTGACTAATATTCTCATTAGAACCTTTAGTTATAATTTAAACTCTTCGTTGTTTTAATCTTGTCCTGTGAAATACAATTTAAGCCTCTTTTTTACAAACATTTTCCCATGAAGGATCCATAACATAGGTCGTATTCCACTAAAGTTGTATTTTTGTTGCAGATAGCCTTACTTAGGAATATTTATTATTTCAAATCGGAATATCGGGATCCGCTTAACCTAATACTATTATTATGCAGACGACTACAACCAACGCTTTCCGTAAGGCTAAGATATGGTTTGCCAACAAGTTTTTATTCACCTTCACTTTCATTTTAACATTCCTGCTTCTGATGGTATTTGCTCCCTATCAGAGTACTGCTCAGCAAAGTCCTGCCTACTATCCGTTTTCAATGGATCTAAACCTGGGCAATGGACTCATTGGAAATCCCAGTGTCAACTCTGCCATTCAGCCTGAGATTGGATTCAATTATATGCCAGGTAAACTGGGGGCAGGGTTGAATGCAGGTTTTATGTCCTACGATTCTTCCTTTAATCCAGACCAGTATACTGCAGGATTTGAAGACTTTACCTCCATTGCCAGAAATGGAGAAAAGTGGACCTCCTTCTATATCGGAATAGGCCCACGATTTGAGTTTGGCAGAGACGGCCGCTTACCGGTAACCTTTCGCAGCAGCCTTGACCTTGCTCTCACCTATAATTCACCACCTGAATCATCTGTCAATTTTAATGATCCGGCCGGCAGCTCCGGGGATAGTCAGTTGCAGCTTTCCGGTTTTAATCCGGGAGATAGCTATAGCAAGTGGTCGGCGGCTCTTCGTCCCGAGTTTCAGATACAGTTTAGTCCCGGCGGAAATGACCGCTTTGCCATCAATGTGACAACCGGCATTCAGCATCGCCTGACTAAGAATGAATTCACCTATGCCCAGAAAGACCTCAGCAAAATACGGAAGATGGACAATCCCCAAGAGATGTTTTTCCAATTTGATAATGCCCCGGAAATCCAGCGAAGCGCTGCTCCCCCACAGACAAACTTCTTTACTTCAGTGGGTATTAAAATTAAATTCGGTAAATCTAGACAGGTACATAAGGAAGGGGTGATCCATAGAGATATTGCAAGCCGTGCGGCACCGGATGGTTCAGAAGCAGGCGATTGTGACGATAGCGATGACAGTAGGTGTGTAAAACCTGGAGAAACGACTTCCAATGATGCGGATTCGGATGGCGACGGTATCGATGATGGAACTGAAATGGCTCAGGATTATAATTCTAGCAGATCCAATAGGCCATCTACTCGGGCAGCAGATGGCGGCGGTGACTGTGACGACGGTACCCCCTGCCCACATCCCGGAGAAAAGATTGCTCCGGCCCAAGACTATAACTCAAGCCGTTCCAACAAATCCAGAACGGAAGATGATCGGGAAGGCAACGAAGAAATTATACGGGAGGCAAGCAGGATGGCTCGGCTTGCAAATCCTACCGGAATAATTGTAAAGGTTGGTGGTATGTCAGCTAAAGGAAAAAAAGCCTTAGGTCTGGCTCTTGAAAATGGACATTCTCCCATTTACGAGGGTGATGCTGTCGGTGGAGAAAACGCGCTTGCAAGAACTGAAGCTAACGATAGCAGTGAGGATGATTTCAGTACTGCAGGTGCAAACAGTCCTATTTATGAACTGGCTGATGCCGGTGGAAACGGAGATGGTGATAACAATACTGATCCGCCCCCCTCACAAAGATATAACATGCAACCAAGTTCGTATTGTATGGAAGTGGCAACAATGAAGATGTCCACTGATTCTCAAAAAGCCATGAGAAGTAGCCAGAATGGAGATATGAATAATGATGAGACGGCCATGGCGACCAGTCATAACGCCAGCCGATTGAACCGGTCACAGGGCATCAATGATCAGAGTAGCGATACGGACATTGATGCTGATAGTTCAATAGTTGGAGCCCAGAATCATAATTCATCCCGATCGAACAAGACCAATGCAGTTCGTAATGAAACAGGTGAGAATGACTTTGATTCTACTTCCGTAAATACAGCTATACCGCCAAAAATTCATGGAATTGCGGCAGATGATCCTACCAATCTTATGCCTAGTACTGAACAGAATGGTTTTCCAGAATTTATGGAAACTGCGTCGCTCACTATAACAAAAAGGAAACGACCCGGCAGGGCCAGGTATGGAGACATAACATTGAAAAAATCAATGAACAATGGCGATGATCTGGATGGAGATGGACTCGGAGATGCTGCCGGGCTAAATGTTGAATTAGAAATGGGAGATCCGGATTCTGACGCCGATGGTTTGATGGATGCTTTAGAAGCAGCTTCCTATAGTTTGAGCCTTGAAAATACAGGAGAAAACTTTTCATCAGCCAAATTCCAAAGTAGCGGTGATGACCCATGTGGACCTGGAGTATGGGCACGAACTACGGGTGGAAATGAGAATTGTTCACCAGAAAATCCAGGCCAGGAAAATCATTTAGCCCAGGAAGGCGGTTGGCAGGAATCACCGGTAACCGAAGTTGCTCCGAGAGATAATGTTCACCAGTGGACCTACAAGCTTAGTGCTTTATCAGACGGTGATAATATGCCCGGTAATGGGACACTTACGGTGACAATGACCGGTAGTAAGCTCCACTTTAATGTCCATTTTGATCCTGACTCTAATGAAGGTGGTTATAGTGAATTACTACAGAATAGCTCATTTAGTATTAGCAAACGCAGTGCCCGAACCGGTCGCAACCCGCAATCGAGTCGTAAATGATTATCAAAACAAATAGAACGATAGTGCTGCAGGATAGACTCATTTTATGGTAAGAGCATAATGATTGGTGATCTTCACACCTATAATTATGCTGAGCCAAAAATTCAGAACAGGTCTTCACCTTTAATTTCCTGAAGCCGTGGTTGGTGCTGGTCCTTCTCAGAGATAATGGGGTCAGCAACTTTCCAATCAATGTCGAGAGCAGGATCATCCCACAACAATCCCCGTTCCCCCTCCGGATGGTAATAGTCACTGCATTTATAATATACTAATGCATCATCTGAAAGAACTGAGAACCCATGAGCAAATCCCTTGGGAATAAACATCTGATGTTTATTTTCGGATGAGAGTTCCATTGCTACATGATCTCCAAATGTAGGAGAACCTTCACGCAAATCCACCGCAACATCCAGGATAGCTCCCTGCATAACCATCAACAGCTTATCCTGTTGTCGTTCGATCTGATAGTGCAAGCCACGCACGGTATTTTTTTGGGATTTGGAGAGATTATCCTGCACAAAATGGACATCTATATTTTTCTCCTTGAGATGCTCCTCCCGATAGGTTTCCAGAAAAAAACCTCGTTCATCCCTGTATATCTCCGGCTTCAGCAATAGTACATCCGGAATATTTGTCTCTACAATCTCCATTTATATTCAGTGTAGCTATTAAAATTTGAAAACTAATATAATGATTTGGGGATAGAATTTTACTGCAGATGATCCAACAAATCCTTTAGTCCTTTTTTCCATTCAATAATTTTACTTCCATCCAGGCCTTCAATCTTTTGGGTACTCAGCTTCGAAAAATACGGACGTTTCGCCTTGGTAGAAAAAGCATCTGAGTCAACAGCCTCCAATGAAACATTCATATCCTTTATCTCAAAAATAGCCTTGGCTAAATCATACCAACTAATCAATCCTTTGGATGTAATATGATACGTGCCAATGATATCCTTCCGAAGAAAATTAAGGCCATTGTCAACAACGTTTTCGGCAAAGGTAGGACTTCCCCACTGATCATCAACCACCTGAAGCTCGTCGCGCTCCTGTCCCAGTTTAATCATAGTTTTTATGAAATTAGAACCAAACTGGCCGCATAGCCATGACACGCGCATAATCAAATGATTTTCGGCGGTCTGTCGGATAGCCTCCTCCCCCTCCCACTTGGTTTTGCCGTACCAGTTCACGGGATCAGCGGGATAATCTTCCGAATAGCCCTCCGGAAATTCCCTCTTATTAAGTTTTGTCCCGGGAAAGACATAATCAGTCGAATAGTGAATAAGCTTAAATTCCAGCTGCTGGCTTAGTTCTGCCAGGTACAAAGGCGCCTCCATATTAACCTTGCGGGCCAATTTTTTGTGATCTTCTGCCCCATCTACATCCGTATAAGCAGCACAGTTGATCACCACATCCGGTTTTTGCTCGCGAAACTCGTCAGACACCTCTTGATAATGAGTGATATCCAGATCGCTTGAGGTGTAACAAAACAACTCAATCTCATCCGAGTAGTATCGGTTAATGCCGCGTTGCCACTCTTTGCCTAATTGTCCCGACGCCCCAAGAAGTATTGCTTTCGTCATTATTCAGAATCAACCAGTTTATTCGCACGCTTATAAGATGACGGAGTTCCCGCGTCGGTCCACCACCCTTCCATCACAGAAAACCGCATAGCCTTTTCCTTGATGTAATGATTATTGACATCTGTAATCTCCAGCTCTCCACGATCGGACGGCTCCAGGTCGCGAATAAATTCGAACACCCGGGCATCATACATATACACACCGGTCACTGCCAAGTCACTTTTCGGCTGATCCGGTTTTTCTTCGATTCCAACAATTTTATCACCTTCTACCTCGGCAACACCAAATCGTTCAGGATCATCCACTTCTTTAAGCAAAATTTGTGCTCCCTCTCCGGGATAAGAGTTTATAGCTTTCTGCAGGGAGGTCTCAAAAATGTTATCTCCCAGAATCACAGTCATGGAATCATCGCCCACAAAGTTTTCAGCAAGTCCCAGTGCCTGGGCAATTCCACCGGCCTCATCCTGTACTTTATAGGTAAACCGGCAGCCAAAGTCCTTACCGGAACCCAGCAGGTTTACCACATCTCCCATGTGTTCGGTACCGGTAACAATCAATATTTCCTCAATACCAGCCTCGGTTAATTTCTGTATGGGATAATAAATCATCGGCTTATCACCCACCGGCAACAAGTGCTTATTAGTCACTTTTGTCAATGGAAAAAGCCTCGATCCCGTCCCCCCCGCTAAAATAATTCCTTTCATGAATGGATGATATCTGTGATTAAAGAATATTAGTCAATTATAATGTTACAGTGCCAAAAAGAATTCAATATAGAGGCTTTAATGTGATTTTTCATGCTCGAAATATCGAAAATCTCAAAATACCACATTAAAAGCATCTGTGAACAAATACTATTAATCTGTAACAACCCCCATAGACCCTTTCTCTTGATTATAACTATTACCTATACCCGTAAGTTTAAATAAATACAATATTGGTTAATGAAATTTAATTAGGCCTCAATTGCATTTATTTTAATATTGGTCGTGAAATAAGTAACAAGGGTACAAAACATTTACAGACTCTTATTAGAGGGAACATAACTTTAAAGACGTAAAGCGATGGTAGGATACAGTGAAGTAATACAAACAATGGCGGCGATGGTACTGTTTTCCTTAATTTTGCTGACATCCAACAGGATGATCTTTATGAACAGCCAGAAAGAAATAGAGAGTTCTGCGGAAAAGAAGGCCATTGCCATTGCCCAAACGTACATAGACGAGGCACGTGCCTTGCCTTTTGATGCCAATTCAACCAGTGGGCCGCCCAGTACGGTTCCTGACGGATTCAGTGCCTGTGGCCAAGCCAATGCTACAGATTTCAATGACTTTGACGACTTCCATGGATTGAACGAGACTGTCGATTGGCAAAAAGGGTCTGGAGACGGAGCGTTTGATGTAAGTATTCAGGTTTTATACGTAAGTCCATCTTCCGGCTTCGATATGTCCAACGGACATACGGGAACACCTTATACCGAATTTAAAAAGATGGTTGTAACCGTGACCAGTGATTATCTAACGGATAACAACGGTGATAATATTGAAATTCGTGTTCCGTATTTACGCAGATATTATAAAACCGAATAAATAAGCTCTATGAATTTAGGATTGACCACCAGCTTTATTATAGCAGGAATTTTACTGCTAAGTATTCTGACGATGAATATGAATCTCTCACAAAGCTCCACACAGCTTACTATGCGTCAGATTACTGAAACAAGATCTAATACCATTAATGAGATTCTCGGAAAGGATATACCCAATATGGGATACAAAGAAATGGGTGCTATCTCCTCTCCTATCAAAGATGCTCAAGAAGGCAAAATCCAATTTGAGGGAGATATTGACAATAATGGCTCCGAAGAAACCGTAATTTGGGAGTACAACAGCAGCGATAATACGTTGACGCGTGATGTTGGAGGCACGGAAACAACGTTTAAAAATGTATCCGATTTTCAGATTGAATATTTTGACAATAACAAAAATCCAATTTCACCCAGCTTGATTTCGACATTATTAGGAGGAGCTCAAGCCGAACGGGATAAAATAAGATTTATTGATATCTCATATACTTTACAAAGCAAAGAGAAGGTCGGCGGTTTGGGTTCATCTAATCCAGAATACATTGAAGTAACTTGGCAAAAACAATTTACTCCGTTAAATCTAAGATTTTAGAGGTACTATTATGGGAAGAGCAATGTTAATTATCGTTACAGGAATGTTGGTAGCCCTTGGCTACACCTTTATGGGGATGTCCAACCAGCGGCAGGCGTTAACAAGTCAATCTGTGAGTAAGGCCAACAAGGCATTGGCACAGAATCTGTCGCATACCGGCATCCAATTTGCCCTGAAAGAATTTGATGAAGACAATAGCTGGAGTGGGGGGGAATTTAATCTTGAGAAGGGAACCGTTGAGGTTTCAATCAATCATGATGTCACAAATGAAATTTTAGAAATAACCTCTACTGCAAACCTGGCCGGAGCAAGCAATGACCACACTATTGTTGCTACCTATGATATAAGTAAGAACCAGCAAGTTGTACCTAAATTTCAAGGTGCCTTAAGTAGTGTAAGTGGTAGCGTTTCATTTTCCAATTCTAATCCAAAATCCCACTACAGCGGGAATGATGCGAGTGGAACTTGTGAAGACAAACCGGGCTTGACAGTTCATGATCCCAATCAAGTTGACGATCACAATGGTGATAGTAGAATAGAAGGAAATCCAGATGTTGCACAAAGTTCAGAAATTGAACATGACTATTTACGGAATTTAATAGACCGGCTGGTTCCCCTTGCTTCATCCATTAATCATCAAAGTGATTTTGATAATAGCACCAGTGACAATCCCGGCATTTATACCATTGACAACAAAATAACTATATCCGGGCAGACCAATGGGTATGGAATACTGATTGTACGAAATAATGCACAGTTAGAAATAGACGCCGATGCTACATTGGCTGGTCAATTTGAATTTAATGGTTTGGTTATTTTTGAGAATGAAACAGAATTTAGAGCTGCAGGTAATGCAACGATTAATGGATCTATTATGGCGATGTCGGATTATGGACAAAACCTAGATATAACGGGCAATGGGGAAATGATAGCAAATTATGACTGCCAAGCTCAGGAAAAATATGCAGATGCAGCGGTAAATAAAGCTCTAAACACCACTCTTTACACTCCAATAAGTATGTATGAATAATAACTTTTACTCCTATTTTTAGCTTGTTAGCACCCGATACTATAAATTATTGTTTCTGCACGTCAGTGAGGCAGATCAAAAATACATCACGAGAGATAAAAAAAACTTTAAGAAAATTATGACATTATGGGTCGAGCAATGCTCATTATCATCGCAGGATTAATCGTTGCCCTCGGGTATACTTTTATGGGCATGTCTAATCAGAAAAAAGGTATGACTAAACTTTCTGTAAAAGCTGCCAACAGGGCTACTGTGCAAAACCTTGCTCATACCGGTGTGCAGTTTGCCATAACCAAGTATGATAAAAATGGCACATGGGCAGGAAAAACAAGCAAGCAATTTGACTACGGATCAGTAGAATACTCAGTTCAAGAAATTTCCGACACTCTTCGCATTACCTCGACGGGCAAAATAGCGGGAGCACCTGAAAATCACACGATCATAGCCAGTCATCTCATCCAGGATAATGTAGGCGTGGTTCCCGCTTTTGAAAGTGCCCTTTCGCTTATCACTGATAATTTTACGGTCAGCAAAATGGGAGGTTCCTTCTCAATTAGCGGTAATGCTTCGGCAGTAAGCGGTTGCCCGGATAAACCAGGGGTTGAAGTCATCCGGGATGACCAAAAAGATCAAATTGAAGATGAAACCGGAAAAGGTGGTGGTAAAGGAAAAGGTAAAGGAGGCGGTGGCAACAAAAAAGGAATTTCGGGTTCGCCGGCTATCGAAGTTGACAGTGATTTAGACTATACTGATTACCAAGAAACGGTCGCTCGACTTATTAACAGAGGGACCAAAGTAACCGACAAAACTGAGATAAATCGCTCGGGACCGGCTAGTCCCGGGGTATTTGTTATTGATGATCAAACAAAATTAAACGGAAATGTTACCGGATACGGCATTCTTGTAATTAGGGATGGCGGTCGAATTAACGGGAATTTTGAATTCAACGGCTTAATTGTTTTCGAAGACGAAGATGTTGTACTTGGAAATGGTACTGCTAATCTTAACGGCTCTGTAATGGTTGGTACTACCAGCAGCAGTAAAAATGTTGATCTCAGTATAAATGGTAATTTTGGCATCCAGTACGATTGCAGAATGCATCAATATGCTGATTTAGCTGCACGAAATGCACTGGATAAAACATACAAACCTGTCAGCATCTATAACTAAATACCTTCCACTAAAAGTGGCTTAAGATTCGCTTATCTACCTTAAGATTTACTAATGCAGAGGGAACCTTTCCTCTGCATTTTTTATTTTAAGCTAACTACAAAAGACAGTTAAGTTTTGGCCAACATTTGATAGCAAATTTCGTTGACATAGTGCGAACCAACGGCAATTACCCAACTTAGAATTTTGATGAAAAGAACTATTACAGCGCTACTGCTTATATTAGCAGTAATAGGTTTTACTACTCTCAATGCAACAGCACAAGATCAGGACGGAGCGTCCAGCAGAATTAGCATCAGTGCTTCTGCGCAAGTAGTCGAATCCATAGAAATGGTAACGGTACGAGATATGGATTTTAGCCCTGTACAGCCCAGCCAGCAACGTATTTCCATCAATCCGCTTACGGATACCAACACGGGTAAAATGATTGCCCTGGGTAACGCCGATTCTCAAATTCGGGTTAGCTTTGTACGCGAACGTACGTTAAGACACGCCAGTGGCAACGGCACCCTTACTTTTACTTATGAAATTGCAGGCAATGATGAAGACGATCAGAGTTCGGCTGAAATACTGCAAACCGACAATCGCGATCTGACCCTCAACAGTAATGGAGAGTATTTTTTCTGGATCGGCGGACAGATAAACGTCGAAAATGCCAAGCCGGGAAATTACAACGGCGACTTCACCATTGAGGTTGAATACATTTAATGAACGCTTAGAATAATCATGAGGAAAATTTTACTTTCATTGGCGTTTCTACTCCTCCCCTTTGGAGCCACCCATGCGCAAATGCTCGCATTGAACGTGGAAGCCCCCCCGGGCATAACGGTTACGGTACTATCCGATGGCATTCTCGATTTTGGTACGCTCCTTCAAAATCAAGGGCAGGTATCTGTAAACCTCATGGACCCCGGCACGGAGGTGATCCGCATTGAATCTGCTCGCAATAGAGATTTAGAGGTAACACTATCACCACCGCCTTCTCTTCAGCTGGATGCCAACAATTCGCTACCCTTTACTCTAGGGGCTTCGTATGCCAACACGGGAGATAATGACAAAACTCAGGCCGTGGATTTCCCAGATAGTCATAACGCTGTATATCCGGCATATGATGATCAAAACACCTCTGGTCCACCGCCTTGGGCCTGTAATGACAAAAGAAATAATCCAAATAATAATTGCGACGACACCAACAACAATAATACCGTGCTATCTTATATTTACTTATATGGTAATATTAATGTTGGAAATGATAGAGCAGGTACATATACCGGGACAATTAACCTGAATGTCAGTTATGCAAATTGAGAAATCTATTTCAGCTTTATTTTTCTTACTGCTTTTGGGGATTGTCAGCTGGAATAACTGTACTACTGCACAGACTGTTAATTTTAACTTGGATGTACAGACTGAGTTAAGCGTTGAAGTGCTACAGGATTTGAATTTTGGCACAGTGGTCACCAACAGCGGGACCCATCAAATTGGATTGGGCAACCCGCAAATGGGCGTTTTTAAAATCAGGGCTCTTGCAGCACAAAGCGCAATACTGACCTTACAAAAACCCGACCGCTTAACACCGTCTGGCGGCCAAGATACTACAAATACCATCCCCCTCACGTTAGATGCGGCTTATGCCCCCGAAGCAACCAATTATCAAGATTATTTACCGTTTGCCAATAATGAATTACAAATAACCCTCAGCGGAGAAAATAACGACCAGGTCTGGGAAACGGGCTACGTGTATATCTTTGGTAATATTAACGTCGGCGATATCACTCCCGGCTCCTACTCGGGCACATTGGTTTTGAACGTCGTCTACCAATAGACCATTACAATTTATTAATCTTCTGCCATATCGAAACGCCTTTTAGGATATTTAGTGTTGCAAGCTATCTAGTATGAAACACACTCATAAAAATTTAGAAAAGTTTAGAATCCTTTAATTAAAAGGCTCTAACTAGGAGACCCAAGAGATCATTTTTATCTTGGAAGTGAAGCAAAAAAAGAAATTCAATTTATCTACAAACAATAAAAAAACGGCTTAACACCATGAAACGATTACTCCAACTTACTCTCGCACTGCTAATCACGGCAGGATTAACAACAGTTGCTAATGCACAGCAAACAGAAAGCGATAACATTACAGCTTCTGCTACAATACAATCGTCTGTTACTCTAACTGGTACTCAAAATTTAGACTTTGGCACTGTGCCTTCAGGTAGTGCTACCCCTGTATCATATGATGCTGCCAACGCAGGTATATTTACAGTTCAAGGAAACGAATCAGTTTCATTGAGTTTTTCACTTCCAAATAATCTTGTGAATAATAGTAGTTCTACTACCATGCCAATTAATTTTGGTAGTACTGATGCAGCTTGGAGCGATGATGGAACTAACTATAATGTATTTGACCCAAGTGGAAATGCTGACATTGATCTTTGGGATAGTAATGTTTCTTCTGATGGTAATGTTTCCGTATATATCGGTGGCGAAGTAAATCCTGCTGCGAACCAAGAAGCGGGAACTTATGAAGGTACCATTGTCCTGACAGCTTCTTATAACTAAGGGGTCAGTATAATATTCAAAAAGCCAAGACCTAGTCCGTCTTGGCTTTTTTATTTATAGACAGACCAGAACAGTTCCAACAGCAGTTCCCTATGCTTTTTTGTGCAAATTTCTTAGGTTCCCCCAACCGGTAATCAAAACCAGTCTACCCGAGATGAAAAAACTGTCCTTTATATTTCTGCTTCTTTTTGGGGTGCTTCTTACAGGCGTCAAAGCGCAAATAACCATCGCTCCTACGATGGTTTTTATCGACCAGCAAGAACGCTTTGGGAGTTTCTTGGTGCTAAACGGATCTGATCAGGCTCAAGAGGTCTCAATTGAATTTCCCTTCGGTTATCCTACTACCAATAAGGAGGGAAACGTTGAGATGGTTTACGACGACAGCAGCAGGGCCGATCAATATGGTATCAGTAATTTAGTCAAGGGCTTTCCACAAAATTTTGTGCTGCAACCCGGTCAGCGCCAAACCGTTCGGATGACCGTACGACCTAAAGACTTTTCGGATGGCACCTATTGGACGCGCATTAAAACAACCTCAAGTGCTCAAAATCCTGCGGTTGGGGAAGAAACCGACGATGGTATCACAGCCCAAATCACCTATAAGTTTGAGCAGGTTACGACCCTATTCTATAAACACGGGAATACCAACACCGGAATAAATATCCGGGAATTTACCCAGCACAATTCGGAAGGTCATTTCGAGTTTATTGCCGATGTCAGCAGATCGGGCAACTCTCCTTTTCTCGGGTCTATCATTTTGACCATTTCCGACAGTAACGGTAATACCGTGGTTGAAAAACGTACCTCCACTTCTATCTATTTTAACTACCGACAAGTATTTGAGGTAGCCCAGGATGAGTTGGAAAATGGAGAATATACAGCTGAAATTACATTTGAAACACAGCGCCCCGACGTTCCTTCGGAAAATATCGTTCAAATGGAACCGGTATCCCAATCCATAAGCTTCACCAAAAAGTGAGTAAAGAAGGACGTTTTTTAATTTTATTTCTTCTTCTATTCACTTTAAGTACGCCTGCCCTTTCCATTGATAATTTGAACAGGGCTGCACCGGCACCCGCTTTTCAAGCGCAACGGGGGGAGCAGCAACAGTCGAATCAACAAGAGATATTTCTTTCCTTTACGTACCGTAATTTTTTTGAAAGGGTAATAACCGCCTATTATGAAGATGGTACCTATTATCTGCCGGTTTCAGAAATATTTAACAGTCTCAAAATCTCTCATCAGGTAGATAACGGGAGCTTAACCATCGAAGGTTTTTATCTTGATCCCGATAACAATTTTCGCTTTGACTTTGGCAACTACGAAGTAACGCTGGAAAATAAAGGAACCTTCCGGTATGATGCCTCCCAAATGCTGGTCAAAGAGCTCGATTTCTACGTAAGCCTCGATGTGCTGTCAGAAGTGTTTGATCTCAATTTTACTGTTGACCTGAATAATCTCCTGTTACAGCTCGAAACTCCAAACACCTTGCCCATCGTCGAAGAGTACGAACGGCAACGGCGCAGAGAACGTCAAGAAAAAGCCAGTATTGGACAAAATTATCATCCCCTTGTTTTTGAACGAGATCGAACCCTCTTCGGTGGCGGCTTTTTCGATTATTCACTCACGTCTAATATAAACGAAACCCAGAACTCCTATACCTATAATTTTGATCTTGGAGCGGAAGTAGCCGGCGGTGATCTCGAGGGTTCTGCATTTGGCAGCTATTCTGGAGGTTCATCTAACTTTACCACCAACAATCTTCGGTGGCGATACGTCATGCGGAATAACGATTATCTAAGCCAAATCTATGCCGGGCAAACACGCTCGGATGGTTTAATCAGCCGAAATTTTACAGGCATTCGATTAACAAACGAACCCGTTGAGCCCCGCTACATGTATGATTCGTATGAGGTGGAGGGTACCGCTCCCATTGGCTCAGAAGTTGAGCTTTACTACAACAATGCACTCTATGATTTCACCAGAATAACCGAAGATGAACAATATCGTTTTTTAGTGCCCCTTACCTATGGAACTTCCCGGTTGAAGTTGCGCATCTATGGTCCTGACGGTCGCATCCGAGAACGAGAGGAACGAATACAGATCCCATTTAGCTTTCTGCCTGAAGGTGAAGTCAGCTATCATTTTAATGCCGGTCAACTGGATAATGCCTTTTTTGGGACTACCACAGAAAGTTATATGACCCAGGGCGATATTGCGTACGGAATTTCCAACTGGCTGACCCAACAAGTTGGGGTAGAATACTTTAATGAATATTCCAAGGAATCCCCCGTATTCTTCAGTTCTACTTCTGCGAGGATATTCGACGATTACCTAGTGAATCTCGATATCGCTCCCAATGCATTTTATCGAATATCCGGGAATGTTATTTATCCCTCCTCTGCCAGCTGGGGTGTAAACTATACCAATTATACCGACAATCGGATTTATAATCCCGTTGGTAACGAGCAGGAATTTTCGGCCAATGCATTTTTCCCTATATCCATAGGAGAGGTACCGTTAAATTTTCGATTTCAGGGAAATTACGCTCAGAATTCACCACAGGATAATATGAGCTATTCCATTGACTTGAACTCTCGGATCAATCGTCTGAATCTGAGGTTCAGCTATAGAGATCGTCAGTTTGGTGATTTTTCCTTTAATCCAAGCAACAGCTCTGACCTAAGCGCATCCGCTACCTATCTTATTTCCCGAACACCCAACATACCGCGTTATCTTCAAAATACCTTCATCAGCGGTAGTATCGATTATAGCCCCGGTATTGGAGCGTTCAGAGAAGCCGAAATACAAGCCTCCAAAAGCATATTTGAACACGGCAGAATTCAGGCTTCCTACTCCAGAAATTTTTTAAATGATCTAAATTTCCTTAACGTTGGTCTGACCATCGATTTCAATGCATTTCGTAGTACTACAAATGCCAGGAACATACGAAACCAATATACCTTCTCACAGAATATAAGAGGCTCAATCGGATATGATGATTACAATAACGATCTAACCTTTTCGAACAGGCAGCAGGTAGGACGTTCCGCAACATCCGTTCGCCTTTATGTAGATGCAAACAACTCAGGGAATTATGACGAAGGCGATGACGTCATAAATGAAGAAGCCGTTCGAATAGGACGAGCGGGCGTGATGTCTACGTCATCAGAGGGTATCCTTCGTTTCAGCCAGCTTCAGTCCTACCACAGAATTAATATGGAGATCAATCAATCAGCCATAAAAAACCCTTTGCTGGTCCCAAAATTAGAGCAGTTCTCTATCGTAACAGATCCGAACCAGTATAAACCGATTGATATTCCGTTCTATACTTCCGGCGTGATATCGGGCAAAGTCGTTAACATGAACAAAGGGAATGAAAACCCCCAGTCCGGCCTACGCGTTTATCTGGATTCTAAAGAGGATACCACGTATACAAAAGAAATGCGCACTTTTAGCGACGGCACATTTTATGCCTATGAGATTCCACCCGGTGACTATAATTTGTACATAGATGACAAACAGCTCGAATTTCTTGATGTCAATTCGGACCCCGATACCATGCAGGTTGAAGTTGAGGCCCTGGCCGAGGGTGATTTCGTAGAAGGATTAAATTTTACCCTGTCACCAAAGTCAACAGCCCCCATTACAGCTGATACTACATCTCCAAAAGCAACAGATGATACTACCTATATCTCTGATCAGCAACTGTATTATAAGATCCAGATTGCCAGTTTCGAGACCTTATCCAAAGCTAAAGAAGTTGCCATGCAAGCGGCAAGCAGACTGAACGGATCTTTTAGTGTTGTCCTAAATACAAACACTAACCTGTACGCGATTCGTAGTTTCCCCATGCCTAATCGCAAGCAAGCTCTCAAAAACATATTATCCTATCACGGCAATGCTTTTGAGAGAGCTGCACTCGTTGTTCTTGATAGCCAGGATATTCAACCTGACGATCCCCAATCCGACTTTATTAAGCTGGGAGCATTCTCAACAGAAAAAACTGCCAACCGTTTTGCTGAACAGTCCCAAAAAGATTTGGGAATTCAAACTGCTGTTGGCTTCGATAAAGGTAACAACAAGTATTTGGTTTATGTAGATCAGCGATATTATTCCAAGGCAGAGGTGGAAGCCCAACTTTCTACCATACAAACTAACCCTTCGTACAAGGATGCCTCTTTAGAAAAGATCCAAAACTACTCACTATTTCTTGGTAAGAAAGAAGAACGGGCTATGACGTTCAGTTTCCAAATTCGAATAGCGGATCCGGAGAATGAACTTAATGAAGGAGAACTAAAACCCCTGATTGATCCTGTATCAGGAGCTGAGGTTAAAATATCTTCTGATGGAACCATTCTTATTGAAGGACTTACTTCATGGACGCGGACCAAAGCATTGCAACAAAAGCTTGCGGATATTCCTGAAATAGAGCATCCGATTACCATACTGGTTGAAAAATAGAAGGTCAGAAGAGAAGGAAATTGTACCAATCGGCCCTTTTATGCTTCTTCTATAATAGAGACTATAGATATTCTACAGTTGTTTTCAGCTCCCCGCTGTAAGAACCTCTCTCAGGACTATTTTGGGACTTTAATCCCTCGAAGCGAATGTTATCAGCATTATTAGGCTCAATATCATTAATTGCTGTAATATTAATATTTATTTGATTGCCATTCGAATTAAAGAGTTGAAGCTCATTGGATACATTTATCAAGGTATTATCACTACCCTGCAATCGCATCGCTCCAAGAATAGAATTGCCGTTTTCAGATAAATTAACCTTGTCCGGCTGGCTCATCGCAATACTGGCTCCCTCTACAACTTCAACACTTACCTTCATCGACGCCTGTGCTGACTGTTGCGCAACTGTAGAACTGACTTGTAACCCGATGATTAGAACTGTTGATATAAGTATTTGTTTAATCATAATCGCCTCTACGCATTTTCTCTCTATCCTCAATATATTAGAATTTATTAATATTAAAAATTTCTAATATTAATTAGAGCTTCTTAATATACTAATGCATCCATAGGAGGATATGGAGCCTGTTTTACAAAGATTAGAATTTTAGATATAAACCCATATTTGGAGAAAAATAATCCCAAGAGAAATGAGGGCTTATAAGCGGCAAGATATCAATTAAAAGTAGACGGGCATCACTTTCAATTTCTGACTATAATGAACGTAATTGCGGAATGTTTGAGTAAAAAATTAAGAGCAAATAAAAAAAGCCCTGAACCTTTCGATTCAGGACTTGAACCTAATTTGTTATCAGCTACAGATTCTTATAGAACCATACCCAAAGGATTTTCGAGCATACGCTTCAGCGTATTTAAGAATTTAGCTGCTGATACACCATCCACAATACGGTGATCACTGGACAGGGTGACTTTCATTCGCTTGCCGGGAACCACTCCCCCATCTTCGACGACAGGTTCTTCGCGAATAGCTCCCACAGCAAGTATGCAAGCATTAGGTGGATTGATGATTGCCGTAAACTCTTCAATTCCGAACATGCCTAGGTTACTGACGGTAAAGGTGCTACCTTCCATCTCTTCGGGCTGCAGATCACGATTCTGTGCTTTCTCAATAAGTGCCTTACTTTCGGCAGCTATCTGCTGTAACCCTTTCTGGTCGGTATTTTCAATGACCGGGGTTACAAGTCCCTCGTCAATACCCACCGCCACGGCAACATTTACATTGCCATGCTCTATAATTTTGTCTCCCTGCCACGAACTATTGATATCGGGATGCTGACGCAGTGCTGTTGCAACCGCCTTCACTACAATATCATTAAAGCTGATTTTAGTATCACTAATTTCGTTGAGTTGCTTTCGAGCATCCCAAACCGCACTCATGTCAATATCAATGGTCTCATAATAATGCGGACTGCTGAACTTGCTTTCGGACAGTCGGCGGGCAATGGTCTTACGCATCTGTGATACACGGTGCTCTTTGTCCTCACGCGATACCGTAGCTGCAGGTGCTGCAGCAGGAGCTTTGGTAGGTTCGTAACTTTCGATATCTCGTTTAATAATTCTTCCATGCGGACCACTACCCTCTACATTGGCAAGTTTAATACCTTGTTCCTCAGCCATCTTGCGAGCCAGCGGAGAAGCTTTTATTCGTCCGTCATCCGGCTGACCATTTCCCTTCTTATCGAGATCACCGAATACAGGATCAAAGCTTTCCTCCTCTTCATCACTCTTTTTGTCAGCTTCTTCCTTTTCTTGATCTGAAGATTCCTCGGAACCGCTACCAGATTCAGCTTCTTGCAAAATATCACTAATATCTTCGCCTTCTTCACCAATAACGGCAATTAATCCACCGAGTGGAACGGCATCCCCTTCATCAACAAGAATTTTAAGAATGGTCCCGGCATCAAAAACCTCGACCTCCATCGTTGCCTTATCGGTTTCCACCTCGGCAATAACATCGCCGGATTCTACTGTATCTCCTTCTTCAACATTCCATGCAGCGATAACGCCTTCTTCCATCGTATCGCTTAGCTTGGGCATTTCAACCTTAACTGCCATAGTAGTTAGATTTAAATCGTTAACTGGTTGTAATTTTATTCAACAAAACAAATTCGAAAGTCACTGTCATCCTATAATAAGTTCAGAATGACATATGGTAATTATTTACGATACGTAACGGTGTTAATTGCATCAATTACCTGATCCGGACTCGGCAACCACTCGTCAAACAGATTCTTCGCAAAGGGTGCGTTCGTATCCGGCAGCGTAACACGCTGTACTGGCGCATCCAGATAATCAAAAGCCTCTCGCTGAATCAAATATCCCACTTCGGCCGCCAACCCGCCAAACGGATGAGCCTCATCAACAATCACACATCGGTTGGTTTTTCGGATCGATTTTACGATCGTTTCCATGTCCAACGGTTTAACCGTACGGGGATCAACAATTTCTACATCCACATCTTTTTTAGCCATTTTTTCGGCCGCCTGGGTTGCAACATGATACATTTTTCCGTGTGCAACCACCGTTACATCACTTCCTTCGCGTTTCACCTTGGCCTTTCCGATTGGGATTGTAAAATCATCCTCTTCGGGCACTTCGCCTTTCAAGCCATACATCTGCTCCGATTCCATAAATAAAACCGGGTTATCATCTCTGATCGCTGACTTTAACAAACCTTTGGCGTCGGCCGGTTCTGAGGTATAGATTACTTTAAGTCCCGGAAAGTGTGCATACATGGAATCATACGAAACCGAGTGCGTTGCACTCAATTGACCCGCGGAGGCGTTGGGTCCGCGAAATACAATCGGTATCTCAACTTGCCCGCCGGTCATATATCGCGCTTTGGAAGCGTGATTAATAATCTGATCTGCAGCAAGCACAGCAAAGTTAAAGGTCATAAATTCGACTATGGGACGAAGGCCGTTCATGGCCGCTCCCACTCCTATGCCGGCAAAACCTAGCTCCGAAATTGGAGTATCGATCATTCGCTTAGATCCGTATTTATCCAGCAGACCTTCAGTTACCTTATAGGCTCCATCATATTCGGCGACTTCTTCGCCCATTACAAAAATATTTTCATCCTGGGACATCTCTTCATCAATTGCTGCCCGGATTGCTTCTCTGAATTGTAACTCAGCCATTTCTATGTACTTATTTCAAAAATTGTCAATTAACAGTTAATCTGTTCTATACCTTACGTATGGAAAGGATAGTCATCTTCGGCAAACATGTGATCGTAAAGCGCTTCTTTTTCGGGGAAATCACTTTCCTCAGCAAAATCAATCGCTTCCATCACCGTTTCCTCTACACCTTCTTTAATTTCATCCACCTTGTCTTCATCAATGATATCTTCATCCAACAAGTAGTTTTTAATACGTGCCACCGGATCAAGCTTTTCATATTCCTCGAGCTCTTCCTTGGTTCGATACTTCATAGGATCTGACATGGAGTGTCCGCGATACCTATAGGTACGAATCTCAACAAACCAAGGCTCTGAATTCTCACGGACGTCCTCAGCAATTTCTTTCATCTTTTCATACACCGTAAACACATCCATGCCGTTAATTACCATTTTCTTCATATCATAACCGTCGGCACGATCCACAATCTCACCAACTGAGTGTCGGTGCACGGCTGTTCCCATTGCATAACCGTTATTTTCTACGGCATAAATACAAGGCAATCCCCAATTCTGGCTCATATTCAACGTTTCGTGCAATGCGCCCTGCGGCACAGCTCCATCGCCTAAGAAACAAGCAGTAATACGTCCGTTTTGCTTGTATTTATTGGCAAAGGCAATTCCACCGCCAAGGGGAATATGTCCGCCTACAATTCCGTATCCCCCCCAGAAATGTTCATCAACGTTAGCAAAGTGCATCGATCCACCCTTGCCTTTAGAGCAGCCCGTCACCTTACCATAGAGCTCAGCCATTCCTTCCTTGGGAGAAACTCCCCGAACCAAACCCCAGCCGTGGTCGCGATAAGCTGTAATGATATCATCGTCATCATTCAGGGCATACGTCGTTCCGGTAGAAATAGCCTCCTGTCCCATGTATAGGTGCAGGAATCCACCAAACTTCCCTTTTTGATACATCTGCATTGCGCGCTCTTCAAACCGGCGCTGCAAATACATCTGCTCAAACATATCTACAACATCATCATCAGATAAGTCGAGATCAGTATGTTTCTTCTCTGTAGGATCGGGCAATTCCGTACTTCGAACAATCTCTCCGTTGGTACGGATACCGGTTCCTTTTGGGGTAAACGAAACTTCTTCTGCGTTTTTTTCTTTTTTAGCCATAATAACTTTAACAGCAGGTTAGCTGTTACAACGTTTCAATTGAAAATTTAACTCAAATCAGGGTCTGAAAATATACCTAAAATTATGGAAGATTACAGGTAATCCGTTAATCTAAATGTTTACTTATAATTGATGGAAGCTGATCAAATAATTCTTTGAGCTTTTCCGGCTTTCGTCCGCCCGCTGTAGCCAGGTTCGGCTGGCCTCCGCCTCCGCCCCCGAGCATCTGGCCAAGTTCGCCAACCAAAGCACCGGCCTTTAACTCCTTTTCATTAATGAGATCCTCAGTTACGGCCGCCATCACATATACTTTCTCTTCTTCAGAATCTTTGGCACCGAGCACCGTAACCGTTCCCTCTTTTTGTTTGTCAAGCGACTCATAACCCAGCTGCTTCAACAAATCCATATCAGCATGAGGTATTTCACCCGACACTAACTTGATACCGCTTTTCAGCTCCTGCGCATCCCGGATCAGTCCATCCAGCTTAGATGCACTTTGCTGCTTGCGCAGTTCTTCAACTTCTTTCTCAAGCTCTTTTCGTTCTTCGATAAGCTGATGAATATCACGAACCAAGTCTTGGCTCTGACCAATCTCTGAACGGATTTGCTGCACCAATTCATTTTCCTGGCGTAAATACTCATCCGCGCTTTTACCCACCTTCGCTTCAATACGCCGTATTCCGGCCGCAGCTGAAGATTCACCTGTAAAACGGAAGTAGCCAATTTCGCCGGTAGCCCCTACATGGGTACCGCCGCAAAGTTCCATAGAATACTCCGGATCGAAAGAAATTACGCGGACTTTATCACCATATTTTTCACCGAACAACATCGTAGCTCCGCGTTTCTTGGCTTCTTCAATTGGTATATTACGCTCTTCCTGTTTGGGGATGTTTTGCTGGATGCGATCGTTGACGATTCCCTCAATCTGGTTCAACTCATTATTTGTAATCTGATCATAATGCGAGAAGTCAAATCGCAGGTGTTCTTCATCAACCAACGATCCTTTTTGTGCTATATGATCGCCCAGCACCTGTTTCAGTGCAGCGTGCACTAAGTGTGTAGCTGAGTGGTGTTTTCTGATTTCTTTGCGTCGGTCGCCATTTACCATAGCCTCCCATTCCCCCTCGGGGTCTTCGGGCAATTTATCAACGATATGAATATAGCCGTCCGGGGATTGTTGAACATCCAACACACGTAAATGTTCATCACCATTGCTGATGATTCCGGTATCGGCCACCTGACCACCACTTTCTGCATAAAAGGGCGTTTTTTTCAAAATAAGAGCATTTTGGTCACCACCTTTGCGCATCGCTTTGATAGTGCTCCAAGTAGATAGAGAATCGTAACCTACAAATTCAAAATCCTCGGTGTCAGTAACGGTGATCCATTCTTTTTGGGATGACTGATCTACGTTAAACTTACCGGCAGCACGAGCGCGCTCTTTCTGCTCTTTCATGCGCTTGTTAAACCCTTCAACATCAACATCCAAATCCCGTTCGCGGGCCATCAGCTGTGTCAAATCAATTGGAAATCCGTACGTGTCATGCAGTTTAAAAGCATCTTCTCCGGATATTTTATCTTTCCCCTCAGCCATCTCATTAAACAATTCGATACCTTGTCCCAGCGTATTCAAAAAACTTTTTTCCTCAGACTGGATTACATTCTGCACATAATCCTGCTGGTTAATAAGTATGGGAAATACATCCTTAAACTGTTCGGCCAGCGTGGGTACCAGTTTGTAGAAAAACGGCTTTTTTAGTTCCAGCTTGTCCCATCCGTACCGAATGGCCCGCCGGAGGATTCGCCTAATGACATAACCACGGCCGTCATTGCCAGGTGATGCTCCGTCAGCAATAGAAAAGCTTACCGCACGAATGTGGTCCGCGATAACGCGCATGGCAATATCGATCTCATCGTCATCGCCATAGGTAACATCAGCAAGCTCACCGATTTTATTAAGCAGCGGTGCAAAAAGGTCGGTATCGTAGTTCGATTTTTTATCCTGAAGCACTGCACAAATACGTTCAAAGCCCATACCCGTATCCACGTGCTGAGCCGGAAGCTTTTCGAGCGAGCCGTCGGGCTGACGATTAAACTGAATAAATACGAGATTCCAAATCTCCATCACCCGCGGATCATCCATATTCACGAGGTCGGCCCCGTCTAATTCTTTGCGCTCCTCATCAGGGCGAATATCCACATGGACTTCAGAGCATGGGCCACAAGGACCGGTTTCACCCATCTCCCAGAAATTGTCCTTTTTATCGAATTTCAGAATGTGATCGGGTTTGATAGAGGTTTCTTCTTTCCAAAGCTCAATTGACTCTTGGTCAACCGGGAGTCCATCATCTTCATCGCCTTCAAAAACGGTAGCATACAAACGATCAGGTTCAAGCCCCCATTCCTCCACAAGCAATTCCCACGCCCAGCGGATAGCTTCACGCTTAAAATAGTCGCCGAACGACCAGTTGCCGAGCATTTCAAAAAGCGTATGGTGATAGGTATCATGACCTACTTCTTCAAGGTCATTATGCTTTCCGCTTACACGAATACAACGCTGACTATCAACGGCTCGCTGCCAGGTTTCTCCATCTTTTTCGTACCCGGACTGCTCGTCGAGAAAGATCGGTTTAAACTGATTCATCCCGGCATTTGTAAACAGCAAAGTGGGATCATTCTGGGGCACAACCGGTGCACTGGATACAATCAAATGATTTTTTTCCTTAAAAAAATCCAGGAATTCCTGGCGTATTTGTGCAGAACTCTTGTGGGACATCAGTTTTGTTTATCTTAATTTCAGATTATTCAGACCGTTGAAAATAGCAAAAATTAGTGTTGAACTCATCTTAAATACGGTTGAAATAAGAGTTCTTTTGCACACCACTATTTGCGATTATAGATTATGTTCGTGCATCATCCCAATCAACAAAATATTTGCCGCTATGCGTCCCATTATTAATAACTTTTTGCGTGGATTATTACTCGTATTTCCCATCGGAGCTACCATATATGTTATTTATTCGGCCATCAGGTGGTCAAATAATTTTTTCAATGACCTGCTTTTTGAATGGCTCAACATTGATGTTCCCGGACTGGGTATCATCACCGTTTTCTTTGGGATTTCTGCTATCGGTTACATTTTTTCGCGAGCTATTACTCGTCCTATTGTGACCTACTTCGAACGGTTCTTAAAAAAGGTGCCTTTCATCAAAATTATTTATTCTTCCCTAAAGGAGTTAACCGAAGCATTTGTGGGTGACAAAAAACGATTCAACAAACCGGTTCTTATTGATTTGGGTGGCATGGAGGCAAAACGAATTGGTTTTGTTACCCAAAAAGATCTCACACAACTTGGCATCGACGATATGGTTGCCGTCTACTGTCCCCACTCCTACAACTTTTCGGGCAACTTATTCTTGGTTCCCACTCAGAACGTCACACCCATTGAATTCAATTCTTCTGATGTGATGAAGTATATCGTTTCAGGAGGTGTGACGAATATTACGAATTAGGTATAAGAACCAAGGTAATAAAAACCTGCAAAGATAGATTTCAAGCTTTGTATCACTTAATAGACTTCCACAAATGTTCGAGCAGAGGGCTTAACGTATCTTTTAAGATCTCTTTCATCCCACTCTTCAGGTGTTTTACCGGATGCCGGCTCACGAACATCGAGGTACTGGGAAAACCCTTTTTTAGCTAATGCACGATAAATACCACTTTCCATGCCTTTGAGGCCGCAAATATACATCAGCGTATTCTCCTGTTCCATAAGGGGATCGAGTAGCTCAGCCTCATCCCACAAACAGGTTTGTACATATTTTTTGGTGCCGTCGGGGCGACGATCTTCCCGGGAAATATGTGGCAGATAATGAAAATTGTCGTGCTCTTCATCCAAAGGCTCAAAATAGTCCGAATAAAGCAAATCTGTACGATACGCACAGCCAAATATAAGTACGATTTCATTTTCAAAACCATTATCAAGCAGTTCTTTAATCATGCCCCGATAGGGCGCAATACCGGTGCCCGTAGCAAAAAAGACGTAATTAAAATCAGTTGCATTTTGGGGAAGCAAAAAACGGCGCCCGCTGGGACCAGTCATTTTAACCTTGTCTCCGGGTTGCAAATCTGCCAGGTAATTGGAACATACTCCCAAATACAGCTCATTATTGTCAAACTCTTCAATCGTTCGCTTAACAGTAGTCGAAATAAGGTGAGATTTACCATCTTCCCCTTTTGTGGGCGAAGCAACCGAATATAGGCGCAATTTATAATCGCGTCCTTTTTCATTTTTTCCGGGCGGTAAAATGCCGATAGATTGTCCCACGCGAACGTGTCCTTCCAAGTCGGTTCCTGAAATATCAAAAGTTACATGACGTACAAAATTGGGACTGCTTTCTTTGGTGCAAATCCTGTTTTCGACAATGGGAACCTCGACAGGATTTTTGGGAGTATAGATATTTAATTCCACTTCTGGGAGTTTAATCTCCGGCATAACTGTAATTTGAGAGCGTTATTTAGATCTGATTTAAACGGCTATGAACTTGTAAATGTTAAGTCAAAATTACAAGTGAATTTTGCACTAATTCAATGCCTCAAACACAAAAAGCCCGCGGGTAATGCGGGCCTCAAAAGGCATTTAACCTCGTAAATAAGATATCAATCTGAACAGTCAACGGGGTTATCATCGCTGGATTCAACCATACAGCGATATCCCTATTCTCCTCAAGATGCTACACTAAAGGATTTACTTAACGCAGATTGAGTGATAGGCTTGGAAAGAAAATCGATATAATTAGTATTATTCATTTTCTGTTGATGTGCCAAGTCTGAATTCCCGGAAATGTAAATAACTGGAATGGACGTTTTTTCTTGAATTCTGGTCATTGCCTCAATACCATCAATTTCTCCTTTCAGACGAATATCCATTAAAATAAGATCGGGGCTATGTTCTAATGCTTTATTTATAGCATCTTCCCCAGTTGATACTTTGTCAATAACCTGATGCCCCATATTGGTAACCATTCGTTCAATCAACATGGCGATAATCATCTCATCCTCAACAATTAATACTTTCTTTGTCTCCATAGAAGCCGTTGTTATGCAAATATTTATTGTAAACTATGCCTTTTGTTAAGAAGAGCATTGAGTTACACATTTGTTACAAATCAGACCATTAATAATGGCATTAGTTCCATTAATTTTTTTTAATAATATATTCGAACAAGGATTAGGGGTACCCCCTTGGGATATGTGTATAAACAACAGAAGTTGAACACACCTAAACCACAAAGAGGAATTATCATGCAATTACTTAACAGGTTATCCCTAATTATTTTGATACCAGCATTATTATTTGCTGTAAGCTGTAGTGTTTCTGACTCCAATTCAGGCGGCGAAAAACAGGTTGCAGTAAAAATGAAGCTAAACACGAATTCATCTACTGCTGCAAAGCAACTCTCATCATCCCCTACTACCCAATCACTAGATTCGCTGACAAAAATCAAACTGTTGGTTGATGAGCTCGAGCTGGAAAGCTCCATGGATGAAGATTCCCTCGATTTTGAGGTGAATGATTTTGTTGTGGACTTACCGCTCGACGGCAGTGAAATCGAACTTTCTACAGCGAATGTACCGGCCGGTGTCTATGATGAGTTTGAAATGGAAATTGAACACGACGATGACACAAATGTAAATGATTCGGATTTTATTAATGAATCCGGCGATGACGATGGCTATTCTATCGTAATTAAGGGCGTTTACAATGGTGAAGACTTCATGTATCGCTCCGATGAAGATTTTGAAATCGAATTGGAATTCAATCCTCCATTTGAAATTAATGACAGCTCTTCTCCCTCTATCGCAATTAATATAGATCCAAGCGGATGGTTTAAAGATTCCTCAGGCAATGATCTGGATCCCACAGATCCTGCCAACTATGAGCAAATAGATGAGAATATTAAAAACTCATTTGATGTAGAAGAAGAAGATGATGATGATGATGATGGTGGTGATGAAGACGATGATGATGACGATGGCGACAGTGATGACGATAGTGATGACGATAGTGATGATGACGATGATTAGTCAATGAAATCGACTAACTTGATGCAACTCTAATAATTCTAAAGGGCAAGCCTTATACAGGTTTGCCCTTTTTTATGATCTTATTATTAACAACAAACTTTTTGCCAAAAGAAAGCTTAAGAGTTCGTACTTTTTAAGGAACACTTCGTTTTAACTTTTAGCTCATGATTGATCCCGCAAGTATACAACTTGTTCTATTTGCATTAGCCACTGCTCCTACCAAAGTGGAAGATGAAAATAAAATTGCCTCACAAATAAAAGCGGGCGATCATAATGCATTCAAAAATTTTTATGACCTTCACTACGACTCCCTTTTTCGCTTTTTAGTAAGCAAAAATACTGCTCCTCAAGCTGCCAAAGATCTCATCCAAAAAGCATTTATTTATATCTGGGAGCATCGTAAACAGATTGATCCCCAAAAATCCTTGCGGGCATATATTTTTCAAATTGCTTATACGCGAATGCTTAATCACCATCGTGATAACAAGAAGTTTGATATCGAAGAGGCTGTTCCGGAACAACAAACTGCCCACACTCCCGAGGATGCTGCACGGGCCAATGAATTAAAACAATTAATTGGTCAAGCCATTCAAGAGATGCCCGAAAAGCGAGGCATGGTATTTCAGCTCTGTTTTATTGAAGATTTTACCTATAAAGAAGCAGCCGAGACATTAGAAGTAAGCCCAAAAACAATTGAAAACCATATGGGATTAGCACTAAAGGATATGCGCAAGTATCTTAAAAATTACCGTAACTATTAGGGGTAACCCCCAATCAGATGTGTATTATATATGAAAGGCCAACATACTCCTAACTCTATAAATCATTTTATGATGATTCTCTTACAAAAAAATATAATCTCAATTGCGGTTTTGGCCATTCTCGTTACAGCTACAAGCTGTACACTTAATGACGTGAACAGCACCAGTAATGAAACTATTACGGAGCAGGACTTGCAAGCAGCCGGTGAAATCTTAGGAGAATCCCTTTCCAGTGACAACAGCGGCGTGTTATTGAGCTTAAACGATGCATTAACAAACTTTTCAAGTACTAACTTCAATACTTCTCAAAATAAGACCGGTACCCCTACTACCCAGAATGATCGCAGTGGTCGTGGTGGCGAAACAGATTACAATTATACCTACAATCAGGAAACGGGCATTCATACGCTCTCCTTCCGCAGGCAAGTTGATCGTCCTCTTTTTAACAAAACTGTGATCGATACGCTTAATTATATTTTAAAAGATAGTAATGACAGATTTATTGAATCTCCCGATACTGAAGCAGAACGCATTGAGTACATAAGCTATAACGCTAATCGTGAAGGAGAAATCCTAACACCGCGCAAGAATTCCTTTTTTGTACGGACCGACACTTTTCTCATCGATGGTGTATCTAATGCAACGCCCGTCCTTTCCATTGATGGTGTTCATAATAGTAATGGGACCATGGAAATTGACAATCAAGTTGAGAATAAGGTCTTTGAACGCAGTTATGAACTGGAAATCAACTTTTTAAGTATTGAAATAGAAAACCCAAATAATGGTCCCATTGATCTTAGCAGAGGAGTAACCGGTACATTAAGCTGGGAAATGACCATCCAAAAAAGTTCGAGCGGGAACTCTGCTTCCAAAACCCTAAGCGGCACTGTTGAAATGAGTGGGGACGGCACGGCACTGCTCCGATTTAAAAACTTATTGAAACGGTTTCAAGTCAATCTTAACAACGGAGCTGTTAAAGATCAGGACGAAGAATTTGAAGGGCGGGTTCAATCGATTAACCTCAGTGATGACTCTATTACACTTCTAAACGGCCGAAATATCTATCTTACTGAAAACACTGAAATTGATTATGACGACTATACTTCTTTAGAACAAGTTCAACAGGCCATCAATAACAACACTTTTGTGTGGGCTGAGGGAGAGGGATATATGAATGACAACCGATTTTACGCCGAAGAAATCGAATTTGAACGAGATGATGATGGTGGTGAAAATGATTCAGAAGGAGAAATTGAGTTTAAAGAATGGGTTTCTTCCGTAGATCTTGAAAACCAAACGTTTACACTTGCTCAAAATGCAGTTGTAGCAGTGACCGAAAATACTATAATTGAGGATGATGGGGACTATTTAACGTTGCAGCAGGTTGCCGAGGCATTGGAAAATGGTATGCTTGTTGAAGCTGACGGAAGCGCTTTGGAAGAAACTGAAAATCCGAATATTGACTTCACTGCAATTACCGTTGAGTTTGAGCAGGAAGAACAAGAAAGTGATGATGACAATAGTGAGGAGGATTAAAACTAAGTTCTAATGACTGATCAACTACCACATAACGATCCTGACTTGCAAATTGCCCGTAAAGTTGGCAATCACCAGTTGGAGAAAAAATCGCTCTCAGATATTGATGATTTACTCATTGACCAACTGCTGATTTATAAAAAGCATAAGATAAATGAAATTTCCATTGATCCTGATGATAAACAGCAGGTATGGGATCGCATCGCCGCTGCAACAAAATTGCAGAAACAAAAAGCAAAGGTTACATCTATTTTAACTGCCCCATCCATTCGATGGGCCGCAGCGGCTCTACTCATTATTGGGGCAATATTCAGTTTCGTTTACCTAAATTACCTCAAACAACCGCACATAATTGCCGAGTCACAATCATCTATAAAAACAGTAACACTTAGTGATGGAAGTTCTGTTACCTTACGTCCGCACACTACGTTGCTTGAGGTTGCAAAATCCGCAAAATCACAGCAGTATCGGCTTAAGGGTGAGGCTATTTTTGATGTGACCTCTGATCCGGGCCGTACCTTTCAAGTCACAACAACATTGGGAAAAGTTACGGTTTTAGGCACCCGTTTTTCAGTAAGTTCATGGGGGCGGCAAATGCGGGTTTATTTGGATGAAGGATCAATAGAAGTGATCCCTGCTGAAGCACAAAATCCCGTTCAGCTTTCACCGGGACAATCTGCTTCTATCAGCAGCCCCCAACAAGTAATGATTAAACAAGACGTAAATCCAAAAGAATATTTCGATTGGCTTGACGGGGAACTTATATTCGAAAATATACCGTTAAAGGATATTATTGCGGAAATTGAGCAGCAGTTTAACATTACGATCACGTTACCAAAAACAATTGCAGAAGACTCAATTTCCGGCCAACTGCAACTGGAAGATCTTGAAATGGCTTTACAGGATCTTGAACTTGTGCTAAATGGAGAATTCTCAAAAACCGGAGAGCAAAGCTACACTTTTGAAGAAAATTAACGCATGACCAATTACAAGTTTTTGTTCAAGAGTTTCGTTATTTCGGGCTTATTAATTGTTGTATTTAATCAACACGTACAGGCTCAATATCAATATAATAATGAACCCGTACTTCAAGTCATCAACAGTATAGAACAACAAACAGCATTTGGGTTTCTCTACCGGGATGCCCTGCTCTCTAATATTAAATTGAGCTTTAAGGCCTCAGAAGAAAATCTGTTTTCAGAGTTTCGCAGGGCGCTGGCCCCACATCAACTGTCCCTTGATATTGATAGTACCCGTAAGCAGGCAATCATTTATCAAAACAAAACAGACCGTCCCAAAAACCGGGATATTACCATACGCGGACAGGTTGTGGATGCCCAAACCGGCGAACGTCTCCCTTTTGCGACCATCCGCTGGCAACAACAAGGTACCACAAAAGGAACAAGTGCTAATGAGAGCGGTGCCTTTTCATTCAACCGAACATTTAATCAGCGGGCTATTGACATTACCGGTTCTTATGTGGGATACAGTTCTAAAACCATCCATTTAAACTTGTCCGAAAAAAATGCGATCAGTGAACTCACGTTTCGTCTTCAACCCACACGCATTGATGGAAATGAACTCATTATCACAGGTACTAATTCTTATAATGATATCGGTCGTGAGATTACAGGTCTTGTAAATATGGGAGCCTTTAGCCCGATGGGAGAAACCAATGCCCTTCGAGCCCTGCAAAATCTCCCCTCTGTATCGTTGGCACCGGCTTTAAGTGATGGCTTACATATTCGCGGCAGTACCACCGATGGCTTCCAGGTATTAATTGATGACATCACTATTTATAATCAGAGCCATCTTTTTGGACTGGTTGACAGTTTTAATGCCGATATTTTGAAACGCAGTGGTTTTTTCTACGACATAGCACCCGCCCAATTTCAGGCTCCACCCGGCGGCACACTCTCGCTACTGACCAAAACGGGGTCACTGGATCGACTCTCAGGATCAGCAGGTCTCAGTAATACATCAGCTCGTATTTCACTTGAAGGGCCCATCCAAGAAGGTAAAAGCAGCTGGCTCATTTCAGGCCGCACATCATATATGAACACCATTGACTGGTTCAACAATACTGATCTCGTGGAATGGGGACTCAATATTGATCGAAACAGAGCCGTATTAGATAACGATCTAATTGATTTTGAATCCCGTTTGGTAACTCCACAGAAGGCTGATGCTTCATTTTTTGATTTGCACGCCAAAACGTATTTCGAAACACAAAATGGCAACCAGTTTATCATTAGTGGCTACCTGGGGGGCGACGATACACGACAGCAGTCCAATCGGCTTTATCGGTCTTTTTCGACTAATAATTCTGAGAACCTGGAAGAACGTCCTGTAACAACTGCAAATGATTGGCAAAATGTGGCAGCAAGCATTAAATATCAGCATTGGTTTGGCGATAATCTTTATTCCAATACTACTTTTGGCGCCAGCATTTATGAGACTTCATTTTCAAAAGATGATTTTACCTATATCGATATTACACAGACCCAAGGAGCGTTACAGGCTTTTGTTTTTCCATTTGAGAATCAAAGTATCTTAAATGAATTCAAAGCTGAGCAAAAGCTCCAACTGACAAATGAACACTGGACAGGAACAGGTGGCGTTTCTTATCACTATTACTTAGGAGAATATTTTGAAGATTCTTTTGAACGTCCCGGCTATTTTTCCTCTCAGTCATCACACCAGATTGATACCTACCTACAATTCGATTACAGCCGCATCGAAATGGTGGATATCTTTGGAGGTATGCGATTACATTACTACAGCAACGGTGATTTTCTTCAGTGGTCTCCACGTGTAAAAATCACTCTGTTCCCTGATTCTGATTTCACACTGTCCGGAGGATACAGCAAAAACCATCAATTCTTAAATAAAATTTCACTCAGCAACACGGTTACATCCGATATTTGGATTTTAGCCAATAATACTCAGCCCCCGACATCAGTCAATTATTTTTCTGGCGGTATCTATTACTCCCCCTCCAATCGGATTTATTTTCAGGCAGAGGCATACCATAAAAAGTTTGAAAATATACGTCTCCACGAAATCAACACCTATTCGTTAAGTAATTCCTTTAACAGCAATCCCTGGTACGTACAAAATAATGGCACCGGAAAAGGATTGGAGTTTCTGATGCGTAATCAGTTTAAGCATGTTACCATTAATCAAACATTTACCATTTCTGAAATTGTGTTATCCAATCCGGAAATTAATAACGGTGACCCTTTTTATGCTGACTGGGACCGGACCTACCGCTATACAGCATCCGCAGAAGTACATCCTGTAACAAATTTTACTTTATATCTTTCGTGGATGTATGCCAGCGGAACGCCCAACAAATTAGCTACTTTCGGCCCGCAAAACGAGGAACGACTGGGAAATTATTATCGCACCGATATTTCTGCTGAATACCGCAAATCCTTGGGAAGAGCCCAACTTACCTTTTCACTAAGCGTTTACAATCTCTTTGATAGGAACAATCCCTGGTACCGCGATCTTTCATTTATAATAGACCAAAGCTCCCCGCAAAACCAGTTCCGCAGTGTTCCGGTAGATGTTTATGATATAGGTATTCAACCATCGTTTAATATTGGAGTCAAATTTTAGGTTCTATTTTGGGTAAATTGATATATTCAACCTCAAAAAATACTAGAACCCATGAGTGCTCGAGAGACTACTTTCTATTCATCCAAACAGTGGAGCGACTGGTTTGATCAGCTGGCCAACAAAGATTTTGTATTTGTTGATGATTTTATCCCTGATCATCTTTACCAGCACCTACAAAGCTACTTTCAACAATTGCTTGACGAGAGTGAATTTTCCAAAGCCGCTATTGGCACTAATCAACAGCGACAGATTGAGTCTTCTGTTCGAGGTGACTTCATCTATTGGCTGGATAAACAGAAGGATTCAAAAATAAGTTTACTTTTTACACTTTTTGATGAGGTAGTAACAAAACTCAGAGAGTATCTATTCCTGAGTATATCTGACTACGAATTTCACTTTGCACTGTATCCTCCCCACACCAGATATGAGAAGCATATTGACCAATTCCAAGGGAGGAAAAACAGGGTACTCTCCATGCTCATCTACCTCAATGAAGACTGGCAGCCTGGTGAGGGCGGTGAACTTAAAATATATGGTCCGGGGACTGACACTACCCCATTAAACCACTTGCCAAACGAATGGTTATGTTCAAGAGTGATACCGTAGAACATGAAGTTTTGCTCACCCAAACATCGCGCAAAAGTATTACAGGCTGGCTATTACATCAGCCTGCCACGATAGGGAAATTTATTTAAAGAGGGTTAACAGACAAGTTCCAATACCAAATAATGATCGCAAGAATAGCCAACAGGGCCACCCAAATTCCAATGGCGATACGGGTAGCCTTTTTCGCTTTTTCCACCTCCCACCAGCTTCGGGGTTGAATACCCTGGACCAGGAAAGTGAGTATTCCCGCCAAGTTGATGCAAATAAGGTTTGTGGTTGTAAGAATTATAGAACCAATTGCTAAATTCAAATAACCCGAACCAAGCAGCAATCCCACGTTCACAAGCGGTGGCAGCAATGCTACTGCCACCATTACCCCTACAATAGCTGCAGGCACACCACGGGTAAAGGCTAAAACGCCGGCACTTCCCGCAGCCAGTGCAATAGTAATATCTCCCAGGTTTACATTGGTCTTGTTAATGAGCTCTTGCGAATCCAAATCAACCTGCATCACCAATCCCATTACAAATGCCAATGCAAGTGATGCAAATAATCCCGCCGCATTGGTTTTAAGTGACTGCCATCCCAAATCCATATCGCCAAGCGTTACCGATAACGCCATAGAAACATTAGGACCTAACAGCGGTGCAATAACCATAGCTCCAATGATAACTGCAACATCATCTCGGACAAGTCCAACTCCTGCTACAAGCGTTGATAGCAAGACCAGTCCGATAAACACAGTGTTCAGCTCGCCCCCGCTGGCAACATCAGAATAAAGTTCTTCGCGACTTATGCGCCCAATACTTTTTTCTTCAGATTCATCCTGCTCCTGTTCTTTCTTTTCTTCTTCCTCGTCCTTTTCATTCGGATGAGGCAAGGTCGCCTGCACCTCAAAAAGCATAATCCGAAATCCTTCGACATGAGAAAACTTGTCGGTTAACGTATCAGACAGTGCTTCGGTGCGATTGGCCTCCACCAATACCCGTAAAACTGAACACCCATCTTCCAAAGTATCGGACCATACCCCAAGCACTTCTTCCTCTTCTACAAAAGTGCGTGCTTTTTTAGCAGCTTCAGGCGGAGCAATAAGCTCCAATATGCGATAATTCATTCAGAAAAATTTTTGATGATTTCTTACAGGGTACAAAGGTTCTACCAAATAAAAAAGGCCGTTAGTGGTCAAAGGGATACGCCAAAAATATGAGCGCCTTAGATTATGCAATACGTATACAATATTGCATCAGAACTTCATCAAACAAACAACATCATGAATAAAGTATTTCTTATACCATTCGTCATTGTCACATTAGTATTAACAACCGGGTTTAGTAATACTGAATCAGCTGATAGTCGTAAATTGAATATTAAAAATACCCTCAGCGTAGAATACCCGAATAGCTTTTCAGATCGTTTTACAGCCAACAAGCAACCCATTAAGGCTCGAGATCTGGTTAGCTCACTCAGCAGAAATGGTACTCTCATATATGAAGGAGAACAACCTACTCAAGTTCAACTGGTATTTTATATTCTTGGTCCTGATAAGGAAAAAAGAGAACGAGTCGCCTCAAAGACATTTCAACTAAAACCGGGTAAGCAACGCATGGGATACTACGCCCCACAGCAACGGATTCTTTCCATACTTAACCGTATGTACCCTGACTCTGTTTTCTATCCCGATTCCGTTTTCTTCCCCGACTCAGTATTTTTCCCTGATTCCGTTTTTTATCCTGACTCTGTATTTCGGCCTCAAGAAGATGGACAATTAGGCATCGCTGTTGCAGCTGTTCCAACTGATGGACAAAAACTTGAAGAAACCAATATCAGTGCGGCTTCCTTTTTCTTTGAGATGGACTGATGATCTTCAACAAATAACACTATAGCCTCTGAGGTGCCGAACTTTTAATCAGGTTCGGCACTTCATTTTTACGCTTATCTTACCAACTCTTGGGGTATTCAATTCCAATAAAAATCCTCTTATTACAGACAGAAAGCAGTGAAAAGTTATTGTGAAGAGTAATTGAGTATCCTATTATTGAGGTAATTTTAGTACAACCTTATAACTATCATGACTACAGAACAAGAAATTAGAGCTACGATCGAAGCATTTTTTGATGCCATGAATAACCAAGACCTGAAAGCCATGCAAAAGCTTATCCCGAAAACAGATACAACGGTACACGTCGGTACGGATAAAGGAGAAATTTGGAAAGGCTGGGAGGTACTCAACAAAGCTACTAAAAAACAGTTTGAAGGTCTCGAATATTACAAGGCCAATATTCGCGATTTAACGGTCAATATCGCGGAATCCGGGAATATAGCTTGGTACTTTCACAAACTCGATGCTGAAATAAAATCCCGCGATACCATTACTCGATGGAAAGGGGCACGCTTTACGGGCGTTTTGCAAAAAAATGACGGCCAGTGGGTTATGATGCAAACGCACGTTTCAACCCCGTAGTCAACCTCAAAATGATGATTTAATTGAGAGTAAATTTCTCGAGATTATCTTTATAATTTCGGCTCATGCGAAGGGTTTTACCATCAGTTAAAGTCACTTTTGAATCCCCGGAAAACCATGGCTCAATTTCTTTGACTTCATTGATATTCACCATCCATGATCGGTGAATACGTACAAACTGCAGTGGATTTAACTTTGATTTCAAGTTCTTTAATGAACTTCTGATCATGTATGACTTTTCAGGTAAGTGTAGCTTTAAATAGTTCCCCGAGCATTCAATCCACCGTATTTCTGAAACATCGACAAAAATATTTTTGTCGGAGTTTTTAACTAATATGCGATTTAAATACGATTGTTCAACTTGCCCGTTTGTTTTTGATGCCTGTTTTTTATTCTCCATACTTTGTCCCCTTCTTTTATTGTCTGTTTCTGCTCACGTAATACGAATCTATTAAGCAACTGTTACTTTATTTTTGATGCAAATATAGTTTGTCGTCTTCACGTATATACTCAATTGACAAGTTCAGCGAGTCTGCAATTCGTTCTAATGCTCCCAATAGTGAGTGGTCGGCTGTCAATGTAAACCGATAATGTCGCAGCGAATCCTCCTCAAGTTCGATATCCACGTCATAATTACGTTCAAGATATCTGAGTGCTACAAATAATCGGTTATTAACAAATTTAATTTTAGGATCTTTTTTCTGAACGCTGCTATGTCGTACTAGTAACGGTTTATCAAAATTAACCTTTTCCGAACCATCTTCTTCCCGGACAGAATCTTTCGGTGCTTTAAATCGCAAGGTGCCCGATTCGTTTTCTACCAGATCAAGTGGCTCCAGCCGCTCATCCTTGGAGAAGAAACGTACTTTTCCTTCATCTACCTTTACAATTACTTCCGGCCGGCCCGGGTAGGCCTCAACTTCAAACTTGGTTCCCAGAACCCGGATAAATGAATAATCAGTCTGAACGACAAATGGACGATCAGAATTGTTTTTTACTTTAAAATAAGCCTTGCCTTCAAGGCTAACACTGCGGGTCTTTTTTTCAAATCCCTTTTCAATAATCAATTCGCTATCAGCATTTAGGCGTACCGAGGATCCATCGGCAAGTGTTACCGTTGTATCTGAATGGGCTGATGCCACTACCGTTTTTGGATACTTAGACTTGAGTTCTTGATTGATTTGCTGTTGCTGCTGTTGAAATTCAAAAAAGAATAACACTACAAACAGGGATAAGATTATAGCCGCTGCCATCCCCATCCATCGGTGTATGGCACTAGCTGACCGTTTCTTTTTAGATTGCGAGGGCTGATTAATGTCAGATTTGATACGTGCATATAAATCATTAGAAGGCACCTCAGGATATTCGATAACATCTTCAAAGGCTTCAGCAACTCGAATGTCACGATTAATTTCATTCTCCAGAAACTGCTGTCCTTCCTCGGTCTCGAGCCATGCTAACACCTTTTTAGCTTCAGCCTCGGTACATTGACCGTTGAGATATTTTTCGACTATTTCTTTATCCATGTAAATACTTCAATTACTACTTCTGTCTCCTCATCTATTACTTAGTACACCTGCCAGCGACAAAAGTATTATGGATTTTTAAAAAAATTGAGAAAGGTTACTCAAAAGAAAGTTCAGTATGCTCGGCAAGTTGTTTTTTGATAAATTTTGATGCTTGGTAATACTGTGATTTCACCGTGTTTACCGAGATATCAAGCTTTTGAGCGATCTTTTTATTTGATATACCTTCCTGCATTTTTAGCTCAAAGATCTCTTTTTTTCCTTCCGGCAGCTGCTCTAAAAAATGCTCAAATACCCTCTTATAATTTTTAAGCGTCAACGTTGCTAACGTTTTGTTCCGGGATACCGGCTTTAAATGAGAATACTGCTTATTCTTTTCTTCGTCTCTCTTTCGATTCCTAATCATATTCAACACATGATTCTTTGCCGTCGTAAACAAAAATCCTTTAAGTGATTGCCCTGCATCAAGTTTTTTTCGGTAATCCCAAAGCTTAACAAAAACATCATGAACGGCATCTTCGGCAAGGTGTTTGCTTTTTAAGTATTTGAAAGCAATTCCATAAACAGCTCTGTGATATTCCTCATACACTTTGCGAAATGCATGCTCGTCTCCCTCTTTTAAATTTTCAATAAGGTTACGATCGATACTCTGGTTCATAAAATTGGTCTAATCCCAAAAGTTCAAATATATAAACCATAGCCCTACTTACATTTTCATAATAATATAAAAAAAGCTGCAAATCCCTTACTCAGTCTTATTTTCACGAATACTACCATCCCAAGTTACTATTTACCGCATAGGTTTACAGTAGTAGACACTTAAGAAAAGAGTGTGCAAAAATAAAAAGCCCAACCTTCTTCAGGTTAGGCTTCTTTTATGAATTGTGGAGGTGCGGGGAATCGAACCCCGGTCCGAAATGGTATATCGTTCAAGCATCTACATGCTTAGATGCCGTTTAAAGTTCGCCTGAAGCATCGCCCGGCAACAGGCAACTTCAGACTAGACTGTTAAAGTTTTACGCAGGTTCGACAGTCAACGAAACCTACGCTATCCTGTCATAATCGGCGCTCCGTTCAGCACTGACAGGCAAGAAGCTGAAGGAACGGCTAAGCTGCGTTACGCAGCTAAGCTATAAGAATAGTTGTTGTCAACTACATTTAATTGCATGATGATGATTTACGAGTTCATCGCTCAAACTCGGCATGCAGCCTGCGATTTTACTCACTCCGTCGAATCCATTACACCCCCAATAAGTCAAAGAACAAAATGTCTTAAGAACGTTTGTGCCTTAGCCGATGTTCAGTTACTACAACAAATAAAAGCGAGGTAAAATTCAATGTATTTTGCACCAAAGTCAATCAAATAGCATTTAAATTTTTTCTGATTGATTTCTATTTAAAAGTTCGATAATCTAATTTTATAGGTTAACACTTATGGACAACCCGGCATTATGAATAGACAACTTCCCTTTGTTCTGGTAGCAATTATCCTTCTCACTTATGGTTGTATCACCGGTGATCAAGAAATGGGTTCTGCTCCTCCTATCATGGATGTCAGCATCAGTTACGTTAACGAACAAGGAGACGATTTATTGGACCCGGATTATTTCCCGTTTTATAACATTTACTACCTGCAAAGAGATGAAGAAACCGGCGATTTTAAACGTGTCGAAGCAACGCAAAATCAATACTCTTTTTATATCGATGAAGGAACTAACAGATATGCACTGCGAGTATTTCCAAATCGAGAATTTATTGATGGAAGGTCTACCACATTAATCGAAAATCATCGTGATGACTTTGATACCTTACGCGTGCAGGGATATAATGAAGGTCGAGGCTCTGTAGCCGAACGAATATGGTATAATGGCAAACTCGTTTGGGAAACGGCTCCCAATCCTCCGCGTCGTTATTTTACAATAACCAAATCCAGCTTATAAAAAGCTTTTATCCGATCACCTTTTCTCCGGCCGGCTGACGTAAATTATAGTTCGAGCTCATCACTTTTCCGTAAGCTCCTGCATTGGCAATCAAAATAATATCACCCTCTTCTGAATTAGGAAACAAGCGATCAATACCCAGCTTGTCACCTGACTCACAGATAGGACCAACAATATTCACAGCCTGATTGGTAGGCTGCTCTAACTTAGAAAGATTAACAATGGTATGACGCGCCCCGTAGAGAGCCGGGCGGATAAAAGAGTTCATGCCTGTTTCTATACCCACATATTGCATCTCCCCCTTCCCTTTCAATTGTGTTACTTTACTTAACAATACACCAGCTGTTGCTACTAAGAATCGCCCCGGCTCAACCCAGAGATCGTACTTAGGATGGGCTTCTTTAAACTGCTTTAGTGATTTATCAACTTCTTCGATATCCAAGCCGGCCTGAGTTTCATTTTCTTGAATTCCAAACCCACCGCCCAGATCCAGAATATCAACTCCCCCCAGCTGTTCGGCAACATCATGTAGAATTACGGCAGTATCTTTCCAAGATTGCGGATCTTTAATACCGCTTCCGATATGGGCATGCAAACCCTTTACTGATATCTCATGAGCTTCAATCAACTCTTTTAGTTCATCGATCTCAAATCGAGGGATACCAAACTTTGATTGTACGCCCCCGGTTTTAACATGCTCATGATGTCCGCCGCCATGACCCGGGTCAATACGCATAAACAATTCTTCTCCCTTAAAAAGGGTAGGCCATTTCTGCAGTGGATAGATATTATCGAGCGTTACGTTAACTCCCAGTTCCAATCCCTCTTCATACTCAGAGCGAGGAGCAAAATTGGGAGTAAACAGTATCTTTTCAGGATCGATATCAGGAAATAAATCAAAAACTTTTTTTACTTCTCCAATCGATACGCATTCAAAGCCAAAACCAAGTTGATTAAAAGTATTCAGTATCTCATCATTTGCATTCGCTTTCATTGCGTAAAGTCCGAATGATACCGCCTCCAGATTTTGTATAAACCCTGCATATCGTTTAACGGTATCCAGATCATAAATATAAGAGGACCCATTATCCTGCATAATTTGAAGCAATTCATCTCGCTTCTCCCTCCACCAGTCACTTCCGCCTTCTTCTACCTCGTCATTTTCCTTCATCAACTGCGACCAAGTGGGACCAAACGAATCTTGCTTGCCCGACTGCAGAATTACTTGTTCATGCAGCTGACGCACCAGCCTATCAGCTTGCTCACTTTCTACTACAAAAGTAAAATTAAGATCATTAGCTGCCTGACTAACCAAATAAACCTGATGTTCCTGAAAAACCTCAAAGGCCGAGCCCAACTGGTGCAAAATGGTACGGATTCGACGTCCCAGAAGACTAACAGCTGAGACCGATTCAATAACCTCTACTTCACAGTAACTTTTCAGATCCTGCACAAACTCTTCACGAATATCGTGAAAATGATCATTCAATCCCGGATCAAGAGAAACCGTAACATTTGATTGGGAAGTAGATACCAGATCAATAGACAAACCATAATCCTTGAATACCTCAAAAGCATTTGCCAAGAAACCAACCTCCTGCCACATTCCCAGCGAATCCATGCTTACCAGAATAACATCATCACGAACGGCAATCGCCTTCACTATTGCCTCATCATCAGAACCCTTTGCAGAAATAACTGTACCGGACAGTTCCGGCCTTAACGTACAGCGCACATGGATGGGAATATTGTGTTTGCGAGCGGGCATTATACTACGCGGATGCAATACCTTGGCCCCATTGGTAGCAATTTCCTGTGCTTCTTCATAACTAAGATGCTTTAATAATCTTGCAGAAGGCACGGCATGCGGATTTACCGAAAACATGCCGGGTACATCCGTCCAGACCTCTAACCGCTCTGCTCCAATTTTAGCAGCAAAGTAGGCCGCCGAAACATCCGAGCCCCCACGACCTAAAATGACCGTTTTATCTTCTGAATCACTGCCAATAAATCCCTGTGTAACTACGATGGGACCCGCTTTATCCAGCGCATCAGCAACTCCTTTATCATAATCTGTAGTACTTACCGCAGAAATAATTCGTGAGCGCTCGGTGGCATTTTTGCGAATAATTGTTTTGATCTGGTCCCGTGCATCCATCCATTTTACCCCATCCAAGGATTTTTGCAGATAGGCACTGCCAAGTTTCGTAGCCATCAGTTCTCCCATTGCCAAAAGGCGCGCCTGAACCCGATAGCTTGCTTCACCGATCAACTCAATTCCTTTTACAATATGTTCCAATTCCTTAAAATCATCAGAAAGCAGTTCCCGTCCTGCAACATCAAGCTTCCGAGCTAACTCAAGGTGTTGATCTTTAATCTGTTCTACCTTTTGGGGAATATTCTCATCAGACGGCGTTTCAATAATTTCTTGAAGCGTATTGGAAACCCCGCTTAAAGCAGAATGCACCAAGCATACTTTGTAGCCATCACTGCGTCGCTTTTTGACTTCCGATGCAATTTTCTGCCAATTCTCCAGTGATGATACACTGGTACCTCCAAATTTCAAGACAATCCAATTCGAACGTTCGCCGGTCATTTTTTATTGATACTAACTGAAATTCTAATTTCCCTATAAAAATAGCCGTAAAGATAACAATCTCTGAATCGTTTTTTTGAAAAATTCAGAAACTAATTTTCGGTGACTCTTATTATTCTCTTACCTTGTGTAACGTTAATTTTGAATTATAAATTATGGCTATTCGAGGCGTGAAAAGACTAATCGCAGTGCTGATTATGTTTCTTTCAGCACAGTTTACATATGGGCAGCAATCCGCTTCTGTCAGCGGATATATTTCTGATGCTGAAACCGGCGAAACGCTTATTTCAGCCAATATTGCGCTAAAAGACAGTCGAAAAGGTACATCATCGAATACTTCGGGATACTTCTCCCTTACAAATATCGATCCCGGATCATATACCATGGTTGCTACCTATGTAGGATACCAACGATACGAACAAGAAATTACCCTTGAGCCCGGACAAAGCTTGCGTCTCGACATCGAACTTGATCCTGAAGGATTCCAACTCGAAGAAGTAGTGGTAGAATCTGAGCGTGAAAAAGAAGAGCAACGCAATATTGGTATTGCTCAAATGCAGACCAAGCTTATCAAAGATTTACCCTCTGTACTTCAATCTGATGTATTTCGATCGCTCCAGTTATTGCCGGGGGTTAAAGCAGCTTCTGACTTTTCAAGCGGACTTTACATTCGCGGGGGTAGTCCCGACCAAACCCTGATTTTGCTAGATCGAACAACAGTTTACAATCCCTCTCACTTTTTTGGTTTTTTCTCAACATTCAACCCTGATGCTGTTAAAGATGTACGTCTATATAAAGGCGGATACCCTGCTAAATATGGGGGTCGGTTGGGATCTGTGCTTACGATCTTTAACAAAGATGGTAACAGAAATGAATTTCAAGGATCAGTTTCGGTAGGCCTGCTCTCTTCGCGAGCTTCCATTGAAGCCCCATTCAAAAAAGGATCATATATGCTGGCTGTGCGCCGCTCTACCCTCGAGCCGGCACTTGCTGTACTTCAAAATACAACGGATAATGTTCCAGAGAGTTTTTACTTCCTGGATGTAAATGGAAAGGTCAATTACGATGCGGACGAGAATAACAAAATTTCGCTGGCTTTTTACGCCGGGACCGATAATCTTGAATTTCCCTTCGCCACCGATGCCGGCATTGACCTCAATTATGGCAATCAAACCCTGAGCTCGACCTGGACCCATATTTTCTCTGATAAAGTTTTCTCAAATTTTACCCTGACCGGATCGCGATACTTTAACTTTCCCTCCATAAATCTTGCTTCAACGCCCATCGAGCGCTCGAACAATATTTATGATTTTTCGCTGAAGGGAGATATTGAATATCTGCCGAACGACAATCATGAGATTTCCAGCGGTTTTTGGATGGGCAATTTAACATTGAAACTGCAAGACAGCTTTGATGGTGAAGATACATTTAGTTCTCGAATCCAAACACAATATGGGTCGTGGTATATCCAGGATAAATGGAATATAACAGATCAATGGATTGCTACTCCCGGTTTACGAATAGCCGGATTCAGTGAGGGGCAGTACCTACGGATGGAGCCCCGAATGTCGGTGGAGTATCGCCCCACCGACCGCATTCGTCTACAAGGGGCATATGGACAATACAATCAGTTTTTGACTCTCATTTCAAATGAAGCTTTCACCGGATTTGATGTCTGGCTTACCACCGATGACGGTGTGACTCCGGCTTATGGCAACCAATATGTAATAGGAGCTAAAACGATACCATGGGAAGGCTACGGGCTGGATATCGAACTATATTATCGTTCGATGAACGATCTGTTTGAACTCGACCCTTTTATTTCTGATCAAGCCGGACTCCCTTATGAAGAAATTTTTCGTTTTGGAGAAGGGTATGCATATGGGGCCGAACTTTTCTTTGAACGACAGATTGGTAGGTTAACAGGATTTGCCGGATACACTTTTAGCGTGACACGACGAAAATTCCCTAATTTTAACGATCCTATTTCAAATCAAGGTACAGCCCGGTATTATCCGCCAAAATATGATCGTATCCATGATCTTAACATTGTTTTACAGTATGATCTTAGCAAGCGATGGTCAACAACCGTAACCTTTAACTATGCCACCGGACAGGCCTATACCAAACCGCTGGGACGTACAACCGCTTTTGATGTTCCAACCTCAGGGCTCAATTTTGACCAATTAGTAGTGGGAAGGGTTAATGCATCACGCCTACCAGACTACAACCGACTTGATTTTAGCTTTAGTCGCAAGGGTACTTTTTTTGGGATGGGAGAAGCAGAATGGCAATTTCAAATTATAAATGCCTACTCTCGGCGTAACGTCTGGTTTTACAATTACAATTTAGATGAAAACCCGGCAGAGCGTGAAGCGATAAAACTGCTACCCATCTTACCAACAATTTCATACACCGTCGATTTTTAACCATGAAAAAATTAATCGCAATATTAACAGCCTTGATATTATTGTCAGGTTGTGAACTCTACGAACAAGATGAATATCAGGAGTACTATGTCGTTGAATCGTATTTAATTGCTAACGGCAACCTTCAGCAAGTTCGACTTTCTACAACAAGTCCCATCGATCAAACCTACCAATTTGAGGATAACGCCATATCCGGCGCAACGGTAACAATTCAGCGCTTAAATCCAGACAGCTCTGTCGCTGATGAGTATGCGTACGAACTACAGCAACCCGGTATTTATACTCCTGTTGACAATATTACCGTAGAGGCCGCACAACTGTACCGCCTTCATGTAACTACAGAAAATGGGGATGAAATATCCTCTACCACATATGTTCCCGGAAACTTTGAAACTATTAATGAGCTGGAACCCGGCTACGTATATCAGGGCGAACAGCAGGTTGAACTTACTACCACTCCAAGCTCATATATCACCAACCGCCAAACCTATTTTATTTTTACAATAAACGCCTTAGAGCCCTCCCCCAATAACTTAACTCCCTTTTACGCCGATCAGGTTGATAATGACGAAACCGATATTGAAGAATACTACGTTAATTCATCAGGTATCGTGAATGAGGGGAATTTTGATCAAAATTCAGACGGCACGATTACGCTGCGCTTGCCCTGGCTTGCCGTTGCCTTTTATGGTTCTAATAATATTGTTGTGAATGCGATAGATGATAACCTCTACGACTTTATCAGATCCCATGACACTCAATCAGGAGGTTCTACGTTATCACCAGGTGAAATTCAAAATATCCGTTATAATGTAGAAGGCGGCATTGGCATTTTTGGAAGCATGGCCAGCGATACCATTGGCACTTTTATTGCCCGACCATAATTTACTTACCAATGTATTCTAACATTCTTAAATACATTCTTTTGTTCGTTTTGGCAGCCGGTTTTACTTTGCCAACAACAGCTCAAGATTCAGATACCTTTAGCTTAGCCCGCATTCAATATCGGGGTGGCGGCGATTGGTATAACGATCCGTCAGCTTTAGAAAACCTGGTTGAATTCGCCCGGCAGCAGGTCCCCATCGCAATAAACCCAGAATATGATGATATCGATATTGGCAGCCCTGATCTATTAAAATATCCTTTTGCCTTCCTAACCGGTCACGGAACCATCACCATTAACCAGCCCGAAGCCACAAATTTGCGAACTTATCTGCAGAACGGCGGATTTCTTTATGTTGATGATGATTACGGTTTGGATGAACATTTTCGAAATATGATTAGCAAAGTATTTCCCGATGAGGAGTTAATTGAGCTCCCTTTCGACCATCCTATCTATCATCAAGTTTTTGAATTCTCCGGGGGGCTTCCTAAAATCCATGAACACGACGGCAAAGCGCCGCAGGGATTGGGCATATTTTTGGAAGGACGACTAGCCGTCTTTTATACCTACGAAACAAATTTGAGTGATGGCTGGGCTAATCCCGATGTTCACAAAGATCCTGCTGCTGTTAGGGAAAAAGCTCTTCAAATGGGGACAAATATCTTGATATATGCACTTACCAGCGGGCAGTAGCCCTGTAATCTGTTCGAATTAAATGCCAACAAATATCTTATACGCGCCCCTTTTTAATAAGGCGTAATTTACGGATATTTAACCAACTTTTAATCCAAGCAAATCTTCTGTAAGTATGATCATTCCAATTGCCAGCGACCATGCCGGTTTTGAGGCCAAAGAAAAAGTTAAAGCGTGGCTCGAAGAAATGGATCACATGCCTGTTGATTTTGGGACCCACTCTGATGAGTCGGTTGATTATCCCGACTTTGCCGTGCAGGTAGCCGAAAAAATTAATAACGGTGAACACGAAAAGGGTATTCTTATCTGCGGAAGTGGGCAGGGAATGTGTATGACTGCAAATAAATATAAGAATGTCCGCGCCGCTTTAGTATATGATGATAAATCTGCTAAAATGACCCGTCAGCACAACAACGCAAATATTTTATGTCTACCGGGCCGGGAGCTAAGTGACGAAGACCTTAAAAAAATAGTCGAAGTCTGGCTTAATACCGATTTTGACGGCGGCCGTCATGAACGTCGCGTTAATAAAATTCACGACTTAACTGATAAAGAGTAACATTTATGCAATCTCTATCCGATCAAGATTCTGATATCTATCAACTTTTAGCCGAAGAAAAAGAACGCCAAAATGATAATTTAGAACTCATTGCTTCAGAAAACTTTGCTTCACGAGCTGTGATGGAAGCAATGGGATCTACGTTGACCAACAAATATGCCGAGGGACTGCCGGGCAAACGATATTACGGTGGCTGTGAAGTGGTGGATAAAGTTGAAGAACTTGCCCGCGAACGGGCCAAAAAGCTTTTTGGAGCATCTTGGGTGAATGTACAACCCCACTCAGGCGCCCAGGCAAATGCCGCAGTCTACCTCACTTTTATGGAACCCGGTGAAACTCTTTTAGGTCTTGATCTCTCGCACGGCGGTCATCTGACCCATGGATCTCCCGTTAACTTTTCCGGAATCCTATATAACTCTGAGTTCTACGGTGTTGATAAGGAAACCGGCCGCATTGATTTGGAAGAAGTCCGCAAAAAAGCCAAAGAAGTACAACCCAAGCTTATTTCAATCGGGGCCTCGGCGTACCCTCGTGATTTTGATTATAAGGCATTTCGCGAAATTGCGGACGAAGTTGGAGCTTACCTTTGGATGGATATGGCACATACGGCCGGACTTATCGCCGCAGGCTTGCTGAATGATCCTCTGCCCCACTGCCACGTGGTTACAACGACCACCCACAAAACATTACGTGGTCCTCGCGGCGGAATGATTTTGCTCGGAGAAGATGGAGAAAATACACTTGGGGTAACAGCTCGTAAATCAGGGCGTACTAAAAAATGGAGTGAGATTCTCGATTCCGGCGTATTTCCGGGTACCCAAGGCGGTCCGCTGATGCATGTGATAGCATCTAAAGCAGTCTCTTTTAAAGAAGCACAGCAAGATGGTTTTAAATCGTATCAAAAAAAGGTACAAGCGAATGCCAAAGCAATGGGTGACGCTTTTATGGAGATGGACTATAACCTGGTAAGCAACGGCACCGATAACCACCTCATCCTGGTCGATTTACGCAACAAAGGATTAACCGGGAAAGTTGCTGAAGAAGCACTCGAAAAAGCCAACATCACGCTCAATAAAAATATGGTTCCCTTCGATACCGAAAGTCCTTTTGTAACTTCAGGTATCCGTATTGGATCACCAGCCATGACCACTCGCGGATTTGGAACCGACGAATTTAAAACAATTGCTAAGCTGATCGATAAGGTGTTGCAAGATCCGGAAGATGAATCTGTCATAAGGGATGTAAAAGGACAGGTTTCCGAACTCTGTGATGCGTTTCCACTTTATGATTTTGTAACCGCTTAGTATTTGTCTCATACCTTTTATGACTGAAGAGCGACAAATAATGACCGGGGATTTACCCGAAGCAAAAAAGCCTAAAGATCGCACCGCCAACATGTCGTTCCTCGATCATCTCGAGGAGCTGCGCTGGCGGCTCATTAAGGGACTTGGTGGGATTGGCATTGGTATGCTCATCGCTTTTTTCTTTGGTGATTTTCTTGTGTCAAAAGTTATGCTGGGGCCTACCCAATCTAACTTTTTTGTGTACCAGCTTCTCGGCATCGATGCCATCGATCTCACCATCCAAAGTCGAAAATTACCCGGGCAGTTTTTTACCTACTGGGGCACGTTGATCGTCTTTGGAGGCATCTTGGGATCACCCATTCTCTTTTACCAATTATGGTCGTTTATAGAGCCGGCCATGGAAAAATCAGAAAAATGGAAGTCAATAGGTCATAGTGCTTTTATTACTTTCTTTTTTCTGTTAGGCGTAGCATTCGGATATTTCATTCTTGTCCCTTTTGCTCTACAGTTTTTTAGCCAGTTTCAAATATCTGACGCCATCCACAATGATTTTGATATTAACGAGTATTTCAGTTCTCTCACCATGTGGATATTATCATGTGGCATCATCTTTCAATTACCGGTGTTAAGCTATTTCTTTTCCAAATTCGGATTACTTACCCCTGAATTTTTAAAGCAATACCGGCGCCACGCCATTATTTCTTGTTTCGTTCTCTCAGCATTTTTAACGCCTCCCGATCCTGTCTCGCAAGTGCTTATTGCGATTCCGCTGGTATTGCTTTTTCAGCTTTCTGTATGGATCAGTAAATTGGGCGTTTACAAGCGCAACAAAGAGCTCGAACAAGCGTTTAGTGATGGGTAATGTCTCAAAAATTATTGTTTTCCAGTGCACTGTAAATACGTTACCTTTAACGCTATTAAAATAAGCGTAGACAAAATTTCCAAATACCTCAATAGAATCAGATTTTAATTCGTATTAAATCAATGAGATTTTTTAAAACATCACCTATTCTGCTGTTGGTACTGCTAATTTCGTCGGCAATTCTTATTCAGGGTTGTGGCGATGACAACAATCAGCCAACCGGACCTGATTTCAGTAATGTCCCCGAAGCCTATAATATATCGGATGCAGATACCACCTTCACCAAAGAAGGAGGCGTTGAAATATATATCATCGAAGAAGGTATTTGCCCGGGTGGAAGCGAAGAATTTTGCACTGTAGAACCGGTCGACCAGATAAGTTTAAAGTACACAGGGCGAATTTTTGATGGAGGAACTGGTGAAGGCGAAATATTTGAAAGTACTTATGTAGATAGCACAAATTCGTCAGCGATTATTACAAATCTAACTCCAAACTCGACTTCACAACAGGCAGCACAAATTGAAGGGTTTCGGCGCGGGCTGCTGGGAATGAAAGAAGGTGAAAAAAGAGTGATTATTGTACCACCATCGTTGGGATATTCTGACAACAGACCTGGTGTAAATGGTATTGATTTACGGGATGAAACCTTACGTTACGATGTTGAAATTACAGGCCTGTAAGACAAAGGCGCTTTTTTACAGTATATATTCTCTTGGTATTTTGGGGTTAATGCCTGTTAATATTTCGTAAGGTATGGTATCAATTTTTGATGCCCAATCCCGCGCATTGCTTTCAGTATAAAGCAATTCAACAGGAGTCCCCATCTTATACTCATCATCACCAAGAAAAACCATGCTGTAGTTCATGGTGATATTACCTACCAGTGGATATGTTTCCCCTTTTATCCGCACAGTTAGTTTTTCTGATAAACTCCTCTTGAGACCATCATCATAACCCACGGGAATAATTCCTAAATTCCCGTCTGTCGGTGCTTGCCATGTCGCTCCGTAACTGACGGTACTTTGCTCATTTATAGGTTTTATTTGTACAAGATTCGACTTCCAATGTAGTATTGGACTGATATCTTCGATATTCGTTTTTCCCGGAGCATAACCATAAAGCCCAATTCCCAAACGAACCATATCAAACAACTCGTTTGAATAAAAAGCGGTAGCACCGGTATTGGCTATATGGGCTGATAATTCTTGAGGAAAATGTTCTCGAATCGTTGTAAACAAACGATGCTGTTCAGTGACAAAATCTGATTCCGGGCTATCCGCTGTGGCAAAATGACTATATATTCCTGTACAAAATAGATTCTTATTCTCTTTCACCATTGATAAAACCCGTTCAGCCTCTTTTGGCGCAAATCCCAGTCGCCCCATGCCGGTATCAAAATTGAGGTGATACGAGGTTCCATTAGGCAGCCAACCAAAATGTTCTTTGGCACTTACCGTAGCCGTCAAATTATGTATCCTGTATTGTGATGCCGTTGTCTTTTGTGGGACTTCAAATACGAGAATAGGTTTTGTAATATCCTGCTTGCGCAGTTCAATGCCTTCGTGAATATCATTAACGGCGAAAGCTTCAACCATGGGTTCAAGTGTGCTGGCTACCTCTACGGCACCATGCCCATAGGCATCCGCTTTTACTACCGACATCACACGAGTATCTTCATCCAAATAAGAGCGCAGTACCCTTAAATTCTGTTTAAGCTTGTCGAGATTAACTTCAACCGTTGCATTCGATTTCTGAATCATAAAAAACAGTACGATTAAAAATTGAACCAGGATTTCTTTTTATCTTTTAAAATCACGTTTGCAGCATTATATCCCGCTGCACCAAAAACTCCTCCACCCGGATGACATGAGGCCGATGACAAGTACAGGTTCTCAATGGGAGTTTTATACTCACTCATCTCGGGAATAGGACGAAACATAAACATTTGATCAAAACTCATCTCCACATGCATTACGTTGCCACGCAGTAAACCATGCTTGCGTTCAATATCAAGGGGCGACTGAATATACCAATCTATCAGTTTGTCTTTCATATTCGGGGCATAGCGGGTAACCACATCATATATTTTTTGGGCTTCCCGTTTACGAATCTGATCCCAATGCAACCCATCCTGCAGTTCGTAGGGATGCCACTGTGCCCATGCAAAAAGAGTATGCCCTCCGCTGGGTGCCACATCAGGATCAATTTGTGAGAAGGTCATAGCCAGTACTGCTGGATCGGTCGGTGGCTTTTTCTGTTGATAGTCCCCAATTGCATCATTCATGTATTGAACCGAAGGGGCCAAAAGCTGCATCCCGTTATGGATATAGGGGTCATCTGGACAAGCTGCATAACGGGGCAACTCCTCCACGGCACATCGGATGACCATCCCAAATCCGTTACCCACATTAATATTTTCCACTTTTTGATAGGTAGAGTTCGGAAGATGGTCACGCCCAACCAGCCTCATCATGGTGGTTTGCACGTGCGCATTTGAGATGATCGTATCAGCCCGATATTCCTCCCCTTCTGTTTGAACTCCGAGTGCTTTGCCATCTTCAATAATAATATTCTCAACGGGTGCTCCGGTAATAATCTCACCGCCATGAGCTTCAATAAACCGCGCCATCGCCTGTGTCAACATTCCGCTTCCACCCCGCGGATGCTTGGCTCCACTCTGATGCAACATCGACTGCCAGCCGGCAAAATCGCCTGTAGCGGGGTGATCGGGCGTAGGCCCCGACTGTGCCGCGAACCACATCAATGCTGCCTTCATATGCGGATTTTCAAACGCGTCATCAACGACTTTACCGTAGCTGCTCAGTATTTTCTGAAGACCGTCAAGCTGCTTTCCTTTTTCGAACATTCCGCCATCACGAAATTGTCCCTTCGCAACTTCGGTAACAATATTCTTGCCACTGGGCGGGACCATAAATGCTTTTAAAACGCCCTTATTAATACGCCCCCAGAATTCCACAAAATCACGATAGTTTTCGACATCTTCGGGAGCCACCTTGGCAATCGAATCTAATGTGCGTTCCAGATCCTTAAAAAAGTGGATAACACCCTTTCCGTCGGGCACCGGGTACGACATGATGGGATCCATCTCAATATAATCCAACCCATACTTCTCCAATTCAAGCTCCTCCAAAATACCCGTCTGATGAATCATGATATGCACAGAAGAACCTACATCCATCCGAAAGCCCTGCAGGTATTTCTCAGATTTGAACATCGTTTCAGTGCTTACTGCCCCACCCAGCTGATCTTGGCGCTCAATAATTTTTACAGAATAGCCTTCTTTGGCTAAATAGCAACCTGTAACCAAACCATTATGACCTGAACCTATAATTATTACATCTTGTTTAGACATTGTTTATAACACTCACTTTTGATAACATACTTCAAAATTTAACGTACAGAGTTCAACAATTCATCACCGCAATTAATTCTGAAACAACATACTAATAGTTTAATTATATGAACTTTTTCAAAACACTTATTGCCGCTACACTGGGTACACTTATCGCACTGTTGCTGGTTTTCTTTGTTGCCATTATTACCATTTCAACAAGTTCACAGCAGCCAGAGCCATATATCCAAAGTAATTCCGTCCTAAAAATGTCTCTTAGCGGGACCCTACCAAGCCAGGATTCCCAGAATCCATTGGATGAACTCTTAAATCAGTCAAACAATGATAAGGTCTCCCTGGAAACATTAAAAGAAAATTTAGCCAAAGCACAAGTTCACGATAATATTGAAGGCATTTGGCTCGAGATTGATTTCATGAGCGAAAGCTGGGCAAATCTACAAGAAGCACACCGGTTAATCAGTGCTTTTCGTGACAGTTCTGACAAGTTCATATATGCTAGTACCAACGACCTTGGTTACAACGAGAAGGGATATTATTTGGCGACAGCAGCCGACTCTGTGTTTGCACCACCGGAAACATTCTTCGAATTTGATGGATTTTTTAGCCAGGTAACATTTTTCGATGGGATGTTTGAAAAGCTGGGTATAGATGCAGAAGTCATTCGACACGGTAAATATAAAGGCGCCGTTGAACCTTTCTTTAGAAAAGATCTGTCCGAGGAGAATGAATATCAGCTTACCCAAATATTAAATCAAACGGGTAGTACCTTTTTGGATGCGGTTAGTGCCAAGACCGGCCATTCTACCAAAGAGCTGAACCAACTGCTAAACGGTCAACCGAACTTGACGACCCAATTTGGTTTTGAAAATCAGCTCATAGACTCATTGATCTATTCCGATCAGTTAGTTGCTCATATAAAAAACAGAATAGGCCTCGACGAAAGTGCTTCAATTAAAACCGTAGACTCTGGTCGCTACTCTAAAGTTACTCGGTCTTCAGCAGGGCTTTCCACCCCATCAACGTCAGATAAGATTGCGGTAGTATACGCCAATGGTCCTATTATGCCGAATGTAGGCTCAAATTCTCCGTTCAACAATCAAACACAGATTACCGTTGATTTTATTGAAGAGCAACTCGAGCAAATTCGCGAGGATGATGACATTAAAGCATTGGTATTGCGTATTAACAGCCCGGGCGGTTCCGGCAGCACATCCGATGCCATCTGGCGGATGCTGCAAGAAACGAAGAAAGAGATCCCCGTTATCGTCTCCATGGGTGGCGTTGCGGCTTCCGGCGGATATTACATAGCCATGGCCGGTGATTCGATTGTTGCAGAACCAACAACTATTACGGGTTCCATTGGAGTGTTCGGCACCAAATTTAATACCAAGCAATTGATGAATGAGAAGCTGGGTATCACCTTTGACGAAGTAAAAACTCACGAACATGCCGACTGGCTGCTTCCAACGCGGGAGTTTACAGCATCTGAGGAGAAAGCATTTCAGCAGTATATTGACAACTTCTACCAAACCTTTATTACCAAAGCGGCGAAAGGTCGTGACATGGAAGTAGACCAAATGGACGAGCTTGCTCAAGGACGCGTTTGGGTTGGGGCTGATGCCCATCAAAATGGCTTGGTGGACGAGTTAGGCGGCCTCGATAAAGCTCTGAGCTTAGCAGCTGAAAAAGCCAAAATAAGCGATTACAAAATTGCAAAATTCCCAAAACCGAAAACATTTTATGAGCTTTTTATGGGCTCTGCTGCTACTCAGGCCAAAGCACTGCTACCCGAAAGCTGGTTCTTCTCTAAAGAAATTCAAGATATGGAACAGCAGTTTTCTGTTCTCAAACGTCGCGATGCGTTAACATTATTTCCATACGAAATTAGCATTCAATAAAGAGCCGACATGGATATTGGTTCATTTACGGTAGAGGTGTTAAGCGAAGGGCACTTTGAGTGCTTCGAAGATGGACACATCAACCGATCTGAAAGAACTGCCCATTCGGCTTCAAGATCTAAAAATCCCAACGATAGCAACTCTGTTATGGTTGGGATCAATCCTGTTTTAGTTCAATCAGGCAACCAAAATGTGTTACTCGATACCGGCCTGGGTTGGGGATTGGATGCCGGCAGCCAGTATACGGACGTTTCTAACGTATGCACCAATCTGCGCATTTTCGGCTTAAAACCCGAGGATATTACCCATGTAATCTTAACGCATTTACATTACGATCATGCGGCCGGCTCTTCCTTTACCGATACCGATGCTAAAACGCAACCTACGTTCCCAAATGCCACCTACTATGTCCACCAGCAGGAGTGGGACTTTGCTCTTGAACAAAGCGAAGGTCAGCAACTGTCATACAGCGAACGCTATCGCCTGGATGATTTTTATCGATTAGTCAGTGATAACCGAGTCACTTTTTTATCAGATAATATTCAAGAAATCGTGAACGGCATTACGGTGGTAAAAACGGGGGGACATACACCGGGACATCAAATTGTGATCCTCGAAAGTGCTGGGGAAAAAGCGTATTACATGGGAGATTTACTGCCAACAGAATATCAGCTTAATGAGTATGGCATGGAAAAGGCTGATATCTATCCCCTGGAAGCCAAGAAAAAGAAGGTCAGGCTTCTCCAACAAGCTTGTAATGAAAAGGCTTTATTACTTTTCTATCATTCCGGAAATGGACAAGCAGGTCATCTGTTCAAAGATAACGACAAAAAATACGTATTAGCTAAACAACTCCCAGAGTAGGATTGACTATTTATTCATGGAGAGCAAAAACTCTTCGTTATCTTCCGTTCCCTTCATCTTATCGAGCACAAATTCCATCGCCTCAAAACTATTCATGCGATTCAAATAACGTCGTAACAGTACCACCTTTTCGTGTTCAGATTCGGGAACAATCAATTCTTCGCGCCGTGTACCACTTTTAAAGATATCCATGGCAGGATAAATTCTGCGCTCAGACAAGTTCCGGTCCAATACAATCTCCATGTTACCTGTTCCTTTAAATTCTTCAAAGATCAGATCATCCATGCGAGAACCGGTCTGAACCAGTGCTGTAGCAAGAATAGAAAGACTCCCCCCATTTTCAATATTACGGGCTGAGCTAAACAGCTGGCGTGGTGCTTTTAGTGCCTCTGAATCTATACCGCCCGACATCGTTCGGCCGGACGACGGTTGACATATATTGTACGCTCGCGCAAGCCGGGTAATAGAATCCAACAAGACTAATACATCATGTCCGCTTTCTACAAGGCGCTTACTTTTTTCAAAAACAATCTCAGAAAGACCTATATGATTTTCCGGTTTTTCATCAAACGTAGATGCAACCACCTCTGCGTTTTCAACATTGCGCTCCATTTCGGTTACTTCTTCAGGTCGCTCGTCAATCAACAGAATAATGATCTTCGTCTCCGGATTATTCTCATTAACAGCATTTGCGATATTGCGCAAAATGGTTGTTTTACCCGTTTTAGGTTGTGCTACAATAAGACCACGCTGTCCCTTTCCCATGGGCGAAAACAGATCCAGAGCACGCGTTGTATATTCTGTGGGTTTATGCTCCAGCTTAAATCGTTCCTCGGGATAAATCGGCATGAGATCCTCAAAATCCTCACGGTTATCCATATCATGAGGAATTTTCCCATTTACTCCGTCGACGCGCAAAAGGGCAAAGTATCGTTCCCCCACTTTAGGCGGACGAATAATTCCAATCACACAATCGCCCTGCTTAAGCCGGAAACGCTTGATCTGAGAAGGTGAGACATAAATATCGTCAGGACTGGCCTTGTAGTTATAATTCACCGATCGCAGAAAACCGTATCCATCAGGCAAAATCTCCAGCGTGCCCTCCTGTATCAAATATGGACCTAATTCGGGCTGAATCTCAGCCAACCGTTCATCAAGGGTAGGTGCATCCGATTCTGGCAGGATGTCGTGGACACTTTTTTTCTTCTTTTTCTTCCCTCGATTGTTGTCGGAATGTCCGGAGTTATTTCGACTCCCATTGTTATTGGAGCGATGGTCATTCCCATCCTCATCCAACTCTCCTCGAGCTCTTGCTTTATCGCGTACTGATTGTGTGATACGATTAATCAATTCTTGCTTTCGCAAGTCTGATACCGAACTTAATCCCTGTTCACGGGCTAAATAACGAAGTTCCTTAACTGTTTTTTCCTGAAGAGTATCTATTTCTTCAAGAGAAACTCCATCGGTTTGGTAATCCGACATAATCTTCTTCTATCTATTTTAAATATGAAAATGGGTTACGATGAATAAAATGATCCTATAATCTTTTGTCAGAAGCTATAGAGAATAGATCTACGCTGTAAAAAGGGAGCAAATTCAGGTAGATATGAGTTATTGGTTTAAAGCAAAAGTTGAAACCCAGTCCCGAACTGTTTCATAAAAGTAAAAACTTCCTGAAAAAATTACTAATTCTGAATCAAAATCGTCTTGCATTATTTTTTTTCGATCTTCATCAGAAGCAGGAAAGGGGTTAGCCTTGGGCAACCATTGTTTAATATCGTCAAAAGTTGCTGCCCGTTCAAGGCCTAAAGTATAATAATAGATATTTTTGAATTCTAAAAATTCTGTCATCACTTCCTCATGAATTTTATCACGCATCAACGAAAGCACCAACGTTGCATTTTCAATATTTCCTACTGTTTTTACTGATTCTTTTAACGCCTTTATAGCCTCCAGGTTGTGTCCACCATCAAAATACCACTGCTTGCCATCGAGGAGTCGCTCAAACCTCCCCAAACCGGTACTAACACGCTCCAGGCCACTTAAGTAGTCCTCCTCGGTAATTCCTCTATACTGATCTCCAATTACAGCACAAATTTGCCAGACGATTGCCATATTTTTCGCCTGTATCGGCGAAGTTACGTTACTCTTAATATCCACAGTGCTATCCTGGAGTGTTAACTGGTAATGCCCCGGCTTTATGTATTTCGGATTCAAATCATCAATTGTAAATAACGGGCATTGTTTCTGTTCAGCTATATTGATGATTTCGTCTCGTGCTTCTTTCGGTAGATCTCCTATCACTACGGGACGACGTTCTTTTAAAATACCTGCTTTTTCCCGGGTAATTTCGATAACACTATTCCCAAGAATATCGGTATGATCGAGCGCAATACTGGTAATCACACTTATTACCGGATCAATGATATTGGTAGCATCCAACCTGCCGCCCAAACCTACCTCAATGCAGGCAATATCGGTATTAGATCGTGCAAACCACCAAAAGGCAATCGCCGTACTTATCTCAAAATAGGTAAGCTTATATTCTTCAATATCATCAATGTGAGTATTAAAAAATAGCAGAAGGTCATCTCTTGAAATAACTTCATCATTGATTCTAAAACGTTCATTAAATGTCATAATGTGAGGAGAAGTATATACTCCCACCTTATGGCCAGCCTTTTGCAGCACAGAAGCCAACATATTGCATGTGCTTCCCTTACCGTTTGTCCCTCCAACATGAATGGAATCAAATTCTTCGTGGGGGTTACCTATGGCATCACAAAAACTTCGAAAGCGGGATAGGTCAAACTTGGCTGCAGAAGATCCCCGGGATTGAAATTTCGGTATACGCTCGAGATACTCTTGGACGGATTGTAGAGAGGTAAAACGCATTGAAGCTGAATTTAATCGTTTTAATTTCGTTCTTAGAAAAAAGCTCTTTACTTTGCGGAGGCAAAATATCGCTCGTCATATATTATGATTTATAATTCGTTGGTTAAATCACTTTTATTCAAACTTGACGCCGAGCAGGCCCACTCTACCATTCATCGCTTTGCTGAAACAGCATCCGATAGTGGTATTTTGAAAGCTTTGGCAAAGAGTTTATACAATTATCAATCTGCGAAATTAAGTCAACAAATATGGGGATTAACATTTAGAAATCCTATTGGACTTGCCGCGGGTTTCGACAAAAATGGACAAATTCCTGAAATTATGGAGGCGCTGGGGTTCGGCTTTGTAGAAATAGGCAGCATTACCGCCAATCCCAATACCGGAAATCCCAAACCCCGTGCCTTTCGTTTGCCCAAAGATCGGGCACTTATCAACAGAATGGGATTAAATAACGACGGCGCTCAAACTATTGTAAAAAGACTAAAAAATAAGGAACTATCCATCCCACTGGGGATTAATATTGCCAAAACTCATGATCCCTCAATCATGGGGGATGCAGCAATACAGGATTATGTTCAGAGCTTCAAGGAGGCAAAAAAAGTAGCCGACTATATTACTGTTAATATCTCGTGCCCCAATACCTCAGAGGGCAAAACATTTGAAGATCCTCAAGCTTTGGATGAACTACTTTCTGCCCTGAAAATTCGCGACGATGCTCGAGTTGTGCCAACAACTGTGAAATTTTCATCTGATCTCACCAAAGATCAATTATTGCAGCTTTTAGAGATTTGTGAAAATCATCGCATACACGGATATGTGGCCTGCAATACGTCATCGTCACGTGAGGGTTTACAAACAAGTAAATCGGAGCTCAATAATATTGGACAGGGCGGACTAAGTGGCAAACCAATCGCTAACAAAAGCATTCAAATTGTTGAATGGATCAGTGAGGCGACCAAGGGACAAAAGCCCATTATTGGCGTAGGTGGTATTGATAATTTTAGTACAGCGCTTAAAATGTTGTTAGCAGGAGCAGATTTACTCCAAATGTATACCGGATTAATTTATGAAGGACCCGGACTTGTAAAATCAATCAACCGTCAGCTGTTACACGAACTGGATGAGCTAAATATCAAATCGATCCATCAGCTGGTGAAAGCATTTGACTAACGCTGGATGGGAAATGAAACCCGGCATGTAATCTCGTCGCTAATTTGTTCTGTCTCTAAGGGTGCAAACTGTAAATGCTCATCAAACGCTTCTTCAAACGCCTCTTCTATTCCCAGCTCGGTTTTTTGTGAGATTAGCTTATATGATTTGATTTCTCCCTCTTTTGTCACCACAAATGAATAAACCAGCTTCCCTGATAATGAAGTCCCTGCTAATTTCTCGGGATAAATTACCTGCGATAAAAATGATTCCATGCTGGGCTCAACACGCAGCGAAATTCCCAAATCCTTGCAGGTCATATTTTCTTGTGATACTGATTTTTGCTCTTCCAATACCTTCTGCAGTTTGTCTATCCTCTGCTGCTGTTGCGCATTGGGGAAGGTAGTATCAAACTGCTGTATAGCAAATCGCACGCTATCCCAGGCAGCACCTGTAAACTGAAGTTGCTGTTCTGATTCTGCAGTGGTTGTAACGGAATCAAACCTTACACTATCACCCTGCTGGGGTAGTAAGGATTGGTTATAGGAAGAGTCAATAAAGCGGGTACTCTTTTTAGCCTGCTCGATATATGCCTCGATAGATTGGTAAAATATATGGGGGGCCAGATCTGAGGCGCGATTATTCAGCGCTAACCTTCGTAATCTTACCGGCTTTTGGGACGTCGTATCCTCTAGGTGGTGGTGATACTGATCCAACAATCTTGTCCTCATATCCTGTTCAAAATCCTCTCCCGTTACATTTCCAATCCTAACCTTTACCCTCTTAGCATACCGTGTATCCGGATATTTTTTCTGGATCATGTTGCCCCAATATTGAAGACTGTCGGAATTGTCGTCGGCAGAAAATATTTCAAAAAGAGAATACATCGCCGGAGGATGCAGTTGTTTGGCGTCATCATTTTTCAGAACCTTATGAAAATAATACCGGGCACTATCGGGCATGTTCAAATTAAGAAATAGTAAATTACCCAAGCTATATTGGGCGTTAGCCTTCGCCGTTCTCAGCTTATTTTTTTGCTCTGTCGTGCGCGGTATTTCCTTGAGGTCCAGCGCTACATTCGTTTCTTCATTTTCTGGCTCAATTGCTGATTGGTTATTATTTGCCGTACCAACATCCTCTTGCCTTTCTATCCCTCTTATCGCTTCTGCTCTTCGCCAATTGTCAACAAGCGGACGATCCCCCCAGCGTAATCTAAACTGTGCTTTGTACTGCCTTACAAGCTGCGCATCTTTGTAATTGAGATAACCGTAACGGGATGGAATATCGGGCGTGCCGGTGCTCTCTTCTTCTGTAATTTCAGTATTGGCAATAGCCGTTGATTTGTCTCCTTCCTGCTCCAGTTCTTTTTGCTTCTGTATTCGTATAGCAGTCAGTGCCGAATCTAAAGCTTGTTCTGAAAGAGAGCCCAGTCTCAACAAACTATCCGCTCGGGTTATCGACTTTTTCAGCTCGGTATATTCACCGTACGTATCTGCTAATTCAGCCGGATTTTCTGTATCATTGCCGGATGGAGTAGAGGTATGTATCGTGGATGAAGAATCGAAGTAAGCAGCTGCCGTTTGATACTGATCATACTGATCGCTATATATTTTGCCAAGTCGAAAATAAATATCTGCTTTTAAAGCACGAGACTGTTGGCTCTCAGTACCATACAAAAGGCTTTTAAACATTGTTTCGGCCTGTTTGGCTTCTCCCATCATCTCGTGTGTCCTGGCTACTTCAAATAATAGACGCCCGCGACGGTCAACATTTTTATCATCATTCCGCAGGGTTTGAAAAATATCAAGAGCCAGATCATATCGGCCCGCTTTCCTTGCAATATCGGCCTGTTTAAACCGTGACCAGTAAAGAAATTCAAAGTCGGGAAAATTATTTTCTACCTCTCTAAAGGCATTAAAAGCCTCACCATAGCGTTCCTGCTGCTCCAATACCTGACCAAGTAAAAAATACGTTCGCCCAAGCATTGTTTTTTTTTGAATATTGGCAGTTGCATCAAATAAGTAGCCAACGGCTTCTTCCAAGTTTTCCAGCATAACGTGATGCTGGCCAGCCAACGCTTGAATCTCTCCCCTATACTTTCGAGGCCACTGGGCAGGAAATTGTTCAAGCTCAGATTCTACAAAGCTTACCCCAGCTGTGTATTGCTTTAAATCAAGTTGTGTTCTACTTTTCCAAATTATAGCGCGCGAGATCATTTCGGGTGAGGAACCGGCATTTATTAATTCGTCAAATTTTTGGAGCGCCGGATAAAACTCCTGCCGATAATAATTAGATTTTCCAATCAATAGAATAGCATCATCCACCCATTTAGAATCGGGAAACCTACGCAACACCTGTGCCCCTTTATCGATTGCATTTTGAAAATCATTATATCCCGCCTTGTTCGGGGGTGGATGAATACGAACCGGCGAAGACGGATCAATAGTGACAGGCTGATTCTTAACTTTTTTTAATCCTGACTTAAAGCTCTCCCGGGCATTATAAAAAGTATTATAATAGGCAGTAAAATTATTCCAGGAATTTTTCAGAGAACTCCCGCATCCTACTAAAAATAACCCTGCCAACAGTATGAGAAGAAGCTTCCTCAAAGTTTACCCATTATTTTCTGTTATTCGATCGTACTCACCTTAATCATATTCGTCCGCCCCTTTTTTGCAATTGGCATACCCGTCGCAATTATTGCACGGTCATCTTTATTTACCAGTCCATGATTTTTGAGATGTTCTTCCATCAACTTCACACTTTTATCCGTATCAAATATTTCATCAATTTTTATGGGTTGCACGCCCCAAACCATTCCCAGCTGCTTACGCACTTCATCGCTCTCGGTGAATGCAACAATTGGAACCCGCGGCCTAAACTTGGCAATACGTCGAGCGGTACTTCCGGAATGTGTAATCGTACTGATAACTTTTGCATCCACATTTTCAGCCAACATAACACAAGAATAGGCCAGGGATTCAATTACCTGTTTCTCTTTCCATTCAGGCTTGCGATACTCCAAACTGTTGTAGATGTGATCAGCATCTTTCTCTACCAAGCCACAAATTTTATCCATTGTTTTAACCGCTTCCACGGGGTAATCTCCAGCAGCCGTTTCACCGGAAAGCATCACCGCATCGGTGCCATCAAGTACAGCATTCGCTACATCTGAGCTTTCAGCACGTGTTGGCCGTGGGTTTTCGATCATCGAGTCGAGCATTTGTGTAGCGGTAATGACCGGTTTCCCCGCCTGGCGGCACTTATCAATAATATTTTTTTGCACCATCGGCACCCGTTCACTGGCAATTTCGATCCCGAGATCACCCCGGGCAACCATGATACCGCTGGACTCTTCGATGATATCATCGATAACTGTTATGGCTTCGGGCTTCTCGATCTTTGCAACAATACCGGCGTTGGAACCTTTCGCCCGCACCCTCGAAATAACCTCCTGGATATCATCAGCAGAACGCACAAAGGACATAGCTACATAATCAACCCCTTGCGAAACTGCATATTCAAGATCTTTAATATCCTTTTCGGTGAGTGAAGACATCGACAAATCCACATCCGGCAAATTGAGCCCTTTGCGCGACTTTAACAATCCACCGACCACCACCTGTGCCACCAATGATGATTCATCCTTTTTGATCACCTTGAGCTCAAGCAATCCATCATCTATTAATAATCGATTCCCTTCCACGGCATCGTTGATCAATCCCTTATAATCAACGGGAATTGTTTCAGAAGTCCCTTCGATATCTTCTGTTGTTAGTGTAACATAGTCTCCGGTCTCTACCTCCTGTCCTCCATCTTTCATCGTACCAATGCGTATTTTCGGACCCTGCAAATCCGCTAAAATCGGCAGACTAACCCCATAGCGATCAGCTACTTTTCTAACATTCCGGATGACTTTGCCATTTTCTTCGTGCGTGCCGTGAGAAAAGTTAATCCGGGCAATATTCATCCCATTTCTCACCAGTTTATCAATTTTTTCCTCTGTATTACTACTGGGGCCAAGGGTGCAAACAATTTTTGTTCGGCGTTCGCTAATACTCATTTAACTCTGTTCTTTTTACTGTAAAATTATCTTTCTAAATACGCTGAGAAATGTTTTGCCGTATATAATAGTTTTATATAAAAACGTATCAATGTATGAAATTATAACTATAAACGTTATCGGATATATATAACTCTATAATACAGAACTAATACTTTAAAAGTTTTAAGCAATTGGTATATTAAATTTCGGATACTGTGTTAGTTTTCCCAATATCTTTTAACCGTATCTTTTATGAACTCATTTATACAAAAAACGTGGTTTCTTAAATACCTTTTAATCCTTGTCATTTTTGGGTTAATGGGATGTGCCAAATCTATGAACCCGGATATTGAGCGCGGATCGGACTATAATTTCAGGGATGGATATCCGGAAGTTCGTTTTTCTGCCATCGGTTTAATCGACAATGAGGGAGATCCTAAAATCGATATTGCAGCTGATATTGTATTGGGAAGCCTTATATATAATAAAGAGGGGGACAAATATATTTCTAACCTAACTATCGATGTTCAAATTATTAACCAAACGAATCCTGATAATGTTATCGGATCCAAACAGTACGAAATTGATATCGAAAAAGAAGATCCCGATATCGTTTACAGCCAACAAATTCACACCTTTGTAGAAGAAATTGAAGTGGAGCCGGGACGATACACTATTAATTTCACTCTTACTGATCAAAGTTCGGATAAAAAAATAACCCACTCCACAGAAACCTACCTTCCGAATCCCGAAAGCAATGTATCCAACCTTACAAATATTCGGATGGAAGGGAAAAATATGAGTGCAGAAGATCCTTCCTGGTCCACTATTACAACTTATGATGTGCCGGGACGCGTGGACTCACTGAAATTTGTTTTCCAGGTTACCAATAACAATTCCAGCGAACCGCTAATCATAGATTCTCAACTGCTTCACTTCGAATCGGATACGTCTTATGCCCGACCCATGCACTTTAATAATTACAGTCCCTCGAGCATACAATACAAAGGTATTGATTACAACAAAGAAGAAGTTATCCAATCTACCCAGCGTAAATTAATAGAGCCGGGAAATGTATTAATTGAATTTACCTTTGGGAATCAACAGCGTGGGAACTACCGGTTTGAAGTGCAGACTAACATCTCTTCTGAGGAAGATGGCGAAGCCTATAAAGCGCGTGATTTTGCAGTCAAGAGTAAAAACTATCCCTCCATAAAATCAGCTCGTGAATTGGCCCGGCCCCTCATTTATATAATGCGCGAGAAGGAATACGAAAAATTAATGGCTATTAATGATTCTGACTCGCTTAAAGCTGCTGTCGACCGATTTTGGCTGCGAAATATCGGTAATAAGAGTCGCACTAAAAGCGTTCTTAAGAAATATTATAACCGGGTAGAAGAAGCCAATAAGCAGTTTTCAAATTTTAAAGAGGGCTGGAAAACAGATCCGGGCATGATGTATATTCTTTTAGGTCCACCTTGGTATGTAGATGAACGATTAGACCAGATGTATTGGTCGTACTCATATAATCGATCTGATCCGCAACGAAATTTTTATTTCTTTGAGCCACGGAATAAAACAGAATTTTTTCCATTTAATCATTATATCCTAAGGCGTTCGCAATCGTACTTTAATCTCCAGTACCAGCAAGTTGAATTGTGGTTGTCGGGATCTATTATGCAACGAAGCCTGTAGATAAAGTTATCTGCTTGTTAATTGATAAATAGAAAAACCCGGCTTGGGGGCACTTCTTTTAAAAACCAGGGCTATGGTAAAAATAAGAAGGTTTTCCCAAGTCGGGTTACTCTATTATATAAGGGTACTGCCATACACCAAACATTTATGTTATAAGCTGTGATATAACGTTATCAATGGATTCAAACACAAAAACTTCTGTTCATTAAACAAGGGTTCCTTCCCATGAGGGGAAGGAACCCTTGTATTACAGCGTTGTGATGAAGGTTATTAATTTACGGAAGAGGCATCAGCAACATCCCAGAATAGATGTGTACCGGTCTCGTCACCGCCAATAGCCGATGCCGCTTCTTGCCAGTTGGCCTGGTTTAAGTTCTGTTCATCAATGGGGTACGTAAAGCGAACAGGGATATCATCCTCTTCACTAATGGTAGCTGCTACATTAAATGTAGGATGGTCAAATCGCCGCCAGTCTATCCAGCCCTGCAGACCTTGCAAGTAAAGTCCAAACCATTTTTGTTCGGCAATCGCTTTAAGTTGATCTTGCTGCGACCCCGTAACTGGATATGGGGCTTGGTTGGTATAGTAATCGGTAATTTCGCTATCACTGATACCAGATCCTGATGATACCTCATATCGGGTTCTCGCATTATCCCAATACTCCATATCAGCTCTTATAGCATTATTATAATGCTGTTGAGCCTGAGCGGTCGTACCATCAAGCCAGCCTCGGGCATTGGCTTCGGCACGAATGAACTCTATTTCGTCGTAACCCAAAATCACTCCTTCGAAATCTTCGATACGAATAACGTCACCTATTTGAGAATAAGCATTGGGGGTATTCTGATAGCCATATTCTGCACCAGAGTACCCTCCGTCAGGATCTTCGGTAAAATGCAATGCTAATCGAGGATCATCGTAGTTTTTCATTAAATCGATTAGCGTATTCGAAGGAGCAAAGTCGTTACGGCCACTTTGCACAAGGTCTTCCCACAGAGGGTTCTGTGTTTGCCCCAAGTGGAACTGCATTACTGCGTTATCTGCATTCGATTGAAAAGCATTGGGATCAGCATCTTCAATAATTGCTTGCGGATCAATATCTGCTGGCGGATTATCAGCAACCGTAATTGCCAACCTCATTCGTAACGAATGTGCTAATTTAATCCAGGAGTCAGTATCCCCACTGTAGAATACATCTTCGCTACTAGAGAAAGATGTAGCTCCCGGATTTGCATTTAGATCACTAATCGCCGTATCTAACCGCTCTAAAAGATCAGCATATACCGTTTGCTGTCCATCATATGCAGGTGAAGGATTATCCCCATTCAACGCTTCGGTATATGGAATATCACCAAACGTAGTAACCAAATTATAATAGGTCATTACCCTGACGATTTCCATAATGGCAATTTTAACTGTTCGTTCATCTTCTTCCATGAACTCATCAGCCTTAATTTGTGCTTCCGCTTCCTTTAAGTCATTAAGTATATCCCGGTAATGTATTGTCCAGACATTGGAAGGAATCGTACGACCGGTTAAATCATACTGCGACTCATCAGGATAAGTGTTTTGAGCCCAATATTGACTCATCAGGTTAAAGATGTTCGTATTTACATTAATGCTGTACAAATACTGTCCAAGCTCAACTTGTGCATTTGTAAACAGCTGTTCTCCCGGTGCCTCAGACGTGCCTTTAGGATCCTCATCTAAATTTGTAAGATCGTCTTGACACGAACTGAGTACCAGTGCAAAAACTATAACAGGTAATAGTAGTTTTCTCATAGTATTCAATCCTAAAACTCAAGTTTCAAATTAAATGTTACATTCCGGGTAGCAGGATAAACAGCCCCTTGATAACCCTGCACGTTACCCGCGGCAATCCCTTGCTCGGGATCAGCGTGCGGAATGTTTTTGTGCATAATCCACAAGTTTTTACCGATCGCAGAAACCGATGCCCCTTTTACAGGACCAATTCGGTCAATCATATTCTGTGGAAATTCATAGGTTAGCCCCACTTCACGAAGCTTTACATAACTACCGTCATAAATGAAATGCGCAGCAGGATTTCTAACCCAGCCAAAAGCACCAAGATAGTTTGTTGCAGGTGCTCTGGTCTCATTAACAGAGCCGTCTGCATTGTAACCATCCAGGATTACGCCTCCGCTATCATTGCCACCTGTAACGGGTGCTCGCTTGGGATTACCTAAGTCGTTTAATCCGGCGGTTATTGGATACATTCCTGTACCCTGTCCATAGTATTGGTCGAGCGAGAAAATATCGCCTCCCCATCGGACATCTACCAAAAAGTTCAATGTCCAATTTTTATAGTTTAGACGGTTTGAAATACCACCGGTCCAATCAGGGTTCATATTACCGATAATATGGTTCGTGGATGTAGTACTTTCATAGAAACCTGAGGTCTCATCAACAAGACGTTTTCCGCCGTTTTCACTCCAGGATTCGTTATCAAGGTTCATATAATCAGATCCACGGATAGCACCGTAAGGTTCCCCTTCTGCGGCACTTATGGTTACATCACCCTGAGGGCTGGCTAACTGGTAATTTGAAATACCTGGCGACAACTCTTTTACCTCATTAATGTTTTTATTCCAATTCACATCAATAGTCCAGGCAAAATTACGTGTTGTAACAGGACGTCCGGTTACAGACACCTCCCAACCACGATTCTCAACATTTCCAGCATTTACATACTGCCGAGAGTAACCAGACGATCTTGAAACCTCCGCAGCCAAAATCTGATTGATCGTATTTTGATCGTAGTAATTCACATCAAAATTTATACGATCTCCAAATAGTCCCATCTGTATTCCGGCTTCCCAACTTTTGGTACGCTCCGGTTTCAGATCGGGATTATTTTGCACATGAGGTACCGAGTACCGCGTGCTGGCACCGGCATTTTCAACACGGTCAAAGGTTTCCACAATGCTGTGCGGAGGCGCTGTGTTACCTACCTCTGCCCAGCTACCGCGAATTTTACCAAAGGATAACCAGTCAGCATCTACAAATTCACTAAAGGTGAACCCGGTAGATACTGATGGATAATAATACACGTTTTCACCCTCAGGTAAGCTTGACGCTCGATCGCGTCGACCGGTAGCTTCTACATTTATGAATCCACCATAACTAAGATTCATACTGGCAAAGAAACCATTAACACCAAGCTGTTCATTCGTTTCGTTCGGGAAGTTGATTGGACTAACAGAATTGTCCAAAGAATATAATCCCTCCACAACCAATCCTCCGTTTGTTGAGGCAGTGACGTTTTTTGAATGGTTGCGGCGAATATTCATACCAACTACACCGTCAATACGAAGGTCCTCATTTAACTGCTTTTGATAATTGGCAAGCAGATCGTAGTTGAATTCTGTAAAATTATAACGGCGCATTTCATAATTGGATACAGCCTGGCTGCCCTTATTAATACGTTCGTCAATAAATTGAGAATAGGTATCAATACTAACACGACCGGTAACATTTAACCAGTCGGCAAACTCATAATTAGCTTCAACATTCCCGAAGTAACGATCACGCTCATCCGTCTGGAAGTTCTCGTACCGTATCCAGTAGATGTTATCCCAATAATAGGGACTTTCGCCCAAAGCTCCGGGAGCCCAGTTCCATGTTTCGTTGGTGCGGTTACGAAAATACGCACTCCGCTGGTCTTCGATGTCTACAGCAGTATTCCACCACTGGCGGAACATACTCATTGTAGTGCCATATCCACGCTGAGGGCGTCCCTGTGTTTCAGTTTTGGAATATTGTATTTTCCCCGAAACCGAAAACTTGTCGCTGACATCGTATCCTGCCGCAAAGTTCAGCTTGTTTTTGTCCATCTTGCTGTTTGGCAAAATACCTGTCGTGTTATTCTGGTTATATCCCAGGTTGTAGTATCCCCCTTCGAAACCACCGTTAATCATGAAACTGTTGGTAAACTTCGTACCTGTTTCAAAGAAATCGATCGGAGTATTCTCAGGAGCTTGCCAGGAGGTGCTGGTCATATAATTAGGGCCCCCTTCCACAAAGGCATCCCACTGGTACACTTCCTGACCTTCAAACTTAGGTCCAAAAGAAGCATCATCATAAGGGTTACCGAGAACCTCATCACTACCATCTCCATTAATATCCAGTTGGGCAAACGAAGGGGCATATCCACCACCATATTCCATTTGATGATCCACAAAGGTATTATCATTCATCTTGCTGATGGTGGCGCTGGAATTAAACGTTACCTCAACCGGACGACTTCCTTTTTGACCGCCCTTGGTTTCGATCACAATCGCACCGTTCGATGCACGAGAACCATACAACGCTGCTGCTGCAGGACCCTTGAGCACATTTACCGATGCAATATTATCCGGATTTATGTCGAGTCCAGTATTACCATAATCATAACCAGCAAAACCTTCCTCAGTATCGGTATCATTGAATTCCTGGTTTGCGTATGGCACACCGTCAACAACAAACAGTACCTGATTATTACCGGTAATAGACTTGTATCCACGCATTACAATATTCGTGGAGCCGCCCAATCCACTACTTTCGCTTACTTTGAGCCCGGCAACACGCCCACTCAAGGACGATGCAAAATTATCATCGCGATTTTGGGAGATTATATCCCCGTCAACCTTTTGAGCTGAATACGACAGATCGTTCATGCTCTGCTCTACACCATATGCCGTTACCACAACATCTTCGAGTTGTTGGGTAGATGATGATAGCGGGATGTCAAGCGTGATTGTTGACTGATCAACGGTGACCTGCTGTTCGAACGTATCATACCCCACGAAGCTGGCGCGTACGGTGTATGTACCGTATTCGACCCCTTCGATTGTAAACTCACCCTGGGCGTTGGTAGCAGCTCCCCGCTGCAACTCAACAATAAAGACATTTACGCTGGGCAAAGTTTCGCCCGAACTTTGGTCGGTTACTGTACCTGTTATCGTCCCGGACTGCCCAAAGGCAGATCCAAACGAAACAAGACAAGCGATTACTATTAAAAGTAACTTTTTAAACATAGACTACCTCGTTTACTTATTGTTATAGTGAAACGGACCTATCTTGTGATACAGACAGGTGGTATTGACCGCCTGATTACATCAAGCGGACAACATGCGTAGCCCTGGTTTTTATAGATAAACTTGTGTTGAGCCCCATAAAGGTGGGGTAACGTTTATTATTTCGGAGCCCTGGTTTTAATTGCAAGAATGCTTGGGAGTATCCCTTGTCCCAAGTCGCTGCTAACCTTTTCAAAAATAGGTTTAAAATCAATGCCGGTGTTATAAAAAGTATTATTTTGAGATAAGCAGTTATAAAATATTCTGACCTGCTTAGGCCAGATAGAAACCTACTGTGTTTTAAATACTTGCGAGTTTTTTACTACCCTATATCATAAAGAAACGGTTAGTACACCCTTGGAGATTTCCTCACAGTTTTAAGAGCTTAATTACACCTGGGAACTGTCACGCTCCTTGAGGTCATACACAATGACGAGTTTTTCATGTGTGCAGCGCTGTTTAAGGTTGGCACTTATTATATAAAGTTCTGAGCGAGTTGTACTCTCGAACAACAACCACTTACCTCCGAGAACAGATATCTTCAGATCCAAAGACAAATACACCTGCCAAGTTTCCAAATCTAGCAGGGTGAATGCAGATCCCAATGTTTTTCGGGAGTACAACTCCCTCAGAAATTAGGACTAACTTGTCGACGAGCAGTATTAAACGTGGAAAACGACAGTTGCCCAATGTGGGCCAATACTTGGAACTCCTCTCCCAGCTGTCGCCAGAATCAGAGTGACAATGGGGAATAAACTTCTCTCACACTTTGCAATTACTGGCAGCTTCTCTTAAATATGGCTATGAATGTAACTCAACAAATCACTCCGAGGAATGAAACGACGAGGAGTATCAAGCGTGGGAAAAGGTAATCACCCTATGTTTTACTAATGAATTGTAATACCGTTTGAGACACCTCGCTACGCTCGGAGTGACAATCAGGGTATAGAGCTTTTTGTTCGCTTTGTCGTCACAGGCAGCTGCAACCAGAGAATAAAAATCACTATTCCTCTTCTGCTAAATCCCTCCATTTGGGATTCAGCCCCTCAATCAAAGCCACTTTTTTCTCGCGTCGCCAACCCTTAATCTCTTTTTCCCGTGCAATGGCTTTGCGTACATCCTGAAACTCTTCGTAGTAAACTAACCTGTGAATATTGTATCGTTTCGTGAAGCCATCATTTACTTTTTGCTTATGTTCTCGTACTCGTCTCGAGAGACTGTTAGTCATTCCAGTATATATCATCTTGGAAATGTTACTCATCATATAAACGTAATATTTGGGCATGATTTTTTATAGGTATGACCATTATTTCGGCTATTACTTACAAAGTATCTTAGGTGGCATTGTGGATGCAGAGGTGAAAATCTTGCCCTTTCTGTCACTCTGAAAAGCCTGCGACAAGGAGCATCAACCATAGAAACAGTAATACCACTTGAGACTCCTCACTGCGTTCGGAGTGACTTCTGTTGGTAATGGGTTATAGTTTGGATTTTGTCGTCACCAGCAACCTCGCTTGTGTAAGCCTCCAGAATAAAAAACCGCCCCCGTTCTGTCACTCCGAGGAATGAAATGACGAGGAGTATCAAACGTGGAAACAGGTAATTGCCATTATAAGGGGAGTGTCTGTCTCCTTACTATCTTAGAGAGTCTGTACTTATAAGGCCAGTGTCTATGCCCTTACTATCCTAAAGAGTCCGTCCTTATAATACCAATTTCTGTGTCCTTACTGTCTCAGACAGGCTATGCTTATAAGAGTAGCAAAGCAAAAAAATGAAGAAATCTCTGCAATATGACTATGGTCCCAAATAACCAAGGTATCAGTTATGCAATGTCGTACCCAAGTTATTTGAGGTACAGAGTAATAACATTGCATAATAATGTTGAACAAACATAGATCACTTAGCTGGCTCAAAACCCCCCTCCTTTAAACGAATAAGCCCGCCGGATTTCCCGGCAGGTTTATATATCACAAATAAAAAAAGCCGCCCCGAAATCGAGGCGGCTTTATCAATAAATTTACAGAAGAAAGGATTTATTAGTATCCCTCATTCTGAGTTACATTCGAATTGGCTCTTATCTCAGCATCTGGTATTGGCAGAGCTGCTCGATAAGTACCATAGTTTAACGTACCTCCTGTATTAGCTCGGTAAGAGCCGCTATCTCCCAAAGGAATATCACGACCGGTTCTCAACAGGTCATACAAACGATGACCTTCCATCGCTAATTCCAGACGACGTTCAGCCAATACATCATCACGCGTAACAGGCGCAGTGTAAGGAGAAGTACCTGTGTAACGCTCGTCGGTTAATCGACTCAATGCTTGGAATGCTGATTCCTGTGCACCCGTTCCACCGGCAGCAATCGCCTCAGCATAGTTTAAGATAACTTCAGCGTAACGAATTACGCGTACATTATCTGCACCTGTTTCATCAGTATATTTACCCAACATTCGGTATGCATCAAGTGTTCTTGGACCAAGCAGGGTTTCAACCTCGTCACCAGGCTCTCCATAGAGACCAAGGCGAACATCATCTGGTGCGTGAGCATTATACAGATCTTCGCTGACTTCTACATCACCGTAGTTTGTAGGTCGATAAATGCGTGCGATATTATCTGTACCCAACGCATCAGTATCAATAAAGGCGATTTCAAATAATGAAACCGGACCTTCACCTGATCCCCAGGTTTCTACCAGATCGCCAGCAGGAGTAACTGAAAAGTTACCACTATTAATTATTTCTTCGGCAATAGGAATTACCTGGTCATATTGACCGGTATAAAGGTAAAACCGTGTCTGCAAAGCACGAACAGCCCAGTAATTCAAAGAAGTTGAATTAAATGACCCTGGGTCTAACTGTTGTGCTGCTGTGTTAAGGTCAGACTCGATATTAGCCCACACATCAGCGATTGCATCCCGAGAAGGCGCAAATTGATCGCTATCAGCATAGGAAGTAACATACGGTACTCCATTAGAAGCATCTCCGCCACTTACATACTGTTGGCCAAAAGCCAACAATAAGTTCATATGAGAGAAAGCTCGAAGTGCATATGCTTCGCCTTTTATTTCTGATACACCGTCACCTTCCAATTCAGCACCGATTGCCAAATTAGCAGTTCCGATTGCTTCGTAAAAAACCTGCCAAACACCGGATGCATAGCCGCTGTTCACAGTAAAGATCATCTGGTCTTGCACTACAAAACGCCCTGAATTACCATTTGAGAAGGCGTTGTCAGACATCACATCGCCGGATACATAAAAGTCCCGACCATATAACTCCACATCATTAAGGTAGTCATAGCCACCATTTACTACAGCTTGTAGGTCATCGACAGATTGGATAACCGTTTCTGTAGGTTTGTTCTGGTCAACAGAAGGCGATACGAAATCATCGCAACCACTGCTAACCCCTGCTACAACGAGCAGTGCTAATAAAAATTTAGTTATGTTCTTCATTATAAATTCTTTTAGAAATTAGCTTTAACTCCGAAAGTAAGTGTCCGCATAGGCTGAGCACTCAAATCAGTGAATCCATCAGCTTTCTGCTCCGGATCCCAGTGCAGATCGTCATCAAACATGTGTGTCCACAGGTTACGACCGGTGAAATACACACTTGCAGATTTCAACCCAATATTTTCCAAGTATCGAGGTGGGATATTATATCCAACGTTAAGTGATTTCAAACGCACATGGTCCCCATCATATAAATAGCGAGAAGAGGTATTATAAGCGTTATTATTACCACCTAAAATAGGTCTCGGATTAGCTGCGTCCGTATTTTCCGGAGTCCAATAGTCGAGTGCTGTTGCATATTGACCAAAAGCACCAGCTACACGCCCATCTGATTTCATGTAAAACGCCCAGTTGTCATAGATTTTATAATCAAATGAAAAACTGAGGTTTGCCTGTGCATAAAACCCAAACACATTAACCCGGGTGTTAATACCACCGAATTGGTTAGGTTGTGCATTTGCATCTTGGTAATATCGATCGGCTTCGTTATACGTGTTTGTTGTCGTACGTCCTCCGTTACCGTCATCCATATACCACAATGGATCTCCGTTATCGGGATTAACACCGGCCCATTCTCTCATGAACCAAGCATCAACTTCATATCCCTCAACTCCACGATAGCGTGTTCCTGTGGTTAACTCAATAGGATCACCATTCAGGTCAAGAGGTAATTCAGTAACTTCATTTTTAATAAGTGACAAGTTACCGCCCAGATTCCAACTGAAATCACGGGTGTTGATAATACTTGCATCAAGTTCAATCTCAAACCCTTGATTGTAGAGCTCACCACCGTTGATAATCTGTGATGTGTGCCCAGTTGTACGGGAAAGCGGGACATTAAACAACAGATCACGACTATCTTTACGGAAGAAGGTCACCGACCCATCAATTCTATCAATGAGCTCGAACTCAAGAGCAATATCGAGTGAATTTGCTTTCTCCCATGTCAAACCAGAATTACCCAGTTGCTCTAACTGGATATTGGGTCGTCCATTATAAGCACCAAATCCAACAAGGCGCTGATAATTGTTAAGCCCAATATCAGCATTACCGGTAACACCATAAGAGGCTCTAACCTTTAAGTAACTAAGCCAGTCGAGATTCTGAATAAATTCTTCTTCAGAAAGAATGTAACCGGCACCTACCGACCAGAATGTACCCCATCGCTCTTCTTCAGAAAAACGAGAGTTCCCTTCGCGTCGTAAACTTAAATCGGCAATTATTTTATCATTAAAGGTATAATTAACCAAGCCGGTAAACGACTGTACGGCCCAATCTTCTGTAGATCCACCGACAAATTGTGGCGAGGCAGTTGTATTTAGGTTGTATAAATTCTCATAACCTACTCTTTCACCGTAAGCCTCCATGTAGTACTCATTATTTTTCTGGCTTTCAGAGATCAACCGAACATCAAATACACTTCCTTCCGTAGGCTGGAAAACATAATTCAAGTTATTTCGCCACACGTAATTGAAGTTTCGATTGATAATATCATCAACGGCTCCGCCTATATCAGCACCATCACCGTAATTGAGGTTATCATAGTACTTTTCTTCCGTCAAGATATAGTCAATAGAAAAGTTAGTTCTAAATGACAGGTTTTCTAAGATCTGGATATCCAGTGTAGAATTGTTGATAACCCTGGAATTACGTTTACGGTCGATGTCATTCTGCTGAGTGTACACCGGATTAAATATTGATGTTCCAAAATTATCAATATTTGGTGAACCGTCTTCATTAAAGGCTTCAACTGTTGGAGGAATGAAATATTCAGCCAAAACAGGACTACCGAAATACCCGGCTCCCTCAAGAACACCATCTTGCTCTACGAAAGAACCCGTAAAGTTATTGGTGAAAGTAACTCTTTCGTCGAATTGGTGATTGATATTAAACTTACCGGAATAGCGATCTAACTGAGAACCGATATATGCACCAGTCTGTTCAAAAATACCTCCTGAAGCATAGAACTGCGTTTGTTCATTACCACCCTGGGCAGAAAGATTATACTGCTGCGTAACGGCATCATCTCGGGTAACGATATCTCCCCAATTAGTACCTGTTCCTTCCTGATCCCAAAAAGCAGATGGTGGAAAATTGAATCCCGCATTCTGATACGCTGTAGCTGAATATTCAGCCCATTCTTGTGCATTCATAGCACCGGGCCCATCAACAGCACGGTTACTCCAGCCACGCTTCATATCAACAGTGTATGTAACATCGCTGGCAGAACCACTTTTCGTTTCAATCACAATTACACCGTTAGATCCACGTGCACCGTAGGGAGCGGTAGAAGCGGCATCTTTTAATACTGTAATCGACTTAATATCAGATGGGCTTAAGTTGGACATCAAACCAAGAGAACTCGTTGCAGTAGAAGTGAGATTATCATCACCGCTGACAACAGGAACTCCGTCAATTACATATAGTGGTTGCGTACCTGCATTAATAGAACTAATTCCACGAATGCGTACGTCTTGTGCCGCACCGGGTGTACCAGTAGAGGCAGAAATATTCGCGCCGGTTATTGAGCCTTCCATTGCCTGATCAATAGACGTTACCGGAATGTCCGCAAAATCATCAGAACTGACTTGAGAAACAGACCCAGTAAAGTTACGTGATGAATACTCACCATAACCGGTTACGACAACATCGCCTAATTCGGCAACATCGGTTTCCATTTCGACATCAATGGTTGTTCGACCATTAATTGGAATTTCTTGCTGAACATAGCCAACAAAGGAGAACCTTAACACACCATCGGATGGCGCTTCAAGTTCGTACGTCCCGTCGGGAGCCGTTGCGGTTCCCCGGTTTGTGCCTTGTAGCATAACTGTAACTCCCGGTAGCGGTTCGCCGTCTTCAGCTGACACAACAGTACCAGAAACGGTAACGTCTTGCGCCACTGCCGAAGAGACAAACAGAAAACCGAAAGCACATACTAATAGAGATAGTACCTTCAACTTCATAATTAGATAGTTTTGGATTAGATGATTAGCCCTCAAATGCCGCCGTCACAAAAACTTATTGTTTCAGCCCTTGTAGAAACAACAACATCGGAAGGAGTTTATTGGTGTTAAGATGTATTGATGGATCAACACATCTTAATTTCTCGTTGAAATTTGTTTGAATGAGCAACCTTAATAAAACTAATAGCCTTAAATACCAAACGTTTAAATATATTTTCTGTAAATTTATATTGTCTCAAAGAAATGTAAATTACTAACGCTATACTTTTCAACATTAATAATTCCCCAACTACTTATCAACTAAAAATTTTGTGATTCTTATCCCTGTTGTTAAGTTGAATCAACAATATCCCTAGTATCTTTAAAAAGTTAAGTTCTTCCAACCGCAATCATACCATTATGCTCAACTCATTGCGAACCGTTTTACTTTTCTTAACATTTGGCGGACTACTGTTCTTAGTAAGCTGCAAATCCAGCAAAATTGATACTACACAGCAGGGATCCAATTATACCTACAAAGTCGGACATCCCGAATTGCGCATTAGTGCTTTTGGGTTTATTGATCAGGAACAGGGACCTACATTGGAAATTACTGCAGAAATTGTAAAGGGAAGCTTGGTTTACAGCCAACAAAATGATTCTCTTACGGCAAATATTGCCGTAGATATTCAAATTGTTGATCAAGAAAATGGCGAAAATATCAATGAAAGCCAGCGCTTTACTAAGTCCGTTACCAGCAGTAATGAGAATATCACCAGCAGCCGCGAAACCGTAACTCTTAACTATTCTCAACAGGTTTCTCCCAGCAAATACAAAGTATCCGTTACGGTCACCGATTTAAACTCTAAACGCCAGCTTACTCAAACCTCTGAAACCTTTATTCCAGAAACAGATGAGGGCGAATTTACGATCAGCAATATTCAAATGTATGGCAAAGAAATTGGCTCTTCTTGGGCTCCCATTACCGGTTATGATGTGCAAGGCAGTGTAGATTCATTGCGATTTGTATTTCAGGTTATCAGCCCGCAAACAGAGCGCCGCTTGACGATTGGCAGTCGCCTCGTTGAGTTTAAATCGGATACCGGGCTACCACGATCAATGACCCGAAATAATTACAGCTCCTCATCAATTGAGTACAAAGGAATTGATTTTGATCGCCAAACGGAAATACAATCCACGCGCCGCGTTCTCTCTGATTATAGCAGTGTGTTTGTCGAGTACAAATTTGCCAATCAAAACCGTGGTAACTATCGCTTTGAAGTAACAACCAAGAAAGAAGGGGATGAAGATGAGCAGTTTAACGGACGGGCTTTTGGCGTAAAAAGCCCGAATTTTCCGGCCGTCGAAAATATCCATGAATTAGCCCGCCCCCTGGCCTATCTGATGGATTCGAAGCAATATGAATCTCTTATGGAAATTTCCGACAAAGATTCCTTAAAACAAGCTATTGATCGCTTTTGGTTAAAAAATATTGGCAACAAGCAAAAAACACGGAGCGTAATTGAGTTGTATTATACCCGGGTTGAGCAAGCCAACAAAATGTTTTCGAATTTTAAGGAGGGATGGAAAACTGATCGCGGCTTGATATACGTCTTGTTCGGTAACCCTTTTTATACGAGGGATCGCCTCAGAACACTCACCTGGCATTACTCCTATAACCTTGAAGATCCGGAATACCGCTTTCAATTCGTCCAACCAAAACTGAATAACAAGTTTTATCCTTTCGACCATTATTTACTACAGCGGCAAAGCTACTATCACAGCAGAAGATACATCCAGCGTGATCTTTGGCTGAGCGGACGTATCCTGCAGCGACGAATTTAAATATTGGATAAGTTACAAAGTAACAGAGTTAAGAAATAGCTAAATAAGCGGTTATTGTTTTAGTTTAAAGAGAGAAATTGAGGATGAGATAACTTTGTCACCTTGTCTCTTTGCCATAGTCTTGAGAGAGTTGTACTCTCGATCAACTATTTATAGCCCTTCCTTTCGGGAGTGCAACTCCCTCTAAACTAAAAGAGAACTAAGATCGAGAAAAGTTTGTAACCTTGTCTCTTTGTTACTTTGCCACTTAACATTATCACACAATACTTCGGGGAATACGAGACGGGATCTGTACCAGCACCTCATAATTCATGTTATTCCGCATCTCACTAAAAGAAGAAACCGTTATCTCCTGCTCTCCCTGATGACCGATAATAACCACCTCATCTCCCTTTTTAACATCAGGTATATCCGTAACATCCACCGTTAGCAAATTCATATTTACCAATCCCGCCACGGGAGCACGTTTACCATTCACCAATACAATACCCACATTTGTTAAATTGCGTGCAAATCCATGGGAATATCCAATAGGTACAGAGGCAATGGTCTCATCACGACCTGTTAAATATGTATTCCCATATCCCACAAACTCCCCAGCCGGAACTTCCTTTGTGCTCATAACATGACTTTTCCAACTCAGCACCCGCTCCAGTGGATCTTTATGCTCTTTGTTAATATCCGGATACTTCTTCACAAAGTTCATATACGTTTCCCGGTTCGGCCAAAAACCATACTGTGCAATTCCAAAACGCACCATATCCATAATCGTTTCCGGATAATTTAGCGCCGAGGCTGAGCATGCGGTATGGTAATGTTTGGCTTCAATACCTTGATCTTCAAACCAAGAAGTGTATTCTTTAAAATTTTCGATTTGCTCTTTAATCCGCACAAAATTACCCACACTTTCGGCCCCTGCAAAATGGGTACATAATCCGTCCAGCTGCAGGTGTTTCCCATTGTTTTTAATAATACTAACCGCCTCTTTAAACTGTTCGCGCTCCAACCCCAGACGATTCATCCCGGTTTCGAGGTGGAGGTGAATCCGCGCCGGCTTTCCAATGCGCTCTGCTTCTTTAACAGCCCATTTCAAACGATCCAGCTCAAAAACAAAGAACGAAACATCGCGCTCGATAGCCCATCCCAATGCCTTGTTATTAATCATTCCCATAATCATGATATGAGTATCCTCCTCGGTACTTGCACGAGCCGCCTGACGGGCTTCATCAGAACTAAAAACCGAAAAATGACGAATGCCACACTTTTCTGCCATGGGCACAAAGTGACCTATCCCGTGTCCATAAGCATTTCCCTTAATGACTGAGCTAAACACTGTGTCTTTACCAATGTAATCCTTCAAAAAAGTGAAGTTTTTCTCAAAGGCTTCTTTGCTTAACTCAATCCATGAAGGATATAACTCGTTATTCATGACCTGTCAATCGCTTCGTTTATAATTTGTATGAACATTGAAATGCCGGTAGTAATAATTTCATCAGGAAAATCATAGGTCTGAGCATGCAATGCCGGATGATTTTTACCGGCCCCCAATCCAAACATTCCTCCCTTATGCTCACTTGTAAAATGACCGAAATCTTCTGACCAGCTAAACGGCTCCTTTTTGCGATGAATTTCCCTTCTAACTTTACTGGCTGCGGCTTCAATAATCTGCACGGCCTCAATATTATTCACTGTGGCAGGAAATTCCTCGACCCAATCAACGTCAATCCCCAAATTAAAGGTATCGGCGTATCCTTCTGCTATTTGGATACAGTGATCCTTAAGCTTTGTCAACAGCTGATCATCGTAGGTTCTCAGCGTCGCCATTACGGTACCGTCACCCGGTGAGGTTCCGAAAGCGCGTTCTCCCAACGCGGCATGAATAACCGTCACTTTTGCTGACTTCTCCAATGGTACCTGAAACTGTGGTGCCGCTGAAAATGCCTGAATGGTTTGTGCCACTGCCAGCGCGGGACTATTGCCCTCTTCGGGATGGGCTGCATGAGCTGTCGCCCCATCAAAGCGGACAATCAAGCCTACCGAGGCTGCAGCAAAAGTATTATTTTTTACAATAATCCGGTGTTTCTGAAAACCCGGCAAGTTATGAAGGGCAAAAAAGTAATCAGGAGCCAACCCCGCAAATTTTGAATCGTTGATCACACGCTGTGCCCCTTCCCCGGTTTCCTCAGCCGGTTGAAACAGCAGGGTCACCTTTCCCGCTCGCGGACGCCGCTTTCCCAAAAGCTTCGCCACACCCGCAACGATGGCCATATGTCCATCATGGCCACACTTATGACCTACGCCATTTTTTTTAGATTGATAATCGGCTTCAATATTATCTGATATGGGCAACCCGTCCAGCTCGCAACGAATCAACAGGTGCGGGCCGAGCTCTTCGGAACCATACGTTGCCAATAAACCCTGTCCCCCAACATTTGTTTGTAATTCATCGGGATTGGTAGCTGATAAAAAATCAGCGATAATTTCTGCTGTTTGCTGCTCTTCTCCCGATACCTCAGCCGAAGCATGCAACCGATGGCGTAACTTTATTAGTTCGGGCAAATGTGCTTCTATGTTGAAATTGAAGGGCATCCCGGAAATTCCTAAATCACAATTTATGCAAGGCACAATTAGTGGATTTTCAAGCAGAATTTCCAATCATAATCTGCTCTATTCTTTACAGCATTCTATTGCAATGCTAACTTCTTCGGGAGTATAACTCCCTCAGAACTAATGTTGTGTAAGAGTTGTACCGCCCTGTTGTGAGAGAGTTGCACTCTCGAACAACAGGGATATACTCGACAAGTTGCAAAAAAGCACCCAAGCTGCGAGAGAATTGTACTCTCGAGCAACATGACAACAAATCTATTAAAAAATTGTAAGGATCAGTCTTTTGATGGTATCCTACCTTAAAACGATATTCTTATGAGCTCATGGAAAATATACTCAGATACTAAGTATTACTTTTGCACAAGCACCCTAACAAAGTGGTATCCTGTTTTTACAAGAATCGAGTATTATTCTCTCCTTATTGACAGTCTAAAATATTGCCGCAGAAACAAAGGTTTATCTATTCATGCTTATGTAATAATGCCAAACCATTTGCATTTCATTATTTCTGCTGATGAAAATCAATCTATTCCAAGTATTATTAGAGATTTTAAGCGTTATACCTCTTCTGAAATTACTTCTTTGCTAAAAAAATTTAGCAAGATTACTGCTTTAACAGTTTTTAAGGAAACCGCCAACAGAACTGGAAAAGATCAAGAATATAAAGTCTGGCAATCTGGGTACCATCCTATCGGAATACAATCAGAGCGATTTTTCAAACAAAAACTTCATTACATTCATCAAAATCCTGTTAGAAAAGGATATGTTACCACACCGGAAGACTGGAAGTTTTCAAGTGCTAAAAATTATGCAGGTTATGAAGATGTGCCTCTGCTGATAGATAAGCTATGACTATCTTCTTCGGGAGTATAACTCCCTCAGAACTGAGAAGTTTTGAACTGAGGGCTTTTCGGAAGTAAAAATCCCGAAAAACTAAGAGTATAAATACTCTGTCTGGTATGAGTTCAAAGTCGCAAGAGTAAATAACCTAAGCAGTAGCGAGAGAGTTGTACTCTCGATTCAAGTATTCATTTCAATACAAATCACCCAGCACTTTTCGGGGATCGGGATAGGTTTTCAAGGCCTCTTCTCTATTTTCTGGTGCTACAACGCCCGGCATATCCGCCTCTCCGGGATCTTTTACCGAAAGCTGAAAATGAAGATGGGGCGCCCAGCCTCCGTTCACTTGCTTGCTGCCCAACGTTGCTATTTTTTGACCTTTTTTTACTTCTGCCCCAATCGAAACCATCGTAAGAGATTCTTTTGATAAATGTCCGTATAGCGCATACAGCTGAGAATTATTCAGCTCGTATCTAATTACAATGGTGGGACCGTAATCTCCGGCCTGATCATTATTCTGTATGTAACTAACCTCCCCATCCCAAAAGGAATATACCGGTGCTCCGGACTTTGTCCATATATCTATCCCCATATGCAAATTGCGCTCGTTATTGAACATTGAATCCAGGTACATATTCGAGCGCTTTTCATTGTACTTCCCAATCCCCCACTGCTTTGACCGGATGAAATCGGCATCATAGCCTCCGGTAAAATCAAATACATGTAGTCCATCCCTGTTATCGGGATAATCCATTATCTTGGCAAAATTAAAATCGGCATACGTACTCATTGGAGTTCCTCATGTATTATCTGTATAGATATACCCCTATTATAAGCGAATTCTATCCTAATCTATTATCAAGCATTAAATATTACAAGCAGATATGTTTCTATACTACTCTTCGACTATTTTATCGATATAGTCAGAATTCATAATCCCCAATGCTCCCATATACTTCATGCGGAAACGGATAAAATCGCCCACTTCGTATCCGGCCTTATTATCACCTACATCCAAAATGAGCATATCCGAGCTTGCATCAGCAATTTCCACATCTCCTTCAACATCAATTAAATGTTCGGGATTGATATCAAGATAGCCGATATCCAGAATAGCACGATATGATGTTTCCCCAAACTGATCTTCATCAATATCGGCCACTTCTCCCTGGGGATTCATGCCCAGATCTCCACTCGGCACCTTGGGTTTTTCTGCAATTTCGATGATTTGGGTATATAGCTCCATCACATCGTTGTGCATACCTTCGATCGTGCCATCGGTAAATAGGTTTTTCCCGAAGAAGAGTGCTTCTCCCACCCGAAAGTGATTGACGCCACTTGGCAACTGGTTCCGTAATAGGAGAGGAATAGTAACCGTAGTGCCTCCCGATACCAGCGGAATTTCTTTGTTGAAGCGGAGCTCAATAATCTGTTTATACAGTGATAGTTGAATGAGTTTATCCTCATCCGGCATCACGCCATGCATACAGTTCAGGTTTGCCCCGATGCCGATCACCTCTATATTCGAGAGCTTAAATACCTTCTCATAAAAGTCGATCAGGTTTTCACGGATCACTCCTTCACGCAGGTCCCCCAGTTCAATCATAATGATGACCTTGTGGACTTTATCCTGTTTCTGAGCTTCTTCTGAGAGGGCGTGCAATGTTGAAAGCTCCGTATTCAGGCTCACATCGGCATACTTTACTACCGAATCGATGATGTCTTTGGGGGGCGGCTTGATATAGGTCGTAAGCGTATCGGGATCGATCTCTTTAATCTTTTTAAGATTACTGATACGGGAGTCCAGCATTTCACCAATCCCCAAGTCGGCAACCTCCTTCAGATATTCTTCGTGCCCACAGAGTAGTTTGGTGGTAATCCCCCATTTGATATCATTATCCTTAAAAAGGGTATCCAAATAATTATAATTATGGCGAAGCTTGTCTCTATATAATTTTAAATAGGCCATTCCCTATTTGCTCAATCGCATTTCAAGATATTTATTCGTAAACCCGTATTTCTCATACAGATGTTTGGCGGGATTATCGGGTTCAACGTGTAGCGCAATATCTCCCTCCGTTGCATCAATGATACGCTCCATCAATTCTTTGCCAAGTCCTTCACCACGGTAATCGCCATGCACGGCAATATATACCAAAATATGTTCAGGAATAAATCCACCCATATTGGTGTGATTGATAATAACAGCACCCACAATTTGCTCTTTTTCGTGAGCAACTAATATAAAACCGTCTTGGCCTTCTCCATCTCCATAAGCATAGGCAATACTTGACAAGATATGTTTTTTTTCATCTCCATATTCATCCAGATGCTCGTGAAGAAAATCGGCAATATCCTCTCGACTGAATGTCGTCGGATTTTCGATATCAGAATATACTAAATCGAATTCAATCATTATTGATTTATAGCATTAACATTATCTGCTGACTTAACAGTTATATTCTCGTCATTTTCATCGGGAAATGCCAATGATACGGCAACAAACACAATAGCCGAAACTGTAATTCCAAACACATTGGCATCTAATCCTGCAGGAAGTTTCTCCATAAATAATTCTAGCGATACCGTTGTTGAACCACCAAAAATCATAGCGGCAATGGCGCCAATGCTACTGCTTTTCTCCCAATACAATGCTCCAATAATCGGAACAAACAAGCCCGACACCATAAACGCATAGGAATAAAGCATCAAGTCTAGCACATTCGTCATTGTTGTAGCAATTAGCAGGGCAAATGTTCCGATTACAAGTGTAGTAAGCTGTGAAAATCGTAAAAAGGTATCACTATCATGATCAATATCTTTAAAATAACCAATAATATCGGAAACCACATTTCCGGATGCGGCCATTAAACAACTATCGGCAGTGGAGAGTATAGCCGAGAAATAAGCACTCATCATAATCCCCATGAGTCCGACAGGCAGTACGGTTCGAAGCAGCATGGGTAATCCGGTTTCGGGGTCGGTATCGGACACATCGGCAGCACCCAAATATTCAAACATCCCTTGCTCGGCACCCACTTTCGCAAAAAGTCCAAGGGCAACGCCCATAAATGCCATAGTGGGCCATTCAAAAACACCGGCCAGGTACCAAGCTCGTTTCGCGGTCTGCTCATCATTACATGCATAAATACGCTGGTAGAGCGTCATGCCAACAAACCAGATAGGGATTATAGTAACCGACCAGTATACCACATCCTGCCAAGTAATATTGGTCATGGAAAGCAAAGCAGGATCTACCGTATTAGAAATTGCCTCCCATCCACCAACAGCAGTGTATGAAATGGGGATACCAATAAAGATAAGCCCAATCATGAGGATCGTCCACTGTACCGTATCCGTGTAAATAACAGCTTTAAGACCGCCCATTACGGTATAGAGAACCGCCACCGATCCCATGATAATTAACGCTGTTTGCAAATCAAGATTGGCAAAAGTACCGGTAGCCAACTTAGCCCCGGCCAAAATCTGTGAGCTTGTAAAACCAGCATAGCCAATCGCAGAAATAATCCCGGCTACCAGTGCCACCTGAGGAGTAAAATAGTGCCCAAATACCTCAGGAAAGGTAAAGGCTTCATCAAAAACGGGGTTCCCTTTTACTTTTGGGATAAGAAATACAGCGGCAAGCCAAGCTCCAAGCAATCCGGTAAAAAGCATCCACGAACCGGACAACCCCATGACAAAACCAAGGCCGCCTAAACCAATTGAAAATCCGCCTCCAACATCCGTTGCGACAACTGAAAGGCCAATGTGAAGGCTATTCATATTACGGCCGCCCACATAATAATCATCGGCACCTTCATTTCTTTGAAGAAAAAAGACGCCAAACCCCAACATTCCTACCATATATAGGAAAAAGATAGTCAGGTCAATCCAATGCATATCGTATTACTCTGTAATTGTATTGGACTTACATTTAATAAAAAAACCCTTGAGTTATTACACTCAAGGGTTCCTACTTTAATAAAGGCTTAATATACCTTATAAATACCATATAGTGCAAACGGTTTAAGGGTTACCATGCTCTGCTTTTTGTGGTTTCTGAAGCTGATTGTTCTTTCCGAATTTCATTGGTCGTTGCCACATCTTTGTCATCTGATTTAAGTTCAAGACGGTTCATATGTATTTTCGCTGAAGAGGCATTTTCCAAATAATCTATATAGATATTTCCCTCGTGATAGCAACCTTTAGCCAGATATATATTTGGCGCAGAGATATTGCCTTCAACCCATCCATCTTCTTTGACCAAGATAGATTCGGTGGCCTCAAGGTTACCGATCACTTTACCTTCAATGGTGATAGACGCAGCAGAAACATCTCCCTTAAAAAAGGTGTCTTTGCTGATTATTGTTTGATTATTGTCCACTCTAGTATAGCCAGGTTCTTGTCTCAATTAAATCACTCCTCTTAATATTATAATACTTTTCTTCGCAGTCTCTCAAAAATTCGGCCTGCTAATTTCAAAAATTAATTTATCTTAATGCACATACGCCCTATTTTAGAAACGGCAAACAGAAATTTAATTAACAAAGTAATTCTTATATGATTTCAACTCCCCAAGCTATTGAACTCGAAGATCAATATGGCGCTCATAACTATCATCCCCTCCCGGTTGTATTATCCGAAGGTGAAGGAGTTTATGTTTGGGATCCGGAAGGAAACAAATACTATGATTTTCTGTCTGCCTATTCAGCTGTAAACCAGGGACACTGCCATCCAAGAATAATAAACACGTTAAAAGAACAAGCCGAAAAGCTGACTTTGGTTTCCCGGGCTTTTCACAGCGACCAACTTGGAGCATATGAAAAATATATGCATGACCTGTTTGGTTACGACAAGCTTTTACCCATGAACACGGGAGCCGAGGGTGTTGAAACAGCTATTAAAATTTGCCGGAAATGGTCGTACGAGAAGAAAAACCTGACGCCCGAAAAAGCAACGATTATTGTTGCCAAGGGTAATTTTCACGGACGAACGACCAGTATTATTTCATTTTCCAATGATCCGGTTGCTCGCAAGAATTTTGGTCCCTATACCCCGGGCTTCGTCTCTATTCCTTATAATGATCTGGAAACCCTTGAGAAAGCACTGCAAGAGAAAGATGTGGCCGGATTTATGGTAGAACCTATACAGGGCGAAGCCGGAGTCGTTGTTCCCGATGACGGATACCTCAAAAAAGCTTCTGAACTGTGCAAAAAATATAATACCCTTTTTATTGCGGATGAAATTCAGACCGGCATAGCACGAACCGGAAAGATGTTGTGCGTCGATCACGAAAATGTGCGCCCTGATATCGTGATCTTGGGTAAAGCGTTATCCGGCGGTGCTTATCCCGTTTCAGCAGTAATGGCTGATAACAACATCATGGAGTGCATACGTCCCGGTGAACACGGTTCAACGTATGGCGGCAATCCACTGGCATGTGCCGTAGCCATGGAAGCGCTCAAAGTAGTTGAGGACGAAGGTCTTGCTGAAAACGCTGACAGGCTTGGCAAAATCTTCCGCGACGAAATGAATAATCTTGTGAAGGAGTCAGAACTGGTAAAGCTCGTGCGCGGTAAAGGTCTGCTGAACGCAATTGTCATTAACGATTCTGAAGACAGTAGTACGGCATGGGACATTTGTCTAAAGCTGAAAGAAAACGGTCTTTTGGCAAAACCCACTCACGGTAACATCATTCGCTTTGCTCCTCCACTGGTAATGAGCGAAGAACAGCTGCGAGATTGTATCTCAATTATCAAAGATACCATTAAAGAATTCGAAAAAGTTGAGGCATAGCATAACCGTGCTAAAAGCTAGTGCTTAGCTGAATGGCGATAACATCATCTTTTAGCTCCCTGCCATTATTCTTGGAAAGCAGGTAGGAAACTTTTAAAAGTATATTCCGATTAAGCTTGTATCCAAAAACAAACTCAAACCGGTCTTTGTCCGGGGTTGGTTTACCTGTAATATTCAGTGAATCAAGTGTTAGCTCTTTGGGAATGTAACGCTCATAGCGAATGGCCCCATATCCTCCTACCAAAAAGGGAAAACGCATTTTAAATTTTGCAAGATAGTGAGCAACATCATTGTCAAGGTGTTCTTGAATAAGTTGCCCATCCTGATCAATCCAGGGAGAATCCCACCGATTGAATGTGTACTGAAACAACAACTGATAATAACTGTAGGAAAACTCGGTGTGCGCTGAGACAACCGTTTGTTGATATCCGGCTCTCTCTTCATCAGATAAAACATCATTAATAGAATCTTCTATCAAATAAGATCCTCTGCCAAATGATACACCAATCGTATTCCAGATAACAGGTCGCACTTCCAGTCGTCCAATAAATGCGGGGAGATTCTGTTCACCCACATCGGTGTAGCTAGAAACTCCAGTCAACGTGGCAGCAACTTCATATTGAAATCTTTCATCGTCTGTTGCCCCGGAAAGTTTTAATCCCTGCGAATACATCCGCCTGTAAATTAATGATTGCCCCGGCACCCCATCGTACGAACTTTCTCCAAAAAAGTAACCACGCCGCTGGTTCACCGGCATATTCCATACATGAGATAGCGGTAAATGAACAAAAGGATTATTCGAAGAAAGCAACAACTCATCAGTTCTCCCAAACGGCGTGGTAAAACGACCGGCTGTAATCTTAAAGTTCTCAGCGGCTAACCAATTGATATTAAAAGAAGAAAAAAAGATCTCGCTTCTGCTTCCTGTATAATAATCAGACTGCAACGCACCCGAAACGAACCATTTTTCAGAAATCGGGGCATTTATAAAGAGTCGGATCGAAGGAGTATATATCAAAAACTTATCATTGGGAGTCTGATTTACCGTTGGATTTGAGTCTGCGCCCCCTTTTCGCAGCTCAAAATCAGCCAAACCGCCAATATTTATCTGTCCAAGTGCAGTACCTGCCAACATCAGACAAATCAGAATGCACAAACAGAAACTTTTTCGGTTTATCCCCATATGAAATTGCATTAATTCAAATTCAATGAACTGCTTGACCCCTTTTTGTCCTTCTTCTCAAAAACAACGGTAACTTTTGTGCCATGTTCGGATTCTACTGTCACATCAGCATCAATCTGCTGGGATAGAATTTTGATAAGAGAAAAACCCAGGGATTCACTTTCTTCCAAAGAGAAATCATCATCCAAACCCATCCCCTCATCCTCTACCGTGAGAACGACATTACCCTCTTCTTCAAAAAAGGAGATGACCACCACTCCTGATCCTCCATCAGGATAAGCATGTTTAAATGCATTAGTTACCAGCTCATTGACCATGAGTCCAAAAGGGACAGCTTGGTTTACATTCAGATCAATATCTTTCGCATCAACTTCTACACTCAGTTCCGAATAAGCTGATTTATATATATCATGAATAGAGGCGACCATCTTTTTGATAAAATCATTGAAAGACAGGTTGTTAAAGTTCTGTGCTTTATAGAGCATTTCGTGCACCGTGGCCATTGATTGGATACGCAATTGACTATTCTTGAGAACCCGCTCAGTATGTTCGTCCTCAACATTACTACTTTCCAATTGCAACAGTCCTGAAATAACAGCCAGATTATTTTTGACACGGTGATGGATTTCTGCCAACAGCGTCTCTTTTTCACGAAGGTTCTCTTTGATATTGGCAACCAACTTGTTAAATGTTCGGGTAAGCTGTCCAAACTCATCCCGGCTTTCAACAGAAACAGGATGATCATAATCGTCATTTTCAATCCTTTTAATACCGTCGAGCAACCGGTTAATAGGACGCGTCAGATTTCGTGTTAACGTGATACCCAGTATAATCGCTATTAGTATTCCCCCAAGGCCAATCAAGTAAATAACGCGCTGTAATTGATGGAGAGGCTCCAAAGCCTGTGTCAATGATTTTGCAACGGCGTAATAGCCTGAAATTTCCACAGACTGAGAAACCTGTTTTACCATTGGAACTAAATATACAAGCCATTTCTGATTCCTCATTTCCATTTCGATGGTTGTACTGCCCGTTTGATTAATTTCGGTTGCAGAAGCGTGTTCAATGCCTTCAGAAAGAACTTTTCGGTGTTCGGGCAACAAGGAATCAATAGAAGTAGTAAGGAGTTTATCATCTACATAATACGACACCTCATATCCGATTACTTGCGCAAGCAACTCTGCTTCACGATTACGAATCGGATATCCAAGAGAAAGTGCTGCAATAACCTGATCCTGTAAAAAAACGGGTATAGTAATAACATTAAAATAGTTCTCTCCTTGTTTCCAAATATATGATTGCTGAGGGTGTCGTCCCTCCAAAGCTTTTTGGACCCCTAATTTATTACTCATAGATATGTCTGCCAGATCTATATCGGATAATTGCCCAAGAGGGGCCCCTTTTTTGTCAAAAACCATTACTAATCCGACAGAATCTAAACTGGTCGTAAGCGATTCCGAAGACAAAGTATCAGAAATAAGAGGATCAAAATGTAAGAGGTGCACTAACTCTTGGCGAATCTGCTGATTAATAGTATTCGGATCTCCTGTTGAAATCGCCGCCTTCATATAGGGCATATCAGCCACAAGTGTAGCAGTCTGCCGAAGCTGCCGAAACCGCACATCCTGTAATTGTTCAAATATCTTTCCTGCCTCATGGAAGCTCGAGTTTATATCTTCCCGAATTCGGTTGTCCAAAATTTGGCTGACTGCGAAAAGTACTACCACTAATACCAGGAGGGCTAGCCCAATAAATCCGGATAGCAACTTCCATCGAATAGGAAATTTGGGAGACTCCATAATTATGATCCTATTCTTATTGGTTCCAGCATTACATTATTTTTATCAATTGTATTTACTTCTATACTTTTCTCCCGATCTCCCAAGGCATAAAAATGAAGGATATACTCTCCTTCTGGAATGTCCTCAAACCGGAATTTCCCACTGCTATCCAATTTTTGCATTGCAACAGTTTGTTTTGAAGCTACGACAATAACTGCATGCATATCAGAATGAATATCACAGAAAACATCTATAATACCGGGTTTATTAAATTGTACATCTTGAAATTCATCGGGTGAACGACGTCCTACATCAAAGCGTTTCGTTTTAGATAAGCTAAATACATTATGATATACCGGATCTGAATTCAGTATTCGAACCACACCCCCTTCCCGAATAATCATCAGACGAGGTTCAAAACGTTTATCAAGCTGATTTAGAACACGTCGATTTTTAGTTCCTTTTACTCCTGTCTGTTTTTTATTTTGAAATTCGATCCATACCAAAACGTCATCTAATGAATTATCTTTTTTATCGGTATTATCCCCAAACTTGTTTTGGTATCCACCTCCACCCACTTCAATTGTTGGCTTTTGTGCTCGTTCCACTACTACACTTCCTTGAATAGTTGTTCCCTGTGCCATCACATATTGAGATGAAAGCAAACCGCCCATCAGAAACAATAGAAATGCCAGTAATAGAACTCTTGAAGAGTAATATTTTACTAAAAAAAATGAGGACGTCTTGCCAATCATAACTTTTGATACCATCCCTTTAAGAAGATTTGACCCACTTATTGTCCCAACACAGCCGATTACTATAAACCATTCTGTACAGAGGTATTATATTAAAACACAGCGGAGAAAGCACATTCTTTCTTACTAAGGCTACTGAGTTGACCAAACTTATTTTTGTGAACAAGAATTTTTAACTGTAAGCTCAACTAAAACAGAGGGGATAAGTCTGCAAATTTTTAATCTATTGTATCCAAAAACGGTAAGAAATGCTAAAATAAAAAAAGCGACCTTCTGAATATCAGAAAGCCGCTTTTGGTAGTGGCGGGGGGAGGATTCGAACCTCCGACCTCCGGGTTATGAGCCCGACGAGCTACCAGCTGCTCTACCCCGCGATGTGAGTCGGTAATAATAAGGCTTGACATGGGTAATTGTCAATAGTAAATTCAAAATTCTTTCCCGCATAGACTTCGGCATGTAAATACCAATTAAATACGATTAGGAGGCTTATGTCCACGAATAACACAGTCGCTCCCGCACAAGTACACAACATTTTACAAAAACATATTTTAACAGACGGATATGATATTGTGCTCGATCTTGAAAAGAGTGAAGGCATGCATTTATACGATGCCAAAACGGGAGAACGCTATCTGGATTTCTTTACATTTTTCGCCTCTAATCCTTTGGGAATGAATCACCCACGGCTGGCAAATGAGGAATTCCGCAACAAAATTGGAAAAGTGGCGATCAACAAACCATCGAACTCGGATGTATATACCGAAGAGATGGCTGAATTTGTGGATAATTTTGATCGCGTCGGTATTCCTGATTACCTGCCCTACTCTTTCTTTATTTCCGGCGGAGCACTTGCCGTTGAAAACGCCCTGAAAGTAGCCTTCGACTGGAAAGTTCAAAAGAATTTTCAGAAGGGATATCGCCAGGAAAAAGGCCATAAAGTCTTACATCTCGAACAGGCATTTCACGGACGGTCCGGGTATACCATGTCACTTACCAACACCGATCCAAAAAAAGTAAAGTACTTCCCAAAATTTGACTGGCCTCGTATCGTTTCACCGGCTATGACTTATCCCGCTACGGAAGAACGTATTCAAAAAACCATTGCCGATGAAGAGCGGGCCATTGCCCAGGCAAAGCGGTATTTTGAGATGTATAAAGATGATATCGCCTGCATCATACTTGAACCTATTCAGGGGGAAGGCGGTGATCGTCATTTTCGAAAGGAATTTCATCAAGCGCTTAGAGATTTGGCTGATAAACACGAAGCGCTGCTCATTTATGATGAGGTTCAAACCGGAGTAGGACTAACTGGTACATTTTGGGCCCATGAGCACTATGTCAAGCCCGATATTCTGGCGTTTGGTAAAAAAGCACAGGTATGCGGAATTCTTGCCAGTAAGCGCGTTGATGATATCGAGACAAACTGCTTTCACGTTTCCTCACGGATCAACTCAACTTGGGGCGGCAATTTGGTAGATATGGTTCGATTCGGCCGTATACTCCAAGTTATTGAAGATGAAAATCTTGTTGAAAACGCAGCTGATGTTGGCCAATTTCTACAGGATAAAATCCGTAAGCTGTCCGAACAATTTGAATATGTTACGAATCCACGTGGCAAGGGACTTTTCTGTGCCGTTGATTTCCCGAATACTCATGCACGAGATTCGGTTATCAAAGAATGCTTCAACAATAACTTAATGATTCTGTCATGCGGAGAACGCACCATGCGATTCCGTCCGCCACTTACGGTTAACAAACAGCATATTGAAGAGGGCATCGAAATTATTGAAAAATCCATCAAGTCAGCAATGGACAAGTGCCCGGCACTCAAAAGCAAATAGGCCCCGGAATCGCTGGCAAGCGACTTACTCTACATAAAATTGCATTAGACCATCTGATGTGATTCCGGCTGAATCGTAATTTCGTTAAGTACGGATCCCTCTGGTTGATTGGCAGCATAATAAACAGATTTTGCCACCTCTTCGGGGGTAAGCATCTTATCTGTTTGCACGCGCATATCCACGGTATCACTATCCCACATAGGGGTATCCACACCTCCCAAGTGCATGAGTGTGAATTTTACACCACTTCGTTTGTGCTCTTCAACCAGTGATTTGGTAAACCCAGTGATTGCAAATTTGGAAGCGGAATACATCGAGGAATTTTTCATAGGGTATTTTCCCACGCTTCCCGGAAACATAATTACACGGCCTTTTTTCTCGGTGGCCATATAACGCACAACGGTTTGTGTCACTAAAAATGTGCCGTATACATTTACATCTAACATCTCTTTTGCTTGTTCGGGCTTGATATCAAGCAACGGCTGAATAATGGCAGTCCCAAACGCATTGACCAAAACATCGATACCTCCCAAATCCTCGGTTACTTCCCTGGCCATCTTCGAAACTGATGCCAAATCCGTTACATCTACTCCAATAACGTAGGCATCTCCACCGGTCTCATTAATTTCTTTCGCTACTTTTTCCGCTTTCTCTTGATTTCGAGCAGCAAGTACAACCTTTGCACCGGCCTTTGCAAATACACGTCCGCATGCACTTCCTATTCCTCCCGAGCCGCCGACGATAAGCACAATTTTATCTTTCATAACAGATTTATTTATTTGCCGCAAATCGACACTGATCTGCGGGGTTATCAATTATTTAAGCGTGAGATAAATGAATAGAATTCGCCGAACTTTCGTTCAAAATAATAGGCTGTCAGCAAAAATATTACCAACAGCCTATTCATATATTATGTCTTGTATTAAAGGAATCTACGCTACAACATCTTCTCTTTGCTTCATAGCACGCTCAATGACATTATCGTAGATATTATATATCTCATCTACTGATAAGCTTACCATTTCATTAATATTCAATGTATTTGAATCTGTTACCTCTCCTATCTTCACAAGAGGTATATCCTTGTCATTGAATTCTGATTCAACATCTTTTTGCGATTTCGGATCACAGCTTACAACCACTCCCGATTGCGCTTCGCTGTAAAGCACTTCGTGCTTGTTCTCCCCAAGATCTTCCACTGAAACATCCGCCCCTTTTCTTGAGAACATTGCCATTTCGGCAAGTGTTATCGCAAGACCACCATCAGAAATATCATGCACTGCATTCACTAACTTTTGTTGGATTGCATCAAGTAGTGTTGACTGCAGGCGTGCTTCAAACTCGAGATCTATATCGGGAGCATCCCCGGTTGTCAAATCATGGACTGTATGCAGATATTCACTGCCGCCCAATCCTTTTCGAGAAGCTCCAACATAATAAATGACATCAGACTTCCCTTTAAACTCCGGTGTCATTCGGTGATTCTCTACATCCTCAATCAATCCAAGCATTCCAATCACCGGCGTAGGAAAAATCGCCATTTCCGGATTTTCATTATAAAAGCTCACGTTTCCGCCGGTCACGGGCGTATTGAAGGTTCGACAAGCATCCCCCATCCCGGCAAGTGCCTCTTTAAACGTCCAGTAGACTTCTGGTTTGTAAGGATTTCCAAAATTAAGACAATTCGTTATGGCCATCGGCTTGGCACCACTACATACTACATTTCGCGCCGCTTCGGCAACGGCAATTTGCCCTCCTTTGCGAGGATTCAAATATACATAGCGCCCGTTGCAATCTGTTTTCACGGCTAGCCCTTTTTTCGTGCCTTTTATCCGGACCACTCCGGAATCAGAAGCACCCGGACCGTTTACCGTATTCGTTCGCACCATGGTATCATACTGTTCATAGGCCCAACGCTTTGAGGCAATATTAGGTGACCCAAGTAACTCTTTAATAATCTCATTGTGGTTCTCGGGATGATCCAGTGAGTCAATATCAAACGACTGAACTTCATCAAGGTACGCAGGCTTTTTAGTCTCACGCTTGTACTGAGGAGCTCCGCCGCCCAGCACTAAACTATCAGCGGGTATATCGGCCTTTACTTCCCCATCTTTGTGATAGGTCACATTTTCCCCTTCTACTACTTCTCCGATCACAACTGCATTGAGATCCCACTTTTCATAAATGTCAATAATTTCCTGCTCGCGGCCCTTTTCTGCGACCACCAGCATACGCTCTTGGCTTTCGGACAGTAACAATTCGTAAGCGGTCATACCATCCTCGCGTGCAGGAACCTTATCCAAGTCCAGTCGCATTCCCACACCGCCCTTGGCGGTCATTTCTGATGATGAACAGCTTATGCCGGCAGCTCCCATATCCTGGATACCAACAATACCGCCATTTTTAATCACCTCAAGCGTGGCTTCAAGCAGCAATTTTTCCGAAAAGGGATCGCCCACCTGCACACTGGGACGTTTATCTTCACTTTCTTCACTGATTTCTTCGGATGCAAACGTCGCCCCGTGTATACCATCGCGTCCCGTATCAGAACCAACAATAATAACTGGGTTTCCGATACCTTCAGCAATAGCCGAAGCTGTTTGATCTTCTTTCACAATTCCAACACTCATGGCATTTACCAGCGGATTGCCTTCATACTTTTCATCAAAATAAATTTCTCCGCCTACCATAGGCACGCCGAATGAGTTTCCATAATCAGCAATGCCGCGCACAACCCCATCCAAAAGAAAGCGAACGCGAGGTGTATCCATATCACCAAAACGTAATGAGTTAAGACTGGCCACAGGACGTGCTCCCATAGTAAAAATATCTCTGTGAATACCTCCAACACCGGTAGCTGCTCCTTCATAAGGCTCAATTGCCGACGGATGATTATGACTCTCCACCTTGAACACGCAGCCGAGACCATCCCCAATATCTACTAACCCTGCATTTTCTTCTCCGGCTCCTACGAGCATTTGCGGACCTTCGTTAGGCAACTTCTTAATCTCCAGGATGGAATTCTTATACGAGCAGTGCTCGCTCCACATCACCGAATACACACCCAGCTCCGTAAAATTGGGAGTACGCCCGAGGTAATCTTTAATCATCTCGAACTCCTCTTCAGTCAGTCCATGGTCTTTAGCTAATTCGAGTGTTACTTCCGGTTCCTTCATTTTTTTGTTAGACATTAGGCTTAATGTTATATGATGGAAAGTTGAAGGTTCAAGGTTAAACGTGAAATTTAACCCTCAACCTTAAACTTTAAACCTTTAATATGTTCCTTAACTTTACAAAATCATTAAATACAAAATCGGCTTTCTGATGTTTTTGAGCCTCTCCATTCTGTGTATACCAGGCTACATTCCATCCGAACATTGTTCCCCCTTCCACATCAGAGCTAAATGAGTCGCCCACATAGAGTATTTTATCGGCATCCACTCCGGCCCGTTCTGTTGCAGCTTTAAAGACATCGGGATGAGGCTTTAACACGCCTACTTCTTCAGAGATAACCGTTGTTTCTGCAGAATGATACAGATCAAAAGCCTCAAACTTTTTTCGCTGTGTTTCGGCAAAACCATTTGTCAAAATTCCGACGGGATACTTTTCAAGAATATCGTAATATGCTTCTTTGGCTCCATCAATCCACCGCCAATGAGCGCGATAGTACTGCATATACTGATTCCCAACCTCTTCATATCGAGTTGAATCCAGGCCGAGCTCTTTCAATGTCAGTTCAAATCGATTACGTTGCAATTCTTTACGGCTGACTTTAGCCCGGCTATATAAGCTCCACTGTCTGCTGTTTACCTGATGGTATACCTCAATTAATTTCTCCGCACTGGTACCCTCAAAAAGATCAAAATGAGCATGAACATCTTGCAAACCTGCCGCTTCAGCTGATTTGTGATCAAGCAGCGTATCATCCAGATCAAAGTAGATAAATTCGTAAGACAAATGCGTAGATATGTGAGTTGAAAATATTTCGCTCAAAGATAGGAATTTGATTGCTAAGATTTAAAAATGAAAACCTCTAAATATTTGCCCTTCTGGATAGATCTTAAATTTTTAATTAATAATATTACTTGCATCAATTTAGTTGGGCTTTCGTATATTTGGAACCTGTAAATTATTAATCAAAGAACTAGCAATATGAATATTAAGACACTCATCGGATTAGGCGTTATTGCCATATTGGTTTTTGTCGGAATTGGAAAGTACAATACGCTCGTTGAGCAAGAACAGACAGTAGAGCAATCTTGGGCGCAAGTCGAGAATCAATACCAGCGACGGGCCGACCTGGTACCCAATTTGGTCAATACGGTAAAAGGTGCAGCAGACTTCGAGCAGCAAACATTGACCGAAGTCACCGAAGCACGTAGCAAAGCTAGTTCAATTCAGATATCAGCTGAAGATCTTAACAATCCACAAAAGATTCAGCAGTTCCAGCAAGCACAGCAACAGCTATCCGGCGCCTTATCGCGCATGCTTTTAACCGTTGAAAAATATCCCGAGCTAAAAGCCAACCAAAATTTCAGAGATCTTCAGGTCCAGCTGGAAGGAACTGAAAACCGAATATCAACTGAGCGTCAACGGTTTAATGAGGCCGTGCAAAGCTATAACACAACCGTTAAGCGGTTTCCCAACAATGTATTTGCGGGTTTGTTCGGATTTGATCAGAAGGCCTACTTCGAAGCTGACGAAGGTGCCCAGGAAGTTCCGGAAGTCAATTTTTAATTACAGATCATTCTCCTATGCCTGCCAGACAATTTTTAACCGAGCAAGAAGAACAGCAAATTGTTAAAACAATAAATGCCGCTGAACAAAAAACCTCCGGTGAAATCCGTATACATCTTGAGCATCACTGCGAAGAAGATGCTTTAGATCGAGCGGCCCACATTTTCCATGATCTTGGGATGGATGAAACCAAACTAAAAAATGGCGTACTTATTTATATTGCTACCGAAGATCACAAGGCGGCCGTCTATGCGGGCAAGGGGATACATCAGAAAGTAGAAGACGGTTTTTGGGATGATGTGCTCCAAATTTTAATCAATCACTTTAAAAGAGAAGAATTTGAGCAGGGTATCAAAGAAGCTATTCACAAGGTAGGTAACAAGCTCGAAGAGCTGTTTCCCTATCAAAAAAAAGGAGACCTCGATGAACTTTCGAATGAGATCAGCTTTCACGATAACAAAAATTAGAGTTTAATTTTTAGCATAGCTTTTATGTTTTCTTTCAAACGCACATGCTGTTTTACAACGTTCCTGATCATACTTTTCCTACTTCCCAGCCTGCTGTCGGCACAAGATCTACCCTCTCAACCAGTGGGACACGTCAACGATTTTGCCAAAATGCTTACATCAGGTGAGCGTCAGCAGCTTGAGCAAAAGTTGCGAAATTACCGTGATACAACAACCACCGTAATATCAATTGCTACCCTTGATAACTTAGGTGGTATCTCTATTGAAGAAGCGGCAACCACCCTGTTCAATGATTGGAAAATGTGGGAAGACAACAAGGATAATGGCGTCCTTATTCTAATTGCCCGGGAAGAACGGAAAATGCGGATTGAAGTAGGCTATGGACTTGAAGGGGCTATACCTGATGTGATGGCAGGACGAATTATCCGAGAAATTTTGACCCCCAATTTTAAACAGTCTGATTACTACGGTGGATTAGATCGTGCAACATCAGCAATTATTCAGCTTGCGAGTGGAGAGTTTGAGGGTCAATTAGCTGAAAAAGAAACTTCCAATGACAGCAACACTGCTGATTTTATTATTTTCTTGCTATTTCTATTCTTTGTCTTTTACTCCTCTTCCCGCGGCGGAGGGAAAGGTCGTGGCAAGCGTAAAAAACGCCGTACACTTGGTCCCGGTGGATTTATCTTTCTTGGCGGTGGAGGCAGTTTTGGCGGCGGCTCCTCCGGCGGTGGTGGATTTGGCGGGTTCAGCGGCGGGGGCGGTTTCGGTTCCGGCGGCGGTGGTGCCAGCGGAGGCTGGTGAGCCAATTTAAAGTCAAGAAATGCCCGGCACTTGTAAGTGTAAGGGCGTTTGTAATTTAATTTTAAGCCATTACCGATTCTGTTTCAGCCAATGCCTGATTTAAATCAGCAATAATATCATCGATATTTTCGATGCCAACGGCCAAACGAACCAGTCCATCTGTAATACCCGCTTGCAAGCGCTGCTCCTCATCCATAACAGAATGGGTCATTGAAGCGGGATGCTGAATGAGTGTATCGGCGGTGCCCAAGCTTACCGCCAATGTGCAAAGCTCCACGTTGTCCATAAGACGAACACCGGCATCAAATCCCCCTTCTAACTCAAAGCTTAATATTCCACCGAACCCTTCTTCAAAAAGCTTTTGGGCTAAATCATTATTTGGATCTGATTGTAATCCGGGATAGTAAACCTTCTCAACTGCATCATGTGATTCCAGGTATTCGGCTACCTTCATCGTATTCTCGGCATGTCGCTCCATCCGCAAGTCAAATGTTTTTAACCCATTCAGCAGTAACCAAGCCTCAAATGGACTCATAACACCTCCTAGGTTCTTACGGTACGTTGACATACCATACTGATCCAACAAGGAATTTAGTCCTACAAGTGCTCCTCCAATGAGTGTTCCGTGCCCATTTAAATATTTGGTTGCTGAATGCAAAACGATGTCTGCTCCATGCTCCATCGGGCGCAGGTGATACGGTGTCGCAAACGTATTATCAACCATAAATATCACATCATGAGCTTTGGCAAGATCTGCGATGGCAGAAATATTTGCCACTTCCATGGTCGGATTTGCTATCGTCTCAGCATATATAACCTTTGTATCAGGATTATCCATCAGTGTCTGATCAAGGATTTCCAAGTCATTTAAATCTATAAAATGAGTTTGCATCCCCAGCTTGGGTGCTTCTTCCTTAAGAAACTGACCGGTACAGCCATATAATGCCGGCTGAGCGATGATAGATCCTCCCTGTCCCATAGCAATTAATGCGGTACTGATTGCCGCCATCCCACTGCTGAACGCCAAGCCAGAAACATCTTCATGAGCCGGAAGACCTTTTCCCTCCATTCGTGCAAGTATGGCTTCCAGCCTATCAACTGTTGGATTTCCCAACCGTGAATAAGAATGTGTTGCCCCACCCTCTTCATGGGCAAAAAACCTGCGTCCATCTTCTACCGAATTAAACCGGAAGGTTGATGTCTGGTAAATTGGCATCACATGCGAACCAAACGGATCATTTGTTGGATGATCGGCATGAACTGTTTCACTTTCGATATGTAATTTTGATTTATCCATGATCTTGGTCCTCGTCTATTGGTATATGAAAATTTTCTTTTTTGGTGGACAGGACGATGTTGCTGTAAATACGCTCAATGCCAGGAAGACGTGTTAATTTATCGTGCATGAATTTTTCATAAGCCGGCATATCTGCGACAACAATTTTCAGCAAAAAGTCAGAATCGCCGGTTATATGATAGCATGATTGAATCTCAGACATTTCGTTAATCTTATCACACACTTCATCCAGCGTATGCATCTGGTGTACCGCTAGTCGAAGTGAACAAAATACAACTAATCCTTTCCCTATCGCCTCTTCATCAACACGGGCACTATATCCTTTTATGATACCTTCGCGCTCCAGCCTCTTAACGCGCTCCAGGGTTGGTGTCGTGGTAAGGCCTACTTTTTCAGCCAGTTTATTATTCGCGATGCGACCGTTTTGCTGAAGAATGGCCAATATTTTTCGGTCAATATGATCTAACTGGGAATTGGGCATACAATAATATGCTAATTTTATTAGTACTAGTAGAATTTTAAACCACTATCAAAACTAATTATAGTTTAATTAACTAAAATATACCAATTGATTCAATATAAACTACTGCAATAAAAAAGCCCTGTCAGTTATAAAACTAACAGGGCTCCTAAATGTAAGGAATGGATGAGTAATTTTATCCGGCGATATCTTCAGCCTCAGCACTTTCTTTAAACTTTGGAGTAGATGGGGTCAGGTTTTCATACTCTTCGAGAGTAAACTCATCTACCTGTACCATATCTACACGTGCATCTTCGGCTTTACGTAGCAACTCGGCTTCATCATCCGTGATAATGCCTTTCTCCACCGCTTGATCAATAACAAAACGAGCCTGAGTTTTAGGCAATTCTTTCTTCTTGGTCGCTTTATAGATCTTTTTATAAACAGGTGCTGCCTCTTCTGAAAGACGGAATGCATACTCATATCGTCCGAGTGCTTGATCCTTGTCTTCAGGAATAAAGATACCATCTGTTATGCGGTCTCGTTGCTCACCTGTTTGCTGCATAGCCTGCGCTACCTTATGGCCCAACTTATCTGATGGGCTGCTACCCATGCGGTTCATACGCGACCACAAGGCGATGGGACCACGAAATAGCCAACTGAGTCCCGGCACGTTGATTTCACGATAAATGGCATCAAAGGCTTCCTGGATCTGTGCAAACGCATAATCCATCGACCATTCGAAAAAGATTCGGTCTTCTTCTCGCTGACCTTCCGCATCATATCTTCGCAATGTAGCCGTTGCAAGGTACATCCAGCTTAAAATATCTGCAAAGCGTCCACTTATTTTCTCCTTGATTTTAAGTCCCCCGCCATACGAACCGAGCGCTATGTCTGCCAGGAATGCGAATGAAGCGGATGCCCATGAAAGCTTCTTGTAATATTTTTTGGCAGGCCCGCCAACAGGAGATGAAGCAATTTTGCCCCGCGTCAGGCTCATCAACATCGAGCGTGACATATTCTGCACAACGTGGCCGATATGCTTCCAAAACACATCATCAAAAGCCTTGACATCTCCACGTGTGAGTGCATCAATTTCGTCATAGGCATAAGGATGACAGCGAATAGCGCCCTGACCGAATATCATCAGGCTTCGAGTGAGAATATTTGCGCCTTCTACCGTGATGGCAATTGGCAATGAAATATATCCATGGGCAAAAATATTACGAGGACCTCGCGATATTCCGGCTCCACCCTGTATATCCATCGCATCATTAATAATCTGACGACCCAGCTCAGTAAAGTTATATTTGGCAATGGCCGTAACTACTGAGGGTTTTTCCCCGATGTCCAGACCCGCACAGGTATAACGTCGGGCGGCATCCATCAGATATGTAAATCCACCGATACGTGCCATCGGCTCTTCGATACCTTCGAATTTACCGATATTAATACCGAATTGTTTTCGGACTGCGGTATAAGCCCCGAGTGCTCGTGTAGCTACTTTGGCACCGCCCATACTTTGTGCAGGAAGCGAGATACCACGTCCAACACCGAGCGATTCCATCAGCATACGCCAACCATTACCGGCTTGCTCAGCCCCCCCAATAATTTGATTAACAGAAACCACTGCATCTTCTCCATCAATAGGACAATTATAAAATGGCACACCCAGCGGATCATGACGGCGTCCCAAAATAATTCCTTCTGTATCACTAGGAATAAGTGCACAGGTAATGCCGGGATACTCTCCTTTTCCAAGGTGATTTTCCGGATCGCGCAATTTAAAAGCGAGCCCTATCAGCGTTGAGATAGCCGCAAGCGTAATATACCGTTTGGTGAAATTAAGACGGATATAGAGCTCTCCGTCGTCTCCTTTAAAAACCTCCCCTTCGGCTGTCATTGCTCCGGCATCAGATCCCGCAGTCGGTTCTGTCAAGGCAAAACACGGCATCTCTTCACCGGTAGCAAGCTTTGGCAGATATTGATCTTTCTGCTCATCGGTTCCATAATGCATCAGCAGTTCAGCAGGACCTAATGAGTTGGGAACCATTACTGTTGTTGCCAAAGGACCGCACCGCGATGCAAGCTTCGTTACAATAGCGCTATGAGCAGAGGCAGAAAATTCAAGTCCGCCATATTTTTCAGGGATGATCAATCCAAAGAATTTATGCTCACGCATAAACTCCCACACTTCATCCGTAAAACCTTTTCGCACGAATACATCCCAGTCACTGACCATCGAACAAAGCTCTTCAACAGGTCCATCTAAAAATGCCTGCTCTTCTTCTGTTAACTCGGGATAAGACTCATTGGCTAACCTTTTCAGATTGGGTTTTCCTGAAAAAAGCTCAGCATCAACCCACACATTACCGGCCTCAATGGCCGTGCGTTCGGTTTCAGAAATCTGGGGCAAAAAATTCATTGCATCCAGCAACTTCATCAACGGACCGGTAAGCAAAATACGCCGAACAGGTTTTATGTTAAAGACGATTACCAATGCAACGAAGACTGCAAAAAGCCAGGTAGGAGCCGAAAATCCCCAAAGCGCTATGAATCCGGCTGCGGCCCAAACCCAAAGTGAAGTTCCCCAAAAGGCCAAAAACGTTGCCAACAATACCATACTCACAATTACTGCCCAGAGCGGATATTGGAATAAAAATCCCAAACTTTCATTTAAAAATTCCATAACAGTCACCTATAAATTAAATCACACTTACTTGTTATTTGTTTGTAAAGCCGTTCTGACCCTATATCCATCAATAATATGCTCAATGGCTTCATCGATAAATTCTTGCTGATCAATACGGGTATCTAATCGCTTTGACAACACTACTGACATTACGCCGTGCAGCTGTGCCCAAAACGTATATGCTGCCATTCGAGGCTTATCTTCAGCTATATGTCCGGCGTTAACACCTTCTTGCAATACACTGCTTACAATTTCATAACCTTTACGAGCTTTGCGAAATTTTTCTTTGGGATACCGGGTCATCTCATCCGAGCTGGTCAAATGAATGATCTGATATTCCCGCTGGTTTTTGAGTGCAAAACGCACGTATTCATAAGCCAATGCTTCGAGTTTAGCTATCGGATTGTCTGCCTCCCTGGCTGCTTGCTGCAACTGATTATTTAATCGTTCAATAGATTGCTCCATCAACGTGTGTACCAAATCATCTTTATTTTCAAAATGCAGATAGATACTTGTGGCACTCACATCAATTTCACGAGCAATTTTGCGGAGAGAGAAATTACGATACCCCTCTGAAAGCAACACATTGCGTGCAGCCCCAACAATTTGCTCTTTAAGATTTAATTCTTTGGCTTCACTCATTTTCGTGCAGGTTAACGGTGTTAACTTATGTAAGTAAACATTCTTAGTGCGATAAAGCAATACTCTGTTAAAACAATTTACGGGCGGTATTCAGTCCCTAATCAAGTTCCCAGGTTATATCTTTGTTGGGAAGTGAAAACTTGATGAATGAGATCGATCGACCTTCTCGAAGGTAACGAGCTTCGTAATGGGTTTGAATCGTAAGCAATTCATCATCGGGGCATTCCTGATAAATATCCTCGACTATTTCATGGACTTTACAGCCGGATGTAGCCAGCGAGTTTTTAGTGAAAGAAAAGAGTTCATCACTATCCGTTTTAAAATATATTATACCGTTTGGTTTTAATACACGCTGATAGATGTTAAGAAATTTTGGTCCCGATAATCGATTAGTTCTGTCTGAAAATCGGGGGTAAGGGTCGGGAAAAGTAATCCAGATATCATCAACCTCATCGGGGGCAAAATATTCGTCCAAATGATCAATATATATCCGCAGAAATCGGACATTATCAAGATCTTCTTCCAATGCTTGTTTGGCCCCTTTCCATATTCTATCACCCTTTATATCAACCCCGACAAAGTTTTTATTGGGATGGCGCCGTGCCAACTCCAGAGTATAAGTCCCCTTACCGCAGGCCAACTCTAAGATAATAGGATTATCATTCTTAAATATATCGGAGTGCCAACGTCCCCTTGGTTTTTGGGAACCCTTTTCTTGAAAGTCGTCAAGCTCCAGCGTATTCCGGAATTCTGTTACTTCTTTAAACTTCTGCAGTTTGCCCTTGCTCATCCTAAATAACGAAATGATCTGGTATTAGAAATGCTTTTAGGGTGCAAGCCTGAAGATATTCCATTCAGTACCTGATTTTTCATAGCAGATACGGTCGTGCATTCTGCTTTTACGTCCCTGCCAAAACTCTATGCGCTGCGGTCGTAAAAGGTATCCTCCCCAAAAATCCGGCAACGGAATTTCCTGATCTTCAAACCTTTGTTTAATCTCATCAAATCGTTTTTCCAGCTCTTCTCTTGAACTAACTTTGCTACTTTGTTTTGATGACCAGGCTCCCAACTTACTTTCTCTGGGCCGCTGCTGAAAATAACTTTCCGATATTGATTTGTTTACCCTTTCAACTTCTCCCTCTATACGAACCTGCCTTTCCAAGGGAGCCCAGTAAAAACATAAAGCAGCATGGGGGTTGTCATTTAACTCCTGCCCTTTTCTACTCCCGTAATTTGTATAAAACTGGAAACCGGCTTCATCCACCCCTTTCAACAGAACTATGCGAGATGATGGTTTTCCATTCTTAGAAGCTGTAGAAAGGGTCATGGCATTAACATCCAGAAGGTCGGCGGAAAAGGCCTGTTCGAACCACTCGGTAAACTGATCTATGGGATCCTCACAAACCTCTGACTTCGCCAACGCCTGCCGGGAATACTCGCGCCGTAATTCTGCAATCCTTTTTTTTGATTGGCTATCATCAGACATGGCAAACACTATCCGTCAAAATATTGAGGAGCATTTCCTTTTTTCCACTTGATATTACAGCCCATGCTTGGCTTCTGATCTTCTTTCACTTTACCATCAAAAAGAAACTCGACAGCTTCGCGAATATCATTGCCCGTAACCGGCTTGTCGTTACCAGGACGACTGTCATCAAATTGCCCGCGATATACCAACTCGTCATTTTCATCAAACAAGTAGAAATCAGGAGTACATGCAGCCTGATAAGCTTTTGCAACTTCTTGCGTGCCATCGTACAAGTAAGGAAATGAAAACTGCTTCTCACGAGCTAAGGAAGCCATCTTAACCGGACTGTCATCAGGATAATTTTCGACATCGTTAGAACTTATAGCCACAACACCGATTCCTTTCTGCTGCAAATCTCTGGCTGCAATAACAAATTCATCCAGGATATGCTTTACAAATGGACAGTGGTTACACATAAACACCACCAGTAAACCCTTGGCATTATTAAAATCATCAAGGGAGACCAACTGATTGTTTACCGTATCAAATAATTTAAAATCTGGTGCTTCTGTTCCAAGTTCCATCATTGTAGAAGGAGTATCAGACATAGCGAAATAGTTATTTAGATGTTTGCTTTATTTTCAGACTGAACGTACAAAATTTTGCCGTTTTATGTTCAGTGAATATATGCGAAATGATGGGGAAAATGAATTAAAAAAGCCCGATACCTGCTTTGCAAATCAGGGCTATAATAATTTATAAAAATCCTGTTCGCAGATATCGGACTGAAAGTACTATCTCTAGTTACTGTAAACGGATATCCATTTATAATGTTGCACTAAAATAATCTTAGCTGTCCTTTCTGAGGCCGCTGAAAGTATTTCGTTGAAAGCTGCAGTTCTTTCTTGTTCAAGCCCAGCTTTTCTACATTAATTTTAAACATATCCCTTATTTGGCCGGCAAATTCGCCCTTTCCATGGAAACGCTCCCCAAATTCACTTTCATTTAATTTCCCATCTCTGATATCACGTATCCTATTCAATACCTTCTCTTTGCGATCGGGAAAATGTTGTTCCAGCCATTCTTTAAAGAGATTCTTTACGCCATGTGGCAGCCTTACAATTGTATAAGCAGCATGCTCTGCTCCTGCATCTTTCGCTCGTTCCAAAATTTCTGGACACTCATGGTCAGTCAATCCCGGTATGATGGGAGCTACATTGACTCCCACTGAAATTCCACGAGACGCCAACTCCTCAATGGCCTTAAGTCTTCGGTTGGGCTGTGACGTCCGCGGTTCCATAATACGGGCTAATTTTCGATCCAGCGTTGTAATTGACAGTGTTACATGAACGGCATCATATTTGGCAAGATCTTCCAAAAGATCAATATCACGCGTAACCAGGTAATTTTTTGTGATGATCCCCACCGGGTTACGTGCTTCGGCAAAAACTTCCAGGCAACTTCTCGTAATTCCCAGCTTTCTTTCGACAGGTTGAAAAGGATCGGTGACCCCGCTCAAAGCAACAGGTTCGGGATTCCATTTTTGGGAAGCGAATTTCGATCTCAGTTTTTCTGCAGCATCATATTTTACCATTATCCGGGACTCAAAATCGAGACCGGCAGAAAATCCCAAGAACTCGTGCGTAGGACGTGCATAACAATAAATACATCCGTGCTCACAACCCCGATATGGATTCAACCCATAGGTAAATGGAATATCGGGGCTATCATTTTTGGATAATACCTCTTTCGTATCATCGGCAATAAGCTTGGTATCCTGAGCGGGTTTTTCGCCCGTTTCTTCATCAAGCTCATAATCGATATATTTTCCCTCAAAGCGATTTGCAGGGTTGTCTGAAGCCCCGCGACCCCGAATGGGATTTTTCTCGTTCTGATGCATGACAATTAAATGCTTTAGGATATTAACAGTTTACCTGTAAAGATAACACCTCTTATGACAGCATCGTGTCATAGTAATCAAGAATCCTAAAATAAAAATGCCCGATCAAAAATCGGGCATCTTAAGTAATATCTTACAAGCTACAGACCGATTTCAGTACAGTCCACATCGGAGGCTGTTGAGCCCCGTCCCTGCCAGCAAATCTTTTCCTGTTCGTCACTAATATACCCAATCTCATTTTCGGTATCCCAGTTTATAACCGTCGCAGAATTGATTGTCATTTCGTGAACCGATGCATTCTTACTGTAATTAATTATGCCATCACTTTCTCCCTGCTCATTATAAATGGTTAAATCAATTGAACTTTGGCTGTCGTCGATAACTTCCCAGATTGATTCAAGGAGTAACTGCTCGGAACCGGTATCATTAAAAATGGTATTAAGATTCCAATATCCTTCACTCCCATCATCGTTGGTAAATCCAGAAATCATATTGTAGTCCTCAAAGCTCATCTCCTGAGAATCAAGAGATAAAAACATATCCCAGAATACACCATTTGATACCTCCTCTGCAGTCAAACGGACAGTTGCTTCGGTCCCCTGATATGTCGTACTGTAACTCCATTCCCAAACTCCATCATTGAGAGTTGCCTCAACTCCCTGTACTTCTTGAAAAAACGGCTGATAAACCTGGGACATACTCGATAACATGCTGAAGCCCATTACTATACTCTGAGCAGAAGTAAATGCTACTGACGAAGCAGTAGTAGTACTCTCTTTGTTCGTTGTTTGGAAGTAAGAAACATCCGGCTGAGCATTTTCCAGACTCGGAATCGTCGGCGCTTCGCCTACATCCGGACCATCAGAACTCGTACTATCACCACAGGCTGTAAGGCCAACTATCAGTCCAATAACAAATACCAATTTTAAACATCTATTCATTTTGTTTCCCTCTCAAATTAAGTTTTTGTTCAATTTATAATAGGAGGTCGTTGACAAAATTAGATCAACAACCTCCTAGTATTTACTTCTCTATGACAAATATGATCCCGGGGAAACAAAATTCTTGCAATATTTCTTATGCTCTATATACTGTTTTAACGTTAACGAATTCTTTAATCCCGAAATGAGATAACTCACGTCCATAGCCCGATTCTTTAATACCTCCAAAGGGCAATCGTGGATCGGACTTCACAAATGAATTCACAAAACAGCAACCGGCTTCCAATTCATATGCCGCAATTTCCTCCGCACGTTGTAGGTCCTCAGAAAAAACAGCCGCACCCAATCCATAATCACTGTCATTGGCTATTGCAATAGCCTCACGGGTATCTTTTGCCTTGAATACTGATGCCACCGGCCCAAAAAGTTCTTCCTCATAAGCGGGTATACCTTTTGAAATTTCGGTAAGAATTGTTGGCGGATAGTAAAACCCTTTCCTGTTTGGTACAGATCCTCCAAGAATACACTCTGCTCCCCCTGCTATACTTTTTTGGACTTGGTCATGCAGCTTATCCCGCAAATCTTCTCGCGCCATTGGACCTATATCAGTAGCACTGTTAAACGGATCCCCAATTTTTTTCTCGTTCATCATATGAAAAACCGCTTCCAGGAATTCGTCATAAATATCTTCAACAGCAATTAGCCGCTTCGCCGCAACACAGCTTTGCCCACTATTAATTAGACGAGAAGTCACACATATTTCAGCAGCTTTCTCCACATCGGCGTCCTCCAATATGAGATAAGGATCGCTCCCACCAAGCTCGAGTACTGTTTTCTTCAGCACACTTCCAGCTGTTGATGCCACTGCTTTTCCGGCACGGGTACTTCCTGTTAACGTAACAGCTGCTATATCCGGATTTTTAATCAAACTTTGCGTTTGCTCCACATCCGCAATTACGGTTCGGAAAAGATCATCGGGGATTCCTGCCTCGTGCATCAAATCTTCGATAGCCAGCGCACATCCCGTTACATTAGGTGCATGTTTTAGGATTACTGCATTCCCTGCCATCAGTGCCGGAGCACCAAAACGAAACAACTGCCAGAAAGGAAAATTCCAGGGCATAATAGCGAGCACCGTACCCAGTGCATTAAAAGTTACATAACTTTTACTTCCATCGGACTTGATAGTTTCTTCTCCAAGAAAATCCTTGGTATTATCTGCATAATAATTACAAACCCAAGCACATTTTTCGATCTCGGATTTACCCTGTGCCAATGGCTTACCCATCTCACGCGCCATCAATTTAGCATACTTTTCCTTATTCTCTTCCAGTAATTCCGCAATTCTCTGTAATAATAAGCTTCGCTCATAAAATGAATTGCGCCGCCACTTTTCCTGGGCCGTAGCGGCATCCTGGGCAATAGCATCCAGTGCATCATCATCCATTTGGTCATATTCTTCGATAAACTCTCCGGAAGCAGGATTAATCGTTTTCATAGCGGTAGATATTTTTCTGTGATCAATTCAATTTGAGTAACTCCAGATATACTTTTCAGATTCCTATTAATTAAAATAAAAAAGGCCCGTGAAGAACACGAGCCTTTTCTATATTTACTTTTTAATAAATGAATCTAGTACTCACTGCAAGTTATATCTTGGAAATTCTCGTCCCAGCAAGCTTTATTGCCATTATTATAATCGGGAGCAATAATATATCCGGCTTTGGTATCAGCATTAATTTGTATCGTTGTTTCCTGATCTTCGCTGCTGTCATAGTAGATAACAGTCTTTAAGGTACCGTCAAAGGTGTAATCGATATAATCCCCCTGATTGCCATTACGATCAGAGGTGACCTCCAACCGCAGTTGTACATCTTCTTCGCCATTTACAGTCCACTCAATACGAGCAATCTCTTCCTGATTTTCAGTATCTTGCCAACTGTAGTAAGTCCACACTCCTTCTGTTCCATCGGAATTTGTTGTACCGCTAAAAAAGAGATAATCTTCTAATCCCAATTGAGAATTGGTAACAAAAAATTGCCAGTTGACCGTGTTTTCACCTTCATGAGCACCCAATAAGCGAACGCCGAATGTGTTACCATCAGCCGTTTTTGAAAAATTCCACTCCCACTGCTCATCCTCATTCAGCTCGGCATCAGTATTTCTTGCTGCAGTTAATAATGCCTTGGGAATAGCCAGGTTAAACTCAACGGCTGCTTTCATTATTACTGCTGTAGTAACCGCTCTCTGAAAATTATCAGACGATTCAGTCTGAGGCTGCGTTTGCTTCTGCTGATTTTCAAAGTTGGAAAAATCTACTTTCAGGGATTCTACGGGCGGCAACTGTGGGGGTTGGTCATTAACAGAGGCAGGATCATCATCGCATGAAGAAAGCACTAACAAAACACACAAAATACCAGATACCACAAAAAATGAGTAATGTCTACGCATAACCATCAATTTTATTCCTTATTAACATTTTCTTTTACCTGCTTTCGAAGAAAATGTTCACACTTGCTTAAAACATTTCTGTACGCTTCTATTAATTTCCTGAAGTGTTTCCTTTAGATGGGTTTCCTCAATAATCAATGGTGGTGCCAAGCGCACTAACGTATCAGAATGGAGTGTCCATCCCAAAATGATCCCTTTATCCATGCAATCTTCCACTACCTTTTGGGTTAATTCACGATTTTTCAGCTCCATACCCAGCATGGCTCCCACGCCGCGTATTTCTGTGATTCCGTCAGCAGTTAATTCATTTCGAACCATGTGTTCAATTTTCATGGCCTTATCACCGTAGTCATCAGAAAGCAATTCTGACAATGTAGCAAGTGCCGCAGCACAGGAAACCGGATGGCCTCCAAAGGTAGTCACATGATTAAGCGGCGGATCGTGTTTGAATGACTCAAATATTTCAGATGATGAAACAAAAGCACCCATCGGCATGCCGCCGGCCATCGCCTTAGCCAGACAAATAATATCAGGTTCCACCCCATACCCCTGGAAAGCAAACAACGAACCTGTTCGATAAAACCCAGTTTGTATTTCATCGAAAATGAGGAGTGCCCCAACTTCATCACAGCGTTTGCGCACAGCCTGCAGCCATTCTTTATGAGCCGGAATGATGCCACCCTCTCCCTGAATGGGTTCCATAATTACGGCTGCCGTTTCTTCGTCGATGGTTTGTAGTCCATCATAACTGTTAAAGTCTAAAAAATGGACATCGGGCAACAGTGGCAGGTATGGATCGCGATAGACATCCCTACCGGTAACACTTAGTGATCCGTGGGTATCTCCGTGATAACCGTGATGAAATGCTACGAATTTATGACGCCCCGTATGTTTCTTGGCCAGTTTCAGCGCCCCCTCATTAGCCTCGGTGCCGCTGTTTACAAAATATACGCGATCAAGAGAATCGGGCAGTTGAGCTGTAAGCAGTTCGGCATATTTCGACTGCGGCTTTTGAATAAACTCCCCATATACCATCACATGCAGATGACGATCTACTTGACGCTTTACCGCTTCGACAACTTTGGGATGACGGTGTCCCAAACTACTAACCGCAATACCGGAAATAAAATCTACGTATTTTTTCCCATCGGTAGTATAGATAAACGGACCTTCTGCCCTTTCAACTTCTAATCCCATGGGCGCGTCGCTGGTCTGGGCAACGTGTTGGTAAAAAGAATCTTTAGTACTCAAAACGGAATATTTATGTCATTAAGAACGAATAATTGGAAGTAAAGTACATCAATTTTAATTCCATTTGGAAATCAGCTCTTTAAATTCCGACTGCAGTTCTTTCGTCCTATCTTTTGCATACCATTTATGCAATTTCTTCGCCCATTCTTCTTTGCTGATACTTTCATCATTTTTCCATTCCATAGCTTTTTCTTGGGCTGCTTCAGGTCGCGGCCCCCATGAACCAACTTCTTCAAGCGTTGCCGCATCCAGACAAATTAGCTTGGGAATAGAACGACCGCCATTGGTTAAATACTCATCCATAATATCCAGATGCTCATCTCGGAGAATAAATTTCACATCAATATTTTCTGACTCATTAGCAATCTTTACAATCGCCGGAATATTCTGAGCCGCATCTCCACACCAAGCTTCAGTAAGTACTAACCAAATCCACTTTTCGTCAAGCTCATCAAACTCCTTAACCAGTGAATCAGTAAGCTCTACTCGCTTATCAAGACGATTCATTCGCTGCACATTCATTTTGGTATAATGAACCATCTCATCGGAGTGATTATCTCCGGTAGTTTTTCCCTGTTCCAACAGCTCATCAATCATTTGACGATATTCGTCATAATCTCTCGCCTCGTTAATAATTTCCGGTGTAATAACACTTTCTGCAATACTTTCCATACTGTCTGTAGATTTGAAAATTAACGTTGTTTTTAAAGATGATATTGGTTCTCAAATTCTTACTGTTATAACACTTAGCCTACGTAAGATATTCCATCATTTTTGAATGCTTCAATATTATAGCTGCCACAAGAAATAACACAAATGCCATCGACGTACCATATTTAATCCACATTACACTGCTATAATCTTCGCTTTTTATTGATAAACCTTTTAGCAAAACAAAAACGATGAGCCCGACGATAATCCCAATCCCACCAAAGAAAATAGCAATCCAAAAGTCAGATAAGCCAATAGCCAAACTTACCAATATTAACCCAATTAAAAATGCCGATATAAAAAATTGTGTTACCCCTTCCTTGCCATACTGTACGGCAAATGTGTAATCACCTCGACTGCGATCTTCCTCTATTTGATATATTTGCGATATGGGATACAGACTTAAAAGCATCAGTGTAACTCCGGCAGAGGCAATCCAAACAGACATACCAACCACATCATTTCCGGCAGCCAAATAGCCCAGCAATACTGAATTAAATCCCGTGCTTATTCCTATTGCTATAAGGCTCTTCATGGGATGACTTTTCCATCGTGCCAATGGTGTAGAATATAACCAAAAGAAGAGTATGCTAAGAACATAAATTCCACTGTATAACAAACCTTGGGCAACAGCAAACAACAAGCCAATTCCCTGTAAAATGAGTGACCCGCTCCACATCCAAGATTGCATTTTGGGGGGATTTTGTAGCCCGCCAACTGGGCCCTCATCTTTATCCCAATAAGAATTATACGCAGTAGCCCCGCCAAAGAGCAATAAATGAACATTTCCGAATTGAACAAGAAATGACTGTATTTCCAAATCAGCACTTAAAAATCCACCCAATAAAAATCCACCCGACAAAATAAATAGCTGGTAGTGCCACCGCAGATGCACTACAAAATGCCAGATCTGCCGCAGTATGCTTATATTTTGGATTTCAACATTGGTCATTACCTGAAGTTACTCTGTTTTAAAAATCTCAGCATACCGATTTTAGGCTTATCAATCCAACAAAAGATTGGTATTTTAGGAGCTATGATTGTAAGAGAAAAACAAAAAGTTTCATATATACATAAGCAATTATCGCCAGACCAATGGCGAACTCAAAAAAAAGAGCATTATAAAAAAATCAGTAATCTCATTGATGATTACCTGGAAAGACGATCGCACCAGAAAAAAGATCCGGTGCTCGATTTCCTGTTTGAATACTATGCTTTTCGCCCTTCCTATCTAAAACGCTGGTCACCGGGTCTGGGCACCTTGCTCATTGACGGGGCTTCGAACGATTGGCAGTTCGATGAAATGGAAACAGCTGACCGTGATTCCTTCTTGGACATCGATCATTTTGATAAAGATCGTATTTCTTCTGTTCGGTGGATTTTAAATCTGCTCGAGCAATCCGTAACAAGAAAACCGTCTTTTGGCTGTTTTGGGATGCATGAATGGGCAATGGTATACAAAGCCGATCAGGTTCGCCATGATTATCTATCTCTGCGCATGGAGAAAGAAGAATTGGCTAATTTCGTAGAATCACGTCCGCTGGTATGCACTCATTTTGATGCATTTCGCTTTTTTACCGATGAGGCCAAACCCCAGAATAAATTTGAGCTCAATCGGGAAAAGTTTGCTGATATGGAACAGCCCGGTTGCTTGCATACCAATATGGATTTATACAAATGGGCCTTCAAAATGTATCCGTGGATCAACAGCAATACCATAAGAGAAGCTTTTGAACTGGCTGTGGAAACGCGGGTTATGGACATGAAGGCAAGTCCCTACGATCTGCGTGACTTCGGCTTGGCCCCTATAAAAATTGAAACTGATGAAGGGCGTCGGGAGTATATGAAAAAGCAAGAGGCCATCTTTGAAAAGTCGCAACCTATTCGCAGAAAGTTGATCACGGAATACAAGCATCTGCTGGACGCCCTCTCTGGCTAATATTAACCAGATCCTGAAATAAGTTCAGGATCTATCATTCCCTTTCGCAACTACCATTAATTGCCTATCATCTAAACGCGTATTATTCAATAAACCAAAAAATTGAATTTGAAATCTGATCCCAATATGGCTGAACTTGAGGACGCCGATTATGAGGCTTATGAACAGGATATTGAGCTGCTCGTAGATACCCTTCGCAAATGTTTTAACGCCGAAAAAGCACGGTATAGCGTAGTCGGACATCTTAATACACTATTCATTGAAATTGAAGGGTTGGATGAACTTTCACCCGAAGAAATTTCTGAAGTTGCAGAACCGGTTTTGGATGAACTCGACATGGATTTCGATGAAATTTCACTTCTTCCGTTAACGAATTAATAAAAGTTTTAAATTTTGAAAAAGGATATCATTCCTTGGTGGAATCACCTATTTTCAAAATATATCTTGATATAAAGGATACGTTTCAAAATATAATCTAGGGACCAACTTATTATGGCAAGTGCGACAACTAATTACCAACTCAGATGCGTAGCCAACGGCCACCTAAACTCAGAAGAAGAAACAACCACCTATTGTACCCAGTGTGATAGTGTTCTTCGGGTTTATTATGATGAGCCCTCCGACGATATTCAGTATCCGCTGAAGGAGTTAAAGCCTGATCCGATGAAAACTCATCCATCGGCTCTCAAAAAGCTGGATCGCTTGTCCGAAACCTATAACGCAGATCTCTGGGCCAAACTCGAATTTGAACATCCCACTGGCTGCTTTAAAGACCGGGGTAGTTATATCGAGGTACAGAAAGCTCTTGAACTGGGCGCTGATGCTATCTGCCTTGCCTCTACGGGAAATATGGCTGCCTCGGTAGCTGCTTATGCCTGCTATTTTAAGATTCCCTGTTTTGTATTTGTCCCTGAAAAAACAACGGATGCCAAAATTGCTCAAGCTACTATTTATAATGCTAACATCATCCGTATAAAGGGAGATTTTAGTACCTGTGAAGCACTCTGCCGCGAATTTGCCAAATCCGGCAACTATTACTTGGCCGGTGATTATGTTTTTCGTGAAGAGGGTCAAAAGTCGTTCCCTTATGAACTTCTGGAGCAGAATGGCGATGATTTTGATTATATCTTTGTCCCTGTGGGCTGCGGTACCAACTTTGGGGCGATATGGAAGGGATTTTCTGAGCTCAAAGAATCTGGGAAAATTTCTACACGCCCAAAAATGATTGCCATCCAACCCGAGCAAAGTTCACCCGTTGTTGAAGGTATTTTCAAAAAAGAGAAAATCATTAAGAAACAGGTAAACACCATGGCGCAGTCGGTGGCTGCTTCCGATCCCGTTGATTTTCATAAAGTTTTATTGGGTATCGAAGAATCCGATGGTTCCGCCTTTACGGTAAGTGAGGATGAAATACTGCAATCACTAAAAGAAATGGCCGTCGAAGAGGGACATTTTACCGAGCCGGCCTGTGCATTGCCATTGGCTGCTTTCAAAAACCATCCGGATATTTTTGAGGGTAAGAAATGCCTTTTTGTGCTTACCGGATCAGGCCTCAAAGATACCAAGGTGGTAGCCAAACACTCTTTGTCTTCACCCGTCCTTTCTCCCGATATCGACAAAGTAACAAACTATATAAAATCTGGCTTTATCGAGATGCAGAAAGATTCATGGGGGAAATCTCGTGATACGTTTATGGCAAACCTCGAGATGGATGACGAGCACGAAAAACTCTACAATGAGTATGTTTCCAAGATTAATAAAAAAGGCAAAACACTTAGCAACAACGAGATTGAAGTCCTTCAATCACTAATATTTAATGAAGACCTGGACCTTGAGTATCCCGTTGAAGTTCTTGATTATAAACTAACAATGCGCAAACATGGGTTGGTGCAAGCAGCAGTAAAATTAGATCTGCAAGGAGAAAAAATCATCTCGGAAGCTAAGGGAGTGGGCCCAATTGATGCAATCTTGTCTGCCATCCGTACAGAAACAAACTCCATATTTCATTTGGAAGTAAAAAATCATGAAGTAGAAATTCTGAGTCCTGATACTGATTCATTGGTTGTAGTAACTTTAACACTGGCAAACAATGATCAGGAATGGGTATCTAAAGGCGCTTCTCCGGATACTCTTGAAGCAGTTATACAAGCATTCACAAAAGGGCTAGCTGTGGCTATGAAATCCACCGTGGTTTAACAACGTTCTTTTATCATATTAAAAACAAGAAGGCCTTTTCAGAATACAAGGGGCTTTAGTCACTATTCAGGTTCATAGCTTTTTAACAGCCATTCCCTGAGTTTACGGTAATTATTATCCATGGCAGTGCTTTGTTTCGGCTTCTCCAGGCAATTTGCCAGCCGATCAGGGATGGGCACCGGTTCTCCGATAACGGGCTCAATCACGTCCCCAAACTTAGCCGGATGGGCAGTGGACAAAATGATAACGGGGGTATCAGCATCTTCTCCAAAATATCCTCCCTCATTATTTAAATATTGCTCGGCAGCATAGTATCCCACAGCAGTATGGGGATCCATCAGGTAATCGTATTTCCGGTACACTTCCTTGATTGCATGTCGCGTCTGAGCATTCGAGAAAGAAGCACTCCACAGGTGTTGTCGAACTTTCTGCAGATCATCATCAAACAAATGCCGGATGCGCGCAAAATTGCTGGGATTACCAACATCCATAGCATTTGAAATAGTCTGCTCAGAGGTCTGAGGCTCAAATTCTCCCGTTTGCAAATAAGTAGGAACGACATCGTTGGCATTGGTAGCAGCAATAAATCCGGAGACTGGTAAGCCTATTTTTTGCGCCATCAGACCCGCTGTTAAATTTCCGAAATTTCCGCTCGGCACACAAAATATTGGCGAATGATCAAAGTCGAGCTGAGCCACCGCATGCAGGTAATAAAACATCTGCGGCAGAAGCCGGGCAATATTAATGGAGTTGGCAGAACTCAACAGCAGTTGCTCATTCAAGGAAGTATCCGAAAAGGCCTGTTTGACCATCTTCTGACAATCATCAAAAGTTCCGTCCACTTCCAGGGCAGTCACATTTTGTCCGGCCGTCGTCAACTGCTGCTCTTGTATATGGCTCACTTTGCCGCTGGGATAAAGCAAACAAACCTTAATTCCTTCCACACCAAGGAATCCCTGCGCCACTGCACTGCCGGTATCCCCGGAAGTGGCAGCCAGGATAATTAAATCCCGATCGGCCTCTCTTTGCAGCTCCGAAAAAAAACGGGACATAAAGCGTGCTCCAAAATCTTTGAACGCCAAAGTAGGACCATGAAAAAGCTCAAGTACTTTCTTGGTCTTATTCAGATTAACCAACGGTGCCTCAAAATTGAGCGCTTCATTAACAATCTTTTGCAACAGCAGTTCATCGAGTTCCTTTACAAACAGGCGACTGACCTCAACACCGATATTTTGCAAACTTTTGCTACTGAGATCAGCTAAAAAGTCTTCAGATAGCTGTGGCCAATCTTTCGGAATATACAATCCCCCATCTGGCGCCAATCCCTGCAGTGCTGCCGTTGAAAACGAAACAGAAGAAGCATTACCGTTTGTGCTAATAAAGTGCATCTATTGCTCCCCTAAAATTTGAGGCCCTTGTTTGTTAATCCTACAGACGTACGCTTCATTATCGAGCCTCATTCCATGAAATACATTTTGCATAGCCCTGGCTGCTTTATGAGCATCATCCTCGGTGGACGACAAAGCAAATATTGAGGGCCCTGACCCAGATATTCCACTACCCAGTGCACCAGCGTCGAGTGCTGCTTGTTTAACTTCTCCAAAACCGGGAATCAGCACCGACCGTATTGGCTCTATGATGACATCCTGCAAAGATCGGCCGATCAGTTCATAATTACCTTTCAATAGACCAGCTACCAAACCACCCACGTTACCCCACTGATCCACGGCTTTGTGCAGCGGTACATCACGACGCAGAATATTGCGGGTATCTTCGGTCTTGATCTCGATATCGGGATGAACTACCGTAGCAAAAAGAGGTTTCGGACAATCTAACTCAATTACATCCGGAGGGTCCTGACTTCGTATTAAAACGAAGCCACCGAGCAACGAGGGTGCAACGTTATCCAGATGTGCAGTGCCACAAGCCACGCGCTCACCCTCAGCTGCAAATGATAACAACTCACGGTCGTCGAACGGCAAACCCAATAGTTTATTAACGGCAACGACTGCACCCACCGAGCTGGCCGCGCTTGACCCGAGACCACTACCCAGCGGCATCTTCTTATGGATCTCAAGCTCAATGCCTTGCTCAAATTCCAGATGCGCCAATAACTTTTGAACAGCAACACCGGCCGTATTTTTTTCAATGGAAGTAGGCAACACACCCCCTTCACCGGTGATTTTTGCAATAATCAAGCCTGGTTCATCTGTCCAACGGGCAACAATCTCATCACCGGGTTGTTCCAGGGAAAATCCCAGCACATCGAAGCCACAACTTACGTTCGCAACCGACGCCGGGGCAAATACTCGGACTTGCTGCAGGGCATCATTCATATTACCACTCTTTCCTGAATGAAGGAGCATTGCTAATCCGCAGAATATCGGCGATGATTCCACTGGCAGTTACATCGGCACCCGCACCGGGCCCTTTCACCACTATCGGACTATTCTGGTAATGCTGAGTCTTGAAAGACACAATGTTATCGCTTCCGTCTAGCCCATAAAAAGGATGATCACTGTCTATTTTTTCGAGCTTCACTGTTGCTTCTTTGTCTTCATATCGCGCGATATAACAGAGCTTTTTACCGTCGGAACGCGCTTCCTCAAACATCTCAGTAAATTTATCATCATGGTCAGACAAGATATCAAAAAACTCATCAACGGTATCCACGTTGCTAGCTTCTTCGGGCACAAGATTTTGAATATCGATATTTTCAAACTCCAGCTTTAAGCCTGCTTCACGTGCCAGGATTAACAATTTCCGTCCTACGTCTTGTCCGTTCAAATCTTCCCGGGGATCCGGCTCTGTAAATCCTTTATCGCACGCAGCTCTTACTACTTTACTGAAAGGTTCACTGCCATCAAAGGTGTTGAAAATATAGCTCAGTGTGCCAGACAACACTCCCTCGATGCGCATCACATCGTCGCCGGTCAGCACCTGCTCTTTCAGCGTAGCCACTACTGGCAGACCCGCGCCCACGTTCGTTTCATAGAGATAGGCAACATTGTGCTTAAAGGCCAGTCGCTGGAGCTCTTCGTACTTGGCCAGCGAACTCGAGTTGGCTTTCTTGTTGGCCGTGACAATCGAAATATTGGATTCCAGAATATCCGTATAAACATTTGCAATTTCATCACTGGCCGTGCAGTCAATGAATATGCTATTCGAGAGATTCAGGCCAGCCATCTGCTCAATAAAGTTATCGATATCTGACTCATCACCCTCGCTGAGCATGCGATCCTTCCAATCACCCAAATCAATTCCATCCTCATCGATCAAGAACTTTTTGCTGTTGGATATACCTGTTAACTTGAGTTCAAGATGGTAGTCATCGAGCAGTTTTTTCGCCTGTTTCTGAATTAGTTTTAACAGGTTTCCACCAATCAGCCCAACCCCTACCAGAAACAGGTTCACTGTTTTTACATTTGCCAGAAAGAATGCATCGTGGAGCGTATTTAGCGTCTTAGTCTCATTTTTTCGGTCGACAACAATCGAGATATTTCGTTCAGAAGAACCCTGAGCTGTTGCAACCACGTTGATACCATTCTTGCCCAGTGCCTGAAATATACGTCCCGATATACCGGGCTTGCGACGCATTTCGTCACTCACTACCGCCACAATCGAGAGTTCGTTCTCAACCTTTACCTCATCGATAATGTCATCTCGAAGTTCATAGCGAAATTCCTCTTCAATCGCCTGCTGTGCAGTTTCAGCTTGTCCCGGTAACACGGCCACGCAGATTGTATGCTCAGAGGAAGCCTGCGTAATCATAATAATGTTGATACCGGCATCAGCCATAGCCCCAAAAAGTCGCGCGGAAATACCCGTAACCCCGATCATACCACTACCCCGAACAGTCAAAAGCGTAATATTATCTATCGAGGAAATTCCCTTGATAATGGATGGACCGGGTAGCGACTCGTCACTTATTTTAGTGCCTTCCTCATTGGGTTTAAAAGTATTCTTGATCAGGATGGGAATATTAGCCTTCATTGCAGGCTGTAAACTGGGCGGATAGACTACTTTGGCCCCAAAGTGCGACAACTCCATGGCCTCTTCGTATGACAAGTGCGGAATTACAAAATAACGTTTCACCTTGTTGGGATCGGCTGTCATAATCCCTTCAATGTCAGTCCAGAGTTCAACCGCTTCAGCATCAAGTGCCGCACTCAGCAGCGAAGCCGTATAGTCTGATCCACCACGTCCCAATGTCGTAGATTCTCCGGAGGTTGCCGACGCCACGAACCCGGTAGCGACTTGGATGGTATTGGAACCTGTCTTCATAAAATGTTGGCGAATATTATCATAACTTTCATCGAACAATACACGCGCCGCACCAAACTCTTTATTTGTTTTGATGACTTGGCGTGTATCGAAATAGTCAGCCGGAATCCCACAGTCGTTAAGGTATTGACTCACGATAAAAGCTGAGAAACGTTCGCCAAATCCAAGCACAAAATCACGGGTACGCTCAGTCAGCTCGCGCGTCAACGACACCCCATGCAGCACATCATCCAACTCATTGAACATCATCTTGAACTGGGCCAGTGCATGACTCTGATTCTGAATGCTGACCAACTCTTTGATTACCGAATTATGACGCTGCTCGAGCTCTTCAAGGATTTCCCGATACGTATCATCCCCCTGTGAAGCCTTGGCAACTGCCTTATCCAGCAAGTCGGTTACTTGTTTAAAAGCAGATACCACCACCGCAATATGATGGGCGTCCTGCTTTTGTTTAATGATATCAGTTACTTGTCGAATGGCATCAGCACTGCCAACCGATGATCCACCAAATTTTAAGATGCGCATATGCTTTCACATTCATTGAAATCAAACTTTTATTCATCGAAGCGCATCTTCGAGTTCAAGCGAAGCATCACTGTCAGCGTCACGGTATTTTACAATCAGCGGACAGGCGACATTGAGCCCCTGCTCTTTAGCCCAATCGCCACTCATAGGACGCGTTCCGGGAACGACTACTGCTCGCTCTGGAATATCGGCTCCTTTGCCGAGTACTTCCTCATTTACGCAATCATACACGGGTATCGATTTTGAAAGCGTCACACCAGGCGCAATGACGGCTCCTTTTTTAACGAGAATACCTTCTACGATTACCGATCCCGCACCGATAAAACAGTCATCCTCAATGACTACAGGCGATAACCCAACGGGTTCAAGTACGCCGCCTAACTGTACTCCTGCTGACAAGTGTACATTTTTGCCAACTTGTGCACAGGAACCAACCAGGGCATGGCTGTCAATCATCGATCCCTCATCCACATAACCGCCTACGTTCACATAAGCCGGAGGCATGATAATGACATTTTCCGCCACATATGCCCCACGGCGAACGGATGATCCGCCCGGTACCAAACGTACATTCTCATCAGCCGAAAACCTGCGGGGTGGCAAATTATGCTTGTCTACAAAGCCATCATAAATACCTGAATACTCGGTATTTTTGCCGGCTGAAAACGATGCCAATATCGCTTCTTTAACTTCCCGGTTTGCTTCCCACCGATCCCCTTTAGGCTCGGCCGCACGCACTTCTCCGGTTTCCAGTTTATCTAAAATTTCTTCCCAGTTCTTATCACTCATCAGTTTTTGAAATAATTTATTTTAAAATTAATTGCTTCCTGAATTCCCGTTACTCAGTAACGATGTTCTTCATACCAGCGTTGAATCATGTTATCAGCATTTTTCAAGATGCTGATATCCTCCACATCCTCTTCGGTAAGCGGGGGATGTAAGGTGGCATTTTCTATCCACCCTTTGTCCTGCAGCAACACTTTTGCCGGAACGGGATTAGGTCCACTGAACAGAGCATCGGTACATTCCTGCCAAAGCGGAAGTAGTTCCGGACCGCGGCCATCTAAACACCAATCTACATATTGATGCGTAGCTTTAGGCCAAACATTTGAAGCCACCGAAACAAGTCCATTGCAACCGGCCATTGCAAAAAACGGAAGCAGCCCGTCATCACCGCTGTAAAACATAATATCCTTGGCCGTCTTGCGATAGTTCTGGAAATCTTCGATGCTCCCGCTTGCTTCCTTAACGGCTATAAAGTTGGGATGATCAGCCAGTTCTTTAAGAACCAAGGGACTCATTTTGCTACCGGTACGCGAGGGCACATTATAAAGCATGCACTCCTTGTCGGCCGCATCCAACAATGATTTAAACCATTTAACCTGTCCGTTGGGACCGGGCTTAGCATAGAGTGGTGTCACCAGTAGAAATGAATCCACATCAAACTGATGACAATACTCTATCCACTCAATCTGGTTACGGAGATTAAATCCTCCCACTCCCACCATAATTGGTACATCTACATTCAGGCTTGCAGCCGTTTTAACAACCTGCTTTTTATCTTCCATAGGCAGTGCCAGACCTTCACCCGTGCTGCCCAAAACAAGCACGCCGTTGCCGGCCTCATTCTGCTTGTGGATTAACGAAGCTAAATTGTCGAGATGAACATCCCCATTTTCTTTCATGGGGGTTACCAATGCTGTGTAAAGTTTTGTATCTGCAATACTCATAATTATTGTTGCATTACGTTATCAAAGATAGTTGAAAGGTCATGAAACCCCGAATTTACATCACCATTAACAAGTTGCTCTGCGGCCCAAATGGCCCCTTGAGCAAATATTTTACGATCGTGAGCCTGGTGTTTCAGGTGAATGGATTCTGCATCTGTTTTAACCTCCAGCTCATGAATTCCTTTTACATCTCCTTTTCGCTCTGAGGTTATCTTTGCTTTCTTGCCGAGCCATTCTTCCCATGAAATTGCCGTACCGCTGGGTGCGTCCTGTTTGTGTTTGTGATGGATCTCATGAATATGAAACTGCGGATTATCCAACACCGAAGAACTCTGACCGATAATATTCAAGCATCGGCGAACAATATTCATCCCCAGACTAAAATTCGAAGCCTGCAGCCATTTAATATTTTTCTCTTTTAACTGACGATCCAAATCCTCCGGCCAATCATAACCGGTCGTTCCCCATGCAGCGGGAATTCCTGACTCGATAAGAGCAGCTGCGAGTTCTTCTACTGCACCTCCCGGCACGAACAAAATAGCAGCATCGGCCTCTTTAAGCTTTTGAACCGTTGGCTTATTTGAAGAATCGAAGGGACCAACAATTTGATCCTCCTTTAATATTTCAACAACCTTGCCACCGGTTTTCCCAGTGCCTATAACGGCAAATTTCATATACTTATCTTTTAATCTTTAACGCTTAGTGAGTGATAAGTATAACCTTTTCAGTGTCTATTTTCATCCATTTGCGCAATTACCCAAATATAATGTAGATTCAGGCTTAACAATTCAAAAAATACCAAATATGTATACCTTATTTGCAGCTCCTGTTTTTACTAATGACGCAGTCGTATTAGGAATCTTGTTACTGATTCTGGCATTCATATTTGTCACCTCAAGCAGTGATAATCCCAAATGGCAAAAGTTCTATACCTTCGTGCCCTCGCTGCTGCTCTGCTATTTTATTCCATCTATTTTCAACTCACTGGGATTGATATCGGGAGAAGAGTCCAACCTCTATTTTGTTGCTTCCCGGTACCTGCTCCCTGCCAGCTTGGTGCTCCTTACACTTAGCATCGACTTTAAAGGGATTATCGGTTTAGGCCCCAAAGCTATTATCATGTTTTTAGCGGGAACGGTTGGGATTATGATTGGCGGTCCGCTGGCACTCATTACAGTCAGCTATTTTGCGCCCGAGATGACTGCAGGAGCCGGGCCCGACGCCTTATGGCGGGGATTATCAACCATAGCCGGCAGTTGGATTGGCGGTGGCGCAAACCAAACAGCCATGTTCGAAGTTTTTGACCCCAGCGCCGACCTGTTTTCGGCCATGGTAACTGTTGATATTATTGTTGCGAACATATGGCTGGCCTTCCTGTTGTATGGGGCAGGTATTTCTGAGAAAATTGACGCCTGGTTTAAAGCAGATGCTTCACCCATTACAGAGCTCAGAAAAAAGATCGAAGATTATCGTGCCAACGTGGCGAAAATTCCTACACTCGCTGACATTACAACAATTGTAGCTGTTGGCTTTGTAATCACAGCTATTGGTCATCTCGGTGCCGACGGCATTGCTCCCTGGATTGGAGAAAACTTTCCCCAGCTTAGCAATTTAAGTCTGGATTCAGAATTTTTCTGGATTATTGTTATTGCTACTACCGGGGGACTAGCCCTTTCCTTTACTCGTGCTCGTGAGCTTGAAGGAGCAGGCGCTTCAAAAATTGGAAGCTTATTTCTGTACATCCTGGTTGCTACGATTGGAATGAAAATGAACGTGATGGCTATCTTCGAAAGTCCAGGCTTCTTCCTCATTGGACTGCTCTGGATTATCATTCACGTCATCATTTTGTTTATCGTGGCTAAGATCATTAACGCGCCGTTCTTCTTTATTGCAGTAGGTAGTCAAGCCAATGTTGGAGGTGCTGCCTCAGCGCCCATTGTTGCTTCGGCCTTTCACCCGGCCCTAGCTCCTGTTGGTGTACTTTTGGCGGTCTTGGGATACGCTGCCGGAACATACGCAGCCTACATCTGTGCTATTATGATGCAGTTTGTGAGCTGATAGAGGGCAAGTGTGAAACGGCAAAAGCTGATCGTTTGCCGTTTCACTTCTCACATCTGAATTATTATTTGCTGATTTAGGAGATGAGTTTCCGTATATTTGAAGTGATTTAAAAACAGGAATTACTCACATCTCTTCATGCGCATTCTGAAATTTATTGGCGTCTTTTTGGGCACCCTCATCCTCACCTTTTTTGTCGTTTTTGGATTTAACCTGGACGCCCTAAAAACACTTTATAAGAACAGCGGTGATCTGCAAGAGGGGCAGGAATGGGTTTCCAAGGCTACTTCGCTCAAAGGACTCACTCAATATATTGGATCAAATCCACAGCACACGACTATTGTATCACGATCTGTGGCTAATCCTGATACAACTATTGCTTACCGGGCAAATATACCACGCACGATGGGGACGCTCTCAAACTTCTTCCTTATTACTACCTATGCCCGATTGATTGAAGATGGGCAAATCAATCCCGATGCATTGATTCCACTTGAGAATACAGACCGTTTCCTACTCCCTTATATTGATGAGTCCCATCACGATGATGCCAAAACCGCTCTCCAAAATAGAAATGTCATTACAAATGATGGGAAAGTCCCGCTCAGCGAACTTTTGGAGATCGCTATTATTTATAACGACTTGGCAATATCAGATTTTCTATATTATCAATTAGGTCAACAAGAAATTGAAAAAACTTTCGATCTGCTTGAGCTAGAATCTACCGATCCACCCCTGCCCTTTTCGGGATTATACATTACCCTACATCCCGATTTAGCCGAGGATGAGTTTGATGCTCACTTTGAGAAACTTTCAGCCTTATCCAAAAGTAAATTTCGGTCAAAAGTTTTAAATAATGCCAACCGCTTTAGAACGGATGATGAATTCCACGATCGGGTAACAAAACTCTTTGAGGAAGAACAAGGATTGGGCATCGGCTTTAAAGAACGACGAAATATACTGAGCCTCTTTCCAAAATCTACTGGGAAAGAATTAACAGAGCTCATGGTTCAGCTTCAAAAAAACAAGCTTATCTCCGCCTCTGTTTCAGAAAGAGTAAAGGGAATTATGGATTGGCCCTACCAAGAGCAAGGATTAAACAATGATTTTAAATATTATGGTGCCATTTATGACAACAGACTTGGACTGCTGAACGGCATGGACTATGGCGCCTCTGTTTATTCGGAAGAGCCATTCGGACAAGCAGTATTTTTTGACTCGCTGCAAGTGGCCTTTTGGTTTCACATGAGCAGCAACCTGATGCATCAGGATTATCAGCAACGCATGATGTGGGATCCCGCATTACGCCAAGCTACGCTTCAGGAAATCAGCAAATAGTCTTACATTGCGGACAGTCAACCACAAATCAAACAAGGTGCCATCATGGCAAAATCAGACAAAGTTAACGAAACTGTTCGAGGCGGTATCACGTTGGGTACAGCCCTCGCGGTAACCATCTCATGGTCGGTCAATAAATCAATTTTGTGGGCTATTATCCACGGGCTTTTTAGCTGGTTTTATGTGATTTACTATGCATTCTTCTATTAAACATTTTGCATTTTTGATACAATGAATAAGTACAAATACCTGTATCTTTTTTGGCTTTTACCCGCCGCTTTTCTTTTTCTGACCCTGCATCAGGGACTGGTTTATTACGGCATTACTGATACCTATGAAAATGGTAACAGTTACACCGCTGAAGTCAATGAATTTGAACTCAAACAAATTGCTGCTCAAACAAATGGATATATCGTACTGCAATTTACTACCGCCGACGGCCAGGAAATTGAGCGTAAGCTTTCGCTACCGGTCGAGATGGCAGGCGGCTTGCAAGATATCCGCGTAGTTCCCATTCGCTACCAGCCCGGCGCCATGCAGGAAATTGTGCTAATGCCCACATATGAAACGCATAAAAATCTTATCTGGACAAACGCGCTTATGGCAGGTGTTGCTTTGTTGATAACGTTCTTTATCGGACTCGTAGCTCATCGGTTTGCTAATCAAAAGATGAATGAACCGGAAGAAGAATTTGTCATCGAACGAGTAGATTAATTTGTTATGGCTCCATCAGATTCTGAGAAAGGTACTCTTTACCTGATTCCCAATACGCTCGGCAAAACACCTGAAAATAATACCATCCCCGAATATGTGTTAAATCTTATTCGGCGGATGGAGGTACTTATCGTAGAAAATGTACAGACGGCAGCACGATACCTTCAATGGGTTGGAAATACTATTCCGGAATATGAAATTGAATTTCTGCTGCTCAATAAAAAGACCCCAATCCACGAAATTACTTCATTCCTCGACCCTCTAAAAAAGGGAAAGGATGCAGGTTTGCTTTCTGAGGCCGGATGTCCCGCTGTAGCAGATCCCGGATCGGAACTTATCAAAATGGCGCATGACTGCAAGATCAAAGTTCAACCGCTGGTGGGACCTTCTTCCATCTTGCTGGCGCTGATGGGATCGGGTTTTAATGGCCAGCAGTTCACCTTCCACGGTTATCTGCCTATTGATAAAAATAAACGTCAAGCGGCCATCCAGCAGTTAGAAAAAGAGTCAAAATCATCAGGTGGTACGCAAATTTTTATGGAAGCTCCGCATCGAAATAACAAGGTAGTCGAGGATGTCACCCGCTATTGTGAACCCACCACTCGTTTTTGTACGGCTACCAATTTGACGTTGCCGGATGAGCAAATTGTCTCCCAAAAAATATCGGACTGGCGAAAAGAATCCATCGATTCTATACACAAAGAACCAACGATATTCCTCCTTTATGCTTCTTAGTTATAAATAAGAAAGCCTGCTCTATTACAGAACAGGCTTGAAATAAAATGATAATTAAGGTATTACGCTCCAGCTTCTTCCAACATGTTAACAATACCCTCATAATCGTGAGAGCTGGCCTGATCTTTAGCTGTCCAACCGCGATCATCCATTACACTAACATCACTATGGTGTTGTATTAACAGTTGCACTATTGCATCATAGCCGTTACTGGATGCCCAGTACAATGCACTCGTCCCCCTGTTATCACGGGTGTTTACTTCTGCACCATGATCAAGCAGATATTGAACAACGTCTAAATGGCCGTGCTTGGCTGCTTTCATCAATGCTGTCCGATCGTGCTCATCACTGGTATTTACATCGGCACCATTTTCCAAATACTGTATTACGGTCTCTAAGTCTCCGTTTTCTGCTGCTTCTAGAAAGGCGTTTTCTTCCATATTCAAACCTCCTTATTTAGGATTAAAGGTGGGTCACTTAAAAGCATTGTAAATGTTTGGAAGATCATAGTCAACCTTTCGATAAAATGTTTTTTACAAAAAGAAAGGGACGCATCTCTGCATCCCCTTTTTGGACTTCTTCCATAAATAACAATCTACTCCAATCCAAGCACATCCACGCCTTGATTAAATGTCACATCGACGGGAATAGACTGCTCAGATAATCGATCTAAAGACTGCTTCAGTTGATCACCTACAGTGCCATATTCTTCTACAAATGTTGCAACACCTTCATAATCCCCATCACCCTGAAGGGTCAGGATCTTATTGGAAAGAGAATCGGTTGCCTCAGCAATTTTATCAAAGTTTACGCGATAGGTCTGGGCCTCTTCATCATAACTGAAAGCACCTTGTTCTTTAAAATAGTTGAACCGAATAAGATTTGCCTTACCATGTGCACTGGATGAGCCAAACCTGATGGAGCGAAAAATGCTGGCCATAAAGGTTACATAGTTGTTTTCGATAGTTCCCTCATCGACCATGCCATCTTCGCGCAGCTCTGAAACCATATACAATCCTAACACATCGGCCTTGCCTTCCTCCAGCGCCGAAGCATGTTCTTTGAGCGCCTCACGAACTGTCCCCTTGTCATTGATGGTATTTTTGATTCCAAGTCCATGAGCTACTTCATGGAACATCGTATTGCCAAAAAACGCATCGAAAGTCAAGTATTGCCGCTGATCTTCAGCAATAAGAACTTCAGAGATAGGTACCAAAATCTTATCATATTTGGCCCGCATTGCATTTTTTAATTGCAGTCGACGGGTTCCCTTCTCGAGCTGGACTTCTTCATCGTTAGGCAAATTTATAGCTATGGTTTTTGACCCCGCATTGGCGTCCCCGGCATAGTAAACAGCATCATAGGCATTGAGGTCAGAATCCCGACCCGGCGTCTCCTGTTTGTATTCTTCCGGAACAGGTAACCCATCCTGAAGTTCGGGCAGGACTTCCGCATATTTCGACAGACGATTACTCCACTCTTTATCTTTAATAAGCACAAAGGTTTCATGGGCCGCTTTATAGCCAAAAAGCTGATCTTCATAGGTTTCAATGGGACCAATCACCACTTCAATCGTATTGTCTTTCATATCCAACCACGCCATATCACTCTCCTGGTAATCATCAGTAAGGAGAGCTTCAGCACGGAGATTCAGATACTTCTTAAGTCCTTCACTCTCGGCCAGCTCGGCCGCTTCTTTCAGTTTATCTGCAGCCAACTGATGCTGTTCAGCAAAAGCTTCGTGATACGGAATGGTTGTCAACCCGCCATTGGCGGTCCTTCTCACCAACGTGTAAAGATCATCCTTGGCTTCGGAATCCCAATTCTCGAACTCTTCTTTGGTCATATCGGGCGGATAAAAATTGGCGCCTTCGGGTTTTGGTCCAACGTCATCAATGAAAGGCTCGTTGCCATTTAACCGATCCCAGGGACCGTAGTTTATGTGGGCAAACTCCTGTTCTTTCTCAGATATATTATTCAAAAGCGTTTGCTTATTGCCATAGGCTTCCTCCCAGAATACTTCATCCATAGCCTTTCCGGCCTCAATAAGCAGCTTAATAATTTCTTTTTGATTGTCGCTAAGAGATGAAACATCTGCCGTCAGGGTAAATTCGGTATATTGGTTCAGACGATCATCAATCGACATCTTTTCTTTACTTTCCATACCCTGACAGCTTACCAGAAAACCGGCAATTGTCAGCAGTACTAACACTTTAGTTAATGTAAATTTCATATTTATCAATATTTTAGGTTACAGGATTTAGGATTCATCAATATACTTTTGTTTGGGAAGCATATCGCGTTGTTTTAGTTCACTCAAAATCAATTCTGTCATATCACTTTTAAAAGGAAATTCGTACCTGATGTCAAGAACATAGGCTTTCACCCGAAGCTTGAGCACGAAATTTTCTTCGTGTACTTCATTCAATGCAATGATTGTAATCGGTTTTTGTAAATATACATATCGGGATGAAACAGCGGCACGATAAGCAATTCGCTTAACGGCATCTACATCTACATCCATCGGCAAGAATATTTCTGCCACCACCTGGCAATCCAAAGCACTGGAATTCGTATTTGAAACCGCCTTATTCATCAGTTCACTATTGGGAATCGTTACTACAGAGTCATCGGGCGTAACAATTCGACTGGATCGCAGCCCAATCGACAGCACTTCGCCATAATGCTCAGCAACCTGAATTTTATCCCCCACTTGGAATGGCCGATCCATGATAATGATAAATCCCCCGAAGATATTTTTCAGGATGTCTTGAGCGGCAAATCCCACAGCTATACCCACCGATGCTAACACCGTGATTATAGTACTCAAGGGAGGATTAATAATACCCGCAATTATGATATATATCGCAAAAGTCCAAATTACCAATCGCACAACAGGCACCATGCGTTTGATCCCAAGTCGATAGCTGGTAAACTTCTCAGACAGGTTCTCTAACACTAAAACCACAAATCGGTTTAGAAAATAGGTGATAATTAATGCAACGATAATTGCCAGTATTACCCCCACGGAAATAAGATTTTCAATTTCCGATAGAGCCTTGCCAGTATCTTCTCCAACTTGATTTAAATTTGAGCTTGTGTCATTGCGGGCCGTGTCAATTTTAACCGTATCAATCTGCGTCGTATCAATTTCTATGGGACTAATAACCACCAATGTATCAGCCTTTTGGGCGACCGTATCTTGCTGGGCAGACAGGCCAACATCAGATAATCCCAAAAAGATTATCCCCGAAAGTAGAAATATCTTTACAATTCTATACATACCGTTATTACCCCAAGTGAATTATATTTCGTTCTTTGAGCACCCGTACAATCTGCCGGTACATTAAATGATTAATAGTATACGACTCGTTTTTTTCTACCAACATGCCACGCGACCGCAACCGATTTAGCAGCAGCCTGCTTTCCTCCAGCGTCATATTCATAACCATTGCCAACTCCTTATCCAATAACGTATCATGTAATACAAAAGCAGCCAGTACAAACAGCACCTGCGGGTTTAAATCCTCAATCATCTCTACAGACGTTACTTCAAGGGGCTGTACATAGAAATACGTTTCGTCATACTCCCGGATGGATCGTATCCAGAATATCATCGCAATAGATGGGTTCCCCTCAGCCAGCTTTGTGAGCTTCTCGAAATAATCTTTCTTCAGGTGTTCCTGAGCCTCTTGTTCCTGATCTTTTAGTTTTCGATAGGTGCGCGATTGTCGTATTTGATCATCTGGTTCAAAATAAAGGGAATATCCACTGGCCTGATGCCTGCTTAAAATTATATGCTTGACCTGTTCTTCGTTTAGCGAATCACTCTTACTTATATGAGAAAAGTATTCGCTGATTTGTAATACTTTATTCAAAAACGACCAAGCGTAACGAGAGCAACTGACCATCCAGAAAATATTACTGCGCGTCTCTGAGATAAGATATGATAACTTCTCAACAGCTTTAAAACCATTGATATTACGGACAAAACAATTCTGTATTGACTCCAAAACGACTACTTTGCGTTTATTAGAGTCATTTATAGATGCTACCAGTTCTTCGATTGTCTGAGGAGATCCAACCTCCAATACCCCTGCTATTTTATTTACGAGCTGTTCCTCTTCCCAAATGGTCTTAGTAAACTCAACAATTTCTACCTGCTCGTCGTCAAGCTCAGAATCTGCCATCAAGCTGAGAAAGGATGATTTTCCACTGCCTTTTTCACCTATAATAGCAAAATTTGTGGGGAACTTATTTTGCCACTGCTCATATGCCCTATTAAAAGTCAGGATCGATTCCTGTGCAGGCTCAAAGAATCGTTTATCAGCCAGCGAATGAAAGTCAAACAAACGCCTGTAGATATAGGGCAATTCTTTCATTTTCTGGTCCGTTTCAGAAAGATAGGTAGCAATATCTGACCGTTTCAACTCCTGAATCTCCTGCTCCTTAAAACCCAAAAACGCTTTGAGGTCGATACCATATGTTTTCAGCTTTTTCCAGACAAATCGGCTCCATAACATCAGCCGATCCTCAACTCGCGCCCATCGTGAGTCTAAGACGGTTTGCCAATCCTTTGTTTTTTCCTTCATCGTATATTTAGCGTTCAGCAGCTGAAGCTGCTTAGAATCACCCTCGTGCAACAAAGCTAACAAGGAAGAAAAGAACTCTTTACTACCTGAATCAATAGCATCATTGACCTGTTGCCACTTTTCATTTGCCTGATCAGTTAGTTCCTGAACCTTTGACAAAATACGTTGCAGTGCTTCGCCGACCACTTTTGTGGGATCTTCTTTCTCAGCCACATCTTCATCCCTGGCTTCGAGTGCCGAATCAAAATTTACTGTTATTATATTTTTAACTTCAGTAATCTCTTCCAGATTTTGAGTTAAAAACTGCTCGTATTGCTGGTCAGCCGGCTGCAACGGCTTCATGAATAACTCCCTGAGAGCCCGAATAACAAGTTGCCGCCATTCCACTTCCTCTTGGTTTACCGAAGGCGGATTCTTGTCAAGCTTAGCATCAAAAACGAGTTGTGCTTCTTGCGGAAACTGTCCAACCTTCAGCAACAGATCCTCAAACAGATGTTCCGTTTTATCTGATAAAATACGTTTATCCAACAGTTTCTGAATCGGTTGGATGAGTCTCTCATCCACAAAAGTAGTAAGTTTTTCATGGAGTGACCGTAATTCTTCCGCCGTAGCTCCCTGACCAACTTTGCTAATCGCCTCCTCAAGATCCGCGGAAAACTCCCTGAGCGGAGCTTGTAGTGACTCTTGAAAGATATCCTCAAAGGCTCCCTCAAATTTTAAAATCTCTTCTTTAATTTCGGATCGTAGCTTCAAAAATTGAACCACATCCTGGGTTCGCTCAAAGTAAAGTTGCTGTACAAGCTGCCATTGCTCTTTTTGTGTCCGGTACCGGGCATTTATTTTTTCTCTTGTCGTTTGCAGTCGTTCTTCATCAAAAAATGCCCCATTCCATTCCAGGGTTCCGACTTTTTCGATGTCGTTAATTATTTGAGACTGCTTACTATTTAACACATGCTTCACTTGGTTAAGCAGATCGGCCTTTTTCTCCTCTAACTTATTCTTCTGATCCGATATAAATACACTTAAATCCAACTCTTTCTGCTTCTCTGCTTCTCTAACTAAAAGATCCTCAATATCTCTAATCAGTTCTAACTGTACGCGTTCAAGGAAGTGTCCCCATTCCAAAGCAGACTCATTATCCAATAAATGATAGCATACTGCTTTATCTAAAGGGATCTTTTGCTCCCATTGGGGATACGCTTTCTTGTTACCTGAAAAAATGTTCTTTAAGAATTGGATACTCTCATACCCAAATTTTGCAAAACCGCGGGCAGTGCTTTTCCCATGCTTGCCGATCGCCACCCAGACCGAATCTTCCTGCTGTAAAGTAAATCGTTCTTCCTGCTGTTTCCATACTTGATCATCGGGAAACACATTACGGATCTGATCAACAGTTGACAAATACGCCGCTAAAATACTCTCGCTTTCTTGATCGGAAAGAGTGCCCTCAATTTTATTTAAAATGCCGGAAAACCCTTGTTTTATAGCATCTTCAGATGCATACTTGCGTTCAACAGCCGAAAAGTATCTCAGAATCTGATCAAAATCACTGAATCGCGCCTCAATATATTGGGCAAGATGCGCCTGCAGGTTTGCTTCGATCTCCTTTCGTAGCTTATCCCTAAATTCTTGACGATCCAATAGAAGTACCTTCGTTAATTTAATTTTCCACAATTTGATTAAAATATAGTGAAATACAAATTATTACTTACCGTTACTCATTGCGAATCATGGCAATAATCGCTTTTTCTTCTTGAGCAAATATTAGTTAATTTCGATCAAAATATTCTCTGGCATCACAATGAAATGTAAGGTGATCGATCCCATTTTAAAATACTTGAACGCCCCTTCAAAATGTGGACTTTTATGGTCACTGTTGATAGGCTGTCTCTTTTTAAGTATTGGGATACCCCAGCCCATCCAGGCACAAGATAATCCGCTGCAAATGGTTTCCACGGCAGAACGCAGCGATGGTAAAGGGCAAGTTGTTCGATTTCATCTCAAACAACCTGTTGACTCTTTTCAAGTATATCAGCCCGATGTGGACCTGATACAGATGACTCTTTACCAAGAGAATATCGACACCTCCGATATCGAATTGCCAAATATCTCTTCCGCTTTTGATGAAATAAGCTTTTACGACATTCCTAATGGTATAGGCATAGACATTTACATTACGGAAGGCAAGTTTTACGATGGCAAGGCGTATCACGACGGTAATAGTAATGACCTTCTGCTGGGACTTACCAAAGTGGATAAAACAGAGTTAGAGTATCTCACAAAAGATACTGAACCCATTATCTGGTCAAGTTTTACAATCACCGAAAAAAACCTACTTGAGGGAAACGGCAGCGGTCAAAGCAATTATCAAGACAACGACTACGATCAAACAAGAAAAAAGATGAAGTTTGATGTAGTTGTCATTGATCCCGGTCACGGCGGTCACGATCCCGGATCTATCGGTCACAGAAATGTCAAAGAGAAACATATCGTCCTCGATATTGCAAAAAAGGTGGGTGGCTATATCAATGAGTATATGCCTAATGTCAAAGTGGTATATACCCGCGAAACCGATAAATTTATCGAGCTTGAAGAACGCGGGAGCATTGCAAACGAAGCTGAGGGCGATCTGTTTATATCAATACATTGTAACTCCCACTCGTCGCACCAACCGTATGGAACCGAACTTTATTTTTTAGGACTGGAGCGTAGTGAATCCGCCCTGGAAGTGATGAAACGTGAAAACAAGGTAGTCCGACCCAATAATGATACCGAACAGCGTGAATTAAGTCAGGAAGAACTGTTAGTTTATGAATTGGCAAATAGCAGTTATATCGCAGCCAGTGAACAAATTGCGGGAATGATGGAATATCAGTTTGACGAGCGAGCCCAGCGTCATTCCCGTGGGGTAAAACAGGGACGATTTGTAGTGCTGTATCACGCTTCAATGCCTGCTGTACTTGTTGAAACTGGCTTTATCAGCAACCCCAGTGAGGCGCGTTATTTAACTTCCGATCGCGGACAGACGTATATTGCTTCCGCCATTTTTCGAGCTATCAGGAATTACAAGGAAGGAAATGGTAATCCATAATTTTAAAATCATTTTATATTGGACCCTCTGATAATTGGCGTTGCAGGTGGCAGCGGATCCGGTAAAACAACTGTGGTTCAGCATATTATCGATGCTATTGGTGAAGAAGATATTCTCCTCATCCAACACGATTCCTATTACCGAGATCTTAAACATTTATCATTTGAAGAACGCACCCAGCAAAATTTTGATCATCCCTCTTCGCTGGAAACCGAGTTGATGATTCGTCACATTGAAGCCCTGAAGGAAGGCTACCAGGTTGAAATTCCTATTTATGATTTCACCAAACATATTCGCAAAGAAGACACCCGCCTGGCTGAGCCCAAAGAAATTATTTTAGTTGACGGCATACTCGTCTTCACCGAAAAGGAACTGCGTGACCTGATGAGCATAAAACTCTATGTTGATACTGATGATGACATCCGGCTACTGAGGCGTATTCAGCGTGACATTGTAGAACGCGATCGGGAGCTTGAGCATGTACTTTCCCAATACCAAAAGTATGTCCGTCCCATGCATCTTGAATTCGTAGAACCCACAAAACGCTATGCCGATATCATTATTCCACACGGTGGGGAAAACAAAGTGGCTCTTGATATGGTTAATGCTCTTATTCAGGATCGGCTTAATAATTCCGAAGTGGCGGAAGAAGAAAGCGAATCTGTTGCCGAATAATTTTGTTATACAAGATTGACAGTAAAAATTAATTTAAAGGATATTAACAGGAAACTATTATGGATATAAATGCTAAAACCGCCATTGTTACCGGCGCAAGCAGTGGCATTGGAATTGATTTTTCTCAGGCTCTAATAAATAAAGGAGCTACTGTTTTTGGCATGGCTCGCAGCACCGATAAGCTCAAAAAAGTACAACAGGAGCTCGGGGACCAGTTCAAACCTGTTACCATGGATATCACCGACCATGATGCCATCGAGAAATGGATCGATAAAACTTTTTCGGGCGATCATCAACCTGATATCCTTATTAACAACGCGGGCTTGGGTCGATTTGCCGATGTTGATGAGCTCCCGTTAGAGGATTGGGAAGCCATGGTACAGACAAACTTGTCTGGAACATTCTACATGACTCGGAAGATTGTACCCCTGATGAAAGAAAAGAAATCGATCTGTCATATTATCAACATTGCATCAATAGCCGGCAAAATTGGCAATCCCAAAATGACCGGGTACAATGCGTCCAAATTTGGTGTTCGAGGATTTAGCGAAGCTCTCTTTAAAGAAGTTCGGTACGACGGTATAAAAGTCACCTGTTTTTACCCGGGTTCTATTGCCACCAGCTTCTTTGGAGATAAAGACACCGATACCCATGAAAATATGATGCAACCTGAAGAAGTAGCTCAGGTGTTGATCAATGTTCTCGAAACACCTGATAACTTCCTGATCAATGATATCACCATGCGACCGTTAAATCCCAAGGCCCCGGAAGATCAATAGATGAAGTGGCTCGCTCCTCTTATTTTTCTATTATTGTTTTCAGTGCTGGGCTGTTCGGATCATACTTCAAAACCCAATCAGCTCATTGACGAAGACAAATATATCAACCTGATGGTAGAGCTGCAGCTCGTGCGATCTTACGGGGAAACCAACTCGCTGGATAGCCTGACAGTCGATTCACTCACTGATGAAGTTTTTCAAAAGTATGAAGTTACAGATTCTGTGTTTGTTCAAAGCCACAACTACTACCAACAATTTCCCAAGAAGCAGCAAGCTCGTATTGAAAAAGCAATTGAACGTTTAAAGATGGATCAGGTCTCAGATTCAACTGCCCAAGTAACCAAAACGAAATGATCTAGGAATCTTTCAAGGCGTATTCATCTCCCTTAGTTGTCAGCATTTGCTCCCGAAGCAGATAGCTCAGCAAGCGCTTGGTTCGATCTTTATTCCAGCCAACACGGTTTGCAATCTCCGCAAACGACAGTGAACCTTCTTTGAGTACATTTCTGATTTGACGTATCTCTTCATTTTTAACGGGAACAGTAGCCTCATTACTGTTCAAACAATTATCACAATGTCCGCAAGCCTCTACATTTTCTTCTCCAAAATAATGACGAATATAAACTTCCCGGCAGTTATCAGTTGAAATATAGCCCTTCATGTATTCCAGCTTTTGCAATAAATTATTGCGATGCTTTTCCAGCTTATCCGTACTTAAAGATAAATTAGGATGCCGTTCCTCCATCAGCTTAATCAATGGCAGCTCTCCAATAGATTCATACTTTAATATATGATCGCGATCCTGAAGAACCCGCAATCCCTTTTTTACGGCATTAGCCGAAATCCCCAGTTTTTTCTGGATATAATCAAACTCCAGGTACTTCATCTTCCCAAATGCCTCTCCTCCAAATTGACGAAAAAGAACATCCAAAAACTCCGCTTTCTGCTGATTTTCCAGGCCGTTAATTTGATCATGCACATAATCCTGACTAACAATAAAATGCACACCGACCTGTGGAGTGATGTATTCAATAAGCTCAATAACCCCCAACTGACTAAGCACGTCCAGAGCAGTTCCCACTTTTCGACGGGGCAACCCTGATCGCTTCTCGAGGGCCTGCACCGAAACCTCCTCACACTCTTCCATTTCAGATCCTACTGCCAAGTTCAACTCATCACATAGTACATCATACACCTTCTGCAGTTCTTCTTTACCCGGATAGGAATCTTTAACTCTTTGTTCTGCAATAATAGCATCAGCCTCCTTAAATAATAAAATGGGGAAACTTTCTTCGCCATCTCGTCCTGCCCTGCCCGCTTCCTGGTAATACGATTCCAAAGAATATGGCATCTCATAATGAATAACATAGCGGCAGTCACTTTTGTCAATGCCCATCCCAAACGCATTTGTTGCTACCACTAGCGGGGTAGTGCCATCAATCCACTCTTGTTGGATTTGTTGCCGGTCGGCCGAATCAATTCCCGCATGGTAGGCCTTTGTTTTTATTCCCAGCTTTTGTTCAATTTTTTGAGACAACTCCTCACAATTTCTTCGGGTTCCCCCGTATATAAGTCCAGAACCCTTGGAAGCAGCTTGCTGAACAGCCTTAAAAAGCTTGTTGTCTTTTTTCTGGGTTTCGACAACCCACCATTTAAGATTTGGACGATCAAACCCTTTAGAGACGATTACGGGATCTTCCAGTTCCAAACTTTTTTGAATGTCATCCCGAACTTCCGGCGTGGCAGTTGCCGTCAGAGCAACCCAGGTTACTTCATCTGCGATATCTTCTAAAGCAGGACGAATTTCTCGGTAGCTTGGTCGAAAGTCGTGCCCCCATTCCGATATACAGTGCGCCTCGTCAATGGCGATAAGATCAATATCCAATTTAGGCATTTCAGCCTCCCAAAGCGGCGTTTTCAGCCGCTCCGGTGAACAATACAGCAAATCGTACATGCCATTTCGGGCATTGGCAAATCGCTGCTCAATTTCCCAAGACGAAATCGTACTATTCACAAATGTAGCCGAAACTCCTCGATCATTAAGCTGCTCAACCTGGTCCTGCATCAAAGCCACCAGCGGCGAAATGACGATTGTCAATCCATCCAGAACGGTAGCAGGCACCTGGTAACACAACGACTTGCCTCCCCCTGTTGGGAAAAGCACCAAAGTGTTTTTTTCATCCAGTACCGATTGAATCACCTTATCCTGACCCGGTCGAAAGGAAGGGAATCCCCAGTATTTTTGGAGCGCCTGTTGTGCCTGCTTGAATTTTGTAGAGCTCATAAACGGATATATAATTATTTTGCCGTAAAACGCCCAAAAGGATTTATAGTTTTTAACAAAGAAGTTTTTTACATCTCTTGATCAATAAGAGTTTTACATTCTATCAAAATTAAACTGTCGAAACAATTTGCCACTTGCTTGCTAAACCTGACACAAATTCTACACATTAAAGGTGGTGCATTAAATGAGAATCACTTTAAAAGTGACGGGCTTTAAATTTTAGAAAAACTGTTAATATAACCACATGTAAAATGCTATTTATTTCGGTCTTCTATGTTTATATGGTCTGATCATATCACTGAAAACAGGTTCTTTAATGCTCGGTTTACAGGCCATTTTAGCAGCTTTAAAACACATTTTCATAACAAATCAAATTGATATTTGCCTTTTTGCTCAGAACCATCCATTTTAGCGCACCATGAAAGGAAACGGAACACATATCATTTCTTCCAGCGACAGCCAATCTGTTGCAGGCATTTCTACGTTCCGCTTTCGTCTACGGCGACGGGCCCTTCGGGCTCAAAAATAACTCTCCAATAGGAGAGTACATGCTAATGTACCTCTCCTCTCGTCCCCTCATTTTTTAAACTTTTTATTTCTACCAGCGAATACCTGTATCGCTGCTGTATTAAACATCGCCGTACGATGGATATTTCTATTACCATAGCTGACACTGATCATCTCTGTTACGCAGATCAAATTTGCGATCTCATGAAAAAGGCTGCCAAAAAGCGCGGCACTGGGATTGCCAAACGTGCTCCAGAATATATAAAAAACAAGATCTCTGAAGGCAAAGCGGTTATTGCCATTGACGAGGACATTTACAAACTAGCCGGCTTTTGCTACATCGAAAACTGGGGTCACGACAACTACATTGCTAATTCAGGACTCATCGTTCATCCTCATTATCGTAAGATGGGACTCGGCAGGCGTATCAAACGGCAAATTTTTGAGCTTTCGCGCCAGAAATATCCAAAAGCCAAAATTTTTGGAATTACAACAAGTATGGCGGTGATGAAAATCAATTCTGATATGGGATACAAGCCAGTCACTTTCTCCGAACTTACCCAGGATAAGGAGTTCTGGAAGGGTTGCCAAAGCTGTCCCAATTACGATATCCTGACCAGCGAAGATCGCAAAGACTGCCTTTGTACCGGCATGCTCTACGATCCCAATAAGGAAGAAGACACCAAAAACCGGCGGAGCTGATAACAGCCTTACCTACATCAGCTTAATAGACATCCTCAAACCACTTTCTTTAAGAACCATTAAACCCTATTACCAATGAGTAACAAGAAAAAAATTGTACTAGCCTTCAGCGGCGGACTCGATACCTCTTACTGCGTACCGTACCTGCAAGAAACCTTTGAAGCCAACATACACACGGTCTTGGTCGACACCGGAGGGTTCACCGAACAGCAACTCACGGACATTGAAGAACATGCCTATTCACTGGGTACGGATTCGCATCAAACACTTAAAAAAACCAAGGAGTTTTACCAGAATGTCATCCGATACCTGATATTCGGCAACGTGCTGAAGAATGACACCTATCCGCTATCAGTAAGCTCGGAACGCATTTTTCAGGCTGTAGCTATCGCCGAATATGCCAAAAGTATCGAAGCCGACGCCATAGCCCACGGTAGTACCGGAGCAGGTAATGACCAGGTACGTTTCGACTTAGTATTCAACGTAATCGCACCTGACTTAGAAATCATTACCCCCATTCGTGACCAGCAGTTAAGCCGACAGCAAGAAGTGAAATTTTTGCAAGATCACGGCTTTGATTTCGATTGGGCACAATCCAAATATTCCATTAACAAAGGTTTATGGGGCACCAGTGTGGGCGGAGCAGAAACCCTCACTTCTGACGAGCCCTTACCCGAGGAAGCATGGCCCAGCCAGCTGGAGAAGCAAAAATCCCAGACCATCGAGCTGATATTCGAAGAGGGAGAACCGGTCGGACTAAACGGCAAATACTATCAACCCGTAAAGCTGATACAGTATCTTGATGAACTCGCTTCGGCTTATGCGGTGGGACGCGATATTCATGTAGGCGATACGATAATTGGTATTAAAGGTCGAGTAGGATTTGAAGCTGCCGCACCGATGGTCTTGATAAATGCACACAAACAGCTCGAGAAACACGTGCTTACCAAGTGGCAACTCTACTGGAAGAACCAAGTGGCCGAATGGTATGGCATGATGCTGCACGAGGGACAATACCTGGATCCCGTAATGCGAGATATCGAGAGTTTTATGGAATCGACCCAACAAACAGTATCGGGATCAGTAAAAATTTCCTTGCATCCATACCGGTTTGAAATCGATGGCATTTCGTCGCCGAATGATCTCATGAATACAAAGTTTGGAGATTACGGCGAAATGAACAAGACCTGGAGCGGCGAAGACGTGAAGGGATTTGCCAAAATTTTATCTAACCAAATTAATATCCATAAAACGGTGAACAGCAATGATTAAGGCAGGAATTATTGGAGGATCGGGATACACCGGCGGAGAACTCATTCGCCTACTCCTTAATCATCCGGAAGTAACAATCGATTTTATATACAGTAGGAGCCAAAACGGCAAACCGATTACGGCCATACACAACGATCTACTGGGAGAAACAGATCTCCACTTCAGCTCCGAGGTCAATCGTGATATTGATGTACTTTTTCTGTGCACCGGTCACGGCAATTCGGCTGATATTTTAACAGAGCATCCCGTGGATCCGTCAACAAAGATCATTGATCTGAGTCGCGACTTTCGTCTTGACGGGCAGCAATCCTATCACCAACGCCCATTTATTTATGGACTACCGGAGCTTCAAAAGGATGCTGTCCAGAAAGCAAAAAACGTATCCAATCCCGGTTGTTTTGCCACAGCAATTCAACTGGCGCTGCTGCCTCTGGCACAAGAATCGGTGCTGCAACATGACCTGCATATTCATGGAATTACCGGCTCTACCGGGGCGGGAAGCTCGCTCAGTGACACCACACATTTTAGCTGGCGTAACAGTAATGTCTCTGTTTATAAGGCTCTTAATCATCAGCATGTCAAGGAAATAACACAGAGCATCACGCAGTTATCCGATGACTTCGATTCTGAGCTCAATTTTGTACCAATGCGCGGCAGCTTCACGAGGGGCATATTCATCACTGCTTATACCAAGTGTGATATATCACTGAATAACGCCCAATCACTGTATAAGGAGTTTTATTCCGATAGCCCTTTTGTATATCTCAGCCCTGATCCGCTGCATCTCAAACAGGTAGTCAACACCAACAAGTGCCTCTTACATCTTCAAAAGAAAAACGGACAACTGCTGATCACCAGCATTATCGATAATCTACTAAAGGGCGCATCCGGACAAGCTCTCCAAAACATGAACCTGATGTTCGGCCTCAATGAAACCAATGGACTTCTCCTTAAACCCACTCATTTCTAATATGGAAATATTTGACGTTTACCCCCTACTTGATTTAGAACCCGTAAAAGCCAAAGGCAGTTATGTGTATTGTGATGACGGGAACAGATACCTGGATTTCTATGGCGGCCATGCAGTAATTTCCATTGGTCACAGTCATCCACACTATGTTGATTCGATTACCGAGCAGCTTAACAACCTCGGCTTCTATTCAAACTTGGTGCAAAACCCACTACAGCAAAAATTAGCGGAAAAACTTGGCAAGCAATCCGGCTATAAAAATTACCAGTTATTTCTTTGCAACTCTGGGGCCGAAGCCATTGAAAATGCTCTTAAGATAGCCTCCTTTCACAACGGCAAATCGAAAGTCATTTCGTTTGAAAAAGCATTCCATGGACGTACAACCTCTGCGCTGAATATCACTGACAAGGATGCTTACACCGCTGCTATCAATAAAAGTAGTGATGTTGTTTTTCTGGAACTTAATGATATTAAAACCTTGGAATCAGAAATCAGTCAAGGAGATGTTTGCTCGGTCGTCATTGAAGGAATACAAGGAATTGGCGGCATTCGTATTCCCGAAAATACTTTTTTACAACAGACTAAAGAACTTTGTGAAAAATATAATACCGTACTGATTTGCGATGAAATTCAGTCGGGTTTCGGACGTACCGGCCAATTCTTTGCACACCAGCATGCCGGCATTCAACCCGATATCATCACGGTAGCAAAAGGAATGGGCAACGGTTTTCCCGTAGCAGGCACCATTCTGAGCCCCGAATTTGAAGCCACCCACGGACGACTCGGCTCAACATTTGGAGGCAATCACTTGGCTTGCACAGCCGCCGAGGCTGTACTGGATGTAATCGAACATGAACAACTCGTCACCCATGCCGCAGAGGTAGGCCACTACCTTCTTAAGGAACTCAATACACTTGCTCCAATCCAGGAGGTACGCGGACGTGGTCTGATGATAGGTATAGAATTCCCCTTTCCCATCATGGAACTACGACAATCTCTTATCGAAGAGGAACATATGATCACTGGCGTTTCCTCTAATCCAAATGTACTGCGGCTGCTCCCCCCACTGACAATTACCAAAAAAGAGGCAACCCAATTCATAGTAGCAATGCAAAACATTTTAACACAGCACCAATCACGATGAAAAATTTTACTTCAGTATACGATATCAAACATCCTCAATCATTAGTACAGCAAGTCCTTGAGATAAAAAATAACGGTAAGCGATCTACTCTGGGCACCCATAAAACACTGGCACTTATCTTTTTTAATCCCAGCCTGCGAACAAGACTGAGCACCCAAAACGCGGCCATAAATCTTGGCATGGATGTCATTGTAATGAACATTAACAAGGATGGCTGGAATATCGAATTTGAGGATGGGTCTGTAATGGACGGTTCAACCCAGGAGCATATCAAAGATGCCGTACAGGTCATCAGCGGCTACTGCGATATCATGGGGGTGCGAACGTTTGCAAATCTCAAAGACCGTCAGGAAGATTACCATGAGAAAGTGCTTAATAAATTTGTAGAGCATTCCAGTGTCCCAATCATAAGCTTGGAATCAGCTACTTTGCACCCACTACAATCGCTAACGGATCTGGCGACCATTGCCGAATCAAATATTACAAAACCCAAAGTGGTATTGAGCTGGGCACCGCATCCCAAAGCATTACCACAGGCAGTGGCTAACTCATTCTTACAATGGATTACAAAAACTGATGCGGAAGTCATCCTTGCGCATCCCAAAGAATATGACCTCAATAAGAAGTTTACGGATGGCGTTGCCATGACCCATGATCAGCAAGCCGCGCTGGACAATGCCGATTTCGTCTATACGAAAAATTGGTCGAGTTATTCCCAGTATGGACAAACTCCATTAGTTGAGGGCGACTGGACCATATCCCAGGAAAAAATGAATCTAACGAATAATGGAAAATTCATGCACTGCCTTCCAATCCGACGAAATGTAGTAGCAACCGATGAGGTTATCGACCAATCGCTGGTATTTGAACAGACCAAAAATCGCGAATATGCTGCCCAAGCTGTACTACAAAACCTACTGGAGGATCTATAATGAATACACTGGAAATCATAAAAATTGGCGGAAACATCATCGGCAACCACCATCAGCTCCAAAAGTTTATGGATGAATTTATGAATCTTGACCATCCTAAAATATTAGTGCACGGCGGGGGGAGTACCGCTTCCGACCTGTGCCAAAAACTGGATATCCCGATTCAGATGGAAGACGGACGACGCATTACCGATGGCCCAGCGCTCGATGTTGCAGTCATGGTGTATGCCGGTCTTATCAACAAAAATATTGTAGCCAAGCTACAAGCCCAATCTGCTAATGCGCTGGGATTGTCAGGCGCAGACCTCAACATTATTTCTGCTGAAAAACGAAGCGGTACTGAAATTGACTATGGTTTTGTGGGCGATATTGATAGTGAATCAATCAATACGTATTTCCTTAACCGATTACTGGATGAACAAATCATTCCCGTAATCTCCGCTATTACGCATGACACCAACGGTCAGCTGCTCAATACGAATGCCGATACCATTGCCTCAACCCTGGCTGCTGCCTTTTGCCAAACGTACGAGGTAAAACTCAGCTACTGTTTTGAAAAAAACGGAGTACTACAGAATGTCGATGATGATGACTCCCTGATTGAACTACTGAGCAAAGAAACCTTTGCCAGTCTAAAAGCTGAAGGAGTTATCAAAGACGGGATGATTCCAAAACTTGAGACAGCCTTTGAAGCTCTGAATCAGGATATCCAAAATGTGCACATAAAACATGCCCATAATCTAACCAGCCAAACGGGAACTGAACTAACATTATGAATCCAATAGCCAGCCAATCTATTGATCTGCTCCAAGCGCTTATTGCCATCCCCTCATTTTCTAGGGAGGAATCTAAAACGGCCACAGTAATCCGTGATTATTTATCAGAAAATGGTATTCAGGCAAAACGACATCTCAATAATATCTGGGCAAAAAACAAACATTTTGAGGCCACTAAACCAACCATTTTGCTGAACTCCCATCACGATACGGTACGACCCAGCTCAGCTTATTCACGGGATCCCTTTACGCCTGATGTAGCAAATGGTAAACTCTATGGGCTTGGCTCAAATGATGCCGGAGGGGCTTTAAGCTCGCTGATTGCAACCTTTATTCATTTCTATGAGCAGAAAAATCTCAACTATAATCTCCTTTTGGCAATAACGGCGGAAGAAGAAATCTCAGGAAATAATGGGATTGGATCCCTCTTTAAAAAATTACCCCCGATCAAATTTGGGATCGTAGGCGAACCCACCCAAATGCAGATGGCGGTAGCTGAAAAAGGCCTTATGGTGCTCGACTGTCTGGCCAAGGGAGAAAGTGGTCATGCTGCCCGAAATGAGGGGCAAAATGCCATATATATTGCTTCTGGGGACATTGAATGGATTCAGTTCTATAAGTTTGATAAAGAATCTGAATTTCTGGGACCGATAAAAATGACTCCTGCAATCATCAAAGGTGGATCCAAACACAATGTGGTGCCGGCCTCCTGTTCGTTTACTGTGGATGTCCGAACTACTGATGCCTATACAAACGAGGAAACCTTAGCGATTATACAGGACCATCTCATTTCAGAAGTAACCCCTCGATCAACGCGGTTACAACCTTCCTTTATTGCTGAAGATCATCCTATTGTAATGGCCGGTAAAAATATCGGCTTGCATACTATTGGCTCGCCGACTTTGTCAGACCAAGCTTTACTGCCGTTTCCGTCCGTCAAAATTGGACCGGGAAAATCAGCCCGTTCTCACACCGCTGATGAGTACATTTATATAGATGAAATTATTGAAGGCATCAACACTTACATTAAGCTTCTAATTCAAATACTATAACAGATGAAACTTTGGAAACAGGGAAACCAATCTACTAATGAAATAATTGAGCAGTTTACGGTAGGTAATGACCGGGAGCTGGATTTAGAAATTGCCCAATACGACATTCAGGCCTCCAAGGCCCATGCACAAATGTTGAATGAGGTTGAATTACTTTCTGATCAGGAATACCGTGCACTTGCAAACGAGCTCGAAAAGCTTCAGACAGCAGCTGAGAATGGTTCATTCACAATTGAAGAACAGTTTGAGGATGTCCATTCGAAAATTGAATATGAGCTAACACAAGCCTTGGGAGACACAGGGAAGAAAATCCATGCCGGGCGATCCCGTAATGATCAAGTGCTGGTCTGCCTGCATCTATATGCCAAGGATCAGGTTCAGGAGATAAAAAAACTAACAAAAGAACTCTTCGACCAGCTGCTGCATCTTAGTGAGAAACATCAGAATGTATTAATGCCCGGATATACGCATATGCAGGTGGCCATGCCCTCCTCCTTTGGACTCTGGTTTGGTGCTTATGCCGAATGTCTGGTTGATGATCTATACCAGCTTAATACCACCTACAAAATTGCCAACCAAAATCCACTTGGTTCGGCGGCAGGCTACGGAAGTTCGCTCCCGTTGGATCGTAATATGACCACCAAACTCTTGGGATTTAGCACGCTAAAATACAATTCTGTAGCAGCTCAAATGAGTCGGGGCCGACTTGAACAATTTGCCAGTTTTGCCTTAAGCGCATTGGCAGGCACCCTATCTAAGATGGCTATGGATGTATGCCTGTTTTGCAACCAAAACTATAACTTTATTTCATTTCCCGAACAGCTGACCACCGGTTCGAGTATTATGCCACACAAGAAAAACCCAGACGTTTTTGAGCTCATCCGTGCCAAGTGTAACGAGATCCAATCGTTACCCAACGAGTTGGCAATGATCACCAACAACTTGCCGAGCGGCTACCATCGCGACTATCAACTACTCAAAGAAAAGCTTTTTCCTGCAGTAGAAAAGTTAAAATCCTGTCTCAAAGTTTGTAGACATATGCTACAGAATATTGAGATTAATAAGGATATTCTTGAAGAAAAAAAGTACCGCTACCTGTTTAGTGTTGAAGAGGTAAACAAGCAGGTTAAAAACGGTGTCCCATTTAGGGATGCATATCGAAACATTGGAAAAGCTATCATGGAGGGATCATTTAATCCCGAACGAACCGTAAACCATTCCCATGAGGGAAGTATCAACAACCTGTGCACTAATGAAATTAGGATTAAATTTGAATCAGCATTTAACAGGTAAATTCAAATATTATGAAACAAATATTTCTATGCTAATGGCAGTGATCCCGGATAAGTATTACACTAACAAATTAAAAAAGCTTTGCAGCTGGGCTACGAAGCTCAAAAATATTATAGCAGTCACTGATTCTACAAAAAGCAGTTTGGTCAATGTTTACACTTCATCGCCGGCAAATACCGCGCTCATGTAATTGCGTCGCATTTCTGCTATTGCTGAAATGGAAATTCCTTTCGGACACACAGCTTCGCACTCAGCATAATTTGAACAATCACCAAATCCTTCCTCTTCCATCTGTTCGACCATGGCAACCGTACGTTTCTTACGCTCAGGCTCACCTTGTGGCAACCGGTTCAAGTGTGCCAGCTTAGCACCGGTAAAGAGCGAAGCAGAAGAGTTCGGACAGGCCGCTACACAAGCACCGCATCCAATGCAGGTCGCATAATCAAAAGCCGTATCCGCAACAGTTTTATCAATGGGAATTGAGTTCGCATCAGGTGCAGATCCTGTCTTAACCGAAACATAACCACCTGCTTCAATAATGCGATCAAAGGCAGATCGATCCACAACAAGATCTTTGATAACGGGAAATGCTTTGGCACGAAACGGCTCAATAACAATGGTGTCACCATCGCTGAAATTTCGCATGTGCAATTGACAGGTACAGGTCATGTCTTTAGGACCATGTGCCCGACCGTTAATCACTAAATTACAAGAGCCGCAAATCCCCTCACGGCAATCGTAATCAAATTCAATAGGTTCTTCCTTGCCTTCTGCGACAATTTCCTCGTTTAGGACGTCAAGCATCTCCAAAAAGGACATATGCTCATTTACTTTATCGAGAGTGTAATCAACCAGCTTACCCGGTTGATCGGGCCCGTCTTGTCGCCAAATCTTGAGATGTACGGTAAATGTATCAGCCATAATTAAGCTATTAAGTATAAAATTTCAGACGCAGTTCCATACAGTTGCATTACTTATAACTGCGTTGCTTCAGTTCTACAAAATCAAATTCCAGATCCTCTTTGTGCAGCTCTTCCTGCAGCTCTCCGTTTACGCCCTGGAATTCCCAAGCCGCTACGTATGAATATTCCTCGTCGTTACGGAGTGCTTCCCCTTCTTCGGTTTGATGTTCTGCACGCAGGTGACAGCCACACGATTCATCGCGATGCAGGGCATCTTTTGCCATCAGTTCACCTAGTTCCAGAAAGTCAGCAACGCGACCGGCAAATTCCAAATACTTATTGTAGTTGGATGATTCGCCCGGAACACGAACATTATTCCAGAACTCTTCCCGAAGATCCTGAATTTCACTGATAGCCTCTTTTAGACCTTCTTCACTTCGCGAAATTCCAACCTTATCCCACATTATCTGTCCTAGTTCACGATGGAACTCAATAACGCTTTTATCACCGTCGACTTCGAACAGCTTATCAATTTGGGATTGAGCATTATTTGCCGCTTCCTCAAAAGCCTCATGATCTTTGCTGACTTCATCCAGATCTACATCAGCGATATAATTTCCAATAGTATAGGGGATAATGAAATATCCGTCGGAAAGTCCCTGCATCAACGCACTTGCACCGAGTCGGTTTGCTCCATGATCCGAGAAATTCGCTTCACCGGCCACAAACAACCCGGGAATATTGCTCTGCAGGTTATAATCGACCCAAAGCCCACCCATAGTATAGTGCACGGCTGGGAAAATCCGCATCGGTTCCTCGTAGGGATTATCGTCAGTAATATTTTCATACATCTCAAAAAGGTTTCCGTACTTGTCGGATATAGCCTTTTTACCTTCGCGTTTAATTGCATCACGGAAATCAAGATATACGGCACGTCCAGTTTGACCAACCCCCATTCCTTCATCGCAAACGATCTTGGCATTTCTGGAGGCTACATCACGTGGTACTAGGTTTCCAAATGCCGGATATTTCTCCTCCAAATAGTAATAGCGCTCATCTTCGGGAATATCGTTAGGATGACGATCATCGTCTTTGTCTTTGGGTACCCAGACTCGTCCGTCATTACGGAGGCTTTCACTCATCAACGTAAGCTTCGACTGATAATCTCCGGAAACGGGAATACAAGTAGGGTGAATCTGTACATAACAAGGATTAGCAAATGCCGCTCCGCGTTTATGACAGCGCCATGCGGCTGTTACATTTGAATTCTTTGCATTCGTAGAAAGATAGAACGCATTGCCATATCCCCCACTGGCAAGTACAACAGCATCGGCCATCCAGCGCTGAATCTCACCGGAGACAAGATCACGAGTAACAATACCACGTGCTTTTCCGTCAATGATTACAAGATCAAGCATTTCGTGCCGGGTGTGCATCTCAATTTTACCCTTATGCACTTGTCTCATCATTGCCTGATAAGCGCCAAGTAATAACTGCTGACCGGTTTGCCCACGAGCATAAAACGTCCTGGAAACCTGGGCCCCACCAAATGAGCGGTTGGCAAGCAGTCCGCCATATTCACGGGCAAAAGGAACTCCCTGCGCTACCGCTTGATCGATAATTTCGTTTGATATTTCAGCTAATCGGTACGTGTTTGATTCACGTGAACGATAGTCGCCTCCTTTAATCGTATCATAAAACAGGCGCCAAATGGTATCCCCGTCATTGGGATAATTTTTGGCAGCATTAATTCCACCCTGCGCAGCAATACTGTGAGCACGACGAGCAGAATCCTGAATACAGAAACTTTTTACGTTGTATCCCAACTCTGCAAGACTTGCCGCAGCAGATCCTCCTGCTAAACCAGTACCCACAACAATAACATCGTGCTTTCGCTTATTATTGGGAGCTACAAGTTGAATATCATTCAAATGCTTGGACCATTTATCTTCGAGCGGCCCGGAAGGAACTTTTGAGTCTAAATTCATAAGTCTAAAAGTGGTTTGCAAAATGATTATTGGCACTGAATGAGGGCTGCTTCACAGCCTCCGCCAAAGTAGATATAAAGTGGAATAAATAGGAACCCGACCGCCATTAACACGGCAAAAATAATTCCCACCGTGTAGATCAAAGAAGAATATTTGTTATGCTTCATCGTCAGTGAAGTAAACGCGCTCCAGAAACCATGACTTAGATGGGTGCCTAACAAAATCATTACTGCCGTATAGCCAAAAGCATACATCGGGTTAAGAAAAGTTTGAATAACAACGCCCTTCAAGCCTAGCCCATCTATGCCTTCAGCAGTAATAAGTCCTGTATCATGGAACTTAAACATGTCTATATGAAGTACTAAAAATACCAGCAAGACGATACCGGTAAAAATCATGGATTTTGAAGCAAAAGACTGGTGGCTGGGTCCTCCCTTACTTTGGTATTTTTCATACCCTTCGGGACGTGCCTTTCTGCGTTGTCGCCAAATCGAAATACCTACATAGGCATGCAAAAGAAAAGCAACCGCCAAGCCGGCCTCTAGGATATATAATATCCAGCCTAAGCTTTCGAGAGTTTCGGTGTATTGGTTGAAGGCAGCTGCATCCCCAAAAAGAGTGAGATTACCCAGCAAATGAAATATTATAAATATAATTAATCCAACTCCGGTTATGCCTGTTAGTATCTTACGACCAACCTGAGATTTTAGCGCGTCTGAAAATGAGGGCATTGTAACTGATAATATTTAATCTAATGTTTATACCGCTGCAAAAAACACCAACGTTTGGATTCCTAGTCCAAGGAGTTGAAGATGTGTTTTAATGGATAAAAAGGCAAGGTTCTGCAACATGGTTTTATGGGTAAAATCTTATTCAGAAATATTCTAAATTGAGTATTAATACTTATACCTCTTTAATCGTTATCTAACGCAAAAAAATAATTTCAACTTTGTATACCGTTACTGAAAAAACTCAACATTCTTTCCGTGCAAAGGGTTCAAAGTTCATTGGCTATCTATTTCCTGTTGCATCAAAAGAAGATTTTGAGAGCAAGTTAAACGACATTAAGTCAAAATATCCCGATGCTACGCATCATTGCTATGCCTGGCGAATAAATCCGACAAACACTGAAGAATTCTCTCAAGATGACAGAGAGCCAAGCGGCACTGCCGGCAAACCGATTTTGAATAAGTTAAAATCCTATGAAATGATTAACTGCTGTTGTGTAGTCGTACGCTATTATGGAGGCACCAATTTAGGCACCTCAGGATTGATTCAGGCATACGGACAATCGGCCGAACGCTGCCTCACTAAAGCTGAACGCAGTACCCTTATACCCACACAAAACGTAGAGATTACCTATCCCTATAATCAGCAAAAAGAGATAGATCAGCTAAAAAATCGTTTTGATCTCAAAGAGCTCGAGGCCCAATACTTAGAGAACGTAACTATAACACTGGCTTGTCGATCAGATCAGGCGGATTCATTTTTTGATACACTTAAAAAGCTGGAACATGTCGGTGTAACCACGAAACGCTTGGGAAGCGGTCATGTAACCATGAGCAACAATTAAGGCTTATAATAAATCTGAAAATCTGCTTCTTGCTCCGTACTTTTACTCTTCAAAATTCAGCTAATAATTACGTATCATGAAAATCTATACCAAGAAAGGTGATTCAGGAGAAACTTCGCTCTTTGGGGGAACCCGGGTTCCGAAATCCAATGAGCGTATTGAAGCTTATGGGACGGTTGATGAGCTTAATTCCTTTGTGGGATTAGCTACTAGTTATGAGCTTTCGGCTACCGGCACGAAATACTTGCGTAAGGTTCAAGAGCTGCTTTTTACACTCGGGGCGGATCTGGCTACGCCCCCATCATCCCAAACCCGAATTGAGCGTATTTCTGAAGGTGATGTTACCTTTTTGGAAGATGCTATTGATGAGCTGGAAGAAGATCTCGAAAACCTGAAAAATTTTATTTTACCGGGCGGATCCCAGCCGGGCGCAACGCTGCATGTGGCTCGTACTATTTGCCGTCGCGCTGAACGGGCAACGGTAGCGTGTTCGAAGTCTGATAATATTTCTGAAAACTGTATAAAGTTCCTTAACCGTTTATCTGATTTTCTTTTTGTAGTTGCGCGCTATGAAAACAAGAATGCCGGAGTACGCGAAGAAACCTGGAAACCTGAAAAACAGTAACCAATAGAAGACCTTGCCTGAATTTGATACTTCAAAAATCCTAATATCATGCTGAATTTGTTTCAGCATGACATCCAAACCTTTATTGATCTATGAGCTTAATGATTTCAGTCTCGGGCATCCGGGGCGTATTTGGTACTGACCTTACACCCGAAAACCTAACACGCTTTACTGCTGCCTTCGGCCACTGGTCCGGCAGCGGAAAAATTGTAGTCGGACGTGATACTCGCGTAACCGGACAGATTTGTGAAGACATCGTTTGCGCCACCCTGCAATCCGTCGGCTGCGACGTAGTAAAAGTGGGCATTGCTCCCACCCCAACGGTGGCCATGGGAGTCCTTAAACATCAAGCTGACGGGGCCATCATCATTTCTGCCAGTCACAATCCAGAGGAGTGGAATGCGTTGAAATTGCTGAACAGCAAAAGCGAGTTTCTGGATGATAAACAGGGTGAAGAAGTGATCAAGATCAGTGAAGAAAAATCCTATTCCTATAAAAAATATGATCAGACAGGGAGTGTAACAGAAGATAACAAGCTGCTTGACTATCATATCAAAAAAATATTGGACCTACCCTACATTAATCGCGAACTCATAGCTTCGAATAACTTTTCAGTAGCAATCGATCCTGTGAATGGTACCGGTGCCATAAGTTTACCCCAATTATTTGGGGCGCTCGGTGTGGATACCGTTCATGCCATAAACAATGAACCTACCGGAATTTTTGCGCACGTAGCCGAACCTTTGCCCGAGCACCTTGGTGATATCTGTGAGTTAGTAAAAGAAAAAAATTGTGACCTTGGCATTGTTACTGATCCCGATGCAGACCGGTTGGCACTGGTAACCAATAAGGGCAATCTTTTTGGGGAAGAATATACCCAGGCTGCCGCCTTCGATTTTCTACTGGATAAAAAAGCAGGTCCTTGTGCCACCAACTTATCTTCGTCACGCGTGGCTGAAGATATAGCTAAAAAATACGGGCAAAAATGTCATCGTTCCTCAGTTGGGGAAATTAACGTAGTTAAAAAGATGCAGGAAGTAGATGCCGTGATCGGCGGTGAAGGCAATGGCGGAGTAATAAATCCTGACTTGCATTATGGTCGGGATGCGCTGGTAGGCACAGCGATGATTCTTCAATTATTGGCTGAACGCGATCTCACCGCAGATGAATATCGCAACAGCCTACCTGATTATTATATGCGAAAAAGCAAGATGCAACTGGCTGACGTTGACGGTGATGCCCTGCTCGAAAAAGCAAAATCACAATATGCAGATTACAATCCCGATACCACTGATGGCGTTAAAATAGACTTTGAGGATGGCTGGGTACATCTCAGAAAATCAAATACCGAGCCGATTATTCGGGTTTATTCTGAAGGTATTACTCCCGAAAAGGCAGAAGAGTTAGCTACATCGGTAGTCCAAAAAATTCAGTAATATTTATCCCTATTAATTGAATGCATAAATCGCAATTCTCGTTGATAGGGCATTAATGCAATTTTAATTAACAAAAATATTATTAATGAAAACGATTAATGCTTTTGCGGCACACGATTCTGAAGCAGATTTAGAACCCTATAATATTAAGCGTCGAGAAGTTACAGATGATGATGTTGAAATTGAAATAACCTATTGTGGTGTTTGTCACAGTGATATCCACCAGGTTCGAAACGACTGGAATAACTCCATCTATCCTGTAGTACCCGGTCACGAGATTATTGGTCGCGTAACAGAAGTTGGGGCGAATGTAGAGCACTTTTCTGAAGGACAACTGGTGGGCGTGGGATGCATGGTTGATTCATGCCAGCAATGTAAGCACTGTCAAAATGATCTGGAACAGTTTTGCGAAGAAGGTGCGGTTATGACCTACAACGGTCATAATGAGCATCTCGACCAACAGACCTTCGGCGGCTACTCCGAACATGTTGTAGTGGACAAAGAATTTGTATTAGATATTCCTGATAATATTGATACTCATGCTACTGCTCCACTACTCTGTGCCGGAATCACAACATGGTCTCCGCTTCGTCACTGGAATGTACAAAAGGACGATAAAGTGGGAATAATTGGACTCGGCGGTCTTGGCCATATGGGGGTTAAATTTGCGGATGCACTGGGAGCAGAAGTTGTAATGATTACCCGTTCTCCGGAAAAAGCAGATGACGCCAAACGACTTGGTGCCGATGAAGTCCTCATCTCCACTGATCAAGAGCAGATGGAAAAGCATCAAGGTTCTTTCGATTTCTTGCTCAATACTATACCGGTAAAACATGATTTGGATCCATACATTCAGCTTCTTGCAGTTGATGCTACCATGGTACTGGTTGGAGCTATAGAACCACTTGAAGAAATGCATGGTGGTGGACTCATCATGGGTCGCAAACGTGTTGCCGGATCGATCATCGGTGGCATTAAAGAAACCCAGGAAATGTTGGACTTTTGTGGAGAACACAATATCACCTGTGATGTAGAAATGATTGATATACAGCAAATCAATGAGGCCTACGAGCGAGTTGTCAATTCAGACGTCAAATATCGATTCGTTATTGATATGCAGTCGCTCAAAAACTAAATCTCCAAACAAGGTTTATACTCTTTAGCCACCAGCTGTAATATTCCAAATATTTATTACCGCTGGTGGTTTTCATATTGAATTGGAGATTCCTGCGAACAAAATTTTATGCTGCACCAGACTTTCTTATTTTTTGCATTCCAAAATTTTAATCGGATATAAACTCACAACCCTATGATTACATCGATGACCGGCTTCGGGCGCGGCGAAGCTTCGGAAAACGGTATCACGGTAACGGTTGAACTTAAATCTGTTAACAGTCGCTACCTTGATATTTCATTGCGACTGCCACAAACACTGCAAGATAAAGAACTGGTTATTAAAGAAATCCTGCAAGACCATGTTGAACGGGGAAAAGTAAATGTGTCAATCCGCGTTGATAAATCGGATACCGGTGAACCGGAGATAACGTTTAATGAGAATCTGGTTCAGGGTTACAAAGAGATGCTTAATGACTTACGCGAGGCAGCGGGTCTTGAAGAACCTATCACGCTGCAAACATTTCTTGAATTCAATGACATTTTCGAGTCCCGCGAAGATGATGAAGAAACCAAGGAACAAATCTGGAATCTTTCTCAACAAGCCGTCAAAGATGCAGCAGAAGAGCTTAAAAAGATGCGCCGGCAAGAAGGAAGTCAGCTCGAAAATGATCTCAACCAGCGTATCGATCACATTGAAGAAATGTTGAATATCGTAATGGATAAAGTAGAGGGACGCTCCGCAGAGATTAAAGAAGATCTTATTGAACGGATCAACGAGTTAATTGAGAGTGACAAGATCGATCCCGATCGTTTGGAAATGGAAGTGGCTGTTTTAGTGGATAAGATGGACATCACCGAAGAAATTGTGCGCACCCAATCCCACATTAAGTTTTTCCGTGAAGCCGTCAATAATGAAAATGCCGTGGGACGTCGGCTTAATTTTCTGAGTCAGGAAATTAATCGTGAAATTAATACTATTGGCTCCAAGGCAAACGACTCGGAGATATCGCAGTATATCGTCAAAGCCAAAGAAAGCTTAGAACAAATTCGAGAACAGGTACAGAACGTTGAGTAAGAATACCACACCGGGCAAAGTCATAGTAATAGTAGCACCCAGCGGTGCCGGCAAGACTACCATTGCCCAGCGCCTGCTTAAGGAGTATCCTCGGATACAGTTTTCGGTATCTGCCACCACCCGAGAACCTCGCAACGGTGAAAAAGATGGCGAAGACTACTATTTCTTAAGCGATGAAGAATTTGATCAAAAAATTAATAACGAAGAATTTTTGGAGTGGGAGCACTATAGCGGGAATCGCTACGGCACCCTTCGATCTGAAGTTGATAAACTGGTGGAATCTGGGTATTTTCCCTTGCTTGATATCGAAGTGAAGGGGGCCCTAAATGTACAGCGGCTCTACAACTCAGGCGTCATTTCCATTTTTATCGAACCGCCCTCGCTGGAAGAACTTAAAAACAGGCTCTCAAAGCGAGGTAGCGAAACGGAAAGCTCGTTGCAGCAACGTCTGAAGAGAGCAGAAATGGAAATAAAGTATGCCGATCGCTTCGATTATTCTGTTGTTAATGACGATCTTGAAGAAGCATATACAGAAGTCAAGAATATTATTGAACCCTTTATCACTGATTAAAAGCTGGATTCCAACATGGGTATTAAAACATTAGATATTGAAAAGCTGAATAAAGACACCGGTAATCAGTACGAGCTGATTACAATTATGTCTAAACGAGCACGTCAAATTGCTGCTCAGGAAAAGCTTGAGCTTGACGAAAAACTAAAGTATTTCGAAGGTTTTGAGGATGATGATGAGTTTACCTTCAATGAGGAACAGGAAAACATCTCAAAAGAGTTTGAGAAGCGAAACCACTCTACACAGCGTGCCATAGAAGAAATGCGTCGTGGAGAAATTTATTTCCGCTATCCACAAGAAGAAGATTAATTTATGTTATCCGGCATACGGATAATACTGGGTGTTACCGGAGGAATTGCAGCCTACAAGGCTGCTTTTCTTTTACGTGCCTTACAAAAAGCCGGTGCCGAAGTACGTGTAACGATGACGCCCGCTGCTACTCATTTCGTAGGTACCGAAACTTTTTCTTCTCTTTCCAAACACGAAGTTGCGGTTGATGTTTTTCCCGAAAATGGATCAGCCACACAGTCGTGGACACAGCATATCTCCTGGGGCGAATGGGCTGACTTATTTGTAATTGCGCCCTGCACCGCCAATACCCTTGGTAAAATTGCATCAGGCCTTGCCGATAATATGCTTACGTCAACGGTGCTGGCCGCTCGTTGTCCGTTACTTATCTGCCCCACTATGGACGGAGAAATGTATGAGTCACCGGCAGTACAAAAGAACCTGAACACCATTCAGGAATTTGGCTACCACATTTTGGAGCCCGAAGAGGGTTATTTAGCCAGTGGATTGGAGGGGAAAGGACGCCTTCCCGAAACGGATCTTATTCTCAAAAAAATCCGCGCTATTCTAAAAAAAAATAATTCAGAGGGTCCCTTAACCGGCAAACAAGTAGTAGTTACCGCAGGACCAACCCGAGAACATATTGATCCCGTCCGATTTATTTCCAATCCAAGTTCCGGGAAAATGGGTTTTGCCATGGCCGAAGCTGCTGAACGATTAGGGGCAGAAGTGACCTTAATTCACGGTCCGGTCAACATCTTAAAACCGGAGGGTATTAAATCTATTGAAATCCAGTCGGCGAATGAGCTTTTCGAGCAGATCAAAAAACATGCTAAGGCCGATGTGATCATCATGGCGGCAGCTGTTTCGGATTTTACTCCTGAAGAATCATCGCAACACAAAATCAAAAAAGATAAGGCCGACTCATCCATTGAACTTGAGCAAACTCCGGATATTCTTGCCTGGCTTGGAGATTGTAAGAAGAATGGGCAAGTGCTTATCGGCTTTGCGATGGAAACGGAAAATCTACTTGAGAATGCTCAGGCGAAATTAAAAAAGAAAAATGCTGACTGGATAGTGGCAAATTCCCTGAGTGAAGAGGAATCTGGTTTCGAATCCGATAAAAACAAGGTGCACGTACTCGGCAAAAAAGACGCTATACAGATCGAAGGTTTAAAGTCTGAAGTTGCCCAACAAATATTGTCTCACATCTTTAACAACAGTTAACTTGCTCCCTTCCCATTAGAAAGCAGGATACTTCCACTGCCGCTTTGCTTCTTACTTTCAAAAACAACCTTGAATTCTGTTCCTTCATCCGAGGTGTAAAAAAGCTCTCCTTCCAGCTGATTGGTCAAAGTTTCTATTAGGTTCATACCAATTGAAGCGTGGTCTTCCACCAAAAAATCGTCCGGCAACCCTTTCCCATCATCACGGACAATAATCGAAATTTCCTGATCCAATTCTCTAAGTAGAATCTCTATTGTCCCCGGCTGATCATCGTCAAATGCATGCTTATAGGCATTAGTTACCAGCTCATTGATGAGGATTGCAGTGGGTATAGCTTGATTAATATCCAGCAAAACATCTCCGGTATCCACCTTCACATCAATATGCTGATGATTAAATGGCAGCGTGTTTTTAATCGTTTCAATTAATTTTGATATATACTCTTCGAAAGAGATATCAACAAAATTCTCTGATTGATACAACAGCTCATGTACAATACCGATTGATTGTATCCGCAGCTGTCCATCATTCAAGGCATTTCTGATTTCCTCATTATCCGCCTCAAATGCCTGTAGCTGTAACATCCCAGAAATGATGGCCAGGTTATTTTTTACCCGGTGATGAATCTCCTCCAGCAAGACCTGCTTTTCTTTGACCGACTGTTTTAACTGCTCTTGGTATTTTTTCTGCTCTGTAATATCCACGTAAATACCAAAACCGGCAATAGGATCATCATCCAAATAAACAGGAATCGCTCCTAACAAAAGATTAAGTTTTTCGCCCTGTTTGTTATATCTGATGATATCAGTGTAAAACTTATCTTCCTCAAAGCCTTCGTCAGGCATACGAGGTACAATTTGATCATTCTCTTCACCAACAATGATTTCATCAATATCCTCATTCAGAAGCTCTTCTTCGGTATAACCGAAAAGTTCCTCAAAGCTTTTATTTACTTTCTGCACCCTGTTCTCAGTATCGATCATTACCATGGCACCGGGTGCCTTTAAAAAGAGCTTCCGAAATAACTCTTCACTTTTACGAAGCTTTTCCTGTGCTTTTTTCTGTTCTGTCAGATCCCGTACAATAGCCTGCACATAAACATCATCGATCAATTGCAGTCGATTCAAGCTTACTTCTACATCTACCTTTTTGCCACCCCAGGTCCGATGCTGCCATTCAAATACTTGAGGTGTTCCCTCAAGGGCTTCCTGGATTTTTTTGCGTGCCTTTGCAGCAGAATGTTGTCCATCTGGCTGAAATTTGGGCGAAAAGTCAATGGGCGACTTCCCTAAAATCTGCTCTTTTGAATTTAATCCGTATATATTTAGGACTTGAGTATTACATTCAATGAACTCATTTCCATCCATGATAAAAATGCCGTCGTTGGCATTTTCAAACAACCGTTGATATCGAATCTCCGCCTGTTTTTCATCAGTCACATCCTCAATAAATGTAAGAACGGAAATCAGATCACCACTCTCATTTCGCATCACGGAAGTATGGACACTAAGATCTACTAAATGACCGTCTCGATGGTACATTTTAACCTCAAAGTGCGTTTTATCCCCCTGTCCACTTATGAGGTAATCCATATTTCTCTTGACCACCTGGAGATCATCTTCATAAAAATTAAATACCTCGGGAGAATGTCCCAGCACTAAGCTTTCGGGATAACCGGTAATCTCATTTGCCCTTTCAGACCATTCAATAATTTTAAAATCCGCGTCCCATTTTATCATGGCCAGCGGACTGTGATTTACGTGATGATTTAACTCATCGAATGCTTTTTTCGCTTTTTCTTCGGCCTCGACACGTTCCGTCACATCATGGATAAATACCATACGCGCATTTTTGTACCCATTTTTATAGGGATGCGAGGAAACCATCACATAAATAAGATGACCTTCTTTCGTTTGATGGCGGGCAACCTCGATATGATTGGATTCATTTTCTTTACGATTTGCAATCGCCTGATGCAGCTCTTCGCGAGCCTCCTTCGGACGCAAATCATACAAATTCAAAGATTTGAGCTCATCTTTTTGAAACCCATATTTTTCAAAAAAGGCACCGTTGGCTTCCAGGATATCAAGCGAATCCTTATCATAGATAAGAACGGGGTTGGGGTTTAGATCAAAGAGTGACCGATCCATAGATGATGTTGACTTGTCCTTTTACTTTAGGCTAAGGGTAACTGATCAATCTATTTAATTCAAGTTTCGTGAATTAAATTTAAAACTCCCATTTGTAGGTTCGATGTGTTTTATGATGGAAACATCCCAAAGCTTCTAAGCTACGCTGCATCAACCAGTTGCTCTCACTCACCCAAGCCCCCTCCAAATATTGCAGTGCCGGCGCTGCTTTTTTTGTAAACTGAATACCTCGCGTAAATGTGAGTGCCTCTAATCCTATTTTACGATATTGTGGGCGCGTACCGTAGACAAGGGTCCGTAAATGCCGTGCCCGTCGTTTAAACCATAACAGCTTGGGATAATGCCACCAACGCAATTTACCCCCTGTTTCTTTTGATAATTCATTGAGGTCTGGAACACAAACAACAAACGAGGCCGGTTCGCCATCCACAAAAGCAATTAGCACGCTCTCAGGAATTAAGACCGGCTTCAATTTTTCAATCATTACCTCAACTGTATCACGGGTGAGTTCGGTAAATTCCGATTCACGATCCGTGATATCCTGCTGGCTCCAGGCATCATTATAAATCTGACGAATATATTCCGCATCGCGGTGAATATTTTTCTTATCCAGTGATCGTAAAGTCACATCCGATCTGGCTTCGATACGGTTTGTAATACGTTTCATGCGATCAGGTATGGGCTGATCAAAGCTACGCTTATAGCTCCAGTGATCATCGAGCTTTTCCGCGCCGGTTTGCTCCAAAAATTCTTTATAATACGGTGGATGATAAAACATCCCGTAAATAGGAGGTTCTTCATAGTTTTCCACCAGCAATCCCCAATAAATATCATTTTCTCCAAAATTTACGGGGCCCCGCATGGCATTGTATCCTCGCTCTTGATGCCAGTCAGCGGCAAAATTTATAATTTCTTCTGCAATTTTGGAATCATCCTGCATTTCAATAAACCCCATCCCTCCCATCGTAGGATTGAGCACTTTATCACGCTCAGGTGTATTCATCACTGCAAAACGTCCTACAACTTCTTGACCTTCCTTAACCAGAAATCGCTCGCACTCCCCTTTATCAAAAAATACATTTTCATCACGATCAAAAATACTCTCTATTTCAGAACGAAACGGTGGTGCCCAATGGGGATAGTTTTCGTAAATTCTAAATGGTAACTGATGAAATGCATCAATTTGCCGGGATGTACTTACCAATTCAAAGCTATAAGCCATTTGCAGGAAGGTCGCTTCGTTTAAAATCTAATCTTACGATTCGTCTAAATCAGGAAATTATTCATAGATTTCCAATGGAATAACACCTATTATTAGACGGCAAAATGCCAACTTAATATCGACAACTGGCTTGAAGGAACAAAAGAAAAAACAGCTAATAGCAATTCTGTTGTTAGTGTCGTGTTTTATTAGTGGATTCATCCTCTTCTCTACTTCTGATAAGAATACAAAACAACTCACATCGCTTGCGGATGCAGACTCACTTATTCAGCAACAATTTTCAAGCTTTAATATTTCAGAAGAGCAAATAGCTGTTTCCACTACCCGGGTGGACTCAAAATTTTCTCGTAAAACATATTTTGTGGGACTGCCCTACCGTTTCTCCAAAACCCAGTTCCATGCCGAACTCAATGATGCTCTTTATCCATATGGTATTCAAACGCCGGCCCAAGTCACTTTTCCGCAAAAAAATGTCAATATCCAACTATCTTACCGAGAAACTGTAATTCGGACTATTTCACTGCAAACTGATCCTGAACTTTCGCTTCAACAAAATGATATCAGCCTTCTATTAAGTTTTGAGGAGATCCCAGAGTCACAACTCATTTCACAACTCAACACCCTTGCCGAGCCCATTCCTCTGGTGATAAAAATTGAACAGCCGATGGAAGTACAAGCACTTAAGAAAGAACTCAATGGTCAGTATTCTTCTGTTATTTTTTGGTTTCAGAACAAGAATGGGAACGATCTTATCAAAACAAATCCAAAAGCAGCCCGTGCCCGACTTGACCGGCTACAGGATATCTCCCCCAATTCCAGGATCTTAATTACTCAGAATGATGGGGCTCCGTTAATTGAGAAGTTTAACAGAATAACGTTCGTTGATGCTTCAAACGCTCAGCTGTTACATGAACAGTTAGGTAAAAAAGTTTTTCTGGAAGAACTTACATCATTACAATCCAATACACAGTCTTTTTTAGCGTTAATTACCGGAACAGAAACAACTGTTAGATGGCTAATTGAAAAATTACCTGAACTTAAAAAAGCAGGAGCTCGAATTATCCCGCCGCCAAAAATGAATTGATATCATGATTGATCGCCTTAATACTGATAAATGGCTAAAACGTTTTGAACTCAATGAATTTCCTGAACCGGAAATTGTCCAACTCAAACATCCGGTACTGCTCTGTCACGGGTATGGAGCCATCGCATCACTTGTAAAACCTTCCCCACTTTTTGATGTAGCACTATTACTTCGCTCACATAATGTGCTCGCATATGCCCCCAATATTGTTCCATATGCCAAAATCGAAACCCGTGCTGAGGGCTGGGTCAAACTCATCAAAGAACTCACGAGAACAATCCCCACCGGAAAAGTAAATATTGTAGCTCACAGCATGGGCGGGCTCGATATGCGATACGCTCTTTCCAACCTGGATGTAGCACAACATGTAGCTTCATTTACTACAATAAGCACGCCTCACCGCGGAACAAGTCTGGCCGAGCTCACCCTCAAAACACCCGATGCTATCCGTGAAAAACTGGCCGATTTTCTGGACTGGATGGGCGATCGGATTTATCCGCATACAAAAAGTGATTCCGTGGCATCAGCAGCACAATTAACCCGAGAATACGTTACAGAGGTCTTCAATCCCGCAACACCAAACGTTGACGACATTCCCTACTATTCCTATGCCTCGGCCGTGGGTAAAGGAACCAACGAACCCATCCGCGTTATTGCACGATACCAAAACAAACATATCTATGAGCTTGAAGGGCCCAACGACGGGATGGTATCCGTAGAAAGTGCTAAATGGGGCGAACACATTAAGACTTCAAACCTATCACACTTGGAGCAGATGAACTTACGCGTTAAAGATGATCGCGAAGCGATCTACCACTCCTTTTGGTTGGATGTGGTAAAAATGCTCGAGACCAAAGGGCATTAAACCTTACAGCTCAATATCCTCTTTTTGCTTAAGCAGCGTATAGGCCGTCATATCATATTGGATAGGCGTCAATGAGGCATACCCTTTTTCCAAAACATTCACATCAAGATCATCTCCTTCATCAAGCAGCTCCAGCTTACCGGTCATCCAGTAATACGATCTGTTATTGGGATCAACACGCCCTTCAAACTCCTCCACATAGCGGCTGTTCGCCTGACGTGCCCATTTAATGCCTTTGAGTGGTCCGGCAGGAACATTCAAATTCATGGTAACTCCCTTGGGAAGTCCTTCACTTAATACATAGCCGATAACTTTTCGGGCTGCGTCTTTAGCTCCCGAAAGATCCGCATCTTCATCATAATCCGTGCAGCTTACCGCTATAGATGGATATCCCAGTATCGTACCTTCTGTAGCGGCACTTACCGTGCCCGAATACAAAATATTGATACCGGCATTACTACCATGATTAATCCCACTAACAACCAGATCAGGTTTACGCTGCATCAGCTGGTCATGTGCTAATTTTACAGAGTCAGCGGGAGTCCCTGTTACCGCCTGTCCATTAAAACGACCATCAATTTGAAATGATCGCGACCGAAGCGGCGTGTTTACCGTCACGGCGTGCCCCACCGCACTTTGTTGACGATCGGGAGCAATAATCTCAACATCGCCAAATTCATCGGCAACCTGGGCAAGCGCCCGTATGCCCGGCGAAAAAATCCCATCATCATTACAAACTAAAATTACCGGATTGTTATCAGATTTACTCATATATAAATATAGTCAATTAATCGTATTGCTCATTTTCATTGGGAAAATCTCCGGATTTAATATCCCTAATATACTGCTGTACCGCATTCGTCATCGATGAATGCATGTCATCATATCTACGTAAAAATCGCGGCTTAAACTCTTTGTTAAGTCCAAGCATATCATGGGTAACCAGCACCTGTCCGTCACACCTGTGTCCGGCTCCAATACCAATGGTCGGGATAGAAATCGCTTCTGTCACTTTTTTTGCCAATTCAGCCGGTATTTTTTCTAACACAATGGAGAAACATCCTGCTTCCTCCAATTTTTTAGCATCTTCAACCAGTTGTTCAGCCTCTGTCTTTTCTGTTGCTCTTACCTTATAAGTACCAAATTGATAAATACTTTGTGGAGTAAGTCCCAAATGTCCCATTACGGGAATCCCTGCTTCCACAATTTTGGCAATTGTTTTTACAACGGGCTTTCCTCCTTCCAGCTTCACCCCGTGTACTCCTGCCTCCTTCATCATGCGTCCGGCATTTTCCAAAGCCTCTTCAGCTGTCACCTGATAACTCATAAACGGCAAATCTGCTATTACCAGTGCCGTCTCTACTCCCCGGACAACACATGAAGCATGATAAATCATATGCTCCATCGTCATAGGGACAGTAGTTTCATGGCCGGCCATTACATTACTGGCCGAATCACCAACCAGTATTACATCAATACCTGCCTGATCTACTATACGAGCCATTGTATAATCGTATGCGGTAAGCATGCTAATCTTCTCAGATTGCTGCTTCATTTCTACGACAGTCTGGGTAGTAACTTTTTTGGGGCGGTTTGAGGATTGTTGGGTACTCATCTACTCCTCGCTTGGAACTATAGCAGCAGTGGCATCCAGTTCACAAACCACATTCCCATCAACTTTGGCCTCTGCTGTCATATTATAAAAATTTCGTTTTTCCTGAACCAGCTTTACTTCCATTTTCAGCTGATCACCCGGCACCACTGATTTGCGAAATTTTGCTCTATTGATTCCTGTAAAAACCGGAATATAGTCTTCAGGGTTATCAATGTGGGAATGCATCAGCATCAAACAACCACTTTGGGCAATTGCTTCAACCTGAAGTACACCAGGCATAATGGGCCGATTGGGAAAGTGACCGTTAAAAAAATCTTCATTGGCTGTTACATTTTTTATCGATAGGATGCGTCCCTCTTCAACTTCTAACACGCGGTCAACCAGTAAAAATGGATACCGGTGCGGAATTAGCTTTTTAATTTCATCAATTGTTAGCTGGTCCATAGTCTCGTAATATTTTTTAAATATGTAATAATGTTAGGTTTTTATTTTACAGTACCTACATAAACGTAGGCGATACCGCCGGTTAGCTTTTCAAAAATTTGTAAAGAGAAGGATTCCGTTTCTTTCATCAGAGCAATAAAGTCATTCCCAGCGGGAAATTCCGCACTTGTTCGCGGCAAGTATGTATAAGCTTCTCTGTTACCACTTATCCACCCTCCTAATGTAGGCATAATATACTGGCTATATAACTCATACGGATATTTCAACAATCCCTTGGGTTGCCCAAATTCTAAGATCACCACTTTTCCACCTGGAACGACAACGCGAGCCATCTCTTTAAGTGCTTGTACAGGATCATCGACATTGCGAATACCGAAGGCGATACTTGATATATCAAAAATATTATCTTCATAAGGCAAGTCCATCGCATCTGCCACTTCAAAATCGACGACCAGGTTATGTTCTTTGGCCTTAGCGGGAGCATGTTCAATCATCTCGGCACAAAAGTCGGTACCCAGCACATAGCCTTCATCACCGACCGCCTCCTTAAACTCCAAGGCAAGATCACCGGTTCCGGTAGCACAATCCAGCACCCGATCGCCAGCCTCAGCACCACTCAGAGAAACCGTATGATCTCTCCATATGTGATGGATGCCAAATGAAAGGATGGTATTCACCCGATCATAATCATCAGCAATATCCGCAAACATGTTTCGAACTTTTTCACTCATAAAAACTCGTGCAAATTAATGTATCTCTACAAGTAATTAGGATGCTATTTCTTCTCTAGAACGTACTTGGGTCAAGTGTTCGGTCTTATTTATATATAACGATTTAAAGCCGGAGCCATTCCACTCAAGGTGATATAAAGCCCCATTACTATGCGGAATTTTGTGCATATTACTTAATCCATAGCCAAGCCATTCTGATAATAAGATGCGTAATAATCGACCATGCAATACAAACAGTAAGTTTTTGTGCTGGTGTTCCTCCAGAATTACTCTCGCTCTCTTATCAGCACGCTTGAAAACAGCATTAGGACTTTCACCCTGATCAAAAGAAAAATGTACATCACCAGACTTCCAGCGTTCGTGGAGATGTTGTAATTCTGATTTAATCTCCGCAATCGGCTTCCCTTCCAAGATACCAAAATCCATTTCATCCAAATCGCGGTAAGCCAAAACATCTAAGCGTTCTTGTTTGGCTATAGTTTCCGCCGTTTGACGGGATCGCTTTAAACTGCTGCTAACAATTTGTTGAATGGATACATCTTGCAGATGACGAGCAATGGCATGTGCTTGCTGAACGCCTGTATCATTTAAAGAAGCATCAATACCACGTCCCTGTATCTGATTACAGCGATTGTATTCTGTTTCCCCATGACGAGCCAGATATATATTCGTTTCGCTCATATTAGCTTTTTCCCTTTTTTCGGTTTGTTGCCAACTCAACAAATTTATCTTCCATCTGCTGTACTTCGGATGGCTGCAGGTTGTAATGCATACCGTATTTAACCAGTAGCATTTTAAACACACGATCATTAAGCGTCAGCTTTTTATCGACCCCCTGATCAATTTTATCCCACAATCGTTTTAAAAGACCCAATTTCATCAAAAAGAAAAATACGAGTCCAATACCGGCAGCCAAATATTCTCCGGTCATACCCAATGCACTGATTATAACCAATGATGTAATCAGCAAATAACCATCAGTATTCAATAACTTGAGCACCTTGCCGAGATAAACTGTTACAAATGCACTTTTTGACCGATACCATAAGAAATGAAATGCGATAGCTATGGTCACTGCAAAAATGGGATGAATCACCAGTAATAATACCAATAAAAGAGTCAGTGCAAGACTATCGGCACTGCGTACCCAAGCAATAGCTTCTTCAACCAATTTATCCAGCGGACGTTTTTCCAACAATCCCGGCACAAACTGCTTAATTTGATCAGTGGTAATATGAAACCAATCGCCGGTTCGAGTGATAATTCCAAGTTGTGTTTCAAGAAATAGATTTTGCGTGCCGGGTTTTTGCTTTTTCATAAGCCGAAAAATATCCTTCTTTTTGCAAAAAACGAATTTTCAAGGCAATTAATTATGCCTGCGCCACTGTCAAGATAATAACAGGTCCTGCCCCCGACTCTTTTAAGGTATCTGCCAATTCAAATGTAGTAGCGCCGGTCGTAAATACGTCATCAATAATTATACACAATCGATTATTAATCAGATTATTATTTTTGACCTTAAATGCCTTTTGCAAGTTTTGCAAACGTTTTTCTAAGCTAAAGCCTGTTTGCGATCGGGTATTTTTAATCCGAACAATATCGTCAATCCCACAAATGGGAATTTCGTCCCAAATCTCCTGAAATCCTTGGGCCAGCTTAAAAGCCTGGTTAAATCCACGATACCGATATTTAAAATAGTGCAGGGGAACCGGAATTATCACCGATTCACGCGCATCAACCAAACTGACAATGCCGGCATGCTTTTGCACACGTCGACCCAAGGCTCTACCCAAATCACATCCTACTGTTGTAAGTCGCTCATATTTTAGTTGATGCAACAAATTTTGCAGATCACCGCCCTTATCAAATTGCCAAAGGGCATGCTGAATCAGAATGCCATCCGGTAGCAGCGAATCAGAAGAAACCTTGTTATTTTCAGGGTTTCCATCCTCAAAACGATCTCTCAGACAAAACGAGCAAATCTGTCGCTGATCCTCCGTATGTTCGCGGCCACAGCAAACACAAACATTGGGAAATACCACCCGTTTAAAGTCGTTGGCAAAGTGCAGAAAATTACTCATTGGCAACCATTTTTATAGGTAAGATCTACTATTGCCCCAAATCCTTACAGAGAATCTTCTTTTCGGCAAAAATTTTTGCCAACCACTATATTTGTTTAGATTATACGCCGAACAAACGGTTTGCCACTACTAATTCAGAACATTATTTATGGCATCACTCGGAAGAGATCTTGCCCACATTCGCAAAGAGCAAGAATTGAATCTTGAGGATATATATGAAGCTACCAAGATTCCGATAAGGATTCTCGAGTCAATCGAAGACGACTCAATCTTCACCAACTTCGAGGATAATGCTACCTACATACGCAGTTATGTGCGAAGCTATGCAAAAGAATTATCCATAGATGAGAAACAGATTATCTATGCCCTAAATAAAGTTGAAAAAAATGATTACTCCGGGTCGCTGCAAAGTCTGTTTGAGGAACAACCCAAACGCTCTCCTGAAGATGATGAGGATGAAGAGAACGCTGATACAGCGCCGGCAGATACGGGAGATCTCCAGGATAAGGAAATGGTACACGACCATTCACCTGAGTTTCAAGCTGACCAGGCTGACTCATCTGAGGATTCCAGGGGAACACCAAAATCTTCTCCGTTGCCAAAAGCAGACCATCCCGATGTAAAATCGGTGGATTGGGCTGATATGGGCCGAAGATTTCAGCCCCTTAAATCAGTGCGATCGAGAACATGGGCCGGAATCTTTGTTTCACTTTTAATTATCATTGGGGCTGTCTCCTTTTTCTATTTTTATGAAACCGAACCGGTTTCTACTGAAGCTGCTGATAATTCAACAACAACACAGCAAGAAGAGCCGAACGAACAGGGAGTCAGTACGGATTCCCTCGAGTTGGATATTGTTCCATCAACGGAATCCAATACTGCTGCCGAGCAGCAACCCGCTGCTACAGCGGAAGATATCCCGAATGAAGCCCTCTCCACTCTGCCTGATACTATAAGCGTAGTGCTTTATGCAGCTTACGGGCGATTGGAACCGGTACGTGTATATACCGATATTATGGATGATATTAATCCCTATTGGATTGAAGAGGGGGAAGCGATTCGATTTAATTTTGTCAATGAGCTCAATATTCGCGGTCAATTCAGCCGCATGGTATTATTGCTGAATGGTCACCCTGTACAAAATCTACGCGAGGAATTTTACAACCCTGATACACGACTGCTGGAAATCAATCGCAGCTATTTTGAAAATGACCCACAATGGTTGCAGCCTGCTCCGGATTCACTGGAAATTGATGCCCCTCCCCCATCTACTATCCGAGACCGCCCAACTTTTAATTAAACCGATAGAAGCTTTCTCTTATAATGAACAGACAAGAGGCAAAAAAACGCGTTGAAGAACTACGCGAGTTGCTGGATAAAGCCAATAAAGCATATTATCAAGATGCACAACCCTTTATTTCGGACAAAGAATTTGATGACTATCTGGCGGAGTTGGAAAAACTCGAAGAAGCCTACAATCTCGTTAAACCGCATTCCCCCACGCAACGCGTAGGCGGCGAACCCAGCAGCGATTTTGAAACGGTTGAACATCCCGTACCGCTATTAAGTTTGGACAATACGTATAATGAAGGCGAACTGAACGATTTTGACCGTCGCGTCCGTGATATATTAGAGCACAATAATTATACCTACCTGGTTGAACTAAAGTTTGATGGCGCTGCCATAAGGCTTCGTTATGAAAGTGGAGATCTGGTACTCGGGGCCACACGTGGAGATGGTGAGAGCGGTGATGACATCACCCGAAACATCAAAACAATAAAGGATATTCCTTTACATCTCGATGATGACTTCCCGAATGTAGTAGAAGTTCGCGGTGAAGCCTATATGGAGCGGGAAGCCTTTGTCCGGATGAACGAACATCGCGAAGAACAAGGACTCAATCCTTTCGCCAATCCGCGCAACTCGACCGCCGGATCGTTAAAAATGCAAGACCCACGCGAAGTAGCCCGCCGCCCAATCCGTTTTTTCAGCTTTGATCTGCTAACCGAAGACACTGATACCAATATTACCCAATATAAAAAGATGAAGCTATTAGATAAATTCGGCTTACCGGTCTGCGAACATTACGAACAGTGTGCCGACATTAGTGAGGTGCATAACCAAATTGATGAATGGAAAAGTCTTCGTCACGATCTGCCCTTTGAAACCGACGGCGTAGTTATCAAAGTAAACGAAGAGAAATATCGCGACACATTGGGAACGACTTCAAAAGCTCCCCGCTGGGCTATTGCTTACAAATTTGAGGCCCAACAAGCTACAACGACTCTTCAGGATATTACCCTGCAAGTGGGACGACTTGGAAAAATAACACCGGTTGCTGAACTAAAAGCGGTGGAATTAGCAGGCACTACTGTAAAACGTGCTTCGCTGCATAACGAGGATGAAATCCATCGAAAAGATATTCGAATTGGCGATCGAGTAGTCGTAGAAAAAGCCGGTGAGATTATTCCGCAGGTGATAAGCGTAGTTAATCCCGATCGTGAAGATCGCGGAGCAAAGTTTACAATGCCACAACATTGTCCCGCTTGTGGGGAAAATCTTGTCAAACTTGGGGATGATGTGGACTGGCGATGTATCAATCCGGAGTGTCCTCCTCAAGTACGTCAACGCATTGAGCATTTCGCATCCCGCGATGCCATGGATATCGACGGACTGGGGGAAGCAGTCGTGGATCAGCTGGTTTCAGAGCAGTTAATTCATAATTATGCGGATCTCTATGATCTTACAAAAGATCAGCTTTTGCCGTTAGAACGCATGGCCCAAAAAAGTGCCCAAAATCTACTTATCGCAATTGAGAATAGTAAATCTCAGCCTCTGGATCGCGTAATATACGCCATGGGGATTCGCTTTGTGGGTAAAACGGTAGCACGCGACTTGGCTAATGGCTTCCGAACAATGGACGCTCTTATGGACGCAAGTCAAGAGACAATAGAAAAAATTGATTCAATCGGACCTAAAATTGCACAGTCGGTCGTTGAGTTTTTTAAACAGGATCACAACCGTGAAATTGTAACGAAGTTGCGAAATCATGGGCTCAATTTAGCTATGCAACAAAAGGAACAGGCTTCTCAAAAGCTGGAGGGGAAAACATTTGTACTAACAGGGAGCCTTCCCTCGTTAACTCGCAAGGAGGCAACACAACTAATTGAAAAACACGGTGGAAAAACGACTTCTTCGGTAAGCGGCAATACCGACTACCTGCTTGTAGGAAATTCGCCGGGCAGTAAATATGAAAAAGCGCAAGAATTGAACATCCCTAGAATTAACCAAGACACATTTCTGGACCTTATCGATGAAAAACTATAACCTTTTACCTGTTTGGTAATATGGTTATGGGTTGGTATAATTTTGTAATCAACGTATCTTATCCAAACACATTAATGTTTCTGCAAGGCTAGAGGTCACAGAAACGGATTGAATTTACATTTATGGGAATTCTTGAAAAATTGGGATTAGCACCCAAAAAGAGGCAAGGCGCTCCGGTAATTGGAGAAAAGAAGAAAAAACAGGAAGAAGCCTCTACATTAAAGTACAATCCATATCTAAGAACATTTATCCTTGTTATATTTTTGGGAGTTATTGTTCTTGCCATACCAGAAAGTTCGTACAAAGAACCCATTAACTATAACATTGGGGAGCCATGGAGGGCCGATGACTTAACAGCTCCCTTCACTTTTGCCATCCAAAAAAGTGACCAAGAGCTCGAAAAAGAACGTCAAACAATCAGAGAGACCACCCCTCCTATTTTTCACAAGCAACCGGATGTTCAGATTGCGGTACAAAGCAAGCTAGATTCTCTCTTCCAAAGTTTGGGACCAATTAAAAAGGGCTATGAATCCTGGCAGCAATCAAAGGGAGATGAAGAAACAGATGCCCAACGTGATAGCCTGCGATTCGAGGAGCTAAAAAACAGAGCACCTATAAATTTATCTGATTCGGTCTGGCAAACACTTCTGCAAAATTATGAGGCTGTCACCTCACAAAGCAGCAGTTCAAACAATCAATTTTCTGATGTAAACCTGAAAGAACAACTTGAAACGCTTGTCAATGAAGTCCTTGGAGACGGGATTATAAGTGTTCCAAAATCAGAATTATCGAACGATGAGATTACAATTCGTGACTTACAAGATCGCACCGAACAAACGCTCAACTTAGTAAATGTCCGTGATCTTCCTGAGGCAAAAGACTATGCACAATATCGCCTCTCACGCAACTTTTATGATGAATTAGCAAATGCGGGCAACGAAATTTTCGCCCAAATTATTCAGCCAAACTATATCTTCAACAACGAAGAAACCCAAGCACGCATCCAGGATACTCTTGACGAAATCTCTACCTCAAAAGGAGCCGTTGCCCAGGGACAGGTTATCATTCGGCGGGGTGATATCGTCACCGCTGAGAAATATAATATGCTGCAAAGTTTGGCGGATGCCCGCGCCCAGAATGCAAGTGATCTCGAGCGCTGGTTGCGTTATGGCGGAGATATAATTGCGGTTGTTGCTATTCTTACCATTTTCTTTTTCTATCTATACCTATACCGCAGGTATATTTTTGTCGACAATTCCATGTTGACCTTAGTACTGATCGCGTTTTCGCTTGTAATTGTCAGTAGCTCTATTGTATATCATTTTGATGACATCTCCCCATTTATTGTCCCCATTGCCATTGCCCCCATAATTCTAACTATCATTTTTGATTCCCGGGTAGGCCTGTTATCAACGATTACACTGGCACTTCTAACCGGTCTTATTAACGGCAATAGCTTTGAGTTCGTCACCGCCACCACGGTTGCTTGTAGTCTTGGATTATTTTCAGTGCGTGATATTAAAAAACGTTCACAATTTTTCTTTACTACTCCAGGCATCGTATTTGGGTCGTACCTTGTGGTCGTACTTGGTTTTAGCATGACCACCTTTGACAGCTGGGGTGTGCTCGGAAGCGAACTGTTGTTTATTGGTATCAACGCAATATTTATCCTCTTTACCTATCCGTTGATTTTGCTCTTTGAAAAGTCATTCAACGTAACTACCGATTTCTCACTGTTAGAACTAAGCGATACAAACCTACCGCTACTAAAAACATTGATGACCAAAGCTCCGGGCACGTTTCACCACAGCCTGCAGGTATCGAACCTTGCAGAAGCTGCTGCGGGAGCTATTCGTGCAAATGGATTACTTTGCCGGGTTGGAGGACTCTATCACGATATCGGAAAGATGGAAAATCCCGGCTACTTCACTGAAAACCAGACCGAAAGTAACGAACACGACAAGCTAAAACCGCGCATGAGTGCTCTCGTTATAAAAGCACATGTTTCGAATGGTGTTAAAATAGCCGAAGAACATGGCCTGCCCGAAGTTATTATCGACTTCATCAGAACTCATCACGGTGATTCGCTAATCAAATATTTCTGGGAAAAAGCCAAAGAGCAAGCTGATACCAGTAAAAAAGAAATTCGCGAAGAAGACTTCCGGTATGATGGTCCTCTCCCACAGACCAAGGAAACAGGAATATTACTGCTGGCCGATTGTATCGAGGCTTCATCCCGCGCGATGAAAGATCCCAACTATCAGAAGCTTGAAAATCTTATCGATAGGATGATTGATGAACGCGTCAATGAGGGCCAACTCAGTAAAACTCCCCTCACATTCCAAGATATCCGGACAATCAAAGAAACATTTCTCAATATTTTAGTGGGCATATACCACAGCCGCGTTGAGTATCCGGACGATGAAAAAGAGGAAGAAAAGGAAGCCGAGAAAAAAACTAAAGAGAAAGACATTGATCTGGAAGAAACCCCGGCCACCGATGATATGCCTGATCATCCCGATTCTCCCAAGAAACCGCCGCGGGTAGACGAATATTACAATTCGTAAATAGCATGCATTTTCAAGAAGAACTACAGCGGTACATCCAGTTTGTAAAGCTTGAAAAGAGTCTCTCCGAAAACTCCGTAGCATCCTATAAAAATGATCTGAAACGATATCTGCGATTTGTAGCTAGCGATTTGCAAATATCGGATCTGGGCGGCATTGAGTTGCGCCATATCGAAAACTACCTCGAAGAACTAACGGCGATGGATTTGTCGGTGAGTTCTATTGCCAGGAACATATCAAGCATCCGGGGCTTCCATGAATTTGCTGTAGTAGAAGGCATGGCAGAAGCAAATCCGGCCGAGTTAGTCGATTTGCCCAAGCAAGCTAAAAACCTGCCGGATGTATTAAATCCTGATGAAGTTTCTGCTATTATTGATATTCCCAATAGGGAAACCGACGCCGGCATACGCAATGCGGCTATCTTGGAAACGCTATATGCTACCGGTATGCGCGTCAGTGAGCTTACCAGCCTGGAACTTGATAACCTGATCTTTGAAATTGGATTTATTCGCGTACTTGGCAAAGGAAATAAAGAACGCCTGGTCCCTGTCGGAGAAATGGCCCAATCAGCACTGGAGCATTATATTGAGGTCGTTCGTCCAAAATTTCAGAGTGATAAAAATCCCCAAAAAGCCGAAAACAAAGTTTTTCTGAGCCAGCGGGGAAATCCTCTATCACGGATGAGCATCTGGAATATTGTTAATGATGCTGCAGAACGCGCCGGAATTGAAAAAAATGTATATCCCCATATTTTTCGCCACTCTTTTGCTACTCACCTGTTAGAGGGCGGAGCTGATCTACGCGCCGTACAGGAAATGCTGGGACACGCCTCCATCAATACTACCGAAATTTATACGCACGTAGATCGCAGCCTGCTCCATCAGGTTCACAAAGAGTTTCACCCACGGGCATAAGCCAATAGGTGATCTTCTAATTGTAAAGCCCATAACTGGCTCTTATCCCTCCCCGTATAAATAAGCGACATTGACTATTTTGCTGTAAAAACGAACCTTTCCTTGAATATCCATTAACAAAGACATACGTTTTTGAAAACAAATATCCGGGGTATAATTCAGGAACAGACTATTAGTAATGAGAGATAAGTCAGAGGTTACACAGCTTTTGCTAGAAGTGAAGAAGGGATCTGAAAAAGCTTACGATAAACTTTTCCCGCTAATCTACAACGAGTTAAAACAACTTGCCGGCTCTAAACTTAGGGGAGAGCCTAATGACATTACTATTACCGAAACCGAATTGGTTCATGAAGTATATCTAAAAATAATTAACCAAAATTGCATAGAGGCCAATGACAAAAATCACTTCTTGGCGATAGCAGCTCGCTGCATGCGTCAGATTCTGGTGGATCATGCCCGAAAAAAGAAAGCCGAAAAACGCGGCGGTGACCAAAGAGAGGTTACCTATATCGACGAATTATTAAAAACCCGGCAAGAGTCTGAGGAAATTATCGAGCTCGATAAAAAACTAAATGAGCTTGCCCAGCTGGATGAACGAATGGCCGAGGTAGTAACGCTTCGTTATTTTGGACAGATGACAGTTCATCAGACTGCCAAAGCACTGGAGGTATCGGAACGTACTGTCAAGCGCGACTGGGCCAAAGCCCGGGGTTGGCTTTATAAAGAATTAAAAAAGGAATAACTCAGAAGTGCTTTTCGTATGGATCAACAGCAGTGGAAAAAAATTAATAATATTGTAGATACGGCCCTTGATCTCAGCGAAAACGAACGATCAACCTATATAAAAGATGAATGTAAAGATAACAAACAACTCAAGCGACAGGTAACCGAACTTATTGCCTCAATTGAGCAATCCGATAATGAAAATTTTTTGGGAGACGTCGAAGACTATCCGCGGCACCTTGCCCGCGAGATTTCGGACCAGGATACCTATAAACATACTTCCTCTCTCATCGGCACTACGATAGGCAGCTACAAGCTTATTGACCTCATTGGCCACGGCGGCATGGGATCAGTATTTCTGGCCGAACGTGCAGACGAAGCCTACACTCAAAAAGTAGCCTTGAAGTTAATGCGTCGCGGGATGGACACGCCCTCCAATATTGCCCGATTCAAACGTGAACGCAATATTCTGGCCAAGCTCAATCACCCTAATATTGCTCGGCTGCTCGACGGTGGCATGACAGACGAGGGCCTGCCCTACCTGGTGATGGAATACGTGGAAGGCACCCCGCTTTACAGCTATTGTAATGAAAATACGTTATCCATAGAACAGCGACTGGATCTTTTTAAATCTATTTGTAAGGCAGTACATAACGCCCACAACAATGCCATTATTCACCGCGATCTGAAACCTTCAAATATTTTGGTCACCGAAGATGAACAAATAAAAATTCTGGACTTCGGTATCGCTAAATTGCTGGAGCCGAAAGATCCCAAAACACAACTCTTTGAAACACAGACTGGTGCTCGAATTCTAACTCTTGGATACGCGACACCCGAACAGGTCGAGAATCAAACGATTACTACACAAACAGATATCTACACGCTGGGAATTCTTTTATACGAATTGTTGGCCGGCGTTCATCCTTTTGATATGGATGAGAAAGATTTTACTGAGATAGAAGATCTTATCCGCCACAAGCTACCATCCAAGCCTTCTGCCAAATTTCAAAACCTCGATCCTGCTGAGCAACGTAAAAACGCCCGGCTTCGCAATATATCTGCCGATAATCTTGAAAATACATTACAGGGCGATCTGGATGCCATTGCCATGAAAATGCTTCGCAAAGAGCCCGACGCTAGATATAATGCCGTAAGTCAATTGCTGGAAGACCTGGAAAATCGGGAGAAAAATAAACCAATAATTGCAAGAGCAGATACCTATCGATATAAAATTAGCAAGTTTATTAAAAGACATAAATCAGGACTAAGTGTTGCTGCGGGATTTTTGCTGCTTGTAGTCAGCTTTATCTTCATTTATACATGGAGAATTACCCAAGAACGCAACAAAGCACAACTTCAGGCAGAGAAAGCGGAAGCAACCACCGAGTTCCTGGTAGATCTTTTTTCTGCAAGTGACCCATCAGAAGCTCTTGGCGATACCGTTCGAGTACGATCTATTCTGGAAAAAGGTTTGACGCAAATAAACGAGCTCAACAATCAGCCGGCACTACAAGGTCAACTGTTACATACTATGGGCAATGTATATATCAACTTGGGAAAATACACCAAGGCAGAAAAATTATTAGAGCGCTCTCTGAAGCTTCAAAAAAGTGTTAACGGTGAATACAGTGCAGAAACAGCATCAATCTATAATGATCTTGGGGGGTTGCATCAAAAAGCACAAGAGGTACAACAGGCGGAACCGTATTACGCTAAAGCCCTGGATATACGGCAAGATGTATTGGGCACAAATCATGTAGATTATGCAGAAACACTTAGCGATTTAGGGGCATTAATGCGATTTAAGGGCAATGAAGATTCTGCTGAAACGCTCTACAACGAGGCGTTATCTATACGGCGGAATAGCCTTGCCCCCTATCATCCCGATATTGCCAACAGCCTGAATAATCTTGGCGTCCTCCAAAAAACAAAAGGTAAATTTGAAAGAGCCGAAAAGTATTATCAGGAAGCTTTACAAATAAGGCGAAATCATTGGGGAGAAATCCATCCAAAAGTAGCCAATGTGATAAACAATCTGGCTGTATTGTATCGGACAATGGGTAAGTTCGATCTTGCCGAACAATATTATGCCAAGACACTGGACATACGCAAGCAAGTTTATGGGCAAAATCATCCATTAACAGCTCAAAGCCTAAATAATTACGCTGGCTTTTTGTCTGACCAGGGTAACTTTGACCGAGCTGAAACCTACTACCGGCAAGCCCTGGAAATTCGCAAACAGCTTTTAGGTCCCTCTCATATTCAAACCGGGACCGCTTATAATAACCTGGCTAATGTTCTATTCGAGAAAACACAGCTCGATTCTGCGGAACAAGCCTATCAAAATGCTATCGATATCTACTCTTCGGCTCTGGGAGAAGATCACCGCTATGTAGGCATTGTAAAGTCAAACTTAGCGAAAGTTTTCACCGCCAAAAATAACCTCGAAGCAGCAGAAAAAACATTTAATGAGGCGCATGCTATCATGCAGGATAGTTACGACTCAGAAAATATCAGCTTTGCCAATCTCTACAGCCATAGAGCAAAGCTTGAGTTAAAAGAGAACAATATTATACGGGCTAAAGATTTACTTAAAAATGCAATAGACATTCGAAAAGAGTTGCAGGGGCCAAAACATCCGGAATTCAAAGAAAATATCAAGCAGCTCATCTCAGTTTATCAACAACTTGGACATAAATCCCGTGCTGATTCTCTTTCAAAAGCTTATTTATCCCAATAGCGGTATAAATAAATTTGTGGCATTTCGCTTAGTATCATAATTATAATAATGCCTCCGCCTATCATACAAGCGGAGGCATTTATTGGATGTCTCTCTTATAGCTTCATGGCGCTTAGTCTCCTAAGATTTAAGCAAAAAGCATTTTCTAATTTTTGTCATCTAATGTAATGGTGAGGGTCTTATGAAGTTAAGCTCTCAAAGAGGGTCTTCTCGGGGATTCTCCAGTAAGACGTTACATAAGTTTTTATTTCGATGATTAAAACGGAATTCAGTTTCTTTCAAATACAAATAAAACTTAGTTTTGGGAACACCATTAATCGGATTCATGTAAAATTCTAAGCGTAGATTCACCAGTCACATTAATTGGACCATCATCATCCTGTACCGTCCTTGAGTGATCGTACTGTTTTTGAACAATGATAACAGGACTAACCGGAACGGCCTCCCAATCATGAAGTGCATAGATATGTTCAATCGTTGCTGTCAACCCATCCAGATTAACTTTCTTATGGATTTCATTTTCGTGCAACAGCCACCAACTAAATGAAAAGTCGGCCCATATTTCAAAAGAACCAATATCGGGTGAAGTGCAAGAAATATTCTGAGGCATATCATAAAATTGTATCTGCAGCTCTGTTTTCCCGTTCGTTGTAGTGGGATCACCGTAAACAAATTTATGTACTTTTACGCGGGCTGACTCAGGTAGCTCGCAATCTCCTCCTGAATAGTCATAATTCGCCCATGTGAGATCACCACTTCCCGTATATATGCTATCTTGGGTGTTGTATGAAAGATTTACCTCTGCCTTCACCTCTTCATCAGTCGTTTCTGTTGGTCCATCCGCATGGACAATCTCAAGATTAGTTATTGCATTAAACGTCAAGCTCAAATTACTGATTTTCTCACCGCATGGTTCGGCAGGTTTCTTAATGGGTTTTTGAATTTTATCCCAGGCTGTAGTAATAGCATCAACCAAACTGGGACTTTGTCCCTCGCGTTGTTCTTCAATTTTGCTTGTTGCTATGTCAATATATTGGGCAAATACGTCATAACCATCCGCGAGGCTAAACATTTTGAAATTGAACCTCTTTTGAGCAGCTTTCATATATCGGAGTGACTCTTGCTTGCACTTACCTTGATTATTGCTTTGCCATTCACTGGTAGGTATAAGGTGTCCGTCGGGCCCAATAAGCATGTACACTTGTCGTGTTCCCGAAGCGTTTACATCAGTAGCGATATAATCCAGTATTGTCGGATCGCTGTTTTGTGTTATAGCACCCTGTGTTTTATTTGCTGACTTAGACGGTACCGTCCATCCCTTACTCTGTATTACCTGTTCAACCGCATCCACTGCTTTTGTTTCCGACACAGGTTCTATCTTCTGGCAACTAATATCAAAAGTTGTAGCGGTAGTTTCTCCGGCAGTTACCGACACAGTACGCGGATTATTACCATCCACACTACAGTTACCGGCAATATTTATGAGTTCGGCATCGTAACTTCCTTCATCCAGGTTATCAAACGATATCGTCTCGTTGGTAGATATATCTTTTTCATTGTTTCCCAATGTAACTTTGTATCCATCGCCGTCTTGGTCATCCCCACTGGTAGACGTTGTTATCTCAACCGTTCCGGTGGTAGGTTCAGGGCCGGGATCAGAATCAGGTCCCGAATCCGGGCCAGTACTGTTGCTATCACTCCCACAGGATGTTAGAAGTCCTATTACAATGAACAGCATCGATATTTGTAGCAAGCGTCTCATAATATCATGATTGTTAAAATTCCAGATCTCTCCACATTGTACTATGCGTAAGCGTGAGCGAGAAGAGGACAAATTAAATTTCATCCCCTGTTGCGCAGAAAAAATCCACCGTAGCGTTCAAGCCACGGCGGATGAAAATTAACTTTTGTTGATACTTTTACTGACTTGGTTTCTAAAAGTCTTCGGCAAATTGAAGTAAGGTATGGGCAGCGCTTCCGTGATAAGGACTGGCCCATTGGATACCTAAGTTTGAATGACCATTTCTCCACCACCACCAGCTATTTGCTCCGTTTATATAACACTGGGGACAGTTTTCAAAAGATACAACCCAGGGGCCGCCACTTGAACCTGCCGTATAATCACAATCTGTAATCTTAGAAGTTCTGGGACCTGAATTGGAACCGACACCATCTGCTCCATCATAGGGTGCAAAACACTCCCACATCTTTTGACCGCTGAACAAGCTGCCGGCACCCGGATAGCCAAGCTCGCGCCAGTCCTGATCTCGCTGGGCATTGAACATCCAACCAAGCGATCCAGTCACTGAGGCAATTTTCTGGTTGTCACGTTCTTCGACTACAACAGCGCCTAAGTCATAATTCCGGTTACCGTCAGAATACCAGGCAGTAAGGGTGGTTTTGACTCGAGCAGACCATCTACCGTGTGGCGCATCTCCATTTTCATAAGCAGGCACAAACACCCAGCGGTCATGCCAATCTTCTTCCCCCTGTTCTGCAACACAATGGCCCGCTGTCCAAACAACACTACGGTTTTCAGACGCAATTACTGCTGCACTACAAGAAAACCAGTTATCATTCTTGGTAAAAAAGACCTTTCCAATGGTTCGATAGGGATACTGTGAATAATTCGAAGTAACTTCAGAAGCTTCACTGACCACTGAATCACCCTGCATGACATCCTCAAATAAGGTCTTTTTGTTAAGTTCAGGTGTTCTGCCCTCAAGCTGCTCCATTTGAACGTCCGGACCGGGAATGTCTGGATCGGTTGGTGCGGGTGGATCCTCACTGTCCAGTCCTATCCCAGTTCCTTCAACAGGGGAGGCTTCCAGCATTCGCTCGGTAGTCCAAAAATCCCGAGCTGCAGCAGCATCACTGGCAGAAACCTCCTGGCTTACAGGGTTCACTTCTTCCTGTTGCTGTTGTTCTTCAAATACTAGACCAAATACCTGGACCGTCATTTCTCTTCCATTTTCTCCAATGAAGCTAGGATATACTACGACCATAGTTTCATTTGCTCCCAAATCAATATTATTGAGAACCATATTTTCGACTTCATGATATACGAGTGGATCTGTAGTTTGAATAACAATAGGATCTGTAGTTTGAATAAAAGTAGATCTTGGTCTCCAGCCACTACTTGGCACCCACTCTGAACCCGGCAACCACAAGTCAGGAGGTATTTCTTCCGTTAATAATCCTGAAGAAAGCTCATCAGCCGATACTTCAATAGGTTCTGTGTTGCTGCGATTCGCTACCTCCCCGTTATTTATCTGAAAGCTGTGGAGCACCAAGTCGAATTTAGAAAAGTCAGTCTGGGAAGGACCCTCAATACGCACATTATTTTGGAAATAACCCCACGTAAAGTCGCTGGGGGTTTCCTGGATCATGCTGCTCAGCCCGTCCGAAGGCTCCGTCACAAACTCTAGCGGCTCCTGATCGGATTCAGCGTCCGTACCGGTATCACAGGATAGGAATACCAGTGGGACCATCGACAACACAAGTACAAAAATAAGTAGTGATCGTCGCATAATATGATGGTTTCATTCGAATGAACAATTTCCATTACATAGTACTATGCGTAACAGCAGGCGGAATGAGGACAAATTAATGCCCTATTAATTTTGTACTCTGAAATGGATAAAATAAAAATGGGCACTGCCAAATAGCAGTGCCCATTTAAAGGAACGTCTGTTAACTTACATTCCTGGCTTTCAGTTATCTGTAGAAGCCATAATATTCAGCAACCGCTTTGTAATCGGAGGTATCCAAGTTGTCAGGAATTAACGCATTATTACCAGCTCGTTTCGTTAGATCTTCGGTATTAGTGGCTCCAATACGCACAACTTCAATGCGTTCATATGTCGTCTTAGGTGACCCCGATGAGGTAAAGTAGAAATAAGCTTCGTTATCACTAATATTTCCAAAGCTCACCGAATAAGAAGATCCATCATATACACCGTTGGTCGGAACCGAATAGTATCTAAAAGTAGAATTATTCAACCCCCTGTCATTAGCCAGATAAACCAACCAAGCACTTTCCAGAAATTCGTTATTTGTTATCCCTCCTATACTGTATGTTACCGAAGAATTGCTACTAAAATCATGCCCCGGGAAAATATATCTTGTGACATTGGCATTGCCATCGGCGCCCTTAAGATTAATGGGAGTTCCCCATCCATTTTCTGTTTTAGGCCCGTACATGTCATAATTGGCTTGATCCAGATAAAAATCGCCCAGATCTCCTAAAGAAGGATCCGGGGCACCGCTGCCGGCATGAATCTGACTGCCATCTTCACCATCTTCTCCTTTCAATACAATAATGGGATTTCCCCAACCACTGTCATCTTTCGGGCCATACAATTCACCGGTATCTGTATCGAGGTAATAATCTCCATTTTCCCCAGTACTGGCATCAGGGGCTCCACTACCGGAATACATCATGCTGCCATCTTCACCGGCCGGACCAACCGGACCTTGTTGCCCTTGCTGTCCCTGCGGACCTTCGGGACCCTGTGGACCTTCACAGGCCATAAAAATGGACAATGAACAAACTAAAAGTAGCGTCACTATTCGTGTTATACGTTTCATATGTATATGTCTTTTTTGGAATTAATGATAGCTACATAGCAATATGCGTACCATCAAGCGGAATGAGGACAAGTTCATATCAAGAAAAAATATACACTTACTTTTCTACTTGTTTGGCCCGTTTTCTATCCAAATTGCGCATATACTAATAAAAGAGAAAGGACACATTATCAGCTTTTATGGATCAATCACGGTGGCAAAAAATTGAACCCATTCTGGATGAAGCGCTGGCTTTCGCAGATCCACAGCAACAAGAGGCATTTGTCAAAAAAGCCTGCGAACCTGATCACAAATTATACAAGCAAGTCAGATCCCTTCTAATTTCCATTCGGGAAGCAAACACAGCGAATTTTCTGGAAGAACACTGATATCGGCAGGATTCCAATCCAAGTAGAAAATTTGTAATATTTTTTTAACCAAGGGATAAATCGGTTGATTATGGAAAGCTTTTCTCAACTAAGGTCATAACCAATCTATGACTTAACATTATATTACTTAATAAACTTATCCTAGTTAAAATAAGCGAAATTGCTTCAAAATAATTTATTAATAAACTATTCAACATTGAATTTATTTACATGTTTGTAAATATTTTTTTATATCGAATTGGAGGTAAGGATCCCTCTAAGTCAAACAAAAACAATAACGAGGACAGATGAGATATGAAAACAACAGTTAGATTACTTTCTGTATTCATAATATTGCTATTTCCATTTGTGCTATTTGCACAAAGCTCAGCCACATTAGAAGGTACGATAACAGATACCAATGGCGAAGCACTTGCCGGAGCCAATATTTTCTTGGTCGAAAGCTCTCAGGGTACAGCTGCAGGCGAAGACGGTAGTTATACCATAGAAAATATTGATCCCGGTACATATACTGTTAGAATTACTTTTGTGGGATACCAGCAGATTGATGAAGAGATATCATTTTCTGCCGGGCAAACGGTTACGCGTAACTTTACCATGCAAGAAACAGCCGTTATGGGCGAAGGAGTAACCGTAACAGTAGGTTCACGAGCCGGCCATACTGCTGCCGATGAACTGGCGGTTCCGGTTGACGTATATACGGCCATCGACCTGGAAAAAGCCGGTACCTCAGAAGTTGGGCAAATGCTTGAACAGGTCGCACCTTCGGTCAACTTTCCCCAACAAACCGTAGCCGACGGGATGGATGCATTAAGATCATTTACATTGCGCGGACTTAGTCCCGATCATACGTTGGTACTCATTAATGGAAAGAGACGCCACAAATCGGCGTTGGTTAACAGACTCGGTTCTGGCATCCAAAAGGGATCGAGTCCCACAGATATGAATGCCATACCGGCTAGCGCGGTACAACAAATGGAAGTTTTGCGCGACGGTGCCGCCGCACAATATGGTTCTGATGCCATTGCAGGGGTTGTAAATATCCAACTCAAGGAGGAACCGGTTCCCTTGTCTCTCAGTTATAAGTTGGGCGGCAATGCTACCGACAATTTTTCCAATGATGGGACAACCCAAGATATTACTGCTTCATACGGATTACCCATCGGTGAGGAGGGATATCTCAACCTGTTTGGAGAACTTCGACTCCAAGATCCAACAAACCGCGCCGGCGCAAGTCCACGCGATCAAATTACAGCTGGTGACGGTGATGTCGTCATGGATATGGATGGAGACGGAGTCCAAGAGGTTGTTGAAAAGAATAATCCTGTGTCTCAACCTAATTTTCATTGGGGCAGCGGAGCATCAGATAATTATTACCTCTGGGGCAACTCTGCCATTCCGATCAACGAATCGATGGAAGTATATGCTTTCGGCGGATACAGTTATCGTGATGCCCTTGGTCAAGGTTTTTATCGCAGATCTCTCGGAGACCGAAACTGGCCGCAAATTTATCCCATCGGATTTCTGCCGGAATTTGATATAAAAATAAATGATTACTCCGGCTCTTTGGGACTTCGCGGGCAGATGGGCGAATGGAATTACGATTTTAATCTGCAAACAGGCAGCAATGATTTCGAGTACAACATCACAAATTCACTTAATGTGACGCTTGGCCCTAACTCCACGCAAACAGAATTTTATGCCGGCACGGTTGGGTTTCAACAGTCGCATGCCATGCTCGATCTCGATCGAACATTTGATGTAGGTCTTGCCGGCCCGCTTAATTTTGCCGCTGGTGCTGTCTATCGCATCGATCAATACGAAATCACGGCAGGCGAAGAAAACTCTTATATCGATGGCCCTGTTAAAACCAATCAAAATGGAGGTCGTGCCGCACCTGGCGCCCAGGTATTTCCCGGATTTCGTCCAAGTCAGGAAGTAGATGAAAGCCGATCAAACATTGCAACCTATGTGGATTTAGAAGCTGACATTACCGAAAAGTTTCTAATGAATGTTGCAGGGCGATTCGAAAGCTACAGTGATTTTGGAGAAACAATAAACGGTAAACTGGCCATGCGCTTTCAGCCACAAGAAGAACTCATATTCCGGGGCGCAGTAAGTACCGGTTTTAGAGCCCCTAACCTTGCACAACGTTATTTTTCAAAGGTATCTACAACCTTTATTAATAATGTGCCATACGAAGTTGGGCTTTTCAATAATGAAAGTGAAGTAGCGGATGCACTTGGTGTTCCGGATCTAAAAGAGGAGAAATCCTTCAACGTGAGTGGTGGTCTTGCAGTAAGTCCTACCGATGCTTTCACCTTCACCGTGGATGTGTTTCATATTGATATCGAAGATCGGATTATTTTATCAGGCAATATGGCCGGTCCTGAAATTGAGAATCTGGTTTCTCAATATGGGGCACAGCGTGTTCAGGTCTTCTCTAACGCCATTGATACACGCACATGGGGTATTGACCTTACGGCCTCCTATCGCACCATAATAGGAGAAAATGGAACCTTATTTTTGAAAGGTGCCTTAAACAGTACCCGAAACCGTCTGGCAAGTAGTGTCGCTACACCAACACAACTTAGTCAGGGATTCGACGAAAGCATCTTTGGCCGGGAAGCTCGCTTAGAACTTGCCCGCGAACGTCCCAAGAATACGCTTAATCTGGAGGCAACATACGATAACGGGCCGTTCAGCTTTAGCATGATGAGCAAACGATATGGAGAAGTACTCGTTCCTGACCAAGATCCAGCTCAGGATTATACACTTAGCAAGGAATGGGTCATTAACTTATCGACCAGCTACGAAATAGTGGACGGATATGCCCGCATCACAGTGGGAGCCCGAAACTTGCTGGACAACTATCCTGATCTGACCCCTGATCACTCTAATTTCCTTGGCATATTCCCTTATCCCACCGCTTCACCACTCGGATTTAATGGGCGATATGTCTACTCTAAACTCTCATTCACCTTTTAATCCAATAACCTAAAGCCCGATAGCTCTCTACTCCTTATTTCGGGGTAGAGAGTATATTGGGTATTATTTTAGATATTAATTATTAATTCTCTTACAATTCAACTCTTTACAAAACGTTGCTGTAATTCTTGAGGATATATTCTACTTGCAGCAAATGTTCTCTGGATAAAACAAGAACCGCGTGCTCAAAAAATTTAGTCTAATGAACAAAGCGTTCCACTCTCGATTACTTACCTGGATTTTATTCATTGTATTTTTTGTATCACTGCCCGGTGAAAGCATAGCTCAAATTGGCTGGGCCAAATCCTATGAAAATGGTATTGTCGTTTCCGCTGAAAAGCATGCCTCCGAGGTTGGTAAAAAGATTATGCAACAAGGAGGCAACGCGGTGGATGCTGCCGTAGCCGTACAGTTTGCCTTAGCAGTTACCGAACCGCGTGCCGGTAATATTGGCGGTGGCGGATTCATGGTGCTACATTTAAACGATGGGACTACCACTTCCCTGGACTTTCGTGAAAGAGCTCCACAAAAAGCAACCAAAGATATGTTCATAAGAAACGGGGAATATCAACCGGACCTTAGCAGAAGATCAGCACTGGCCTCAGGGGTTCCCGGGGTGGTTGACGGCATGATAAAAGCCCTCGAACGATATGGGAACCTTCCGTTGGAAACGGTTATCGCTCCAGCCATAAAACTTGCACGAGAAGGATATAAACTTACGTGGCTACAAGCACAGGACTTAAACGATAAAGCTGATCAGTTTGAAAAGTACCGTTCCTCTTCCAAGTATTTTACCAAAAAAGATGGTTCACCTTACAAAGAAGGGGATCTTTTTGTTCAAAAGGATTTAGCCAAGACTCTCGATCGTATTTCTCGAATGGGGAGAGACGGTTTTTATTCGGGCGTCACCGCTGATAGGATTGTTGAAGAGATGGAACGTCAAGGCGGTATTATCAGCTACAGCGATCTGAAAAACTATGAAAGCAAGTGGCGCGATCCTGTAACGACTAGCTTTAATGGATACGATCTCCACATCATGCCACCACCCAGCAGCGGAAGCATTGCCATTGCACAAATGCTGACCATGCTTGAGGATTATAACTTGAAAGAGCTCGGTTATAACTCTGCTGAGTATATTCATCTCATTACAGAGGTTATGCGTAGAGCTTTTGCCGACCGAGCACATTTTCTCGGTGATCCCGACTTTGTAAATATTCCTCAATCAGAATTACTGACAGAAAATTATAACCAGCAACGCATGGAAGGTTTTAGCTGGAATAAAGCTACCTCCAGCGAGGATATTTCGCACGGCAACCCTATCCAAATCAAAGAGTCCACCGAAACAACCCATTTTTCTATCGTGGATGCCGACGGTAATGCCGTAGCAATAACCACTACCCTAAACGGCTCCTTTGGTAATAAACTTGCGGTCGACGGTGCTGGGTTCTTGCTCAATAATGAAATGGATGACTTTACCGCTCAACCGGGCGAACCCAACATGTTTGGGCTCATTCAAGGCAAGGCCAATGCGGTTGCCCCCAAAAAACGGATGCTCAGCAGCATGTCGCCCACCATTGTAACAAGAAATGACTCTACCCGAATGGTACTGGGCGCCGCCGGCGGACCACGGATCATCACAGCTACATTCCACAACTTTCTAAATATGGTGGTCTTTGGAATGGAACCTCAAGAAGCCAACTCTGCACCGCGCTTCCATCATCAATGGATGCCCGACAAATTATATTATGAAGAGTTTGGGCTGAGTCCCGATACGAAAGAAAAACTCAAAGAATGGGGCCATACCTTAAGTGTAACAGGCGGCGTTGGACGGGCACACACCGTCTATGTTGATGAAAATGGATTGAAATATGGATCCCCCGATCCCCGCGGTGATGGAGCTGCTGAAGGATATTAATCCTGTGATACTTGAAATTATCTTTTAACAATTTACAGTTGTAAATGCCCGCTTCTTTTACCATAATCAATATCGCATGTTCATAATTAAACTAAGTTTCAACGATCATGAGTAACGATATTGGTACCGCCGTACAGTCGATTGAGTGGCGCGAAGATCATGTTCGCATTTTGGACCAGACGTACCTGCCCGGACGTGAAGTGTATAGCGATATTCGAGATGTGGGACGCATGTGGGAAGCCATCAAAAAGCTGCGCATCCGCGGGGCACCCGCTATCGGTATTGCCGCAGCTTATGGATTGTATATGGGGATCAAAGCGCTGCCTGAAAATACATTCGAAAGCTTTATGGTCGAAGTTGATCGCGTTGCTGACTATCTGGAGGGAGCCCGGCCAACAGCTGTAAATCTCAAATGGGCTACGAATCGGATTAAGTCCACCATCCGGGCGCACAAAGATAAAGATATCAGTGAGATTAAAGAGATCGTTTTGCAAACGGCCAAAACCATCCACGATGAGGATAAGCGCATCTGCAAAAAAATTGGAGAAAACGGTGTTAAGCTTATCCCCAAAGAAGCCCAAATGTTAACGCACTGCAATACCGGCAGTCTTGCCACGGGACAATACGGTACGGCCCTGTCAGCAATATTCCACGCCTACGAGCAAGGCAAAAAGCCATTTGTCTGGGTAGATGAAACGCGACCGCTGTTGCAGGGATCTCGCCTCACCGCCTGGGAGCTGATGAACGCGGGAATACCTATGAAAATAATAACCGATTCCAGTGCGGGCTCACTCATGCGTCGTGGCGAAGTCGATCTGGTTATGGTAGGGGCTGATCGTATTGCTACCAATGGTGATGTAGCCAATAAAATCGGGACCTACACCCTTGCAGTGTTAGCCCGCGAAAATGAGATCCCATTTTATGTAGCAGCTCCGCTTTCGACTATCGATATGGAAATGGAATCCGGTGATGAGATTCCTCTGGAGGAGCGCGAACAAGAAGAGGTGCTTAACTACAGCGATGCCCAAATAGCACCCAAAAAAGCCGAAGCGTACAATCCTGCTTTTGATATCACTCCTCACTCATATATCAATGGCTTTGTAACTCAAGAGGGCATTATTGAGCCGCCCTTTGAGGAAGAGTTTAAAAATATTTTCAACGATTGATAAGCCTGAAATCAAGCGTCACTCAAAATTCTCTAAGATAGCATCAGCATCGATACTTCCATGTGAGCCGTGCCAAACCACCTCTCCTTGATCAATCAGGATCGCCTGCGGTGACTCGTGACGAACATCCAGCTCTGATGCTATTTTGTTAGAGGTGTCCCGGCTGCGAACCACATTTACAAAATGCATATCGGCATGCTCTTTTATATTATCTGATGCCATTTCAAGATTTCCTTTCGAGACAAAGCAAACACTGCAGCGGTGGCTGTGTTTATAGATCAGCTGCGGCTTTTCTTTTGATGCCTCAATAATGGGATCTATCTGAGAAGGATCTGAAATCATATCCCAGATCTCACTCGCATCTGATCCCGAAAACGCATTTTTTACTGAATTAAATAAACCCATATACTTTTTTTGCTTTTAGGTGCTAAAACAAGTCCAGCGTGAAACAATAATTTCTTTGTATTAATCTCCCAGGCAAATGCCAATATCTCGAGCCGTTTGTACGGTATCGCTCTCAAGGGAAACTGATTTCATTTTGCCTTCGATGCTGGTAATGGGGATCCGCGTAAGCTTATTATCTTGCAGCACTACCAATTTATTATAGTCGTGCTCTTCCACACAGCGGATAGCAGCCGCTCCAAAACGTAGCGAAATAAGTCGGTCATAGGTGGATGGTGATCCTCCACGCTGAAGATGCCCCAGCACAACCGATCGTGATTCTTTACCCGTTCGCTCAGAAAGTTCATTGGCCACCTGATCAGCAATGCCACCCAGTTGCACCTCCTGTCCCGGTGTTTTACCCTTGGTGACAATTTCACCGTCTTTTTTCTTGGCTCCCTCAGCCACCACTATCATGGTATAATGCAACCCTCTTGACTCCCGTTCTTTTATTTTTTCCACGATAGAATCATAGCTAAAAGGAATTTCGGGAATCAAAACCACATCGGCCGAGGCTGCAATGCCAGAGTAAAGGGCGATCCATCCGGCATAACGTCCCATCACTTCTACTACCATCAGTCGATGATGCGATTCTGCCGTGGTCGTAATCCGGTCAATGGCCTCCGTTGCAATGTCAATAGCCGTATCAAAGCCAAGGGTCACATCACAGCCGTAGATATCGTTATCAATGGTTTTGGGAACGCCCACAATATCAAGTCCTTTCTGGATAAGCTTGCTGGCAATATTCATCGAGCCGTCACCGCCAATGGCCACAAGAGCATCAATACCGTGATCATCAAAGGTCTGAACCAGCTTGTCCGATACATCTTTGGTCCCCCAGCTGCCATCATCTTGCTGATATGGCATCTCAAAGGGGTTGCCCCGGTTGGCTGTTCCTAAAATGGTGCCCCCCTGCAGCGTAATGCCCTGCACGGCTTTGGCATCGAGCTTTACAAAAGGTTCATCGGTAAATATCGATCCATATCCATTTTTAATGCCGTATACTTCCCAACCTCGTTTAAGTGCAGCTAAAGTTGCGGCTCTTATAGCGGCATTAAGACCGGGCGCATCACCCCCGCCTGTATTAATAGCAATCTTCATAAATTAATTTTGTTTTTCTAAGGGTTCCCGCTGCCTGTCAAACACTTCTTCTACTCGTTCAATTCCAAGACCGCGACGAACAATCTTGGTATTATCATCGGTCATATCCAGGATTGTGGTTTCCTGCGAAGGTAGATCCTGCTGATTATCAATAGTTACATCTACCTGCTTTTCAAATTTCCGCAAGAACGGCTCTCTGTCGAACTTTTCCAGGGCGTTTTCATCCATTTCAGGCTTTTTAGCAGTAATGGCGAGCATAGGATTGCCAACCTCACGGACCAAGCCCTCGCAAATTGGATAGTCCGGCACGCGAATGCCTACCGTTTTTTTCTTAGGATGAACAAGCAGCTTGGGCACTTCTTTGGTAGCCGGCAAAATAAAGGTATATGGACCGGGGATCAGTCGCTTAATAAGCTTAAAATTGTAATCAGAAATATGTGCAAACTTTGCGATACCCGATAACGAATCACATAAAATAGTTAAGTGATCCCCTTTCCCCAGCTGTCGGATCTCACGAATCCGCTCAATCCCTTTTTTATTTTTGTAATCGCAACCGAGGGCGTATTGACTGTCAGTCGGAAATAATACTACCGCCCCATCTTTCACCTTGTCAGCAATTTCAAATAATCGTTTAACATGGGGAGTTTCGGGATGCAGTTTGATTCGTTCTGCCATGAATAAACCTCAAATATTTTTGGAGTTATACGATGTTAGATAAGCTCAAAAAAGCGCACGGAATGATTCGCCATAAAATGTTGTGATAGTAAACGAAATGGAATAACATTTAACTTCATAATTCATCTTATTTTATGCGCTTTTGAACTTCATTAATAACACATTGATCACGGATAATCAATACTATTTCTAATATAAATCATTAAATAAATTATTACAGCTATGGATACATCAGTGCAAGCACAATGGTTGGGACATTCAGCTTTTAAACTCGTGGGTCCGCAGGGTACCAATATTTTAGTTGATCCTTTTTTGTCGGGAAATCCTGCTACCCCGGATGAGTATAAACAACAAGATGACATCGATTATATTCTGCTAACCCACGGTCATGAAGATCACGTAGGTGATACCCTTGATATTGCCGATCAAACCGGTTGCAAAGTAGTTACCATGGTTGAACTTTCTCGGCTGCTGGTGAGCAAGCACGGCCTAAACGAAGATCAGGCCATCGAATTTAATAAAGGTGGTACGGTTGCTTTTGATGATTTCTCCGTCACTATGGTTTCAGCCAATCACAGTTCATCCTTCCAGGGCGATTATGCAGGGGAACCGGCCGGACTTGTCATCTCCTTCTACGATGATATTACCTTCTACCATCTTGGGGATACCAACATTTTTTATGAGCTTGAACTGTATGGTGAGCTCTATGAGCCTGATATTGTTGCTGTTCCAATGGGCGATCATTACACCATGGGGCCGGGCGAAGCAGCGATGGCCTGCGATCTGCTTCAAGCCGATTATGCTGTACCCATTCACTACGGCACCTTTCCTCCATTGACGGGTGATCCCGAAGACTTCAAGAAATACACTGAGAAGTCAACTGATACCGAGGTCTGGATTCCCGAAGCAGGAGACCAGTTCTTAGCGTAAGACATAGGCTGATTCCAATAGAAAAAGGCGCAAAAATTTTGCGCCTTTTTCTTATTAGCTAGTAATTTATTTGGTCGAAAGATTATTTCTTCGACAGCTTCTTCTCATCCGGCTTTACGGTTAAGACCGGAGTACTCAGCGACTGTGCTACCTTTTCTGTTGTAGATCCCAGAAGAAGGTGAGCAAAACCGCTGTGGCCATGCGTGGCCATCACTACTACATCTGCATGTTCTGCAGCATAATCTTCAATTCCCAGGTGGGCCGAAACCACTCGTTCAATTGCAGTGTAAATATTTATACGTCTGCTTGATGCATTTTCCGAGATGACAAACTGATCGCTGAACTTTTCGTCACCGCGAGCTATCTTTACATTATCAATGCCCTCAGCTGCCAAATAATCATCCAGCCGCCCCAGCAGTGAATCATAAATGTTCTGTTCGTCAGATTTTTTGGGATCCATGCCTTTGGCATCCAGCGGACTGCCATAAAGTTCCTGCACATGATAAAAAGTAATATCCGCATCATAAATTGTCGCCAGTGTCAAAGCCATCGGTAAGGCCGTAAATGACAACATGGAACCATCCGTCGGTATCATAATTCGTTTTAATCCTTCGGCATTGAGTCCCTCATCTACCGTAAATACCGGAACCGAGGAATGCCGAACGATCTTGTTAGTCGTCGAACCGCGCATCAAATTCGACTTGTGGTGCCCCTTTGTAGGCATCACGATTAAATCATAATTATTCTCTTGTGCATATTCAGTAACAGTGGTAGACGGTTTCCGATCTATTTTGCATATAGCCTCTCCTTTTGTCTCCTCCGCAATATAGTCATCCATCGCCTGTTCCATCTGATGTAAAACCTCTTTTTGGACTGTGGGATACAACTCCTTGTCCACATCCAGTGGAGCCTCCATGTTTGACAGGCTTTTGTGGAAATAAGTAAGCATAGGGATTACATGGATGAAATCAACTTTTGCTCCCGAACGGTGAGCAATTTCCTGGGCATGACGATAAGCCAACTGAGCATTTTCCGAAAAGTCTGTAGGTACTAATATTTTTTTTATTTCCTGCATGATAATAGTCTTTAATATGGAGATTCATCAGTTTAATTAACGTTAGGTTTCCGTCCGTAAATAGTCAAGCCCCATCACCATAATTAATCCAATAAGCATTCCCCAAATACCACTCCAAAAATGGTCTGTCCCAGCCTCTTGAACGGTTAAATACGGGATAAATGGATCGCTTTTTATGAGCTTATTTTTCACAGTTAAAATCTCCACTTCTTTTTGTGCGCCATCACGATTCACCGTTTTGCCTAATCGCTTAAATTCGGGGCGATTTTGATCCGGTGGGTTATTCCGAAGCTCCGCTGCACTTGAACTATTATAAGCCACCACTTCTCTCTTGCTCACAATCTGTTCATACGTGCGATCCTGGTACGGCCAAATCACATAAAGCGATCCAATCAAAAAGCCAATAAGTACCGCCAGCGTCTTTGCTTCGTAGCGACTTAACAGCCACGACAATAACCTGGAAAAAAGCACCAATCCTACAACGGCCCCCACAACAAAAGGAAGCAGTGATAATATCCCTGCCGTTGTTTCGGATGTTCCCAGCTTACCAAACTGTGCTAAGATGTAGTCGTATTTTCGCAGGATAAGCAGAAAATAAGAGCCTGAAATTCCGGGCAAAATCATCGCGCAAATGGCAATAGATCCGCTAAGAAAAACGAACCAGGATGCTTCGGGCGTGTCGGTCGGAACTAAGGTAACTACCCAGAACCCAATACCTGCTCCCAAGGCAACCATGAGCCCGTGTATCCAGTTAAAACCTTCTATAGCTTTGATAAGTACAAATATAGATCCCACTATTAACCCAAAAAAGAGTCCGTACACCAACTCCGGATTCGTAAACATGTACACCTGCAGAGGCACCACTTTCGTAAAAAACAGGATAGCACAGAACATCCCCGAGAGCAGTACCACCATAAATTTCCAGTGTACCTCTCGCAGAGCATCCCGAAACTTGAATGTGAAGAACTGCTTGAAAAAGTGGGAATCAAAACTCTTGATCGCGTTGATGAGGCGCGTATAAATTCCTACAATCAGTGCCAACGTTCCCCCGCTTACACCCGGTACAATGTCCGCCGATCCCATTAAAAAGCCTTTAATCAGCAGAAAGGGAGATTCGCTCCACGATGTTGAGTCTTTGACGGAGTGGTTTTCAGGTTGGTCGTTCTGTGCCAAATCAGTAATTGTTAAAAATGAAAAATTAAAAAATCAGCTGTTAATTTACGTCGAATATAAAACGTAAATTTTCATTAATCGATTTTTAATTCCTCATCCCTTCTTCCACCCTTTTTCACCGATAAGTGGCACAAATTTAAAGTCACTGAAATGCTCCTCCTCATATTCGTCCTCCCTAATTTTGATGAGCCGTACCATTTCCTGCTTGTTTTCATCTCCCACCGGAACAACCAGGCGTCCATTTATATTGAGCTGTTCAACCAAATCCTCAGGCACAACCGGGGCTCCGGCTGTAACCACGATGGCATCATAAGGTGCGTAGGCCGACCATCCGAGCGTACCGTCCCCCAGCTTGGCACGAATAGAATACCCCAGCTCTTTCAAGGTAGATTTTGCCTTTTTATAAAGCTTCTCATGGCGCTCAACCGTATATACATTCGCACCTAGCTCACATAAAATTGCCGCCTGGTATCCTGACCCGGTTCCAATTTCCAGTACTTTTTCGCCGGGTTGTATTTCAAGCAATTCCGTCTGTCGAGCTACGGTATATGGCTGTGATATGGTCTGGTCTTTACCAATGGGCAAGGCAGTGTCTTTATAGGCACGATCCTGCAGCGCCGTATCCACAAAAACATGACGCGGAACTATATTAAAGGCCTCCAGCACACGCTGATTATTAATACCTTTATCAGCCAGCGCTTGAACCAATCGACGGCGGCGCTGCTTAAACTTTGGATTATCTGCTCCTGAACCCCAATTTAACATGATAAACTTTTGTATTTTACCAACCGATTATGAATTGAATATAACATAAGGAACTTGCGGCAAATTATTCGATTTTTAATCAATGAAAACTTTTTTACTATCAAAATAGCGGATATAAATTCAATTGAGACCAACACCTTGAGATTATGAAAACCTTTCTAAAGATAGCCGGCGCTATACTCGGATTATTTATTGTTATTGTTATTGGACTAAACATTTACTTTTCGGATGAACGCCTTAAAAATACCGTCATGCCTTATGTTGATGATGCCGTAGGTCGCACTGTAAATGTAGAAAAAATGTCTTTGACGCTATTCAGCACTTTTCCCCGGCCCGGCATAAGTATACAAAACATGAGTATCCCCGGGGAAACCGAAAGCGATACCCTCCTTTCGCTGGACGAACTTATTGTTTCCGTTGAACTTTTCTCTCTGCTGGGCGATCAGATCAACATTTCGGAAATCAGCCTTAAAAATCCTCAGTTCACTTATATTGTAAATGCCGACAGCACTACCAATATCGACTTCTTAATGGCTGAGGAGGCCGAGACCGACACTACATCCGAGGCTATGGCTGTAAATATCCCCTATTTTAATATTAGCGGAGGAGACTTTGGTTATCAGGATGCTACTTCCGAAACAAACATCCGGATCAATGACCTCAATGCTGATATTTCTCTCAACTATGCCGACCTGATTACAAGCACCATCGATTTACAATTGGGCGGGCTTTCGGCTTCAATGGGAGAAAGTACCTACCTTAACAACCTTCCGCTGAGCATGAGCCAAGAGTCCACTATCGACTTGGAAAACGAAACGATAACACTTGATGAAGGCACTTTTTCCATCCGCGGACTGGCACTTAATCTAACCGGTTCGCTCTCTGACTGGAGTAATGATCTAAACGGTGATCTTACATTTAATTCATCATCCGACAATTTTGGAGAGCTCTTACGCCTCGTCCCCGCCGAATACGAAGAATATACTCAGGGACTTGAAACCCGCGGAGCGCTATCAATTGATGGTACACTCAAAGGTGCATTACTGGGGGAAGAGTTGCCGAACTTTGATATCGGAATTACAGTCAGTGACGGATACGTAAAAAACCCGGACCTGCCGCAATCCATTGAAAACATCCAGCTGGCAGCCAATGCCTCCAATAACCTGATTGCTGTAGAAAACCTAACCGCTCAGGCCGGGGAAAATAACCTGGCGGCAAGCGGTCGACTCGAAAATCCTATGGAAGATAACGGTACATTTTCGGTCGATTTCGATTCGGATATAAATCTGGCTACGATAAGCGCTTTTTATGACATCAGCCAATTTGATATTGAAGATCTTGGCGGACAGCTTACTGCCAATGGACAGGCATCCGGAAATATGGCGGTTCCCGAAGAAGCAACTTTTGATGCCACAGTCTCGCTGAGTAATGGCTTGCTCAAATATGCCGAAGTAGCCAAGCCTATCGACAATATTTCCATTGATGCAAAAGCGAATCAATCCGTGATCACGATAAATAACATGGAGCTGCAAGCCGCAGCCAACACCTTTTCGATGAACGGATCGATAAACGAGCCAATGAATGCAGAACAGCGCAGTGTCGATCTGACAACAGATTTAAGTTTTGATCTCGGCACAATCAAAGATTTTTACCCCATCGATGAAGATACACTAAGTATGCGGGGCCAATTTACGGCGCAGGCAGTCTTAAAAGGAAAAGCCGATCAGATTGAAAACGCCGTTCAATCAGGAAACATCTCCCTTTCTGATGGGTTTATCAGCCATAAATCGCTGGGCAAACCTATTGAAAATATCACCCTGAATTCTTCTCTGGATGGACCCAGCCTTACCATTGAAAAAGCCAGTTTCACTACCGGGGATAACAACTTGAGCATTTCTGGAAATGTGAACAATTATCTGAGTGACAATAGAACCGTTGATATTGAACTGGCAGGTAAAGCCGCACTCAATCAGATCAAGGACTACTACGAGTTACAACCCACAATCACTGAACTTACCGGTTTGGCCGACCTCAATTTGCGCGTGGAGGGAGCCCTCAATGATCCCGCAAATATGAAATTCAATGGACAACTGACAGCGCAACAAATCAATATGGCTGGTGAGGCCATGGTCCAGCCGGTTACCAACCTTAATGGCAAACTTAACCTTTCGCCCGGTTCCGTAGATTTGGATCAGTTATCCTTTAATATTGGCTCCTCCGATATCGCACTTACGGGATCGCTGCGCAATTATATGGAGTATCTCAAAGCCGAAGAAAATCGAAGTACAACACCATATCTCGAGGGTACGTACAAAAGTAATTTTCTTAATATGGATGAGCTGATCGATTGGAGTGACACAACAGAAACCACGGAGCCAATCCCCATCCATCTGCCCGATCTGAACAGTTCGGTAAATGCTGCCATCGATAAAATGATTGTTACCGGCGTTACAATGACTAATTTAACGGCCAAAGCTACCACATCTCCGGACGATATTACCATGGATCAAGCTTCTATTAATCTCTTTGACGGGGAAGCAACTGGCTCTTTTACCTGGGAGGTTCCCGAACCCGAGCGGACCATGATCTCATTCAACGGAACCTTGGACAGCTTGCAAGCGGCTGCCTTCTTTGATGAATTCCAGGTGCTCGGTGAGAACAGCAATTTCCACGAATACGTATCCGGGGCCTTCAATGCCGATGTAGAATACTATTCCGAGCTTGACAAGTTTTTAGCACCCGTCATCGAAACATCAACGATGGACGGAAATTTTGGAATGACTAACTCACGAATACAGGGTCATCCCATACAAATAAAACTGGCTGCAATGCTAAATGCCAAAGAGCTCAACAATATCGGTCTTGATAAATTCAACAGCACCTATTCCCTTAAAAATAGTGTCTTTTCCATTAATGATCTGCGCATGACCAGCGACGATATAGGTATGGAGCTCAATGGGACCCAGCACATGGTATCCGGAAAAATTGACTATCAAACCAAACTTTTCTTGCCGGCTCGCTTCAAGAAAGGCATTGCATCAGTCATAAGCTCCCAAGCTGTAGAAGCGTTAACACAAGAAAACGGCACGATTATGGTTCCGCTTCGGATGACGGGCACCCAGGTAAATCCAACCATCCGCCCGGACAAAGAAGCCATTGCTCCCATTGTGAAAGACTATCTGAAAGACAAAGGCAAAAATCTTCTCAAGGGATTATTCGACAACTAATTACAACGATTTTACCCCAATACACGTTGTCAACTGATGCTACGAAATGTTATCTTTGCGAACTGTAAGTACATTATTTTTGATAAATAAGGAAGCATCCTGATTCATGAACAAATTACATATTTATAATACGCTGTCCCGTAAAAAAGAGGAATTCAAACCTATCAAAGATGGCTTTGTAGGTATCTATGTATGTGGGCCTACGGTGTATGGAGATCCCCACCTGGGACACGCCAAAAGTTATGTGTCATTTGATGTAGTGATTCGGTATCTCCGCTATTTAGGGTACAACGTTCGTTACGTCCAAAATATCACAGATGTAGGACACTTAACCGACGATGCCGATCAAGGTGAGGATAAGCTGGAGAAACAGGCTGCAATAGAAAAGCTGGAGCCCATGGAGATTGCTGAGAAATATACCTATAACTATTTCCGCGATATGGATGCGCTTGGCGTTCAGCGACCTGATATTTCTCCCAGGGCCACAGGACATATTATAGAGCAGATCGAAATGGTAAAGAAACTTCTCGAAAATGGTCATGCCTACGAAACCGACGGCAATGTCTATTTTGATGTTTCCTCGGATGAAGATTACGGTAAGCTCAGCGGCCGGGATGTTGAAGACCAGGAAAGTGGTGCCCGTATCGAGACGGCCAGCGACAAGCGTTCACCCGAAGATTTTGCCCTCTGGAAAAAAGCAGATGACGGCCATATTATGAAGTGGCCTTCCCCCTGGGGAATGGGCTATCCCGGCTGGCACGTTGAGTGCTCGGCCATGTCCACAAAATACTTGGGCGAACATTTTGATATTCACGGCGGCGGCATGGATAACCAGTTTCCGCATCATGAATGCGAGATTGCCCAGAGCGAAGGTGCTTTTAACAAACCTTTTGCCAACTACTGGATGCACAATAACATGGTTACCCTTGAGGGACAAAAGATGGGTAAATCACTGGGCAACGCAATCTCATTACACGAATTTTTCTCCGGCGATCATGAGCTGCTTAATCACTCCTGGGATCCGCAGATCATACGATTCTTCCTGCTTCAAAGTCACTATCGCAGTACAACTGATTTTTCCGAAGATGCCCTCTCGGGAGCCGAAAACGGGTTGCGAAGCCTGCAAGAAATGATTGAAACAATCACCAATGCAGAGGATGGTTCTGCTGATGCTTATGAGTTGGAATCGCTGAAAACCTCACTCGAGAGCAAACTCAATGACGACTTCAATACGGCACAGGCCATTGCCGTTCTTTTTGACGAACTCAAAACTATCCGCAAACAAATTAACACCGGAGATATCCCTGAAAATATTGCCGATATTAAAGAGTTTCTGCAAGATTTTGTGGATGGTGTGCTTGGGCTCTGGCCACAAGAAAACCAATCATCTGCCGGCAATGATAAAACGCATGATCTTATTGAACTGCTTATTGATATCCGCAATAATGCACGTCACGAAAAGAATTTTGAACTCTCAGATACCATCCGTGATCGCCTCGAAGAGCTGGACATCAAGTTGATGGACAGCCCCGAAGGTACAGATTATAAAATTGTGAATTAACAGCTAATAAAATTTTCATACAGTTTTTTAAAGATAGGCATTAATCAATTCTCACTATTGTTGAGAAAACGCAACGAATGCCTGTAGCAAAACCATCCGAATAGATAAAAATTTACATGAACTTATTACTTTTAGCTAACGATTATTTTACTTGGTCAGCCGATCCAGTAGCCTTTAGTCTGGGACCGCTCGAACCGCGCTGGTATGGCATTTTATTTGCTGCCTCATTCTTGGTTGGTTTTTGGCTGACACGAAAGATGTTTATTCATGCCAAACGCGATCCGGAGGAAGTTGATCAACTTTTGACATATGTTCTTATAGCTACGGTTGTCGGTGCTCGTCTTGGACACGTGCTTTTTTATGATCCCGGCTTCTACCTGCGATATCCTTCCGAGATTTTAAAAATTTGGCATGGCGGACTGGCCAGTCACGGCGCGGCTATCGGGATCATCATTGCCATGTATCTATTTACCAAAAAATTTAGGGACATGAATTTTCTCTGGCTGGCCGATCGCGTCGTTGTTGTCGTTGCCATTGCAGGGGCTTTTATCCGAACCGGAAACTTCATGAACTCTGAAATTGTCGGAGAACCCACCGAACTGGCATGGGGAGTTATTTTCACCAGAGTGGATATGGTTCCGCGTCACCCCACCCAGCTGTATGAAGCCCTGCTCTGTATTTTAGTATTCGGCATTTTATGGAAAGTGTATCACTCATACCGTAAAAGTCCTCCGGAGGGATCGCTGTTCGGTCTTTTTTTGACTACGCTGTTCACCGGACGTTTCCTCCTTGAATTCACCAAAATGGAACAGGCCGCCTTTGCCGCTGACTGGCTATTTAACATGGGACAATGGCTCAGCATCCCGCTTATTGCCATCGGCATATGGCTGATGATCAAAAAAGTAGACTGGAGCCAATCTCCACCCGTCGAATCACAGAAAAATTAATCCATCAATTTTCGTTTACCATGAAATCTTTAGATCCACAGATTAAACAAAAAATAGACAGCTGGCTGAATGGCAATTACGATGAAGAAACTAAAGCCACCATCCGAAAAAAGCTGGAAAACGAAGAATATCAAGAGCTGACCGACGCTTTTTATAAAGATCTGGAATTTGGTACCGGTGGATTGCGCGGCATCATGGGCGTGGGCTCTAATCGCGTAAATAAATATACATTTGGGATGGCTACCCAGGGATTCAGCAATTTTTTGAAGCAAAATTATCCTGATGAAAAAATTAAGGTTGTAATAGCCCACGACTGCCGGAATAATTCTGAGGAACTCGCTCAAGTAGTGGCTGATGTATTTTCTGCCAACGGCATCTATGTGTACTTGTTTGAAGGGTTACGACCTACGCCGGAACTTTCATTTGCCATCCGTGAGTTGGGTTGTCATGGCGGGGTGATGCTGACGGCTTCACACAATCCCAAAGATTACAACGGATACAAAGCCTATGACGAACACGGCTGCCAACTGGTTTCTCCGCAAGACAAGGCGGTAATGGAGGAAGTCCAAAAGATCGAAGATATCAATGATGTTGTATTCGAGGGGATATCCAAAAATATCGAATCCATTGGTAAAGAAATTGATGAGAAGTATTTGGATGCCCTTATGGATGTTTCATTATCACAGGGAGCCATCAGTCGGCAGAACGATATGAGCATTGTCTTTTCCCCCATCCACGGAACTTCCGGGGTTCTGGTTCCTCCCGCACTAAAACGATATGGGTTTAAAAACGTAACACTCGTTGAAGAACAGATGACCTATGACGGTGATTTTCCCACGGTTGAATACCCCAACCCCGAAGAAGAAGAAGCGCTCACTATGGCGTTGAACAAAGCCAAAGAAATTGATGCTGAGCTGGTGATGGCAACCGATCCCGATGCAGATCGGGTAGGAATTGCAATCAAAGATCATCACGACGAGTGGGTGCTTCTTAACGGCAACCAAACCGGTGCGTTAATCATCAACTATGTTCTTAACGCCTGGCAAGAAGCCGATAAATTAGACGGCAATGAATACATCGTCAAAACCATTGTAACGTCTTATCTGATTGATGCTATTGCCGAATATTACGGTGTGGAGTGCTATAATACGTTAACCGGATTTAAGTACATCGGTGAACTGATGACAAAGCTGGAAGATCAAAAACAGTTTATTGCCGGCGGTGAAGAAAGCTACGGATATCTGATTGGGGATCATGTACGTGACAAAGACGCCATTGTCTCTTCGATCATCATTGCAGAGATGGCAGCCTATTACAAAGATCAGGGAACCAGTCTTTTTGAGGCCCTGCTGGACATCTATCTTCAGCACGGATACTATCGCGAAAAATTGGTTTCTGTGTATAAACGCGGACGCGAGGGGGCCGAGGAGATCCAAAAGATGCTGAAAAATTACCGGGAGCATCCACCCAAGCAGCTTGCAGGCTCTGATGTGGTTATTGTCAAGGACTACAAAACCGGCATTTCGCGAAATCTAAAAACAGGCGAAGCCAACGATATTAATCTACCCACATCAAATGTCCTGCAATTTGTTACCGAAGACGAGACAATGGTAACGGTTCGACCATCCGGAACTGAACCAAAGATCAAATTCTATTGCAGCGTGAATTCCGAGCTTGCCAACCGCACGGGTTTTGATGACAAGACCAGCAGCCTGGAAGAAAAAATGGATACTATTATCCACGAGCTGACGGAATAAAACCCGGTTTTTTCAATATGCAATAAGAGTGATGAGTAATACGCTTAGCGTTACTCATCACTTATCATTTTCTATCTCCCCTATTTAATTCATGTCTAAATTCCACCCAACACTATGGATTAAATCATATCCCTATTATCTTCTTTTAGCTAATTACTTTCACTATCAGGTTAAATAATGGAAATAACAGGTAGTCATCCTAAAAGAGCCCCCCGTCAACAAAATAGCTGGCTCATCAAATATCAGCAATATCTTGCTGAGTTCGTCTACGGGGGTATAGATGGAAGCGTCACAACCTTTGCAGTTGTAGCAGGTTCTGCTGGAGCAGGATTAGACTCATCAGTTGTCATTATTCTTGGTTTTGCGAACTTAATTGCCGATGGCTTTTCAATGTCAGTTGGCAGCTATTTATCCAACAAAAGCGATCTCGAGAATTTTCAAAAACATGAAAGAAATGAATATTGGGAGATTGAAAATGTTCCGGAACAAGAGCGCGAAGAAGTACGACAAATTTATAAAGACAAAGGTTTTGAAGGAGAATTGTTAGAAAAAGTGGTTGATGTTATTACCGAAGATAAGGACCGTTGGGCAGATGTTATGATGAAGGAGGAACTGGAAATGATGAAGCAATTAAAATCTCCTTTCGCAATGGGTTTGGTGACCTTTATCTCGTTTATTATAGTTGGACTTATTCCCTTATTGATATATGTACTCGATTATTTGGTGGCCTCCCCTATTGATTACCTTTTCCTTATCTCTATAGCTATGACTTTTTTCGCTTTCTTTGGTATTGGCTTTTTGAAATCCATCGTAAACCAAACGAGCAAGCTGAAAAGTATTGCTGAAACGCTATTTTTGGGAGCTGCCGCGGCAACATTGGCGTATTACACCGGAAATGTGCTCGAAAAATTATTTTAATAACTAAAATAACCTTGGCAACATAGTACTAATGTTTGATTATCTCTTTACCCCTGAAGCCAATGTCTTTTATTATGCCATGATTACGGCTGTTGCTACCGGCTTCGGGGCTTTGCCCTTTTTCTTTTTTAAGGATTTGGCGCCAAACTGGCTCGGTATTTCTAATGCAGTGGCCTCAGGATTAATGATTGCCGCAAGTTTTGGTCTTATTTATGAGGGTATTGAAACAGACGTATGGTTTACATTCTATGGAATCATCATTGGACTAGTGTTTATTATTGGTAGTGAGCGCTTGCTTGACAAGTACAACGGTAATTTTTCCATACAGAATATTGACCAGGCTGATGCTACCAAAATGTTGCTCATCGTTGGTATTATGACCATCCACTCGTTTACTGAGGGTGTAAGTGTAGGCGTATCTTTCAGCGGGGGGCAAGATTTAGGCATTTTTATTACTACCGCTATTGCCGTACACAATATTCCGGAGGGATTGGCCATTAGCCTGGTTCTGATCCCCCGGGGGACATCACCGCTTAAAGCAGCGTGGTGGAGTATCTTTTCGAGCCTGCCCCAACCTTTGATGGCCGTACCCGCTTTTATGTTTGTAGAATTATTTCGCACTTATCTGCCTATGGGGCTTGGCTTTGCCGCCGGTGCCATGATATGGATGGTCTTTTCCGAATTAATTCCCGATGCTATTGAAGAAAGCGATACTTCTACTGTTGCAACAACTATTACTATCTCTATAGCGTTGATGATTGTATTTCAAGTTTTAATTGAATAACAGATTACAAATTTTAATTTGTACCAGCTTTCAATAATTGATTTCTTCAACTCATACAAAAGACCTTTTCTCTAAATAGATATCCAAAAAATGAAATATTCATTCCCATTATTTTTCAAAACTTTGCTTCTCAGTATTGTTGTAGGAGCATTTCTATTTCAACAACCGACTTTGGCTCAGGAGAAACAACGCTATTCCAGCGTTAAAGAAGCTCTTTCCAAAAGCAGCCAGCTAAGTGGTTCAAATGGCCCCAGAAACGTCAACTGGATTGACGACGGTAACCGATACTCCTACATGAAATACAATGAGGAAACAGAAAATATGGAAATACGGGCTTATGACCCGGCCTCAAAAGAAGATGAACTTATCTTCAACAGCGCTAACCATACCTTCCCGGCGTCCGATTCCACTTTTGAATACTCTTCGTTTCAATGGTCTGAGGATTCAAAATACCTGGTATTTCAGTCAAATTTCCGACCGGTATATCGCCGTTCAGGTATTTCTGACTACTATCTTTATTCTGTTAAGGACGGATCCCTCAATCTACTTGTAGAAGATGCACGAACAGCAGAACTTTCTCCCGATGGAAGTAAGATCGGCTATGAAAGAGACGGAGACCTCTTCGTCTATGATCTGGATGAGGAAGAAGAAACACAGCTTACCGACAGCGCCAAAGAATATTTTTACAACGGACGTTTTGGCTGGGTATATGAAGAAGAGTTCGGGCTGGCCCAAGCATGGGTATGGTCACCCGACAGCGAAAAAATTGCTTACTGGCAAACCGATGAACGCCATGTCAATATTTTTCAAATGACTGATTATTCCGGACAACATCCCGAATATAAAAAGATCCCCTATCCCAAAGTGGGCGATAAAAATCCCAAGGTAAAAATCGGGGTTGTAAATGTAGAGTCCGGTCAGCAACAGTGGATGGATACACCGAGCGACGGTTATATTCCCAGAATATACTGGACAGCCAATGAAAACAAACTGGCAATCGTACATCTCAATAGAGCTCAAAATCATCTAAGGCTGTTCTTTAATGATGTCAAAAACGGAGAACGACGGTTGGTGATGGAGGAACAGTCTGATGCCTGGATTGATGTATTTGACTTTTTTGCCGGCATTGATCACCTGTTCTTTTTTCCCAAAGACAGCGAAGAGTTTTTCTGGATTTCCGACCGCAACGGCTGGAGTCATATCTACCGGTACGGTTATGACGGATCCGTAAAGAATCAAGTCACCAGCGGGAAATGGGAAGTCACCTATGTTCACACCGTAGATTATCGCAACAATAGGATCTATTTCACCTCCACTCAACAATCCCCGCTTGAACGACATCTGTACTCCGTCAACTTTAGCGGTCGTAATAAAACCAAGCACACCCAGGCAGAGGGAACGCACGACATCACCATGGGCTCGAACAGCAAGTATTATATTGATCGCTATTCCAATACTTCAACTCCAACACAGGTAGAACTCTGGAGTACAATGAACGGAAAGCTGGAAGTACTCGAGGATAATGCTTCTGTGAAAAATTTTACTGAAAAGCATGTTTATGCTCCGCGTGAACTGTTTTCATTTACAACTTCCGACGGCCAACAATTGGATGGCTACATGATTAAGCCCATTGATTTTGATCCTGATAAAAAATATCCCCTGGTGCTCAATATTTATGGAGGTCCCAGCGCCCAAGGCGTCTATAACAGCTGGGAATCCGGAGGATGGAATCAATACTTGGCTCAGGAAGGCTACGTGGTCGTGAACGTAAACAATAGAGGAAGCGGCGGATATGGGTCTGAATTCGAAAAAGTTGTGTACAAGCAGCTGGGCAAATGGGAAGCCAACGATTTTGTAGAAACAGCAAAATTTATGGGTGATAAAAACTGGGTAGACAGCAGCAGAATGGCTATACGCGGACATAGCTATGGTGGCTATATGACGACATATACCCTGTTTAATTATCCCGATGTATTTAACGTCGGCATTTCTACGGCACCCGTTACCGATTGGCGATTTTACGACAGCATTTATACCGAACGCTATATGGGACTACTCGAAAATAATGAGGAGGGGTATGAGCAAAGCTCATCCATAACACATGCTCAAAAGCTAAAAGGCAACCTCTTGCTTTCACACTCCACGATGGATGAAAATGTACACGTACAAAATACCATGCAGCTTTTAACCGAGCTAACCGGAAATGGGCAAGAAGTGGATTTACAGATTTACCCTCCCGGTGCTCACGGCGTTGCCTTCAACACGGCAAGCTACTACCTGCTTTATACTTCGTACGTGGATTATCTAAATCGTCACTTTAAATAGTAAGCTACAACCATTTCAAACATAAAAAGGCCGAGCTCAGCACTCGGCCTTTTTAATTGCATACATTTCTTAAGCTGTCAAGATTCACCACGATTCCCTAACATCGCATCCAGCTTTTCGCCGCCGCGAATACCAAAATCGAGGGTACGAATAGGAAACGGAATCATAATATCGTTCTCATCAAAGGCTTTGGTAATGGCGATGATGGCATCGCTTCGCGCCGATAAGAAATCAGGATTTTTGCGAAAATTCACCCAGAAGAGGATGTTAAAATTAATGGAACTACCTCCAAACTCTTCGTAATAAAAATCAATCCCTTTGTCCGCGTTATAGTTATCCAACCCTTTAATGGCTTCAATAGCAACTTTTTTAGCTTTTTCTAAATCATCCCCATAGGAAACACCACAGGACAAATCTATTCGTCGTAATCCACTACTTGTAAAATTTTCAAGCGGATTTTCAAATACACTTTTGTTGGGGATATATACAATCTGTCCCTTGGGGGTGCGAATTATGGTATTTCTGAGATTCATTTTCTCTACCTCACCATAAAATCCATTGGTTTCTATGATATCGCCTATACCAAATGGATGACGGATGGATAAAATAATTCCTGAAATAAAATTGGAGGCGATATCCTGAAATGCAAAACCTAATGCCAAACCAATAATACCGGCACCGGCAAGGAGTGACGTTACCGCTCCATCAAGTTTGAGCACGCTCAAGGCAATAAAAACGCCGATACCGATTATCAGAACTCCAACAGTCGTTTCCAGCAAATTAATAATTGTTTTGTTGCTGGTAGTCTTTTCCAACATGTGTTTTACACCCCGGCGCACAAGGCGACCTAATACCATGAAAACGATTAATACAAGCAACGCTACCACGAGGTTTGGCAGCATCGAAATAGTTGTCTCCAGCCAGTTCAATAATTTTTCTGTGAGTGTGCTATACACATCTACAAATTCCGCTTCCATTTCTTGATTCATTAGTACTAAATGTTTTATTACAATTTATCTGCGCACTTAGAATTAAATGAGTAAAATTAAATACAAAAAAAGATCGTTCATTTAAATAACGATTTTCGATATAAGGGTGCGATCCTTCTTGATTTTATTGGTTATTTATCTATCATGGAAATTGCGATCTCACAGGAATGTCTTAAGACCATAAGCTGTTCTTGATATCTCATCGTAAAATATTAACCAAACATTATTTATCTATGCCTACACGAAAAGCAAAAGCAAGCTGGAATGGAGATCTCAAAAATGGGAATGGAAACATGTCTTTCGGAAGCGGAGCCTATAAAGGGTCCTATTCATTCAAATCCCGTTTTGAGGATGGGACCGGCACCAATCCTGAAGAACTCATCGGAGCCGCTCATGCCGGTTGTTATTCCATGGCTCTTTCTGCTGATTTAGCCGAAGCAGGATATGCTCCCGAAGCCGTAACAACCAACGCTGATGTCGCTCTCGAAATGGTGGATGGTGATCCTGCCATTACAACCATCACCTTAAATGTAACAGCAAACATTCCTGATATAGATGAAGAAGAGTTTCTGGAATTTGCTGAAGGAGCCAAAAAGAATTGCCCGGTTTCAAAAGCACTGGCAGGCGTTAATATCACACTAAATGCAACGCTCGACAATTAACCCTGTTTCCTGCAAATAATTATTCAGGGGGATGTCTCAAAAGACATCCCCTTTTAAGTTGTACCGGTAATACCTCAAAAATCATTGCTCTTTGTTTAACAAACGTGCTTTAGGATTTGTATCTTTAGAGATATGAATACTCAAACCGATATCGACGAAAAAACCAACCTTAAAAGTCTAACCAAAGAAGAACTGCAGGAGTTTACCGCAGATTTAGGACTTCAATCCTTCCGCAGTGACCAGCTATTCCAGTGGCTGTACCAAAAAGGCGTGCACAATTTTGATGAGATGACCAACCTCTCCAAAGACCTGCGTTCACGCCTTAAGGAAATAGCAAAGGTCCCAACAATTGAATATGTAACCCATCAGGAATCCGAAGATGGGACCATGAAATTCCTGTTCAAACTGCAGGGTGAAGAAGAACACAAGGTTGAGGCTGTGCTTATTCCCGACTTTTATGAGGATGGAGCCGCTAACAGACTCACCGTTTGTGTTTCATCACAGGTGGGATGCGTGTTCGGCTGTTCATTTTGCGCAACGGGCAAGATGGGATTTTTTCGGAGCCTAACGCACGGCGAAATTGTCGATCAGGTACAATATATTGATGAGCTTTGTGAAGAACGATTCGGCAAAGGCATCACCAATATTGTCTACATGGGTATGGGCGAACCGCTCCACAATTATGAATCCGTCGTCAATTCAGCCAATATTATAACAGATGAGCTTAGCATTGGGCTTTCGCCCAAACGGATTACGGTCTCCACGGTAGGACTCACCAAGCAGATTAAGAAACTGGCCGACCAGCGTCAGCCGTTTAATTTGGCAATATCGCTACATGCAGCTAATGATGAAAAGCGCGATGAGATCATGCCTATCAATAATTCAATGGGATTGGACAAGTTGAAGGAAGCTGTCCAACATTATTACGACAAGCTCCACCGCCCCATTACCTACGAATACCTGCTCTTTGACGAATTTAATGATAGTCCCGAAGATGCCCGGCAACTCGCGGATATTGTACAATGGGCCCCCAGTAAAGTGAATATCATCATGTATAATGATGTGGCCGGAGTTGCACTAAAACGAGCTCGCGAAAAACGGCTGGACGCTTTTATGCAGGAACTTGTTTCTCGCGATGTTACGGCAACTGTTCGACGAAGTAGAGGGGATGATATTGATGCGGGATGCGGTCAGCTTGCCATCAAAGAAGGTCAGCCGATGGGTAAAACCATCCGCAAAAATTAGTCGTGGATAAAATTCAATAGACGACGAAAACGCGGTAACATGCGTTCACTATCCCAGGAGAAATATATCATTCCTGCTTTACCCACAACGTGAGTCTGAGGGACAAATCCCCAAAAACGGCTATCCTCACTGTCATCACGGTTATCCCCCATCATAAAGTAGTAATCCTGCTGGATGGTATATTCATCCGTAGGCTCGCCATTGATGATAAACTGATCACCATTTCGATCTACATTATTTCCCTCGTAGCGGGTAATAATATTTTCGTAGATATGATAATTATCGGGGGTTAATGTAACGTTTTGTCCTTCAAAGGGAACAACAACCGGCGGGATGTGATGATGATTGTTAAAACCGGATGAAAAGCTGAAATCTCTTCGGTTAAATTCATTGAAGTCCTCCGGTAACACAAACAGTTCAACATTATTGACTTCAGGCCAACTGCTAATCTTTTCAGCCACATCCTCGGTCATCGTAACTCTGTATGATCCCTGATTTTGTGATCCTATGAGCCGGCCTCCGGCAGCTTCAACCTTTGCCGGACTTAGTCGCACGCGATCGCGAACGGTAACAACATATGTTTGTTGGATGCCCTCAAATGATTTTGCCTGCTCTCCGTTAATAAAAAGTTCGGCATCGTCCACTGTAACCGTATCGCCGGGCACGCCAACAGCGCGTTTAATATAACTTGTCTTTGCCGCAATAGGATCTAAATCAATGGGATAGTTGAATACAACAATATCATTGCGTTCAACTTCGCTGAAACCCGGCAAACGCGTCCACGGAAGTACTGCGCCGGGCATATAGATATTCGTAAACGGCACCCCCACCACCATCGGCGTTCGGGCTCCGTAGCTTATTTTAGAAACAATGAGAAAATCTCCCGTCAACAGGGTTTTCTCCATTGAAGGCGTCGGAATACGATAGGCTTCAAATAAAAGGGCGCGGATTATAATCGCTGCCACTGCTGCAAAAAGCAGGGCATCCATCCATTCCCTGAGCCAACTTTTCGCTTCTTCGTTCTCCTTCCCTTTTCGCCGTTTTCTTCGAGAGCGTCGTTCTTCGCGCTCCTCTTTTGATAATTGATCTGCCAAAGTTACTCCTAACTATTAATAATTTAATCTATGCTCATCCCTTCAGGGGAATCAATTTCTTCGTTTCGAAACTTTCCATCCTCATATTTAACAATATACCACTGCTCTTTTTCCGGTGAATAAAAGTAATCTTTATACTCACCTAACTCCTCTACCGACATCAGCTTTTGCACAAATTCTCTTTTAATTTGAGGCATCAAATCCACGTATTTACTTGCACCGCCATACGTCAGACCACTCCCGAATGGCCCATTCCAATCTAACACCATCAAGGGAATACTGTCATTAACCATAAACCAATACTCAAATTGGATGGCCTTACCGGGTCGAAAGTTTGCTTTGTTAACCAGATCCTCAAGTGTTTGGGTAGGATCTCCGAACTGTGCTTGTAACCGGGCTCTTATCTCATTGGTTTGACGATCATCAAGCTTTGTATCCTCATATAATCCCTGACCGGTCAGACTTATATCTTGTGTCTCACGCTCAAACTGAGCTCGATTTTCTCTGCTTATCTTTTCAAATTCCGCTGCCTCGAATTGAGCAAAAGCAGGAAGTGATGTAAGACTTAATAGAATGATTATAATTCCAGTGATAACTGTTTTCAAAGAAGAAAAGGCTAAAGCCTTTTTACCTGAGTCAAAAAACGTCCTGTCCATTATCTGATATTGCATTAATTATTATTGTCATCGTCCATAGAGAGAACTGCTAAAAACGCTTCTTGGGGTATTTCAACAGTCCCTACCTGCTTCATACGTTTTTTCCCTTCTTTCTGTTTCTCAAGAAGTTTACGTTTTCGCGAAACGTCACCGCCGTAACATTTAGCCGTAACATCTTTTCGGATGGCCGGGATAGTTTCACGGGCAATAACATTATTACCGATAGCCGCCTGAATAGGTACCTCAAACTGGTGTCGATCAATGAGCTCTTTGAGCTTTTTACATAGCTTACGTCCCAGATCATATGCTTTATCTCGGTGAACGATGCTTGATAACGCATCAACCGGCTCTTTATTTAATAAAATATCCAATCTCACCAGATCGCCCTCCCGATACTCCAAAAACTCGTAGTCGAGGGAAGCATATCCCCGGGTTCCACTTTTCAAGCGATCATAAAAGTCAAAGACCACTTCTGCCATGGGCAGCTCATATTTAATTTCTACTCGCTGGCTCTGCATATGGAGCTGATTCACATATTTTCCACGCTTCTCCTGGCAAAGGGTCATTACCGGACCAATATAATCAGAGGGGGTTAAAATACTGGCCTTGATATAGGGTTCATAAACAGCCTCCACTTTGGCTGGATCAGGCATATCACTCGGATTATCAACTATGACCTTCTTGTGTTCCCCGCGTTCGGTAATATGCACTTCATATTCCACGTTGGGAACGGTGGTGATAATATCAATATCGAATTCGCGATCGAGGCGCTCCTGCACAATCTCCATATGGAGCATCCCCAAAAATCCGGCTCGGAACCCAAAGCCCAGTGCTTCTGATGTTTCCGGCTGATAGGTCAGCGAAGCATCATTAAGCTGCAGCTTTTCCAATGCCGACCGCAGATCTTCAAAATCATCCGACTGTGTGGGAAACAGTCCACTAAATACCATCGGCTTCGGTTCTTGATATCCTGGAATCGGCTTGTCTGCAGGATTATCTGTTCGTGTGACCGTATCACCCACGCGAGCATCCTGCAACGACTTAACGCTACCAACGATATAACCCACATCACCGGCTTCGAGCTTATCAGTCTTTTCTTTTTCGAGTTTTAAAAATCCTATCTCCTCGGCCTCGTATTCCTTATCTGTTGCCATAAATCGGATACCATCACCCTTATTGAGGGTTCCCTGCATTACTCTAACATACACGATGGAGCCCCGGTAACTGTTGAACACAGAATCAAAAATAAGGGCCTTTAATGGCTTCTCAGTTTCTTGCTCCGGTGCGGGAATACGCTTCACAATAGCCTCCAAAAGCTCATCAACCCCTTCCCCGGTTTTGGCCGATACTTTCAAAATCTCATCGTGCTCACAACCAATAAGGTCTACAATCTGTTGTCCTACACCTTCAACATCGGCGCTCGGCAAATCAATCTTGTTAAGTACGGGAATAATTTCCAGATCCTGATCGATCGCCTGGTAGAGCGTAGAGATCGTTTGGGCCTCTATGCCTTGGGCGGCATCTACTACCAGCAATACCCCTTCGCATGCTTTTAACGCTCGTGATACCTCATAGGAAAAATCAACATGGCCGGGTGTGTCAATCAGATTAAAAATCACGTGCTCACCGCTCGGACGTTCATAATCCATCCTGATGGCGTGACTCTTAATCGTAATACCGCGCTCACGCTCCAAATCCATATCATCGAGAATTTGCTCCTGCATTTCACGCTCGGTGATTGCACCGGTACGCTCCAGGAGTCGATCTGCGAGCGTAGATTTGCCGTGATCGATGTGGGCAATAATACTAAAGTTGCGAATCTGGGTCATAAAGATGTGCTTAAAGCACCATTTTGCTTGCTCAAAAGAACGCTAAAGATACAAAAATGACGGTGGCATTGCAGAAAATATTCAACCAAGAGATGAAAAATATATATCATAAAAAAACCCAATACTACCAGAGCATTGGGTATATTCTTATTCAAATATTATTAAGGATTATGCTTCCGGAATATCAAGTGGATCCTCTTCTTCCGTCTCGGGACTTAACAGCTCAACATGAAAGCGAAACTCTTCCTTTTCGATCGTCATAGTTTCGTACATTTCGTGAATTAGTTCGAAAACAACCTCCGTTTCACCGCGCACACTTGTTGACATATAATTTACATCTACCTCTACATCATGCTGTGCCACCAGCTCAAGCAAATAATCAATACTTTCTCGCGGGTCTGAAGCTTTCAGTGGAATATAGGTAAACTGCGCAGTTGTAATCATAATAATATATCTGTTATCTGTTTTGATTAATGAGGATGTAAGAATAGCCTTTTAGCAATAATACTTCAATCCATTCATGATAAATTTCTCACTGTTATTAAGCGCTTCAAGAAATTTCAGAAATTCCGGAACAATAAGATATTTTTGCCCTTTAAACATGGCTAATTAGATATCATCAGAAACACCTATCTATGCACAAACGAATTGTTCATAACCCCATTATCCAACTCACACTATTTACATTGATGCTCATTGCATTTGTAATTGCTATATCAGCATAATTTTTACTTAAAGGAATTAATTAGACAGGCATTATACATCCGAGTCATAAAAAATTACCCGCAAAAGCCCTAGCAGTGCATCAAATGATATCCAGCTTGTAGAAAATTCAATCAAATGTCATCTACTTACCCTTGAGGTAACGTGAACAGTCAAAGGCTCTTGCCAAACGGTAAGGGCCTTTTTTTCTTTGCGGAATGATTTTCTCATCCATCCAGTTAACCACATTCAGCATTAAAAGAGATACACATTAATTCGAAAAATGATTGTGGAAGAATTCCGTAAAAATCTTATCTTTGGCCTGATGCAAAAACAAAGCCTACACATATCCATCCATTCTCACCTCCATCACGGCGGTTGGCCCCGTCAATAGCATCACTTTATGTAGCTGAGGCTACATCGTTTTTCCCTACTTTCTCAAACAGTTTTCCCAATTAAATTTCATTAACTAATTGTTATGCAACGCACTGCTGACTCTACTACCTCTTTACGTATCGCTATTCAAAAATCAGGTCGACTTACCGACAAAACCATAGATCTGCTCAAAGGGATCGGGCTTCGCTTTGATGACTATAAACGAAACCTGCTGGTAAAATGTCGTAATTTTGATGTCGAGCTTCTGTTGATTCGAGATGATGATATTCCCGAGTATGTACAAGATGGAGTCTGTGACCTCGGGTTTGTTGGCGCTAATGAAACACAAGAAAAAGGAGCTGACGTTACCGTTCTTCGCGGACTTGATTACGGGATCTGCCGCCTTTCATTAGCAGCACGAAAAGATGGTGACATTCAATCTATTGCAGACTTTGAAGGCAAATCCATAGCTACGAGCTACCCGAACTTGACTCGGAATTTTTTTGAGGAACGAAATATCAATGCTGAAATCGTAACTATTTCGGGTGCCGTCGAAATTGCGCCCCGTCTTGAGGTAGCCGATGCCATTTGTGACCTTGTTTCAACAGGAAATACGCTCAAAGCCAACGGACTCGAAGAACTGGAGACCATATTAGAATCTGAAACCCAGCTGATCCGCACGAATAAAAAATTATCGCCCGGTAAGCAGCAGCTAATTGAAAAATTTCTACAGCGAATGGATGGCCATCAGCAAGCCGAACGAAGTCGGTATATTATGATGAATGCTCCGGAAGAAGCTGTTCCCAAGATCAAGGAAATTATACCATCGCTCAAAAGTCCCACCGTTATGCCGCTTGCCGATAATGGCATGGTTGCGGTCCATACCGTCATCCCCATTGATGAATTCTGGGTTGTGATGGAGAAACTAAAAGCCGAAGGAGCCAGCGGAATCGTGATTCTTCCTATTGAAAGCATGATATTATAGAATAGATATGAAAACCTATAGCTATAAAAACCTATCAGATAGTCAGCTCAAAGAGCTTATCCAACGACCGAAGATGGACTTCCGATCGATCTTCGGACAGGTTGAACCGATTATCAACAAAGTACAAGAGGAAGGCGATGCGGGCATCAATCACTTTACACAGCAGTTTGATGGAATAACACCTGATCCACTTGTCATCAATCCTGAGCAAGAAGTGATCAATATTGAAGATGATGTAAAAGATGCCATCGATACGGCCTTTGATAACATTTATCGGTTTCACAAGGCCCAACTGCCTCAATCGCTCGAAGTAGAAACAATGCCGGGCGTGCAATGCAAACGGGTAACACGTCCTATTGAACGGGTGGGATTATATGTACCCGGCGGAACAGCTATTCTCCCTTCTACCCTGATGATGCTTGGAATCCCTGCCATGCTGGCCGGATGCTCAACGATGGTAGTGGCAACTCCCCCTCAAAGGGATGGTTCTATCGCAGATGAAATTCTGTATATCGCTCAAAAAATCGGAGCAACACACCTTTTAAAAGCAGGCGGTGCACAAGCGGTAGCCGGAATGGCTCTTGGAACAGAGACAGTCCCAAAAGTGGATAAAATTCTGGGTCCAGGAAATCAATATGTGACAGCTGCGAAAATGATGCTTCAAAACAGTGAAGCTCAAATTGCTATTGATATGCCTGCCGGTCCGTCGGAAGTGCTCATTATTGCTGATGGATCAGCCATTCCGGCGTATGTAGCAGCTGATCTTCTATCCCAGGCTGAGCACGGCGAAGACAGTCAAGTGGTGTTGGTGGCGACTCCTGATTTTGATCTGAATGAATGTCGAACCCAAATTGACCAACAACTTGCAGAACTTCCCCGTCAAAAAGTAGCTCAACGAGCTATAGACAAAAGTTTTATTCTTGCGGTTGATTCCCTTGAGGAAGGTTTTTCATTTTCGAATCAGTATGCACCGGAACATCTGATTGTACAGTGCAAAAATCCAGAACAGTACGAAGATCAGATTATGAATGCGGGATCGGTATTTCTGGGACCATGGACTCCCGAAAGTGCGGGCGATTACGCCTCGGGGACGAACCACACGCTTCCCACCTACGGTTATGCACGGATGTTTAGCGGCGTTTCTGTAGATTCTTTTTTAAAGCAGATTACGATGCAGCAAATAACTGAAGAAGGATTAAAAAACGTGGGCCCTACCATCGAAAAATTGGCAACCTTGGAAAAATTAGAAGCCCATAAAAATGCTGTATCCATTCGTCTAAAGGATATCAATCAACATACTTAACGATTTACTTAGCAGATTATGAATCGATCTTTTGATCTTGAGAAACTCGTTCGCCCTAATATTAAAAAGCTGGTGCCATATCACAGCGCACGCGAAGATTTTGGAGAGGGATTACTGCTCGATGCCAACGAAAATAGTCTGGGAGCTCCCTTTCCCGATGATCAGCAGCTGCATCGCTATCCTGATCCCAAACAACAAGAACTGCGTGATCTTATTGCCGAATGGCGAGGCGTTCGTCGTCAAAATGTATTTACGGGTGTAGGAAGTGATGAAGGAATCGACCTGCTCTATCGGATCTTCTGCCGCCCCGGTGAAGACCGCGTACTCACAACACCTCCCACCTATGGCATGTATAACGTATCAGCAAATATTCACGACATCTCAGTTGATGGCGTACTGCTGGATCAGGATGGTTTTCAACTCCGGGTAGACGAAATCCTGGATGCCGTACAACCAAATACGAAAATGCTTTTTTTGTGTTCTCCTAATAATCCAACAGGAAACACTTATGCAACCCAAAAGATCCGTAAACTAATTGAGCAATTTAAAGGGATTGTCATAATCGACGAAGCCTATATCGACTTTAGCGATCAGGAAAGCTGGTCCTCCAAAGTTGTTGAGTATCCCAACCTCGTTGTACTTCAAACCTTGTCTAAGTCATTCGGATTGGCCGGCATCCGACTGGGGATCACTTATGCCCAAGAAGAGATTATAGAATACATGATGAAGGTGAAAGCCCCATACAACATTAACAAATTAACGGCGGAAAAGGCCATCGAAGGATTACAAAACTGGGAAACCGTACAATTTCGGCTGGATGCCATAAAAAAGGAACGAAAGAGGCTTAAAGACAAGTTGCAGCAACTAAAAATAGTGCACAAGGTTTACGACAGTGAAGCCAACTTTTTGCTTGCTAAATTCAGCGATGCCCGGAATATCTATGAACAACTTACCAAGCAGAATATCATTATTAGATATCGTGGCGACCAACCTCTCTGCGAAAACTGTTTGCGAATCACGGTGGGAACACCGGATGAGAGTAAACGATTAATTTCAGCTTTAAAAAGATTAGGATGATGAATATCAGAATTTCAACAGAGGCGTTATCCGGTTCCAACAAGAATCTACTTTGGAGCGGAGCTCTATACGGTCTAAAAAGGCTGCAAGAATTTGATCATCAACTCTTCTTCCTCACCGAGGATTTATCCAAGCAGCAGCAACAACTTCTGGAAAACGAAAAGATAACATCCGCTAAAACTCGGCCGGATGCTGTTGATCTACAGATTATTGCCGAAAAAAATAACCTTAATGCATTAGATAGTGATGGATCGAAAATCGAATCCGCTCCGGATTGGATCGCGCTAAGTAATAAAATCTGCTTTCCTACCCGAAAAGCCTCTCAAGAACGAACTACGGCAGAAACTGATATCAGTCTTTCTGTTAATCTCGACGGTACCGGACAAAGCAACATTTCCACGGGCCTTGATTTCTTTGATCACATGCTGGAACAGATTGCCAAGCACGGGTTGATAGATCTGGATATTTCCTGTGCCGGGGATCTTGAAGTAGATGAACACCATACTATCGAAGATGTCGCCATCACCCTGGGAAAAACAATTAATGATGCACTCGGTAATAAAATTGGAATTCAACGATACGGATTCGCGTTGCCTATGGATGAAGCCTTGGCAACGGTCGCACTGGATTTCTCGGGCCGTCCCTATTTAAAATTCGACGGTACTTTTAAAAGAGATATGGTTGGGGATTTTCCAACAGAAATGGTTGAGCATTTCTTTTATTCACTGACCATAAACCTACAAGCGACTCTTCATATTTCTATTGACGGTAAGAATGATCACCATCAAATTGAAGGATGCTTTAAAGGATTTGCACGATGCTTGCGTGCTGCCGTCAGCCGTAATGAACGAAACCTAAACGTATTACCCACGACAAAGAACTTATTGTAAGATGATCGCAATTATTAACTATGAGGCCGGAAACCTTGCCTCTGTATCAAATGCTTTTAAGAGACTTGACGAACCATATATCATTACGGATAAAAAGGAAGAACTTGACAAGGCTGACGGTATCATTTTCCCCGGTGTAGGCCACGCACAACCAGCTATGAAATCTCTTCAAAAGAATGGGCTGGATGAATGGCTTAAAAATACCAAAACACCGGTATTGGGAATTTGTCTTGGGATGCAGCTATTTTATGAGTCATCCGAAGAGGGCGAATCTAAAGGGCTGGGAATTATTCCGGGCCGACTCAAAAAGTTTGACTCCTCCAAAGCGAAAGTGCCTCACATGGGATGGAATACATTTCAGCATATTTCTGGTCATCCCCTGATGAATTCTCTGAACAACGAACATTTTTTTTATTACGTGCATAGCTTTTTTGCTCCCCTCAACACATACACCGTGGCAACTTGCGAATATATTCAACCTTTTACATCTGTTGTATGCAAGGACAATTTTTGGGGTGTTCAATTTCACCCCGAAAAATCGGGAAAAGTAGGATCGCTGCTGCTTCAAAATTTTCTGCAGCATGTACATAGCAAAATGAATACGTGAAAGTAGAAGAGCTCTTTTAGCCTCTTACTTGCCCTCCCTCTTTTTTGCTCGTCAAATAAGCTATTCTTTTTATTGCATAGAGAGTTTTTACCGTTTACATTTTGATTGAATCCCCAATAAATTGATGAAGATGATTACTTCTAATAGAAGAGCTCCCAACAATCATCATTCGAAGATTACAATCTTCACTAAGGGATATAAAACCCTCCTTCCCATACTTTTAACCATCCTAATGCTTCTCGCAGCTTTGCCTTTTGCAGCACCTGCACAAGATGCAACAGAAATTGTAAAAAAAGCTGATGAAAAGATGCGGGGAGAAAGCTCACGGGCCGAAATGACAATGAAAATCGTCCGCCCAACATGGGAGCGCAGTGTTTCAATGAAAGCTTGGAGCATGGGCGAAGACTACAGCCTGATTTTAATTACTGCTCCTGCTCGGGATAAGGGTTCTGCCTACCTGAAAAGGCAAAATGAAATCTGGAACTGGTTGCCTGATATTAACCGAACAATAAAACTACCGCCCTCGATGATGAGCCAATCCTGGATGGGGTCTGATTTTTCCAACAACGATCTGGTTCGTGAATCATCTATTGTAACAGATTACACGCATACGTTAGCCGGAGATTCCACAATCAACAATTACAATTGCTATAAAATTGAACTGGTTCCCAAGCCCGACGCTCCCGTTGTTTGGTCAAAAGTTACTACATTTATCTCGAAGGATGAGTACCTGCAGCTGCGAACTGAATTTTACGATGAAAACCGGGAAATGATCAGACTAATGGAAAGTTCTGAAATCAAGGAGATGGGGGGGCGTACAATACCGACACTGTTGGAAATGATTCCTATGAAGGAAGACGGCAAAAAAACAATAATGACCTATCAGGATATAGAATTTGATATCGACATTTCAGAACGTTTCTTCAGCATTCAAAACATGAAACGGGTAAACTAGAGAAATGCTATCGATAAAACTGGCATGGCGCAATATTTGGCGTAATAAACGGCGGACGCTCATCACGATGACTTCCATTGCTGTTGCGGTATTACTATCGGCCGTAATGCGATCCATGCAAGAGGGGCAGTATAAAGATATGATCGATACCACAGTAGGCAGCTTTAGTGGATATGCGCAAGTACATGCAAACGGCTATTGGGATGATAAAACACTGGAGAACAGTTTTATAGCTACGGATTCATTGCTCAATATTCTCAAAAATTCAGAAGGAGTTACTGCTGTAGTTCCCCGAATTGAATCCTTTGCCCTGGGAGCCGGAAAGCAGCAAAGTCGCCCCCTTATGGTCATTGGCATTGATGTCGAGTCTGAGCAACATTTGATGAACCCCCAACGCAGATTGCAGTCGGGCAGCTATTTCCGAAATAACAATGAGCGAGCAGCTATAGTAGGTCATGATGTCTTGGAGCGTCTCAATATACAGCTGGGGGACAGCCTGGTCTTGCTGGGACAGGGCTTTCGGGGTATGTCAGCGACCGGGTTATATCCGGTAAAAGGAACGATTAGCTTACCAAATCCTGAGCTAAATAGAAGCCTGGTTATGCTGCCGCTGTATAAGGCTCAGCAATTTTTGGCAGCTGACAATCGACTTACTACCGCCTCTTTGATCATTGATGACCCTGAGCGTGTAGGTTCCATTGTGCAGAACATCAGAAATAAACTATCCGCAGAAAACTATGAAGTGATGGCCTGGCAAAAGCTTATGCCCGAACTGGTTCAGGGAATCGAGGTAGATCGAGTGAGCGGCTATATTATCCTGGCCGTGCTCTATATGGTCGTGGGTTTCGGCATACTTGGTACACTCTTGATGATGATAACCGAACGGACCTATGAATTTGGCATCATGCTCTCTATTGGTACCCCGCGTCATACGCTCGCTAAGGTTTTGGCTATTGAAATATTTACCATCGCAATGTTGGGCAGTGCCGTGGGTATTTTATTGAGTTTACCTATTTCCTGGTACTTCAATATCAATCCAATCCAACTCTCCGGGGATATGGCGGCCACAATGCAAAACTACGGGTTGCAACCCATACTCCAATTTTCAACAGAGCCTTCGATTTTTATTTGGCAAGCCATCATAATTTTTATCATTACACTCCTCTTTAGTTTAATCCCGGTAATAAGAGCCAGCAGGCTTAATCCGGTTAAAGCAATGAGAGGCTGATTATGATTAGAAACATCATAAAACTTGGCTGGAAAAATGTCTGGCGTAATCCCACTCGCAGTGGAGTCGTAATTATAGCCGTACTTCTTGGGACCTGGGCCGGGGTATTTCTCTCAGCTTTTTTTACCGGGATGGTTCAGGGCTACCTGGAAGACCAGTTTAACCTAACCGTCCCTCATATCGAAATGAGTCACCCGGAATTCGGGGACCTTAACAACCCGGAATATTTCGTTCCCGAGGCCCGGGATATTCTGGACGAGCTGTCTCAAAAATCTTATATAACAGATATTTCAACCCAAAGCCTGGCTAACGGCTTGGCCCAGAGCGCACGAAATAGTTATGGTGTATCCATCCACGGCATTCATCCGGATAGTTCTCAAAGTATCCAAAATTATCTGGAAGAAGGCACGATGCCTCAACGCAACCAAAGAAATCCAGTCATCATCGGTTCTAGTCTGGCCGACCGCCTGGGATTGGAACTAAAATCCAAGATAATCCTGAATTTTCAAGACACCGGCGGTGATATCACAGGCGGGGCTTTTCAAATTGTGGGAATCTTCGACAGCTTTAGTTCGGTTTTTGACGAGAGTAACGTTTTTGTTAATCGGCAAGATTTAAATCGCCTGATAGGACTTGAGCACGAAATTCATAGCATTCGACTTACCCTTGCAGATTTTACCGAGGCCGACAAATATGCTACACAACTTCGAAAGGAATTCCCGGATCTACATATCACAACCTGGGGCGATGCCGCACCGGAACTCAAGTACACTTATGAAATGACCGATCTTATGATGTACATCGTCATGATCATCATTATTATTGCACTCGTATTCAGTATTATCAATACGATGCTGATGGCTGTGCTTGAACGCACGCGTGAGCTGGGCATGCTTCGGGCAGTAGGTATGAATAAATCACGGGTATTTTCGATGGTGTTATTCGAAACGATATTTCTAACGATGGTCGGCACACCGGTGGGGCTTTTCCTCAGCTGGCTTACGATCTCATACTATAACAGCACCGGTATTAATTTGGCCGCTTTCGCTGAAGGGATGAATGCCTACGGGTTAAGTACCGTCATATATCCGACCCTACCCCCTATTTACTATCTGAATATCACCCTCTTAATTGCCCTGGCTGCTTTGCTTTCAGCCATGTATCCGGCTTGGAAAACTCTGCAATTGAATCCCGTAGAAGCAATTCGAAAAATGAATTAGATCACTATGGCAGTTATTGAAACCTATGGACTTACCAAAGTTTACAACCCGGAAAAAGTACCGGTACGTGCCCTTAATGGTGTAGATCTGACGATCGAAAAAGGAGAATTTACGGCCATCGTCGGTCCCTCCGGATCGGGAAAAACAACGCTCTTAAATATCATCGGAGGGCTGGATACGCCCACCGACGGCCAAACCATCATCCAGCACACAGAGCTGGCCTCCTTATCTGATCGGGAACTCGTCGACTTCAGGCTCCATCATATTGGCTTTGTGTTTCAGGCCTATAATTTAATTCCCGTACTAACCGCTGTGGAAAACGTTTCTTTTGTAATGCAAATGCAGGGACGGCCCAACAAAGAATGCCGAGAGAAAAGCATAGCTTTACTCAAAGAAGTAGGACTGGCCGATAAAATTGACAAGCGCCCTAATGAACTTTCCGGCGGACAGCAGCAGCGCGTAGCCGTAGCGCGGGCACTTGCATCCAAGCCCGACTTTGTGCTGGCTGACGAACCCACTGCCAACCTCGATTCCGTGTCAAGCGCTGACCTGCTGGATCTAATGCTTGAACTCAACAAAAAGGAAGAAATGACCTTTGTTTTTTCAACGCACGATCAGCGAGTCATCGACCGTGCGCGCCGGGTAGTTACACTCGTGGATGGCAAAGTTGATAAAGATGAAGAAAGATTAGAGCAATGATTACGGAGCAAAACACCACATTACCCGAAAAAGAGCCGGAAGGTCATCGAGGCTTTCTTTGTGATTCTTTGCACGTCAGCTGCGGTTTTTTGCGTAATAACCTCGGAAAAGTATGTGTGGTCGTTATTCTCCTATTCATCGGATTTCAAAACAGTTTTGCGCAAGAGTTAGATATCGGTGGATACGTAAAAGAGCTGGGACAAATTTCTTTTGATAATAATTTTTCTTCCCCCCGTTATGATAACATCCTCCATCACCGTATCGAAAGTAACTGGACGTTATCAGACCATTTTGAATTTCGTGCCGATCTTCGCACCCGCCTCCTTAATGGTTATACCGTTACCAATACCCCCGGACTTGATCAACTCTACAAGCAAGATCCCAATTATTTTGATCTTTCGTGGGTCTGGTTCACTACCGATCACTCCCTGATGCATTCCAACATTGATCGAATACACCTAAGCTATATAACAGGTCCGTGGGAGGTGCACGCCGGTCGACAGCGCGTCAACTGGGGACGTACGTATGTTTGGAATCCCAATGATCTATTTAATAATTATGCTTTCCTGAATTTTGACTATGAAGAACGTCCCGGCGTGGATGCCCTGACTGCTCAATACAATTGGAGCTACGCTTCCAGTTTTGAGGCCGGCATCAGAATAGCCAAAGACTGGTCTGAATCTGTTATCGCAGGAATGGTACGAACAAGCTGGGGAAATTACGACGTCCAAATTACGGGCGGACATTATCTGGATAAGCTGACCCTCGGTACGGGGTGGGCCGGTTACCTTGGTGATGCCGGTTTTAAAGGTGAAATCTCATACTTTCATCCCGAAGAGCAATTTTTCGAACGCACCGGGCATTTTACCGCTACAACCGGATTGGATTATATGCTGTCTAATGGATTATATCTCCAAAGTGAACTGCTTTATAACGGAGGTTATAACCAAAGAGGAAATCCCTTAAATACGCTTGTTGAACCTCCCAGCGCTGACAATCTTTTTATTGCCAAGTCGGGATTTCTAATCAATGGTTCTTACCAGATTCATCCCTTAATAAATGGGAACCTCAGCTTTATGGGCAGCTTTGACCGGTCCATATTTATTGCCATACCTCAAGTTTCAATATCTGTAACTGAAAACGTTGACTTTCTATTACTATCACAACTGTTAAAAGGAACTGTATTTCGTAAGGCAGTGCCTACCCCAAACCTGTTCTTCTTTCGACTCAAGTGGTCGTATTAACAGTTGACATAATACTCTCTCTGATGGTCAGACAATTTTGCTATTTCGTCTGTTAACTCTCTGCCTGTTTCTTTACTTTCCCCATCTAATTCTAAAAAATCATTCCTCAATGAAAGTTATTCCCGCTATTGATCTGCTCAATGGAAAGGTAGTCCGGCTACACAAAGGCGATTATGATGAAGCTACCGTTTATAATGATGATCCCCTTAACGAAGCAAAGAAATTTAAAGAAGCCGGATTTGATCATATCCATATCGTAGATCTCAACGGGGCAAAAGAAGGAAGGTTCGTTAACCTAAAGTATATCAAAGATATTATTAGCGAGCTTAAGCTGTCCGTACAAACGGGGGGCGGTATTCGCAGTTATGGAGATGCCAAGATGCTTCTGGAACAGGAAGTATCAAATATTATTTGTAGCTCGATGGCTGTCAAAGATCCTCAAAAATGGCGGAAGGTGCTTGAGGACTACGGTGATAGAGCCATATTGGGAATGGATCTAAAAGATGGCAAGGTAGCTTATGGTGGATGGCTGGAAACGCTCGATAAGTCGTTGAAAGACTTTTTACAACCAATGATAGACCGTGGCCTTTCTACCGTTTTGTGTACTGACATTTCTAAAGACGGTACGCTCGAAGGACCAAACCTGGAATTATATCAGCAATTATCAGAACAATTTCCAACACTCAATTTCATCGCCTCAGGAGGCGTTTCAGGTGCCAACGATCTACAAGCATTATCAAAGCAGCAACAATACGGGGTAGTTGTGGGACGTGCGTACTATGAAGGAAACTTATCTCTCAAAGAAATGCTTAAATACCACGCTACTTAAAAGCTTCTATCGTCCAAAATCATCCTGTACCCGTACAATATCATCCTCATCAGAAGGGTTTTCCGGATCTGTATGCTGCCAAATTTCAGCTAATATCCCCCAGTCATCAAGTCCAACCAAGCGATGGCGTTCGCCTTGCTTTAACTTCACATATTCGCCGGATTCAAATGTCTCTACCGGCTGCTGTTCGTCAGTATCACTTGTCATAACCCCTACCGGTCCCTCAAGTACCCGCCATATTTCAGCGCGCCGATGATGATACTGCCAGGATAATCGCTTTTCAGGCTGCACAACCAAAATTTTGGGACTCAGTTTTTCCGATATTCTAAGATCCTCAATATCCTTATCGCCAAAATACAGTTGGGCAAACTCCGGTGCCTGTGTCTCATCTATCACAAAAAAGCCACCCCATGGGCGGTCCCAATCTTTATCAACGATGGTAAATCCCTGTTCACTTATTTCATTTTCTATCCGGACAAAAAGCTTTTTCTCTGACTGTTCAGTATTCATTAAAGAAATTTCTTATCAATTATACCTTAACTTTTTTACGTAATGGCCTCTAAAATAAAAAAGGCCACGGATAAACCGCAGCCTTATCATCATTTTTTTTAATAGTTAATCTTCTCGGATGCAATCGATCTTCTGTTCTTTTTGACAGGGATCGACTGCTGTTGCTCCCCCCCCTTGGGACATTCTTCCGGTTGTGCCATAACAATCAGGTTTTGTGATTAACCTTCACTTCAATTCCACGAAAAAAATTGGTAATATGATTTGTTGTCCATCGAAATTTAAATTCGATCTAAGTTAAGAAAAAGCAACGGTTTAACGATTTTCCTTAATGCTCGCAAAACGAATCATACCTTGTTTAGACATCAAAGACGGAAGAACAGTCAAAGGCATAAATTTCGAAGGGCTGCGCGATGCCGGTGATCCCGTTGCGTTAGCCAAGCGCTATTCTGATGAAGGCGCCGATGAGCTTGTATTTCTGGATATTACAGCTACCAAAGAAAAACGTAAAACACTGGTTGACCTCGTAAAAAAAATCGCACTCAGGATCGACATTCCATTCACTGTTGGTGGAGGTATTAGCACTACTGTCCAAATTGCAGAACTGCTTCACGCAGGCGCAGATAAAGTATCCTTAAACAGTGCAATTGTTCGCAACCCCGATTTAATTAATAAGGCAGCTAAACAGTTTGGATCTCAATGTATTGTAGCTGCCGTAGATGCTAAACGCATGAATAATGAATGGGTCGTTTTCATTTCGGGCGGCTCAAAAAATACCGGAAAAAATGCTTTGGAATGGATAAAGGAAGTTGAAAAACGCGGTGCCGGAGAAATCCTCCTTACCAGCATGGACCAAGACGGTACCAAAGAAGGCTTTGATATTGAACTGCTACAAGAAGTTAACGAATTTACCACCATTCCCGTTATTGCCAGCGGCGGCGCGGGTACAAAACAACACTGTATCGATGCTATTAAAAAGGGAAAAGCAGATGCAGTGCTGGCTGCCAGTATTTTTCATTTTCAGGAAATTGATATAGGTGACCTGAAAAAGGAACTTCAACAAGCAAATATTTCTGTACGTAATACTTTTTAACTGACTGTATTTATGATTGATATCAACTCCTTGGACTTTGAGAAAGGTGACGGCCTTATCCCCGCAATAATACAAGATGCCAAGAATTTCCAAGTGTTGATGCTTGGATACATGAATAAGGAAGCTCTTGAAAAAACGCTTGAAGAAGAGCGCGTTACCTTTTTTAGTCGCTCAAAACAACGACTTTGGACTAAAGGGGAAAGCTCCGGCAACTATCTTGATGTGGTTAATATCCAACAGGATTGTGATGATGATACATTGCTCGTTTTAGCTAAACCGCACGGACCTACGTGCCATACCGGCGAAGATTCCTGTTTCCATCAAAAAGATTTTAATCCTGCAAAAGATTTAAATTTCCTCAATGATCTGGAAGAGCTGATCATCAGTCGAAAAAAAGTAATGCCGGAAGGATCGTACACCACCTCCCTTTTTAATGATGGGATCGATAAAATTGCCCAAAAAGTAGGTGAAGAAGCCGTAGAAACGGTCATTGAGGCCAAAAATGAAAATCACAGTCTGGTTGATGAAGTATCGGATCTCATTTATCACCTCATCGTTTTACTGGTGGCAAGAGACGTGCCGCTGCGATCCATCGTGAAAAATCTTGAAGAACGCCATGGCAAATAAAAATCCGAACTCCTTCCTGTCAACTGGTTGCTACCTTACAGAGGCCTAAGAATTTTGTGGCAGAGACCAAAGTAGGCGATTGTGTGTTTTGCACCGGCTCCCCATTTACATAAATAAAAAGACAAGTGAAGGACCTTCAAAAAACACGCCTACTGTGGGTTGAAGCCGATTCCAAAATTCTAAGCCTTGACTTTTTCGTACCTTTTGTGTCAAGACAAAAGGTACTTCATCAAAATTTTTGACCGACAAATTAAATATCAGAAGGCCTTACTCAAGATAACTAATTTATACACCGGATGACCCAATCAACCATCCGGTGAAATAGAAAAAATCACTTGACACCCAACACTTCTTTGGACATGTGCATCGTCACCAGCATGTGTGGGACATCTACCACTTCAGCGATTTTAAGATCCCCTGCCAGTGAACATAGCGCATAGGCGTCATTACGATCCATGCCGTGCTCTTTTTCAAGATAATCAATCATATAGCGCGTGGCTTTTTTTGCGGCCTCATCGATGGATTTACCGAAGCCGGTTACCGCATAATAATCGTCCGTTTCGTATTGCGGCTCTTGAATCGTGCGACCATCTTTGATGACTTCCACTTGATACACAATGCGTGTAGGAGCTTCAATTGCCGTACCACAAACCTCTCCCAGACCCTGAGCTGCATGGGCATCACCGATAGAAAACAAGGCTCCCTCTACCTGTACAGGAAAGTATACGGTCGTTCCTTCCGTCATGTGAGGGTCATCCATATTTCCTCCATTAGCACGCGGCGGCACTGTTGAGAGCATAGAATCGGTTGCCGGAGCCACCCCCATCACGCCGGGAAAAGGTTCTAAAGGAATATTTATTTCATCAGAGAAAGCAGCAGTATTTGAATTTTCATCGAACTCAAACGTCTTAATCCAAGGCTCGTCAAATTCATCTGCCAAAAATCCAAATCCCGGTATAATACCGGTCCAACCCCAACTGCCTAATGCTACTTTGTGCAGTTTCACCTTCAGGATATCCCCAGGCGCTGCCCCCTCTACGTAAACCGGTCCGGTGAGGGGATGAATGGGATCAAAGCTTAAATTTTTGATATCCTCCACCGTTGATTCCGCCGTAAGCTGCTGGTCGGATGCCTCCTCGGTACTGACCTCAATTACAGCTCCCGACTCCACTTCTATTACTGGCTCAATGGCACTACTCCAGCTGCTATGTGTTTGATCGGCTGACAGTGTATACTGCGGCTCCGGCACAACCTTCGAGTCCACGACATCCGAACTTTTTCGCTCACAGCCAATTCCCAATAGCATTATCAATCCAACTATTATTGCATATTGCTTCATCCTTTCCCCTGTTTCTGTTAACATTTGATTATTTTTTGACGGCTACCTTGTACAACCAGATGATGAAAAACACGGCCGCAAATGCACCCAACCAGTCAGCAATCGGCGCAAATGACTCCGGGACTAATCTGAGCGCATCGGTACTTTCCTGTATCGCAAACGGGATTGCCAACACAATACCTATTAGTGCCTCTCCGGTAATCAATCCCGACGAAAATAACAATCCTCTGCGTTCTGCTTTGGTTTTTGCTTCTTCCACATCAGCTCCTTCTCGTTTTGCCCGACTGGCCACCATTCGCCCCGCCCACCACGCAATCATTCCTCCAATAAAAATAGGTACCGTAAGCTCAAGCGGCAGATAAATCCCAACCGCAACTGCAAGCACAGGCGTACGAAACTCAAACTCTTTAGCTTCGAGGATTTTATCCAAAATGATAATAGCCACCGCAATAACAGCCCCGATCCAGATCATATTCCATTCCAGATTTCGGGCAAATACCCCCTCAGCCACTGACTGCATCAGCGTAGCCTGAGGAGCGCTTAGCATCTCGGCTGAACTCATACCTTCACGAGGCAATACGCCGCCTAAACCATAGGCATTAAACAACAAGCTCAAAATTGGAGCAATTACCAGTGCTGCCGATACAACCCCAACAATCTGCATAATTTGCTGCTTATATGGAGTTGCTCCTACCAGCTGACCCGCTTTTAAATCCTGCATATTATCACCGGCAATAGCCGCAGCACAGGCGACCATGGCTCCAACCAAAATAGCTGCAGCAGCCGCTGCCTGCGCTCGCGTAGTATCAACCGAAAAGTCGAGCTGTGACCCCAAGAGAGCCAACAGTATCAGCGAAGTAGCTAAAATGGTAGCGATGGTTACACCGGAGATAGGGTTATTAGATGATCCTACGAGACCGGCCATATATCCGGCAACGGAGGCAAATAGAAATCCAGCAACCAACGAAAATATAGTCCCTATTGCCATTGTTGACCAATACAATCCGCTGGTAACAGGAAGATGAGCAGTATCAATAACCTGAGTAAATACAATGAAGATAGGAACAGCCAGCCCGATAATTCCCCACAAAACATAGTTTATTGGCATATCGCGCTCGGTGCGCAAAATATCAGCACTTTTACCGGATCGAGCTTTTTTAACCGCTTCCCATGATGATTCGATACCATCCTTCAGTGGCTTGGCAAGTGAAATCAAAGCCCAGATACCGCCTACGACCATAGCCCCAACGCCCATATAGCGAATCTTCTGACTCCATATTTCCAGTGCCGCATCATAGCCGCTCATGTTCCCCACGACTTCGGCGACATCAGCGGGATTCGCAAATGCCATGTACAGTGGAATTCCAAACAGCCACGAAATCAATCCTCCCGCAAATACCAGTACCGCAATATTTAATCCCACAATATATCCAACCCCCAAGAGCGCAACAGACAATTCTGTTCCCATCCCAAAGATGGATTTCCCCGCTGTTACCGATCCGCTTACCGATCCTGAAAACAACTTAAACCCTGTTTGTCCCAATTTATACAGCGCAGCAGCCAGTCCCGCCCAGGCAATTTGTACAATGCCCTTTCCCCCTTCTGTTCCGGCTTTCAATACCTCTCCCGTAGCGACACCTTCCGGAAATTTAAGTTTCTTCTCGATAATAAGAGCCCTTCGTAACGGAATAGTAAAAAGCACTCCCAGCACACCTCCGAACATGGCAATGGCCATTGTATCAATGAACGGAAAGTCTGACCAATAGCGGAGCAAAATAAGGGCGGGAAGCGTAAAAATAACACCCGCAGCTAATGATTCTCCGGCCGATGCCGCTGTCTGTACAATATTATTTTCCAGGATGTTCGACTCTTTAAACAGACGTAATATGGCCATGGAAATAACAGCTGCCGGAATAGAAGCCGAGACAGTCATTCCTACTTTTAATCCCAGATAGGCATTGGCTCCGGCCAAAATAGCCGAAAGCAAAATCCCCAGAATGACAGCTTTAAATGTTATTTGCGGATAATCATCCTCCGCTCGGACATACGGCACAAACTGCTTGGTTTCGTCACTCAAAACATTCCCTGTTACTTTAGATTGATTCGTTTCAAATTAAAAGAACTACACAAGAAAGCAAGTAGCAGATTCTCTTTAATTAAGTCTATACCCTACTTTGCTAAGCAACGTCGTTTTTGTACTTTGAGCAACAAATTTTGAAATAAAGAAATACCATGAAAATTACGATCGATCATCTTGAAGACTTGCACATGGAAGCCCATAATGAGGAAGGAGGCAAAATCCGCATGGATGGGTCCACCGAAATAGGAGGACTCAAAGGTGGATTCAGTCCCATGCAGTTATTGCTTGCTGGTATAGGCGGCTGCAGTGCCATTGATATTATCGGAATTCTGGAAAAGCAAAAACAACCCCTCGAAGATTTACAAGTAATTGTAGACGGTGATAAACAATCAGCCGGAACATATTCAGAATTTAAGACCATCCGGCTGAATTTTATTTTTACCGGCAATCTGGATGAAAAGAAGGTAAAACGGGCTATCGATCTATCCCTTGAAAAATACTGCTCGGTCTCCAAGGCACTGGAAAAGGGGTCTGAAATTTCTTACAGTTACAAAATAAAATCTTAATCCGCCTTTTCTACGAGATCCAGGGAAGCAGAATTGACACAGTAACGGAGGCCCGTGGGTTTCGGTCCATCAGGAAAAACATGACCGAGATGGGCATCACAGACATTGCATAAAACCTCAATGCGCTGCATACCGTGGCTGTAATCCTCCTCATATTTGACCACATTATTTTTTACCGGCTCTCCAAAACTGGGCCACCCTGATCCCGACTTAAACTTCCGAGTAGAATCAAACAGCTCTGTGCCACAGCACACACAAGCATACAGACCGGGCTGGTGACTTTCGCAATATTCGCCCGTGCCCGGTCGCTCCGTGCCATGCTTGCGGGTCACGTAAAACTGCTCATCAGTCAGTTCCTGCTTCCACTCTTCATCGGATTTTTCCACTCTTCGGGGTGGCTCCGGATTACCTTTTCCTGCATATTCATTTACCTGCTTCCAATCAATCATAGATTTCTATTTTATGCTATTAAAACGAAAAGGCCAGAATAAATCTGACCTTGTGTTTCGAAAGGAATGAAGTGAATGACTGCACGACATCCCGTAAAAAATAATTCCGATGGAATCACGACTCGTGATTCCATCGGCAGTAAAAATGTTACGCGATCTTCTTGATTAGATCGACGGTTCGTGCTGAATATCCTGCTTCATTGTCGTACCAAGCAAGAATTTTAACAAGATTACCGTTCGCTTTAGTAAAGCCGCTGTCATATATGCAAGAATGCGGGTCCCCTAGAATATCGGTGGAAACCAACTCCTCCTCTGAGTAGGCCAAGACCCCTTTCATGGCACCATTGGCAGCATCCTTAAACGCCTTATCAACCTGCTCAACGGTAACATCTTTACTAAGAACAGCAGTAAGATCAGTCAATGATCCATCGGGTACCGGAACGCGAATAGCACTTCCGTCCAGCTTTCCTTCCAATTCCGGCAACACTAATTCAACTGCTTGTGCCGCTCCTGTTGTCGTTGGAACCAGGTTTTGTGCTGCAGTACGTCCACGACGTGGATCTTTGTGCGGTCCGTCCAAGATATTTTGGCTGCCGGTATAAGCGTGTGTGGTCGTCATGAATCCTTTTTCAAGACCAAAAGAATCATTCAACACTTTTACCATGGGAGCCAGACAGTTGGTCGTACAGCTTGCATTGGAATAAATACGGGCACTGTCATCAATAATTTCCTCATTTACGCCCAGCACTACGGTTTTTACATCTCCATCGCCTTTTGCAGGGGCTGAAATAACTACTTTTTCAGCACCGGCTTCGAGGTGTTTTGAAGCCGCCTCCTTTGTTCGGAACAATCCGGTTGATTCAACAATGAAATCAGCGCCGCGCTCATCCCACTTCAGATTCGAAGGATCTTTTTCTGATGAAATTCCAATTTCCATTCCATCAATCGTAATACTGTTGTCAGTATAACTTACCTCTCCCGGATACGTACCGTGCACGGAATCACGTTTAAAGAGATAGGCAAGTGTCTCCGCATCCATTAAATCATTAACGCCAACAATATTAACGTCGTCTTTGTGATATGCCATAATGGATCGGGTTACTAATCTTCCAATACGCCCAAAACCATTAATTCCAATATTAATTTTACCCATAAATTGTAGCCTTTTGGTTACTTCGTTAAAGTTCTCACGATATGAAATCGCGTATTAATTATTTTCAACTAAAAATAAGAGTTCGAACGATCTTTTGTAAACAATTCCTTAATTAATTTCCCGCTAATCTTCATCCAGATCGATATCCTCGGAGATTTCCTCTTCATCAATAAGATCATCAAAATCCTCCGTATCGAGCAGATCATCACCGTCCTCATCCTCTAAATCAGGCTCTCTTTCACGGGCAGCATCGGCCTTTGCACCGGCCCTGCGTAGTTGACTTGCAATCTCGACATTATCATTATCCAGAGCCAGTGATAATGCCGAATGACCATCTTTATCTTTCACTTTGATCTTTGCTTTGTTCGCCAGCAAATAACTGACAATATCGGAATGGCCTTCTCTGGCGGCAAGCATCAGAGGAGTCTGTCCCCATCGCTGCTCAGCATTAACATTGGCTCCATGTTCAATCAATAATTTCAGTGCTTCCAGCTTACCTTCTCGTGCAGCGGCAATTAGTGCCAAATCACCGGCATTCGCACCATGGTCCAACAACTTTTGAATGACATCAACATGTCCGTTTTCGGCCGCCCTGCTAACAGCTGTGCCTCCCATGGTTGTTGAGGCGTTGGCATCCGCGCCCTCACTCAGCAAAAAATCGACAACGTCTGCCTGATTATTTTCTGCGGCTAAAATAAGTGCCGTAACACCACTTTTTCCCGATTTATTTATATCATAACCCTCCTCTTGGGTGAGTTTCTTTAATTGAGACAAGTCTCCTTGTTTAGCAGCATCCAAAAGTGGTGATAACTCCATATCAACAGTTGTTTATTGTAGGGTGAAAGTGATTATATGATAATTATCTAATTATTTATCAATACAAATTTATTTTTTTTTCGAATATTTAATGCAGCATTCCCTGACCGTTGTAACCGTTCATAAAATCCTTTCCGCTCATCCGCTTTTTGCCTTCCAGCTGCACTTTTTTCAATACTACACTTCCGTCTTTACATCCGGCGATAAGATCATCGTTATGCATCTGCAGGCGTCCCGGAGCCAACTCTATGGAAGGGCCAATTTCTGAGCGGTACATATTAAACTTTAGATCATCGAGCATAGCCCAAGCCGTTGGAAATGGGCTAAGTCCACGGATTTTATTGTGCACCAGGTTGGCCGGTTTACTGAAATCGATCTTACAATCCTCTGTAAATAGTTTTGGAGCCGCTGTTGCTTTATCATCATCCTGCCCCTGCAACTGATACGAATCTCGATCAATCTGATCAACAGCATCCATGAGTAACTTACTGCCCATCGTTTTCAGGCGTTTATACACATCGCCCGTTGTTTCATTGGGACCAATATCAGTTTCCCGCTGCTCAATAATATTCCCGGTATCCACCTTTTCATCCAAAAAGAACACCGTACAGCCGGTCTTCTCTTCTCCATTTATTATTGCCCAATGTATGGGGGCAGCCCCTCGATATTTTGGAAGCAGCGAAGCGTGAAGATTAATAGATCCTTTTTTGGGAAGGTCCAGAATATCCGGTGGTAAAATTCGAAACGCGACCACAACAAACAAGTCGGCATTCAACGCCTTGAGTTTATCATAAAAACCGGGATCATCGAGTTCTTCCACCTCAATAACCGGCAAATCAAATTCAAGCGCTCTTTTTTTAACAGCTGTTGGGGATGGTTTTGCACGTCGGCCGCGCCGTTTATCTACATTGCTTACCACCGAGACGATTTCATGCTCTGATTGCTGTAGTTTATCCAGGCTGGGAATCGCAAAGTCGGGAGAACCCATGAATACAATGCGCATAAAAACCTCTAATTGGCTTCTTGCTTTTTGGGAACGGTCGGGTAAGCTATTTCAGTACGTCCCCTGGCAATGTCTTTGAGCTTAGAACTCAACAATTTGCGCTTAAACATGGAAAGGTAATCCAAAAACAACACCCCGTCGAGATGATCGGTTTCATGCTGTATCACTCTTGAGAGCCAGCCGTCAACCTCCAGCTCCTGTTCGTTAAAATCACGGTCCAAATAGTTTACCACAATTTTTTCGGGTCGGGTTACTGATGCGTTAACACCCGGTATGCTCAGGCACCCTTCTTCCATATCAACTTTCTCTTCACTTTCAAAGCTAATCTCAGGATTGATGAGGGCCATCGGGCCATACTTACTCCCTCCCTCTTCTTCAGTTAAGGGACCGGCGTCAGCTACAAAAATCCGTAGCAGTTCTCCTATTTGGGGAGCAGCAAGTCCAACTCCATCAGAATTGTACATGGTGTCGAACATGTTGTCTATAAGCTGCTGAATTTCAGGCGTGTTTTCTTTGACGGGTTCTGCTTCTTTGCGAAGCACCTCATCATCATATGTAACGATCGGTAATACGGACATTATTTGCTTTTACAAGTTCAATATATTTCTGAAGAATAATAGCGGCAGCAGCCTGGTTTATTCGATCAGACTCTCTGCGTTTCATTTTGGGGACACCCGCTTCAACCATTGCTCGAACGGCCTCTTTGGTTGTATAGCGTTCATCAATTTTAGCTATTTCAATATCAGGGAATTGTGCTTCAAGCTTAGTCAAAAACTCCTCAACCATCTTGATAGCTCTACCTTCTTCTCCTTCGGGAGTAAGAGGCCAGCCCACTACAATCTTTTCAACGTTTTCGTTTTCAACCTGTTCTTCGAGCGCTTCAAAAACGTCATCTACGTAGTAGGTTCCTATAGGATTGGCTACTGTTTTTAGTAAGTCGGTACGGGCTAGACCAATCCATTTTGTTCCTACATCTATACCGATTATTCTTCCATATTCTGCCACGGTTAATCTTCCATTTCTTCTACTTCCTCTTCATCGAGAGGTTGCTTTAAAAATTCTTTTAAAAGTTTGCTGGGTTTAAAATGTGTTTTGCGATGAGGCGGTACATAAATTTCTTCATTTGTGCGCGGATTTCGGGCTTTCGGCTTTGCTTTGGTCTTTTTCACTTCAAAAACACCAAAATCACGCAATTCAATCCGACAAGTTGGGTCAGCATCCATCATCGTTTCGCGCAAGGCATCCAAAACCGCATTAACCCATGGATCAGATTGAACCATCGGTTCATCCATCTGCTCAGCAACGCGTCTTACAATATCTCTTTTTGTATAGGTTATCATAATCTGAAAATGATATTTTAACTCTGTAATTCAACACTTTTTCTGATCGTATCCCTGGTCTGTTATGGGAGGAAAAAGCACTATTTTTATCTGGTTGATGATATTACTTTTATTACAGAGATAAAAATAATCCTGTTCGATAAGTAGTAACGAAAACAATGACTTATTCGTACCTGAATACGCTTTTTACGCCTCCCACTTTCTGCAACTTATTAATAATACGTCCCAGGTGGTCAATGTCATCCACGTAGACCGTAAGAATGCCTTCAAACATTCCACTGTCACTATTGACGTTGATGCTTTTCATATTCGTTTCAAGCGACTTCGAAAGCACATCGGTAATATCATTAATCATACCTACGCGATCTTCACCGATCACCTTAACAGCACCAAGGAATTTGGAATCGATATTTTTCGCCCATGAGACATCCACAATACGTTCGCCGTCGGTTTGTATCAGGTGATGAATATTTTTGCAGTTTGATCGGTGGACCTTCACATCGCCGGTTCGGCTGATGAATCCCATCACATCATCACCGGGAATGGGGTTACAGCAATTAGCATAACTGTATTTAACATTAGTGAGCTCCCCATTTATCACCAGCGCTTTATCATCGCTAATCGACCGCGCCGCATTAATATACGTTTCCTGAATTTCCTCTTCCGTTACGGGAGCCGGTTTATCGTCGTCCTCCTTCTCATCAATGCGTCCCTTACTGGTAAACTGTTTAACAACATCGAAGAGCTCATTCACATCAAAGCTCCCTTTCCCGATGTCATAAAACAGATCCTGGGTAGAATCGAATTTCAGCTTCTGAGCAATGCGCGTGAGATCCTGCTCTGAGATTTCAATGTTGGCACGCTTGGCTTTCTTCTCCCAGATCTCTCGCCCTTCATCAGCCGTCTGACGTTCTTTCTGTTTGATGTATTGCCGAATACGCGACTTGGCCTTATGCGTAACAACATCATTAATCCAATCGGGATTAAGATTGATTTTATTTCCCGTGATAATCTCGACCTGATCCCCGATATCCAACTTCTGGCGGAGCGGCGCCATTTTACCATTCACTTTAGCGGCAATTGCCCGCTCTCCAATCTCGCTGTGGATATCGAAAGCAAAATCGATCGGCGTTGCGCCCTGCGGCAGCGTTCGCAGCTCCCCATCTGGCGTAAACACATAAATTTCATCCTGATATAAATTCAGCTGAAAGTCTTTCACAAACTCTGTGGCCGCATCGGGACGTGGATTATCCAGTACATCGCGTACCCAGTGCACAAATTTTTCCAGCGTTTCAGAACCACCTTCCTTGCCCTCTTTGTACTTCCAGTGTGCAGCCACCCCTTTTTCAGCAATATCATCCATGTGGCGAGTTCGAATCTGTACTTCAACCTTGCGTCCCTTTTTGGTAATTACCGTTGTATGCAACGATTGATAGCCGTTGGCTTTCGGCACCGAAATAAAATCGCGAAACCGCTTGGGAATAGGGGTATACCAATCCGTAATAATAGAATATACGCGCCAGCAGTCCTCTTTGGTGTGCGGTTCCTCGAGAATAATACGAATGGCAAACAGGTCGTAAATTTCCTCAAAGGGCTTTTGCTGGCGCTGCATCTTCCGAAAAATAGAATAAATATGCTTGGGACGTCCTTTCATTTCAAACGTAAAGCCCTGCTCATCCAGCTCCTCCTCAATAGGATCCATAAACTCCTCGATAAAAGCTTCCCGGGCTTCTTTTTTTTCCCTGAGCTTACGAGCAATAAATTTATATGAATTGGGATCAATGACTTTAAAACAGAGGTCCTCGAGCTCACTTTTGATATTGAAAAGTCCAAATCGATGGGCCAGCGGGGCATACAGTTCCATTGTCTCTGTAGCCTTTTGCATCTGCTTTTCGCGCGGCAGGTGCTGGATCGTACGCATATTGTGCAGTCGATCGGCAAACTTAATCAACACCACGCGGATATCTTCTGCCATCGACAGAAGCATTTTCATAAATGTTTCCGCCTGCTTGGTATTGCGACTCTTAAATACACCCGAAATCTTTGTCACTCCGTCAATGAGGTGCGAAACCGTATCACCAAATTTTTCTTTGATATCATCGAGCGTAACCTCAGTATCTTCGACTGTGTCATGCAGCAGCGAAGCTACAACCGAAACGTCATCAATATTAATTTCTGATGCCACAATTTTAGCCACTGCCACGGGATGGTAGTAATAGGGTTCACCGGAGGCCCGATCAATTCCCTCGTGCGACACATAACATAGCTTAAATGCACGTGAAACAAGGTTTTCATCCACCTCTTCCAGATTTTCACGGCATACCCGTAGCAACTCATCAAGATCTTCTTGCTGAGGCGGATCCAGAACATATCCGTCCAGATCTATATTATATGTCGTTTTTGTATCTGCCATAAAGGTTAGATGAAAAAGAATTTAAGCGCTTTCATTAGTAGTAAGAACAATACCATCGCCCTTTACATTCAAAAAAGGGACTGTATGCTTATTTAGCAATCACTAAAACAAATTAAAAATAAAAAAGCGGACGCTTTAATAACGTCCGCCTTTCGTACCAGTGTATATCTTTTAGAATGACAGTGAAACCCCAAAAATAAGCCGGCCATTACTATTTTGTATGTCAGAGAGTTCATCACTGTAATTGGAAACATCCTCAAAACGATATTCCACAAATGGCTTAATCATCGGTATGGGGCTTACTTTTGCTCCCACAAAACCGTTCCAGTAGATAGCGCTATCATCATTTCCCTCATCCAAAGGCGATCCTGAAGGAAGGTTATCCCGATTTACATCAAGAGTGGAAGCGCCCAATCCCACCCCTACATATGGGCTTAATAATCCCAGGGAAACCCCACCGACAGCTGCCAAACCATAATCATAATTGGTTATATCCGTGGAGTATGTTCTGTCATCATATGAAATATTTTCATTAAAATAACTAAAGTGTCCTCTCAGGGAGAGGTTAACAATAGGAAGTTTCTGAAGAATATCGCGTTCCAGTCGCAGACCAAAACCGTTTTTGGGTTCCTCATCTCTAATTTCATAAGATGCCCCAAGGCTCCACTGGGCTGTCGTCTTTTCAGGCAGCATGGTGAACATTAATGCAAAAGTAGCAAATACAACGAGTAGTTTTTTTAACTTCATAATAGTCTCCTCTAAGTATGGAATTTTATTTTAAATATTTTTCGTAGGGTAAGGGTGTAACAAACGTTTTGCAAATTAAGTTACCACATTAATACATAGCTCAGAAGTATTTTTATCAGATTTATGATTAATAGTTCCAGATCGAACCATTAATTACTTCTAACAGTTTTAAGTTATTTTATCAGAGTCATCTTCTGCAGCTTAACCGTTTCTCCAACCTTCAAATGTATGAAATACATCCCGCTCGATAGGTTACTGCCATCAAAACTGACCGTATATGATCCGCCTGCCTGGGGTTCATCAACCAGCGTACGCACCTTTCTGCCCAGCACATCATAAACCTCAAGCGTAACCTGTGTCTGTGAGACCACCTGGTATTGAATTTGGGTTTTGGGATTAAAAGGATTCGGATAGTTTGGCAACAGGTTGTGCTCTGTTATCTGCGCACTGCCCGCTGCTTTGGTTAGAACCACCTTTTCATGGGGATGATGAATCTGCGTTTGCGCGTTCCCTGCCACCTCATAATAAACCGTATCCTGGCCGGTAACTCCCTTTAAAATATAATTATTGCTATTGGATGAACTACCCGCAACCGTAACGGGGTAGCTGTTTGCCGTAACCTGCAGTTCCGTTTCCCTGCCTTCAGCCAGACGTAATCCTTCGGTACTTCGCACATCAAGAACCGCTTCAGGAGCTACGGGCGGCATCATAAATTGTTCGCGCTCCGCTCTGTTTAACGCCTGTTCTGATACGTAAAACTGCTGCTCAGCATTTCCAATGCTAAATGTGATCGTACCAAGTTGTCCCGATGCCAAGGCGGGCCGGCTTTTACCGGAGGAGCTCCCCGGAGCAATCTCAATTTCTCCGGCCTGACTGGCCCGAATCCAATAGCCCTGTAATGACTTTATATCGGTGGCCGGCTGATAACTGCCATTTACAAATTCATAGATATCCGTTGAACTTAGTATACCGTTGGGATCGTTGACAGCCGATACGGCCACTGTATCAGCAACGCCACCGATTATATTCCAGCCTTCATCGAGTGCTATGGTTGCTGAAGTATCAGCGCGTCCGTTATAAATAATCTCCGATCCGGAACGACTTTTTGCCCAATATCCATTGTGAGGTGTTATCACGGTAGCTGACTTATAGTTTCCCGAGAACTCAAATAATTGCAGATTGCTCCCGGGCTCTACATCTGAATCGGAAGCCATGGGCGATCCCACAAGCTGCCAACTGTCAGTAATGGTAAGTGTGTCCCCAACCATCGGCAAGAGATCAGGGGCAATATTCCCCACATCAGCTCGACCTACAAAAATACCGCGCCCGTGCGTTCCCACCGCAATGGTACCATCAGAGGGACGAGCCATAATATACTCGGCAACCGAGTACCCGATGCTTCCCGGCGATCCATCATCTGATTCGCGCACCCAGTTGGTATTTCCCCCTTCAAGTGACATCGTGGAATATACACCCGTACTGGTCCCCACCAGATAAAGATTTCCTTCTTCCGTCGGTAAAATTTCGGCATTCCGTATTGAGGGTCCCGGGTTTTGTGACCCGCCCTCCAAATTACCTTCAATAGCTGTCCAGCTGCCCCCACCATCGTCCGAGTGATACAACCCCACGATACTATAATTCGACATCACCACTATCAGCTCATCTCCATCAAAGGGATTTACTGCTATATCATGCACATAAGCACCGGAAGGAGCATCCGAAATAGATACATTTGTAGGCGTATCGGAATTGGAAGCCTCATCCAACCTGAACAGTTCCGGTATGCCGGAAGAGGAGGAGGCCCCGTAATAGAGGCGATCGGACGGGTTCAGCGAGGTGATCTCCAGCGTTGAAATGGTGTATCCCGTTGAAGACGTCCCTTCAAAACTTTCCCAGCCTGTGGTTGTTCCTCCATTATTTCCATCGGGAATCTGATCTATGTCGGTGTTTCGCCACATTTCAGTTCCACCGGGATAATACATAATTGTTTCATCATTGGGATCAATCGCATAGGGATGAATAAAAAGCTGATTTTCTGCTTCTGATGGATGCACGCTGGTCCAGCTGGTTTGTGTTGATCCGTCGAAAGCAGAACTAATATCCCCATCAGACTCTATTCCAAGTCGCAAGACACTACCATTTTGTGAAGACACGAAAGCATAATCCGTGCCCCAGAAAGCGTATGACCCATCGCCGGAAGAAACATCAACAAGCTCTGTCGTTTGTTGGTTATTATTGCTAAAGCGGTAGAAAGGGGTTCCGTTATCCTGCGTACCACCCATTATGCGATCATCATCGGCTTCGGAGGAAATGGCCACAGTATAGAATTGTCCTGTAACGTAGCCCTCATCGGTATCTTCCCAGCTGACAGACGATGCGGTAATATCTGTTGTTTTACTTAGTCCGCCATCATGCCCCGACCACATTGTATTTGGATCATTGGGATGGAACGCCAGCACATGCTGATCAGGGTGCTGATTGGTATATTGACTGACATTATTAAACTTGGCATACCCTCCAATCCAATATTCATCTTTCTCGCTGTCATCCGATAATCCATCGTTATCCGCATCTTCGGGAGCCGTTGCAAAACCGTCCAGCGAACGAAATAAATTTGTTGCTCCAAGCAGCACAAAGTCCGGATCGTCAGGCTTTACCGCCAGCACCATATTGTAATTAGACTGGGTATTCACAAATCCAACCGGATCTCCAAAATCCGGGAGGTTTGCAGAACGGTCTTCATTGCTATTATTTGCAAAGTCGAGCATAAAAAAGCTAATATTTTCATCCGAACCGGAACCTGTGCCCTCATAGGTGTAACTGTAAGCCGTATCCGGTGCGGATGGCGCAAAAGCCAGATAAGTGCGATCATGCGTAGAGGGAAAGTCGGCAGGCGTTACATCGGTCCACGAATTACCATCATCGGTTGAGCGGTAAATACCGGGATCTTCCGACTGCGTTCCACCGGCACTATTTTCCGATAAGGCTGCCAAGAGATCTCCATTTTTATTGACTATAACATCCACATAGCGATACCCGCCCGACGAACCTATCACAAGGTTAAACGAGTTTCCCCCATCGGATGATTTAAAAACTCCAAAGCCATTTGCCGCAAAATATACATCCCCATTGGTAGGATTGACGATGATCCGGGAAATAAAATCAAACTGACTATTCCATGCAGCATCAGCATCTTCGGTAACAGCTAAGCTTGACCACGATTCCCCATTGTCGGTCGACTTATAGATACCCGTGCCAAAATATGAGGCCCTGCCGCCCCGGTCCGATGCGGTGTTGCCTCTGAATTCTCCCGTCGCATAGTACCATGTATCAGGATTGGTGGGATCCTGGGCCACACTGGTAACACTCATATTCTGGTTCGGATCCGTTTTTAACTGCCAGGTACTGCCACCGTCGGTACTTTTCCACATTCCGCCGGAAACGCCACCGGCCAGAATGGTATTGGGATTATCCTGATCAAAAGCCAAAGCGCGGGTTCGTCCCCCCAAATCTGTTGGTCCGGCCATGTGCCATGTGATGTCCCCTATCGCCTGTGCAGCTGCGGTACCCGACTTGCGCAGCAATCCCCCATTTCGGCCGGGCAGCTGTTGGGCGTGATTGAGCTCACGGGAACGAATATTCGGTGGAATATTATTCGTTGCGGGATCGCGAAGTAAGTTGAAAAAGTAATCGGTTCGTGCCTTTTTCTTTTCAACAGGGTCGAGGGTTGTAGTTTCTGTAGCTACCTTCGTTGTATCCTGCCCTGACAATCCAACATACCAGATACCGGCCGCCAGCAATACTATTGTGATGAGGCCGGCAACGGCACGATAAGTTTTTCTTACTCTGCGCATCCTATTCAAATATTCATTGTGATTTTATCTCAACCAGCGTCCATCTTTTGCCCCCCCGGGAGTCACCGAGACTCATTCCTTCTTCGGAAGATACCACCATAACAACTGTTTTTCCTTTCTGCAGCAACTCCTCATCACCCGGATTACTTTTCAAGAACCTTTCAACGCTGATCGTCATTTCTTGCCCGGCGCCAATAGGTGGGGTCGCAGAGCCGTATCCCAAAACCTCTTCGGCTGTAACAGTAAGCTTCCCATTCGCCTTGCTATCAAAATCCGCAATAACCGTAGCTTTTACCATTGCTGTGCCGGGAGCCAGCTCTTCGCCGTGCCGAGGAGGAAGACTGTCTTGCGCAACGGTGTCTTCTTGGGCCGTAAAAACCGGTCTTTCAGGGTCAGGAACACTATCGTTGTAGGCTGAAGTAGAATCCGGATTATCCCGGGCAGATTCCTCCGGCAACAGGTACCACCCCAATCCCAAAATAAAAACAACAAGAATAGCCAGTAATGCTTTTGACTTATTCACAATCCCCCTGATTACTAATGGAAAATGATCAGCGTTTAAATGGTTTTATAGCAAGCAATAAAAGAATAATTTGTTAATACTGAAATCAGAATATTTGAATTTCATCTTAACTATGGACATTCCACAAACAGAATTGTATCTTTGAACATAATTTTAATTCCCATCTTAGAATTGAGATCCAAGATAGAGATATCTCACGATACTTTTCTTTGACGATCCATCTAAGGTGTATAAACACAATACTTAGTATACATGACACAACAAGGTAAAGTTAAATGGTTCGATGTTGAGAAAGGATATGGATTTATCGAGCCTGAGGACGGAAGTAAAGATGTTTTCGTCCACCGCAATAACGTAGAAAATTTGGACTACAATCAAGGTCTTGAAGACGGAGAAAATGTAGAATTCGACGTTGAAGAAACCGACAAAGGCTTGAGTGCTGTTGATGTACGAAGCCTTGATTATAAGTAAGTTTTAGCCAAGATTTTTTGGTATATTCAAGCCCGCTTTTTTAAGCGGGCTTTTTTTATTGCGTTAAGGAATCCTACTGATGTTCCTTTCTGTTTTCTTTGCCTATTGTCTGACGATAACCTGAAACAATAACGAGCATTAGAGGTCTAAATAAGTCAGGCAATAATAAAAACTATTTGAAGTTACTTTTACTGTATACTAGTTCCGTTGTTAAGAGATCGATACAACTAAACCTACTTGCTTTACCAAACTATGCATCAATCAGCTGCTCAACTTCTGAAAAGATTTCTTCACGAGAAGGATATTAGCACACAGGAATTTTCTCAAATTTCAGGTATGCCTGAAACGGAAGTGCAGGGCATTATCGAGGGCGATCTTCCTATAAGCAATCTTCGGGCACATCACTTGGCTGCTGCTTTTGACACCGAAGTAGAGCTTTGGCTAAATGGAGATCGTAAAAACAAGGAGATTAAAATAAATCGAAAACCTAAACGTCCGTCCCCGGTTGGCAGTGAATAGATACTATTCATTTGCCGTTAGCGACAATCCTTCCCCATCCAAAAAATCAACCGTAATACGGTAATTGCTCCCAGCATATTTCAGGGCTTCTTAACAATACGAATTCCCCGTTTGATATCACCGGTAAGATCTTCCACATGGTGCAAGTGGAAAACGTTTGCCAAAAATAGCATCGCCAACGTCCCAAGCAGTGCAAATACCAAAACACCACTAATTTGAACGTATAGCGCACAAATACCGATGAGGGGAGCACCAATCGTACCCCATATCACATTACTTGTCAAGGTAATACCTTCCTGTCTGATTATATAGCCGACGATCCAGCCGGTTGTTGCTCCTAATACCAATAGCCAAAAGATTGTTGTTGCTGATAAGGTTTCCATAGGCTAATGATTTGTTAGTATTTAATTGAAAAGTTACCAGCATGCCGTCACTTTTGTTGTGAGGGAATTCCTATTTTTTAGCTAAACAGGCTAAGTAGTGCCGGTTCTGGACAAGGATTAGATGTATAGCGAACTGACTACGGAAAACGGTTATGCTACTCTATTCGGTTTGTTCCCGAACCGCTCGGGATACAATGAAAGGAGGCCTAAACAGAATATGGATCACTGATGGCAAACAGCAAATTATTCCACCCCTCTCTGTCATCTCGACCGTAAGGGAGAGATCTTTGTTTTTTGAATGTACCCGAACCCCAAAAACATAGATTTCTCTCTTCACTGCGTTTCGTTCGAAATAACAACTTTATTTACGTTATGTCATCTCGAGGTTCTTGGCAAACAGCAACTTATTCCAACCCTCTCTGTCATCTCGAGCGTAAGCGAGAGAACTTTGTTTAGCAGAATGAGGAAAAAGTAACCCTCGGATTTCTCACTCCATTCGAAATGACAAGCAGGTTAGTTAATAGAACTAACTCCTCTTATATCCTCCCCACCCTTAAATCATCTTTGTAATTTAGAAACTCCCAGCCGGGGTTTACACTGTTAATCAATTTTTCTTTTTTCTCGCGCCGCCATTTCTTCAGTTCCTTTTCACGCTCTATTGCTTGCTGTGAGGTCTTATATGCTTTATAATAGATCAGTTTGTAACAATGATAACGCCCCGCAAATGTTTTGCTATTTCCTCTATTTTTATAATGATCATTTAAACGACTACTGAGGTCATTGGTCATGCCAATATAAAGAGTAGTTTTTCCTGGATTAGTAGTAATATAGACGTAATACGGCATTTGCACTTCTCTTAGTTCCGATTGTCTTAACAGTAAGATTCATTTTTAATCAAAACCTTACATTTTTTTTATAGGTTTTCGGACTAATATCGATGATTACGAAAACATTATTTTTTATTTAGGCTTAATGCGGAGGGATAAAACATTTCTTTATTTGTCATCTCGTGAGTAAGATAAAAACTAACACATAGATTTCTCTCTTCACTGCGTTTCGTTCGAAATGACAACTTTATTTACGTTATGTCATCTCGAGGTTCTTGGCAAACAGCAACTTATTTCAACCCTCTCTGTCATCTCGAGCGTAAGCGAGAGAACTTTGTTTTACTCCAAACAAGAAAATGCAAAACATAGATTTCTGACTGCACTTCGTTTGTTCGAAATCACCTCTGCAATAGGTTACCTCATAAACTATCCCGGTAGGTTCGGCGCCGTTTATGAAGTCGATTTTCATACTTTTTCCAAAGCGAGCGAATGGCTTCATTTTCTTCGAGCTCGGGATTGCTTTCAACGGTGGTAATTCCTTTTTGATTGAAAACATCATTCATCTCCTTAAAAATAATTGAAGTCACCCCTTTGTTCTGGTATTCCGGCTTTATGCCAATCAGGTAGAAAGCAGCTTTCTCCGGAAAATACCGCGTCTTTAAAAGGTGATACCATCCAAACGGCAATAGCTTACCCGAGGCCTTGCGCAATGCTTTAGAAAACGACGGCATCGTTATAGCAAAAGCAATGAGATTATCATTTTCATCTGCCACACAATTAATAAAATCCGGGTGTAAAAATTTAAGATACCGATCCTTGTAGTACGCAATCTGATCAGCCTTTATAGGGATAAAAGTACTTAAATTACTATACGTCTTGTTGATGAGATCAAACATCTCGTCTGCGTATTCGAGAATCTCTTTACTGTTTGAAAAACGAACCACATGCAGGTTATAGCGCTCTTTGATGAGCGTCGAAAACCGATCAATCTTCTGCGGCGAACTATCAGGAATTTGAATTTCATACTCTACCCATTCCTTTTCCTTTTCAAAGCCAAGCTGCTCCAGGTGTGAGGCATAATGAGGCAATCCAAACCAGGTAATCATGGTGTTGGGCTCATCAAATCCGTCTACGAGCATGCCTGCCTTATCCATATTCGAAAGGCCCAGCGGCCCTTCCATAAATTCCAACTCCTTCTCCTTGCCCATTTGACGGACTTGCTCCAGCAATGCTTCGGAAACGTCCGGATCATCAATAAAATCGAAATAACCGAAACGTATCTTGGGGATATCCAGCTCCCGAACTTCGGGTTGGTTTATAATTCCTGCTATTCTCCCTACCGGCTGCTCCCCCTTATAGGCCATAAAATATTTAACCTCCACATGATTGAAGACCGGATTTTCCCGAGGATCCAGGTTTTGAAGTTCATCGCTAATTATTGGCGGCGCCCAGTTTGGATTATCGCCATATAATAAAAAAGGAAAGTGAACGAAGTCGTATAACTCATCATGGGAAGTCAATTCACGAATAGTAATCATGCAATATCTGTATCAATTTTGACCAGGCAAAAACGAAATTTAAAAATACCCCTTAATTTTTCTTTATGATACTAATAAGTAAAGGCAAAAAATAATGGCAATTTATCCCTGGTCTCCACTTTTGGATGATTATTTATTCCCCTTTCTTCCATCCCCTTTCAGTCCTCACATAACTTATCCTCTTTAAGGACTATTTCTTATGAAAATCACCTATTCCGGAAATAGGTTTTTCCCTACATCAGCTCACTAATTGTACCTATCTATTTTATGTGGATCATACGTTAATATAGGAACAGAAATCTATTACAGCCTTATTGTCAATTATCGAAAGATTTTTTTTCAATTTTAAAACTATCTAAAACTGCAGAAGGTAATTACCATGACCACACCTAACAATGAAGAAATTTTTGACCTTTATGACTTGATGCTTGAGCAGGTGCGAGATCTGTATGACGGCGAATTACAGCAGATCAAATTTTTGGAAAGGCAGTCAGAAATAGCAGAGTCGTTTGAACTGAACGAACTGCTGACTTTTCATCTCAAAGAAACCAGGCGCCATGTTCAACGCCTTAAAGAGGTTTTTGAAACACTTAATGAAGACCCCAAAGGGGAACATTGTGACGGTATCAAAGGGCTCATTAAAGAATCGGAAAAACTGGCAAGCCGATGTGTTAATGAAGAGGTGCGTGATGCGGCCCTGATAACAGCTGTTCAACACATCAATCATTACGAAATGGCCGGTTATGGGACTGCTATCGCCTATGCCAAAACACTTGAACGGCATGATATTGCTGAACTCCTGCTGGATACACTGCGTGAGGAAAAACGTGCTGATATGGGACTAAGCGACCTGGCAAAAAATCAGATTAATCCCGATGCCAAATGGTCTGCTATTGTAAATAAAGTGAGTTCACCCTATCCGACTGAAATCAAATAACTTTTATTGAAACCATTTACTTTCTACTGATTATGAAACGTACCCTAACACGAAACCTAAAAATAAAAATTAATTCAAAATCTCTATCGCCTGCTGATATTCAGAGTTTGGACCAATGGGAAAATGAAGGGGGATTATCTGCATCCCAAACGACATTCTTAAAATCGTTTAGTCCTCTCAGAAAAGGAGAAATATTTGAGGTAACCGGGGGCGATATCCATTTTGAAGATGGACAACTTTACTATGTGGCCGAAATTGAAATTCTGGCGCTGCCGTGACTACTTCTTAATTAAACTTAGCGGTTTTTTAGTAATCTCAAGTAGAGTTTAAAACATTTCTATGGTTTGCAAACAATTGTAAGCAGTACCACAGTAAACAGTACCTGATTTCAAATCTCCAACCTTCCATTGATAAATGGAAAATAATGTCTCATGAGTTTCGAAAAAAATAAACTTTCCGGATTTCTGATTGTCATATCTCCTCCGGAACCTATCATGAGCCACATCAATCATCTCAAACAAGAATGTTACGAAAAGTACGGCCATTACGATGGTAGATTCTCCAAACCCCATATCACCATTTGTAATTTCCCCCTGCTTTCCCAAAGGATTGAAAAAGTGTTTTCATCTTTAAACCGTGGACTCGCAGAACTTTCACCATTTCAACTTCAATTACATGGCTTCAACAGCTTTAAAAATAGTAATGTCATTTACATTGATATTGAAAACTCGAAACAGCTGAGGTTATTAAGAAAGAAATTAATCTATATGAATGTAGACCTGAGATTGGGGAAACGTTTTTTCTTATTCGATAATGCTCACCTGACTATTGCGAAAAATCTGCCAAAACATATTTTTGAATCAGCCAAAATAGATTTCTTATCACGGTCATACCAAAGCGAATTCATAGTCGATAAGTTAACGGCATTGCGATATGATTTGGATGAAGAAAAGTATTTTCATTTCTGTGATCTTACTTTCGGTGGATAGTTTTTGACTTTCTTGACGTATTGGATAAATCGCCGGCAACTACTGACGGTAAGTAATAAAACCATATTTGAGGATTACTCAGGTCGTATATCTACCCGACTCTCGGCTCAATCGATTATGAGTCCCCCTCCATACAACAGACTAATCGCCCTCTGGGCCATTTAAAGCCCATTTTTGGCCCTTTTCGTCCACATTCAGCACCCCAATTTTTCGTACCTAATGAACCTTTTTAACGACTGAAAAATCGATTGATTTGACCCCCTTTTGGGAATTTTTTTCCGCCAATTGTGCGCGATTTGTGCGAGGAAATAGTGATAGATTCCGCCACCTTTCGTCAATGTGATGATCCTCATACCTGAAGATTTAAGTTGACTTCTTACATAAACGAGTCTTCCCACCACGCGGAGTACCAACATACTTACTTCCACAAGTTATCAAAACAAAAAAAAGCCGCCAGGATAAAGGATTTAAAACCTCACCATCCTGACGACCATTAGGGTTACTTCCAATTTAGCTATTTACTAGGCCACCCCAGCATACTCCAAGATATCGTCAATCGTTTGAATGGGCGCTGAGCTGCCGGGCAGCGTAATACCATCTTCGGCATCCACGCTTGGATGCTGCTGGTTGTTGTAATAACTGTTTTGATCCATCTTGACCAATCCGGCTATGGTTTCACCAACCAACTTACTGCCCACATATCCGAGTCTATTGCCATCCTGTTGTACCTTGGCCTCCTGCAGCACGTAATACCACAAAGGTGTCTTGGCCGTAAAGCCCGAATCGTACATCACGCATTTTTGTTCTTCGTTGAGACCTTCAACCAACTTTTCGTGACGCATAGGCTCTATACGCATCGCTTTCGCAATGGCCTGGCCGGTAGGAATATTTAGCAGATAACCGCGCAACAGATTCCGCTGGGTCAGACTTGCCAGTACATGTGGAGGGGGCGGTGCTTCCAGGGAGCTAAGGTCGAACAGCCCCTGGGCAATAAACGGATCAATCTTCCGGGCCTTATTGTCAGGCGAACCGCTGCCCACGTTGGCGAAATTTGACCAGTCGATCACATGGTCGGCCTTTAGTTGTCCGCCATCGAGTAGGTCCTGATCCGGAATGCTTGGCTGCAGCAGCTCCATAATTCCCTTGGTATGATGATCATTAAGCTTATAAGAATGGCGAATCATGGAATGGCCAAACCGAAACGCTGCCACGGAAAACTCCAGCGGCATAAAATACGATCCGGTCTTGAAGAAATAAGGGCCGTTTAGCATAATATCGTGTACAACATGCGGGTCGCAGACCTGTTCCAGATAATCATTGATCACCACGTACTGATAAGCCCAACGGCACAATCTACGCGCTTTGCAATAGGCGGTCTGGTTGGACAGTCCGGGCTCGAGCTCATCGTTTATTTTATTATACATTTTGATGAACGTAGCTTGGAGCTGACTGACCATGACATTCTCGTCATTGCGGGCATCGGCAATCTGAGCCACTCCTCCATTTCTCCTGAGATCAAGATACCCGGTAGAGGAATCCTCTTCTAATAAGATATTCAAACTCGTGTTGTTATAAATATCCTCATCCGCCTCCGCCTTATATTCATCATTTAGGCTCGGACCTTCCCCAAATACGCTATCCAGATCGAGTTGCGGCCTACGCCCATTTCTCAGGTTTTGCAGGATATCGTTAGGATCCAGCGGCATAAGATCATCCTCATCGCCAATATCACTGAATCCCGTCTCCCGGTCTGTCCGTGCGGTAATATCGTGATCGATAAACTGCCCCAAGTAAGTATAAACGGCTGGTATATCCGAATCCAATTCATCCATGGGTGTATCCTCGCTACCGGGATCGGCCATTACCTTTCCCAGCTCTTTGAGATAACGAACGGTATGCTTGTCGCTCGGCAGCTGGTGATGTCCGCAACCGCAGAGGTATTCAAACATATACCCGAAATCGGTATCGTATAGAATCTCTGATTCGTCTCCTGTTCCAACGGTGTGACTCGCGTTTTGTAACATAATAATCGGTATTTAATGAATAGTCTTATTCGTAAATCGAAGCTTCGTATAGATATCTCTCTGTTTTCAAGACTATTGCGTAAACCGGATGTTACAAATTTGTGATTGGACAGGCTTTATCATGGCTCCTTAGATCCTGAAATAAATTCAGGATGACACACAGCCTACCATTGCATCTCGTTCTTACGCTCCGCCCTGAAAGAAACATTTACCAGAGCAAGAGATGAGTAGCAAGGTGGGTAAGACTACTTTTCTAAACTTTGAATTTCCTATAGAACAGCACTAAGAAATTTGTTGGAGTCGGTATCACGACTGAAGATTTCTCCCTATGATTAAGACCGATCATATTACGGATGCCAAGTCCCAAAAAGTTACTGACTTTTGGGTCACACTCCTCGTTGTCCTTCAGGAAGTGGATTCCCGGTATCGATGCCGTTTCCTTGATCTCTTTTTCAATAGTTTGGACCCTAACACAACGGCTCCTAAAATGACGCCAATGGCGATAGACATCCAGTAGAAATGCATTCCCAGGAAGCGAAGCACGGCCCCGCCGCCCAAGAACAACACGCTAAAAATGCCCATTGCTATCCGATCCTCTTTTGGTAGATTAGTCATAGTATCCCGTTTTAGCCAATATTTTTGCTCTGTTGGTAAGTATTGATAAATACAGCAGAAAGTAAAATTAACATCTTTTAACCTTCTTAATGGGTGGGAAGTGTTGGAGTATTGAAGATTAATGTTGTAGCACATTGAAAGGTTTAAGATTGCAAGATGGTGTCGTTAGGATGTTTGGAAGTTAGACGATGGAAGTTGAATCCCAATGGTCTGCATGCTTTCCGTTCTCATCTTCTCAACGTTGTTCCATCATCCTCCTGCACCTCCTTCAAAGGAGGAAGATTTCTTGCAACTTGATGATTTTCATTTGGAAATTGTATTCTGTATGGAGTATGAGCGGGTGAATAGGATAATTCTGTACCGGTGCAAAACCTAAAATATTGCTTCTACATTATAAGGACCATCAGAATTATCCAACCCGCCAAACGGAGTGCCTTCAGAATCCTACTTCTTGACTTTTTAATCCCTTTTGTGTCAAGACAAAAGGGATACCCAATAAACTGAGCAAAAAATAACTAAATCTGTAAATATTACTCACCCTATTTAAACCCATTTGTCCCATTCCTTCCCGTTTTAAAAATAGATAAATAAAAAACCTTTCTTGGATTAATAGGATCCCCATCTGGATGAACCAAGCCGTTACGTACCAATATTGGCCCAATATTTGTTGTTATTCCTGTTACGGTAGGTTCGGCTAAAACAGTAAATAGATCATCTTATTGGGCTTTTCAATGTTCACTCGTAAAATACTAACACTTCTTCTCCTGTTAACCTTTATGTTGGGATTTCATCTCAGCAGTCAATCACAATCCCTGGAATACGGGTTAACAGCGGGACTAAATATTAGCAATCACACTGATAAGTTTCGGTATTCGGGCAATGAGCTTACCCCAGAATCTGCGCTGGGTTACCAAGTCGGACTTCTTGCCCGAACAAAACTAAACAAGGTATTGAAAATGGGCCTTGAACCTTCACTGATCATGTTGGGAGCCAACTATAATGAGTCGGTCTTATTGGATGGAAGGGAATTTCAGACCGACACGCGATCGAATCTATTATATGTACACCTGCCCGTGTTGGTACATTTTTATAAGGAGCCTAAAATAAATGGGCGCAGAGTGTATGGGAATCAGCTCGTGCAATACTCCTACCACTTTACGGTCGGACTATTTGGCGAATACCTGCTAAGTGCAAACCTCGACGGCGACAATATTGACGGCAATTTGACCCGCAGTGTTTCCGAGGACGTCATCAACCAATACTCCAAGTATGATGCGGGTGGAGTTGTGGGATTCGGCATGGAGTTTATCGAAAAACTGGGCTTCGACCTTCGTTTTCAGCAGACCTTTTTACAGGCATACAATGGAAATCCACGCCTAAAGCCAAAGAACTACGCCTTTAAACTCTCGTTCGTTTATTTGCTATAACCTCTATAGATGTAAAAGAATCCTACCGGATAGTTACCATTAAACACATGTAACTCCCCCACATCACTAAAAGAGTGAGGAAATTGACCCTGCAAATATTCTTATTTTACCTTTGAATATATTCCCTATTTGCTTGCCTGCTGCATGGGTGGATTATATTTTGGCATGGGAACCATAATGTGAACATAGGGAGTATCATCCCACATTACCCACGGGCCTCCCTCATCCGGTGTTACCGGCAATCCTGAAAGCATGCTTTGATCAGGCACGAGAATCATGAGATGTGGTACCGGCTCTTCCAGCCATTGATTATCCGGCTCGGGTCCTTCCGCGTAGGGATCCACATTACTTTCCGGGGTTCCTCCCTGCAGCATATACCCAAATCCCATTTTATCAATGGTGAAATCTTTTTTATTCATCCAGGCGTCTGCCCATTTTAACCACGGATCATCGAGACACATGGGATCATTGCCGGGCGTGGCAGGCATATCCGGCAGGCAAGTAAACTGGTTGCTGCCTTCTCGTAACACAGCCATCTCTTCTCCCTCACCGGATGGCCAATCTTTGATGGTCGCATTTTCAGAAATGGAATACGGAGCCGCGCTCATCGCGCTCTGTATTTTTTCTTGATTACTCATATCCTGCGCTTCTGCCACATAAAAAGATATGGCCAAACAGATACACAATGCTAAAGCTTTCTTCATAATACTATCTCCATCTAATAATTAAAATTAGGGATAGGCCATAGGAGATGATTTTCAGAAAGCCAACGTTACAAACTTAAACCGGATACCTTATAAAATCTATATCCAATAACCCAAATGTTTGTAGGAGAATATCCCACTAATAGTATGCCATCTAATACTCTTGACACACAGTTCTCTTAAAAAGCAAGCTGACCAAATAAGCGGAAGAGTCCAATGAAACGCCTATTCGTAGCTCCATCTACATTATTATAATTATCCGTGAAGTTGACGCCCATATCTGCATCCAACCAAAAGTTAAAACGGATATCGTGTTTGGGATCAAAGACCGTTGTTCCCATCGGCTGATAGCGCACATTAAGCGAGGGGCGAACCGTACGTTCTACGGTACCTGCTAAGATACCGGGAATCTGACTCCCGTCCGGCTCAGTTGAAGTACGCAGGTCGCGCAGATCCTCTGTTCCTTTATAATAAAGTGTTACCGCAGGCTCGACTTTTAATCCCTCCATCCAATTCGGATAAAACGTCGCATACACCTTCGTCCGAATATAATCGCTAAAGTTCGTAGCCAATCCCCGTTGGGCGTAGGTCCACTGGTCCTGGTAACGATTGGAGCGGTAAGCATTGGCTCCAACCAAATCAGCTTCGAGGCCGACATCAAAACTATTGGCAACATCGGCAAGGGTAATTGAGCTGTTTATAGTATAAGTCGTTGGAATCAAATTATTGTCATCTTTCAATTGTTCCCGATTTTCTACTACCAAATCATCAAGCATCCCCTGAAAATAGAACGTCCAATTTCCCGTTTGATACCATATACTTCCACCTAATAGCAAATTGCTATTGTTGTTCATGGGGGCGTTATGACTTTCAAAAAAGAGGAAGTGCAGTGGCAATAGGTTCCGAATGGAAATACCTGCCGATTCACTGAAATATAGTTCCCCCTCTATAAAGCTAAGCTTTAAATTGGGAACCGGACTCCAGTCCAAGCGATGTAAGAACAGGTATCGGCGAACAGCACCCGGACCATATGACCGGCCCGTGAAAGTACTGTCTGGACTCATGCTATCCATCTCTCCGTATATGCTACTGAAAGATAATTTAGAGGTCCCAAACTTCAGCTGAATCTGATCAAAAGACCGCGGATTATCCGTCAAAAAGGCTCCCTGCTGATCAAACAAACTCCAGTGGTTATCAAATCGACCCACATAAATATCAACCATGGCGCTATTATATCCGAAATAGACTTCCTCGCTTCGTATATACAAGCGACGGGCCGTATCCAATCCATCGGGATCAACATCGTAGAAAAGATCGTGTGTAATCCCAGCCTGACCAATCCAATTCTTCCCTTCGAAATAACCGTTAAGCTTCGCTCTGGGTAGCAACATCTTCCCCTCTCCCAATGGATCGTCTACGTTCAGGCGTTCACTGCTGCTGTGCCTTGATCCCGCACTGAACAAACCTCCAACCCGCATGCTGTCGACATTTGCAGGACGGGATCTTACACTTTCTTCCAGCATTTCCAACCACCGTTTTTCCTTCTCACTTAACCCAGCCTTCTCACTATTTTCAAGCGCCTTTCTTATAACTTTATTGGCATACGGCAGGTCGGTGGGATTAAGTTGCAGGAGGTGTCCCCGCTGCTGTAGTCGTTGGATATACTCATACTGCCAGCTATTCGTATTAATCAATCGGTTATCCTGAGATAATACATCCAAGGGAAGAACCAAGAAAAGCACTCCAAGGACAAAGACTGTGACCCCAATATTGGTGGATTTTATTACCCGGACGCGTGAATCAGGCATTTGTAAATGATGATATTGTTAACCTTAGAACATTGGACAAGATCTGTTTTTTATAGATGAATATCAGGTATAAAGATGTGTTTCTGGGGGGGGGTATTTACAGTATGAGACTGAAAAGCCTTATTAAAAAAATACGAAAACAAAGATTTCTAACTGTGTTCGAAATGACAGTTTCTTGTGAACCTTGTGTTATAAATCTTGAATTGCTTTACAACTTCATCACCTAATCACACGACAAAATCCTGTGATCAGGGTTCATCCACTACACAATATTCAACCTTCAACACTTCCCAACTCAGTCGCTTAATCACTTCATCACCAAATTACTTAGTCACTTTGTTTCTTTGCACCCTTGAAGCTAGTAACTTAATCACTACAAATTATCGCGACCCGAAGCCCGTAAGAATAGTTCTAATAGTGGCATACACAATCAATAAATCAAGAGAGAGCGACAAATTCTTTATGTAGTATAAATCAAACTCCAACTTTTTTTGAGTTGCTGTAAGACTTGCCGCATAGCCCCCCTTTACTTGTGCCCAACCGGTTATACCGGGACGCACTTTATGACGGTAGGAATAAAACGGAATTTCTTCATTAAAAAAGTCTACAAACTCCTTTTGCTCCGGACGAGGCCCAATCAGGCTCATATCCCCCTTCAGGATGTTCCAAAATTGAGGAAGTTCGTCTATGCGAAACTTACGTATAAATCTTCCAACACGAGTGATCCGATCGTCCCCTTTATCTGCAAATTGACTACCCTCTTCTTCTGCATCAGTATGCATACTACGAAACTTGTAAAGCGTAAACAGCTTGCCCTCCCTTCCCACGCGTTCTTGGGTAAATAAAACGGGCCCTCTTGAGTCGATCTTAATACCAATGGCGGTCAAAGCCATCACGGAGATGATAATAGGACTACATAAAATGATTAATCCAACCTCCCATACCCTTTTTAAGATCCTATAGTTTGTACTTATTTCTAAATTAAATAATCCCTCCTCCGCTAAATAGTCCAGATTTGTACGTCCCGAATATCTTTCGAGAACGGTAGCGGCATGTAATACTGAAGTACCATGGAAACTTGTATCAGCCAGTGCTTTTAATAACTTTTTATCGTCGTGGGCATGCAAATCAACCACGATCCCATCATAATTTCCAATTTGCCCATTGGGCTTGAGCTTTTTTACGAACTTCCAATTTGATTTTTTAAACGCTCTTAAATAATCAGCAAGTCCTCCCTTAATGATCACATAAGATTGATGCCTTTTACGAAATAGAAGCATACCAAGGGTAGACCAAAACACCATCAGACCATAGGAAAAGACCAGAAAGCTCCTGGAATAGTACTGACGCAATAACGCCAGAACTGCAAATATTGCAAGAAAACCAATGGACATATAAAAAACGGATAATCCAATAGCACGGTAGGAACGGTGTTCAGCAGATTGGTATTTATTAGCCCAAACTCCAATATACAGAATAGCTACCATCGTCATCATCGGCAATGCTTCATACGATAATGATAAATCACCCCACGTTAATTTCGTGGAAAGAGTTAGAATAATTGGTAACCCTACCAAATACCAGACGTATCCCCAGACAGGATTTTTTATATGGGTTTTTGTAGCTATTTCACCCACTTGTTTCGCCCGTTCGCTTTGTAGTATCTCTGCAATCATAGAACCTTTTTGTCACTCTTTTAGATGAAAACCCAACACACATTTGTCTCTCAGAAAAATCTGCTTATTAAAAGCCTAACAGCCACTATTATTACATCAGATATAATAAATACAATTACACACTATTTTCTATATATGCTTGCCCTCTAATAGATGACTCGAGAAGGAGTGTACAAAAAAACTTTTCTATGTTAAAGCAATAGTTCAGAACCAGTTCAGACTTTATTGCTTGTTTATAGGCTGTAAGTAACATATGTCCGGGTTATTTCTAAAAATTAACTATTCAACATATTCCACATTTAGGGAAGGCCTTTAAAAGATATATCCAAGTTATTTTCTTCACCTTTTGCCATGCTCTAGAATTCGGTGGCATGATCAATCCTTGTTCATTTTTTCAGTCAAGAAATAAGTAGCACCTACCTTCTTTATGACCAAAAAAATATCTGCTAGATACATCTCTTTTACAAGGTTATCTTTACTTTCCGCCTTTTGGCATGATTACCTACGCCTAAAGCTTCTGTTATTAAAATCCAAAAGGCTTGTAAAAGATCTGTAGAAATGTAACTCCTCGGCGCTGGCTACATGCCTCACCGCTGATCACGTTCCGCGCCAGCCCCTCGTCAAACAGAAATTTCTATGGTTTTAATATTGACGCTTTCAACCTGCTAAATATTTACGGGTAAATCTTTCTCCTGTCGTCCGGACTAAATCTTTATAAATTTTCTTATTTATGGTTTTCAACCGGGCCTGAGAATTGTGTGCTGAAGCCAAAGGATATTGGTTTGGAGTGTCCATTTTTTGTCACCAAAAAAACAGACGAAAAAAGTGCTGTGGGAATCGTAGATATTGTACTGACATTAACAGGAACAACAGGAATTGCTCTTCCCCATTAGTGTTTATGCTTATTCCTGTTTTCCCGCGATTCCCCCAGACCCCCTAATGACATGATTGTATGTCTTTCCAATATTTATTTTCCCTTTACACAATTTTCAATTCCGCCATAATAAATTGCGTGTGGAGAACCGAAGGCGGATAGGATAATTTCCTGCCGGCGCTGAAAAAACGAAACAACTACGGAGTGCAACGGACCATGGAAATTATCCAGCCAAGGGTTGAAACGGTTTCGCAATTTTCAGGCGGTGACTTTTACTGCGTTTTTTGGTCGTTCAAAAAACGAAAAGAAATCATCATAGAAGTACGTCCATTTTGAGAATGAAGTGACATTGCTGTTCATTTTTTCAGTCAAGAAATAAGTAGCACCTACCTTATTTATGACCAAAAAATATCAGTGAGATACATCTTTATTTCCGCCTTTTGGCTTGCCCTTGTGGAATCCTCCGAAATTCGGAGGGCCACTACGTGGCATTCCACGGGGCTTGATCCAAAAGGCTTGTAAAAGATCTATAGAAATGTAACTCCTCGGCGCTGGCTACATGTCTCACCGCTGATCACGTTCCGCGCCAGCCCCTCGTCAAACAAAAATTTCTATGTTTATAATTTTGACGCTTTCAACCTGCTAAATATTTACGGGTAAATCTTTCTCCTGTCGTCCGGACTAAATCTTTATAAATTTTCTTATTTATGGTTTTCAACCGGGCCTGAGAATTGTGTGCTGAAGCCAAAGGATATCGGTTATGCATTTTATACCGGTAACTGACCCTTATCATTTTCCTATAGATAAAGGACCATTAAAATGCATGTATCCTGCCGGCTGAAGTGGTTACACAATTCTAAGCCTTGATCTTTTCGTACCTTTTGTATCAAGACAAAAGGTACATTCAAACACGGGGTTCCGTTTTTACATCGTTCCGAAAATGGAACTTTTACCCCCTACGCTTGCCAAATATGAATATCCGACTTGCGCTCAATGCCGTTCATCTCATGACGGCTGTCGATAATACAATCCGACCACTCGGCCAACTGCTCATAATTAATATCCGAATGGTTGGTCGAAATGACCACCGCGTCAAAATCGCTGACCGTTTCCTTTTTCCAGACAATACTCTTCGTGCCGGTCCAGTTGGGATGCTCTCGCGTTGGCTTGATCTGCGGTATATGTGGGTCATAATATGAGACCTCAGCCCCATAATCTTCCAAAAGATCCATAATCTTAAAAGAAGGCGACTCCCGCTGATCATCCACATCCGGTTTATAGGCCAAACCAATCACCAATATCTTACTCCCATTCATCGGTTTTTCATGCGCATTCAAGGCTTTGAGGGTTTGATCAACTACATACTGAGGCATAGAAGTATTAATCTCTCCCGCCAGCTCAATAAAACGAGTATTTTCTTGATATTCCCGAGCTTTCCAGGTTAGATAGAAAGGATCTATAGGAATACAATGCCCGCCCAAGCCCGGACCGGGGACAAACTTCATAAAGCCAAAAGGTTTGGTATCGGCAGCGTCCAACACTTCATGGACATTAATATCCATCTCCTTGAAGACTACCTTCAGTTCATTAACCAAGGCGATATTGACAGCCCGAAATACGTTTTCTGTAATTTTTACCGCCTCCGCTGTTTTCGTATCCGAGACCGGTACGGTCTGTACAATGGCCGTATCGTACATAGTGCAAGCCAGCTCAATGCCTTCTTCAGTATGACCGCCCACTACTTTAGGAATACTGGCCGTATTGAAGTCAATGTTGCCAGGATCCTCTCGCTCAGGACTGTAAGCTACGTAAAAATCTTCACCGGCGGTCAAATTAGACTTGGATTCCAAAATCGGAATAATCAGCTCTTCAGTGGTACCGGGATAAGTTGTGGATTCCAAAATAACCAATTGTCCTTCCCGCAGGTGTTCCCCGATGGTCATTGCCGTTTTCTCTACATACTGCATGTCCGGTTCGCGATGGTCATCCAGCGGTGTGGGCACGCACATCAGAATGGCATCAGCCTCTGGCAACCGACTGAAATCAGTGGTGGCGGCGCAGCGGTCACTTTCGGCCAGCTTCTGCATCATCTCTTCTCCCAAGTGCTTAATGTAGGGTTTACCTTCTTGTATGCAGTCGGTTTTCTTCCTATCAATATCATAACCGATCACCGGTAGTCCTGCTTCATGGAAGGTCCACATCAAAGGGAGGCCCACATAGCCGAGCCCTACAATACCAACTTGATACTCTTTATTATGAATTTTGTATAACAACTCTTGAAGCATAATACACTATTTTTCTTGACTAAATTATTATAGGCAGAATATAGGGGAAAGTCGTTTTAAGTAAAAAGCATGAAATAGTTTATTTATTTTCGCTTTTAATTGTGTCCCCTTTCAATGAAGGCATGACCCAATCCTTTGTTCATTTTTTCAGTCAAAAAATAAGTAGGACCTACCCTTATTTATGATCAAAAAAATCAACTAGATACATCTTTATTCCCGCCTTTTGGCTTGCCCTTGTGGAATCCTCCGAAATTCGGAGGGCCACTACGTGGCATTCCACGGGGCTTGATCCAAAAGGCTCGTAAAAGGACTATAGAAATGTAACTACTCGGTGCTGACATTAATAGCCAACATCTATTATGGTACGTCCATTTTTTGTCACCAAATCCCGATAGGCTTCGGGACCAGCAAAGCTGGGACGAAAAAAGTGCTGTGGGAATCGTAGATATTTATCTTATTAAAATTTTTGGGACAAATATTGCTCTTAATCGCTTTATGCTTTTGAGCTAATCTTCCCGCGATTCCCCCAGCCCCCCCTGTGTTTTCAATTATTCCTATCATAAATCGTATACAAGTCAACTTTACGGTCTAAAGACACCCGGCATAAAGAATTCTGAGCGAAGGTGCTGAGGCGATAAGGAGTATTTCATACCGGTCTAAAAATATAATCTACTATCACTAGAAAAAGGACCATTGAAATACTCCAGCCGATGTGCCGGAGCGTTTTCAGAGTTCTCAGCCGGTGAGTTTTTTGGTTACTTTTTTGTTCATTCAAAAACAGTAACAAGATCCATTGTGATAATAGATCCTTAAAGAGATACTGAGACAAGCTCAGCACAGTGGTTCAGGATGACACGTGTGATAACAGCATAAATCAGTTAGAAGCCTCTAAAATAGCTTTTACAATACGCTTCGCGGTATTCCCATCCCAGTAGAGCGGTTTGGGCAGGTCTTTGTTATCGGCCACCCCATTTTGCAAGTGCTTATCGATGTGATCCAAAATCACTTCTGGATCGGTCCCAACCAAGGTATTCGTCCCCTCGGTTATGGTAATGGGACGCTCTGTATTTTCTCTGGCTGTCAAACAGGGCACGCCCAACGCCGTAGTCTCTTCTTGGATACCGCCGGAATCAGTCAATACCAGCCGGGCGTTATTCATCAGGCATACATTATCCAGATATCCCACCGGCTCAAGCAAATGAAGATTATTTATAGACTCCAAACAACTCCACAACTCAAACTCCTCTGCCCTATTTCTGGAACGGGGATGCACCGGCCAAACCAACGATAATTCCTGAGAAGTTTTCTCAAGTATATCTACAAAATTGCTCAGCATTTCTTCCTGATCAACGTTGGACGGACGGTGCAACGTAACCAGCATATACTCTTTTTCGGTGATTCCCAAGTCTCTTAAAATGGTAGACTGATCGGACCGCTCCCGCATGTTAAAGAGGGTATCAATCATAATATTACCCACAAAACGAATCTTTTCCTCTGGAATACCCTCCTTAATTAGGTTCACATTTCCATCAATGGAAGGCGTCAATAGCAGATCGGCAATGCTGTCTGTTAGTACACGGTTAATTTCCTCGGGCATGTTTCGATCGTAGCTTCGCAGTCCCGCTTCAACGTGTGCTACCTTAATACCCATCTTGTTGGCCACAATGGTGCAGGCCATGGTTGGATTTACATCTCCGACAACAACCACCCAATCTGGGTGCTCCTCCTCCAACACCTTTTCAAATTCAATTATTACTTTTGCTGTCTGCTCAGCATGGGTACCACTGCCTACTCCCAAGTGATGATCAGGCTCTGGAATACCAAGTTCGTCAAAAAATATTTTGGACATCTCGTAGTCGTAATGCTGACCGGTATGCAACAATTGAGCCTCAATCTCTTGATGATTCTGATATTCTACCAGTAAGGGTGCCACCTTCATGAAGTTTGGCCGGGCACTTGCAACGTTTATTATCTTCATTAATAACTTAAATGATTATAAGATTAACATTTTTAATTCTATTTTATCAATCTCCCTAAATCCCTCTTTTCTAAGAGGGACTTTGATTCTGCACAATAACATAATTCTTGCTGTTCATATGGATCCGAGAGTCCCTCCTTGGAGAAGGAGGTCAGGACCTGTGGAATTGAGCTCCATTCCACAAGGTCAGGAGGATTGAAAGCACGTGAATTTCTCTGTTCAATTAAACTCCTCTTCAAAGATTCTGTTTAGCTTCCTTGACTGGCTTTCGCGGCTAAACTTCTTTCGCACCTTAAAAGCATTTTTAGGTGACCTGTTTTGTGCTATCACCTGATCAAGTTCCTTCCAGGCTTTGATTAAACTCTGCTTATTACCCGACTTAAATATCGCATTCCCATCAACAGAATCAATAATCTTTTTTCCCTCTCCATGAATTCCGGCAAGTAAAGGACGATCTGCTAGCATATAATCAAATACTTTAGACGGAATTGTAAGCCTCAAGACCTCACTGTCCTGTAAATGAATAAACAATACATCAGCACTTTTGAGATAGCTAAACACTTCTTTTTTGGGGACAAAACCCAAAAAGTGAACTCTGTCAGTCAAACCAAAAGTACGGACCAGTTCAGTTAAATTTTCTTCTTGAGCACCTCCTCCAACAAAAAATATCTCCCATTCCTGATTAAGATCTTCCTCCTTCATTTCGGCAAAAGCTTCAATTAGTAAATCGAGCTGCTGTACATGTCCAAAGTTGCCGGCATACAAGATCTTTTTGGAATCATCAGAGAAAGCTAATTTTTCTAAACTATTACTTAAACCATCACTACTTTCGTTATCATCAGCGGATACTTCCACCCCGTTATAAATCACCTCCACTTCGGTATGGGTAAATTGCTCGATATATTCTTTCATCGGCTTAGCGACACAGGTTATCACATTGGAATGGCGGTATAAAAATTTCTCCATCCATAGTCCTATTTTATAAGAAAAACCGGAAGCGGGAAGCTGTCCTGCCGCTACGGCCGAATCCGGCCAGATGTCTCGAATATCCAGTGCAAATCCGCATCCCAATAGTTTTGAAAGCATCCATCCCGACAGACCCACGAAGATCGGAGGAGAACTGGCCCAAACTAGATCCGGCTTTTGTTTTTGTCCTACCCTGTATCCCTTTATTACGCTTTTAATCATAAAGGACACGTACAGGTATATGTATCCTAAAAACCCTTTGTTTTCAGTATCGGGTAATTGTACCCGGTGCACGCCATTCGTTGAAGCTGATATATCTTTTCCCTTATCGCTTTTGTGGGGAAAGGTGGTTACCACTTTTACATCATTTCCCAGCTTTTTCAGGTGAGCAACGGTCTCCGCTATCCGAAAGGCCGCAGCAGTTATATCTGGGGTATAGAACTGGCTTATTGCTAATATCTTCAAAATATAGATTTATTTTATTTTTGTTAACCCTATGTTTCCCTCAACAGGTATAGATCCATAATTAATGATTAATTGTTTAGTAGAAATCTCCTCCCCAAAATTTGGGTACCAACTGCTATCAACCAATTGCATATCCTTATTTGATTTTACTTGAATCTCAATATTTCCATTTTTCACCTTACAGTTCCCATCATTAACTAAAACTGTACAATCTGGATGAAATAGTAGTCTTACTTCTGCATACTGCCCATCCCCACCCATAATTGTATCTGTGATATTGATTTCTTTTGCATCGGCAATAAATTCTCTTTTGTGAAGAGGCTTCCCTTCTAACCTGTTATAACCATCATGCTCAGCAACGACACTAAATTGGCTATTAGAACGATTATAGTCTATTATATTTACATTAGCTCTTCGCGCAACACGAAAAGCTTTCCAGAATTCGCATTGGTCCTCATGGTTTATATTTACGGTATTATGAGATAATGTACTCCTGGATTCCTGACGTTTAGTCCCTTCATTATATTCATACACTCCCTTGTCAATAATAACTCTCTTCCCATCTACCGACCACTCAAAAGAAAAAATATCCCCGTGGCCGTGACCCGGCAATTCATCCGGACCTATTTTGCCGGCATCATAAACGATGTAATCACTTTCATTTCTAAGACCATAATAACCTGCCTTTGGATATTCAAAGTTACTCTGACTTTCAACTTCTTTGTCAACATTTTTTTTATTAACATTAAGCACTTCCTGAGGTTCATAGGCCATGTTCAATCCCCCGTCGTTGAATTGAGCTACTAGTCCATCCGGATGTTGTAAATCAGCAACTACCTGTGCCATAGAGGGTAAGATTCTGGACAGTTCATCCTTTATTTTAGTCTTATCTACAACATGATAACATTCCAAAAGATCCGCAAATACCTGGATATGATAAGCAGGAGATCGCTCAAAATGCATTCCGTCGGGTAGTATCTGTCGGTCAAGCTCTCTTTGAAGTAGATTTCTCCCCAGCTCTAACCATCTTTCCACATTCACATCTTTTTGGAAAAAGGCAGCTCCCCACAGTAGCGCTTTTGTATTTTTAATAATATGGTTGCCTCTCACATCCTCTTCAATATTTTTTTCCAGAAAAAGAAGCTGTTTATAGACAGACATCTTAGCTTTTTCTACAAATTCAGCATCCAATTCATTTTTTCTTCTGGCTATTTGCTGCATCCAAACTACTACCCGGATTGAAAGGGCGAATGAATTCCAGCTGTCCAACCAATATCCTTCTTTGTAGGGTGGATTTTGCCCAATCCAATCTGTTACAACCCACTGAAACCAATCGTTGTCCACTTCTTCCAGAAACTCCATATAATGGAGGTTCAGCTTCCATAACCTAGTGCCATGCTCAAGTTCCTTTTCATGCCAGCTTACCGGCAGTTGGTATGATCGATCCTTATTCAAAAACGTGAGTACGAATGACTTTGAATCTTTATTCTTTTCAGTAAATTTCCCGTCTCTGGTTTTGAAAATAGGATCAGGAGGATCGGAATTTATCTTAGCATCAACGCTTTCTTTTTTGAACCGCTTGTTAAAAGTATCAGCATTATTTTCGATAAATTTTCGCTTGGCCATCAATCTTATTCTGGCCAAAAGCTGGGCCTGATGCGTATGTTTCACCGAATGATAAAGCTTCCGTAAATTCACTCTGTGATGGTCTGAAAATTGTTTAACTTTTTTCGCAGTAGCTCTTTCATTGCCGAAGACAATATAAAACACTGGCGATAATCTGCATTATTCTTTCTAAGCTCATATTGGTTTAAATCAGATTTACAAGCCACCTCCACTAATCCTTCAATACCTTTGACTTTGGCTTTATCCCTTATGCTTTCGATTGTATCCCCCTGATCAACCTCAAAGGGCAAAGTGGTAATTATTTTTCCAGTATCAATGCCCTGATCAATTAAATGTATTGTAACCTCTTGATCTTCGTCCAATAAGATAGACCACTCAGCCGCATTCATGCCTCTGATCTCTGGCAACGGTCCTTGGTGAGCATTTAAAATATTGCCTTTCATAATATCAACTAACTGTTCGCCTATTATTCCACCGCCGCTGTATATTAACCACTGGGGATTACTTTCCCGGACATACTCTCGGGCTTTATTTTCATTGATAGAAGAAACACTTCTATAATCTACATCATTTTGCGACGCCCACTTTTTTATAGAACTGGCTTTAATATCATTTTCTCGTAAAAAGTTTCTGAAATAATCGACCGTATTTTCGGACTTCCTATTAGTAAATCCCAGTAACCGTGGAATGGCTTCCCACAAGAATGAAAATCCTCTTTTCCTGATGTAGGAACGAAGACGTTTAAAGGAATATGGACTTACAATAATAAATCCTTTTACTTCCACCCCTTGACGTTTCAATAACTCCGCAACAGTTATAGCGCTCCTGGACTTATCAAAACCGGCTGTTATGACGACTCCGCGATGCTCCATTCCTTTTCTTTCTGTTCTGAAAGTTTCAAAAATAACATTAGCGCATCGGCATGAAATTTAGCAGCCCAGTTGGGATATCGTAAAAACATATATCGTCCCCAAATCGGTTTGGATCCCGCTATTGCTCCTCGGAAGGATTTAAACGGATGGTTTAAACTCTGCGAATCATTTACATATTCAATAAGTTTTGAAGCAGCATTCAATAATCTTAAATCCTCAGAAAACTCATACCAGCGCATTAAACAAATTGCCATCTGAACGTTGCCGGTAAGACAGGAATAATAGTTCACTGGATTCCAGTCGTTATCATATGCCCCAGCCAACCTACCATTATTTAGTTCTGCCAGTTTATAAATTCTATTAAGAGTCGGTTCCACAACATTACCAAAGGTTTCCCAATCATCCAATAAAAAAGCAGATTCAATAAATCCCCGCAATGTATAGGCCATCGTATGGGTAAAAGCCGGCTTATCTTCAAAAAAGCCCCACGCTGCGAAGGTACCATTTTCTAATCTGTCTTTTTTAATTCTATCCAGTACTTTAACTGAAGCTTCTTTTACAACTCTGTTATCGGACTTCATTGCCGTAAGAAGCATCGGCCAGGCTACTCGTGTATAGTAAGAAGGATTAAAATCAGTGTAGTTTCCTTCTTCCCAAACTCCTTCTTGATTCACTCCCTTTACTAACCAGGTTGCTGCCCTATCAGCCTTATTTAACCATTTTTCATTTTCCGACTGATCATATAAAGCACAAAGACCCAGCAGTATTTGGGCTGTATTAAAGACGCTGGGATTTTTTTGACTGGGTGGATGGGTTCCCCCATTCCAATAGCCTTCTTCATCCTGTATAGATAACAGCCATTGCCCCAAGCTTTCTGCCTTATTTATGTACTCCCCTTTCTCAGTATAGTGCCCATAATCAATTAAAGTGGGAATAATATATCCGGTTGTCTCGGGATAGTCTTTTGACCACCCGTCAGGAATTCTGAAGTAAGCGCAGGAACCACCGTTCCCTTTTCCAATTGAAGTTTGGAGCCAACTAATAGTTTCTGCTAAATATTTTTTAAAATTAGCCATTTCCATTTTACAACCATTATAATTTCCACAAGTTATTACTATTTGATGTAACCGACTAGATTCTAGTCAATACGAAAAAACTTTCAAGTAATGTCAAAATATTCGCTACTTTTCTAAGTTTTAGATAAGATTTACTTTTTACATTCGATTGCAACAGCATTTTGAAATCTATATTCGTCTTCGACAAGATTAAACATATCATCTTCAGAATCATTAAATTCACAATTTCGGATTTTTTTAAATCCTATATCTTCAAGTTCTTTAGAAAATGATTGACTATCCCACATCCATAAATGTTGATGGGCAGAACCAAACCAAGATTTTAAAAATTCCTTAATACCCGTAGGTCCTTTTTCTGTTCCCAGTCCTGTATCCCGCATAAATTTCTTACTTGCATCTCTTTTCCCCTTGCTAAGAGAATTAATATATGTCTTAGCCATAAATTCTAAATCTGGTACTACACATCTAAAAATTCCACCAGGCTTCAACATATCATGTGTATTTTGGAGGGCAGCTCTAAATTCATCCAGAGCCAAATGTTCTAGTATGTGGGAACAATATATTCCATCACAGCAACCATCCTTAATTGGAAGGCCTCCTACAATATCACCATATTTGACATTTTGTGGGAAATTAACATTCAATTGATCTTTCAGCAGATGTCCTATTAATGGTAATTTTTGGATTCTAAGCGTAGGTGAAGCATCAAAATTAATCCATTCTTCCGGTGCTGTTAGCCCACAACCATAATTTACATACAAGTCACCCATATTTTATATATTTTTGATTAAAAATTTATCCATTTTCCCAGTTTTAAACTTTCTATAGCAGCAAAAGAGGCCCGGGTGGTATTCACAATCTCATCAAAGGGAATCAACGGCTCACCGCCCTCTTTCCAGCGGTTGGTCAGTAGCTTAAACTGCCTGTCGTGACCCTTATCCTGTTTGGTACTTAATATCTTATTGCTAATACTAAACAAACTATCATCAAACCCGTAGCCGTAAAGCTTGCGAAAGTTATCCATAATCAGGTTTCGGCCTTGGTGATAGACCTCCACTCGTTCCTTGGAATAAGATTTGTTGCCGTTGGCAAAATAGTTAATCACCCCCAGCGAACCGTTTTCATACTTTAGATGGATAGAGGCGTTGTCGGTATTCTCTTTTGGATTTTTACCCATAGCCTGCATGCTTACTTCTTTTACCTTGGAGCCAGTCAGATACGTAATCAGATCTACATAGTGACAGGCTTCACCGATAATCCGTCCACCCCCTACTTCCATGTCGTGATGCCACATAGCCGGGGGGAGATTACCGGCATTCATAGTAGCCACCACATTCATGGGACCCGTTTCCTTTCCCAGCAATTCCTTCATCTTTTTGGCGTGGGGGGAAAAACGGCGATTAAAGCCTACTGTTACCGTATTTCCTGTTTCATTGACGGCTTCAATAACCGAATTTAATCCCTCTTCTTTTATTGCCAACGGCTTCTCAACAAACACCTGCTTGCCGGCTTTCAGTGCTTTAGTTGTCATACCCGCATGCAAGTTGTGGGGAGTCGTAATTAATATTCCTTTTACCTTCTGATCATTCAAAACAGCATCCAGATCTGTCGTACTATTGGGAATATCATATTTCTTGGCCAAAGTCGTTGAAGAAAGCCCACCCGAACTCACAATATACTTCACATCTGCACCGGTATTCTCCAGAGCAGGCATAAGCGTTGACTGCGTAAAATTTCCCGCACCGACAACCGCCATTACACCCGAACCGCCTTTAATAGTAGTATTACTAACTTTTATCGTCCTATCCACTGTGAACTCTGCGTCTTCCTCCGCGCCCTCCGCGTTCAATCCATCAACATTATATTCCAGGATTGAAGCAATGCTATCGCTTCCATCCATATCTCCATAAATCTCCTCATAATCCTTCAGTGGCACCCGCTCCGTGATCAGCGATTTCACATCCAGCTGACCATTCTCCATTGCTTTCAGCACAGCCTGGAAATTCCTCTTTTCGGTCCATCGCACATACGGCAGTGGATAGTCATTCCCCTTCTGCTCGTACTCATCGTCATAGCGGCCAGGTCCATAAGAACAGCTCACTTGAAAACTCAACTCCTTTTCATAAAAATCCGAGCGGTCAATATCCAATCCCACAACTCCCACCAATACAATACGACCGCGCTTACGGCTCATATTCGCCGCCTGTTTGATCACCGCATTGGACTTCGTACTGGCGGTAATCAGCACCGCATCGGCTCCTACCTCCCCTGTCTGCTCTTTCACAAATTTTACCGGGTCCTGTTTACCGGAATTAATAGCTGTAACACCAAATGAACGAGCTCGCTCTACCTTATTCTGATCAAGATCCAGCCCAATCACATTGCACCCATTGGCTTTTAAAAGCTGGATCACTATTAAGCCTATCAGTCCCAGTCCCAACACTACTACGGTTTCGCCAAAGGTTGGCTTAATCAGTCGAATACCCTGCAGGCCAATCGAACCTACTACGGTAAATGCTGCCTCTTCGTAGGAAACGCCTTCGGGAATTTTGGCTACCAGATTTTTGGGAACGGCTACCACCTCCGCATGGTTGCCGTTGGTGATTACCCGATCACCTACCTGAAATTCGGTTACGTCTTTGCCTACGGCGATTACTTCCCCGGCTTGGCTGTACCCAAGCGGCAGTGGTGTATCGAGTTTGCGAAAGACAGCCTCAACGGTAGGCATAATACCGTCTGTTTTCATCTTGTCAATCACCTCTTTAACTCGCTCGGGCTGCTGGCGAGCTTTTTCTAACAAATTTGCCTGACCAAAATTGACGAGCATTTTCTCAGTGCCCAATGACACAAGGCTGCGATGGGTTTTTATTAATACTTTTCCTGCTCCCACACGAGGTGTTGGGACTTCTTCTAAGATTGTATCTCCTGATTTTAAATCTTGTATTATTTGTTGCAAAACTATATCCAATATTTATTGATTGCTATTAATTCCTTAATTCTGATACTTTTTGAGTTTCCTCCAAAGCCCTCCTAAACTTAACCTACTTTTTTTCCCATCAACAATTGTCTTATCTCCTACAGCCGAGAGGGTATGAATCCCTTCAATATAAGGTGGCAATGGATTAATATATTTCACCGTCTCCTCTTCAAACTCTGCTACTGAAAGAGACTTGACCTTATTAATTGCTACTCTACCCCCATAAGTCTTAGAGCAATCCTGAGCAGGTCTGTAAAGACTTTTGTTATATACAAAAGGAGTTCCAGCAGGACGTGAAGATCTTATATCTGTCTTGACAGGATTATTAAAGTGAGACTTCCAGGGCCCGATTAATTCTTTTGCCCAATAAATATATAGGTTTGTGTTCCTTGAACTCCCATTTTTTGTACAAGTCAGCCACCATTTATCTCTGTACTGGAAAATGGTTGTATCAAGAGCTTCAATATTATTTACAAGGTTCTCAGCCTTCTTCCATTCTAAGGGAAAATCGATTGCTTTATAAAGACTTATTTTATTCTCCTCAAAAGATTCCGGCACACAATAAGTATTTCCATTCTGCTCAATCAGATACGGGTAGGATAAATGAAATGGCTGCTTGATATACACATCAGATACCAACGAAGAGTTTATGTTTTGCTCATTATCCAATTGTACACCTGAAATATAACCCTTACCAGCCTTATACTCATATTCTTCAAAAGCTATTGTTAGTTTGCCACCTTTTATAATTCCAAAAGGGTCCGCCCTGTATTTACTCATATTTTTGGATTCAGGGAACCACTCAACTTGACCGAAATTTTTCGAATTCTCTGTATTAAGAAAAAATTGTATGGGTTTATCTAACACACCCACATTCCATATTGGAGTAAAAAGCCTTCTATACCATCGTTTCAGATAGTTTATAAATAGTTTAACGATGAAAAAAATAAACTGAAAGTTATTAGGCTGGTGATAGACTGGAGCATTGGTCTTACTGGGAGAGTTCCGAAAATACTCAGCATTACCGTTTAAAATGTCTTTACATATCTGAGTAGGCCATTTAGCACTCTCCATATAAACATTACTTAGATTTTTGGAATAGGAAAAACTTTTTGTTTTAAAAAATCCTTTTCTTAGAACAATCCCACCATCCAATCGATCAGTTAGCCTCTGTAAGATGGCTCCGTTTACATCGTCATCTTTATAAATTTCCCAAAAACAGGGTGGGCCGCCCCGATACTTTTTTTCATCGTCATGATGAAAAGACCAAACCCCATATTTCGGTACCTCGAGCATTTCCCCTCTGATTATCCCAAAACCGAACCTAATAATGAAATCAAGGTTATACCTATCAATCTGCTTTATATCATCCTCTTTAAAATACTCGGAAAAACGTCCCTCCTTCCTCACTTCGCAAGAAATGGTATCTGTACCTTCAACCGTATGCGACATGTCCACTTTCTCATTAGCGGGAGGACTAAAAAACAGTTTATTATATATCTGAAATAAGAACTTTCCCGGACTAATCTTTTTGGCGTTATTAACCACTTTCTCCCAAAAAGTAACATTACTATCTCGGCCATCAATTATAAGCACCGAAAGTTCTACATTATCCAAAGATGCAAGCTCTTCAATTACTTCCGCCTGCCATTTACAAAATGTGGCCCCCGTGCACATAATACCATATCGGAGTTTCTCTTGGGTCATTCTTTCTCTTAAATATTTTTTTTAAATCATTTATTTAGCCGTAAAGAGTATTAAAACGAACTCATATAACCAAAAGGATAAAAATTAATAGTTATAACCCAGCTGATTAGCTATACTTGCACATTTATCAATTATTCTATCCTTGTATGTCCCCGACATCTCATTAAAGTACTTTTTATTCACGTCTTCTTTCAATGGATACCAGCGTTTTGAATATTTGGTACCAAAGGGTATTTCGTGGTGCGTTTGTGGAATCATATCATCTTTATAGCACAAGCCTAAAAAATCGCAAAGTGACTTTACCGATTCTTCAGGCTTGGATAAAAAGTCCTCAAAGCGAAAATGCCGAAAGTTTTTTACATACTTACCATCCTCCAAGGCAATACTCATACAGTTGTACCAATGCTGAATACAAACTTTCAACCGTTCATCAAAGCTCAAACGCTTTGAATATCGCTCCATATCTCCCGCCCTCCCAGATGCTGCCCGGTAACAGGCTGCAACAGGATCACGTGAAATGAGTACAAAATATGGTTCTGAATCTTTCAATAACGCTTCAATATAGCGCATTTTTAATGTGTACAACTGGCTCTTATCGGTAAAGCGGGACTCAGATGGCTCGTCTGAAAATCGATATAGGGCTTCCCATATTATTATTTTTAGCTGTTTACTTTCATCTTCGTTGAAATCTTCTTCGGTCATGTGGTACTGATCTACCAAGTCATCTGCACCATACGACCAGCTTCGTGGTGGTGAAAATATAGGATGATTGGGATCAGAGTTGATAACCTTCCCGGAAAGGCGAAGGGACTCAGGCAATCGAGCCACCATCACCCGCTGCATCTCGTCTGCCCCCGACCAGTAGGTATGATTGCCTGTTATAGACACTACAGAGGGATGCCTTCTGAGCATTCTTGATATGAGGGTAAGTCCCCCGCCCTGGTTACCAACAAAAAAAATAGGACGATTTATTTGAATATCTTTTAAATGTGCTATTACAGTCTTGGGATCGACAATCCAGTTACTTCGCTTCCAATGGTAGTAAAATAAATTCAGTTTGTCTTTCAGTAACTTCTTCAAAAATCAAATGACTTACTATGTTATTTAGTGCAAGTTTGAGGGTTAAAATTATCACCTTCTAAGTATCTGCTATGCTTTTAAAATATCTAAAAGTCTTTTGTGCCGTTTTAGACCAAGAATAATTTTGAGCAATTCTAAAAGCTTTTTCTCCCTTCTCCTTCCGCAGTTTTTTATCATTATAAAGCTTTAAAATAGCATTCATAGTACTTTCTACACTTTCTGGTTCATAGTAAATACCTCCATCCTGTAACATTTCCGGCATTGAGCTTTTGTTAGAACATGCAATAGGCAATGAATTAGCCATAGCTTCCAGTAATGTCATACCAAATGTCTCACAAGTAGAAGAATAGATAAAGCCATCGGCTTTCTGATAGTATTCTGATAATTCTTCGTAAGGTATAATTCCTAAATAGTTAACGGCATCTGCTTCATTCTTATGATCACTGAGTAGCTTGTTTAATTTTTTTATCCCATATTTCTTTGGTTTCCCTATGAATTGCAACTCAATATTTTCATAACCTTCTTCCCTTAATCTTAAAACAGCTTCCGCTAAGACCCATTGATGTTTGTATAAACATATAGAAGACACATAGAGTAACGTAAATTTATTTTCTATTTCGTAGCTTTCCCTTTTTGAAAAAAAGTATTCATTGATTCCATGTGGTATAATACAATAACTTTTGACATTATCTCTTGTACTCGAAGTCAAAGCAGTCCATGAATAATTATTTAAAAAGATCACCCCGTCCGCCTCTCTATATGCTTTTTTATGAAAATATCGCAAAAGTATTAATCTCATCCACTTCAAGGAAAAGAAATATCTATTGAGTTCATTTATATCTAGCGGCAACAAATTCTGACACATTGTTACTACTTTAGAACCACCTGATATATAACCCCCTCCCGGAATAAAAACGAGTGCATTTTCTGCAAGAGAGGGTTTAAACACCAAATATTTCCACAAAAAACGATACAGGTAACCCCCGTTTAACAGCTGATGAGATTTTTTTGTAAGCCAGGATTTACTATCAATTTTTTCTAACACATCATCCGATGCCCATAATATAACATTTGAAAACCGATGGTCTACTGGTTGGGCATTTTCAATAAGTTCTTTCAGATGAGTTAATCCCCCGCCACCAACTATATTTGAGGCATCAATTATTAGCTCATTCATTAATAATAGAATTACAAACTACAAAATTTAGTTAATCAAGAGCTGACAGTAATGAAGCTGCAGAAATCTCTGGGGTAATACGCTGCCCCAGTTGCCTGCTGCGCTTGCCAAATTTTACCAGTTCTTCTTCCTTTAATTCTAACATACTCTTGATGCTTTTTTCTAATTCAGTATTCGATTTGGCATCAAACAAAAATCCGTTATATCCATCAACCACAAACTCGCTAGCTGCACCACACACATCAGAACAAACAATCGGCATGCCCGCAGCAGCCATTTCATGAATGACTACTCCCCACGGTTCACCCCTGCTTGGCAGACAGAAGAAAGAACAATTTTCGATGCCCTCTATTATTTCTTCTTGTGAGGCGAATCCCATTTTTTTTATCCAATTTGCATCGGGGATTTCATCTTCTAACGGGCCATTTCCGTACAGCCACAATTTACCTTCGAATACCCCTTCCTTTTTTAAGTTTTTCAAAACCTCAACAAGGTTGTCAATACCTTTAATCTTGCGTAATCTTCCTACAAATAATAAATCCCGGTCTTTATGCTGGCCTTCATTCAGCTGGATATCAGCACTCAGAAAAGTATCAACATCGGCGGAATAAAAATTGCTTATAATATTATCCCGGGAAAAGCCAATTCTTCGCGCTAACTCATATTGATAATTTCCGGGCACCCAGATATGTGTAAAATAAGGTTTATATAGAAACCTGCTTAGCAATACCTTTAACCAGTCTTTCAGGTTTCCCTTCCATTGATTGTCAGAGCCCATCACTACCGGATATCCATTCTTTTTTGCATATTTTGCGGTTTTAAGATAGGCCTTGTCCATTCTTCCTGATAGAAAAAGCAGATCCGGGTTAATTTCTTTTAGCAGATTTCGAATTTGAGAGGCATCCTGCTCACTGCGCTTGTAAAAGTTTATCTTAGCACTATCCTCAACCGAAAAAGGAGTTCTTTTCTTTTCATCCCAGTGGACGACGGATACTTTGCAATTGAGGTCATCAGCCAATGATTGAAAGACTGATAACGTGTAAGGCATTACCTCTGAATAGAGAAATAGAAGATGTTTCATATTGATGAAATCTTAAATAGTATCTTGTTAAAAATATTTGAAGTATTGTCTTTTGCTAATTGCTTTCTCTCCTCGTGATAAATGTCTTCATTTCGATCTCCCAGTGATCCCCCATATTTTAAAAATATCGTTGAAACAACAGGGACATACTTCATTCTTACACCATTTTGCATGGCAATACGCTGAAAAAGATCCAGATCCCCACATATTCTGAAGTTCTCATAATCCAAGCCTCCAGCTTTTAGATAAATATTCTTGGTATACATAGAACTTGGCTGCAGAAAGGGCAAAAACCCATTTTTTAGATGAAATTTCCCAAAACGTTTTCCCTTCACTTTTTCATACCGCTCTTCCTGCTGCCAGTAAAAAGATCCATCAGAATAGATCAGATCGTATGAACCACTCTGGATCTCCTCATACATTTTATTGTAGCCGTCCACGACCACTTTATCGTCTGCATTAACGTAGCAGATATATTCTCCCTCAGCCGCCTGAAACCCTTGATCAATAGCTGAATACATGCCCTTGTCATCTCGTTGATGCAAAAGCGTGCATTCCGGATACTCTTTTACAATTTGGGGGGTCTCATCAGAAGAACCCCCGTCAACAATAATATGCTCGGTCTTGAAAGGAAGCTTTTTAATCGCTTCAATATTTTCTTCAATAAAGCCGGCCGCATCAAGGGTAGGCGTAACAATACTAAGCATTTCGTCTGTATTACCTGAGATTATATTTATTCTTTAAAAAATCTGAGTATCCTATAACTAAGCCCGGCAGTAACAGACCTGTATAACCATTCCCAATATTGATTATAAAAAGTGCCATCCCGATAACTGCAATACTCCAAAACTCTAACGCATTTTTTTCACTGATGCTAATGTCATCAAAGGAAAGAATTCGGGAAGCTCTTTTTACCACTCGATAAATAATTAGACCGAACAACGAAATACCAATTATACCCCAATCAGCCAAATGTTTTATAATACCCACTGATGGACCAATAACTCCTCCATACCCTATATCGAACCAGCCGTGGTACGCTCCAAAGTACTCTCTTGCATAAATACTTATCATTCCATCCCCTACTCCTGTTATCACTACCCAAGGGTTATCCAATAAAAAAGCTAAGGGCATCGCGTCAATGACCGAAAAAGCCGCCTCGCCTATTATCGGTACCATCAAATAAACCTGATTGGAAAATGCACCAGGATCCTGGCTCAATCCCGTCATTGCTCCAAGCCTGTCAATGCGCTCAAATAATACGCCTCTTATGGCCGGTACAAGAATAATTACCAACACTAAGATTGTTACAACTAGCCCAAAGGAACTGATAACGCTGTAAAATCTACTTTTTTGAGCCCGATATTTTGTAAAAGCGACATATGCCGACACAAACAAACCCAATACAAAGGTAAAATAACCACTCGTTGAGAAGGTGAAGAGCAATAACACCAAGGAGCTATATCCCAGAAACTTAAACCACCTGCTGGTTATGTTATTTCTAAATAGTAAAAAGGGAATCGCAAATAAAAGGATAAAAGAAGCAAGCCCTTTCGGTTCACCAACCAGCGAATTAACACGAATAAATCCGGAACTGAAGGTCACTATAAAATCCCGGCTCATAGAAATACCCCAGTACGGCAACCCCATATAAAAGGCAATAAACTGGTAAATACCTGCACATATTACGATGGAAAAGACTATAAATAAATGTTTTTGAAATTTTATACCATTTTTCTTGGCAAAACGGTATGCATAATAAAAAACGGATACCATTGTAATTAGCGATCCCATCTGAACAATAAAACGCGGTATAGGCTGAGTAATAAGGGCCAAATCATCTGGCAAACTATTGGCAAATGGCACGGCAAAAAATAGTGATATAAAAGAGGCTACAGCCACATAGGTGATGAAGTTCCCGATACCAATTTTGGGAAATGAAGGTAACTCCAGTTTTATAAGTATCCGAAATGCAAACAGCCCTAATAATATTAGTTCAATAATTTTCTTAAAATTTCCGCCAAACAAAGAAACGGGTATCTGAAAATAATAAAAGGGAGCCAGATATATATAAGAGAAAAGGAAAAAATTTTCGATTTTGTTTAAAGTCATAATCTTTCGAGTAACTTGGAGGAAAGTAAAAAAATAATTTATCTATTTATTACAAGTTTAGTTAGCAAGCTAATACCTCCTCATAAACATTTATAGTCTCCTTGGCACATTTCACCCACGAAAAACAATTTAGATGCTTAACACCTTTTTCTATTAGCTCGTTTTTATAGGATAAAGAATATAAAACCTTCTCAAGGGAAGAACGAATAGAATCTAAATCTTCAGGTTCGAATAGTTCGGCAGCTTTACCTGCAACTTCGGGTATTGAACTTTTATTACTAGCTATAACGGGACAATTATGCGCCATTGCTTCGAGTATTGGCATCCCAAATCCTTCATATAATGAAGGAAATACAAACGCGCTCGCATTACTATACAGTTTTCCTAACAGTTGATCATTTCCACTCATTTGTTTGACCTTTTCTAGAATGTCCAAGTCTTTTAACAATTCTTTTTCTCTTGATGAAAAGTTACTACCTCCAAATGCAATAACTTCAAAATCATTTTTTAACATGCTTGAACTAGCATAGGCTTTGACAAACTTTTCAAAATTTTTGTACCCCTTCCTATTTCCCACATATAATAAAAAAGGCGAATCAAAAAACTGTGTATTGTCAAATTCTGTATCAGTTTTTGAGGAAAATCTCTCAAATCCATGATGAACAACACTGACTTTTACTTCGGGCACATTATATAACTCAATTAAATCAGCCTTCGTATTATGGGAAACACAAATTACGTGGTCTGCCCTGTTAATAGCTCTTTTTTTATTTTCTATATATTTATTCTCTTTAGATGAATCATCCTGAAATAGTTCAGGAATCATATCATGAACTGTAGTAACAACAGGGATACTATCGGATATAAACTGATCATTTAGGTAAAATGTCTCATGCAAAATATCGGGCTGCCAATTAGCCATTTTGTATTTTGCAAACCATTTGTTTATTGTCCCAATAGTTATATTCATATAGTCTGGATAATTCCATACGAAATCGAAATTATCATTGTTAATCTCTTGTAAATAATAATTTTTATGTAACGTTGTAAGAATTTGTGCTTGCCAACCAATACTATTTAGATTCTCTGATAACCTTGTAATATATCTTGAGATACCCCCATACTTCTGGAACGTAAATATTTGATGGTCAAAAGCAATTTTCATATTAGTAATTTGGCAAATCTTGGACTTTAATAACGTTTCCAGTTTCCAAATTATAGAGAGGCATTTCTTTAATTTCTTTTAAGCGTTCCTTACCCCTTTTAAAGTTCAAGTTTCCTTCCGAATTCCTAGACTCTCTTACATTTGTCTGATCAAAGTTACTGTTTGCATCTTTAACTAAATTGGGAATTAAAGATTCTGCCAAATCTTTTTTTACGAAAAAAGCATTGATACTATTCAATGAACTACCTACGTAAACATATCCTCGATTTACTAATAATCTATTAAAAGCTTTTAGATTTGCGCCAAAATACAAATTGCTATAATGGTATTTATTCCTTTCGAAATCTTCTTCGTAAGGAATAGTCACTGGGATACTGTTGCCAAAAATAGAATTATATTCGCAAATAATTATAGCTGGATCGATGGATTTAATCTGTTTCAGCACCCAATAATCAACACCATCAATATCTATGCTCAATAAACCAATTTCTTTATTTATCCCTAATTCATCCAACTTCTTTTTTAAGAAGTCGTCTATATTTTCCTTTGTAATAAATTTTTCGATTGCGATGAGGTCATATTTCCAATAATATCTTGAGCTTTTGATTGTACTGACGTTCTTTTCATCTCCATCAATGACTATCCCCCCCCAATTATTATTCATCATTAAGAATCTAGTATTCGACTCCCGATAATCCTCCACTCCAAATTCTATGAAATATTTATTTTCAATAGGTAATTTTTTTATCAGATATTGAATAATCCCATCTTCATCCCATTGAGAAAAAACTGAGTACCCTATTTCTGACAAGTTTTCAGCTTTGATTTTCCTTTGCATCCAGCTCATCTGCTTACCCAACAATTTCTGGCATGTCTCATCTTTTTTGACAAGTTTTTTAAAATATTTATTCAAATAACGTTTGATCATATTGAATTCTTAAGTTCTGATTCTTTCCATATTTCTAAATCTTTGTCCAATAACTTTTCTAAATTCTCAATATCCTTCGAAAAAAATCTTCCATAAAGTTCCTGTCTAAAGCTAGACATTAACGGTTCAGTAGAGGTCTTTCCTTTTCTTACAATTTCTTTTTTGAGGTTTCGTAAATTTTCCAAAACTCCAATTTTCTTGAGAGCTGGTTTCAAGAACTTTGGTACTTCTAAGTAATTAAACTCCCTAAATATTTTATTACTATATAAAAATCCTTGATTATGTTTTTTTCTTTAAAAGTAATACTATCAAGTCCCATTTTTTCAATAATTTTGTTTGCAATATTACTTATTCCATTACTCTTTTCTAAAATAAATACACTAGTATTTTCAAAACTATTTACGAATGATTTTACTTTTCTATAATAAAGGCTAGCTCTTATATAATGGAATGTCCAAGCATATCCCTCACTTATTCTATCCTTCTCTAGCTTAATGGCTTGTTTAAAACTTTTATTTTCACTTCCTACTCGAACATTGTGCAAATAATGAGAATATGCTCGATCGACTGGATTTCTTAGGATAATGAATATAAATACGTTTTTATCTAAATATTGCTTGATGTTTGGAATGCTCTTTTCAGCATAATAAAGATAGTCGGTAGATAAATCTCCTTTAAATTTTTCACTCTGCCCCTCAAACAGTTTTTCATATTCCTCAATGCTATTTATAGTATTATTTTGAAAAGCTGCACTTCGACCACCTTTAAAATTACCCGGCATTTCTGAAAAAAACCGACATTCCTTTCTTTCAGGTATGAAAATTTCAGGATGTTGCTTCAAATAATTAAACAATGATGTTGTACCTGACTTTGCAGTACCAACTACTAAAAAATTAGGTTTAATATAATCTGACATCGAAATCTATGAAAGTTTGTTGACTCCCTACTGTTTGCCAATTATGTAAATAACATCCTTTAGACTATATGAATAGCAAGCAAAAACAGGTTATTACTTTAATCTAATTTGCTATAAAAATTGTATTAGCATGAACTTTACCAACTTTTTTATAACCGAGACAATATAGATACTCCTTCATCCAGTTATTTGGAGGAACTGTTTCAAGAATTAAAATTGGTTTACAACGCTCGATAGTAGTAAGACCTCCTAATAATGCAAATTTCTCATAACCTTCCACATCTAGATGTAAAACGGAAATTGATCTATCTTCTGGAATAATATCATCTATTTTCTTTATAGGTACTTCAACTGCCTGTTTATTATTATTGACAAATCTACTTGCTCCACCCAGTGATTTACCAGAATCATTATATATTTGCAAAAAGGCATCTCTTTTTTCATTACCTAAGCCTACATTTTTGATATTGACATTGGAAATCGAATTAATTTCGAGAGTTATTTTAGCACATTTATAATTTTCTGGATTTGGTTCAAATGCCCATATTTTTGACTTACACCCCTTAGATAATCCAGGCAAAAAATCACCAAAAAATGTTCCAGCATGTATAATATCACCACCTCTACAATTTTCAATTATAAATGCAATTGTATCTGGTTCAAAGACTTCTCCATTAAAAATCTTTTGGGCCGCTGGCCTATGGCGTGATGATAGTGGAACACAATAACCCCCGTATTGATTATAAGCTATTGCACATTTTAACAGATCTTCATGACTACTTTTACTCAGATCATATAATGGTCTTTCTAACTATTTTGAAGTATTTATATAGGCCTTAATCTTTTTTAACATTTTAAAAATAGACCTAGGAAGATTTTTTTTAATTATTTTCATTATAAGATTGCTTTTTTACTCTTCATGCTTTTATCAACTGTCAGCCAATATATTTACTGTAACCTTTTTTCAGCATTTCTATTTCAAATTTATCCAATTGCCAATACATGTATACAGGTAAAAAGCTTATTGAAAGCAGAGAAATGAATATTCTGTAATTTTCAAAAGGGAAACACAATAAAAAAGTTATAAAAACTACTATTAGAATAACGAGATTCTCTTTTCGTAATACCTTGAGACCGTATAAACTTCTTATCTCTATTATTTGCATTAAATTCCTTACTAATCCTGCTATTAAGGTACCTATAGCAGCACCTGCCAATCCATACCTCAAAATGAAGAAATAGTTAAGAACTATATTTAAAACGAAATATACTAAGGTATTATACAGTTCAATTTTGTGTCCATCAGCCATCTGTAAAAGTGCTCCCGTTGGACCAATTATCGTTCCTAAAGAGTATAAAAATGATAAAAGTATCAGAACCTGGTATGAAACCTCGTTTGAATATTCTGCTCCAAATAATGTTAGAATCCAAGCTCCAAACCCAGCAAAAATCAATGCAACGAAAGCATTTACACCACCTACCCATTTTGAGATAAAAAGATAGGTATCATTTAATTCATCAAACTCATTATTTCTATATGCCTGAGATGCAATAGGAAAAAATATGGATACCAGTGACCCATGAAAGGTACTCATAATTAATGCCAGCGTTGAAACAACAGTATAAATACCAACATCTGAACTTGTGGATAACCATCCCAACATTAAGCGATCTGTTTGTTGATTCAAGAAATAGCTAAAACCAACAAAAACAAGGGGGATTGAATAAGCCGCTACTTTTTTCACATCACTTTTTGTAGGTAAACTGGGTGTAATGTTAATTTTCTTAACACATCTTAGTGCATACAACAAAGCAACAACAGTAGCTAATATTCCTGCTAGAGCAGCAACTACAGCATTTTGAATCCAGATAAATACAAGTAACAAGAATCCTATCTTACAAACACTACGGGTCGTTCTACTTATAATAATTTGTTTTATGCGCTCTTGTGCTTGTAATACAGCATTAAGGATGCTGTATAGAATCCTTAATGCTACACCGATAGATAAAACTTTTAACACTACTGCTAATCTGGGTTCATCAAATATATCAGTTGCGATATATCCCGATGCTGTAAAGAAGAGCACTGAAAAAAGTGTGGCGAAAAAAGTAGCAAACAGAAGAATACTGCCAAACAAATACTCCCTGCGATTCTCCCCTTCTCCGGATAAATACCGTTGTATTGTATTGGGCAAACCAAATTTTCCAAAGTTTGTAGCTATCCCTATTACCGATAATCCCAGAGATAATACACCAAACTCAGCTGGGCCCAAGACTCTACTGGCAATAACGATAAAAAGAAACCCCAAACCTTGGGTAACCACATTGGAAAAGAGAAATCCAGCACCTCCTTTTAACGTACGCTTTTTTTGGTCAGACAATTTTTAAGTCCGTATCTACTTTTGCTTTAAAATATTCCAATGTTTTCTTCAGTCCTTGTTTTCGATCATATTCGGGCTCCCAACCCAGCACTTTTTTCGCTCGACTTATATCCGGTTGGCGAACCTGGGGATCGTCCTTTGGCAGCTCTTCAAAAGTAATTTCGCTATCAGAACCAGTCAGCTCAATAATCTCTTTCGCAAACTCCAGGATCGTAATTTCATCGGGGTTCCCGATATTTACCGGCTCTACATAATCCGATTGTGAAAGTCGCCAAATCCCTTCCACAAGATCATCCACATACATGAAGGAGCGTGTTTGGGAACCGTCTCCATAGACCGTAAGCGGGTTTCCATTCAGTGCCTGTCGCATAAAGGTTGGCAGGGCACGTCCATCATGCAGCCGCATCCGTGACCCATAGGTATTAAAAATTCGCACTATTCTTGTCTCTACCCCGTGGTAACGGTGATAGGCCATGGCCATCGCCTCTGCAAAGCGTTTGGCCTCGTCGTACACCCCGCGGTCGCCTATAGGATTGACGTTGCCCCAGTAATCTTCGCTCTGGGGATGAGTAACCGGGTCGCCATAAACCTCGCTGGTGGATGCCAACAAAAAGCGGGCGTTTTTTTCTTTGGCCAGCCCAAGTGCTTTATGCGTACCCAGTGAACCTACCTTGAGGGTTTGTATAGGCATTTCCAGGTAATCTATGGGCGATGCCGGGGAAGCGAAATGGAGGATCAGATCCAGTTCTCCACCCACGTGAATATAATGGGTAACATCGTGGTTGATGAATTCAAAATTCTCATTCCCAAAAAGATGAGCAATATTATCGGCATTACCGGTACTAAGATTATCCATACATATAACCTCATACCCTTCTTCGATGTATCGGTCACAGAGATGTGAACCGAGGAACCCCGCTCCTCCTGTAATTAATACTCTCATTTTCTATTATTGCTTAAAAGATTAATTTAATTTCTTTTAGTAATCCTTCTAATAGTAGATCCTGAAACAAGTTCAGGATGACATAAAAGTTTATACTTTCATTCTCGGGACAATTGGGAAACGTTATTCAATATCTGCTTTATCAACGACTCCATGACCATTCATCAATTTCTTAAAATCACCTTCAACCATATCCTTCACTAAGTCATTAATCAAGAATTCAGGCTCCCAACCTAACTGTTCCTTTGCTTTTGATGCATCCCCCAACAATGTTTCCACTTCCGTCGGGCGAAAATACTGTGGGTCAACTTTAATTAGGACTTCGTCCATTGTTAGTTGTAGGTTTGAAGGGGAAAGATTTGTCACTTTTTCAAATTGTTCTTTATCAATTTTAACCACCTTCCCTTTTTCGTTGGGACCTTCCCCTTCCCATTGCAATTCAATACCAAGATGACTAAAAGCCATCTCGCAAAAGGCACGAACCGAAGTCGTTTCACTGGTCGCCAACACAAAATCTTCTGGTTCTTCCTGTTGCAGCATAAGCCACATACCACGTACGTAGTCTTTAGCATGTCCCCAGTCGCGTTCGGCATTTAAGTTCCCAAGAAACAGTTTATCCTGCTCTCCTGTTGCAATACGCACTGCCGCCCTGGTAATTTTTCGCGTAACAAAGGTTTCACCCCGTCTGGGTGATTCGTGGTTAAAAAGAATGCCGTTGACAGCAAACATGTCGTACGCTTCGCGGTAGTTGCGGGTAATCCAATAGGCATAAAGCTTGGCAGCGGCATAGGGTGATCGAGGATAAAAGGGAGTATCTTCATTCTGTGGTGTTTCCTGCACTTTGCCGTACAATTCAGATGTAGAAGCCTGGTAAAATTTCGTTTTGTTTTCCATACCTAATATGCGAATGGCCTCCAGCATCCTGAGTACTCCCATGGCATCGACGTCGGCGGTGTATTCCGGTGATTCAAAAGAAACCCCTACATGACTCTGGGCGGCAAGATTATAAATTTCATCGGGCTGGGTTTCCTGAATGATTCGTGTCAGGTTACTGGAGTCGGTCATATCTCCATAGTGCAAATAAAAGGGCAATCCCTCATAGTGGGGGTCGTGGTAGAGGTGATCCACGCGGTCGGTCTTGATGAGGCTTGCGCGTCGCTTAATGCCGTGTACTTCGTAGCCTTTGTCAAGTAATAGCTCTGCCAGGTAGGAGCCGTCCTGTCCGGTCACTCCCGTTATTAATGCTGTTTTTTGTCTTGATGCACTCACGATGTGTATATTATTTAAAATTCTATTTCCTTTCCGCCTTTTGGTTTACTGTATGTTCATTTTTTATGACTAAAAAACGAACCAAAAAAGTCCCGGGGGAATCGTAGATTTTGTTCTGATTAAAGCACAAAACCGGGGATTGCTATTCTACATTAATCATTATCATAATATTATCTTTCCCGCGATTCGCCCCGGACCCCAGGGTTTAATAACCGGCCTAAGAATTTTGTGCAGAGGCCAAAAGATGCGTTTTTGCATTTTATACCGATGCGTAAATTCATATCCATTCCATTAGATCAAGGATCATTTAAATGCATGCATCTTGCAGGCCGAAGCCGAATTCAAAATTCTAAGTCTTGATTTTTTAGACCCTTTTTTATCAAGAAAAAAGGTGCATCACCAACACTTTTGGGTCATTTTTTCTTGATTGAAAAAATGAACACTTCATTAATCTTTAAAAGAACATACATTCATAAATTAGAGGGATAGACATCATCCCCCATAGCCCCCTTCTAACTTCATTTACTGCTTTTCAAGCTGAAATTGCCACAAGGGGGACATTCAAGATTTTATTTCTACTTCCTTAATCTTATCCAAATTATCCAAAAACCAATCGTAGGTAGCTTTGATACCATCTTCCAGCTCGATATTGTACGTCCAGCCGGCCTCCGTCATGCGGCTTACATCCATCAACTTTCGGGTCGTACCGTCGGGTTTGGAGGTATCCCAGTTAATATCACCATTGTGTCCTACAATATCTTGTATCAATAAAGCCAGATCTTTAATTGTAATATCCTTACCGGTTCCTACATTATACAGATCATGCTCCATTTCATTATTAAGGGTAAAAAATACCGCATCGGCTACATCATCCACATGCAGAAATTCACGCATGGGTGAGCCCGTGCCCCACAAAGGTACAGGGCTGTGTCCGTTTTGTTTCGCTTCATGAAACTTGCGTATCATCGCAGGTAACACGTGGGAAGTTTCCAGGTCAAAATTGTCATTAGGTCCATACAGGTTGGTGGGCATCAGCGATACGTAGTCACGATCGTACTGTCGGCGCAGAGCATCCACCATCTTCACTCCGGCAATCTTGGCTATAGCATACCATTGATTGGTTGTCTCCAACGGTCCAGCAAGTAGTGAATCTTCACTCATCGGCTGATCGGCATGCTTGGGATAAATGCAGGAACTTCCCAGGAAGATCAGCTTGTCTACTTCCTGCTGGTGAGCAGAAGAGATGATGTTGTTCTGAATCTCCAGGTTTTCATACAAAAACTGCCAGGGATATTCATTATTAGCCATGATACCGCCAACCCGGGCCGCAGCATCGACAACTACATCAGGTTGTTGTGCTTCAAAGAATTGTTTTACTGCCTGCTGATTTCGCAAGTCAAGCTCAGAGCTTGTTTTATAGATGAGGTTTTCATAGCCCTCTTGTTCCAGCTTGCGCTTCACGGCTGATCCCACCATTCCGCGGTGACCGGCAATATAGATTTTTGAATCTTTATTTAACATCTCTTGGTTATATCAAATGGTCAAAATGGATACTCTTAAACAGATGAGTCTATTACATTAAACAAGGTTAAAGGCGATCGATAATTAGAATACTCGTTGCCACCGTTGACACGATGGGACCAATAACACGCATATAATCCACAAAGGAAGGTCGGCGCTTAACCTGTAAGGCCACCACTTGATTATTTTCGAGATTAAAAGTCCGCATACCATCCGGTAAAGGTTCATTTAATCGATACTTAAAACTGGTTATCTCTTCCATTCCGGTTTTTACGTTGTACTCCGATATATTGACCTCAATTCTCATTTTGGACCAATCCAATTGCGTTTGCTGATCACTGATAGTACGAGGGCCAAAACTGTAAGAAATGAGTTCGGGCAATGTTGTATTCCGGGGTACTAAATATCGGCCGGGACTTCCAACATCACCCCACACATTTAAGGTATCGGCCAGTTGTCCGGGTTCGGCCACACGGATAATGCGTTCACCCAAGCGGAACTGCTGACCCGGTATTTGTTGATTTTGGGCTTGACCATCGGAGATAACTAATCCTATAAGAAGAAAAATGCCTGCAATTACAATCCTGAAAAAAGCTTTAGCGTCCATATCCCTATAATCGAATAAAAATTGATGACGATGTTGACCTGTGATTAACAGGCCTCAAGGTAATGAAAATGTATTGTTTTATGAACCTGAAATGAGAATCGTATTGGTGTTCTCAAAGCGTCTCTATACTATTCTTGCTCATAGCTTATCATCTTGATTTTACAACTCACTAAGGGTAATGGTTGGAATGGTTAGTTTCAAGTTGGTTTTAGATAAGTTTTAAGTGTTAAGTTAAAAATTTTAAGTTTCTCAGATTTACGATTGGTATCTAAGTTTGTGGTTTTGAATGTTGAAGGTTAGATGTTGAATGTTGGATTGGGGACAGCTGACCGGGGACTAAGGACGGTGGTTTTGGTTTCAGAATGCAAGTTATAGGATACAAGTGGCAGGATGCATGTGGTAAGATTCAAGGTACAGGTGCCAGGGTGGATTAACCCTGCTCCGTAGAATCCCCCCATCCATCGGGATGGCCAGTAATTAAATATTCATTTTTGTGTCCAAAGGTTGTGGTGTTCATTTTGGCTTGCCCTGGTGGAATCCTCCGAAATTCGGAGGGCCACTACGTGGCATTCCACGGGGCTTGATCCAAAACGAACCAAAAAATCAAGACTGAGAATTGTGAACCCTGCTCTGGCCTTTGGGTGCGACCATTTCAATGGTCCTTATTCTATTGTACCTATTTCTAAGATATCACCGGTATGAAATGCTTTTGCGCACCCTGACAGGCCTTCGCTTACAATTCTTAGGTCCTGTTTAAAACCGTAACGTGGATACTGGTATTAAATCCCTCCATATTTATAGAGAAGAAACTCCGCCTGCTCTAAATAGCTTCTGGATCTACGCATAGATGGCGTAGCAATTGTCTTGCAATAATTGCCCATCCTTTTTAGTTTCATATAGAAACCATAACGAAACTAATGTCACATGCCCAGTATCACCGTAAAAAACATTCCGGAAGAAATTTATGATCGCGTCCGCGAGCAGGCGAATGCTCACCATCGTAGTATCAACAGTGAAATTATTGCCTGTTTAGAACAAACCGTCAAACCCCAACAGGTTTCTACTGACGATATCCTACAAGAAGCACGTCGATTGCGTAAAAAAGCGAAAGGGAGTCTGTCTTCTGAAGAAATTGAATCTGCCATTAATCAAGGGCGTCCATGATCGTTGTTGATACGAATATTCTTGCTCACTTTTGGCTTCCATCAGATGCAACAGATCTTTGTGACAAGCTCTATCAAAAGGATCCTCAATGGATGGCTCCTACCCTTTGGCAAAGTGAATTTCGAAATGTGATAACACAATATTTAAGAAAAGAGCTAATTGACTTGTCCGAGGCTTTGCTAATTATGGAAAAGGCTGAACTTCAAATGAAAGATCACCAATTTCAGGTTAATTCGGTACAAGTACTTCAGCATGTAAGCCAATCAGCCTGTTCCTCTTATGATTGTGAATTTGTGAGTTTAGCAAAAGATCTTGATCTCGACTTAATTACTTTGGACAAGCAGCTAATCCGAGAGTTTCCAGATTTAGCCAAGCACCCGAAGAATTTAATCGAATCATAAACTTCGGTTCTGTTATGTTAGCGCAGATCATTTTATATTACTTAAGTAGGATGTTCCTTTTACCTTGATGCAACCATAAATATCAAGCTCCTCCGTGGAATCCTCCGATTTATCGGAGGGTCACAATGTGACATTCCACTGGACGGGCTTAGAATTGTGTTCGAATTATAAAAAATGGGGTATTCCTTCTTCTATGTAACTCCTGATTAGAAAGATATGGACAATATCTCCTTTGATTTGTAAGTTGATTTTGTAAAAGCGTACAAAATAATCTGTTGTCATCATGTATTGGGCTGACTCAAGCATTCTATTGGGGACCATTCTTCTCATCATTGCAGGTTGCAATAACCTCTCGGGACCGGAAAATGAATCGGATCTACTCTCTATCGATGAGGGTATCACTTTTTCGGTAATTGAAACCCATGACCAAGCTAATGCCATGAATACTCCGGTAGAGCCCCATGTTGAGCTCCAAATGAAAACCGAGGATATCTATCCATGCATGAACTACCGGATCGTTTCAGAGCTTTCCTCAACCTCTTCGGCTAAGCAAATCGTTATTGACGGGATAAAAGATCAAACGGTATGCCTTACGGCGCTGGGACCGGCTCAAAATGGGTTCACGCTGGATGTAGAACCCGGTACATATAACCTTAGCTTTTCGTACCAAAGTCAGCGTTTCACCTATCAGCTGGCGGTGGATGAGTCTTCACTACAGGTAACCGGTGATACGAGCTTATTTGTATCACCCGAGATAGAAACATTCTTGCGGTATCCCGAACATTCGTTTGCCTTCCTGTGTCAGTCAACCGAAGATACCCGCTGGATGTGCAATGATTTTGAGCAGATGCTTAATGATTCGCTGGACCTTACCTCTTTTGCCTTTCCCGATGAAGGCGCTATCCCCTATCCCACCAAAGAAAATGATTACGATATAGCCAGTTATTACGATTATCCCGAGGAATCAGTTTTTCAAAAGGCGGGTGACATGCTGGAAGCTTATTCCGACAGCGTAGTAAGCCAACAGGAAGGCGCCTACTTATCGATCATCAACTGGAAGAACCGGGGATTTCGGTCCTGGACGGATACGGGAGAATAGCTTACTATACTGTTTCTTCCCTAAAATCATTCCGCTTAAAATAAACCAACCTACTTGCAGAATTTGTGCCCCGACTATAATTTAATGAAAGATTACCAATGACTGATTAGTGGCCAAAGAATGAAATATATTCTGAAAAAATATTACCTGTTTTTGCTCATCTTGCTGTTCCTCCCGGCAGCTTTGTTGTTGGGATATGAGGAGCGATCCCATGCCGAAAGACCAAATATCATTGTCCTGTTTACCGATGATTTGGGCTACGGGGATCTAAGCAGTTATGGCAGTCCCACTATCCGCACCCCACATATCGATTCGCTTGCGGATCAGGGCATGCGATTCACCTCATATCTTACCGGGTCGCTATGCGTGCCTTCCCGGACGCAGCTGATGACCGGACTTTATTTGCCGCGTGTTGGGTATGGCGGACGAACGGGAGTCGGAGGAAAAGGTGGCTTGCCTGATAGTGTAATCACCCTGGCTGAAGGGCTCAAAGAAGCCGGATATCACACAGGGATGGCGGGAAAATGGCACCTCGGATATCAAAAGAAGAAATACTTACCCACCGGGCAGGGATTTGACTCGTGGCTGGGCCTCCCCTATTCCCACGATTATCAACCTCCCTGGTATCCCACTACCGAACCTTTACGCATGTACCGAAATGATGACGTGATAGATGGGCCGGTTACCCTCGATTCATTAACGGTCCGCTACACCAAGGAAGCCACGCGCTTTATCAATGAGCATAGTAATAACAAACAGCCGTTTTTCTTTTACCTGGCGTATAATATGCCGCACCTGCCCATTCGTACCACGTCCGCATTTCGGGGACGCTCAGAGGCCGGACTGTACGGGGATGTGGTTCAAACTATTGACTGGAGCGTGGGACAAATTCTTAAAACGCTTGACGAGCAGGGCATATCCGAAAATACGCTCATATTTTTTGCATCCGATAACGGACCGTGGAAAACCCTGCCCCGGCGTATGCTTAAAGCTGGTGTTAGTCCGCGGCACCAGGGATCGACAGGCTCGCTTCGGGGCTCCAAACGCACGACCTACGAAGGTGGGACGCGCGTGCCGGGTATCATTCGATGGCCCAACCAGATTCCGGCGGGTCAGGTGTCCTCACAATTGGCCGCTACGCCGGACATGTACCGAACCCTTATGGAAATTGGAGGTGCTCAGCTCCCCCATTATCCCCTGGATGGGTACGACCTGATGCCATGGCTGAGCGGGCAACACACAAACTCGCCTCGCAATCAATACGCCTATTTTCTGTATGGCAAGTTAGAGGCTATGGTTGTAGGAGACTGGAAACTGCGGACCGCTTCTAAAAATACGCAGCTTTTTAACCTCAAAACCGATCCGGAAGAGCGCTTTAATCGGGCCAAAGATTTTCCGAAGATTGTCAGGCAAATACGTAGCAGAATGCAACGGATGGCCAAAGAGGTGGGCGTGCCGTTGGCCCAGTCGGAAAAGCAGTAGAAACTGATCATTTATTTGGTTTCAACAATTGGAGGTAACGTTTCTGAATGAAGCTCCCTAGGTATTCTTTAGTTGAAATGGATGGAGCTTAATCAATAATGAATATTCATTTTTTGTGAGCAAATAACATGTTCCATTTTTGAAACGATCCAAAAACGGAACCCAAAAACATCGCCGGCTGGTAATTTTGCGGTTGCATCGACCTGCAAGATCCATGCATTTTAATGATCCTTTTTCTGATGAAAACAGAAAATAATTAGTCATCGGTATAAAATGCATAACCGTATCTTTTGGTCTGATGCGCAAAATTCGTAATGCCGGTACTTTAAAACCCTGAAGGTAATATATGTATTCTGCTTGTTATCCCGTCATAACGAATTGCGGGTGGAAAACGAGGGCGTAAAGGATAATTTTGTACCGGTGCCGTAAAAGATAACAAATACCTACTGTGATGGACCATCAAAATTATCCAGCCTGAGGTTTGGAACAGTTTCGCAATTTTCAGGCGGCGACTTTTACTACGTTTTTTGGTCGTTCAAAAAACGTAAAGAAAGTATCAAAGAGGTACCTCCATTTTGGGGATAAAGTGACGTTCCCATTCATTGTTTTGACCTACTATTTTTGGGGTTCATTTTGCCGTGCCCCGAGCTTTGGGGGCTTGTTGCAATGTAGGGTCCATTTTTTGTCACCAAAAAATAGACGAAAAAAGTGTCGGGGGAATCGTAGATGTTGGTCTTGTTTAAATTGATATCTTATTCATTGCTCTAAATCGGTTGTTGCCTTTCTTATAGGCTTTCCCGCGATTCGCCCCGAACCCCCTTTGTTCTTCGCTCACAATTCCTAGGTCCTGTTTTAAAATCCATAGGTGGATAAGGTAAAAGGAACATCCCAATTTATTTTGGAGAATTCCACAAAAGCAAGCCAAAAGGCGGAACCCTAGGATGCTTTTTTGGGTCGCTCAAAAAAGGCAAAGAAATCATCAAAGGGGTACTTCCATTTGAGGAATAAAGTGACACTTCTGTTCATTCTTAAAGAAAGAATTAAACCTTTTGAACCTCTTTCTCATACTTCCCTTCCCAGGCTTCCTGATTCTTTTTCGCATCCTGAATGTATGAGGATCGCTTGATCAAACTTAACAACACATCATTGAGAACATTGCCGGGAAATTTAAGCGGGCGAAGAATATCCATAAACAAGACGACGCGAATTTCATCGGAGGTATTCCAGGCTTCATGCAGGTAAGTATCATCAAACAGCAAGCTTTTGCCCTCTTCCCAATGACGTGTTTCCCCATCTACTTTGATGCCGCACTGGCTGATAGGCTTCGGAATTTTAACCCCTAGGTGATAACGGATAAAGCCTTTGTACAATCCTCGATGCTCAGGGATATGTTTGCCGGGCGCCAAAATGGAAAAGAAGGCGGTTTTCATATCCGGTATCTGCTCAATAAGCTTGGTGGTCTTCGGGCAGCGGGCGCAATTTTGTTCGGCCTTGTATCCAAAGCCATACAAAAAATACGTCTTCCACTTATCGTCGGTGGTAATGGATTTCTGATCCGTAGAAATCTGCTGGAAGTTGGGGACCTGATCCAAATGCTCAAGAATCTGATCCAGCTCGGCCCGTATGGTGGCGTGATTGTTTTCCAGCTCTGTGGTCCAGTCAAAGAGATCCGAATCAAAATAGGGCGTGTTGGGCACCTCGGAAGTTTTTGCGATCAGTTTTTCCAAGGTCCAAAGCAGTTTGCCCCCAAGGTCTTTCGAAAGTTTGCGTTTTGTTGCTCTCAGATTCATAGCTGGTGATTTATTAATTATTATCCCTTACCTACACTTGCTCATTCAATCTCTCTAACATCCTTGATGTTGTGTATAAATGAATTCAAATAATACGGGGAAAACTAATGCGCGGAAAGGGTGAAAGGTGTAACAGCATTGTGGGGAAAAGCCCCATGGATTCAGTAATGTTTAAGAGATGGGCAACTACATTACCCGGAGAAAACCTCGGAGTTTTTACTAGAACCCCAGTAGCCCAATCACTTGGTAGAAAATCGCTCATTTATCGACTTGGCAAAAGCCATAAAATCGTCCAGGTGATCTAAAAATGATACCAACCGATCCACATCCACCGCAACATATTCATGCACCAAGATATTCCGCAATCAGGCCATGCTAATCAAACGTTCCTCCAGCTCTTTATCAATAATATCATATTGCCCCAATAGCTGAATACAATCTGAATAGGTCTCGGCATTTCCCAAATTATGATGGACGGCTAAGTGACAAGAAAGATTAATAACAATTTGTATCGACTCTAGCAACCCATACCGGAGGGCCCATTCTTTTTTCTTATCTCGTTTTATATCAGAAGCAGAATACTCAGATTTCAACTCCCGTAGTTCAGCCACATTGTTTTCTAAGGTCTGAAGTCGTTTATACATAATTTCGCTTACCAAATTTATTAGCTGTCATGCGCTGGCAGAAAGCATCTTCAAACTGATCTCGTAAATAAGCAGTATCAAAATAGTGTTGGAGAGCTATGCTTTTATACACTGTATGAACACTTGGGTTTTTATTGAACAAGAGCTCACCTTTTGTCACTACCTCATAGGCAAAGGCAGGATTTTTATTGGGGAGTTTATTTAGTATTACCAGATCAATCTTATCCTCAAAAAGATTATTCAGTTCTGACTGCAGCTTTCCTTGGCGCATGAGATCAGGAATGGCTTTCATATAAACAGCAATATCGATATCCCGGTACTCATCACTGCTTACAACAGACCCAAAGAGATATCCAAAGATGATTTCTTCTTTGGATAAAAAAAAGCTTTTCAGCTTCTCTTTTATATTAGTTTTATTGTGGCTTTTCATAAGATATCCACGAATTGAAACTACGTATACTTTTCTTCAACAGTAATTTTCAAAATAATGATCCTTCTGCGAAGTCAATAACAATGAGTATATTTATCATATACAATGGATGCTGTTAACTCATTATTAGATATAAAAAACATTATTGGCGAAGACCAAAATTTGATCTAAACAGCCTTACGCTCTCGAGACAACATTGTTTTGTTCAACTCAAAATGAAGGAGTAGAAAACTTTTGGAAGAAACAAGAGTAGTTTGTTGCAATGGTAGAAGAAATCTCGGTCAGCAAATGGTAGTTTTTTTTTCAAAAAACCATTAGCCCTCCCCTTTTAAAAGGCCAGTTCAAATAATATTCTTTTAATTTTGCCGTTGGATAATCAGCAAATAATTATAACATTGTTATAACAACATTTAAATAAATAAGCTGCTATGGAAACAAAAATTAGAAAAATCGGGAACAGTTTAGGAGTAACGCTACCAAAGCAATTAATTGATGAATTGCATCTGAAAAGTGGAGATAAATTAACCATCGAAAAAAATGGTCCTAACTTGGAGCTTAAACCTGTGGATCCTGAGTTTGAAGAATGGGCAGAAGCCTATCGCCAGGCAAATACCGATTATAAAGAAGTATTGAAAGAATTGGCAAAATGATAAAATTCTTAAATAAGGAGACAGTTCTGGCTTTTCATCGAGATCAAATAAAAACCTATGGCGGTAAACAAGGAATTCGAGATGAAGGATTGTTGGAGTCGGCGCTTGCCCAACCAAGAGCAACGTTTAAAGGGGAGTATGTGCATAACACCATTTTTCATATGGCAGAAGCCTATGGATTTTATCTTGCTAAAAACCACCCATTTCTTGGCGGTAATAAGCGAACAGCGTTGGTAGCAATTTATACCTTTCTTTATGTAAATGGTTACCGATTGGAAGCTGATAAAAAAAGTTTATACGCTGTAATGATCGACTTAGCAAATGGGAAAGTCGAAAAAGAAGAGTTAGCTAACTTTCTGGAAGAGAATAGTAAAAAGAAAGTGTAGTTCGATACAATATTTTGGGGCTTTTTTGCCAGCAAAAAAAGATGGTTGTTATGAGTTCATGACTAATACATTTCACGTCACAATAACTTTACAAATTAAGACCTAACAACAATTCAATTGATTTGTTTCTCAACATAAAGGCACTTGGAGATGAATTTGTTAGTTCGTGATTAAATCTGACCCCGAAATTGACTTCGTGTTCTTTCAAATTGAAAAGTTTTAATCCTGTTTCAATTGAGCCATCTATTGAAAAATCATCCATTGAACTTGCTGTACCATCACCAAGAGTTACTTCTGTGTTGTTTATCTGGGTGTTGTATTCACCTTCTTTATAGTCAATGAGATAATTAAACCTTGGTCCAATAGATATATAAAAATTGTTCAAATCCAGTGAAAGAAGAGAGAATTTCGGTCCAGCAAACAAAGAGAAATAACTTAGACGTGTAGTTAATGTAATTTCCTCATTGGTATACTGAAGCCCAGAATTTTCCAAATAAGCATCAAGCGTTGTATTGTTAACGAACCCTCTGTTGGCAAATTCCAATCTCGTCTTTATAGTACCGAGATTAGTGGTATTCCATTCTCCAAAAACACCTACAATAAATCCAATTCTTTTATCATAAGTGATTGATTCAACTGAAATCCACGAAGCATTTCCTCCAAAACTTATTCCATATTCATTAAGGTCCTGGGCATTATTCTTAAAGGAGAGGATAAATAAAAAAACAAAAGTAAGTACAGTACATTTTTTCATGAACTGGTTCAATTTTTAAGTTGGCAAAGTAGAACCGCCAAGTCTTATTTGAATGAGATAGGAATATTTATCCAAAGATCTATCGATTTTTTCTGGATAGGTTCTGAGCTACTATCTTTGTTGATTGTTCCGAAGTCATCATTATATCTTATTTCAACGCTAAATCTTTTGCCGAATGCATTAACATCACGACCCAATGCAGCTGACCAGCCAGGGGCAGCCGTTTTTGAATTTGCCATTACCTCTTTGTCTTCGATTTGGCCACATTCCCACCCTGAACAAGTTGTGATCATCTCGTCATTTGAATCCAGATAAAAATCGACTCTCGGACCAAGTTTCCCATAGAAATTAGGAAGAAAACGTGCACTCTGAAATTTAGCCATTACCGGCACAGACACGTGAAATAAATTGTGGGTAGCTTTTTGATTCGGTTCAAAATTAGTTGAGTATTCATATCGACGTGAAGAAAATTCAACGTTAGTTTGAATCGAGAGTGTTTTAGATATCTCTGATTCTATAAAGAATCCTATTCCATAGCCAGGCAAAAAATTTCTGTCCATGTCGCTTGCGGAAGCTGAAGATATGATATTTGAATAGTTTCCAGATAGGGTTAAACCGCCTCGATTTATTATTTGGGCTTCAGATATTGAGTAAAGTCCAAATAGAAATAAAACACTTAACAATAATCGTTTATACATAGCTCTCCTGGTTTATTTGTAAGTAACAATGTTTCTTCTTTTAGCACCAAGTATTACTGGCATCTTTATTATTCAATTTACAAATAATTATCAAAATGTAAATTTTGACTCCTCTAAGGCTTAAAAAAGCTACTGGCATTGTGAATCAGAAGTGTATAAAAAAGTATTGTCATAATAACTGACCCAATTGAAGTCTCCAATGAATAGTTATGCTCGTCCCATTCAATCTGTCACTAATAATCAGAGACCTGAAATGCCAAAATTTGGTATAAATATCTTATATAAATGCATCGAACAATTGTATTAATGGGTTTCCGCAATTTGCACTTCTGATACTGAAAACCAATAAATGTTGCCTGTGTCCTGATTTTTTATTTTTAATCCAATATCTACCTTCGAGCCGACTTCCCAAATTGGACCCTCTCTTGATATAATATTCAGTTGATTTGGACTGCTTTGATTTAGCCGAACTTCAATTTCAGTGGGACGCCAGATCTTACCTTCATGGACAATATAATGCTGTACAATTTCGATGTCACTTTGAATAGAATCGCCATCCGTACGAATTAGGGTGTTATTAAGATTTAATCTTACTGGTGGATCAACGCTGGGCATAAAATCTCTCCAAGCGTAAGATTCTACGGTATATTCTATACCATTAACCATCAGAGAAGATGGGGCTGATCTTATTTGAGTTATCAAATGTTGGTCTTGGATAAGGTCTCCATTCTGGGGTGATTCATCCTCAAATGAAGTATTCGTGGTACACCCTACCACTGAGAACATCAGTACGGATATTATTATAATAGAGACTCTCATGAGGTATTCCCTTTATTAGTATTACTAAAGCAATTTGGGATATTGGGGTTAATAAATCAAGTAAAATGTAACTTACTGCACTTGATGGTCAAATATTGAGTTGGCAACGCATGCCCCAAAAGCTAAATAGCCTGCAACAGATAATGAATGGAAAAATTATTTCTTTTACTTGGTTATCGCACTTACTACCAGAATTTCAACATATTCATTTTAACTTTCATCCAGTCCAAAAAATCTTGTCCTGCAAACCATCCCAATGCTCCACAAATAGCTAAATAGCCAATGAAGTAATAGCTATCGAAGTAGATGATAATAGAACCAGTTACAAATGAGCCACTCTTTACAGCTCCATAAAAGAAATATAGTTGCACAAAGACAGCACCTAATATGATCCCTAACAAAGTATTTTTTAATCTTTGCATAATAGAAGGGGCAGGAGCAAGGTTACTCTCGTCAATTTTAATATCCGAATTGGTCATGTTATTCATACTTGATTATAGCCATCGCAGGAGATACAAGACGATGAGAATCCCTAACACCTGCTGATAAGTTTCTTTGTTTTCGCTCCGCTTTGATTCTCGAACTTAAGTAATAATTCATCTTTTGAGACGGAAGAAGCTTCATACGTGATACCTGCAATTGAGATTTGCTTATCTCCATGTATTGAATATTCTTCGTAAAAAGTAACAATTGGTTCCACAGAGGTACCTAACCCACAAGGCATTGGAAAAAGATCAATGGTTACGTCCGTTTCCGCGAATGAATATTTCATTAACACTTCTCCTGTGAAAAGATCTTGCTCGATATTTAGCTCGTACCACGTTTTGTTCGTGATGGCTTCCCTTAAATCTAAATTGGTATTATGGGAATCAGTAGTGTCACAACTAATTACGAATACAAATAGGAACACAAGCGAGGCGATAAAATATTTGTACATGATGAAAGCAATTTGATGATGGTAACGTCATTCAAGCTACGTAAGTTATTGGTTACGGGCAATACGTTAAGCTCCTCGTATTGGTTAAGAGAGGGAGACACTTAAGCAGAGCTGTTAAATATCAGTCAAATGAGCAAAATTATATTTAATCTTGAATTGTAAGCCCAATGGTAAAAGTGGAATCAATATCTTGATAGTATGTATTGCCCTCTACGGTCCAGTGGATCGTTAATGACAAGGATGTCTTTCCCACCTCATTCCCAATAATTTGAACTTTTTCCTCATTTCCACCCCACTGATCTCGGCCTTCGGTTATGACATTAACTGTAGCTAATGAATCCTCTTGGACGTTGGCGGTAACCATATCAGGGCCACTAACATAGTCTTGTGCATTCTCACAATCTGGATTTCCCGTATAGGTGTAATCGATATGGAGATGGTTTGAGGGGCGAATAATTAGAGTGTCCTTCACATTTAACCGTATAGGTTCAAAGGGATCATCAATGATTAATTCACCTCGGTACGATGAGGAATACCCAAATAAACCGCACCCAGTTGGAAGTACACAGCCCGTTTGTAGAAATGCCAAGGATAATATTAGGAGTAAAAAATTATATAATTTTCTCACTTGATCAGCTTATCATTTATTATCTGGGTTAGTCACATCAAATGGATTTATTTCCCATTAATTGATGTAAAGTTTTCGTCAAGTATAACTTGGGCAATTTGGTTAAATTCTTTGTTTATCTCCCACGTAGTTTCTCCATTCTCTTTAGCCATTAGTCTAACAACCATTGTGCTATTGCCTTGCAATTTGTGAAAAGTACCATAAAAGTTAGTTGTACTTACGGTAAACTCGAATGGGGTTGCTTGTGAATCAGCAGGAGCCGACCCATTCCATTCCCCATTATTGATGGCTTCAAATATTACGGTACTATCTGGATTAGAAGAGGAAATACTGAGGGTCACATTTACTTCTTTAAATGGGGTTTGGTCATTCCCTTGTTCGGACGTATTTGAGCAAGCAAGAAATGTGCATAATATGATAAGAGTAGTAATCGAGTGATGAATAGTTTTCATGATAATAGGTAAGTTCAAATTTTATTCAGTATATGTACTTAATAACATTGCTCATAACGTCCACAAAAAATCATTTAGTTGATAAATAATGAACGGAGAGCTAAAAAGCCAGACGTAAAAAGATAGGTGAGATGTGTCCGCTTGATGTGGTCTGCTCAACAATTCTTTAATTAACAGTAATTTCAAGGTTAATCAGTTTTATATTTCTATCCGAGCTTGCCGCCTCTGATCCTGTTACAAGTTTAACCTCTACATGATCGGTACCTTGAAACCCACTCTCAGGTTTATAGTGATAGACGGCTTCCCAATCCGTTGTTGCATCACGTACTATGGTGCTGGTCTCATAATTTTTTGGTTGCCGGACAATTGTGGCTACTTCTTCATCCCCAGATATACCAGTGTGGTATTGATATATTTCAGAGCTGTTGATCGATACTTGTTTTGTTTCTTCCGTAACATTGGGATCAATCGTGTTCTGACAACCGAATGAAAAAAGGAACAGCAGTATTATTGGGATAAAACCAAGACTGAATTTTTTCATAACAATGTGTCCTGTCTCTCAGATATTCGTAGAAATAATTCAGACAAAATTATAACACATTTCTATTTTATATAATATAATCGCAACGCTCAAATACGATTCCCATTTCCCCTTCCGGGGACGCGGATTTGCTCTATTCTGGGCACCCTAATTCTTGGAAATTTTCAATACCATACCCGACAAATCACTCAGAGAGGATATTCTCGCAGAACTCAATAAACACCTAACAGACCAACTAGAATAATTTCTATTTAGTTTACTCGGATAGTAATCGAAGTGATGCGAAATAATTTTGAAAGATTGCCAAGTAGACGTTAGGCCTAACTATCAAACAGCAATCAATTCATTATTAATACCGTAGAGATATCTCCGATTATCATTGGGATCTTTTTTTCGAATGATCAATTTTTTATCAGTAGCCAATTTCTCCCGAACTTTCCCATTAATAGACTTAATGGTGTCATTTCGTAATCGTCTCCGATAATCAAAACTCTCGATATCTTCCCAAAGGTACTCTTCTAATGCCTGGGCTTCCTGTAATTTATTTTCCTGCAGAAGAAATTCTATGAGCTTCTTTTCATCGTCTTTCAATGAAGCTAAATGCAATAACTTCTCTTTGGTTACAGGTGGTTTTATCTGTTCTTCTTTATCCGTAATATTGCCGCTTCTTTTTATAAAGATATACCCGAGAATTATTAAAACAATCGATACCCCGCCAAACAGGATATAGTAAATCGGCAAGGAACCGAAACTTGATTTATGATTGATATTTGCCATCAGTGAATCACGTGCAATCTTCACTACCCTCACAGGATATTCCTCAGTGTTTGACAGATTGGGTATACCAACAAGTACTACCGACTTTCCTTTAGGATCATACAGTAAATTTGTGGGTATTACCTGGCCGCTATTGTCAATGGGCGCCTGCATGACAGGATAGGACACCATACTTTCTAAATTGATGGGCTTCAGCAAGCATGTTCGATCGGCTTTATTATTGGGAGATACGGGCAAAAACCACATACTTTTTTCCGGGATGTAAAAAGAAGACGTGCCTGCATTTTTTCTTCCAACTTTTGCTAAATCCGAAGTTTTAAAGAATTCATTGCCAGATAAATCCAATGTTAAAACGTTCTGCCACTGCAAATTTTCAAATGAAAACTTCCAGATGTCATTAAGATCAATTCGAGATGCCATTTCATCATCGGGATGTTGGTATTCTGTGGCATCACCGCCAAAGATAAATACTTCGTCTTTTTTAGCTATATAGATGCCGGAGTATGGAACTCTTTTTTGAGGGGTTCGTGAGTTAATATTTTGGATATTCCATTCTCTTGTATCATCATTATAAAAGGTAAGGATGTTATGCCACTCCCAGTATCCATATCCGCCAAAGGTGTATAGCCTGCCATCTCTGAAGAAAGGAAAATGTCCGAATTGATTTTTGTGATCATGAGAGTTATCAACTCGCTTAAAATCTATAGTGTCTACCCCTGACTCATAGACCTTCCCTACTCCACGAGACCATAACTGTAGTTTCTTTTTTTGAGGATTGTACCCAAACTCATATTCATCAATACTATCAGAGATGGTTCCCAATGAATCAATAAATTTCCATGCTTCTGTTTTTAGATCATACTGCCAGACTCCTCTTTTAAGCACTAAAAACAAACGCTGATTGGTCGTATCAATATCAGCATAAATACTTCCTCCGTGATTGAGTGTTGGAGGATTTTCATGAACATGTTTCTGGGCTTCGGCAACATGAAATTTCAAAAGGACGAAGCAAAGCAGTAATAGTATACGTACCAAATATCCTTGTAACCCATTGTTCATGAACTGGTTCAGATTTTTCCTGTAGTTCATTTTATAAAATCCGTATGATGAATTGGTCAGTTAAAGCTTATCAAATTTCATGATAAATCAAACAGACTTTTAGGGTTTATAATTGGTCAACATCGTTGTTGTCCAATTTGGAGAGACGCAAAACAGGTTAAGGCCAACCATCATGGTTGGCCCTACCTGTTTCTTCTTTTAAAAATATCATCTGCTAAATATGCTTTTTATGAAATAGTGATTCGATCATTCATATATATTTAGCGATTATTTCTTAACCAAGGGGGGTATGAAAAAATACTACGTAAATACCGAACAAAACATCAACGGCCATAGTGTTGTACACAAATCTGAGTGCAAAAAATTGCCGAGCAAAGATCAATTATATGACTTAGGACTTCACCTTACATGCACAAGTGCTGTTTTAAAAGCAAAAAGTAAGGGGTTCACTTTTTCCAATGGATGTAAGTCTTGCATTAAAGACTGCCACTCCTATTCAAATAAAGAAAAAGAGATGGCCAGTTGATTCATCCCCTTCCTTTCTACAAATCCTTGCTGTGAGGTTTTCAAACTACCGGTACCACCGACCTATTTAAAAAGCCCTCGCAAGTACCAGTTACGAAGGCTCTTTAATACATCTCATATTTTAACTAACCACATACAAAATGTACTTCGATATTCTTATATATGCCAATTTTTTTAGCTTTTATTGCCAATAGTAGCAAAGACATCTCTTTTTTAAATGGCCGATGTATAGAGTTTTTTAAGACGAAATCCTGCATCCAATTATAGAAAAACCCTAATGTGATAGGATAACGAGTAAACGTAATTAATGAGCTATAAAAAAATAAGGCCTCACGATTATCCGTCGCGAGGCCCTAACTATTCATCAAGAGAGACGCCTGAAATAGGCGTAACGTAATATACTGTCATCCGAAATATATTCCTATCATTTCCGGATTCTTTGATCAAAATAACAGAATATACCTATTCGAATACAGATTTCCCGTAGGCTTATTCACCTACATTGTAGGGAATCATACCACAGTTGTTGATAAGGCAACACTACAATAAACAGCCATTCATCTGCTATATTTGCCCTGAAAAAATTATCAAATAGAAATAAACAGGGCATATGACAGATAAAGATCAGCGTTTCTTGGAGTATTATATCACAGATACCTATAAGGGCTTCCAGAAAGTAAGAGACAACAACTACAAGCTATTATTGACGTCCACGCATTTGACCTTTTCAAACGGACAAAGACAGATCTTTGCCTCCGGTCATTTCAAGGAAGAGGCCCTTAAAAATATCTTTGATAAGATTGATGATTTCCACAGTAATTAAGAAACCCCGCACCGGTTAAGATGTGAGGTTTCATCGATCTGAAGTATAGGGGTACATCCCCTCTCTCTAAAGGAAATTATACTTATTAGTTTTGGGACAACTCCACCGTTCCAATGCTATTGGTTTCTTCAATGGTTACATCCACATCCGAGAAGGTATCTTCAATATTACCGGTAATGGCTTTCACGATGTCGGACTCGGGAAATGACTATACATATGATAGCAGAGATTTTGCTGATAAGTTAAATAATATAGGCACAAAAGGTACTTCTACCGTGTCAATAAATAAGGATCTCTCCTTACCTCCCAGCAGTAGTACTTGAGCATCAGCTGCATTTTTCTTACATAACAGATGTTGTCGTTTATCTATTCATCTACTCAGATTGGTGCCTACCCCTGCACATAATTAACTACCAATCAAATATGAGAGGTCACATATGGAAAATGCAACTCTATCCAATGATGCATATAGCCAAATAACCAAGGGAGGGATGATACACGTTTTGATTGTCTGCCTTGTTCTATTTGTTGTAGCGTGTTCTGATAACAGTACCAGTACGACTGAAACTTCTGCTGATCAGGATAAGATATTTTCAACAGAAGTTACCACACATAGCATCCTTAACAGTGGGGATATTAGTGCGATACGGAATAAAGCACCCAATTCTCAGCCGACTCTTGCACAGGGGATGAATGGTAATGGATTTGTCGGTCCCCTTTTTGATCTGGCCACGGCCCCTAACGGGGATATCCTTGTGGCGGATGCGGGGGCTGGCATAGCTACCATTGATGGTGCTACGGAGATCCCGTTACCGGGTATCTCCAACATGAGTCCCATTGGACGTCGTGCAATGTGGGCTATTGAAGGGCTCATGGGAAACCCTGGCGATGATACCGGTCAGGCCCTTTATAGGGTATCAAAAGGGCATACGACTATGATAGCTGATCTGTTTGCATTTGAAGAGACGTATAGTCCTGATGGTGCAGATAACATCGATTCCAACCCGTTCAGCGTGCAATCCCTGGGAGGCCAAGCCGCCTTGGTGGTGGATGCCGGAGGGAATGATTTGCTCCGCATTGATAATCAGGGAAATATTGAGGTGCTGGCCGTCTTTCCAGATGAAGTAGTATCCACCGCAAATATGCAGGAGCTTTCGGGATGCCCTGTATCAGGAGCTGGTATTTGCGCACTTGATATGATGCCCGCTCAACCCGTGCCGACCAGCGTTGCAGTAGGTCCGGACGGATACTACTATGTTGGAGAGCTTAAAGGCTTTCCGGCTCCTGCCGACGCATCAAATATTTGGAAAATAGCACCGGATGCCTCTTGGGCACAATGCGGATCCAGCCCGGATTGCCAGAAGGTGTTTGACGGAGGATTTACCTCGATCATGGACCTGGCATTTGATTCCAACGGGAACCTCCATGTTGCCGAGATCGATGAGCAGAGTTGGTTCGCGGTTGAAGAATTAGCCCCTGCAGACTTAATTGGAGGAACAATCAACTCCTGCGATCTTGATGCACTTTCATGCACTGAGGTAGCCACGGGGATCCCTGTATTAACGGCTATTACATTTGGAAATAATGGGACTCTTTGGGCAACGAAGAATGCCCTAAATACAGGTTCTTCAGAGGTGATAGCAGTTAACTAATCTGTAATCGTAAATAGCTTACACTGTAATATCGACCTCCTGTAGAAGGAGGTCGATATTTTTTTATATAAATCTATCAGTTTTCTTATCAAATAGCGGCAGATGCAACATATTTTCTTAAACAATATAAGCCGCATTTTAGGGTAATAAAAACAGTAGAACCTAAGCTTCGGATATGGTAACCAACTATCCCTCGGGATCTAACTCTGAGAGTTCACAAGAAAAATAAAATCTTTAACTATCCATTTCTTCGGCCATTCGTTCTACCCAATTTTTTGCCCTCTGCTTTAACTCTTTATCAGTTTCAATTAATTGTAGCCGATTTAGTAGCTCTTCAATTTCGATCATATCCTCCAGAATGAGTCTCCTCACAAATTGCGTATCCTTTTCTCGGAATGCTATAAGTTTACTGGCTGCTAAATCATGTACCTCAATACACCACCCGATTTTACTTTCATCCATGTAATCCTGCACCTTATTCGTCCTCTTTCTCCATCCCTGAGGTAATGCGGCAGTCTTAAGAGAGACTCCATGCACATAAAAGCCATGAGTTTGGTGGAATGGAGAATTCTCTCCTAATGCCCCGTCAATTTTAACAACGGAATCAGGTTTATTCTTAGGACTTAAATCCACCTCAATCGAACGGCGCAGTTGTTCATCGGCTTCTGGAAACTGACCTAATATTGCCTGGGAACCAAACACGAACACTTCATTATCCCCGGAAACCTCACAAGCAGCACGAATAGCATGTTCTAACTGTTCCCTATTCATATTCTTCTCGTTTTGATTTAATCTTCGTCAGCTTTTTTCGCTCATTATTAGTTAACACAGGCCAAAATGGTAGTGACTGACGCAAACGGGTAGATCGTTCAGAATCTGACTCTAAAAACTTTTTGAGACGCTGAAATGACATGCTCTCAAGAATATGTTTCCATTCCTGCAGCTCTTTTTTCTCACCAGAACGGGTTTGCTTAATTCGATCTTCGAGATCATTAATAGTTCGTTTAATAATGTCAGGATGTATTTTGAGCAATTCAATCCATATCCCCGAGTCATGTAGAGATTTCCGGTCCAAATCCTGATGCGTCTTATTTCTACTTCTTTCATCTTTCCAACGTGCTAAATAGTGTTGAGGATGCATCCCCCAAAGCAAGATTACATTCTCAACATTTAACATTGGCTTTGATTCGAGATCAGCTATTGTCATTCCACTTATGTCGATAGTGATATCAAATTCATTTTCAATGTTATTATCGTAGATACCATCTCTAAAACTCTCCGTAATCTCATCAATAGTTTTAGCTCCCCCCAATAACGCTATTCGAACGGGATCCCCGTATGCATCTGATCCTTGAGCAAGCTTCCCAAAAATCCAAGCCGATTTAGGTTTTATATTTAAGCTATCAATTAGCCCCTTGATATGTTCAATCAGATCATTATATCGTTCTCTCTCTTTCTTGAATAATTTCGATATGATATCAGTCAACGGGTAGTCCTCCCTTAATATAATCTGCTGCTGTTTTCCACTGCCAACATATTTAACGATTCCATTTTCCACTAATCGTTGGACTACATCATATACACCTTGCCTGGATAAACTCGTCTTGTTAATAAGTTCTGAAGGACTTATAGGATGTTCAGATTCCGCCAGCCTCCGAAGAACCTTCACATGTCCTTTCGAACCCAAAATATCATTTAAGGGAAATTTAATGGCGCTATTTTGATTATTTGATCTAGTCATAACAGATCAATTTATCAATATTACTTGACTAATGTCAAGTTTAGATGATTTTTATCAATAGTACTTGACAGGTCAATTACACATACGATGATATGTTTGGTAAGCGACTATGACGAATTTACGGGTACAGTCGCGCCCAAACTATTGGGAACTCAGGCTAACTGTAAATTAATAAGCAATATTTATGTTCTCTTTGTTAAGGGGAGTACTGTTTTTCAATTCAAGCATTGTAGATATTGAAACTGTGGTATCCTCTATGCCAGAATATGTCCCAGCATTAATATCTATGTTTAAACAGCGAATGAGATCCTTTGTTGGTTTTTGAATTTTCTTACGAAATGTGCCCTCAGAATCTGTGCTGGTAACGCCATGCGAGATCCCGTCTTCTTGAGTATCACTGCACTCTATTGAGTGACTGGTAATAAGAACATCAGCGCCACTGGCGGCATTTCCATTTGAACTGGTTACTGTTCCCTCAACAATAGCATCAAAAGTCCCTAATTTTTTCCCCTTGGTATTGGTTTCACAAGCACCGAAAAAAAGCTTCCCATGACGACAATAATTGATAAATATTTCATAATCTCTCGAGAATTAGTTGAAGTTTAACAGTTATCGGATAGCTAACGATATTACACATAAGGGTGCGCAAAACAGCGGAGAATTTATTTTTCAATAGTTAATTAATTTTCAGAAGATGCTGTTACCATTCCATGCTCATTTATTTTTTGAATATGGCTTTTGTCTGAGTGGCTATATGAAAGTTCTTTCCAGGAACACCCTTCCGAGCATTTCAATTTTATTCCATCGTCTGTTTTTTGGATTGAAATTTCAAAGTTTGCTGTATCTGACTGTTTTTCTTCTTCGAAAGATGAATAAGAGATAGCACCAACAAGGAAAATTGCAATGAATAGGATTACGATTGTGAATATATTTGATTGTTTCATAATTCTCTCCTTTTAAAATTAATGATCACTATTGGATCATAAAGACATTGCGAATAAGCTACAGCGAATAAATATTAAGTTTTAAATAATGAACGTTAAGCTTAAAAGCCAAAAATCAGCAGGAAATAGTAGGGGGCTAAGGATTAATACAATAGATAACTGGTTAAATTTATTTTTTAGAGCCTTTATTCATATCTATTGAAAAATTAATATAATGTTAGAGATACTCTTTCTGAATTAAAGGAGAAGTTCGGTGATGATTTAAAGGTACAGTACCACTATGGGTTTGATGTCTCATTTAGCTTTAAAAAAAATGATTCAGAATCTCTATCCATTCATTTAGATCCTGACACAAATGAAGTGGTGAAGATTATCTATATGGTTTTTACTTAAGGGGACTTCAGTAGAAAGTAGTTTATCGAAAAATTAGGCGTTGGAAATTGGGGTCCCACTATCTGAAAAAAGTGGCACTATATATCTGATACATTTGAAACAATTAACTTTTAGGTAAGCTTACATTTCCATTTAGATCTTCCCTGCTTATCTCGCTGATCAGGAACCATCTCAAAGTCTTCATCTATATTCAATCCCTTATAAATTCGATCATTTCGTTCATCATAGGTAAGTAGATCGTTAGATTCTCTATGTAAGTCATTATTAATAGTATCGGGATAAGGGAAAAAGGCGGTTGCACTAGCTCGTAAATAGGGCTTTTGCTCTTTATAATAGGGCGATTTACTTCTATTGATCATCGCTTTTTTGATATTATCTACTCCAAATGAGTAAATCCGTTTCTGAATAGCATAAACGATCTCTTTATTAGAAAGATTAATTTTTGTGTGAAATAACTCTTTCCAGAATTGGGCTATATCCATCACATCATCAGAAACATCTATACTAGTAGTATTTATTTCTGCTTTATTTATCGGTTTCTTTTGAGTGTTCACTTTTTGAACCTGCTCGAGGTTCATTATTTGAACTATTGGAGGTTCAATTATTGAACTGCCGGGTGCATTTTTTGAACCTTTTTCTGGGATAACTATTTGATACTCATGTGGGATATCATCGGTTTTTTTATGTATGATCTTTTTATCTACCAGCTGCCTGATGGCTTTGATGATGGTATTCTTTCCCAGTCCGGTGAGCTTTCGGATCTGAGAAAGAGGAATACGGTCGGACTGCTGCTGAAACCCGTAGGTCTTTCTACAGATCGCCAACGCCACTTTCAGTTCACTGCCTTTTAATTCGGACATCAGGTACTCCAAAATAAAGTTCGGTACCTTCGTATAGGTAATCTCTTTCGGTAATCCAGCCATTACACTTAGCTTAGGTGAAAGAGACGTTCGATGACTTTCCGCTCGAAGTACTTTCGGTTGCTCTGGCCAAGCTGCACCGATGGAATGTAGAGATGATTATCGCGATCCATATTGGAGCGGTTCAGGATAGTGCGATAATTGAGACCCGTCAGATCTTCGACATCTCTAGCCGTGATATATTTCTTTTTGGTAATCTGGTGCCTTTTGGTTTCAAGAAGGAGATCAAGTTTTTGTTCGATTCGTTGTAGGGTAACTTCGCTCATGGATAAGGGGTTTAATTAGTGATTTGAGTTCACAAATTATACTACGTAAACCATTACAGACCAATAAGTTAGCAATATTTCATCTATAGCTATTTTATATAATAACAGTATTTGCTATACAAAAACGGAGTTTTTCTATAGGTACTGGTTGAAAAATCCTAGAAATGCTATACAAAAAACTCATTAAAATTTTTGTCCACGAAAAAACCATTCATTTTATCTAAATAAAGGCAGTAATGAATAAAGCTTTCTGGATGATACCTTTAATTCGAGGTAGGTTAGCTTTATAAAAGTGCTAAATAAGAAGCTTCCATCATGTATCGGATTAAACTGACCACCAGCATCTTCGGATTTCTTCTTGCTGTAATGGAATATTCTTACCGGTTCTTAGGAAAATTCCGATCTCCTCTCTAGTAATGAAGGGATCACGTTTTTGGTAGTAGAAACACATGACCAAACTAATGCTATGAATATACCGACAGAACCAGGGATTCCGATCTTGGACAAACACAGGATAGTAAGTCTGTTATACCCTCTTATACTTATTCTCTTCGTGATACCACCAGGAATTTATTCGAGCATTAATAACGGACCAGTCTAAAATAGGATCGCCTTTTTCACTTATTCGAGCATATTTCCCAATCTGTTCTTTTAGTTTCTCCCGGTTGTAATCTTTCCCATTTTGTCCCATGTAGTACCGACAAGCATCAGGCACACTATTAAATTCACGATAGAAAGTATAGCTTCCTTCCAATGATACCTCATCAATGACCTTTTCCATGGCATTTATTCTGATTTCATATTGCCCAATTTTCTTTAGTTTGAACATGCTATTGAAAAGTTCATCTTTCTTGAACAAAAAGCAGTTTTTTCCTCCAAAGTCTGCGTATTTGTCATACCATTTTGCCACAATGGGATGAGCGATTTTATCGGCAAATTGTTCATCAACTTGGAATCGTCCTTCTCCCTGTGCTGGATTCGCTTCAAGTAATGGGAAAGGCACCTTCAGGTTGAATATGTTTTGATATTCGAACCGCTTCTTTTTCGATTGATCTAATCGTCTTAAAAACTTTGGATCTTCAATGTCATCAATATCAAAACTGTCAAACGATTGTAACACTTTGTCTCTTTCATCCTGATAACTCTTCATCAGCTTATGTAGATCAATAGATGCCTCTGATATGGAAAGGGTCTGGCCTGGATATTTACTTATATAGTTAGAACTGGATAAAATAGTTAATAGATCAATTATCTCTTTGGTCATATTGCTTAGTTTCTGGGATGATGGTAGCTTGGGAATAATAGGAACTTATTGAGAAATGGTTTGCCCTCGATAAATTCTTAGTTGTCATTTTTTAAAAAAAACTTGCAAAATGTACGACAAAAGAATCTGTTATTCCACGCATTTTTCAAGCCACATGACCAAAAAATATATTGACATCACGAATAGGTTTGACGTTTTGAAAGTTTTAGATCTACTTAATGTACAAAGGGTCATCTATCTATATGCTTTTAGGGAAATAATGTCTGCTAAAAACCTATTTTGTATGACGAATCAAGTCAATCTCTCAACTTCATCAATACGTTCAATGCTAGACCAACCAGTTTAATTGCATTTACGCCCTAATTACCCCTAATTAGGGCTAATTTTATCAAATCATCTCTAAAATATGGCATTTACAAAACAAGAATTAGAACACTGGCAGCCCATCATTGCTTCTGCCATTGAAAAACAAAGACCACCTACTGAAGTTCGATCACAGTTAGATATCGGCTATACGATTGAGGATCAGAGCATTATCATATATACCATACGTCCCAAGTGGAAACAGCCCGAAGAGAAAATGAAAACACCGGCCGCAAAAATCACGTGGGTTAGAAACCAACAATTATGGAAGGTCTATTGGCAAAGAGCAAATATGAATTGGCATAGTTATAATCCCATGCCAGAGGTAAATTCTCTTGATGATTTTTTCGAGGAATTAAGAGAAGATCCGAATGCCTGCTTCTGGGGATAACTGAACTTATAATATATAACTAACAAATCTTTATTTACTGCTATAACAGTAAAAATAGCTTATATTTTCCTATTCATCAGTCAATACCATCATTTACAACTGTTTTACTGCTAAAACGGTAAATAGTAATATTATTATATTGTATTTTCTATAATTATGATTATAATACTATTAAGTACCGTTTTAGCAGTAAATTTATATATTATGAAAAAGATAGCAGCCCTTATTCGGTGTCATCGAAATAAAAGCGGATTAACTCAAAAACAGCTGGCTGATTTAGCCGGAGTAGGAAAGACGGTTGTCTTTGATATTGAACACGGCAAAGAGACGGTTCAATTTAATTCATTGCAAAATGTTTGTCAGGTTTTAAATATTTCAATCCAATTGGATAGTCCTATTATGGATCAATGTACGGAGGAGATCAATGCATAAAGCAAATGTTTATATGCATGGAGAAAAAGCAGGTGTACTCATTGAAGATAAAAAGAAGGAAAAGTATCGTTTTATCTATGATGAGGATTATGATGGTCAGCCGATATCGGTAACCATGCCAGTAGAAAAACAAGAATTTAAGTATGATCACTTTCCCCCATTTTTTGAGGGATTACTTCCGGAGGGGGTAAACCTGGAGATGCTTCTCAGAACAAAAAAAATCGATCGAGATGATCCTTTTTCACAATTGATGGCTGTGGGTGAAGATACTGTGGGCGCGGTTACCGTTCAGGAGGTGGAAGAGTGAAGCGCTGTCCCATAACGTACCAAGAGATATCAGAGGGTTTTTATAGTAAAACAGGATTGAACAGATTAAATCCGTCATTAAAGAATCTTAGGCCCTTTCCTTTTTCTCGAAAAGAACAGATCCGAGAAGCCCAAAAGCGGATGACCAAAATGTCTATTGCCGGCGTGCAGCCAAAGCTCAGTGCCCAGCTTAGTGTTAAAGGGGAGGTTTTTAAAGTCGTTGATAAACATGGGAGCTATATCTTAAAACCTCCATTGAACGATTATGAGAATGTACCTGAAAATGAAGATGTGACAATGCGAATGGCAGCAGCATGTGGAATTGAAACTCCTTTACACGGTCTGATTTATGCCAAAGACCATTCGATGCTTTATTTTATTCGGCGTTTTGATCGTATAGGTAGAACGGGAAAAAAACATGTAGAGGATTTTGCCCAGGTAGCTGGGATGAGTCGAGATACGAAATATGATTATTCCATGGAAAAGGTTGTTTCGCTTATTGATGATTATTGCACTTTTCCAATGATTGAGAAGATGAAGTTATTTCGAAGGGTATTGTTTTGTTGGCTTTGTGGCAATGAGGATATGCACCTCAAAAACTTTTCGCTTATTTATCAGGATGATAAAATAGCGCTTTCCCCGGCCTACGATCTTTTGAATAGTTCTATAGTTTTAGCAAATCCAACTGAGGAAATGGCACTTCCACTCCAGGGGAAAAAGTCCAATTTTAATGAAGATATCTTTTTTAAGTACTTTGGTGTAGATCGATTGGGTCTTAATGAGAAGGTATTGGCTAATATTAGAGAAGAAATTCAATCTTCTTTTCCTGAATGGACTCGTCTTATTGAGATCAGTTTTCTAACTGATGAAAAAAAAGAGGCTTACTTCGATGTTTTAAGTCAACGTAAGAGGGATATTGGATGGATCTAATCTATTAAGCTTAAACCGTAACCAAAAGAAGACCCCGGATAAAGTTTTAGCTTACATTCACTCACCTAATCCGACAAACTATTCTTCAAATATAATCCGATGTTTAAAATAATTCTTACCGGCTTCTGAATGAAATTTGTCAACAAAACGGGCTTATCTTTCTTGTTTAAATTCAAGGCTAAATTTTCACTTTCTATTCTCAAGACCAATCCCTTGCTCAGCTTTGTTATTCCCTTTAACCGATTTTTTATCTTCTAAGTTTTTTGGATTATTCTCCCCAACATTAGAGGTGCCCGAATCATCCACTTCTGTGATTATACTCTTCGCTTGAGAAACGGTATATACGATAAATAAACTTTTAATACTGGGATCCGATACGGTATAGGAAGACTGGGTTAGCATATCGATTTCAAGAGATGGATTAGAAACATTCGGATCACTTACAAGCTTAAGTTCTCCATTCTCAATATCATCACTAAAACTCCAGCTGAGATTCATATTGCTATTTGTATTCCGATTGAGTCGTAACTCCCAGGTAGCCTCTTCCGACAGCGGACGATAATCTTGATAAAGATTCATACCATCGTGTATAAAACCCGTAAAAAACGAACCAGATGGCGCGATAGGCGGACTTTCAAAATCATTTCCATCAATCCCGTCCTGCACATCATTCTGATCTAATAAACCAAAATCAATTGGTCTGGAAACACTGCCATTTGATACAGTCATTTCACTTTCAAATGCATCAGAGGCGGATCCTTCAGCAAAATTTGCTATGATAGTCATATCTTCAGAAATCGTAAATTCAAACGGATTGCTTGTAGAAGAACGATCCCCGTCCCAATTAGAAAACCGCCACCCACTTTCAGCGGTAGCTGTTAATGTCACAGTTTCATCCTCATCAAACTCACCCCCATTGGGAGATACAGTTCCTGATCCATTAGGATTTATCAAAATATCTAATTCCACCTGATTTGGCGGTGGAGGCGGATCGGTTGGACCATTATTACAAGCAGACACTCCAACAAATAAAATGAAAAAAGTAAATAATACTGTTACATAAAAACGCATAATAAAATCCCTATACAAGTTATTGCTTTGATAATGTAATTTGTCCGCTTTGCGTGGCCTTAATAAAGTACCCTTTGCCAGGTACCATTTCACTGGCCTCGATAAGCTCATACTCTCCGGTCGAACTGTTAAAACTATTTTCCCAAACTGTTGAATTTTCGATGATATTTCCTGGATCCTGAATACCCACAGGTACACTAAGGGTATCTGCAGTTGCCCCTACAAGATTCCATCCTTGATCTAAGCTTACGGTTAAGCTTTGAACATTTGTGCCATCAAATTCTACAGTTTCAGCATCTTCAAGCTTTACCCAATATCCTTTCCCATTGGATATGGATGAGGACAATGAGACATTACTGTACTTCTTATCGAAGGCGAAGGAATGATCAGCAGAGACAATTGAATTAAAGAAATAACTTAATCCGTTACTATTAACTTCAACTGGAATACTTACCAGATTCCACCCATTCGAATACTCTGAAATTATTGTCTCAGGACCTGGTGGTGGGTTAACCACTCCAGTCCCATTTACATCTACTGTTTTATCCGTGGCGCCTTGGCTACTTTGTATTACAGACCCATCGTAGCTCTGTGTCGCCGTTGGACTAAATCGTACGTAAATAGTCTGTCCCGCCTCGGCATCGGCCAGGGGTACCGTAAGGTTTGAACTAAAAGCTCCGCCGCTGCTGTTGGCAATCCCAAATCCGGAGGGGGCACTCACCGTAACATTTCCGATCAGATTACTACCGCTTAACGTGTATTGACTGGTACTACTAGTTCCAACTTCGACTTCTCCAAACGCCAACTCCATCGGAGATACGCTCAGGACTGGTGTTGGCTGTTCCGTTATTTCAAAAGTGCCACTGGTATCGCCCACCGCAGGATCCGAACTGGACGTAATTGTTACCCGGTAGTCGCTGCCGGCCGAAAGGCTGGAACTCAATGTCCACGGCTCACTGCCATCATTGGTTGTACCTGTCGCAATATCAGACACTTTTCCGGCGCTGTTGAGCAACGCAATATCCAACGATCCACTCACATTCTGGCTGCTCCATTCAATGAGTTGCTCAGTCCCAACGCCCCATACTGCTCCCGACGGTGGGGCCGTTACTGTTAATGAAGGATCTGCCGGTGGCTGCACCCCATTCCCCGCTACTGTTACACTCTTATCCGTGGCGCCTTGGCTACTTTGACTAATTGCTCCAGTATAACTCTGAGCCGCCGTCGGACTAAATCGTACGTAAATGGCTTGTCCCGCCTCGGCATCGGTCAGGGGTACCGTCAGGTTTGAACTAAAAACTCCGCCGCTGCTAGTGGCAATAGCAAATCCGGAGGGGGCACTCACCGTAACATTTCCCGTCAGATTACTACCGCTTAACGTATATTGACTGGTACTACTAGTTCCAACTTCGACATCTCCAAACGCCAACTCCATCGGAGATACGCTCAGGACCGGGGTCGGCTCAGCGGTAATTTCAAAGGTGCCACTGGTATCGCCCACCGAAGGATCCGAACTGGACGTAATTGCTACCCGATAGTCGGTGCCCGCCGAAAGGCTGGAACCCACTGTCCACGGCTCACTGCCATCATTGGTCGTACCCGTCGCAATATCAGACACTTTTCCGGCGCTGTTGAGCAACGCAATATCCAACGATCCACTCACATTCTGGCTGCTCCATTCAATGAGTTGCTCAGTCCCAACGCCCCATACTGCTCCCGACGGTGGCGCCGTTACTGTTAAGGTAGCCTCTGGTGGCAATATTGAGAAATATTCATCTGAGATATCATTATACTCTTCAGCTTCATTGCTTGTAATTCGTATTTGATAACTATCAGATATTGTAAAAGAATTATCAATTGGAACTACTAAACGTCCATCAAAAATATCTGCGGATGAATCTAAAACTTTTACTACAGAACCATTTTTTAATAATTCTATCTTTACAGTCCCGTAAATATTTCTACTATCCCACTCTATTATTAGGTTATCACCAATTTGATACTCTTTTGTTATATTTGGTTTAAGTAGTCTTACAAATGGAGAAATTTCATCAAGATTAATTTCTATAGGAGAACTAAATGCTCCGACATTTCCACCATTGTCAATGAAACGAAATTTGTAACCTAATTTCCCGGTTGTCCCAGAATAATTAACTCCATATAAAACTTTCTCAGTTTTATATGAATATCCAATTTTATCCTCAAACTGATATGAACCGCCATCTTTACTTTTGTAAACTTCTAATTCTACAACATCCTTTTCGTCTGACGTTGGAATGTAAAAGTAAATATTTTCCTTCTCTAAATGAATGTACGAATCGTCATTTGTCAGTAGTGGTGCACTTGGAGCAATATTATCAGTAAGAGTAAAAGGAATCTTATCAGTTTTTAGTATAGTTCGCGGATTGTTTGGTAAATAACCTGTCCCCGGAAGACCTCCTTCAAACATATCAAAAGTAAAGTAATAAGGAAGTACAGAGGCCTCATATTGATGTCCAGTTGAAGATGTACTAAACTCATATCCTATTTCTAAATACGCAATATGTGGACTACCACCGTAGGTAGGAACTAAATAATTGTCTTGGGCAAAAAACCCACCTGTTGTATTATTTTTGTCGCTTCTGATAGCAACATCTAAACTACCATCTGTATAAGATGACCAATTGGTAAAATTAGTTGTTTCAATTAGATTATCTTGATAGTCATAAATCCTAACATCAGCAAAAGTTCCAAAATAAGGTTTTGGTAACCTTGAAGGCATATTAGCTTCAGGCCGAAATGAAACTTGCTCACCATCAGTAAAACCTACCTCCCCATTTTTAAATGGTAATGAATTTTTATTCAGTACTAATTCTGAGCTTTTAGAGAAATCAAATGTAACACTTTCGCGCGGATACAAAAACGTGTCAATTGCAAACTTTGCTCTTTCATTTATACCATTTACAATTGACCATGCTTTCCCGACTTGTGCCGAGGCTACCTCAGCAGCATTTGAAACCCCCTTCTTTTCTAATGTTGATTGCAGTTGATTAGTAAATGCTTGCTGAACGGCATCACTAAAAACATAATCCAGTGCATCTCTAACTCCCGTTTTCCAATCTCCAGTTCCAATTTGATATCCTGCATCAGCTGCTGAAATAGTCGTTGAAACTGCTTTAATAATATTATCTAATTCCTCACCAGTTATTGCCGGTAAAACTGGTTCAATGACTGCTATTACCATATCCCAGGCATTTCTTATCATAGCAGCTTTGCTCTTGCGATCAAACGTTATTGAAAATGACTCAAGATTAGAAAGATCTGAAATGACTAATTCCCTATTTTCCAGTAACGCCTTCAAACTTAGAGGAATTAACCCATCTTTTGGTTTAATTAAAATCTCATCTAAAAATGTATAAGCCTTTTCATTATTTATCCTACCACTGACATTATTGTCTAGGTTAACTGAGTACCAAATTGCAGTATTATTTCTTAAGGAAATAGAATTGTCATCTATGCTATAACTAATAGCTCCACTCGGATTATTTTCTAAGTAGAAGAACTTTCCTGATTCAAGTTCTTGATTACTCAGTATACGTATTCTATATCCCCACCCATTATCCTTGAATTCATCATCAATTAAATATCCGTCATTGTAATCACGAGGGTAAATATACTGAATACCATTCTCATCACTTACTAACAATTTCCACAATATTTCATCACCAGTATTAAAACCTTCCTCAAATGAACCATTGGGATTTATTATTTTTGCTTCATATGTATTCGAAGTATTAGGTACTAATTGAAAACTTGCTTCAGGATACTCAAAATAATCATTGGCAACTGTTCTATAAATTAGTCGGAGATTTGTTTCATCAAGATTAGTATTATTTACCTTTACAAACACACTTATAGTTCTATCATTATTTTGATAGAACCTCTTAATCTTAATCGGATGAGAAGTAATTTGTCCTCTTACTCCGCTACCATCCAATGGAATATCAAGTGGGCTGCCCGTATTCGTCCCGTTATGGACAAACCGAAGGGCAGCACTGTGGCTGCCGGTACCCGTCGGAGCATACCGTACCCGGATTGTGGTATCCTCATTGGGTTGCAGCTGCATCGACTGCGAATCCAGTAGCACAAATTGATCACTGTCAGTTCCTGCCAGCGATGGATCAAATTCCAGGACTCCATCTCCGTAGTTGGTAACCGTAAATGTTTTAGTGCTGGTCTCACCCAGGGTAACCTCTCCGTAATCAAATGACTGATCACTAACACTTATCTTTGCCTCAGCTTTGGCTCCGCTACCATCCAATGGAATATCAAGTGGGCTGCCCGTATTCGTCCCGTTATGGACAAACCGAAGGGCAGCACTG